>NZ_CP016460.1:3090000-3312500 GCF_001713435.1 Blastomonas sp. RAC04
GTTGCATCGCCATCGGTGGGGACCAGCACCCGCCACAGCGAGGGCACCTTGAGCAGCACCAGCCATTCCTCCGGATCGGAGACATAGTTCACATAAGCCAGGTTATCGAGATGCGCGGTCAGATCCTCGTCGGTCGACAGGCACAGGAACCGTTCGGGATAAGTGAACCCGTCGAACTCGATCCCCAGCCATTTGCGCACCACGCTGTTGGCGCCGTCCGCGGCGATCAGGAAATCGCAGCGGATCTGCTGGATTGCGGTGGGGCTCTCGACGAACACGCTGACGCCCTTGTCGTCCTGATCGAACGCCAGCAGACGGTGGTTGAAGCGCACTTGCGCGTTCGAGTAGCGCGCCAGCCCCTCGGCGAGCGCGCGCGAAAGATGATATTGCTCGCACTGGATGCGGAACGGATAGCGCGTGACATCGGACAGCTCGCCCAGATCGAAGCCGATGACCTCGCCCGACTGGCGATCGCGCCAGTGATAGACCGGCGCCTTCAGCCCGCGCTGCAGCAGCATCGGGGTCACGTCGACCTCGTCGAGCATTTCCAGCGTCGGCGGGTGAAAGGTCGAGGCGCGCAGGTCCTGGGCGCAGTCCTCATTGGCCTCGAGCACGATCACGTCCGCGCCCTGCTTGGCCAGCAAGGTCGCCATGGTCGTGCCCACCGGACCGGCCCCGACAATTACTACCTGGCAACGTTCTGTTGCGGACATACGTCCTGCCCCTCATATCGACTGTGATCTGGCTAGAAAGCGCGCGCGCGCCCCGATGCACCCTTGGCCCAAACTATCCGCCTTGCGGCGAGTGCCCGGCCGACCGGCGCGCCCGTGCGTGCAGGATCAATCGTCCATCGGGCCGAAGCCCTTCTTCCAGATCAGCATCACCCGGGTGAATTCGCACACCACATCGCCGGTCTGGTTCCTGCCGATGGTCTTGATGGTGACGATGCCCTGAGTCGGGCGCTTTTCACTCTCGCGCTTTTCGAGCACTTCGGATTCCGAATAGAGCGTGTCGCCCGCGAACACCGGTTTGAGCAGGCGGATTTCCTTCCACCCCAGATTGGCGACCGCCTTCTGGCTGACGTCGGAAACGCTCTGCCCGGTCATGATCGCCACGGTGAGCGGCGATGCGACCAAAGGCTTTCCGAACTCGGTCTTCGCAGCAAAGTTGGCATCGCAGTGCGCCGGGTGCTGGTTCATCGTCAGCAGCGAGAACCAGATGTTGTCGGTTTCGGTGATCGTGCGGCCCGGGCGGTGTTCATAGACATCGCCCACCGCGAACTCCTCGAAGAAGCGGCCATAGGTTTCGCGGTAACGCTGTGGTCCCACCTCGGTTACGCCATCACGCATCGATCATTCCCCTTGGTTTGCATCGCACCGCACAGGGCGGCCTTAGCCCCTTGGTGGCAGCGCGGTGGCGAGATCATCGGGCGAGCGGGCGGCTATCCACGATGCGGCCAGTCACGCGCCGGGCCGGGCTTGCAGGGCGGCGCGATGCGGTAGACACTGCGCCATGCGCATCACCCGACATTATCTGACGCTCGCCGGACGGCGCGTGCATTACCGGATGTGCGGCAGCGGTCCGCCGGTGCTGCTGGTCCACCAGAGCCCGCGATCATCGGACGAGTATACCGCGATGATGGCGCAATGGGGCGAGCGCTTCACCTGCATCGCACCCGATTCGCCCGGCTTCGGCCAGTCCGATCCGCTGCCGATCGCAAGCCCGACGACTGAGGACTTTGCCGACGCGATCCTCGACTTTGCTGACGCCGTGGGGTTTCGCGCAATCGCGGCTTATGGCTTCCATTCAGGCGGCATCTTCCTGATGAATGCGCTGCGCCGCCATCCCGAGCGCTTCGTCGCGCTCGCCGTCGGCGGCTATCCGCGCTTTCATCCGCACGAGCTCGACGATGTCGGCGAGGCGTATCTGCGTCCCTTCCACCCCCAGCCTTATGGCGAGCACCTGTTATGGGCATGGAACCGCATGCTCGAACAGAGCTGGTACTTCCCGTGGTACAAGCCCGAACAGGCGCGGCGCATGTCGGCGCCGCATGCTGACCCCATGGTGCTTCATCCGCAGGTGATGGACCTGCTCGCATCGGGCGATGCCTATCGCCACGGCTATCGTGCCGCGCTCAGCGCCGGCTACGACGTCCCGCCCGCCGGTGCCGATGTGCCGCCCGCCCTGCTCTCGAGCTATTCCAGCGACCCGATGACCGCGCACATGGCGCGGTTTCCTGCGCTGCCTGCTGGATGGAGCACCGCCGAGCAGCCCGATCCGGCAGCGCATTCCAGCGGCAATGCCGATTGGCTCGCGCACCATCCCGCGCACGCCTTCACGCCTGTGCAGGACAGTGACCGAGGCTTTCTTCCGGTTCGAACCGATGCCTTTGACGGGCTGATCCACTGGCGCGGGAGCGGCGACGTGCTGCACATCCATGGGCCCGGCCGATCGCTCGATCTGCTGCCCGAGAGCGTGCTGGCGATCGATCTTCCCGGGCATGGCCTGTCCGATCGCTGGCCGGGCGAGCCGCCGCTCGACTGGGCCGCCTGGGCTGCGGTGATCGATTCGGCAGCCAAGCAACTGGGCGCCAGCGACACCCGAAGCGAGCCCCTGCTGCCCGGCGAGCCCGAGCTGCTGTTCCCCGACCTCACGCCCGACCGCTATGGCAACCATCTGGTCAATGCATGGGCGATGCTGCGCGCAGGGCATGCCTTCACGCCGCGTTATGCCATCGCGCGTGACACGATGGCGCCGATGGCTGAGGGCGCCATGGACTTGACCACCCTTGCGCGCGAGCATCTGGCGCTGATGCGATCGAGCGCCGCCCTGGCGCTGCACCAAGCGCGACTATCCACCAGGTGAACAGCAGCAGCGTTTTGCGCTGGTGCATCTCCAAGCGCCCGGCATAGTGTCGGCTTCGCTCTGCAGGAGTTCAGCCCCATGTCGCACACGATCCTCACCGGTAGCCGCCGCGCCTTTCTCTCCGGAGCCGGCGCAATGTTTGCGACCTCTGCCGTTGCCAAGACCGCAAGGGGAGCCGGCCAGCCCGAAAAGCTCGATGTCATCGTCGTCGGCGCAGGGCTCGCCGGGCTCAATGCGGCGCATGTGCTCGAAAGCCAGGGCCTCAAGGTCGCGGTGCTCGAGGCGAACGACCGCGTCGGTGGACGGCTGCGCACCGGCCATGCCGAAGGCTATACCGCAGAGCTGGGCGGCAGCGAGGTCGGCCCGCTGTATGGCCGGGTGCGCAATGCCTGCACGCAGTTCAATGTCGGCCTGACCGAAGATGGCGGCAAGTCGACACCGTTTGTGCTGAACATCGAAGGGCAGATGGTGCTGCCCAAGGATTGGGCATCGTCGAACGCCAACCACACCATGGGTGCAGAGCGCGAGATCCTGCCCTTTCTCATCCAGAACCGGCTGTTTTTCGACTGGGTGCCGTTCGAGGATCCGGCCGACTGGCTGGAGGCGAAGTATCACGAACATGACATGTCCGCCGCTGCCTATATGCGCGCCAGGGGCGTGTCCGAAGCGGCGATCCGGCTGGCCGATATCGATCTGAATGGACCGAGCGTGCATTCGGTCTCGGCGATGAGCATCTTCCGTGATCTGGCGCGGCTCAAGGTGGAAGGTTTCAATGACCCCACCAAGCCGCAATATGGCGCGGGTAACACCAGCAAGCGGCACTATATCGTCGGCGGATCGGACATGCTGCCCAAGGCCATGGCCGCTGCCCTCAAGGGCCGGGTGATGCTGAAGTCGCCGGTGTCCGCGATCGACCAGACGGCAGATGAGGTCGAGGTGCGGCTGATGGGCGGCGAGCGGATGCGCGCCCGCTTCGTCGTGATGGCCGCCCCCTTCTCGGCGGTGCGTTACATCAACTTTACCCCCGGCCTCCCGACAGCTCAGGCCAATGCAGTGCAGGGCGCGATCTATTCCGCCACCACCCAGTTCCATTTCCGCGTGCTCAAGCCCTTCTGGGAGGCGGACGGCCTGCCCCCTTCGATCTGGTCGGACCGCTTTTTCGAGCGTGCCTTCGTGATGGACAAGGGCGGCGCGCATGGGTCGCTGATCGTCTGGATGAACGGCGACGGCGCAACCCGGCTCGACGCGATGGACCTGCCCACGCAGCGCGCATTCATCATGGCGGAACTGGCCGCCGCGCGCCCCTCGACCGCAGGCGCGCTCGAGCCGCTGTTCGAATACAGCTGGGAGAAGAACCCGTTCGTCGGCGGCAACAAGCACTGCTTTGCCGCAGGCCAGGTCAAGATGTTCGCCAAGGAAATGGCGCTGCCGCATGGCCGGGTGCACTTTGCCGGCGAGCATCTGCGGCGGATGGAACCGGGCATGGAATCGGCGATGGAGACCGCGGAGATCGCGGCGCTCGAGATCCTTGAACGTGCTTAAACCGCTCGCGGCGCTTGCGCTGCTGGCCACGACCGCCGCGACGCCTGCGGACGATGGGACCTATAGCGCGCGGTTCGAGGCGTTCATGGCGAACCCTGCGCAGTTCGATTACAGTCCGATGGAGGCCGTGCCCGGCGCGCCGAAGGTGCGGCGTTTACCCGCTTCGCGCGCGCCGCGGATCGCCGCTGCCGCGCTCGACGAGGCCGCGCGCTATGCGCAAGCCAACCGGTCGAGCGCGCTGCTGGTCTGGCGCGACGGCAAGCTGGAGGCCTCGCGCTATTTCGGCGCCACCACGCGCGACACGCCGTTGGTCGCCAAGTCGCTTGCCAAGCCGCTGACGGCGATCGCGATCGGCCGCGCGATCCAGCTGGGCAAGATCAAGGGGCTGGACCAGCGAATCGCCGATTTCATCCCCGAGCTGGCTGGCACGCCCAAGGCCGCGATCCTGGTGCGGCACCTGCTCGACATGCGATCGGGCCTGCTCGACCAGGGCTATTCGCCCGACCCCGATCACCCTTGGAACCGGGCGTATCTCGACCCCGATCACGGCGCGTATATCGTGCGCGACTATCCGCTGACCGACCCGCCGGGCACGCGCTATGCCTATGCCAATGCGCCGAGCGAGCTCATTGCATTGGTGATCGAACGCGCCACCGGGCGGCGCTATGCCGAGTTCATCAGCAATGAGGTATTGGCCCCCTTGGGCGCTGCGGGCGGCGAGGTCTGGGTCAACCGGCCGCAAGGGCTTGCGCATTCGGGCTGCTGCATCAAGCTTCCCGCCGAGACCTGGATGAAGCTTGCGATCCTGCTGCTTGATGACGGCGAGGCAGGCGGCAGACGGCTGCTGCCCAAGGGCTATGTCCGCGCGATGCGCACCGGCACGCCGCAGAACCCGAACTTCGGCCTGGGGTTGTGGCTGGGCGAGCCTTATCGCGAGCGCCGCGGCTTCGGCGCGCCGGGCACCGCCGGACCGCAGGTGCTGCATTCGGCAGCCTATCTCGACCCCGAGATATTCCTGTTCGATGGCAACTCCAACCAGACGGTGCACATCAGCCCGAAGCACCGGCTGATCGTGCTGCGCATGGGCGAGACTCCGCCCAAGACCCCCGAATGGGACAATGCAAAGCTGCCCAACCTGCTGATCCGGGGCCTGGGCCTGCGCTGACCGCCGCTATTTCTTGCGGCTGTAGCCGGGCGTTTCGGGCGGCACCTGTTCGGCATAATGTTCGAGCGTTCCGATAACGCCGAGGTCGGGGCCGTCGACCGGTTCCTCGAACAGATCGGGCCGGTCGCGCTCGACGCGCTTGCGCACCGCCGCGGGCACATCGTCCAGGCCGCCTGTGATCTTGTAGGTGTGCATCCGCCCCATCAGCACGCCGTCCACGCCGCTCTGCCCCATGCGCATCCACGGCCACCACGGCGCCTGCCGCATGAAACCGCCGGTATAAGGCGCCGAGACGACATCGCGGTCGTCGATTGCCGCGCGCGGGGTGAACAAGGTGAAATGCTCGGACGGATTGACGCGTTTGCCGGTCGAGGCCTTGGGCCAGCCCGCAGGCGTCACCGGGTTGGTGTATTCGTGCGCATAGTCCCAGCCGAGCAGATACTGGTCGCCGATCGGCTGCCATGGAAGGCGATACGGCTCTCCGGCCCCGCCCTTTCCGATGTCGTTGTTGACCGTCTCGCCATCGCCGACCTTGAACACCTTGCGGGTGAGGCCAAGCGTCCCGCGGAACTTGTCGTTGAGGAAATTGAAAACCTCCACCCGCTCGCCGGTCCAGGGGTTGTCCCAGTGATCGAGGATCTCGCCGGTGGCAAGGTCGGTGAAATAGCCGCACTCCTTGCCGATGACGCGCACCGATCCATCGGGCTGGATGGCGTTGCGGATGTTGCCGAAGCCGGCATAGCCGAACACCGGCTTGGCGCGGTTGGCGCCGACGATCGCATATTGCACCCCCTGATAGCCCGAGAGCACCGCCTTTTCGCCGATCGTCCCCCACATCTTGGCAAAGCCGTAAAGGTTGTCGCGCGGATCCATGATGTCGAGTGGTCGGATGTTGCCGGTTCTTGCCTGTGCGATGCCGGGCAGGGCCGCCGCGGTCGCCAGCCCCGCCACGCCGCCGAACAGCGTCCGGCGCGAAATGCTCGCGCACACCGATTCATAGATCATGGCATTGTCCTTTGGGTACGCGCCGGTCAGAGGACCGCGCAGACGGTTTTCCATTCGAGATAGCTGTCGAGCGCGGCACGCCCGCTGTCGCGGCCATATCCGGATTGCTTGATGCCGCCGATCGGCAGCGCGGCGTCGTACATCAGGTGGCAGTTGATCCAGACGGTGCCCGCCTCGATGGCATCGGCCATCCGGTGCGCATGGGAGAGCGACTGGGTCCAGATGCTCGCGGCAAGGCCGTAGTCGCTGTCGTTGGCCGCCGCGATCACCGCATCTGCATCGTCGAATTCCTGCGCCACCAATACGGGCCCGAACACCTCCTCGCGCACGATCGGCATGTCGGGGGTGACATCGGTGATCACCGTGGGCTGGACGAAGGTGCCCGCATCGCCGAAGCGCTCGCCCCCGGTCAGCACGGTCGCCCCGCCATCGCGCGCGGCAGATATGAAGCCCTCGACCCGCTCGGCCTGCAACCGCGAGACCAGGGGCCCCATCTGGGTTGCAGGATCGAGCCCGTGCCCGGCGACCAGCCCCTGCGCATAGGCGGCGACGCCCTTGAGCAGTTCGTCCTTTATGGCGCTGTGCACATACAGCCGCGATCCCGCGACGCACACTTGGCCGCCATTGAAGAAGATCGCGCTGGCAACGCCGGGGATCGCCAGCTCCAGATCGGCATCGGGCATCACGATCATCGGCGACTTGCCGCCGAGCTCGAGGCTGACGCGCTTGAGGTTCCCCTTGGCGGCATCGATGATCGCGCGGCCGGTCTGGGTCGATCCGGTGAATGCGATCTTGTCGACACCATGATGCGCCGCCAGCGCCGCGCCAGCCTCTCCGCCAAGCCCCGTGACGATGTTGAGCACGCCTGCAGGTACGCCCGCTTCCATCAGCAGCTCGCCCAGCCTGAGCGCCGAGAGCGAGGTGTTTTCCGCGGGCTTGAGCACGATGGTGCAGCCCGCCGCCAGCGCAGGCGCCAGTTTCATCGCGGTGAGCACCAGGGGCGAGTTCCACGGCACGATCGCGCCGACCACGCCCACCGGCTCGCGCTTCGTCCAGCTCGCCATCTTCTTGCCCGCGGGCTGATAGTCGATCGAGGATTCGATCACCTGCCCCTCGATTGCCATCGCCTGGCCCGCAAAGAAGCGGAACTGATTGACCGCGCCGGGGATTTCCGCCCAGCGCCCGACGAACAGCGGCTTGCCCTGGTCGAGCGTCTCGATTTCGGCGAGCTCGTCGATATGCGCCTCGATGAGGTCGGCGGCGGCCCAGAGGATCTTGGCGCGGTTCAGCGGCGTGGTCGCCTTCCATCCCGCCAGCGCCGCGCGCGCAGCGGCCACCGCGGCATCGATTTCGGGCGCGCCGCCGCGCGGCAGCACGCCGATCTGGTCGCCGATTGCGGGGTCGACGGTGGCAAAGGTCTCGCCCTGCCCGCCGGTCCATTCGCCGCCGATCAGCAGCCCCTGGCCCTGGCCCCTGCGGGCGAGGAAGGCGGTCACGCTGTCGGAAAGCGGCGGTCGGGCGAAGGCCATGCGGATGAAACTCCCTGTATCTGATGACGAGGCTAGAAAATCGTGCTCGCCATGTAATCATTACGCGACCATCAACCGCAAGGCGGATAAATCGGCAGTGTCCCGTGTCGGCGCGGCCACCAACATGGTCGAACCGACGCGGAGCAGCCAGGGAGCCACGAACAGTCTATGGCGGACGATATCACCGGATTGCCACAATCGCTGGCCGATGCGCTGGGCGCTGCCCAGGTGCTGACCGGGGCGGACCGGCTGGCCTTTTATGCGCACGACGTTTTCACCCACGGCGCGCAGGCGCTGTGCGTCGTGCGCCCGGCCAATAGTGCAGGCGTGCAGGCGGCGGCACGGCTGTGCGCACAAGCCGGGGTGGCGATGGTGCCGCGCGGCGGCGGTGCGTCTTATTCGGACGGCTATCTGATCGATCGGCCGCATGTGCTGTTCGATCTCTCAGCGCTGCAGGCTATCGAGATCGACCAGCGCGATGCGTACGTCCGCGTAGGGGCGGGCGTCACCTGGGCCGCTCTCAAGGCCGCGCTCGACCCGCTTGGCCTGCGCACGCCGTTCTGGGGGCCGTTTTCCGGCATCGCCGCGACCATCGGCGGCAGCGTCAGCCAGAACACGATCAGCCACGGCAGCGGCGCGCACGGAATTTCCGCGCAATCGCTGTTGGGGATCGAGGTCGTGCTGGCCGATGGCAGCTTGCTCAACACCGGGGTTACCACCGGCACCCGCCATTACGGACCCGATCTCACCGGGCTGTTCACCGGCGATTGTGGCGCGCTGGGCGTAAAGGTCGCGATCACGCTGCCGCTGATCGCCGCGCGGCCCGCGTTCGACACCGCAAGCTTCGCCTTCGCCGATTTCACGAGCTATCATCGCTCGGTCGCCCAACTCGCGCGCGAAGGGCTGGACGAAGAGCATTTCAGCATCGACCAGGCCCTGTCGCAGGGCCAGATCGCGCGATCGGAAGGCACCGCGGCGAGGGTCACCATCGCACGCAACGTGATGCGCGCCGCGCCCAACCCTGTCTCAGGCCTGTTCCAGCTGGGCAAGATGGCGCTGGCGGGCGAATCCGAGATGCGCGAGGCGCGCTACAGCTGCCATGTCATCGTCGAGGGCGTCGACAAGGCCGATGTCGCAGCGCGACTGACGCGCATCCGCTCGATCATGACCGCAGACGGGCAGGAGATCGCCAACACCGCCGCCGCCTTCGTCAGCTCGATGCCGTTTGCGCCGTTGTTCAACGTGCTCGGCCCCAAGGGCGAGCGCTGGGTGCCGCTGCACGGCATCTTCGCGCACAGCGCGGCGGATGAATTCCACGCGGCGTTCGAGCGGTTTCTGGGCGAGCAGCAGCCCGAAATGGACCGCCACGGCCTGTGGACCGGAACGATGTTCAGCAGCATCGGCGGTCACGGCCTGCTCTACGAGATCGCGATCTACTGGCCCGATGCGGTTACGCCTTATCATCGCGAGGTGCTGGGCGCGGAGTATCTCGCCACTATCCCGGCCTATCCCGACAACCCCGAGGCCCGCGCGTTCGCGCACCGGTTCAAGGCGGCGCTGGTCGATCTGATGCAGGCGCACGGGAGCGCACATTTCCAGATCGGGCGCGCCTATCCCTATCTCGAGCGGCTCGATCCGGCAGCGCGCGCGCTGCTTCAGGCGACCAAGGCCGCGCTCGATCCGCACAACCTGATGAACCCCGGCGTGCTCGGGCTCTGATCCGCACCTCCACCGCATAAAGGCAGACGATGGACTACGATTATATCCCGCTTCCCCAGCGCCGGCCGCTCAAATGGCCGAACGGGGCGCGCGTCGCGCTGATCCTTACCTTCAATCTGGAAACCTGGGATCTCACCAAGGATACCGACAAGCCCTATTACGCCGGCGGTCCTGCGATCCTGCCCGATGTGCTGCCCGGCAACACGCCCGATTTCCCCAATTTCACCTGGCGCGAATATGGCCAGCGGGTCGGCATCTGGCGATTGTTCGAGCTGTTCGATCAATTGGGGGCGAAGGCGAGCTGCACCACCAATGCGGTCACCTTCCAGCGGCGCAAGGCGATGACCGATGCGGTGCTCGATCGCGGCTGGGAGCTGCTGACGCACAATTGGGAACAGGGCGAGCTGCTCAGCAACTTCGCGCACGAGCCCGAAAAGGAGCGCGACATCATCCTGCGCTCGCTCGCCGAGTTCGAAAAGCACACCGGGCGCAAGTCCAGGGGCTGGCTGTCGAGCTCGCTGCGCGGGACGATGCAGACTGCAGACATCCTCGCCGAGCAGGGCTGCACCTTCTACTGCGACATCATGAACGACGATCAGCCCTATCTGCTGCGGACCCCGCACGGCCCGATCGTCTCGGTGCCCTATTCGAACGAGATCAACGACTTCACCTTCATCACCCGCAAGAACTTCACCACCGATCAGTTCGCGCAGGCGCTGATCGAGGAGCTCGACGTGCTGCATGAGGAAGGCGCGGTGACCGGGCGAATCATGAATGTCGGGCTGCACCCGCATGTCTCGGGCCGCGCGCACCGCATCCGCGCGATCCGCGAGTTCATCGAGCACGCGCAATCGCTTCCCGGCATCTGGTGGGCGACCCGCGAGGAGATCGCCGCCTGGTATCTGGAGAACCACGAATCGCACATTCCGGGGCAGCTGGGATGAGCAGGCCCGCGATCCTGATCGTCGGCGGGGGCATCGGCGGGTTGACCGCGGCGGCGGGGCTGGCGCAGGCGGGCTTCGCGGTCACCGTGCTCGAGGCCGCACCCGCATTCGGCGAGATCGGCGCGGGTGTCACGCTCTCGCCCAACGCGATGCGCGGGTTCGATTTCACCGGCTGCATGGAAGAGGTTGCCGCCGCCGGCGTCGAGCCGAAGCGCCAGCGGATCCAGCACTGGCAGGATGGCCGTGCGCTGCTGACGCTCGAACGTGCCGATGCGCGCGAAAAATACGGCGCGCCTTACGTCTACATCCACCGCGCCGATCTGCACGCGATCCTGGTCGAAACCGCGCGCAAGGCCGGCGTGACCTTGCGGGCCGATGCGGCGGTGGTCTCGAGCGAAGGCACCACTGTCACGCTGGCCAATGGCGAGACGGTCAGCGGCGACGTGCTGGTCGGTGCCGACGGCCTCAAGTCCGCGATCCGCGACCGGTTCGAACCGGTCAAGGCGCATTTCACCGGGCATGTCGCCTGGCGCGCGGTGGTGCCGGTCACCGACGGCTTGCGCCCGCTGGTCGATTGGCCCGGCATCCATATCGGCCCGGGCAAGATGATCACCCGATATCCGGTGCGCGGCTCGAACCTGCTCAACATGGTGTTCTTCGCGCGGCAACCGGGCTGGCAGGACGATGGCTGGACCATCCCGGCCGAGCCGGGCGAGCTGCGCGCGCTCTACGCCGATTGGGAACCCGATGTTCAGGCGATGATCGCGGCGGCCGAAGCGGTCCCGCATTTCCGCTGGGCCTTGAACGCGCGTCAGCCGCTCGAGAGCTGGATCGCCGACGAACGCGTCACGCTGCTCGGCGATGCGGCGCATGCGATGACGCCGTTCCTGGGCCATGGCGCGGCCTGCGCGATCGAGGATGCGGTGGTGCTGGCGCGGGCGATGGTCGCGAGCGGAACGCCCGAAGAGGGACTGCAGCGCTACCAGGCTGCACGGATCGAGCGCACGACCTTCATCCAGGCCGAATCGAACGCCAATGCCGACCGGATGCAGGGCCAGGAGACCGACCTGTTCGGGCTGGGCGAGCTGCGCAACGAAGAGACCCTGGGCCTGTTCGACTATGATTGCCGCAGCGTTGCGGTTTAAGGATTGCGGCCATGACCACCCTTCCCCTGCCATTTGACGGCCATCCGGTCAGCGATGCGACCCGCGCCTTCCTGCAGCGCGACCACCTGTTGTTCATCGACGGCGCCTGGCGCGATGCCAGCGGCGATGGCTGGATGGAAACGCGCGATCCTGCCACCGGGTTGGTCGCCGCGCGCTTTGCGATCGGCGAGGCGGCAGATGTCAACGCCGCGGTGGTCGCCGCGCGCAACGCGTTCGACGGCGGCTGGGCACGCTCGCAACCCGCCACTCGCGCCGCGCTGCTGCGCAGGCTCGCTGACCTCATGCAGCGCGATGCGCAGATGCTCGCCGAACTCGAGGTGATCGACAGCGGCATGCCGTTGTTCATCGCCAGCCTGACGGTAAGCAACTGCACCGCAATGCTGCATTATTACGCGGGGCTTGCCGGCACCATCGAGGGCACGACGATCACCCCGCCCGCGCATGTCACGCACGATGCCGAGGCGATCACCTACACCCTGCGCGAGCCGGTGGGGGTGACCGCGCACATCATCCCGTGGAACGTGCCCCTCTCGATGGCGGTGCTCAAGCTTGCCCCCTCGCTCGCCGCGGGATGCACCGCCATCGTCAAGCCCAGCGAGGAGACCCCGCTGACCGCGCTGGCGCTCGCCGATCTGATCGCGGAGGCCGGATTTCCCGCAGGCGTGGTCAACATCGTCAACGGCACCGGCGGTACCGTGGGCGCGGCGCTGGCCGGACATCCGGGGATCGACAAGGTGGCGTTCACCGGATCGACCGCGACCGGCCGGCGGATCGTCGAGGCAGCTTTGGGCAACCTCAAGAAGGTCACGCTCGAACTGGGCGGCAAGTCGCCCGTCGTGGTGATGCCCGATGCCGACCTTGCGCTCGCCATCCCCGGGGTCGCGATGGCGACCTATTTCCTGGGCGGGCAGAACTGCATGGCGGGCACGCGCATCTTTGCGCATGCCGATATCCACGACGCGCTGGTCGATGGGCTGGTCGCGTTCTCGCAGAGCATGGTGGTCGATCACGGCCTGGCTCCCGGCTGCCAGATCGGCCCGATGGTCTCGCCCGCGCATGGCGCCAAGGTGATGGGCTATATCGCGCGCGGCCTCAGCGAAGGCGCGGTGCTGCGCACCGGCGGCGAGCGGCTCGACCGGCCAGGCAGCTTCATCGCGCCCACCATCTTCACCGGCACCACCCCGGACATGGGGATCGTGCAGGACGAGATCTTCGGCCCGGTGATGGCGGTGCAAAGCTTCGACACGCTCGATATCGATGCCATCGCGGCGATGGCGAACAACTCGCCTTATGGCCTGTCGGGCAGCGTCTGGACGACCTCGCTGTCATCCGCGCACAAGATCGCCGCGCGCATCCGCTCGGGCCATGTCTCGATCAACTGCCATGGCGCGGTGGCGCACAACATCCCGTTCGGCGGCTATGGCCAGTCGGGCTGGGGACGCGAGTTCGGGCGCGAGAGCCTCGACAATTATCTCGAGACCAAGGCGGTCACCGCCAGACTCTGACAGAGGTTTGCCTCAAGCCGCGACCGGCTCCGCCACCGCCTTGTCGAGCGCCTCGCCGATGGTCCGCGCGGTGGCGAGCATCTCGGGCAGATAGCTTTCCAGCGCGTTTTCCAGTTTCAGCGCCGAGGCGAAAAACACCAGGGTCATCGCAGCCTCGAACCGGCCCTGCTTGAAGATCGGTACCGCGATCGAGGATGTCTTGCCCGGCGTGTGGTTGAAGTAATTGCGCCCCTGCACCGCATAGCCGCGCGCGCGGATTCCTTCCGCATTCAACGCCAGCTCGGCTGCCGCCAGATAATTGGGGTCGATGTCTTGGTCCGCGCGCATCCATTTGAGGATCTGCGCGCGCTCGTCGTCATCCGCATAGGCCATCGAAAGCTTGCCAGAGGCGCTGTCGAGCAGGGGCAGCGTGAAGCCCGGATAATATTGCGCGAAGGTCAGCGAGGTGTTGGCGTGGGTCGAATCGCACAGCATCATGTTCTTGCCCACCCGGATCGCGATCGAGACCGGCCAGCCGACCTTGCGGGTGAGATCGACGATCGGCGCGCGCGCAGCCTCGACCAGCACGCCGTCATGCTGATATCCGCTCGACAGGCTCTGCACCAGCAGCGTGGGGCGATAGCGCTTGCGCGCGGGCTCCTGCTCGATCAGCCCTTCGTACAGCAGAGTCTGCACGATGCGGTGCGCGGTGGGATAGGGCACGTTGGCGGCGCGCGAGATTTCCATCATCGTCATCGACCGGTTGCGATTGATCGCCTTGAGCGCCGCAATCGCGCGGCTGAACGACTGGATCGGAACACCCTTCATCTGACAGCTCCCTTTTCGCTGCGGGCCGCCGTGACCGGGCGTGCCCTGATGCGAATGCTGCGTCAAACTATCCGGATGGTGGCTGTTGATCCAGTTTTATCCGACAGGCGGATATCGACGCCCCCAGATGCCGATGATGGCCGCGCCGGTGAGCGTGAGCAGCGGCGGGATCAGCCCGAAGGCGAGCCCGACGCCCAGCACCGCGCTCTCGCTTTGCGGCAGCCCCGCGACCGCGCGCGCGGCATCGAACCCGAAAGCGGAGAGGACAAGCCCGGTGAGCAAGGTGCCGCCCAGCGCAAAGGCGATCTTGTCCGCGGCGATCCAGGCGGCAGAATACAGCCCCGAATGCTCCGAATCATCGGCAGCGATATCCGCCAGCATCGAAAAGCCGATCACGGTCCATCCCGAATTGCCGATCGCCGCGGTGAAGGCGAGCAGATAGGCGACCTCGATCGGCTGGTCGGCCAGCGCGAGCCAGACCATGTAGCTCAGCGAATAGATCACCGATCCGGCGATGAACGCTGCGGGCTTGCCGAAGCGCCCCGCGACCCACACCCACATCGGCTGCGCGGCGATGATGCCGACACAGGCGCACACGATGATGATCCCGATCACCTGCAGCGCATCGGCGCGCCCCGATTGATAGGTCAGGAAATACAGCATGGTCGCATACCCCATGCCGCTGCCGGTCAATTGCAGGAAGTTGGCGGCAAACAGGCTGGCGAAGCGCCTTTTGGCGAACAGCCCGCCCATCGCGCCCAGCTTCAGCGGCGGCAGCGCCGGCCCGCCACGCGCGCCATACGCGCGATGGCCGATGCCGAAGAACGCCAGCAGCAGCGAGCCCGATGCGATCACCGAGAGCACCATCGCCATCTGCCGGTATCCGCCCATGCCGCCGCCGAAGTGCTCCACCAAAGCCGGGGCGACCGCGCCCGCGGTCAGCACGCCGACCGCAGTGAACACCAGCCGCCACGCCATCAGCACGGTGCGCTGGCGCTCGTTCGACGCGAGTTCGCCCGCGATCGCGAGATAGGGGACGGAGAAGGTTGCAAACACCATCATGTACAGGCTGAAGGTCATCACCACCCAGGCGACGCGCAGCGCGTTGCCGTCTTCAGGCACGCGAAACAGCAGGTTGAGCGCCACCGGCGCCAGCACCGCGCCGATCAGCAGCCAGTAGCGCCGCGGCATCCGGGCCTTGAACCGGTCGGACAGCATGCCGGCGGCAAAATCGCTGCCCACGCCGAACACCAGTTTGGGCAGGAAGATCGCCGCGCCCGCCAGCGCGACATCCATGCCCACGACATTGGTCAGGAAGAACAATAGCAGCAGCGAGGGGATATCGCGGAAGATCTGCCCCGCGATCTGCCCCACGCCATAGCCCATCTGCCCGCCGAGCGAGAGCCGGGCTGCGGCGGCGGGCGGGGCGTCGCCCGCCAGCGGTTCCGCCTGCGCGGTCACGGACGTGGCGGCATCGGCGGCAGCGTCGGCGCGGCAGGCGGCTGCGGCGGGGTCCAGCCCTGGGGCACCGGCGCGGGCTTCTGCGTCATCTTGTAGTTTTCCAGGCTGGACAGCGACGGCCCGTAATCTTGCGTCGGTGCGGTCAGATAACCCGGATCGATCTTGCGCGCGGCCTCGACCAGATCAGCGGGCAGGTCCTTGATGCCGTTGGTCATCGTGCCGAACGAGGCGAAATAGTTGATGAACCCGGGAGCCTCGCCCATCAGCATCCAGGGCAGCCACGGGGTGATCCGCGACCAGCTGCCGGTGACCGGAATCGCGGTGAGCTTGCGGTTCTCGATATCGGCCTTGTCCACGAAGAACAGGAAATGTTCGGAAACGCGGTTGAACGCGCCCGCCGATTCGCGCGGCCAGTCCTTGGGCTGAAGCGAGGCGGGATAGAACAGGTCGATCCCCGTCTCCAGGATCAGCGTGTTGCCCGGCCCGTCGCTCCAGTTGAGCAGGAACGGCTCGGGCGGGCGGGTATCCTTGTTGAGCCCGCCATAGCTCGGCGGCTGCGGCTTGGTGTCGCGGATGTCGTAGTTGAACGGATCGTTGGCGATCGGCACCACCTTCACCGTCTCGTTCGTGTAGGGGTTCTTCCAGCTGTCCATGATCTTGCCGGTTTCCAGATCGCGGTAGAACACCACCTCCTTCAGCACGCGGCGCCAGTTGCCATCGGGCAGGCGCAGCGTGCGGACGACCGAAAAGCCGTCGATCTTGAACAAAGGCTTCACCTTTTCGTTGTCGCGCACGCCATAGACGGTGCCGGTGATGCGGCTGACCTTCTGCTTGGTCGTATCGATCTCGCCATCGATGCGCGCATAGGTATCGCGGTTCCAGACCGGGTCCTTGAGGTCGATCTTCGAAACGAAGGACGGCGTTTTCGCCGCCGCCGCCACCGCGCTGCCTGCCCATCCTGCGAGCATCAGCCCGCCGACCGCAAGGCCCAGCGTGAGCTGCCTGAAAAGTCCCGAAGCCCGGTATGCCATCATGTCCTCCTGAGGCGCGTCCTGATGGAAACAGATTGATGGCAAAGTTGTGCGCCGCCGCAAGGCTTGTGAACAATTATCCACGCACCGGATAGTCCGCTTATCCTGCGCTTGCCATGCCGGGCATGAATCGGCGAAGCTCGGCAGACCGGACATTGCCCTTGCGTCCGCTCGATGGAGACACGCCTTATGCTCAACTGCTTCCAGCAGGCGCACCACGCGATGCTGCCCGTGCCGACGCACGACGAGGCATCGCGCCAGGAATTCGCCAAGAGCCTCAAGGGCTTCATCCAGTCCGGGCTGTTGCCGGGGCTCGCCCCGGTCTACCAGACCCGCGCGGCCAAGGCGTTCGAGCGCGAGCACGGCCGCAAACCCGAAGACCGCCGCGACATCCGCGCCGCAATGGTGCCCGATCCCTATTTCCAGCTCTACGCCTCGATCAACCGCATCGCGCAGGAGCTGCTGTGGGAAGCGACCAACCTTTCGGTCGAGCGCGAATTGCCCGATCTGATCGCGAAAGCGGAGGCGCTCAGCGCCTCGAGCAAGGCGCAGCTGGTCATGCCCGAGGGCTTTGTCCCGCCGCGCTACGTCACCGCGCTCGATATCCACTGCATGCCCGGCGGCTATGCCAGCGAGGTGTGCCAGGACGATGTCTCGGTGGGCGTGCTCTACGACCGCGGCGTGTTCCTCTATTCGATGGGCTATGGCGGGCCGCATAACGACGACATGGGCCGGTCGGTGTGCAATTATGTCCAGCGGACCATGCCCGAGTTCAAGCCGCGCCGCATCCTCGACATGGGCTGCACCGTCGGCCACTCGACCCTGCCCTACAAGGAATATTTCCCCGATGCCGAAGTGTGGGGAATCGATGTCGGCGGCCCGTGCATCCGCTACGCCCATGCCCGCGCGGCGGCTTTGGGGCACGAGGTCAACTTCGCGCAGATGAATGCGGAAGACACCAGCTTTCCCGAAGGCCATTTCGATCTCGTCGTCAGCCACATCCTGCTGCACGAGACCAGCGGCAAGGCGATGCCGCGCATCTTCAAGGAGGCCTACCGGCTGCTCGCGCCCGGCGGGCTGATGATCCACGCCGATCTGCCGCCGTTCGACCTGATGGACCCGTTCACCCAGTTCATCCTCGACAACGAGACCTGGTACAACAACGAGCCGTTCTGGGGCGCGATGCGTGACATGGACCAGCTTTCGCTGGCCGAGGCTGCAGGCTTTCCGCCCGGCGAGGCGCGCTTCACCACCGCGCCGATGGCGATCATGGAGTTCATGGGAGCCGGCTATGCGGCGGACGCGACCGAAAGCGTCGCCGATCGCGAATTCACCGCGGGCGAATATGCTCCCGGCGGCGGCTGGGAAGTGCTGATCGCGCAAAAGCCCATCGATCTTGCCGCAGCCGCCTGAGACAAGGAACAGACCCATGACCCAGACTGCCGACCGCCCGCACGTCATCAAGGACGCCAAGGGCAAGCGCCCGCAATTCTATGCCGAGCCGGGGATCGATCAGCTGATGTCGATGGTGATGGTGCTGGCGGGCGAGGTCTGCATGCTGCGCGACCGGATGGATGCGCAGGAACGCGTCGCCAGGATGCACGGCATCAACCTCGCCGAAGGGATCGATGCGCTGACGCTCGACGAAGAGGCGCTGCAGACGCGCGAGGCCTATCGTCAGGATTTCCTCGACCGCCTGTTCTATCTGGCGCGCAAGGAGGCGAACGAAGCCGCCGCGCAGGAGACCGACGAGGCCTATCGCGCGACGATTGCCGATATCGCGGTGAACTAACGCTGCATCAGCGTCTCGCCGGGGCGCGTGCCGACAGCGGCGAGCATGTCTGCTCGCGCGGCAGCGTCGCCTTGGGCCCAGCCTTGCAGCATCAGCAGCGAAAGCACAGCGGCGCGGTCGAGCTGGGCAAGCTGCCTGGGCCCCGGCAGCTCCGGCCGGCAGATCGCGCCGCCGAAATAATGGTCGACCCCGTCCAGCACCAGCCCGAAGCGGTCGCCCCTTGCGGGCGCGGATTCGAATGCCAGCAGATGGCTGGTCCACCCATCGGCGCCGGGCGGAATGTCCGCAGTGCCGGTCTGGATCAGCACTGGCACCGCCAGTGCGGAATAGCCTTTGGCATCGATCAGCGGAGCCACCGCCCCGGGCGGCGAGAAGGCGAGCGTCAGCACCGCGCGCGGATCACGCAGCGGTCCCGTCACCCCCTCGGGCAGCAGGGGCTCGGCGCCCCCCAAAGCCAGCGCCCCCAGCGCGCCATAGCTGTGCCCGGCGGCGACATACTGCGCATTCTCGATGGTCGCGGTCAGGCCGCGCATATCCTCGATCCGTGCCGCCCAGCCCGCCAGCCCGGCAAAGCTGGCGCGGTCGGGATGGTCGGTCGAATCGACATGCAGCGGCGCGAGCACGCGGTACCCCGCCTGGGTCCAGCGAGCGAACAGCGCCTCGTACTTCCAGGGGGCCGAGGCTGCGCCATGGCCGAAGACAATCGTGCCGCGGCGCTGCCCCGCAGGATCATAGCGCCAGGTGCGGCACACCCGCGCCGACGGCAGCGCCACGTCGATGACCTCCGGGCCGGACGCGCGGGCCAGCGCGGGAACACGCGCGATCGTGCCGAGCGCGAGGCCAGAGCCGATCAGGCCGCGACGGGTGAGGCAAGGGGTCATCGGACAATCCCATCATCGCAGCCGGGCTTTGGCCATTTGCCACCCCGGCTTGTCCGCCCTGCGGACAGTGCGCGCATCTTCTGGCGTCGCGGACGATATTGGGCAAGCATGCGGTGACGGGATCGACGAGGGGTGCAGCGATGAACAGGACTTTGACCGCAATCGGCGCCCTCGCGGCCCTCGCCAGCAGCATGGCCGGAGCGCAGGCGCCGCAGGCCGCACCCCCGCCGCCGCCCTTCGACAGCCAGCCGCAACCCACGCCCCCGGATTATGCGACTCACAGCGCCTGGGCGGCGCTTCCCGGCGTGCGCGGGCCTGCCGATACGGTGCCGCAGGGGCGCAAGCCGGTCACCGGCAAGCTGCGCGGCGTCGACGTGTTCTATGTCCACCCGACGACCTTTCGCACCCCGGACCGCTGGAACGCCGACCTTGCCGATGCAAAGGTCAACGCCTGGACCGATGCCAGCGTGATCGCGCGCCAGGCGGCGGTGTTCAACGCCTGCTGCAACGTCTTTGCCCCGCGCTATCGCCAGGCCTCGTTCCTCGCCACGCGCGACCGGTTCATGGAAGGCGATGGCGGCAAGGCCTATGCGCTGGCCTATTCCGATGTGCTCGCCGCCTTCGACCAGTGGCAGGCCAGCCGCAACCAGGGCCGTCCGTTCATCCTGGCAGGCCACAGCCAGGGCGGCGAGATGCTGATGCGGCTGCTCGCCGACCGGATCGACGGCACGCCGCTGCAAAAGCGGATGGTCGCCGCCTATGCGATCGGCATCGATTTTTCGGTCGGCTATTTCGGCACGCGCTATCGCACGCTCAAGCCCTGCGACACTCCGGTGCGCACCGGCTGCGTGCTGGCCTGGAACGCGGTGTCGCCGCAAGCGGACCTCAAGATGCTGGGCGGCTTTGCCGGATCACGGTTCGCGCACATCCATGGCCGCGAGGAGGGCAAGACGCCCTTGTGCATCAACCCGCTGACCTTCGACATGGCAAAACCCGCCGCAAGCCGCGCAACGTCCAGAGGTGCCATACCCGGCGAACCCGGCGAGGGGCAGATGCGCGCAGCGGTCAGGAGCAAGGTCGCCGCGCGATGCGACAGCGGCTTTCTGGTGGTCGATGCAGACCCTGCGCTCGATCTGCAGCCGCTTCCGGGCGGCAGCCTGCACTATCACGAATACGGCCTGTTCTTTGCCGACATCCAGGCGAACGTCGCGCAGCGGATCAAGGCGTTGCGGCGCTAGGGAAAACAGCCTCGTCGCAGTTACCCTTCGGCACGCGGCCCTCGAAGACATGGTGCACCCAGGGTAGCGAATCCTCCTGCGATTTAGCCACCGTCGCGCCATGGCCCTGCCCAGGATACAAATGGATCGCAACGTTGGAGCCCATCGCACAGGCCTTTCTGGCAGCATCAAAGGCCTGTCGCGGAGCGGTCTGCTCGTCGCTGAGGCCGATCCCGACGAAGACCGGCACGCTGAACCTGAGTGGCGGGTATGCGCGGTAAGGCTGGGCGTTTGCCTCCAGCAGGCTAGGGTCCTTGCTGAACAACGTGCCTGCGACGGGCCGGTCGACCATGAACTGGCGCATCGCGTCTGATCCGCATGTCGACCGAAACCGCTCATACAGGGCCTGACCTGCAGGCGTCAGCATGGCCTGCGGGCGAACGGCAGCATCCAGAAAGGCATAGGTCGGCAAAAATCGCATGTACAGCGCAGCCCAGCCGTCGAACTTCTGCATGTCGAGCGCCGACATATCCATGGAGCCGGGCCAGCCGGTCAGGACGACACCCCGCAACCTGAGCGTTCGGGCAACGACGGACTGCATCAGGGCGGCATTGGTAGCGGCATGGGCGCCCTGCGATTGACCGACGAGGACGACGTCGCGCGAAAGCGGATAGCGCTTGCGCGCCGCCAGCACAGCATCCAGCACGCCCTGTCCTTCCGACCGGCTCATCATGTAGGGGTGGGCACCATTGGTTCCCAGACCCTCATAATCGGAGGCGACGACAGCGTAACCCTGTTGCAGCCAGGTGTTGAGATATGCTGTGTCCCGCGCGGACCAACCGTTGAAGCTGGGCGCACAGACGTCGGGGAATCCGACCGTGCCGTGCGCCCAGGCGATCACCGGCCACCCACCGCGCGGGGGCAGACCCCGGGGCAGGTAGACACCGCCGGACACGACGATCGACCGTGTGCCGTCCGGCCCGCCGCGGCTGGTGTACAGAACCCTTTCACTCGATCCCGCTTGCGCCAGCGCCTTATCGGGCGCCATGGCCTCTCGCCGGACAATCCGGGGGGCTCCCGTCGGAACATCCCCGTCCCACTGGTAGAACGCTCCCGCGCCCCCGTCGCCGAGTTGCGGGTCGGCCGGCGGCATCCGGCTCTGGGCAGCCAAGGGGTTTGCCAGGCCCAGGCAGGCTCCGGCAAACAGGAGATTGCGGATCCATCTTGGTCGGGTTCTGGACAAACGGCATCTCCTTAAGCCGGACGCTGCCGGCACGTCACGTCTGGCATTTCGCAGGCTGGACACCGTGCCAGACCTCGCCATCGCCCGGCGGATCAGGGCGCTGCGGCGCTGATCAGGCTTTCGCGTCCCACAACGGCGCGAGCAGCGCGGCCGGGTCCTTGAACACATCCGGCCGCCGCGCTTCGGTCGCTTCCAGCCAGGCCGGCGGCATCGAATCGCGGGTGGCGTTCTGGCGGCCAACGCCGCTGGCGGTCAGATGGCCGGGATGGTCGCCCATCTCCAGCCAGGGCCTCCACGATACGACATTGGTGTAGCTGACGTTCGAGGTCACGCGGGTGGCACCCGGCCTTTGCAAGTCGCTGGCCTGAGCGTGCATCACCGTGCTGTCCGAATAGCGGAACGGCCTGGCCGCGCCGGGAAAGCTCGCCGCGGAACGGATGCGCTCGGTCACCCAGACATCGTTGCCGCGGGTCACGATCGGGAGCACCTCGTGCTCGAGCTGCAGCCCCGGCATCTCCTTGGGCAGATGGAACGACAGGTCCTTGTCGAACCGCGTCGAAGACGGCGCGAAGCCGCCGCTCGGGATCTTGCAGTCCTTGTTGGTATAGGGGTTGCGAAAGGTATCCAGCGCCTTGCCGGTCGCGATGTCGGTGAACCAGGCCAGCTCGAAGGTCACCTGCTGGTACGCGCCATCGGCCAGCGCGCGGGTGCGCGAGAACACTGCGGAAACCACGTTGAACAGCGGCTGCATCCGGTCCTCGACCACGCCGTAATAATTCGCCTGCACCCAGTTGGTGACGAGATCCTCGTCGAGCGCGCCGCGCATCATCAGGAAGGTGCGCTGGCGTCCCGCCATGCTGGTGACATCGAGCGACGACGGCGCAGCAGCCGACGCCGCACGCAGCGGAGCCGGCACCGCGAGCGCTGCGCCGGTGGCCATCATTCCGGCAAGGGCTTCACGGCGACGGATCATGGCTTGGGTCCTTGTGGGTGCTGCGCCGCGGCTTGGCGATGGCGTTGGCGATACGGCGGGGCGTGCTCCGCTACGGACCACGCCCCGCATTGCTATCAGAACTTCATGCCCGCGGTGATACCGATCCTGCGGCCCTCGCCCAGATAGATTTCCGGGATCGAGAAGGCGGCGGGGAAACCGGCGCGGGGCTGGTTGATCGAGTTCTGGACATAGGCCTTGTCGAACAGGTTGTTGCCCCACAGCGCAATGCTGAACCGGTCGCTTTCCACCGCCAGCCGCGCATTGACCAGCGTGCGCTCGCCAAAGCTGATCGTGTTGATCAGGTTGTTGAAGGCCGGGCCGGTGTGGTTGACATCGACGCGGCCGCGCAGTGCCCAGTCGTCCGACAGCGGAATGTCGGCGGTGGCGTGCACATTCCACTGCACCTTCACCGACCGCGTCGGGCGCAGTCCCTCGAGCGTGGGCACGAACTGCGTACCGCCATTGGCGGTGGGCACCGCGATGATCGGCGGGCAGCCATTGGCGTTGCCGAAGGTCGCAGGCGTGGTGCCGGTGCGGCACTGCGGGATCTGCGAGCCGTCATAGGCGCCGGGGCGGAACTTGGGATCCGAATAGATGAAGCTGCCGCCGATCGCGAACATGTCGGTGACGTCGAATTCGGCGAGCATTTCAAAGCCCTTGGCGCGCAGCGCGCCGGCATTCTGGACGATGCGCACCGGGTTCACCGCGGTCGGGTTCTGGGTGAACGCCGAGATCTGGGCGTCCTTCCAGTCGACATAGAAGAACGCGCCGTTGAGCGTCAGCCGCCGCTCGAACAGCCGGCTCTTGAAGCCTGCTTCATAGGTCCAGTTGGTTTCTTCCTCATAGGGCACTTCGCTCGCCAGGATGCCGGTCGCGCTGACCGGGTTGGCGGTGTTGAAGCCGCCCGAGCGCACGCCCTTGGCGGCAGAGGCATAGAGCAGGATGTCCTCGGCCGGGCGATAGTCCAGCGTGAAGCGCGGGGTGAAGCTGTTGAAGGTGCGCTTGAACCGGGGACCGGCGGTCGGGAATGTCCCAGCGGCCGGAATGGTGGTCCCGTTGATCGGCTGGTTCACCCGCGGCGCGGAGGTGGGGTTCAGGATCGAGAAGACCTGCGCCTCCTTCACGTCCGAATTGTAGCGGCCTTCGGCGTTGAAGCGCAAATCGCCGAACTCATAGCCGAGCGCGCCGAAGATCGAGAAGGTCTTGGTGCTCGCGGACGAATAGTTGCCGAACACCTGGCCGGAATTGCTGTCGGGGACGAGGAACAGGTTGCCGGTGAAGTCATAGGGGCCCACGCCGGTCGGCGCGGGCGTGGTGAGCTGCGACACCTGGACCAGCCGCTCGTTCGCCGCCAGCCCCGCTCCGTCCGCGCCCAGGCCGCCAGCGGCAAGCGGGATGCGCGAGTTGAAGTAATAGCCGCCGACAATCCACTGAAAGGGCGATTCATTGTCCGACTGGATGCGGATTTCCTGGCTGAAGGTGCGCACCCGCTCGACCGTTCCGATCGAGAAGTTGACGCGGGTCAGACGCGAATAAGGCGCAGCGAGGAAATTGGTGCCGCAGCTGGCGTTGGTGGCGTTGCCCAGCGTGCAGACGCCGAACTGCGTCCCGCCCGAGGTCAGGTCGTAATCGCTGGTGCCGCGGTTGTCGGCCCAGGTCAGGCCGGTGATGCTGGTCGCCTTGACGCCGGCGATGCGGCCTTCAAGCGTCAGCGAGACCTGGGTGTTCTTGGCGACCGTGTCGTTGAGGCGCGGCGAGACATCGCTGACCCTTTGCGGCGCGAGCTCGCCGCAGAACAGCAAAGGCAGACCGGTCGCCGCATTGACGTTGCCGCAGTTGAGGTTGCGGATCGGCAAGCCATAAACCGGCGACACTTCCGCTTCGGAATGGGTGTAGAAACCCGACAGCAGCGCGCGGAAATTCTCGCTCGGCTTGAACTCCAACGCTCCGGTGACGGCATATTTCTCGAACCCGCCCAGATTGTTGCCGCGCGCGGCCGCGTTGGTGCCAAAGCCGTCATAGGTGACGTATCCGCCCGCGATGCGGGCCTTGAGCGTGTCCGAGATCGGCAGCGAGATCGCCCCGCGGATGCGGTAATCCTCGTCGATGCCCGCGGTCACCTGCAGGCTGCCCGAAAGGTCATCGGTCGGCTTGCCGGTGCTGATCGCCATCGCGCCGGCAAAGGTCGAGCGGCCGAACAGCGCGCTCTGCGGGCCCTTGGCGATTTCGATCTGGCCGACATCGAGCACCGAGATCATGTCGATGGTGTTGCGGCTGGTCTGGTAGATGCCGTCGATGAACACGCCGACATTGGCCTCGACATTGAGGTCGTTGGCCGTGTTGCCCGGCGCCAGGCCGCGAATGTAGATCGTCTGGGTGTTGCCGCCCGCGATGCTGTTCATCACGATGCCCGGCGTCGAATTGCCCAGGTCCGCCAGCGTCTGAATGTTGCGTTCCGCCAGATCCTCGGCCGAATAGGCGTTGATCGAGATCGGAACCGACTGGATGTCCTCGTCGCGCCTGCGCGCGGTGACGACGATCTCGGAGCGGTCGCCATCGTCCTCTGCCACGGTCTCCTGCGCGCCAAGCGGGGCGGCGGCGGTGATGCTGCCCAGGGCAACGCCAGTGAACAGAACCGAACGGGCAAAGCCCGAAGCACGCAAAGCCTTCATGATTTCATATCCCCCAAATGTGACACCTGGCCGGGTGACTTTCCCTTTTTTCCGTCTTGCGCCGCGCCATGGCGCCCGGATCGAATATCGCTGCCCGTCTCGTTGCGAGGACTGGCTTGCTCCTGACAGGGCAATGAGCGCATGAACCCCTCCATTCATGCAAATCCACCTCGGCCAACTATCCGCCTGTCGGTCATTAGCCGCCGCCTTCTGCGCGGGTAAGACCGCATGGCGGATATTCGCGCACGCCGCGAGGGGTGGCATCGCATCTCCGATGCATCGCGCAGGCACAGCTGATCCCAGGAAAGGACCACCTTGATGGCCAACCCCGTTTTGCGCACCAAGCTCGATTCCGGCACCTTTTTCGTCGTGCCGGGTATCCAGGACATGATCGCCGCCGTGGTGGCCAACAAGGTCGGGTTCGATCTGGTCTATGGCACCGGATACTGGCTCACCGCCTCCGCCCACGGGCTGCCCGATGCGGGGATCGTCACCTATACCGAGATGCGCGAACGCATGGCGACGCTGGTGCGCACCAGCAACGCTGCGGTGATCGCCGATGGCGACACCGGCTATGGCGGGCTGCTCAACGTCCACCACACCGTGCGCGGCTATGAAGCCGCGGGTGTCACCGCGATCCAGATCGAGGATCAGGAATTTCCCAAGAAATGCGGCCACACCCCCTTTCGCCGGGTGATCCCGGTCGAGGAGATGGTCGAGAAGATCAAGGTTGCCTGCGCCGCACGCGAGGACAAGCGCAACTTCCTGGTCATCGCGCGTACCGACGCGAGGCAGAGCGAGGGGTTTGACGGCGCGATGCGGCGGATCGAGGCCTATGCCAAGGCCGGCGCGGACGTGCTGTTCCCCGAGGCACTGGAGAGCGAGGAGGAGATGGCGCGCGCCTGCGCCGCGTTCGATCGGCCGATGATGGCGAACATGTCGAACGGCGGATCGAGCCCGGTGCCGGTGGCCGATGTGCTGGCGCAGATCGGCTATGCCTTTGCGATCTATCCCTCGCTGACCTCGCTCGCGGCGGCCGCCGCGATGGAAAAGGCACTGGTCGACTTGAAGACGAAAGGGATCGGCCAGCCCGAAGGCCTGTTCAGCTTCAGCGAATTCTGCTCGCTGATCGGGTTCGAGGATGTGTGGGCGTTCGAACGCCAATGGGGCAAGGGCGCGGACTGAGCCCGGTCAGCCTGCCGGGGGATAAAGCCAGGGCTGTTCGCCGCGCTGGCGCTGCTCGAACGCATCGATCAGCGCACCATCGCGCGCCAGGATAGCGGATGTCTC
Source organism: Blastomonas sp. RAC04 (assembly GCF_001713435.1). Lineage (NCBI taxonomy): Bacteria > Pseudomonadati > Pseudomonadota > Alphaproteobacteria > Sphingomonadales > Blastomonadaceae > Blastomonas > Blastomonas sp. RAC04. The sequence continues at coordinate 3,116,829 of NZ_CP016460.1, forward strand.
GTCCCAGCCGTTGAGCAGCGCCTGGCGCTGGGGTTCGGGGATGGCAAAGCCGATGACCGGCGTATCGCCCGCCTGCAGCGTGCAGGCGTGCAGATCGATCGTGAAGGTCGCGCCCGCGTCCGCCGCGCGGTGCAGCACCGCGACTTGGGCCGCGTCCAGCGTCACCGGCAGCACCCCGTTGCGGATGCAGTTGCCCGCGAAGATCTCGCCGAAGCTCGCCGCGATGATGCAGCGCACGCCGCAGCCCAGCAGCGCCCAGACCGCCTGCTCGCGGCTCGACCCGCAGCCGAAATTCGCGCCCGCGACCAGCACCGGCGCTCCGCCGGGCCTGAACGCGCGATCGGCAAAGGCATAGTCGCCCAGCCCCTCGCGCGCGGTGATCGTCAGGAACCGGGCAGGATAGATGACGTCGGTATCGACATTGTCCTCGGCCAGGCTCGCGGCCAATCCGGTCAGGCGGGTGAAGGGGTGCATCGCCTCAGTCCGCCCCGGCCATCAGCACGCGGACATCGGCGATCCGCCCGGTGACGGCTGCGGCAACCGCGCTCGCCGGGCTCATCAGATGGGTGCGCCCGCCCTGCCCCTGGCGCCCCTCGAAATTGCGGTTGCTGGTCGAGGCGCAACGCTCGCCGGGAGCGAGACGGTCGTCGTTCATCGCCACGCACATCGAGCACCCCGCATCACGCCATTCGAACCCTGCGGCGCGGAAGATATCGGCCAGCCCCTCGGCTTCGGCCTGGCGCCGGGTTGCTGCCGACCCCGGCACCACCATCGCGCGCACGCCGCTTGCGACCCTGCGACCCGATGCGACCCGCGCGGCCATGCGCAGGTCCTCGATCCGCGCGTTGGTGCACGATCCGATGAACACGCGGTCGATGGCAATGTCGGTCAGCGCCATGCCCGGCGTCAGATCCATATAGCCAAGCGCGCGGCGGATCTGCGCCTGCAGCTGCGGCTCGGCGTCGTCAGGATCGGGGACACGGCCGGCCACCGACGCACCCTGATCGGGGCTGGTGCCCCAGGTAACCTGCGGCGCCAGCGCCGAGACATCCATCGTCACCACCCGGTCATACGCCGCATCGCGATCGCTCGACAGCGTCCGCCAGAACGCGACCGCGCGGCCCCAGTCGGCGCCCTGCGGCGCTCCAGCGCGGCCCTTGAGATAGGCAAAGGTCGTGGCATCGGGCGCGATCAGCCCGATCCGGCTCCCCGCCTCGATCGTCATGTTGCACAATGTCATCCGCCCCGCCATGTCGAGCGCGGCGATGGTGGGGCCTGCATATTCCACCGCAAAGCCCCGCGCACCCTGCGCGCCGATCTGCGCGATCAGCGCGAGCGCGATATCCTTGGCCGAGGTCCAGGCGGGCAGCGTGCCCTGCAGTTCCACCCGCATCGTCGCCGCGCGCTTCTGCGTCAGGCATTGCGTGGCCATCACGGTACCGCATTCGCTCGCGCCGATCCCGAAGGCGAGCGCGCCGAACGCGCCATGCGTGGTGGTGTGGCTGTCGCCGCAGACCAGAGTGATCCCGGGCAGGGTAAAGCCCTGTTCAGGCCCGATCACGTGTACGATTCCGTGGCCCGCACCATCCAGCGGATGGTAGCGCACGCCAAAGTCGGACGCGTTGGTTTCCAGCTCGGCGATCTGCGCCGCGGCCACCGGATCTGCGCCCGAATGCCCACTGATGCTGCGGGCCCGGGTCGGTACCGCATGGTCTGCGACCGCGAGATGCGTTTCGGGTCGCCTGAGCCGCCGTCCGGCGTCGGCCAGCGCGCGAAACGCCTGCGGGCTGCTGACCTCGTGCACCAGCTGCCGGTCGATGTAGATGAGGTCTTCGCCGCCTTCCTCTGCGCGCACGAGATGGCTGTCCCAGAGCTTGGCGTAAAGCGTGCGGCCCATCGGGTCAGGCCGGAAGGGCGATCAAGGAACCGGCTTTTTGAGATAGGCGATCAACGCCTTGCGGTCCGCGGGCTTGGACAGGCCGGCAAAGGCCATCGAGGTGCCGGGCACCACCGCCTGCGGACGCTGCAGCCAGGCATCGAGCGTGGCCTCGTTCCACACCGCCGCGGACGACCGCATCGCCGGCGAATAGCCAAAGCCCTTCACGGCGCCCGCCTTGCGCCCGACGATGCCCTGTAGATGCGGACCGACCTTGGCCGGTGCGGAAGCGGTCACGGCATGACAGGCCGAACAGCGCAGAAACAGACGCTTGCCCTGCGCCGCCTCGCTTGCCGCCGGCGCGGCGACTGCCACGGGCGCTTGGGTCAGCGGCACCAATGCTGCAAGCGCAACGGCGAAAAGAGCGGGGACGGCAGCTTTCATGAACACCTCGGCTTGACGGATCGGGTCATTGAATGCTGCCTTGCTCGCAGCACCCGGGCAAGAGGGCACCCGTGCCGACCCGGATGACCGATAGTCGGATATGGCCCGGGCCGCGAATCGCGCGTCCGCCGAATGTCAGGCTGCACTTTGGCTGCGCGGTTCTGTCGGTATCCAGATGTTGCGCCACGCATGCCGCATGAAATGCGTGGCAATCCGCCGGTGGCGCAAGCCTCGCCGCAGAGACGGGGATTTGCCCGTGATGTCTCGAGATAGACAGAGAGTTTTGGATGCCCCCCAAGGATTCGAACCTCGCTTAACGGAGCCAAAAGCCCGCTCAGAGAGACGGTTATCTAACGTTGCTCGGTCGTTTGTCGCATTCATGCAGCATCGAGCATAGCCGTGTCATCGCGTCGGCAGTGGCTGCGTCACGCGATGCGTCTAGAAACAGATGGCCATAGGTATCGAAGGTTACCTGGATCGAAGTGTGGACAATTCTGCCGTTCCCCTATGATGTCCCGAACGGCGGGCGTTTTTACGATTACTCAACGCCCAAAGGCCGAGAAGTCAGCATGGCCGTCCTGTCACAGCGTCTGTTGAAGCGGCAATTCGGTCGTCGACTTGATCTCAGATAACGCCACGGTGGAGTTGATTTCCTGTACGCCCGGCAGTTTGCTCAGCTGGTCGAAGAAGAACCGCTCATAGGCGTCGATATCGGCGGTCACGATGCGCAGCATGAAATCGGTGGTGCCCATCAGCACATAGGCGTCCATCACCTCGGGGAAGCCCTGGATCGCGGCGCTGAACTCGTCGAGATTGGCGCGGCCATGCGCGTTGAGCTTCACCTGCGCAAAAACGTGCGCATTGAGCCCGACCTTGCGCCGATCGAGGATCGCGACCTGCTTGCGGATGAAGCCCTCGCGCTGCAGCCGGTCGATCCGCCGCCAGCATGGCGACACCGACAGCCCGACGCGCTCGGCGATCTGCGCGGTGGTCTGCGTCGCATCGCGCTGCATCTCGCGAAGTATCTTTATCTCGAATCGATCAAGCTGGGTCATTCATTTCGCATAAGTCGGTTTTGACGATCATACCATCCTATAAATGTCCGATTGCCACCCAAACCAGACCGAGATTGCCCGCGCGCGCGCTGCCATAAGCAGCACAACATTTCAGGAGCCCATCATGTCCGATCAATTTGACCTGCAAACCGCCACTGTCGAATGCGTTCGTCTGCACGATCCCGCCAGCGGGCTTGATGGCTATATCGCGATGTACGAGACCGATCTGGGGCCTGCTGCGGGCGGTTGCCGGTTCTGGAGCTATGCCGATGGCGAGGACGCCAAAGCCGATGCGGTGCGGCTGGCGCGGGGCATGACCTACAAGAACGCGCTGGCTGGCCTTCCTTTTTCGGGCGGCAAGGCGGTGCTGCGCCGGCCCGACAAGGACTTCGACCGCACGGCGCTGTTCCAGGCGTTCGGTCGCGCGGTCGCGCAGCTCGATGGCCGGTATGTGACAGCGGAAGATGTCGGGACTTCGGTCGCCGACATGCAGGTCGTTGCCTCGATGTCGCGCCATGTCGCCGGCCTGCCGCCCGAAGCGGGATGCGCTGGCGGCGACCCCTCGCCCTGGACCGCGCAAGGCGTGTTCGAATCGATGCAGACCGGCGTGGCGCAGGTGCTGCGCGGCGATCTTGATGGGCTGACGGTCGCCGTCCAGGGTGTTGGCAATGTCGGCGCCGATCTGTGCCGCCGCCTCCATGCCGCCGGCGCACGGCTGGTGATCGCCGACACCGATGCCGCGCGATGTTTTGCGCTGGCGAAGGAGGTCGGTGCCAGTGTCGTCGGAGTCGAGCAGATCGCCTCGGTCGAGGCCGATGTGTTTGCGCCTTGCGCGCTGGGCGGCGCGCTGACCCGCGATGTCGTCGCAAATCTCACCGCCAGGTTGGTGTGCGGCGCGGCCAATAACCAGCTCGCCTCCCCCGATGTCGCTGCGCTGCTGCTGGAGCGCGGCATCGTCTATTTGCCCGATTATGTCGTCAACGCGGGCGGGATCATCAGCGTGTCGGCGGAGTATCTGGGCGAGGATGTGGGCCATGTCGGCCAGCGGGTCGCAGCCATCGCGCCACGCGTCGGCTTGCTGATCGCGCGCGCAGCCGCCGAAGGCCGCTCGCCCGCGCATGTCGCCGATGAAATGGCCGAGCAGGTGATCGCCAACGCACGCGAGATGCAACCGGCATGAGCTGCGAGAACTGGCGGTTCGAGGTCGAGGCGATGATCGATCCGCAGTCGCTCCTCCGGGTGCTGGGCTATTTCGCCCAGCGCAGCGTGGTCCCCGATGCGCTGCAGATGCGCGTCGGGGATGACAAGATGACGATCAGCCTGACCGTAAGCGACCTTGCGCGAGCGCATGCGCTGATCGTCGCGGCCAAGCTCGAGCAGATCGTGCTGGTTCAGTCCGTCAGGCTCGATGAGCTGGAGCAGACCGAAAGGGAGCGGGCAGCGGCCTAGCGGACCGCTCCCCCGCCCTGCGCCTGAAGGATGCGCAGCACATTGCCGCTCCACATCTTCTCGATGTCCGCGTCCGAATAGCCCGCCGCTTTCAGTCGCGCGGTGATCTTGGGCTGCGCCGAGATATCCTCGATCCCGACAAGGCCCCCGCCGCCATCCCAGTCTGCGCCGAAGCAGATATGATCGGGGCCCGCGACCTCGATCGCGCGCAGCGCCATCGCCATGAACTTCTCGAAATCTGCATTCCACATCTGCTCGGTCTTATCGAGCTCACGCCAGCGGCGGGTGAGATCGGCCTGCTGCGCCGGGGGCATCGTTCCAATCTGCTCATACATCGCGAACAGTTTGGCGCGCTCGGGGGTCATGTTCATCTCGGACAGGTATATCGTCGAGACGCACATCGCGCCGTTCTTCGCGGCGAGCGCGCGCAACCGGCCTTCGTCGAGATTGCGCGGGTGGTCATTCGCCGAACGCAGGCTCGAGTGCGAGAGGATGATCGGGTATTTCGACAGCTCGAGCATCTGGTCGAATGTCGCGTCGGACGAATGGCTGGCGTCGATCACCATGCCCAGCCGGTTCATTTCCTCGACCCATTTCCTGCCCAGCGGGCTCAGCCCGTTCCAGCGCGGCGTATCGGTCGAGCTGTCGGCGAACTGGTTGTTCTTGCCATGCACCGGCCCCGCCATGCGCACGCCCTTGGCGTGAAACTCGGCGAGCAGCGAGATATCTTCTCCCAGCGGATAGCTGTTCTCGATCGATTTGAACGCGATCAGCTTGCCCTGCTGGTTGAGGCGGCGGGCATCGGCGGCGGTGAGCGCAGTGCCGATGCGGTCGGCGTGTTTTGCCAGCGTGGCATCGATCAGGTCCGAGCGCGCGCGTGCGTGCGCCAATGCGCCGGCATAGCCTTCGGCGGTCAGCGGACCCTGATCGGTATACGTGACGAAAAACCCGCCATCGAGCGCGCCGTCCTCCATCCGCGGGATATCGAGCTGGGCAAGATCGGTCGCCAGATCGTGGCGATCGGCAAAGCTCCAGCCACGACGCGCGAAATGCAGCGGGGTATCGAGATGGGTGTCGAGCGTGAGGATGCGGCTATGCAGCGTGGCAGCATCGCCGCCTGCATCGTTGGGCGTGGTGGCGCAACCAGCCAACGCGGAAAACGCGGTGGCGGCGAGGAGCATGGCGATACGGTTCACTTGGAATTCTCCACGGGCTTGAGGTCCAGATCGTGATAATCCCAGCTGAAATCGGCGATCTTGCTCACGGTCTTCATCGTCACCCCGGTGATGGCGCCATCGGCATCAAGCGCGAAGGTGACATAGGCAGGCTCGATCGCCTTGTCGTCGAATTCGGTGACGAAGCTGTCATACTGCCAGTGCTTGAGCCGCCCGACCATGCGCGGGGTCGAGGTGAAATCGATCGTCAGCCCCTGTGGGGTCGAGGCGATAACGACATCGCCGTACCACGGATCACGATAGCGTCCGGCGTAGCGCGCGACATCGAGCGAGGGACCGACCTTCGCCCCCGATGCGGCCGCGGTCTGCGTCGTCTCCAGATACCTCCGTCCGTCCTCGAGCCGCGCCAGATACCAGTCCTGCCATTTGGTGGTCCAGTCGAAGTCGGGTTCATCGAGATAGTGATCGATCAGATCATAGCTAAGCCCGAGCAGCATTCCGCTCTCCTCGGAGTTGAGCATGATCGCAAAGCCGACATCGAGTTCGGGGATCATCACCACGCGGGTGATCGATCCGAACACCCCGCCGCCATGGCTGATGATCTGGTGGCCGCGATAATCCTGTACCTGCCAGCCAAGCGCATAGGCCTGGTTGTTGGGCTGCGCGGGTTTCAATTCGGCGGGTAGCGGGGTGACCTCCATCGGAGTCACCGGCGTCCACATTTCCTTCGCCTGCTGCGCGCTGAACAGTTGCTTGCCGCCTGGCATCTTGCCTTGCGCAAGCTGGATCTTGAGCCACGCCGCCATGTCGTCAGCGCTCATCGCAAGGCCGCCCGCGGGCGCACCGTTGCGGCCGAGCTCGTCGCGCTCGTCGAGCACCTGCTGGTCGCCTAGCCCGCGCAACGGCCCCGAAAGCCGCGCGTGCGGCCAGGAGCGGTTGGCGATGCGGAAGCGATCGTTGCTGTCGCTGGTCGCGTGCTTCATGCCACCGGCTTTGAGCACGCGGTCGCGCATGAACACTTCCCAGGTCTGGCCGGTGACCTCCTCGATCAGTTGTCCTGCCACCGCATAGAGGATGTTGTCATAGGCGTAGGAATAGCGAAAACTGGTCTTGGGCTTGAGGAAGGCGACGCGCTCGACGGTCTGGCGGCGGGTCAGATTGGTGCGCGGGACGAACATCAGATCGCCCTGCCCCAGCCCCAGCCCGCTGCGATGGACCAGCAGATCGCGGATCGTGATCTCGCGCGTCACCCAGGCATCGTGCATGCGGAACCACGGCATATGCTTGATCACCGGATCGTCCCAGGCGATCTTGCCTTCATCGACCAGGATCGCCAGCGCCGCGGCCGTCAGCGCCTTGCCGGTCGATCCGGTCTGGAACAAGGTTGCGGCATCAACCGGAGCCTTGTCGCCCAGCTTGCGCACGCCCCAGCCGCGCGACAGCGTGGTCTTGCCGCCCTCGACGATCGCGATCGACACGCCCGGAGCGCCCACCTTCTGGCGCAGCGCCTCGACGCTCTGGTCTATGTCCTTGGGGGGTTCGGCCCAGGCAGGCACGGCAGCGGCCGCGAGCAGAGCGCCCGCGAGCAGATGGAAGCGTTTCATGCAGGCAACTCCGATGGCGAAGAACTCGGGGTACGGATCAGGCGATAGACGCCAAGCGTGAGCAGCGGGACGACATAGACCGCGAGGAACAGCCAGGCGAGGAAGCGGTAACCGCTGGCAATCAGATCGACCAGACCGATCCGCGCGGCGACGAACATGCAAGCCGTCAGGATCACAGCGCCGATCGCGGCGCGCGCCAGGGCGCCAGGCTCGGGACGCGAGCGCGCCTCGAGTGCGCCTGCAATCCGCTCGTTGATCGCATGGATCGCGCCGACACCGCTTTCGAGCAAGGCGACGAAGATCATCATCTGGAACACGAAATGGAAGCCCGGCACCGCCATCTGCCGCAGCAGGAAATCGGAAGGCAGCGTCTCGGCACCGATCGAAGGGTAGAAGGCCATCATCGCGATGAAGAACAGGACCGCAGGGATCATGGTCAGCGGTCCTGCGATCAGCCCGGCGACCATCGCGTCGCGCTGGCTGGTGAGGTGGCGCAGCATCGGCAGGATGATCACCGCGCCGACGATGTTGTAGCTGGCATAGGTCAGCCCGCCCGCCATCCAGTTGCCCGACGGTGCCGGCGCTGCGGCAAACGTCGCGCCGATGCGGTCGCCGAAGCTCGACAGCGCGAACACCAGGAACAGGGCATAGACCGCATAGATCAGCATCGAGGCATATTTGAACAGCTGCTCGACCGCGCCTTCGCCCAGCGATGTCGCCGCGACAATCGCCAGAGCGAGCACCGCAGATCCCAGGAATCCGGGCCAGCCGAAGGTTGCCGCGCCGATCTCGCCTGCCGCTGCGCCGAACACCGCAATGATCAGGATGACGAATATCAGATAGGATATCTCGAATGCGATCCAGCCCGGCCCGAGCAGCGCCTTGAAGAAGCTGCGATAGTCATAGGCGTGCAGCGCGCGCGCAAGCATGAAGGTGATCGCCGCGACCACGGTCCAGATCAGCGTCGCCAGCAGCATCGCCGCAAGCCCGCCCCAGGGCCCTGCGGGCACGAAATATTCGGCAAGTTCGCGCCCGGTGGCATAGCCGCCGCCAATGATCACCGCCTTGAGCGCCAGCCCGGGGAGCAGGAACCGCTGGAACCAGCTCGCCCTTTTGGCAGGCGCTGCAGCGATCATGACAGGCAGCTGTCCACGAGCGCATCGAATCTTGCCCCGCCGCGGATCGGGTCGGCAACCGGGAGTCCGAGGCGCGCGCTTTCGGAGGCCATATAGGCATCCGCCTCTTCCGCACCCATGCTCGAGGTGTTGAGGCTGACGCCGGTGCAGCGGATCGCGGGATTGGTGCGGCTGCCCAGGCGGACGGTGAGATCGATGACCTCCTCAATGCTCGGCAACGCAAAGCTTTCCATCCCCAGGATGACCTTGCGCGACGGATCGTGGCAGACCACGAACGCGTCGGGCTGGCTGCCGTGGAGCAGGCCGAGCGAGACCGCAGCATAAGCGGGGTTGAAGATCGATCCCTGGCCCTCGATCAGGTCCCAGTGATCGGGCGCGGCATCGGGGCTGAGCATCTCGGCAGCCCCCGCCTCGAAATCGGATATCACCGCATCCATCGGAACGCCGCCACCCGCGATCATGATCCCAGTCTGACCGGTGGCGCGGAAATTGGCGTCGATGCCGCGCGCCACGAACGCCCGGTGCAGCGCCAGCGCAGTGTATTTCTTGCCCAGTGCGCAATCGGTGCCGACGGTGAGCAGCCTCTTGCCGCTGCGCTTGCGGCCGGTGCCGATCGGGATATTGGCGGGCGGGGTACGCACATCGATCAGCCGCTGGCCGGTGCGGCATGCCGCTTCAGCAAGCGCAGGGATGCTGGCCAGCCGGACATGCAGCCCGCTGACGATATCCAGCCCCGCCTCCATCGCCTCGATCAGCGCGGCAATCCAGGTCGGGCCGATCAGCCCGCCCCGGTTGGCAACGCCGATGACCAGCGACTGCGCCCCAGCCGCGCGCGCCTCTGCCGGAGACATCCGGGCAAGCCCGGTCGTCACCGTGCAGCCGTCGACCCAGTACTCGCCGACACAGCGGTCTGCGGCCCAGTCAGCAAGCCCCAATGCGGTCTTGGCATAACCCCGTTCGGTGGTGTCGCCCAGAAAGAGCAGATAAGGCTGCGGCAGAGCCAGGCTTTCAGCCAGACGCATCATGGGCGCGTTCATTCATCAAACTCCGTGCGTCAAAACGACAGGTCAAGCGCGACGCCAAAGGTGCGCGGCTGCAAGGGTATGGTTGCCAGGAAGCCGGGGTTGGTTGTTGCTACATTGGTGGTGATCCGCCCCTCCTCGTTTGTCAGGTTACGGGCATAGGCTCGCACGGTCCAACGCTCACCAAAGGTGACAGCGGCGTTGAGATCGAGCGTGGCAAAGCCCTCGACCGGCACTGCCAGCGGCGAGCTCTCGACCGCCGAAATCCGGTCACCGACAATGCGGACCGATCCTCCGACCCGCGCACTGGCGGAATCACCCAGTGCAAACGCATAGTCGGCGGTCATTGCCGTGGACACCTTGGGAACGTTGGGCAGTTGGTCGCCATCGGTGCAGGCGGCGGTCGTTTCGGTACAGGTCGCGTCGGTATAGGCAAAGTTCCAGCCAAAGCTTAGCCCGGCAACGGGCTGAATCCGCAAGGCGGCTTCGACACCCTTGCTGCGCGCCGTCCCGGCGTTGACCAAGCCGTTGATCCCGCCGGCAAAGGGCGCAGACGTCTGCAGATCGTCCCAATCGAGCATGAACACCGATGCATCGATCGAGACGGCACGATCGAGAAACGCAGCCTTGATACCCGCTTCATAGCTGGTCACCCGCTCCGAACCGACTGTCGTCGGGAAACCCGGCAACGCGACGTTCGGCCCACCCGGACGATAGCCGGTTGCGACCCGGGCGTAGACCATCGTGTCGGGATTGATGATGAACTGCGGGCTGACGCTATAGGTCACCACCTCTTCGCGCGATGTACCATCGCCGCCGATGCTCAGGCCTGCCAGCGGAATTTCCGTAAGCTGGGTGAAGGTCTGGTCGTTGCGCGCCCAGCGCAGGCCGCCGGTGAGGTGGAACGCCTCGCTGAGTTTCCAGGTCGCGTTGCCGAAGACGGCGTATTCCTTGTAGGTGTTGGGCAGACCCACGATCGCAAAGGGATCGACTCCCGGGATCGGATTGAGCGAAAAATCGAGCGCACGCACGATCTGGCTGTGGGTGTTGTCCTCTTCGGTGAAGAAGAAGCCGACCATCCATTCGAAGCTGGTGCTCGGTGCCGACGTCAGGCGAACCTCTTCGGTGAACTTCTTCTGAAGCAGTTCGGACGGGAATGGCGCCAGTCCGCCGAAGGCTCCGCCAAAGACGCGACTGGCATCGCTGACCTCGAAAATATCGAGCTTGCTGTACGACGTCGTCGAGCTCAGCTCGCCAAAGCCGAAATCATACGCGATCGAACCCGAATAATACTGGAACTCGCTGTTGAAGGGATCGGCCAGCTGATTGTTCGTGCTCAGGAACGCAGCTCCGGCTGCCAGAGGCGTACCGCCGAATCCTTCATACAAAATACCCTGATTGTCCGAATCGGTCTTCTGCCAGATCGCGCTCAGCTTGATGGTAAGCGCAGGATCGGGCTGCCACAGCAAGGCGGCGCGCGCTCCCTGCTGGACTGCGTCGTTGACGTCCTTCTCGCCGGTCAGAATGTTGTCGATGAACCCGGGCGTTTCGCGGCGCGAGTAGCTGCCGCTGACTGCCAGCTCGTCCGCGATGATCGGCACGCTGACCATTGCGCTGGCCGCCCATCCCATATCGTCGGCATTCGAGATGGTGAACACTTCGCCGGTCGCCTTGGCCTTGAGATCGCGAAGGTCAGGCTGGACGGTGACGTACTTGAACAGGCCGCCGATCGAGCTCGCACCGTAGAGCGTGCCCTGCGGTCCGCGCAGCACTTCGAGCCGTTCGATATCATAGGGCAAAAGGTCGAGCGTGAAGATCTGCGAGCGGTTGTAGATGCCGCTCGACCCGATCGGCGCATCGTCGAGATAGATGCCGACCGTGGCGCTGGGGCCGATCGGCGCGACGCCGCGCAACGACAGCGTCGAGCGGCCGGGCGAGCCGGCGTTATCGACCTGCAGCCCGGGAACATAAGCAGCATAATCGGTGAGCTGTGATCCTCCGCTCTGCTGCATCTGCTCGCCGGTAACGACACTGATCGAGATTGGAACATCCTGCAGCCGTTCGGTGCGCTTCTGCGCGGTAACGACGATCTCATTGCCATCGCGCGCGGCCGTATCGGCGGAATCCTGGGCAAAAGCAGGCATTGCGGTGCACATCGCCAAGGTGCTTCCGGCGGCCAAAAGTGCGTTCTTCATCATGATCTCCCCTTTGAGCGACTGCCTGCTCCGGGCGGAGTTTTCCGCCGGGCAGCGCGCGTTCGCTCCCTATTGAACGTTGATGTGCTCTAGCCTCCGGGCAGGCGAATGCCTTGGACGCACTCTATCCGTCGGACTTCGCTTGATTGTCCTGATTGGCACCCGTCTCTGCACCTATTTTCTTATTGGAGATATTTTACTCTAAACAGAAACTTGTCAACCCTCGTGGGATGACAGGCGAGAGAAAATTCTCAAGCGGCTGCGTCGCTGGCAAAGGCTGATGTCAGTTGCCCCAAATTTCTGACGGGCAATGCACGCGGCCATCGCGATAGCTCACGCCCGGCACGCGATCGCGTGCAAGGAAGGTTGGGCCGTCGAGGTCGACGATGTCGCACAGCTGGCCGAGCAAGAACGATGGCGCCATCGACAGGCTGGAACCCATCATGTTTCCCACCATCACGCCAAGCCCGAGCAACCGCGCCTCGCGCGCGATCGCCAGGCCCTCGGTAAGCCCGCCGCATTTGTCGAGCTTGATGTTGACCATGTCGAACCTGCCGACGAGGCTTGCGGTGTCGGCCAGCGTGACTGCGCTTTCATCGGCAACGAACGGGATCGACCGCTTGAAGCCGTCGAGATCGCTCTCGCGTCCGCGCTTGAGCGGCTGTTCGAGCTGCGCGATGCGCAAGCCGATCAGCACCGGCATCAGGCTGGCGAGCGTGCCGATATCGTAACCCTGATTGGCATCGACGCCGAGCCACGCCTCGGGCCGCGCAGCGCGGATCGCCTCGAGCCGGGCGATGTCGTTGTCGAGATCGCCGGTAAGCTTGACCTTGACCGGCGCGAGCGGATCGAGCGCCTGGGCTGCCGCCGCCATCGCCGCGGGCGTGTCGGCGCCGAGCGTCAGCGTTGACAGCAACGGCCGGGGGGATTCAAGCCCTGCCAGTTCCCGCACCGGACGTCCGGCCTGCTTCGCCTCGAGATCCCAATAGGCGCAGTCGAGCGCATTGCGCGCGCCTCCGGGCGGAAGCATTTCCTGCAGATCCTGGCGGCTCGCCCCGCGCTCGATTGCTTCGCGCACGCTGGTCGCCTGCGCGAGCATATGATCGATATCATCGCCCAGGTAATAGACCCCCGCCCCCTCGCCGCGCCCGACATGCTGCCCATCGGACAGGGTTGCTACCAGCAAGGCGGTTTCGGTGAAGACATGGCCCGAGATGCGGAACGGCTGGTGGTAGGCGAAGCGCTCGACCCGAAGGTCGAGCGTCAGTGCCGTCTGTGTCTGCAGTGCCATCAATACACCATGTTGGAGCCATAGAGGTTGAACACCACGGTGACCCAGACCAATGGCAGCGCCGCGAGCACCAGCAGCGTTGCACCAAGCTTGGTCGTCCAGCGCCTTTTGCCGGTCCAGACAAGCCAGCCATACCAGCCCGCAGTCAGCAGCAGGCCGAAGCTTGCCAGTGGTGTGAGGATGCGCAGCAGATGGATGAGCCAGTCGAGCGGACCACCAATCGCGCCGATATCGGCCGAAAAGGTGAGGATCAGCGCCATCCATCCGACCACCGCTGCGATCACCAGCCAGGCGAACAGGCGCGACAGCCGATAGGCGGTGCGCGCCCTGCCTTCGAACGGCATGGCGGCAGCGAAGTTGCGCCGGACCAGCGCGCGCACCGGCCATGCCAATGCAGTCAGCACGACGATGGCAAGCGCGAAGATCAAGGCGGGGTTGATCCAGTCGGTGTTCACCGCTGCGGGTACCGGGGTCAGCATCATGAACGGCGAAACCGCGTCCATGCTGACCCGGATGACCTTGCCATCCTTGACCTCGGCAACCAGCCGCTCTCCGGTGTTGCGGTCGCGCCAGACGAATGGCTCGACCTCGACCCAGTCGCGCGCGGCGGCGCTGAGGCCGTCGAGCCCGGGCAGGCTGATCGATCCGTTTTCGGTGGGCATGATGCTGGTCGGCCCCAGCAGCCCCAGCACGCTGAGGAAGTTGGTGAACGATCCGCGGCTGGAGACATAGGTGCCAGCCACCAATGCCGCGTGTTCACGCGCGGTCTTGGCATCGATCGGGGTCATGGGCTCATCGCCGGGAAGATAGCGATCGGCGAACTTGTGGAACAGCGCGCTGCGGACGCCGCCTGCGGCGCCTTCGGCACCTGCGCTGTTCATCGAGATATACAGGCCGATATCCGATTCGGGGAACAGCCACAGATAGCTGTGGAACCACACGGTATCGCCGCCATGCGCGATCGCGCGCTGGCCGTTGACCCATTGTTCGTAGAAACCCAGCGCCATCGTGTTGAGGTTGGCGATTCCGGGCGCGGGGAAGTCGTGCATCATCCGGGTGGTCTCGGGTTTGAGCAGCACGCCGCCCTGATTGAGATGCGCGATCATGAACTTGCCCATGTCCTCGCCGCTCGATGAAAGACTGCCGGCAGGCGCGGGAATGACTATCTCGAAGGGCTCGGGCTTCTGCGTGACATCGGGATAGCCCTTCGACATCAGCGGGACGAGCTTTGCCGGAAGCGGCTGGCGGAACGACGAATGCGCCATTCCCAGCGGGTCGAAGATATGGTTGTCGATATAGTCGTCGAAGGGCTCGCCGCTGACCCGCTCGACAATATAGCCGGCAAGCGCGGTGGCATAGTTCGAGTAAGCAGGCGTGGTTCCGGGAGCGAACACCCGCTCGGGCAGCGCCAACGGCATCTGCTTCTTGAGTGTCATCGCAGCCTTGGGATCGCTGCTGATCAGGTGGCGCACCGATTCCTCGAAGCCTGCGGTGTGCGTCATGATATGCCGCAGCGTGATCGGCTTGCCCTCGAACGGCGGAATCTCGAAATCGATATAGCTGTTCACGTCCTTGTCGAGGTCGAGCTTGCCCGCCTCGACCTGCTGCATCACCGCGGTCCAGGTGAACAGTTTGGAGACCGAGCCGGGCCGGAAAAGCGTTGTCTCAGGCGAGACCGGGGTGCGCTTGGCAACGTCCGAATAGCCATAGCCCTTCTGCAGCACGACTCCGTCGCCATTGACCACGACAACGACTGCACCAGGGATCTTGCCCTTTTCGAGCGCATAAGGGAGGAACCCGTCGAGCCACGCTTCCACATCGGCGCTGTTGAGCGGGTTGGCCGAAGCTGCACCTGTGTCAGCGTCGACCGCCGCCTTCGCCGGTTTTTCGGCTTTCGGCTGCGGCACCGGCCCTTGCGCGACCAGCGGCAGCGCCGCCAGAGCGGCCAGCCCGATCATCGCCTTGCGGATGAAACGCATTGCACTCCCCTTTTGTCCCTGAATACCCACGCGACATGCTTGCAGCTTGCGACGCGACGGCTTACCAATAGCTAACAACTGTTAGCCCGATAGGGACATAATGATCCTGATTAGAAAATTGTCAAACAACGATTGGATTTTTTGATGGCGGATCGTTCCTCCCCGCCGACTTTGGGAACAGTGATGCGCGATATCCGTGCGCGCAATGGCTGGACGCTCAAGCAGATGAGCGCAAAGTCGGGTATCCCGGTATCGACGCTGTCCAAGGTCGAGCACGACCGGCTGACGTTGAGCTATGACAAGCTCCAGCAACTCAGCCAGCGGCTCAACATCCGCATGTCGGACCTGTTCGCCGAATCGCAGGAAGAACCCGCCCCGCGCGTGACCGGTCGCCGCAGCATCGGGACCATCGACAAGGCGGTGCGGGTTACCACCGACAATTACGATTACCATTATCTGTGTACCGACCTTCGTCAGAAGCGGATGATCCCGATCATCACCCGCATCCGCGCGCGCAGCGCCAGCGAGTTCGGAGATCTGGTGCGCCACCATGGCGAGGAGTTCATCTACGTCATCGAAGGCGAGGTCGAGATTCACACCGAATTCTACGATGCCGTCGCGCTCACCGCCGGCCAGGGAATCTATCTCGATTCGTCGATGGGCCATGCCTATGTCGTCGCCGAAGGCTGCGAAGAGGCGCTGGTGCTGGGCGTGTGTTCGAGCGCCGATGACGGCCTGATGGATTCCCTGATGAGCCTGCACGGATGATGCCTCCGCAATGTGCGGCAGATTTGGGGAGATGGTGACATGAAATTGCGCCGGTTGATCACGCGGTACGCGACTGCTGCCATCCTGCCCTTTGCCCTGGCAGGGTGCGCGAGCACCCAAGGTTCCCCTGCCCGCTATGACGTCGTCATCCGCGGCGGCACCATCTACGATGGCACGGGTTCAGCGCCGACAACGGGCGATGTCGCGATCAACGGCGACCGGATCGTCGCAGTCGGCACGATCGAGGGTGCAGGCCGCAGCGAAATCTCGGCGCGCGGCATGGCGGTGGCGCCCGGGTTCATCAACATGCTGAGCTGGGCGACCGAATCGCTGATCATCGATCCGCGCAGCCAGAGCGACATCCGCCAGGGGGTTACGCTTGAAGTCATGGGCGAAGGCTGGTCGATGGGACCGGTCAACGCCAAGATGAAGGCGGACGAGACCGCGCGCCAGGGCGATCTCAAATTCCCGATCGAATGGACCACCCTCGGCGATTATCTGAGCTATCTCGAAAAGCGCGGCGTCGCGACCAATGTGGCCAGCTTCGTCGGCGCAGCGACGGTGCGGGTGCACGAGCTGGGCGAAGGCGATGTCGATCCAAGCCCCGAACAGCTATCACGGATGCGCACGCTGGTCCGCAAGGCGATGAACGAGGGCGCGATGGGCGTCGGCAGCTCGCTGATCTACGCGCCCGGCTCGTACGCCGAGACCGACGAGCTGGTCGCGCTGACCAAAGAGGCCGGGCGCTGCGGTGGCATGTACATCAGCCATATGCGGTCCGAAGGCGACCGGATCGAGCAGGCAGTGGCAGAACTGATCGAGATATCGCGCCGTTCGGGGGCCCCTGCGGAAATCTATCATCTCAAGATGGCAGGCAAGGACAACCATGCCAAGCGCGAAGCCGTGGTCCGGCAGATCGAGGCGGCGCGGAGCGAAGGCCTCAGGATCACCGCGGACATGTATACCTATACCGCAGGTGCCACCGGGCTCGATGCAGCCATGCCGACCTGGGTGCAGGCCGGCGGGGTCGAGGCGTGGATCGAGCGGCTCAAGGACCCCGCCATCCGCGCGCGCGTTGCAGCCGAGATGAAGGCGCCGGGTAGCGACTGGGAAAACCTGTTTCACGGCGCCGGCGCGGACAAGATGATCCTCGTGGGCTTCAAGAACCCCGCGCTCAAGCCTCTTACCGGCAAGACGCTGGCGGAAGTCGCAGCGATGCGCAACCAGTCGCCCGAGCAGACCGCGATGGATCTGGTGATCGAGGACGGCACGCGCGTCGGAACAGTGTACTTCCTGATGTCCGAGGACAATGTCCGCGAACAGGTCAAGCTGCCTTGGATGAGCTTCGGCTCGGACGCGGCCTCGCAATCTGCCGAGGGCGTATTTCTCAAATCGGGCGCACACCCGCGCACTTATGGCAATTTTGCCCGGCTGCTTGGCCGCTATGTCCGCGACGAGAAGCTGATCACGCTGGCTGAGGCAGTGCATCGCCTGTCGGGGCTGCCCGCGCGCAATCTGTCGATCACGGACCGTGGCGCGCTCAGGCCGGGGTATTTCGCCGATGTCGTGGTGTTCGATCCTGCCACCATCGCCGATACGGCTACGTTTGAGGCTCCCCACCGTTACGCGATCGGTATGCGCGACGTGCTCGTCAACGGCGTCGCCGCGCTGCGCGACGGCGAACCCACCGGCGCCACGCCGGGCCGCGCGGTCCGCGGTCCAGGCTTCAACCGATGCCGATGAAATAACATGGTCCGTTCAGGGAAGTTTGCGTCCACCCCGTGGCTCTTTCCTCGTGGAGACAGTGGAATGCAGGTTGCAGGCCGTTGGGCTGGAGGACCTGCGAGCTTGATTTGGCGTAAACACATCTCCCCCCCCTTGCGAACCGCCGGGTAATTTGACTGACGGGAGCGGCAGGTCGCAGTTTGTTGCCGGCATGCGTGCGTTCGGACATATGCGACGCGCATGATCGATTCGAGGAACGAAGCTGCTGATACGGGAACGAACGGTGGCACGACGGGGTGGGGAAAGATAGCCTCTTCCCTGCTGAGCGGACCTCCGACCGGCCGATAAATCACTCTTTCGCATAGGTTCTGACGCGACAAGTGTTCGGGACCACTTAAGGGACATTGGACCGTAACGGCCTGGACTGCTCAGGCTTCGGGCAGATCAAGCATGGTAATCACGGCAACCGCGAACCGCATCACGCTCTTGGGGTTATGCTGCATCGTGCTGCAGGGAACTGCTGGAACACCATCCACCGCCTGGAAACGAGCGGAAATGCGTGGTGATCTGGAGCAAGCGTCCAAGCCGTGCAAACGGCGAACATCATGCGCTGGTTATTCAATATATATCGGGAAAAATGGATGCCCCCCAAGGATTCGAACCTTGATTAACGGAGTCAGAGTCCGTGGTCTTACCATTAGACGAAGGGGCAATGGAGCGCCCGCCATTAAGCGTCTCGGCAAAGAGGGTCAAGACCCAAAAAGGGGCAGCATGGGCGCCGTGCTTGCGCTGAAGCGCCATATTGGCTAGCCTTGGCCCCAAGTACCGGCGATGCGCGGGCATATTGGCCGCGCGGGCAGGACCGGATGAGAAAAAAGAGCAACTTGGCATGGTGGAGCGATCGACACCGTTGCCGCAGGCTGAACCGTTGGCACCGCACTCTGACGATCCAGGGGCAGCCTCGGGCGAACTGGCGAAACCCGCCATCGGTGGCCGGAATGCGGCAAGACAGCGCAGCACGAAACAGGCCGGTCATGGCCAGGGCAACGCCACGCACGGCCGGATGGCGGACCGCAGCAACTGGAACGCGCGCCGCGCCTATGCGGCGATCGACCTTGGCACCAACAATTGCAGACTGCTGATCGCCAAGCCGGCGGCCGATGGTTTTGTCGTCGTTGATGCGTTCTCGCGAGTCGTGCGGCTGGGTGAGGGCCTTGGCCAGACCGGGCGGCTGAGCGATGCGGCGATGGACCGTGCGGTCGCAGCTTTGTCGATCTGCGCCGACAAATTGCGCCGCCGCCATGTCGCGCTGGCGCGCTCTGTCGCGACCGAAGCCTGTCGCAAGGCGAGCAACGGCCCCGATTTCATCGAGCGCGTGCGCCGCGAGACGGGGATCGTGCTCGACATCATCACCGCCGAGGAAGAGGCACGGCTGGCGGTCCTGGGCTGCCACATCCTGCTCGAGCCCGGCGACGGCCCCGCGCTGATCTTCGACATCGGCGGCGGATCGACCGAACTGGTGCTGGTCGACAGCTCGGGACCGGTGCCCGACATCCTCGACTGGATGAGCGTGCCCTGGGGCGTGGTGACGCTGACCGAGAGCGAATCGTTCGACCCCGATGACGCACAGGCGCGTGATGCGGCGTATCGCCGGATGCGCGCGCGCGTGGTGGAAAGCTTTGCCCCCTTCGCCCGGCGCCTGCCGCAGCTGGCAGACGACGACCGGCGGCTGCTGGGCACCAGCGGCACCGTGACGACGCTCGCCAGCCTGCATCTCGACCTGCCCTGCTACAACCGCGATGCAATCGACGGGCTGATCGTGCCGTCCGAATCGATGCGCGCGATCAGCGCCCGGCTCGCGGGGCTGAGCCTGCAGCAGCGCCGCGAACTGCCGTGCATCGGCAAGGAGCGCGCCGATCTGGTGGTGGCGGGCTGCGCGATCCTCGAATCGATTCTCGACATCTGGCCCGCGGTACGGCTGGGCGTGGCCGACCGCGGCATCCGCGAGGGCATATTGCGCGCGCTGATGGGCCGCGATGCGCCGCTGCCATCCTCCCCGACCGCGCAGGCCCAACACGGAAGCAGGACATGAGCGGTAGCGACGGCAAGGACGGCGGAAGCAAGGGCGGCGGAAGCAAGGACGGCAGCGGTACCGGCGGCAGCAAGAAGGTGCCCGGCTCAAGCGCGCGCAAGCCCACCGGACGCTATGGCGATGCACTGCACCAGCGGGTGAAGACCGCCAAGGGCCGCACCGCCTCGTCCAACCGCTGGCTCTCGCGCCAGCTCAACGACCCCTATGTGCGCAAGGCCAAGGCCGACGGCTATCGCAGCCGCGCGGCCTACAAGCTGGTGGAGTTGGACGAAAAGTTCTCGCTGGTGCGCAAGGCGCGGCACATCATCGATCTGGGGATTGCCCCGGGCGGCTGGGCGCAGCTGATCCGGCGGATCAACCCCAAGGCCGCCGTGGTGGGGATCGATCTGCTGCCGGTCGACCCGATCGAGGGCGTCACCATCTTCGAGATGGATTTCATGGCGGACCATGCGCCCGACACGCTGATCGAGGCGCTGGGCGCGCAGCCCGACCTTGTCCTGTCCGACATGGCCGCCAACACCGTGGGCCACAAGCAGACCGACCATCTGCGCACCATGGGCCTAGTGGAAGCTGCGGCGCATTTTGCGGTCGATAACCTCGCAGAAGGCGGCGCGTTCGTTGCCAAGGTGCTGGCGGGGGGCACCGACAACGAGCTTCTCGCCTTGCTCAAGCAGCACTTCAAGTCGGTCAAGCATGCCAAGCCGCCTGCCAGCCGCAAGGCCAGCAGCGAATGGTACGTCATCGCGCAGGGCCGCAAGCCACGCGCGGCGCAGGCGGCTGCCGACGACGAATAGCGCCCGGGGACCGGCGCAAAACGCGCTGGACCGCACACATGCGATGTGGTTGATCGAGCCGCTCTCGTTTCCAGACTCGGCCGCGGTCCACAGGCCGAGACTTTCCGTTATCTCCAGGAAGGTCCGCCGTGATCAATCGCAACCTTGTGGTGCTGGCCTCGATCGTGTTCATCGACATGGCCGGCATCGGGCTCATCGTTCCGGTGATGCCCTCGCTGATCCAGCAGCTCACCGGCGAAGGCATCGACCGGGCCGCGATGCTCGGCGGTTGGCTGCTGTTCGCCTATGCCGCGATGCAGTTCCTGTTCGCTCCGGTCATCGGCGGCCTCAGCGACCGGTTCGGCAGACGACCCGTATTGCTCGCGACTCTCGCGCTGCTGGGCGTCGATTACGCGCTGATGGCCGCCGCGCCCGATATCACCTGGCTGTTCGTCGGACGGCTGGTGTCTGGCATCATGGGGGCAAGCTATGCCGCCGCCAACAGCTGCATTGCCGATAGCATCGCGCCCGAACGCCGCGGCGCCGCCTTCGGGATGCTGGGGGGCGCAGGCGCTGCCGGCTTCGTGCTGGGCCCGGCGATCGGCGGGCTGATCGGCCAGTTCGGCGACCGGCTGCCGTTCATCGCGGCGGCTGTGCTGTGCCTGATCGGGGTGGTGTTCGGGCTGTTGCGCTTCGAGGAGACACTCGATCCCGCGCAGCGCCGGCGGTTCGATCCCTTCCGCTCCAACCCGTTCGGCACGCTGGTGCGCATGGCGCGGATCCCGCTGGTCATCGGCTGCCTCGGCGCGATTTTCCTGATGCAGCTCGCTAGCCAGTCGCAGCTATCGGTCTGGGCATATTACGGCACGCTCAAGTTCGGCTGGACGCCCGCGATCACGGGGATGACCGTGGCGCTGTTCGGAACATTGCTGGTGCTCACCCAGGGCGTGCTCTCGGGCCGGATGATCGCCCGCTTCGGCCCGGTGCGGACCGCCACGGTGAGCCTCAGCTTTGCGGTGCCCTCGTTCCTCATCCTGGCCTTTGCGCCCAGCACGCCGGTGGTCATCCTGGGCATGGTCATCGGTTGCGTTCCGGGCATGTGCTTTCCCGCCATGCAGCAGCTGATGAGCCCGCGCGTGGGCGAGGATGCCCAGGGCGAATTGCAGGGCGCGATCGCCAGCGTGATCAGCCTCACCGCGATCATCGGCCCGCCGATGATGACCGGGGTGTTCGCCGCTTATGCCGATGATCGCGGATTGCTGTTTCCAGGCGCACCCTTCGTGCTTGCCGCCGGTCTGATGGCGGGCGCGGTGGCCGTGCTGGTGGTCACGCTGGCGCGCCACGGCCGGGGCGAGGCGGCACGTTAGGCGAGAACGACAAAAGGCCCCGCCTGCGCGTGCAGACGGGGCCCTTTGTCAGATCGAGGCTGTTGTCAGAAGCGCGTGCGCAGCGTGACGCCATAGGTGCGAGGCTCGGCAAGGAACGCCGAGAAGATCTGGCGACCACCGGGGAACTGCGGATCGACGAACGGTGCTGTGGTACCGCCAGCCTGGAACGGGCTGTTGAACGCGACCTGGGTGAAGTCTTCGTTGAACAGGTTCTGTGCCCACAGTTCGAGCGCCCATTTCTGATCGGGTCCGCGCAGGCCGACACGGGCGTTGACCACCACGAAGCTGGGCTGTTCCTTCTGCGGGAACAGATCCGATCCGGTGTTGAAGCCCTCGGTCACGCGGGTGTCGACATAGACCAGGCCCGACAGGCCGCTGTCGCCGATATCCGGGGTCCAGGCCATCGAACCGGTGAGCGTCAGCTCGGGCGCGTTCGACAGGTTGTCGCCGGGCAGCAGGCGCAGCGCCGGATCCAGCGCAGCACCGGTCTTGTTGCCGACCAGGTTGTTGCGATACTTGGTCTGGGCATAGGTCACGCCGCCATTGACGGTGAAGTTGCGTGCCGGGTTGATCGAGGCTTCGAGTTCGACGCCCTGCGCGACCACGCCATAGGTCGTGTCGCCGGGAGCGCACGCGCCGGTGGTCGCGGCGTTTACGTTGAAGTTCGCGCCTTGGGGCGACAGGTTCTGGTCACGATCCGCACCATTGAGGTTGGCCGAGCAGCCATTGACGGTCTGCACCAGGAACACGGTGCCATTGAACGTATTGAGCTGGAAGTTCTCGAACTGCTGGCGGAACAGTGCCAGGTTCACGGTCAGCGGACCGCTCGAGTACTTCATGCCCAGTTCGAAGGCATCGACGATTTCCTGGTCGAACTGCAGGTTGCGCACCAGCGCCTGCGCACCGCCGACCGAGGCAAAGGTGGTGGTGGGAACCTGGCCCAGCGGCGCGACGATCGGGCCCTTGAGCGCCGAGCGGTCGAGGTTGAAGCCGCCAGCCTTGTAGCCGCGCGAGGCGCTGCCATAGAGCAGCAGATCGTCGGTGACCTTCCACGACAGCACCGCGGTGCCGGTGAACTCATTCTCGCTGCGACGATCGTTGATCGACACGCCGTTGAGTTCCGCGGTCGAGTTGCCCTGGCACGACAGGCCGATGATGCCGCCTGCCACCGCAGCGAGCGCCGGGTTGGTGAGGAAGCCGGTCAGTGCGGCCTGGTTCTGGACGCACGCGGTGTTGTCGTTGCTGAAGGTCGCGTTGAAGCGCTTGCGCTCGTTGGTGTAGCGCAGGCCCAGCGTCAGATCGAGCCGGTCGGTGATGTGCACGATGTTGTGGGTGAAGAACGCATAGTTGCGGCTGTTCTGGAAATAGCGATCGCTGATCGAACCGCGATCGTTGATGCTGTCGAGCCGGTCGAGCGCTCCGAAGATGATCGGCGAGGCCGCGCCGAACAGCGCGGGACGAGCACCGACGCAACCGGGCGAGTTCGGCGAGTACAGGCCTGCCAGACCGCCACCCGAGATCAGGCGGCAGCTCGCGAAGCGGCCGTACTGGTTGCCGAAGCGCAGATTGTCGCGGACGGTCAGGTCTTCGTCGGCATAATAGGCACCGACCAGCCAGTCCAGCTTGCCGTCGAACGCCTCGCCCTGCAGCCGCAGTTCCTGGGTGAAGGTCTTGAACTGGCGGAACTGCGCGTCCTCGTCATCGGAACGATACAGGATGTCGACCGCGCTGTAGTCGATGTCGCCGGCCTGGCTGTTCTTGTACTCGCGGTAACCGGTGATCGAGGTCAGCGATGCGCCGCCCAAGTCCCAGTTGACCTCGAGCGAGATACCGCCGTCCTTGGTGCTGCCGTTGTAGTTGCGACCGCGGGTGACGTTGGTCTGGCGGCTGAAGGGGTTGTTGAACGAGTTGAGCGGCTGGCCCAGATCGCGCAGCACGTTGATGATGTTGTTGCCATTGGCCTGGAGCGGCGTCAGCGGCGCCGACGGGTTGTTGAGGTCACCGATCAGCGGGTTGAAGTCCCGGCCGAGATAGACCGCGCCGCAGCAGCGTTCGTCACGGTTGGTATAATCCATGATCAGCCGGAACGACACCGCGTCGGTGGGCTCCCACAGCAGCTGTCCCTTGACGAAATAGCGGTTGCGGTTGTTCAGATCGATGTTGTTGGTGACGTCCTGCAGAAAGCCGTCGCGCTTTTCGAAGACACCGTCGATGCGGGCGGCCAGGTCCTGCGTGATCGGGCCGGTGAGGCCCGCCTGCAGACGGA
This sequence comes from Blastomonas sp. RAC04, assembly GCF_001713435.1. Taxonomy (NCBI): domain Bacteria; kingdom Pseudomonadati; phylum Pseudomonadota; class Alphaproteobacteria; order Sphingomonadales; family Blastomonadaceae; genus Blastomonas; species Blastomonas sp. RAC04. Next base: position 3,141,067 of record NZ_CP016460.1, read on the forward strand.
TGTTGTCGAAATTGCCGTAGGTCGCCTCGCCAAAGCCGCCGAATTCGAATTCGGGCTTCTTGGAATAGATCGAGATGATACCGGCAGATGCGTTGCGGCCGAACAGCGTGCCCTGTGGTCCGCGCAGGACCTCGACCCGCTCGATCTCGCCCAGTTCGTTGAGGCCGATGCCCGAACGCGAACGGTAGACGCCGTCGATGAACACCGCGACCGAACTTTCAAGGCCCGGGTTGTCGCCGACGGTACCAATACCGCGGATACGCGCCGATCCGTTCGCTTCGTTGCCGGTCGAGGACACGAGCAGCGAGGGGACGACCTGGTTGAGCTGGCGGATATCGTTGGCGCCGGTGTTTTCGAGCGTTTCGGCATTGACCGCCGACACCGCGACCGGAACATCGGAGAGCAGCTGCTCGCGACCCTGGGCGACGACGACGATGGTGTTGCTGTCGTTGATGCCGTCTTCGCCTGCGGCTTCCTGAGCGAGGGCCGGGCTGGCCATGGCGACAAGGCCGGCGGAAAGCATGAGGGACACACGGCTGGTGGTGCCGAAACGCTTGGGCATATCTCTCTCCTGATTTGGTTCAGCGTGACGGCTATTTTGCCGCCTTGACGCTCACGGTAGACCAAATCGGCCTCAAATCCAGCATTTGCGCGGGTCTCCCGCAAAAATGCAGCCGATTGTCGCAAAAACGCAACACACGCCCGGGGGGCGCGTCAGGCGCGCAAATCTGCGGTTTTTTGAAGATAGAACGCCAGGGCCTTGCTTTCCGTAGCGACAACCGCCTGGGGGGACTCGCCCATCACCCCCAATATGGCCGGATCGCCCGCATCCATTCCCCCCGTCAGCGATCCGAAGGCGGGCAGGATCAAGCGCTCCGCGCAGCGCACGAAGCACGGACGCGACACCATCCGGCCGCGCAGCCGCACCCTCAGGCGCGGGTGAAAATGCCCCGAAAGTTCAGGCACGCTGCGGCTTGATTCGGCACGGTGCCGCAACGCGAGGCCGCCCAGCACCGCCTCGTCCACCACCTGCCCGCCAAAGCCCGCATCCAGCGCGCTGTCGTGGTTGCCGGTGATCCAGTGGACCGCGATCCGGCGCGACAGGCTCTCGAGCCGCTCTGCCAGCCGGACATCCAGCCGCTGCGCGCCGCGGCTGTCGTGGAAGTTGTCGCCCAGGCACCACAGGCTCGTCGCGCCGCACGCAGCGATCGCGGCTTCCAGCCGGTCAAGCGTCGCGGCGCTGTCATAGGGCGGCAGCATCTGCCCCGATGCCGCATACCAGCTCGCCTTTTCGAAATGCAGGTCGGCGACGAACAGCGCGGACTGCGCGGGCCAGTACAGGCCTGCGCGGTCGACGATCGCAAATTGCTGTCCGGCGAACGAAAGGGGAACCATGGACGCTGCCATGCCGCAGTCCGCACCCCCATGCAAGCCTGAGCATTGGCATCGGGCAGCGGTGTGGCTTATGGGCGGGGCATGACCCAATCAGACGACTATCCGATCACCGTTGCCGCGCTCTATCATTTCGCGCGGATCGAGGACCCCGCCGCCGTCCGGCCCCCGGTCGAGGCGCTGTGCGCGCAGCATGGCCTGTGCGGCACGCTGCTGCTCGCGCGCGAAGGGGTGAACGGCACGATCGCGGGATCGGCACAGGGCGTTGCCGCGGCGATCGACCATATCCGCAGCCTGCCCGGCTTTGCCGATGTCGAGGTCAAGTATTCGGGCGCGCGCTCTGCCCCCTTCCGCCGGATGAAGGTGCGGCTGAAGCGCGAGATCGTTACCATGGGCGTGCCCGACATCGATCCGGTGCACGGCCAGGGGGCCTATGTCGACCCTGCCGACTGGAACGCGCTGATCAGCGATCCCGATACGGTGGTGATCGATACCCGCAACAGCTTCGAGGTCGAACAGGGCAGCTTTGTCCATGCGATCGATCCGGGGACCGAGCGGTTCAGCGAGTTCCCCGCCTGGTTTGACGATCAGGCCGCCGCCCTGCAGGCGTCGGGCAAGAAGATCGCGATGTTCTGCACCGGCGGCATCCGCTGCGAGAAGGCCACCGCCTATGTTCGCGCAAAAGGGTTCGACGAGGTCTATCATCTCAAGGGCGGCATCCTCAAATATCTTGAGGAGGTGCCCGCCGAGGAGTCGCTGTTTTCCGGCGGCTGCTTCGTGTTCGACGAGCGCGTGGCCCTGGGCCAGGGCCTCGCGGTGCTGGGCGATCCGGTCGAGCCCGAAATGGTCGATCGCCAGCGCAAGCCGCGCAAGCGGGGCGTGGGTTCGGGCTCGGCCTCGAGCCCGGCTGAAAGCTGACCGCCGCCCCCGCGTGCGCGGGGATGACGGTCGAAACTAGCGCCGCGCGGTGGTGCGGAAGGTGCTGCGGACCAGACGACCGACCAGGCCTGACAGGCTGCGATAATTCGCCAGCGCATAGGTCGAGGCGCCGGTCAGTTCGCGCGACAGGCGGCGATGCGCCTCGGGCAATGCGTGATAGGGCACGCCGGGCAGCAGATGGTGCAGCGCATGATAGCGCAGGCCGACAGGGGCCCACAGTTCGGGCAGCAGGCCGGGCGGGGGCACGTTGACGCTGTCGAGATACTGCGCGGTGACGCTCATCACCTGCTCCTCGTTCTCCCACAGATGCGCGACCAGGGTCCGGACCTGGTTGAGCACCATCGTGCCCGATGCGATGGCCAGGCCGATCAGAAAGACGCGCAACGGGATCGTCCCGGTCGCGACCAGCGCGATCAGGCTCATCGCCCAGACGCTGGCAAGCGTCTCGAGCACCAGCCACTGGCGGCGGGCAGGACCTTCCGGCATCACGCGGCGGAATGCCGGGTTGATCACCAGCCCCGAATAGCGCTCGACGACGATGCGGCGCAGCGGCGGGATCAGCGCGGACAATGGCGAAAGCACGCCATAGCGGATGATCAGCCCGACAGGACCGAGCGCGGCCACCGCGACGAACAGCGGCACCGTCCACGGCTTCATCAGCGCGAGCGGCAGATATTCGGGATCCTTGACGGTGCCATAGCGCAGGCGCTGGTGGTGCAGGTTGTGCACGCCTTCGTACATGAAGCTGGGGATCAGCAGCGGAATGCCGACAAGCGCATTCCACCCGGCATTGAAGCCCGGCACCGCATCGGGCCGCAAATGGGTGAGTTCGTGGATGAAGCTGCCCGCGCGGTACAGCGCCAGCACCGCGACCAGCCCGCACAGCACCGCGAGCGCAGTCGAATCTGCCAGGATCGCGCCTGCCAGGCTGCCATAGCCGATCGCGACCGAGGCCAGCAGATCGGTCCAGTAGATCGCCGGACGCGCGGCGTTGAGATCGCGCGTCAGGCTCGCCGCCGCGCGGATCATCGCCATGTCGTCGGGCACCTGGCCGACGACGCGCGCGCTGGTCGTACCCTGCGATGCAGAGGCGTCAGGGCCGGTCAATGGAAAGCTGCTTGCCATAAAAATCCTGCTTGTGAGTGCCTGCTTAAGCCAGACCAAGATGGCAGCAACATGGCAACATCTGGCCCGCATGTCCTTGACACAGATCATGGCCGGGCGACAAAGAACGCTTCGCACACGGCCGGACCCCGATGAGGTCGCGGCCCGGACAAGGAAACGGCGTTGACGAACCCAGGTGAAATAAGGGTCAGCCCGGTCAATGACAAGGCGGGGCTCAAGGCATTCATCGAAATTGCCTATACGCTGAACGCGTCGGACCCGGCCTGGGTGCCGCCGCTGCGCACCGAAATGCGCGAGATGTTCGATCCGGCCAAGAACCCTTTCTATGGCCACGCCACCGTCCAGCCGATGATCGCGCTGCGCGGCGGCAAGGTTGTGGGGCGGATCTCGGCGCATATCGATCATCTCGCGCTCGCTCAGCCGGTCAGCCAGGGCATGGGGCCGGGCACGGGCAATTTCGGGATGTTCGAGGCCGCCGACGAACAGGTCGCGCGCGCGCTGCTGACAGCGGCGGAGGCGTGGCTGCGCGACCAGGGGATGACCCGCGCGCTGGGGCCGCTCAGCCTGTCGATCTGGGACGAGCCCGGACTGCTGACCGCCGGCTTCGAGACACCGCCGATGGTGATGATGGGACACCACAACCGCGCCTATCGCGGCTGGATCGAGGCGATGGGCTATGCCCCCGCGAAGAAGCTGCTGACCTATGAGCTGCCGATCGTCGGCGGGTTTTCGCCGCTGATCCAGCGGATCGTCGCATCGGGCCACCGCAACGATCGCATCCGCATCCGCAAGGTCGACAAGAGCCGGTTCGACGAGGAGGCGGCGATCATCCTGGAGATCCTCAACGAGGCATGGGGCAACAACTGGGGGTTTGTGCCGATCACCGATGCGGAGATCGCCTATATCGGCAAGAAACTGCGCCCGCTGGTGCGCGAGGACCTGATCATGATCGCCGAATATGACGGGCGCCCGGTCGCGTTCCTGATGACCCTGCCCGATATCAACGCGGTCACCGCGCCGCTCAAGGGTTCGCTGCTGCCGTTCGGCTGGGCCAAATTGCTGTGGTGGCTACGCGATTGCCGCTCGCCCAGCGTGCGCGTGCCGCTGATGGGGGTGCGCACCGAATTGCAGAATTCGCGGCTCGCGGCGCAGATGGCGTTCATGATGATCGAGACGATCCGCATCGAGGCGGTGGGCAGATATGGCGCGGTGCGCGGCGAGCTCGGCTGGGTGCTGGAGGACAACCAGGGCATGGTCGCGATTGCCGATGCGATCGACAGCAAGGTGAACCGCGAATATGTGATCTACGAAAAGCCGCTCTGACCCCCTGGCAGACGCAGCCGCGCCGTTCAGATCATTGCAACATTCTGCCGCTATCAGGCGCGGTCAATCGCCCGCCCGTTGAACATTTGACGCCCTGTGTGACGGCAACTAGACGGGGCAAAGACGCTCTGGAGCTTATCCTGACATGAAGATTGCAATGATTGGTTCGGGCTATGTCGGCCTGGTATCGGGGGCATGCTTTGCCGATTTCGGCCATGACGTGGTCTGTGTCGACAAGGATCCCGCCAAGATCGAGTCGCTGCTCGCCGGAGTCATGCCGATCTACGAGCCGGGGCTGGAAGGGCTGGTCAACAAGAACGTCCGCGCCGGCAACCTGTCGTTCTCGACCGATCTGCCCTCGAGCGTCGCCGATGCCGATGCGGTGTTCATCGCGGTGGGCACGCCCTCGCGCCGCGGCGATGGCTTTGCGGACCTGAGCTATGTCCGCGATGCCGCGCGCGAGATCGCCGAATCGATCCGCAAACGCTGCGTCATCGTCACCAAGTCGACCGTCCCGGTGGGCACCGGCGACGAGGTCGAGAAGATCATCCGCCATACCGCCCCGGACGCCGATTTCGAGGTGGTTTCGAACCCCGAATTCCTGCGCGAGGGCGCCGCGATCGGCGATTTCAAGCGCCCCGACCGCATCGTGGTGGGCACCGAGGTCGAATGGGCCCGCGAATACATGCGCGAGATCTACCAGCCCTTGTTCCTCAACGAATCGCCCTTGCTGTTCGTCTCGCGGCGCACGTCGGAAGTGATCAAATACGCCGCCAACGCGTTTCTCGCGACCAAGATCACCTTCATCAACGAGATGGCCGATCTTTGCGAGAAGGTGGGCGCCAATGTGCAGGACGTCTCGCGCGGGATCGGGCTCGATGGCCGGATCGGGTCGAAGTTCCTGCACGCAGGGCCGGGCTATGGCGGCAGCTGCTTCCCCAAGGATACGCTTGCGCTGATGAAGACCGCGCAGGACCATGAGGCACCGCTGCAGATCGTCGAGGCGGTGGTGCGGGTCAACGACCTGCGCAAGCGCGCGATGGCGCGCAAGGTGATCGCGGCGATGGGCGGCGATGTCGAAGGCAAGCGCATCGCTCTGCTCGGCCTCACCTTCAAGCCCAACACCGACGACATGCGCGACGCTCCCGCGATCGTGATCGCGCAGGGGCTGATCGACGCCGGTGCCGAAGTCATCGCCTATGACCCCGAGGGCATGGAGGCAGCCACCGCGCTGATGCCGGGGGTGACGATGGCGGCGGGCACCTATCAGGCGCTCGACCAGGCCGATTGCGCGGTGATCGTCACCGAATGGGACGTGTTCCGCGCGCTCGATCTGCCGCGCGTGCTCCGCACGATGCGCGGCACCACGCTGGTCGACCTGCGCAACATCTACAAGCCCGAGCAGATGAAGGCGGCGGGCTTCACCTATGTCAGTGTCGGCCGCTGAGCTGCGGGTCAACGGGGGGCAATGCAGATGACAGAAGGCAAGACCGGGTCGCGACGCATCATGGTGATCTTCGGCACCCGTCCCGAAGCGATCAAGCTGTTCCCGGTGATCGCGGCGCTGAACGAGGCTGACGGGCTCGAGCCGGTCGTGCTGGTCACCGGCCAGCACCGCGAGATGCTCGACCAGGTGCTCGAAATCGCCGGGCTTGTGCCCGATCATGACCTGGCCTTGATGCAGCCGGGGCAGAGCCTCGACGAGATCAGCGCGCGGCTGCTCACCGGCATCGGCGCGGTGCTCGACGCGGAAAAGCCCGACATGGTGATCGTCCAGGGCGACACCGCGACCGCGATGTGCGGCGCGCTCGCCGCTTATTACCGCAAGCTCCCCGTCGCGCATGTCGAGGCGGGTCTGCGCTCGGGCAACATCTATCACCCCTGGCCCGAAGAGGTGAACCGCAAGATCATCGGCGGCTTTGCCGATCTGCACTTCGCCCCGACCGAGACCGCCGCCAACGCCCTACGCCGCGAGGCGGTGCCCGACGACAAGATCCTCGTCACCGGCAACACCGTGATCGATGCGCTGCACTGGGTCACCGCGAAGCTGGCCGACGATCCCGCACAGGCATCGGTGATCGCTCCGGTCGAGGCGCGGTTTGCGGGCAAGCGCATCATCGGCGTCACCACCCACCGGCGCGAGAATTTCGGCAGCGGGATGGACGACATCGCGCATGCCATCCGCGATCTGGCCGCGCGCGACGATGTCGCGATCATCTTCCCGGTGCATTTGAACCCGCAGGTGCGCGCGGCGATGCTGCCGATCCTGGGAGGGCTGGACAATGTGGCGCTGCTCGAGCCGCTCGACTATCTCAACTTCACCCGGCTGCTGCAGATCGCCGAGCTGATGCTGACCGACAGCGGCGGGGTGCAGGAAGAGGCGCCCGCTCTGGGCAAGCCGGTGCTGGTGATGCGCGACACCACCGAGCGGCCCGAGGGCGTGGCGGCGGGAACCGCGAAACTGGTCGGCACCGATCGCGCGACCATCGTTGCGCAGGCCACGCAATTGCTCGACGACCCGGCCGCCTATGCCGCCATGGCGCAGGCGCACAATCCGTTTGGCGATGGCCACAGTTCCGCCCGGATCGCCCAGGCCATAAGCCGGTGGTTCGCGGCACCCGGGCGCCACCAAGCCAATTGAGTTCACGTCAATTTGTCAGTAGTGCCGCAGCAACGGTTCGCACCCCAAGACGTCCTATGGCTACACGCCTGACATTTCCGGAAGAGCTTTTCCCATGACCCATCAGTTTGATCCCACCACCTTGCGCGAATACGATATCCGGGGGATCATCGACGAGACTTTGAGCGATGCGGACGCCTATGCCATCGGCCGCGGCTTTGCGACGCTGATCGCGCGCGCGGGCGGCAAGTGCGTCGTCGTCGGCTATGACGGCCGGGTGAGCTCGCCGATGCTCGAAGCCGCGCTGATCCGCGGCCTCAACGACAGCGGCATCGACGCGATCAGTGTAGGCATGGGCCCCACCCCGATGCTGTATTATGCCGAAGCGGTGCTAGAAGAGGCGGATGGCGGCATTCAGATAACCGGCAGCCATAACCCCGCCAATTACAACGGCTTCAAGATGGTCTTTCAGGGCCGTCCGTTCTTCGGCGCGGATATCCGCAAGCTGGGCGAGATGGGGGCATCGGGCGACTGGGACGCGGGCACGGGCACCTCGCGGCAGATCGACATTCTCGACCGCTATGTCGACCGGCTGGTCGAGGATTTTGGCGGCGCTGCGGCGCGGGTTGGCTGGGACTGCGGCAACGGCGCGGCTGGCCCTGCGGTCGAAAGATTGGTCAAGCGGCTTCCGGGCGAACACTTCACGCTGTTTACCGAAGTAGATGGCAATTTTCCCAATCATCATCCTGACCCCACCGAAGAGAAGAATCTCGCTGACCTGAAGGCGCTTGTCGCGGAAAAGAACCTCGATTTCGGAGTGGCTTTCGACGGCGATGGCGACCGGATCGGCGCGATCGACGGCCAGGGCCGCGTGATCTGGGGCGATCAGCTCCTGAGCATCTACGCCGAAGTGGTGCTGAAAGACCTGCCCGGCGCCACGATCATCGCCGATGTGAAGGCCAGCCAGGCGCTGTTCGACCGGGTGAGCGAGCTGGGCGGCGTGCCTTTGATGTGGAAGACGGGGCACAGCCTGATCAAGTCCAAGATGAAGGAAACCGGCTGTCCGCTGGCGGGCGAGATGAGCGGCCATGTGTTCTTCAAGCACCGTTATTATGGCTATGACGACGCGCTCTATGCCGCGGTCCGGCTGATCGAGGCGCAGACCGTACTGGGCAAGTCGGTAACCGAGATGCGGGGTGACATGGCGCCGATGATCAACACGCCTGAAATGCGCTTCCAGGTCGACGAGAGCCGCAAGTTCGCGGTGATCGACGAGGTGCTCGAACGGCTTTCGGCGAGCGGCGCGACGGTCAACGCCACCGATGGTGCCCGCGTCAACACCGTAGACGGCTGGTGGCTGCTGCGCGCATCGAACACGCAGGACGTTCTGGTCGCCCGCGCCGAAGCGCGCGACGAGGCCGGGCTCGAGCGGCTGATGGCGCAGATCGACGAACAGCTTGCCGCCTCCGGCCTGGAGCGGGGCGAGCAGGCCGGGCACTGAGGAGCATGCCGATGAGCGCGATCGACAGCTTCAAGGGCCAGCACACCATCCTCGTCACCGGCGGCGCGGGCTATATAGGCAGCCATGCCGTGCTCGCGCTTCTGGACGCAGGCTGGAAGGTCGCGGTGATCGACAACCTCGTCACGGGCTTCCGCTGGGCGGTCCCCGATGACGTCGCCTTTTACGAGGGCGACATCGCCGATGGCGATCTGCTGGCAAAGATCATCGCCGAGCAGAAGGTGGGCGCGATCCTGCATTTTGCAGGATCGGTAGTGGTCCCCGAATCGGTCAGCGATCCGCTCAAATATTACAGCAACAACACCGTAAAGAGCCGCGCGCTGATCGAATCGGCGATCACCGGCGGGGTACGGCACTTCATCTTCTCGTCCACCGCGGCGACCTATGGCACGCCCGACAGCGACGGCCCGATCGCCGAGACCGATCCGCAAGTGCCGATCAATCCCTATGGCACATCCAAGCTGATGACCGAGTGGATGCTGCGCGATTGCGCGGCGGCGCACGATTTCAACTACTGCGCATTGCGCTATTTCAACGTCGCGGGCGCCGATCCGCAGGCGCGCACCGGCCAGTCGACCGCAGGCGCGACCCACCTGATCAAGGTCGCGGTCGAAGCTGCGCTGGGCAAGCGCGACAATGTCGGCGTGTTCGGCACCGATTTCGATACCCCCGACGGTACCGGGGTGCGCGACTATATTCATGTCAGCGATCTGGCGCATGCACATGTGCTTGCGCTCGAGGCGCTGATCGAGGAACCTGCGCGCTCGCACATGCTCAACTGCGGCTATGGCCATGGCTATTCGGTGCTCGAGGTTCTCGATGCGGTCGACCGGGTGACCAACCGCCAGATCGAGCGCGTGCTGCAGGGCCGCCGCGCGGGCGACCCCGCCTCGCTCACCGCCGACAACCGCGCAATCCGCGCACGCTTCGGCTGGACCCCGCAGCACGATGATCTCGACACCATCGTGTCGCATGCACTCGCCTGGGAACGCCAGCTCAGCGAACGGGTGCGCTGACCCGCTGGTTCTGCATCACGGCTTGCTCGAGGCCAGCGCCAGCTTGGGGCGATCTTCCTGCGGCTCGGGCTCCGCCAGCGCGGCGATGAACTTGGCGCTCCACCAGCGTACGTCCTCCTTCACCACCGATGTGAGCATGGCTGCGTGCCGCTCCTTGCGCTCCTCGAGCGGCATCACGAGCGCGCGCGAAATGGCATCGGCCATGTCCTCGCTGCTGTGCGGGTTGATGATCAGCGCCGCATCGAGCTGCACCGAGGCGCCGGCGAAGCGCGACAGCACGAGCACGCCCGGGTCCTCGGGGTTCTGCGCCGCGACATATTCCTTGGCGACCAGGTTCATCCCGTCGCGCAAGGGGGTGACCAGCCCGACCCGCGAGGCACGGTAGATGCCGAACAGCTCCTCGCGCGCATAGCCCTTGTTGACATAGCGCACCGGCACCCAGTCGATCGAGGCGAACTCGCCGTTGATCCCGCCCGACAGGCTGTTGAGATCGGCGCGGATCTGCTGATAGCTCGCGACGTCGCCCCGCGAGGGCGGCGCGATCTGCAGCATGAACACCTTTTCGCGCAGATCGGGACGGACATTGAGCAATTGCTCATAGGCAAGGAACCGCTCCTGCAGCCCCTTGGAATAATCGAGCCGGTCCACCCCGACGATGACCTGGCGCCCCACCGCGCTGGTGATCAGCCGTTCTTCGGCGCTCAGCGCGGCGGGCGTACCCAGTGCGCTGGTGAATTCGGTGGTGTCCAGACCGATCGGGCACACCAATAACCGCGTTACCCGGCCGTCATAATGCGCGAATTCGCCTTCGATCCGGGCGTCGAGATGGGTGACGATATAGTCGATGAACGAGGCCCGCCACTCGTCGGTGTGAAAGCCGATGACATCGTGGCTGAGCAGGCTGGCGACCAGCTCGCGATGGTTGGGAAGCGACACCATCAGGCTGGCGGGCGGCCAGGGGGTGTGGAGGAAGAAACCGAGCCGGTTCTCGAACCCGCGGTCGCGCAGGCCCTTGCCCAGCGGGATCAGGTGATAATCGTGAACCCAGATCATGTCGTCGGGCTCGATCAGCGGGGCGACGGTATCGGCAAAGCGCGCATTGACCCGGGCATAGCCCCCGGCAAAGTCGCGCGCGATCTCGGTGAGGTCGAGCCGGTAGTGGAACAGCGGCCACAGCGTGCGGTTGGCAAAGCCGTTATAATATTCCTCGATATCCTGCGCTTCCAGATCGATGGTCGCGGTCGCAACGCCATCCTGCCGGCGAAAGCTGATCTGGCCGGAAAACTCGTCGGTCTGCTCGCCCGACCAGCCGAACCAGATGCCGTTGCTCGCCCGCAATGCCGCCGAAAGCGCGACTGCCAGACCACCCCGGTTCGAATTCTCTCCGGCCTGGGCTGCCTGCACCCGGTTGGAAATGGCAATCAGTCGGCTCATCGTGCATCGCTCCAGGGCCGTGAGAGCATGCCTGCGCACTGGATCAGCCCAACCAGCGAATAGGTTTGCGGGTAATTGCCCCACAGGGCGCCGGTGCGCGGGTCGATGTCTTCGGACAACAGCCCTGCAGGCGTGCGGCGGCTGAGCATCTCCTCGAACAGCACGCGCGCATCGGCGTCGCGTCCGGTGGCGTGCAGAGCCTCGATCAGCCAGAAGGTGCACACGTTGAACGCGGTTTCGGGCATGCCGAAATCGTCTTCCTCGGCATAGCGCAGCATATGGCTGCCGCGCCTGAGGCCTGTCTCGATCGCCGCCAGCGTGGTGATGAAGCGCGGGTCGTCGGCCTGAACGAACTTGAGGTCGAGCAACTGCAGCAGGCTGGCGTCAAGCGTGCGTTCGCCGAACACCGCCGAATAATGGTCACCCTCCTCGCTCCAGGCGTGATCGTCGATATGCTGGCGGATATGGTCGGCGCGGTCCTGCCAGAATTTGGATGCCTCGCTGCGGCCGATGGCGTTGGCGGCATTGGCCAGCCGGTCGCACGCCGCCCAGCACATCGCCACCGAATAGGTATGGATGTGGCTGCGGGTGCGCAGCTCCCACAGGCCAGCATCGGGGGTGTCGAACACATCGAAGGCGCGGTGGCCCACCGCCTCGAGCGCCTCAAAATCCTGCACCGTGGCGCGGCGCAGCAGCCGCTGGTCGAAGAACGCCTGCACGCTCGACAGGATGATCTGGCCATAGGCATCGTGCTGGATCTGCTCATAGGCCTGGTTGCCGCTGCGCACCGGCCCCATCCCCTTATAGCCTTTCAGCGCGGGCATGATGTGTTCCTCGATCTGCGCCTCTCCACCGATGCCGTAGAGCGGCTGGATATGCCCGCCGCGCGCCGCATCGACGATGTTGCGCAGATAATGCAGATAGGATTCGAGCACATCTAGCGCGCCCAGCCGGTTCAGGGCTTGGACGGTGAAATACGCATCGCGAATCCAGCAGAAGCGATAATCCCAGTTGCGCCCCGAATCGGCATGCTCGGGAAGCGATGTCGTCAGCGCCGCGACGATCGCGCCGGTCTGTTCGTACTGGCACAATTTGAGCGTGATCGCGGCGCGTATCACGGCATCCTGCCATTCCAGCGGCAGATGCAGCCCGCGCACCCAGTGCTGCCATGTCGACACCGTCTGCTCCAGCATCGCCTCAAGCGTCGCGGGCAGATCGGCATCGAACCCTTCATCAGGGCCGAAATAGAAATACAGGTCGCTTTCCACCCGGAACATCGTCTCGTTCCTGATCCAGCCCAAAGGGGCGTTGCAGGTCAGTCGCTGGGTATGGTCATCGAGGATATAACGTATGTGATTGGACCCCGATGTCTGCGCGGGTGTCTGGGCGCCCCAGCTGTGCGCCGGACGCAGCCGCACCGCGATCCGCGGCGATCCGCTGATCACGCGGATGATCCGCGCGATCGCCACCGGGCGGAACATCCGGCCATGGCGCTGGTAGCGCGGCATGAAATCGACGATCTCGATGACATTGCCGCAATCCGCGCTCATCCGCGTGACCAACACCGGCGTGTTGCGCACATAATGCTGTTCGATCCGGGTGCAGCCTTCGAGCAGCACGTCCCAGAAGCCGTGGTCCTTTTCGGGCTCGAGCAGCGAGCAGAACACCGGATCGCCATCGAAGCGCGGCAGGCACCCCCAGCGGATCGACGCCTTGGAATCGATCAGGGCTGCGACCTCGCAATTGCCAATCGGCCACAGGTTCATGGCGTCGCTCTTGACGTCTGCAGTGTCGGGGGCAGCGCTCATGCCGCCATCTCGCCGATGCGTCGCAGCACCGCGTCAACATCGCCGACCTGCTCGTCGGAATACGCGGCAGTGCGCTCGCCGACGCTGATCGCATGGCCGCCAAGCGCCTGCACCGCCTGGAACGCGGGAATGTCGGTCAGATCATCGCCGATATAGACCGGGCGGCTGCCGCTGAACCGGTCCAGCGCCATGATCGCGCGCACCGCATCGCCCTTGTCGGCGCCGCGCGGTCGCAGCTCGAACACCATGTCGCCCTGCTGGATGAACAGCCCGTGCTCGCGCGCCCGATCCGTGACCCAGGCCTGCGCCGCATCACGCTGCGCCGGGTTCTGGCGGTAATGCACGCCAAGACCGAAGGTCTTTTCCTCGATCACGACCCCGGCGTCCTTTCCGAAATGGCGGCTGGCGGCCTCGGCCATCCGCGCGAACAGATCGGTGTGCACCGGGCCCTGTACTGCGCCTTCGACCTTGAGCTCCTGTCCGTGGCTTCCCGCCATCACAATCTCGGGCATCGCGCCGGGCCAGAGCGCCTCGAGCTGCGCGATCGAGCGGCCGCTGACGATCGCGATCCGCCCGCCGAGCCGCCGCGAGGCCCCGGCGATGGCATCGATCACCGCGCGGCTGACCTCGACCGCATCGGGCGTGCTGCGGATATCGACCAGCGTTCCGTCGAAGTCGACCAGTAGCGCGCTGCGCTGTCCGGCGCGGATTTCAGGATCGATGGTGATGGTCTGCGCAGGGCTGTTGTGCACGCGTCCGGGGCTCCCGATGGCTATGGTCCGCTGATAGGGGGTGTCGCCTAACCACGCTTCGACTGCCGGTTGGTTCCGCGTTTTCCGCGGTTTTCTGCCTCCAGCAGCAGCGCCAGCACCTCGTTTTCGGCATCGTCTGTGGCCATGCCGGCAAAGCGCGCCTGGTCGGTATCGTACGCCTCGAGCACGGCAGGATGGATGTAGGACTTGCGGCAAATGGTGGGCGTGTTCTGCAGCGCCTGTGATGCTGCGAGCACCGCCTGCTTGATCGCGGCGGCGGCCGCAGGCGGCTCCTCCTGCTGGTGGAGTTCGGCGAGCATAGCAGTGGCGGTCACGGTGCCGCACCAGGTGCGGAAATCCTTGGCCGAGAAATCCTCGCCGCCGATCTCGCGCAGATACGCGTTGATATCGTCCGATGTCACCGCGCGGACATCGTCGCCATCGAGATAGCCGAACAGCTGCTGGCCGGGCAGCTCCTGCAACCCGCGCAGCACCCGCGCCACCCGCCGGTCGCGCAGCGAGACATCCCATTTCTTGCCGCCCTTGCCGGCAAACCGGAAGCGGATGGTCGAGGATTCGAGCGTCACATGCCGCTGGCGCAGCGTGGTCAGCCCATAAGAGCGGTTCTGCTGCGCATAGGGTGCATTGCCGATGCGGATCGCGGTGCAATCGAGCAGATGCACGATGGTAGCGATGACACAGCGCCGCGAGGTGCTGCGCGAACGCAGATCGGCGCTGATGCGCTCGCGCATCTCGGGCAGCGCCGCGCCGAACTTGGCAAGGCGCGCGAACTTGGCCTTGTCCTGCGACGCCCGAAACGCGGCATGATAGCGATATTGCTTGCGGCCGCGGTCGTCGCGCCCGGTCGCCTGGATATGGCCGTTGGGCTTCGGGCATATCCACACCTGCTGATAAGCGGGCGGAATCGCCAGCATCCGGATGCGGGTCAGCGTCTTGGCGTCCCGGATCAGGCGGCCGTCCGGCGCGTGATAGCTGAAGCCCCGCCCGCGCCGCACCCGGGTGATCCCCGGCGCGTCGTCCTGGGTATAGATCAGGCCGCCATCCAGCACCGCCGCCGCATCTCCGCGCGCGGCCTTATCCACTCGATCCACTCGTCCACCGCCTTGTTGTCGCTGCTGCCCACCGGCCTGTTGGCCGTCGGAGGAGGACACCCTATGGGCATCATCCAGAGCCGAATACGCGCACCCCCGGGCATGGCTCCCGCGCGCGCGATGCCACGCGCGCAATCCGACAATCCTTGGTCCGGCAGGAATTTGCGAAACCCGAACGCGCCGGGCGCGTAGGGGCGGGTATGACACTCGACTGGATCACCGTTGCAGGCACCATCGGAGCGGTGGCTTCGGTCGCAAGCTTCACCCCTCAGGCGTGGAAAATCATCCGCAGCCGCTCGACCGAGGGGCTGTCGCTCGGCATGTTCGCGCTCACGTGCCTGGCCTTTGCCGCGTGGACCAGCTTCGGCCTGCTCAAGGGCGAATGGGCGCTGATCATTCCCAACGCGATCTGCCTGTGCTTTGCGCTGTTCATCCTCGCGATGATCGCGCTGCCCGAGCGCAAGACCAAGGAGGTCGCCGAGACGCTCGATCCTGTAGCTTGAGCGAGCGCAAGGCTCAGCTCCGCCGATAGACCGCCCTGGTATCGACGATCCCGGTGGCGTTGCTGCTGTTGGTCACCACCAGGTGGCTCACGCCCCTGCGCCATTCGAGCACGTCCAGACTTTCGCCTGCGGCCTCGGCCAGCCCGAAATCGATGAAATAGTCGCCGCGCGTCAGCGGCAGATCGAAGGTGAACCCGACGGTCAGCTCCTCGCCCGCCCGCAGGGGGACATCGGGCTCTCCCAGCATGGTGTTGGACACCGCAGCGACGATCGCGTCTTCTTGGGCTGTGATCATCAATCCGAAATGCGGCTTTTGGACATCGCACAGCGCCCGGATCTGCGCAGTCAGCGTCAGTCGGCTGCCGACTGCCACTGTGGGCCCGCAAATCGAGCCTTCGGCATCGATCAGTACGAGGTCGTTGATGTGGCCGATCATCCTGCGCAGCACCGGCTCTTTGCGGTTAAAGTGGGCGCGTGCCACGCAGCGTCCTTGGGCGACCAGCGATCAGTTGCTCGCCCAGCCCCCCGCAACCGCCCCCACGTTGATCTGCGAGATCCACAGCGCCTATGTCGTTCGGTCGCAGGGTTTGAGGGACACGCCGCTGTGCCGCCTGATGATCGACCAAGGCTATGACGTGTTCGCGCTTCGCGATATCTGGAGGTGCGAGCCGTTCGACAGCGACCATGTCGAGCTCGTCGATCTCGATTCCACCTATCTCGAAGCCCGCTGCTTTATCAACGTGCTCGCGGTCAAGACCCGCGACAGGCTGTGCGCGGATACTTTCCGTCTGGTCCATGGGGTCGCCCCCAAGCTGCTCAAGCACCGCGACCCCAGGTTGCACTGGCCATTGAACACGGGCGATCCGCTCTAGCGGCGGCCTGCGGCAGCGAGGATCAGCAGGTGTCGGGATTGCAGGCCGGCATCCGGCTGCAGCGGGACTGGTGCGGTCAAGAAGACTCGAACTTCCACGGGCTTTCGCCCACAACGACCTCAACGTTGCGCGTCTACCAATTCCGCCATGACCGCACAGTCCAGCAATTTCGCGGGTTTTGAGGGTGGTTGAGACCCGCCTGCCCGCGTGGCAGGCCGCGCCATTAGCAAAGCGCTTGGCGCATAGCAACACGGATTATCCGGTGGACGTGCCCCGTCCGAGGGCAGCGGTCAGCGGCGCTTGGCCCAGGCGATCTCGGCCGAGCTGGCAGAACGCGGCACATCGACCATCGCCTGGCGGAAATCCGCCGATTGACCCGGTTGCAGCGTCTCCACCGGCGGGTTGATGATCCAGTTGAACACCACCCGGTCCTGCGCATCGCGCAGCACCACCAGCATCGGCGGAACATCCTGAGCGGTCTTGCTCAGATTGCGGATGGTGCCCGATGCGGAAAAGAACTCGGTGCCGTTGGGCAACGTGCGCCGTTCCTGCTTGGCGGGCGGGAAATCGATCTGCAGATCGGGCTCCACCTCGGCAAAGGGCAGGCTGTAGCTGGTGAGCGCGCTCGGCAGGCCGAAGACCGAGATCGCCACCGCGGTCGCCGAGGCGATCAGCGCAAAGGCGATCGCGCCCAGCATCCACAGCTTCGCCGGGTTGCGACGCGGGCGGAAGGGCGGCTCATGATTGAAGCTGCTCGGGCGATCGGCCAGCGAATCATCGGCATAGCTGGCAACGATAGGACGGCTGATCGGCGGAACGGGGTGCGGCAACGGCGGAAGGTCGGGCTCGGGATCGCTCGGTGCGGCAGGGCCGGGCGCTGGCGCTGCTTCGGGGGCAGCCTGAGGCGCAGGCGCAGGAGTTGCTGCTGGGGCTGGTGTCGGTGTCGGAGCAGGGGTTGCAGTAGGCGCTGGCGCTGCGACGGGCGCCGCTGCTTCGGGTGGGCGGGCGACGTCCGGGCCATGCTGGAACCAGCTGTGCCCGCATTTGGCGCATCGCACCGATCGGCCATCAATACCGATGGCAGTGTCCGGAACCGCATAACGGGTGTTGCACGCGGGGCACGCAATAATCATGGCGTTTCTAACCACGCCGGGCGAATCGCCGCAAGGGGCTTGCACTGGCTGCCAAGCCCTGTCGGCCCTTTTTCCACCGGAGTTTGCGCTGGCCAGAGATTTTTCAACGGGTTGGCAGCCTGTCCGGCACCCGATTCGATGCGATCATGACCGCGGATCACGGCCTGTGCGCCTTTCCGATTGCCTGCCCCGTCCGCGGCGCGCTATCGCGACAGGATGAGCAGCGCGACCATGGATAGCATCGTCCAGTTCGAGAATGTCGGGCTGCGCTATGGCACCGGTCCCGAGGCGCTGTCGGACCTCAGTTTCACGCTGTTTTCGGGCCAGTTCTACTTCCTCACCGGGCCCTCTGGCGCAGGCAAGTCCTCCTTGCTCAAGCTGCTGTATCTGGCGCAGCGCCCCAGCCGCGGGATGATCCGGCTGTTCGACAGCGATCTGGTGACCTTGAGCCGCGACCGGTTGCCGGGGTTCCGCCGCCGGATCGGGGTGGTGTTCCAGGATTTCCGGCTGGTGCCGCACCTTTCGGCGTTCGACAACATTGCGCTGCCGCTGCGGATCGCAGGGATGCGCGATGCCGATCTGGCCACCCCGGTGCGCGAGATCCTCGACTGGGTGGGGCTGAGCGCGCGCGGCGATGCGCTGCCCGCGACGCTGTCGGGCGGCGAGCAGCAGCGCGTGGCGATCGCCCGCGCGGTGATCACCCGACCCGATATCCTGGTCGCCGACGAGCCCACCGGCAATGTTGACCCCGACATGGCGGTCAAACTGCTGAGATTGTTCGAGGCATTGAACCGAATGGGCACCACGATCATCGTCGCCACCCACGACATCCATCTGATGACCCGGATCAAGCGCGGACAGATGATGCGGCTCGAGTGCGGGCGGCTGTTCGACCCGACAGGCGCGCTACGCTACCCCCCCAAGCCTTCCGATCTGCGCGGCTGGGACGGGGAGAGCCGCTGATGCTGGGCGCGCTGTTTCCCACCGCGCACGACCGCCGGTTGATCCCGCAGGCGCGGCTTACCGGGCCGATGCCTTGGGTGATCGCGGTGATGCTGTTCCTCACCCTGCTCGCCAGCGCCGCCGCGCTCGCATTGGGCAGCGCCGCCGACCAGATCAACGCCGATCTTGCCGGACGCGCGACGGTGCAGATCGTCAACGCCGATGCGGATATCCGCCAGCGCCAGGCGGATGCCGCGCAGGCCGTGCTGCGTTCCGACCGCGCGGTTGCAGCGGTCACCCGGGTTAGCGATGCCGAGGTGCGCTCGCTCCTCTCGCCCTGGCTGGGCAGCGGCGCGCTGAGCGAAGACATCCCCTTGCCCAGCCTGATCGACGTGAACTTCCGTGCCAAGGCCGATCCAGCGACGCTGGGCCGGTTGCGCGACGCCCTGGGCGAGGCGGCGCCCGATGCACGGATCGATGCACACGGGCAGTGGCTGCGCCCGGTGTTCGATCTGATCGGCACGCTGCGCTGGCTGGCTATCGCGCTGGTCGCGCTGCTCGCGCTCGCCAGCATTGCCTCGGTGATGCTCTCGGCGCGCAGCAGCTTTGCCGCGCACGCCGAGACCATCGACATCATGCATCTCCTGGGCAGCACCCATGCGCAGATCGCGCGGCTGTTCCAGCGCCGCATCGCACTGGATGCGGCGCTCGGTGCGCTGATCGCCTGCCTGCTCGCCGCGCCGGTGCTGTGGCTGCTGGGTCAGGCCGCCGCGCGGCTTGATTCGGGGCTGGTGTCTGCCGGATCCTTCGGGCCGCTCGACTGGCTGCTGCTTGCAACCGTGCCGATTGCCGGTATTGCGCTGGCAGTGCTCACCGCGCGCATGACCGTTCTTGGCGCGCTCAGGAAAAAACTGTGATTGTCCGCCTCTTGTCATCGGTGTTGCTGGCCTGGATCCTGGGCTTTGCCTGGTTCGCCATCCTGCTGCCGCAGCCCCTGGGCGAGCAGCAGACCGATGCGGTGGTGGTGCCCACTGGCGGGCCGCTGAGGATCGACCGCGGGCTCGAGGCTTTGCGCAACAAATGGGCCGACCGGCTGCTGATCTCGGGCGTCGACCGCGATGTCCGCCCGGCGGAACTCAGCGCGCAGTATCCCGGCTCCACCGAATTGTTCGACTGCTGCGTGGATCTGGGCTTTCGCGCCTATGACACCCGGTCGAACGGCATAGAAACCGCGCGCTGGGCCAAGCAGCGCAAGGTGACATCGGTACGGCTGGTGACCACCGACTGGCACATGCGCCGCGCCGAATACGAGCTGCAGCGCGCGCTTCCCGATGACATCGCGATCTATACCGATGCGGTCGCCAGCAAGCCCAGCCTGATGACGCTGTGGCGCGAGTACAACAAGCTGGTGCTGCGCGTGCTCGCCGGTTTGTTCGGGGTGTGACCATGCGGACCGCGCTTGCCCTGTTCCGGTCGATCCTGTTCACCATCGCCTTTTATGGCGGATCGGTTCCGATCGTCATCATCGCGTTCATCATCCTGCCGTTCTCGCGGCATCGGCTGCAGGGGATGGCGCGCGCGTGGGGCGGCTATCATTATCTGTGCGCGCGCACCTTTCTGGGAATCCGGGCGCGGATCGACGGCGAGATACCGCAAGGCCAGGTGCTCTATGCGATCAAGCACGAGAGCTTTTTCGAGACCATCGAGCTGCTGCGCATCTTCAACCGCCCCGCAGTGGTCGCCAAGATCGAGCTTTCCCGCATTCCGCTGTGGAGCCAGATCGCGCGCACCTATGGCATGATCTTCATCGATCGCGCGGGCGGTGCCGTCGCGCTGCGCGCCATGATGACCGAGGTCCGCCGCTTCGTCGCCGAAGGTCGCTCGATCGTGATCTATCCCGAGGGCACCAGCATCCCGCCAGGCGAGCAGCCGCCGCTGCAGGCGGGCTTTGCCGGGCTGTACAAGCTCGCCAAGCTGCCCGTGGTGCCGATCGCGCTGGACAGCGGGCATCTCTATCCCCGGCGCGGCTTCATCAAGCACCCCGGCGTGGTCACCTACAAGTTCGGCGAGATCATCCCGGCGGGCCTGCCGCGCGAGGAGATCGAGGCGCGGGTGCACGCCGCGATCAACGTGCTTAACGATCCGAGGCGGATTTCGCCCTAGGGAAGCTTCGTCACCCCCGCGAAGGCGGGGGTCCCGCTTGCGCGTCATACCTAGCGGCTAGCGTCATTCCCGCGTTCGCGGGAATGACGAAAATATAAAATAACTTATTGATACGTCTAAATAATCTCACCGGATAGCCGCTGGCAGATCAGGTCGAGCTGATCCAGATTGCCATAGCGCACGGTCACCGCGCCGCTGCGCTGGTTGGCATCGGCGGTGATCTTGACCTTGAGCCCGAGCAGGTCTTCCAGATGCCGCTCGACCGCCGCGATATCCGCATTGCTCGCCGCATCCTCGCCGCCCTGACGGACGCGGGGCTTGCTCCCCGATTTGCCCGCCGCATCGCTGCGCGCGCGCCGCACCAATTTTTCGACATCGCGTACCGACAGCCCGCGATCGACCACTTCGGCAGCGATGCTCTCGGCGTCGGGCACGTTGATCAGCGCGCGGGCATGGCCCATGCTCAGGCTCTTGTCGGCGATCATCTTGAGAACCGGCTGCGGCAGAGCCAGCAACCGCATCAGGTTGGCGATGTGGCTGCGCGACTTGTCGACCATCCGCGCGACCTCGACCGGGGTGTAGCCCTGGTCACCCACCAGCCGCTGATAGGCCTCGGCCTCCTCGACGGGGTTGAGGTCCTCGCGCTGGATGTTCTCGATCAGCGCCAGCGCAAAGGTGTCGGGGTCGCTGAGTTCGCGGACGATCGCAGGGATCTCGTGCAGCCGCGCGCGCTGCGCCGCGCGCCAGCGGCGCTCGCCCGCGACCAGCTCATAACCGCCGCCTGTGCGTGGACGCACGATGACCGGCTGGATCACGCCGCGCTGCGCGATCGAGCGCGCCAGATCATCGAGCGCCTCCTCGTCGAACCAGCGCCGCGGCTGGCCGGGGTGCGGGCGGATTTCGGAAAGCGGCAGCGTGCGCAGACCGGTGATCGTGGCTGCCTGACCCGGAGTGCCGTCCTCGCGCCGCACCAGCGGCTCTTCGCGCACCGCTTCGCCGAGCAGCGCGTTGAGCCCCCGGCCCAGACCCGATGGTCGCTTGCGTCCCAGGGCCTTGGCGATATCGGGCAGGTCGCTGTGTTCCTCGGCCATCAGGCGGCTTCCTCTTCGACCCGGGGCATCCGGGAAATGAACTCTCGTGCGAGCGCAATATAGGCCTCGGAACCGACGCAGCGGTGATCATAGATCAGCGCCGGCATGCCGTGGCTCGGCGCCTCGGACAGCCGCACATTGCGCGGGATCACGGTATCGAACACCAATTTGCCAAGCACCGCGCGGACATCGTCCGAGACCTGGTCGGTGAGCCGGTTGCGCCGGTCGTACATGGTCAGCACCACGCCGATGATCGACAGATCAGGGTTGAAGCGCTGCTGCACCCGCTCGACCGTCTGCAGCAGCTGGCTCAACCCTTCGAGCGCGAAGAACTCGCACTGCAGCGGGACCAGCACCTGGTCGGTCGCGATCAGCGCGTTCAGCGTCAGCAGCCCGAGCGAGGGCGGACAATCGATCAGGCACACCTGCCAGCGTTGCTGATGCGCACTGTCCATCGCCATCTTCATCCGGTGGGTGCGATGCTCGAGATCGACCAGCTCGATCTCCGCGCCCGACAGATCGACCGTGGCAGGCACGATATCCAGCCCCGGAATCTGCGTTGGCACCGCGCATTGCGCCAGCGAGCTTTCATTGGTGAGCAGATCATAGCTCGAGAACTCGCGGTCGTTGCGCGCGATGCCCAGACCCGTCGATGCGTTGCCCTGCGGGTCGAGATCGATCAGCAGCACCTTGAGCCCCGTCGCAGCCAGCGCAGTCGCCAAGTTTATCGCGGTCGTGGTCTTACCCACCCCACCCTTCTGATTCGCAACCGCAATGCGGATCATGATCTGCTCCTGTGCTTGCGCATGGGTCGTTGAAGGACGCTGCGCGGCGGATTGCTGGATGGGACGCTGCCGGTACCGACCAGAATCGCGGCATCGGCGTCGGTCAGGCTCTGTTCCACGTGAAACATACTTTGCCACGCAGACGGGGCGCTTTCCAGTTCCGTGCGCGCATTTCGTCCCTTCGGCAGCAACCAGCGGGTGTTTTCTGTGGAAAACCGTGCAGCGCCTTCAAGCAGCCGCGGCAAAGGTGCAAAGGCGCGCGCGGAAATATAGTCCGCTGCAACTGTCGGAACCCGTTCAAGTGCTGCTCCGGCGACCTGCACACGATCGCCCAGTCCGAGATGTGCGATCGCGCGCTCGAGATAGGCAATCCGCAACCCACGCGATTCGACCAGCGTCACCTGGCATGGCGCGATCAAAGCGATCACCAGCCCCGGGAACCCTGCCCCACTGCCCAGATCAATCCAGTGCTCGTCAACTCTTGGATCGGCAAAGCGCAGCAGCTGCGCGCTATCGACGATATGCCGCTGCCACATATGCGCCAGCGTCGAAGCGGAAACCAGATTCTGGTGCTCGGCCTCAGCGACAACGAACGCGTTGAGGCGCTCCAGCAACGCCATTGTTTCACGTGAAACACCCAGCGTGTCCGTCAGCCACGCCTTGGCGCTCTCTTCATCCTGGATCAGCATCACGGTCTCACGCCGCACGGCGGCGGGCATGGACCAGGATAGCGGCAAGCGCTGCCGGTGTGATTCCCCGCACGCGACTGGCCTCGGCCAGCGTCTCGGGCCGCGCAAGCGTAAGCCGCTCCACCATCTCGTTCGATAGCCCGGTGATCATTCGGTAGTCGATGTCCATGCCCAGCGCGACCCGCTCATTGGCACGCAGATCGCGCAGCTCGGCATCCTGCCGCGCCAGATAGGGAGCGTAGACCGCATCCTCCTCGATCTCGGCGATCAGGTCGTCGGCGAGATCGCGATCGCCCTCGATCAGCGGCGCCAGCGAGGCAAGCGACACTGCGGGGAAGCGCAGCCAGTCATAGAGGCTCTGGCGCGCGCCATCGGCCTTTACCGGCAGACCCAGCGCTGCCAGCTCGGCGCAGCTCGCCTGCCGCTCGAGCGCGATCATCATGTCCGCCTTGGCGCGCTGGCGCTGTTCGTACCAGCTCCGGCGTTCGGATGCCACGCAGCCATTGGCAATCGCGATGCCGGTCAGCCGGTCCGAGGCGTTGTTGGCGCGCAGCCGCAATCGGTATTCGGCCCGCGCGGTGAGCATGCGATAGGGTTCGGTGACGCCCTGCAGCACGAGGTCGTCGATCATCACCGCGATATAACTGGTTGCCCGATCGGGCAACTCCACCTCGCGGCCCAGCACTTGGGCTGCTGCGGCCATGCCGGCGACGAGCCCCTGCGCTGCGGCCTCTTCATAGCCGGTGGTGCCGTTGATCTGGCCTGCGCAATACAGACCCGGCATGCTGCGCAGCTGTAGGCGATGATCGAGCGCTCGCGGATCGATATGGTCATATTCAACGGCATAGCCCGGCACCACGATCTCGGCGCGCTCAAGCCCTGCCATCGATCGGACGAACGCGAGCTGGACATCGGTCGGCAGCGAGGTCGAAATGCCGTTGGGATAAACCAGATGCGTATCCAGCCCCTCGGGTTCGAGGAACACCTGATGCCCGTCGCGGTCACCAAAGCGGTGGATCTTGTCCTCGATTGACGGGCAATAGCGCGGGCCCTGCGCACCGATCGCCCCGCTGAACAAGGGCGAGCGATCAAGGCTGGCGCGGATGATGTCGTGCGTCTGCTGGCTGGTCCGGGTGATCGCGCAGAAGACCTGGGGGACGGTCCGCCCGCCACTCTGTGGCGACATGGTCCACGCCTCGCCATCGCTGGGCTGCTCGTCGAGCATGGCCCAGTCGATCGTGCGCCCGTCGATCCGCGGTGGGGTTCCGGTCTTGAGCCGCGCGATCGGCAGGTCTGCGGCCCGCAGCTGCTGCGCCAACAGGCTCGCACCCGGCTCGCCGATGCGCCCGCCCTCGAGCCGCTCTTCGCCGCGAAACAGCCGCCCGCCCAGAAACGTCCCTGTCGCCAGCACCACCGCGCGCGCCGTGACGGTACTGCCGTCCGCCATATCCACGCCGGTGATCGCGCCGCCGTCCATTCGAAGCGCGGCAACCTCGCCTTCCACAATCTCGAGATTGTCCTGCGCAGCCAGCATCCGCTGGATCGCCGCCTTGTAGAGGGTACGGTCGGCCTGGACACGAGGTCCCTGCACCGCACTGCCCTTGGAGATGTTGAGCATCCGGTAGTGAATTGCGGCCTCGTCTGCGGCGCGCGCGATCAGCCCGTCAAAGGCATCGACCTCGCGCACAAGATGCCCCTTGCCCAGACCGCCGATCGCGGGATTGCACGACATCGCGCCGATCGCGTCGTGGGTGAAGCTGACCAGGGCGACGCGCGCGCCCATCCGCGCTGCCACTGCCGCAGCCTCGCACCCGGCGTGTCCGCCGCCGACAACAAGAACATCAAATTCCACCATGGCACGGCGCATAGCCCAATTGCGGGATTCGGTCGAGGGGGTGGGAGATCTTGGAAGACCATCTGTCTTCTCCCGCAAGCGGGGGGGGGGGGAAAGGTCTACTTCCCGATGCAGAAGTTTCCAAAGAGTGCGTCGAGCATGTCCTCGACATGCGTGCGGCCCAGCAGCTGGTCGAGCGCCAGCCGCGCCAGTCGCAGCGATTCTGCGCGCAGCAGCAGGTCGGGCTGGCACACCGCTTGCTCCAGCGCATCACGGCACTCGGACAGCAGCCGGTGCTGGCGTTGATTGAGTGCCACGTCGCCTGCGCTGGGAAGCAGAGTGCGCGCGGTTGCCACCAGATCGTCAACCAGGCCCTGCAGCCCCTCCCCGGTGCGCGCCGACAGACGGTGCCGCGGCGCAGCTTTTGTTTCACGTGAAACACCGGGCCGATCGATCTGCGCCTCGATCTCCCACCTCACTGGACCGCCCTGCCCTTCCGGACCCAGCCACAGCACGAGATCCGCGCCGGCCATCGCATCGCGCGCGCGGTCGATGCCGATCGCTTCGATCGCCTCGGCACCCTCTTCGCGCAGCCCGGCGGTGTCGGTGAACATGAAGGGTATCCCGCCCAGCGCCACCGGCGCCTCGATCAGATCGCGGGTGGTTCCCGCGATATCGGAGACGATCGCCGCCTCGCGCTGGACCAGTGCGTTGAGCAAGGTCGACTTGCCACTGTTGGGCGGCCCCGCCAGCACCACGCGAATGCCATCGCGCAACCGCTCGGCGCGAGGTCGTGCCAGCGCGGTGCCGATCTCGCCAGCCAGCGCGGCAATGCCCTGCCCGGTGGCGTCGCCGCCCCCTTCACCGACATCATCCTCATCTGAAAAATCGAGCTCGGCCTCAACCTGTGCGGAGAGTTGCAGCACCGCCTGCCGCCACCCTTCAACCTGGCGCGACAGATGCCCGCTCGCCATGCGAATTGCGGCCACGCGCTGCGCTTCGGTTTCGGCGAACAGAAGGTCTGCGAGCCCTTCGGCTTCGGCCAGAGCCATCCGCCCGTTGAGGAATGCACGGCGCGTGAATTCTCCGGGCTCGGCAAGCCGAAGTCCGGGCATGCGGGTCAGTACAGCTTCCACAGCACGCACCACCGCTCGCCCACCATGCAGATGAAGCTCGGCCAGATCCTCGCCGGTTGCAGTTGCGGGGCCGGGAAACCACAAGACCAGAGCGCGATCGAGCAGGTTGCCATCACCCGGATCGCACAGATCGCGCAGCACGGCACGGCGCGGCGATGGCAGCGCTCCGCCGAGTGCGGTCAGTGCGGCGCCTGCCTCAGGTCCACTGATCCGGATGATGGCCAATGCAGCAGGCGGCGCGCCGCTCGACAGCGCAAAGATCGTATCGCCTGCGTGCATCGTCAGAAAGGGCGGTCAGCTACCGCTTTTCGGCTTGCCGCTGGCACCGGCTGCGGCGGCTTCCATGATCTGCTGGAAGAAGCGCAGACCCATCTCTCCCATCGGCGCGATGTTCTTTGCCATGGTCTGCAGCTGGTCGACGTTGCTGGTGCCCTTCATCGCGTTCACGACACCATCGACATAGGTCTTGTTGACATCCGATACGTCAGGCAGCCCCATGAAACGACGCATTTCTTCGGGGGAGCAATCGACTTCGATATTCACTTTCATGGCAATCAACCTTCTAGCAGCGCAAGGCCCCCAAGCCCCAGTTTCACGCTTATCAGCCTGATCAAAGTGGGTATAAATGGCCGCCAAAGCAAACGAATTGATGATGGAGAGCAAAATGGGTTCGACGCACAACATCCAGACTTTCGACCATGAAGGCACGTTCAGCGCCTATGTCGCCGCGCCTGAAGGCACCCCCAAGGCCGCCATCATCGTGATTCAGGAGATTTTCGGCGTCAATCCGGGCATACGCCAGAAATGCGACGGCTGGGCCGGACAAGGCTATCTGGCGGTCGCGCCCGATCTTTTCTGGCGGATCAAGCCAGGCCTCGAGCTCGACCCCGATGTCGAAGCCGAGTTGCAGGAGGCGTTCGGCTATTTCGGCCAGTACGACACCAATGACGGCGTTCAGGACATCGAGGCGACGATCCGCGCGATCCGGGCCGGAATCGGCGGGCTCGGCGGCGTCGCCAAGGTGGGCGCGGTCGGTTACTGCCTGGGCGGCAAGCTTGCCTATATGGTCGCGGCCCGCACCGACATCGACGCCAGCGTCGGCTATTACGGCGTTATGATCGACCAGATGCTCGATGAATCGCACGCCATTGCCAACCCGCTGATGCTGCACATTCCGACCGCCGATCATCTGGTGGGACCCGAAGCGCAGGCGGCTGTGCACGCCGGGCTGGACAGCCACCCGCGCGTCACGCTGCACGACTATGAAGGGCTCGATCACGGCTTCGCCGCCGAAATGGGCAACCGCCGCGATGAAGCCGGGGCGCAGCTCGCCGATGGCCGCACCGCGGCCTTCTTTGCCGAGCATCTCGCATGAGCGCGGCGGTGGCAGGGGTCGCGGCCTGGCATGACTACATGCATGGCGGCTCCACGCCGGAAAAGCTGGACGCCATGCTGGCAGAGCACGCGGTGTTCCACTCGCCGGTGGTCCACACGCCGCAGGAAGGCAAGGCCAAGGTGTTCGCTTACCTCCACGCTGCCGCGCATGTGCTGGGCAATGACAGCTTTCATTATGTCCGCGAGATCGTCGACGGCGACAGCGCGATGCTCGAATTCGCGCTCGAGCTCGACGGGATCCAGGTCAACGGCGTCGACATCATCCGCTGGAATGCGGACGGGAAAATCGAGGACTTCAAGGTCATGGTCCGCCCGATGAAGGCGATGAACAAGGTCTGGGAGAAAATGGGCGAGATGTTGGCGAAGGCGGGCTAGTGTTATCCTGTTCACCGTCATTCCCGCGAATGCGGGAATTCCGCTTTGGCACGACGCTTGCGCGTAAGCGGGACCCCCGCCTTCGCGGGGGTAACGGTGAGGATAACCAGTTGGGTTACCTTATCTCCATCAGATACGTGACAATCGCGGAGCGTTCATCGGCCTTCTTCAGCCCGAAGAATCCCATAGCATTCCCCGGCACAAGCTTTTGCGGGTCGGCCAGAAACCGCTCCAGAAGAACGGGTGCCCACCGACGGTTGTATTGAGCGAACTTACTGAAAGCTTTGGAGTATTTGAAATTAGGGTCCGAGGCGATCGCGCGCACGGACAGACCGGCGAGATTGGGTCCGCTCAGCCCCGTCTCGCCCTTCACCACCGAATGGCAGCTGTAGCAGCGCTGGAAGGCGCGTTCACCGATCTGGTTGGTGGTCTGGGCCCAGGCGATGCCGGGTACCAGCAGCGCGAATACGCCCAGCCAGCGGATCACTTGCCCTTGGTCCGCACCACCATCATCCGCTCGGTACCCGATTCGGGCAGCATCACCTCGCCCTTGCGGCCCAGGATCTGGCGGACATTGGCCCCCTCGCCGCTGCCGGGATAGCGCGCGGTGAACGTCTCGCTGCGCGGGTCGAACACGCGGGTGGAATTGTCGCCGAAATCGCTGACCCACACCATATCGCGCTCGTCGACATAGACCGCATAGGCCTGGGGCTTGGCGCCGGGCAGCTTCCACGTCTTCCAGCTCCTGGTCGAGGGACGATAGCGGTAGAGTTCGCCGCTGTTCCAGCCGGTGATCCACAGATCGCCCTTGCTGTCCGCCCACACCCGGCGCAGCCCCGCGCCCGGCGTCGGCGGTTCGATCACGCTGATCTCGCCGCTGGCGCTGTCGATCTTGGCGAGGTGGCTGCCGGCGAGCGAGACGTACCAGACGGTGCCATCGGGCGCGGTGGCGATGCCATAGGGGCCGCGACCCTTGGGATCCTTCCACACCTCGACCTTGCCCGACGCCGCATCGACCCGGCCATAAATGCCGTTCTGCCCGGTGAACCAGTGCACGCCCTTGCCGTCAAACGCGCCGGTGTTGAGATTGGTGTAGCCGGTGTCCGCAGGCAGCTTCCACACGTCGATCTTGCCATTGGCGGGGTTGTAGCGGACGATCGCGTTCTGACCGCCATCGGTGATCCACGCCATGCCGTCGGGGCCCTGGATGACGCCATGCGGCGCGGATTCGGGGCCGAGCGGGACCTGCACCACCTGGCCGGTCACCGGATCGAGAATGCCCAGCGCGCCCTGGCGCTGCGCGGTGTACCAGATCTTGCCATCAGGGGCGGGCGCAACGTCATGCGGGCGCGAACCCTTTGGCAGTTCGAACAGCGTCACCTTGTCGGATATCTCGGCGGACGCGGCGATCTGCGCGCGTTCTTTCGCCGATGCCATCGAGGGCAAAAGCGCAACCACCGCGATTCCCGCCAGCCAAATCCGCATCATCACCCTCGCCTCCATCGCTCATCGGTCTTTTTCAACAGACTATCAGGATTCGAACCTTCGAAACCAACAAATGTTTCGGCAGCCGTACCTCAGCGCGCGGGCGCTTCGTCCCAGGGTGTCCATGGCCGGGTGCGGATCCAGCGGGTTGCGACCCATTTCTCGCCGGTGTCGACGGGTTTGCCCTCGTGCCGGGTGCGCGGATCGATGGCGCCATCGCCATGCGTGTTGGCAAAGACCAGCAACCCGCCGCGCCGGGGCGCGACATCCAGCCCGAGCAGCGGAAAGTCGGTCGCACCTCCGTCAAACCCATGGTTGAGATAGACGATCGCTGTCCACTGCCGCTGGTTGGTGACATTCGGCAGGCCATCATGGTGCAGCCGGTATTGCTGGCCGGGGGTATAGCGCAGGACATGCAGCATCTCGCCCGCGCGCCAGTCGGTCACTGTGACGGTCGCGATCCGCCGGTTGATCGCATTGATCACGCAATCCTCATCCACCGGCCCGAAATTGGTGCCGTGTGAGGTGCGAACCGGGTGCGGCACGCGCTGGCGAGACACCGGATCGATGACGAAACTGGGCGCGAGCCGCACGCGAGCCGCCTCCATCACATGATCGCACAACGCTGGTGGCAGGAAATCTGAGTAGAACCGGATATCGGGGTCGACGCTCAACACCTCAGCGGGCGGCAGCGGCGCGGCTGCTATCTGCTCCAGCAAATCCTGCTGGTGGCGATAAAAGGGATCGGATGCTGCCAGCGCAGCGACGCGCGCCTGCGCTGCTGCAGGGTCGGCGGTTCCTGCCATGCCATTGCCAAGCAGCGCGATCTCGGCGGCGACTGCCTCTGGATGATGCTGCGCGGCGGCATCGCGGAACAGGTCGAGCGCCGCTGATGGATCGCGTTCGACGCACTGGCCATAGAGCCGCCAAAGGCCGAGCTCATATTGTGCTGCCGCATCTCCCGCCTGCGACCGGGTGGTGAGCAGCGCCACTGCGTCTGCCGCACGGCCCTGCCCCAGCAGCATGCCGAGTTGCCGCCGCAGATCGGTGGCGGCGTCAGTCATGGAGCGATGTCATCCCGGCCATGCCCGCTGTTAACACAGCTGATAGGCGTGTTGCGAGCCATGGCCGGGAACAGGCGTCTAGAACAGCGTGGTGATGCCAACGCTGGGATCGACAAAGCCATCATAGATCATCTTGCCGGCGACATAGAGGATCACGACGAGGCCGAAATAGGCGATCCAGCGATAGCGCTCGATATATTTGGCGATGAAGTTGGCAGCGATGCCCATCAGCGCGACCGAAAGGATCAGCCCGACGATCAGGATTCCGGGATGATCGCGCGCAGCGCCGGCCACCGCGAGCACGTTGTCGAGGCTCATGCTGACATCGGCAACCGCAACGGCCCAGGCTGCCGCGGCAAAGCTCTTGGCCGGGCGGACACCGCTGGATTCGTCACCCTCGATTTCGGGCGAACCGGGCGAGCTGCCCGCGGGCTGGAGCTCGCGGTACATTTTCCACGATACCCAAAGCAGCAGCAGGCCGCCTGCAAAGATCAGCCCGACGACCTGCATCAGCTGGGTGACGACAAGCGCAAAAGCGATACGCAGTACGAGAGCCGCGATGATCCCGATCAGGATCACCTTGCGCCGCTGGTCGGCAGGCAGGCCAGCCGCGAGCGCACCGACGACAATCGCGTTATCGCCGGCGAGCAGGATGTCGATCATGAGCACCTGGCCAAAAGCGGCCAGCGCAGCGGGGGAGCCGATATTCGAGAAATCGGCTACGATATGATTCCAAAGTTCCATCATGGCAGGTCGCAGGCCTTAAACAGGGTCTCTTGGAAGATCACTGGTTCATGGAGTCGAAGAAGTCTTCGTTGGTCTTCGAATCCTTCATCTTGTCGAGCAGGAACTCCATCGCATCGATGGTGCCCATCTGCATGAGGATGCGGCGCAGCACCCACATCTTCGACAGGATATCCTTTTCCACCAGCAGCTCTTCCTTGCGGGTGCCGGACTTTCCGACATCCAGCGCGGGGAAGATACGCTTGTCGGCGACCTTGCGATCCAGAACGATTTCCGAATTTCCGGTACCCTTGAACTCTTCGAAGATGACCTCGTCCATGCGGCTGCCGGTATCGATCAGCGCGGTGGCGATGATAGAGAGCGAACCGCCCTCCTCAATGTTGCGCGCAGCACCGAAGAAGCGCTTGGGACGCTGCAGCGCGTTGGCATCGACACCACCGGTCAGCACCTTGCCCGATGACGGGACGACGGTGTTGTAGGCACGGCCCAGACGGGTGATCGAATCGAGCAGGATGACGACATCCTTCTTGTGCTCGACCAGACGCTTCGCCTTCTCGATCACCATTTCAGCGACCTGGACGTGGCGCTGCGCAGGCTCGTCGAAGGTCGAGGAGATGACCTCGCCCTTCACGCTGCGCTGCATGTCGGTGACTTCCTCGGGCCGCTCGTCGATCAGCAGAACGATCAGGAAGACTTCGGGGTGGTTGTCGGTGATCGCCTTGGCAATGTTCTGCAGCAGCACGGTCTTGCCCACGCGCGGCGGAGCGACGATCAAGGCACGCTGGCCCTTGCCCTGCGGCGAGACGATATCGATGACGCGCGCCGACTTGTCCTTGACGGTCGGGTCGAGCGTGTCGAGCCGCAGCTTTTCATCAGGATAAAGCGGGGTCAGGTTGTCGAAGTTGACGCGGTGACGCACGACATCGGGATCGTCGAAGTTGACCGCGGTCAGCTTGGTCAGCGCGAAATAGCGCTCGCCGTCGCGCGGTGCGCGGATTTCGCCTTCGACCGTGTCACCGGTGCGCAGGCCGAAGCGGCGCACTTGGTTGGGGGAGACGTAGATGTCGTCGGGCCCGGCGAGATAGTTCGCCTCGGGGCTGCGCAGGAAACCGAACCCGTCGGACAGCACTTCAATGGTGCCGAGGCCCATGATGAGCTCGCCATCATCGGCCAGTTCCTTGAGGATCGCGAACATCAGGTCCTGGCGCCGGAGCGTCGACGCGCTTTCGACGCCCAGCTCCTCTGCCATGGTGACGAGTTCAGCGGGGGTTTTCTGCTTGAGTTCTTTAAGATGCATGAGGTGCAATCGTCCGTGAAGAAAAGGTGCCGCAAAAAATCAGACGGCAGTCATGGGAAAATCTGTGGGACGCCCAGCCGGTAATCCGGTCACTGGTGGATAAGGGTCGTCGACGGTCCCGGACGGGACGGCGACCGATCTAGGCGCGGCCCTGGGCAAAGTCAATCGGGCCTGCGACGGGGCGAGGGGGGGTAACTTCTCCCCTACCGCTTGCGGGAGGGGTGGCAGAGGCGCAGCCGAAGCCGGGGTGGGCCTGTACCGTTGTGACCTCCAGGCCCACCCCGGCCCGGAAAACCGGGCCTGCCCCTCCCGCAAGCGTGAGGGGAGAAAGAGGTCAGAAAGGCTTCACGATCACCAAAATCACGATCACCGCTGCAGCGATCCCCGGCACTTCGTTGATCAGCCGCAATTGCTTGCCGGTCAGCTTGCGTTCGCCCTTGGCCAGCTTCCTGGCATAGCCGATCATCCAGCCGTGATAGCCGCTGAGCACCAGCACGAAGAGCAGTTTGGCGTGAAACCAGCCTTGCGAAAACGCGCCGATCTGCACCGCCAGCACCAGCCCCAGCAACCACACGATGATCAGCGAGGGGTTGAGGATGATGTTCTTGAGCTTGGCTTCGCGGTCGATCCAGCGGGTGGCCTCGGGCGATCCGTGCTCAGCCTCCTGATGATAGACCAGGAAGCGCGGCAGCATGAACAGGCCCGCCATCCAGAAGATGACGAAGATGAGGTGCGCCGCTTTCAGCCAGAGATAGAGCATTGCTAAGACGTAATCCGTTGTCAGGAGGAGCTCATTCATGATGCCATGCCATGTGCGCGGGCAGGAAAACCCGCCAGCTCGTTAGGCAGCGCGATTATGCGCCCTGCTTCACCAGTGTAAGCAGTGCGTGAACATGTTCAATGGGCGTCTGCTGCAATATGCCATGGCCCAGGTTGAAAATGTGCGGCCTTCCCTCGAAGGTGCGGATGATGTGCCTGACCGCGCTTTCCATCTGCTCGCCGCCCGCCAGCAGCGCCAGCGGATCGAGATTGCCCTGCACCGGTAGATGCGCCGGAATGTTGGCCGCTGCCCAGACCGGATCGATCGTCTCGTCGAGCCCGAGCGCATCGACACCCGTCTCGCGTGCATAAGCGGCAAGCTTTTCGCCCGCACCCTTGGGGAAACCGATCACCGGGACACCCGGGCGCGCTTCGTGGATCGCCGCTGCAATCCGGGCATTTGGCGCGATGACCCAGCGTTCGAACTGCGAGGGCGCAAGCGAGCCCGACCAGCTGTCGAAGATCTGCACCGCATCGACCCCGGCATCGATCTGGCCGATGAGATAGGTGATGGTGAGATCGACGATCGTGTCGATGAGCACCTGGAAGCCCTGCGGATCCCTGTAGGCATAGGCGCGGGTGGCGTGCTGGTCCTTGCTACCCTCGCCGTTGACCATGTAGGTCGCGACTGTCCAGGCAGACCCTGCAAAGCCCAGAAAGGCCTTCTCAGGCGCAAGCTCGGCTTTGACCAGGCGCACGGTCTCGTAGATCGCATCGAGCCGCTCATAGGCCGGCACCAGGCTCTCCAGCGCATGATCGACCAAGGTCGGGGAGAGGTGCGGACCTTCGCCGACCAGGAACTGCAGGTTCTGGCCCATCGCGTAAGGAACGATCAGGATATCGGAAAACAGGATCGCGGCATCAAGATCGAAGCGGCGCAGCGGCTGCAGCGTGATCTCGGCAGCCGACGGGCTGTCATAGACCAGCTCCAGAAAACCGCCCTTTTCTGCCCTGAGAGCGCGATACTCGGGCAGATAGCGCCCGGCCTGACGCATCATCCACATCGGCGGCGTCTCGTGAACCTTACCTGCCAAGCATTCTAGCAGCGGCGCTGTGCGCACTGCGGTCTGAACTGTGTCCCCGCCCATACTTTATCTTATATCCTTTAATTAGGAATCTGTTGAAGAAGGCCGCTTGATAACCGGCATGACGCTTTCTTGCCTCATGTATCGACAGATTGACAGTCAGCAAATCGCATGGCCGCCACGAGTCGGAAATTTTATCCCGGCTTTCAACAGCCTGTCGATAACCTTGTCAGCTGTGGACAAGCATGCGGACGGAATGACGGGCAGGGGGGAGCGTTTTCGTCCCCGGTTTTGCCCACAAGATCATGCCTTGATTTATCCCCCTACAACCCACAGACCATCGCCATGAGCCGCTTCCACCTCCATCTGCTGTCGGATTCCACCGGGGAAACGCTGGAAAACATCGCCAAGGCCGCGCTGGCGCAGTTCGATGCGGTCGAGATCATCAAGCACTTCTGGCCGATGGTCCGCTCCGAAACGCATCTCGACCGGATTCTGGACGAGGTCGCGGCCAATCCGGGCTTGGTGCTGTTCACTCTGGTGAATCCCGATATCCGCGCCAAGCTCGAACGCCGCTGCCGCGTGCTGGGGCTCCCGATGGTCCCTGCGCTCGATGCGGTCAGCGATGCGCTGTCCAACCTGCTGGGTCAGGCTGCCAAGGCGCGCCCGGGTCGCCAGCATGTGCTCGATGCCGCGTATTTCGCGCGCGTCGAGGCGATCCAGTTCACCATCGCGCACGATGACGGGCAGAACTGGGAAAACTGGGAGGCGGCCGATATCGTGCTCGCCGGGGTATCGCGCTCGTCTAAGACGCCGACCTCGATCTATCTGGCCAATCGCGGCTACAAGACCGCCAATATCCCGATCGTGGTCGAATCCCCGCCGCCTTCAGCGCTGTTTTCGCTCAACCGCCCTTTGGTCGTCGGGCTGACCACCAACCCCGAGCGGTTGATCGCGGTGCGGCGCAACCGGCTGTTGTCCTTGAACCAGGCCCCCGAAACCGACTATGTCAACGATGACAAGGTGAAGGCGGAGCTGGCCTTTGCGCGGCGGATGTTTGCGGATAATGGTTGGCCGGTCATCGATGTGACCCGCAGGTCGATCGAGGAATCGGCCGCGGCGATCATCAACCTGTTCAACGAGCGCGAGGCGGCGCGCGAAAGCCGTCGCCAGGCGGGGCTGGCGGCAGATGAAGTGTAAGGACGAAAAGACATGCTGATACTCGCATCGCAGAGTGCATCACGCCGGACCATGCTGGACAAGGCCGATGTGCCCTTCACGGTGGTGGCGGCGCACATCGATGAATCGGCGATCCGCGCCTCGCTGCACGCCGAGGGCACAAGCCCACGCGATATCGCCGATGCGCTGGCCGAGGCCAAGGCGATGCGCGTGGGCACCAAGCGGCCCGAAGCGATGGTGCTGGGATCGGACCAGATCCTCGAAACCTCGACCGGCGAGATGCTGTCCAAGCCTCAGACCCCCGAAGACGCGATCCGCCAGCTCGAGACATTGTCGGGCAAGGCGCACAAATTGTGGAGCGCAGCCGTCATCGTCGAGGGTGGCCGCCCGATCTGGCGGCATGTGGAAAAAGCCGTGATGCACGTGCGTCCGCTGGGCAGCGCCTTTGTGCGCGACTATGTGGATAAGCACTGGGAATCGATCGGATACACGGTGGGTTGTTACGAGATCGAGGGCGCAGGTGCCCAGCTTTTCAGCCATATCGAGGGCAATCATTTCGCTGTCCTGGGCATGCCGCTGCTGCCGCTGCTCGGCTTCCTGCGCGAGCGCGAACTGATGCCGAGCTGATCGCAGCGTGAACCCTGTGGAAAAACCCCATGCCGCCCGTCCCTATGCGGAGGTGATCGGCGACCCGATCGCGCACAGCAAATCGCCGCTGATCCATGGCTTCTGGCTCAGGCAGCTGGGGATGGACGCAGAGTATCGCACGGCGCATGTCACCCCCGATGCGCTTTGCGCGTATATCGACAGCCGCCGCGACGATCCCTTGTGGCGCGGGTGCAATGTCACCATCCCGCACAAGCTTTCGGTGATGGAGCATGTCGCAGATCCTGGCGACGTGCGCACCAGCATCGGCGCGATGAACACCATTGCGCGCGATGCCACCGGCGCGCTGTTCGGCACCAACACCGATGCCGGGGGCTTTTATGCGCCGCTCGGCCAAAGCGATTTTACAGGCGCGAATGTCGCGGTCATCGGTTCAGGCGGTGCGGCGCGCGCGGTGCTGTTCGCGCTGTCGCGGATGGATGTCGCCAGCGTGACGATCCATGCGCGCAATGCGCTCAAGGCCATGGGGCTGCTCGCCAGTTTCGGGCTCAAGGGCCAAGTGCGCGGCATGGAGGATTCGCTGGGCGAGGTCGACCTGCTGGTCAACACCAGCCCGCTGGGGATGAAGGGCTTCGACCCGCTCAACGTCGATCTGTCGCCTTTGCCGACAAGCGCTTTGGTCTATGACATCGTCTACGCCCCGCTCGAGACCGCCTTGCTCAAACAGGCGCGCACATTGGGGCTCGACACCGTCGATGGGCTGGAAATGCTGATTGGCCAGGCTGCGCTCGCGTTCGAGATCTTCTTCGATGTCGCCCCGCCGCGTGATCACGACGACGAACTGCGCGCGCTGCTGATCGCATGACCACCCATGTCAAGCGGCTGCCTCCGCACCACCGTCACCGCCCCATGGTGCTCGGGCTGACCGGATCGATCGGCATGGGAAAGTCCGCGGTCGCCAGGATGCTCCGCGCCGAAGGGGTGCCGGTGTTCGATGCCGATGCCGAGGTGCATGTGCTGCAGGGCCCGGGCGGCGCGCTGCTGCCGGCGATCGAGGCGGCGTTTCCCGGCACCACCGGTCCGCAGGGCGTCGATCGCGCCAAGCTGGGCGCGGCTGTGTTCGGCAATGCAGGCGCGCTCAAGACGCTCGAGCACATCGTCCATCCCGCGGTTGGACGCTCGCGCGCCGCCTTCGTCCGCGCCAACCGCGCGCGGCGGATCATCGTGTTCGATATCCCCTTGCTGTTCGAGAAAGGCGGCACGCAGAATGTCGACGGCATCATCGTCGTGTCCGCCTCGCTATGGCAGCAGCGCAAGCGGGTGATGGCGCGTGCAGGCATGACCGCGGCGCGGTTGCGGCACATCCGCCACCTGCAGATGGCCGATCATCACAAGCGTAGCCATGCCGACTGGATCATCCCCACCGGGGGGACCAAATTGGCGACGCGGCAGGCTGTGCGAAAGCTGCTGGGGAATTTGCGGTCGTCTCTTGCGCGCTGATCAAATCAGGCCAATAATGACCGGAATGAGAGAGATCATTTTCGATACCGAAACCACCGGCCTGTCCCCCGACGAAGGACACAGGATGGTGGAAATCGGGTGCATCGAGATGGTCGGGCGGATGGCCACGGGCCGCACCTTCCATGCCTTTTTCAACCCCCAGATGCCGATGCCGCCCGAGGCCGAGCGCGTGCACGGGCACTCGGACGCGTTTCTGGCGGACAAGCCGCTGTTTCACGAGCGCGCAGGCGAACTGCTGGAGTTCCTGGGCGATGCGCAACTGGTCGCGCACAATGCCGGGTTCGACATGCGCTTCGTCAATGCCGAGCTGGCGCGGATCGAGCTGCCGCCGATTCCCATGGCGCGGGTCGTCGATACCGTGGCTATGGCGCGGTCCAAGTTCCCCGGATCACCCGCCAGCCTTGATGCCCTGTGCAAGCGCTTCGGGGTCGATCGCAGCCACCGCGTGCTGCACGGCGCGCTGCTCGATGCCGAATTGCTCGCGCAGGTCTATATCGAGCTTACCGGCGGGCGGCAGATCGGGCTGGGGCTGGCCGACGACAGCGATGCCGCCAGTTCGGGCATTCCGGCACGGCCGCGGCTGATCCCGGCGGTCCAGCGCCCGCACCGGCTGCCCCGCCAGTTTGTCGCCACCGCCGAGGAGCTGGCGGTGCATCAGGAGTTTCTCGCCAAGATCAAGCAGCCCTTGTGGCTGTCCAAGCGTTGAACGCACATCCTCTCACGAAAGGAGGTCTGAACCCGGTCCCATAATCCCCTTCTGCGATTGCGCAGAAGCGTATCTGTCCGGCCCGCTGCGGTTGTGAACCTGTGGCTGGCCATAAAAATGGAGAACATCATGGACATTCGTATTTCAGGTCATCAGGTCGATACTGGCGAGGCACTCAAGGTGCATGTTTCCGACCGGCTCAATGCGATTGTCGAAAAGTATTTTTCCAAGGCGATATCCAGCCAGGTCACCTTCGGGCGAGGGCCTCACGACCAGTTCCAGTGCGATATCGTCACCCATGTCATGCAGGGCCTGATCCTCAAGGGCCAGGGCACCGCGCACGACGCGCATGTCGCCTTTGATGGCGCTGCCGAAAAGATCGACAAGCAGCTTCGCCGCTATATGGGCCGCCTCAAGGGCCGCCAGGAGCAGGTCCAGCACGCGCTGGCCGAGGAAGAGGCTGCCTATACCGTGTTCGATACCGGCAGCGAGGAGGAGGAGGTCGTCGATTTCCCGGTGGTGATCGCCGAAACCCGGGTCGATGTGCCCGAGGCCACCGTCTCCGATGCGGTGATGATGCTCGACCTGCGCAACACCAATGCACTGTTCTTCAAGAACGCCGGGACCGGGCGCCACAACATGGTCTATCGCCGCGTCGATGGCTCGATCGGTTGGGTCGAACCGCAGAAATAAGCGAATAGCTGTGCGCCCGTGCACTGAGCCGCTTGGTTTTTGCGGCAATCTGGTGCATGGGCGCCCCAGATATGCGTTGGCGGGATGAGGTCAGAACCTCCCCGGCGGGAACGACGCTGGACCTGATGGACATTCATGCGTGGCGGCCTCGACAACGATCGGGGCCGCATGCCAGAATCGAGAAACTTGAATATCATGGCGTGGTTCGAACTCGACAAGCAGGCGGTGCTCATCTCTGCGCGCGTCGCCGACAAGCAGCAGGCGCTGGAACTGGCGGCGGAACAGTTCGGCCATTGCTATGGTATGGAGACCGACAAGGTGCTCTCGTGCCTGCTCGAGCGCGAGCAATTGGGCTCCACCGGCTTCGGACGACGCGTCGCGATCCCGCATGGCAAGATCGAGGGACTGGATCATTCGGTCGCGGTGCTGCTGCGGCTGGGCAAGCCGATCGATTTCGGATCGATCGACAATCTGCCCGTCGATCTGGTGATCGCGCTCATTTCGCCCATCGCCACCGGCGCGATGCATCTGCAGGCGCTGGCGCACATCTCGCGGCTGACCCGCGATGAAAAGACGCTCGCCAAGATCAAGGGCGCCGACGACCCGGACGCCATCTTCGCGCTGGTGACCGCCGAGCTGGACCGTGACGCTGCCTGAAGCGGCGCCCGGGACCGGGGCCGAGGCGCATTATCGCGCGCTCGAGCGGCTTTACGCGGCCGCGGCGATCAACCGATTGTTCCCTTCCCGGCTGAGCATTACCGGCCAGGGTCGCGCGCGGATCGACTTCGACGTGACGCCCGAGCATTTCCACGCCGCCAGCGCCGCGCACGGCACGCTCTATTTCAAGATGCTCGACGATGCGGCCTTTTATGCGTGCAACGCTTTGGTCACCGACCGCTTCCTGCTCACCACTGCCTTCAACCTGCACTTCACCGCGCCGGTGCGCGCAGGCCCGGTCCATGCCGAAGGACACTGGGTCAGCGGCAAGAGGCGGGTGTTCGTGGGAGAAGCCCGGCTGGTCGACAGCCATGGCGAGGAAATCGCGCGCGGCACCGGCACCTTCATGCGCTCGCACATCGGCCTGTCGGGGCTTGAGGGCTACAGCCTGCCGCAGCAGACATCGTCACCGGACGCTTCGGCATGATCGAGGCGCGGCTGGCCGCGCATATCCGCATAGAGGCGCTCAAACGCCTGACCCAGGCTGCGGGCGGCTTTGCGACACTGCTCTCCAGGGGTGATCCGGTCTCGGGCGCGATCCTGATCGTGCGCACGGTGCGCGGCGGCGATAACGGCGTGCTGGAAGGCATATCGGCGCTGGATAGCGGCATCGCCTGGCAGGAAATTTGGAGCGAGGATGAGAGCACCATCGCTGCCAAGGGCACGCTGACCGAATATCTGGCACGTCGCAGGTCCAGGGACCCCGATATATGGGTGATTGAACTGGATGTCGCCAACCGCGCACAGTTCGACGCGATATTAGGTCAGCTTGGTTGACTCGTCAGCCCACCTGACAGAAGGGGGCGTCCACCAGAAACGCGCAGGCGGCCCGGCGGTTCCATCCGAAAATCCACGGACGGAAATTCAACAGGCAGGCACGCAGACGGGGGGAAGCCCATCGGGACCGGCCAGCAGATGCAGATCTGCCAGCATGTTGCCCTGATCAAGGTGACTCACCGCACAGTCAAAGACTTTGATGAGTACCATTCTCAAGGCCGCCAGCATGGCTGCCGTGGCCATCTACTCGATCGCCACCCTGACCTTTACCGACGCTTCAGCCGCCTTTGCATCGCCGCTGATCGCCGACATGATCCAGCCGGTTCCAGCCCAGACCAGCGATGAAACCGTTTCCGGCGCATCCGATGCCGCTGTCGAAACCGTCGCAGACGCTGAAACCGCCCCCCAGCAGATCGACACCCAGTCCGCCCAGCCGCCGCTCAGGGCTGAAAGCTTGACGCAGCTTGTGGCGATGCACGATCTTCCCGCAGATATCGACGAGGAAACCCGCTGCCTGGCAGGCGCGGTGTACTTCGAATCGAAGGGCGAAACGCTCAACGGCCAGCTTGCGGTCGCCAAGGTGGTGATCGCGCGGCGCGATTCGGGCCGCTTTGCCAGCAGCCTGTGCGGCGTGGTCTATCAGCCCAGCCAGTTCTCGTTCGTGCGCGGCGGCCGGATGCCTGCCATCCCCACCGCCAGCCGTGACTGGGCCGAGGCTGTCGCCATCGCGCAGATCGCGATGAAGGACGCTTGGGAAAGCCCGGTCGAAGGCGCGCTGTTCTTCCATGCGCG
This sequence comes from Blastomonas sp. RAC04, assembly GCF_001713435.1. Classification (NCBI taxonomy): domain Bacteria; kingdom Pseudomonadati; phylum Pseudomonadota; class Alphaproteobacteria; order Sphingomonadales; family Blastomonadaceae; genus Blastomonas; species Blastomonas sp. RAC04. Next base: position 3,182,450 of record NZ_CP016460.1, read on the forward strand.
TCACGTCTCCCCCGGCTGGCGCATGCAGCGCCTCGCCGCTGTCGACAATCACGTCTTCTATCGCTGATCGGCACGGCCTGTAGCGAGCGCTGCAGGCCCCTGATCGGATATTGAGAGCTAGTCCTTTGGGTCGCGAAGGACTGAGGCGGGCGCATTCGTGCGTCCGCCTCGACTTTTGCCTGCCGGACGTGCAGCCTCGGCGCTTGGCGACGGGCTCAGGAGGAGGAGTGGATGACCATTCGGGAAGCGCGATGTGCGTGCGGTCAGGTCTCGGTGGAATGCCAGGGCGATCCGCAACGCGTATCGATATGCCATTGCCTCGACTGCCAGCGGCGGAGCGGAAGCGCCTTTGCGTTCCAGGCGCGCTGGCCGCAGGAGCGTGTTGCGATCACGGGAAGAACCGCATGGTGGACCAAGCAGGGCGAAAGTGGCTCCGCTGCAACGTTCACCTTCTGCGCGGATTGCGGGACGACCGTGGCGTATCGCGCCGATTCGCTGCCCGGCCTGATCGCTGTACCGGTCGGAACCTTTGCCGACCCGCTGTTTCCCGCGCCCGAATATTCGGTGTACGAACAGCGCAAGCACCGCTGGATCGCGCTCACCGCACCCGGCATGGCGCATTACGACTGATCGTTCGCAACGAAAAAAAGACCGGTGGCTTGGGGGCTACCGGTCCAGTCTCGACTTTTACCAAGGGTGGTAAACGGGTGAAAATCAGCTGCCGACGGCGATGCGTTCGCCGGCCTTGAAGCGGTCACCGGCCTCGGCGCGGGCGACGAGCGTCACGATCGCGCGCTTCGAGCTTGCCATAGTATCGGCGATGCAGGCCTGGTGGTCCATCTGCTGCTGCAGCGGGACACGCTCGGTGACGCCGCAGACCTGCTGCGATGCGACCTTGAGACGCGATTCGAGTGCGGCGACGCCTTCAGCGCTGGCCAGGTCCAGGTCGACGAACGGCACTTCGACGCTGCGCACGATGCGGCCGTTGGCGGTCTCGACGGTCTTGACCGGGCTGGCCTGGACAGAGGCGGAAAACAGAACGGCAGCAGCGCCAGCGGCGGCCAGGGTGCGAGTGAAAATCGATGCGGTTGCGGGGGCAAACATGGGGAGGGGTCCTTTCGATGGTGCAAACTGAACAGTGACCGGCCCTGCTGGTTAAGGGGCCCATCAGGGCCGGTCCGTCTGGTTTGCCGCGGATGCCCGGCCTGGGGAGCTATGGTCATCCGCGACATGATCTGGATAGGAGATCGGTTTGCGCGGGTCGCGGGGTGCTCGACCAAATCGGCGAATGCGTCGCTCAACGACTACAAGCGTCGACGAACGACAGCGGGTCGTCGACGAATGTAACATATGCAAAGAAACTGTCACCAAATCGGTATGATCGTTTCAGCTTGACGCTAGGGAAAGTGGGAGTTCCCACACGCCCTTGTCATTTCCGCGCATGGCGGGAGTCGCGACAGGCGACAGCGGCGCGGCAGCAGAAGCCCCGTATGCGCGGGGGCGATGCGGGAGGCAGAGAGGTTTTCGAGGGCAATGCACCGGTTCCATGTGGAACCGGTGTGCCCGGTCAGATCAAACCGGCGAGCGGGCTCGAGGGATCGGCATATTTGCGCGTGCCCATGCGGCCGGCAAGATACGCATCGCGTCCCGCCTCCACCGCAAGTTTCATCGCGCGCGCCATGCGGATGGGGTCCCTGGCTTCGGCGATCGCGGTGTTCATCAGCACGCCATCGCAACCCAGTTCCATCGCGATCGCCGCGTCCGATGCGGTGCCGACGCCGGCATCAACCAGCACTGGGACCTTGGCATTCTCGACGATCAGCCGGATGGTCACCCGGTTCTGGATGCCCAGCCCCGATCCGATCGGCGCGCCCAGCGGCATGATCGCAACCGCGCCTGCATCCTCGAGCCGCTTGGCGCCGATCGGGTCGTCGACGCAATAGACCATCGGCTTGAAGCCTTCCTTGGCGAGAATCTCGGTGGCGCGCAGCGTCTCGTGCATATCGGGGTAGAGCGTCTTGGCCTCGCCCAGCACCTCGAGCTTGACCAGATCCCAGCCGCCTGCCTCGCGCGCCAGCCGCAGCGTGCGGATCGCGTCCTCGCCGGTGAAGCAGCCTGCGGTATTGGGCAGATACGTGATCTTCTTCGGGTCGATGAAGTCGGTCAGCATCGGTGCGCTGGGGTCCGAGACGTTGACGCGGCGCACCGCGACGGTGACGATCTCGGCGCCCGAGGCTTCCACGGCAGCGGCATTCTGGGCAAAATCCTTGTACTTGCCGGTGCCGACGATCAGCCGCGAACGGAATGTGTGGCCTGCCACCGTCCAGCTGTCGTCTGCAGCGATATGGTCGCCGCCACCGACGAAATGGACGATCTCGAGCCGGTCGCCTTCGCCCACCATGACATCCGCCAGCGTTGAGCGCGGCACGATCTCCAGATTGCGCTCGACCGCAACCTTGGCGGGATCAAGCCCGAGCGAGGTCACCAGAGCGGCGATGCTCTGCCCGGCGGGCACGCGGCGCGGCTCGCCATTGATGTGGAGGTTGATCTGAGCGGAGGTGTGGGTGGTGCTGGTCATAGGCCGAAACTCTTGGCGCGGATGACGGGCAAAGGGCAAGTGCGAATGTTGGTGCCCGGCTTGCGCGGAACTCAGTTCTGGCGCGCGGCGCGGTAGTTGAGCAGGTGCGCGACGCTCAGCGCGGCGACGCCTGCCAGGGTGAGCGCATATTCGTAGGCACTTCCGTGCGGCACGGTCATCGCCATCAGCATCGAGGCGATTCCGACCACCCCGATTGCCAGCGGCAGCCGCGCTCCGTGCGAGCGGACGCCATGGCCCAGCGCCAGCGCCGCCATGATCGCGGCAAGCGCAAAGCCGACCTCGTGCACCCAGGGGGCGAGCAGAATGCCGCCCAATGAGGCGAATCCCGCCACCAGCCAGATGCCCGCGGCGCAATGCACCATGCACAATGCCGACAGCGCAATCGCTGCAGAATCGAGCTGGCCGGACTTGGTGATACGAGACAACATGTCTGGCACATAGGTTATATGATATCATTGCGCAATGTCGCTTGAGCGCAGGATTACAAAAACATCATCCCGGGCAACGCCCATCATTCGGTTGCCGCAGCGCAAAAAACACCTTGCAAGCGGGGCGGCGGCATCCGAAATGCGACACCATGACCAGCCTGTCGCACGCACCTGTCTCTGCCGCACGCCTGGACGCGCGCGCCGCCCCCTCGGCCATCGCCAACTGGCTGTATGGCGTGGCACTGCTGGTGTTCACCATGGTGGTGGTGGGGGGAATCACCCGGCTGACCGAATCGGGGCTGTCGATCACCGAATGGAATGTCGTCACCGGGACGCTGCCGCCGCTGAGCGAGGCCTCCTGGGTCGCGGAGTTCGAGAAGTACAAGCTGATCCCCGAATATATCGAGGTCAACGCCGGCATGACGCTGGCCGAATTCAAGACCATCTATTTCTGGGAGTATATCCACCGGCTGCTTGGGCGCCTGGTCGGCGTCGCGTTCGCGCTGCCGTTCCTGTACTTCGCGGTGCGCCGCGCGATCCCGCAGGGATATGGCTGGCGGCTGACCGCCCTGTTTGCACTGGGCGGACTGCAGGGCGCGGTGGGCTGGTGGATGGTGGCATCGGGCCTGTCCGAGCGCACCGATGTCAGCCACTTCCGGCTTGCGGTGCATCTGCTCAACGCCTTGTTCATCATGGCCGGGCTGATCTGGACCGCGCTCGACCTGAAGGCACTGGCGCGTGATCCCGCAGCAAGGCCGGCGCGGATGACGGGGCTCAGCCTGATCGTGATCGGCGTATTGTTCCTGCAACTGCTGTTCGGCGCCTGGGTCGCCGGGCTCAACGCGGGCTACGCCGCCAAGAGCTGGCCGCTGATGAACGGGGCGTTCTTCCCCGTCGATGTCGACTGGTCGCAGGGGCTGGTGCACGCGCTGACGCATGACCCCTTCCTGCTGCACTTCATCCACCGCTGGTGGGCGTTCGTCGCCGTCGCCGCCTTGGTGGTGATGGGCCGCGCGGTGCGCCGGGTCGACCGGCGGATCTCGCTTGCAATCCACACCGCCTTCGGGCTGCAGATCCTGCTCGGCATCGCCACGGTGATGACCAGCGTCGATCTGCATATGGCGGTGCTGCACCAGGCGGTGGGCGCGATCCTGGTTGCGACCACGGCGTGGGGCGCGCACCGGCTGGGCCAGCGCGATACGCTCCAACGCCAAGTGGCCGTGGCTGCATGATCGGCGACCTGCCGGGCGACGGATCGGACATCCGATTGGTCTATTGCCCCTTTGCCGATGAGGAAGAGGCGCGGACCATCGCGCGGACGGTGGTGCGCGAACAGCTTGCCGCGTGTGCCAACATCATGGCCCCTGCCCTTGCAATCTGCCACTGGCAGGGCGAACTCACCGAAACGGCCGAGGTCCCGGTGCTGTTCAAGACTGCTTTGCCCCAGTCCAAGGCGCTGGTCGCGCGGATCGTCCATCTGCACAGCTATGACGAGCCCGCAGTGCTGGTGCTGCCGGTGGACTATTGCCCGCCCAGCTTCCGTGCCTGGGTGATGGGCCAGACGCTGGCGATCGACTGATGCTGGCGGGCGCGCTGCGTCCGTTGCTCGCTTAACCTTGGTTGTTTCGGCTGCGACGGACACCGACAAAACTATGGCTGACTCGCCTGCACCCTCGGCCGCGCCATTCTGTCGCGCCCGACCCCGCTGTAGGACGTGCTTGATGGATGCGCCATCTGTCCCTTGTCGCGCTAGCTCTGCGCGCTACCTCGCCCAATCCTTCATATGCATTGCGGCGATTTACGGTTGACGCGCTGCAAGGCGCAGAGTGGTCGCCAGCGCATAGTGGCCCCCTCACGACGCTCCTTCTGCGCTGGATGGAAGGAGTCAGGGCATTTGAAAACAATACTAGCCGCAACAGGCTCGATGCAGCAGACGCAGGTACCATCACAGAGCAAACGCACGGGCGCCTTTTGCGAGTCAGCCCTGGTACGCATCGCATGTCGCTTTACCAAGCCGCACACTGCGGTATCGAAGCGGCGCAGCTCGGGTGTCAATGTCCTGATCTTGAGGGCCGAAGTGGTCACGAGAGGCCAAGGTTCACAACGCTGCGTGACCCAAAACCAGGCCCCGGCCGCTGGCGGCATTGACGCAATCATGGGTAAAGAACCCACGCCTGCTTACATTGAACTGTTCACACCTACGCCAGAGTCCTAGTCGGCCAGGGTAAAAAATTGCGGAGTCAAGACTCTTGCTTTCTTCAAGCGGTCGATTGAGTTTAGAATTGGCATTGCCGAATGTACTCGAGGACATGACCACATTCCAGCATGACAACGACAACACCATTGTCCGCGCAGCCAACCAAGCTAGGAAGGCAGAAGACTATCCGCCGAACATGACTGGCAAGGCGACGGAATGCCGCCCCCCTTTTTCTAGCAGCGATTACCTCGATAATGGAGGAAGTTCGGTCAGCCAGCCAATGCTTCCGGCTTGCCAAGGAACCATCGTCGCTACAGGATGAATTTATGCGCACCGATATAGATCATCTGCCCGGACAGAAGCAGCAGGAGTTGCAGGCCGCTGTGCGCATTCTGTTCGAAGAATTTGCAGCCGCGATCAGTAACACAACCGCACCTTGGAAGATTCGTGGCCGGATCCTCAAGGTGATCCTATATGGCAGCTATGCACGCGGCGACTGGGTCGATGATCCCGTCGGCGGCTACAAATCCGATTACGATCTGCTCGTCATTGTTAATGACGATCGGTTGACCGATGTTGTCGATTACTGGGCCACTGCCGATGACCGGCTGATGCGTGAAATGACGATCACGCACACGCTGAGCGCACCGGTCAGCTTCATCGTTCAAAGCCTAAAGGATGTGAACAAGCAGCTCGAGCAGGGCCGTCCGTTCTTCGCCGATATCGCCGCGCAGGGCATCGCGCTGTATGAAGCTGACGGCTTTCCGTTTGCGACATTATCCAAGCTTGCACCGGCAGTGGCTCGCGCTGAGGCCCAAAAGCATTTTGATCAATGGTACAAGAGCGCTTGCCGCTATTTGGAAACTGGCTTGGAGCAAAGTCAAAAGCAATGGGACAAAGAGGCCGCTTTCTCAATCCATCAGGCGACTGAGCGCCTCTATCACTGTACGTTGCTAGTGCTGACACTCTACAGCCCAAAGTCACATAAGCTCGGCTTCCTGCGCGGCCATGCGGAAGAGATCGCGCCCGAACTGATAGAGGCCTGGCCGCGCAACGACCGGTTCAGCCGCCGCTGCTTCGAGCTGCTGCGCCAGGCCTATGTAAACGCGCGCTACTCGCCGCACTACAAGGTTAGCTACGAAGAACTGAAATGGCTCGGCGAACGCGTCGCGATCCTCCAAGATTTGGTCCGTAAGGTATGCGAAAGCCGCTTGGCTCCCGAGGACTAAGCAAGGTAGGCAAACTTGAACCAGCAGCCGGTGGCGGCAATAGGCGCCGTACTGAGGAAATTGGTCTTAGCGGTAGGTTTACGGCTGGCAACGGATCAACAAACGGCACCGGTGTCGCTGACGGAATATGCGACCTAGCAGGGGCTAGCAACACCTGCTGGGTCGGGCACGAGTCCCTTACATTAAGGCTCCGCGCCACTTCACATCGTTATTTATGAGGCAGTGAAAGTCCAGACCAGCTGCTGTTCAACTGTACTGCCCACTATGCAGAAACCTTTCGGTGAGAACGATTTTGCTTTGGTTTGTTGAGGTACCAAGAAGCAAGGTTGCAAACGCTGGTGCTAGAGACGGTGTCATTGGTCAGACGCAGGGAATGTCCGGTGTTCAGGGTCGGCGGCACTGGTCGGAGAAGAAGAAGTGCGCTGGCGTAGGGAAGTGACCTTTAGCATTGCTCCAGCCGGGGCCAAGGCGGAGCGGTTTGCGTGGCTGAGCCATAGCCTTTGTAGCGTAGCCCGTCGGGCTTAGCGAGGCCAGTTTTAGATGATCCAGTTTAAAGCCTAGTGCCGGCGGTGTGGTTTACCCGAGGGCTGAGTGCGGCCCCCCGGTTAAACTCCTCGACTCATGTAGTGATTTCGAGACGGGTATGGACAAGGCCCATGAACAGGGTCTCATTGAAAGAACCATCGTGCATGCAAAGTTGAATCTGTCGATGCAGCTATTCTGCATCGGCTTGCCTGACACGATATTGGCTCACTGTCCGCCGATCTGCGTTGCTTATGCCAGGACCGGCGCATGACCAGTACGGCCCAGGGGACGAGCCGGGTGTTCCGCAAATTGCTCACGCTGGGGCCCCTGCGACCGACCCGAGATGGCCAAGGTATCATTTTACCTCTTTGCAATCCCCCCAAAATGCTTGACTAAACGTGCCCTCATCGTCATTAGCCGCGCTTCGCTCAGGCCGATAAAGGCCTGTTCGTTTCATAGAAACGTGTCAGCCCACCGGCGGGCGGCCCGATCAGGGTCCGTCAGATGCCTGGCTGATGTTTTGGAAGGTTGAAGGCCATGAAGGCTTTGCTCAAGACCACCAAGTCGATCAAACCGGCGGACGTGGAAAAGAAGTGGCACATTATCGATGCCGACGGACTGGTGGTCGGCCGCGTTGCGGTGATCATCGCCAACATCCTGCGCGGCAAGCACAAGCCGAGCTACACCCCGCACGTCGATTGCGGTGACCATGTCATCGTCATCAACGCCGGCAAGGTGGTGTTGACCGGCAACAAGCGCGACAAGAAGGTCTATTACAAGCACACCGGCTATATCGGTGGCATCAAGGAAGTGACCGCAGCCAAGGTGCTCGACGGCCGCTTCCCCGAGCGTGTGCTTGAAAAGGCGGTGGAACGCATGGTTCCCCGTGGTCCTCTGGGTCGCCAGCAGATGCGCAACCTGCATCTCTTTACCGGCACCGAACATCCGCATAACGGCCAGCAGCCCGAAGCGCTCGACGTTGCCTCGCTCAACCGCAAGAACAAGGTGGGTGCATAATGTCTGATACCGTGCAATCCCTGTCCGATCTCAAGGACATCGCCGCCGACGTCGAAACCCCGATCAACCCCGCCCACACCGGCGGTGGCGGCGCGCCGGCTCCGATCCGCGAGCAGGAACTGGACAAGCAGGGCCGTGCCTATGCCACCGGTCGCCGCAAGGACGCCGTGGCCCGCGTGTGGCTGAAGCCCGGCACCGGCAAGATCATCATCAACAAGCGCGACCAGGAAGTGTACTTCGCACGCCCCACTCTGCGTCTGGTGATCAACCAGGTGTTCGACATCACCGATCGTCGTGGCCAGTACGATGTCATCTGCACCGTCAAGGGTGGTGGTCTTTCGGGCCAGGCCGGCGCCGTCAAGCACGGCATCAGCCAGGCGCTCAGCAAGTACGAGCCCACGCTGCGCAGCGCAGTCAAGTCGGCCGGGTTCCTGACCCGCGACAGCCGCACCGTCGAGCGCAAGAAGTACGGCAAGGCCAAGGCGCGCAAGAGCTTCCAGTTCTCGAAGCGCTGATCTGGTCCTGGCTCCGGGCTCTTTTGGGGCCTGGCGCCTACCGGCTTTGAATTCACACGGGGTGATCGCCCCCATGGCAGTGCCCTTGTGGCGCGGATCATGGGCAAGCGGTCACCCCGTTGTGCGTCTGGCGGGTGCAAAACCGCACAGCAGCGCTTGCGCACCGGGCGTGCAGCCGCTAATGGCGACGGCCTGCCCGCACAGGAGTGTAGCTCAGCTGGTAGAGCGTCGGTCTCCAAAACCGAATGCCGGGGGTTCGAATCCCTCCACTCCTGCCAGCGGCCCTACCCCGGCTTTGTGATTCGCCCGAGTTTCTGAATCCCCCGGGTTTCTGAATCCCCTTGCCTCTGCGGCTTGGCGCGGTTATGGGGCTGTCTTTCTCCGACAGGGTGCATATATCGTGTTTCAGCCGGGCAAGGCTGGCGGCGATGTGCCTGCAGCATGATGATGCCCCGCGAATCGGAAACAGGAAAGTTAGACGGCCATGGCCACTGAGCGCAAGAAGACCAGTCCCGGCGAGTTCGTGAACCAGGTGAAGACCGAGGCGTCGAAGGTCGTCTGGCCGAGCCGTCAGGAAACCATCACCACCGCCATCATGGTGTTCATCCTGATGACGATCCTGGCGATCTTCTTCCTGGCAGTCGATTCGGTGTTCGGTGCCATCGTGAAATGGCTGCTCACGCTTGCATGATCGCGGCGGCCTGATTTTGCTTGGCTGATTATTGAAAGAGAACTGAATGTCGCGCTGGTATATCATTCACGCTTATTCGGGCTTTGAAAACAAGGTCCGCGACGCGATTCTCGCCGATGCCGAGCGCATGGGCCTGTCGGCGCTGGTGGAACAGGTTGAGGTGCCCACCGAAACCGTGACCGAAGTCCGCCGCGGCAAGAAGGTGCAGACCGAGCGCAAGTTCTTCCCTGGCTACGTGCTGGCCAAGCTGGCGATGACCGACGATGTCTATCACGTCGTCAAGAACACGCCCAAGGTCACCGGCTTTCTGGGCCCCAACGGCAAGCCGCAGGCGATCAGCGACGCCGAGGCTGCGCGCATTCTCAACACCAAGGAAGAGGCCGCCAACGCCCCGCGCCAGCGCATCGATGTCGATTACGAGATCGGCGATTCGGTCAAGGTGCTCGAAGGCCCGTTCGCGAGCTTCAACGGCATCGTCGAGGAGCTCGATTTCGACAAGGCCCGCGTCAAGGTCTCGGTCTCGATCTTCGGCCGTGCAACGCCGGTCGATCTCGACTTCGAGCATGTCGAGTTAGCGAAATAAGGTCGCATAGGATTTATCCTCTCCCTTTACGGGAGAGGATACGCAGCCTTTGCAGCTTGCTGCCTAGGCGAAGTTGGAGAGGGCTTCGGCGCACCGGTCGTGCTCCCAGCCGTCTCCCTGCTTCACTTCGTGAAGCTGTCCCTCTCCCGTAAAGGGAGAGGGTTTAGTGCGGGAGACAGGCCTCAAACCTGTTGTCTGACCGCTTAATTTGAGGGCATCCGGCATCCGCCACTCGCCCGACAGAATGAAGGAGTGCCATCGTGGCAAAAAAGATTGAAGGCTATATCAAGCTGCAGGTGCCTGCGGGCTCTGCCAACCCCTCTCCGCCGATCGGCCCGGCTCTGGGTCAGCGCGGCGTGAACATCATGGAATTCTGCAAGCAGTTCAACGCTGCGACGCAGGAAGTCGAAAAAGGCACCCCGCTGCCCACCGTGATCACCGTGTTCGGCGATCGCAGCTTCACGTTCGTCACCAAGACCCCGCCTGCCAGCTATCTCATCAAGAAGGCTGCCAACCTGAAGAGCGGATCGAAGCTGCCGGGCAAGGAAAGCGCCGGAACCATCAAGCGTTCGCAGTTGGCGGAAATCGCCCAGGCGAAGATGGCCGACCTCAATGCCAACGACATTGAAGCGGCAACGAAGATTATCGAAGGCTCGGCGACGTCGATGGGCCTTGAAGTGGTGGAGGGCTAAGTATCATGGCAAAAGTGACCAAGAAGGCAAAGGCCCTCTCCGCCAAGCTCGATGCTGAAAAGCTGTACGGCGTCGATGAAGCCATCAAGACCATCAAGGAACTGGCGACGTCGAAGTTCGACGAAACCATCGAAGTCGCGCTGAACCTGGGCGTCGACCCGCGTCACGCTGACCAGATGGTCCGCGGTGTCGTGTCGCTGCCCTCGGGCACCGGCAAGGACGTGCGCGTTGCCGTGTTCGCTCGCGGCGACAAGGCCGATGCGGCTCTCGCCGCTGGTGCCGAGCGCGTCGGTGCCGAAGACCTGATGGAAGAAATGCAGAACGGCAAGGTCGATTATGACCGCGTCATCGCCACCCCCGACATGATGGGTGTGGTCGGCCGTCTGGGCAAGCTGCTGGGTCCCAAGGGCCTGATGCCGAACCCGAAGCTGGGCACCGTCACCCCGAACGTCGCTGAAGCGGTCAAGGCTGCCAAGGGCGGCCAGGTCGAATTCCGCGTCGAAAAGGCCGGTATCATCCACTCGGGCATCGGCAAGGCGAGCTTCACCGATGAGGCGCTGCGCGCGAACTTCGATGCGTTCGTCGAAGCCATCGTGCGTGCCAAGCCCTCGGGCTCCAAGGGCAAGTACCTGCGCAAGATCTCGGTCAGCTCGTCGATGGGCCCCGGCCTGAAGGTCGACCTGTCGGAAGTGCACGCAGGCTGATCGTCACACTCTGCTGTTAAAAGCCTAAATCAGGGGCCGGGGGGAACCTCGGCCCCTTTTTGGTGTCTGGCTTTCACAGACCCCCACATCCGCCCGCTGGAGCTTCCCTGATGACCCTCGATCTGCACATCGCGCTCACCTATGACATGGATGTGCCGACCGATATCCTGCTGCAGGTCGAGGCCGCCGCGATCCCCGAACAGCGGATCGAATGGGCGCATATCGAGGCATCGCGGTGCGAGCATTTCGTCCGCGTGGCGGCGCTGGACGGAATCGGCGACCGGATATGGCTGCGCACCAGCGGCAGGCTCAGTATCGACTACCGGGCCCGGATGACGGTGCTGCGCGATCTGGTCGATGTCGCAACGCTGCCGCAGATGCCGCTGCACCAGCTGCCCGGCGAAACCGTGCAGTATCTGTTCGATTCGCATTATTGCCCCGCCACCAAGTTCCACAGCTTCGTCGACACCGAATTTGGCGAGCTGCAGGGCGGCGCGCGGATCGCGGCGATGCGCGACTGGATCACCGAACATTTCGTGTATGAGTCCGGCTCGTCGGACGGAACCACCACCGCGCTCGACAGCTTCGTGATGCGCCATGGCGTCTGCCGCGATTATGCGCATGTCATGATCGTGCTCGCACGCGCCTGCTCGATCCCGGCGCGGTTCGCCAGCGTCTACGCGCCCGATGTCACCCCGCCCGATTTCCACGCGGTCGCAGAAGTGTTCCTTGCAGATCCCTCGGGCGTTGGCGGCTCGTGGCATCTCATCGACCCCACCGGCATGGCAACCGCCGCCGATATGGTGAAGATCGGCGTCGGCCGCGACGCGCTCGACGTCGCCTTCCTCACCGCTTTCGGCACGGTCGAGCTGGTCGAGCAGAACGTCAGCGTGACAAGGGCTGACTGACGCCAGCGCTCCGACGCCGGTCTCCAGTCGGCATGTCAGGGCGTCATTGGGTGAGGTCGGCTCGCCAGCCGCCTGCGGACCGCTGCGCAGGGGGCAGTGCCTGCTGCATCACACTGCGCTCGAACTGCGCCGAATCGAGCAGCCGCGCCAGCAATGTCTTGCCGAACGTCCAGTCGCCCAGCCGCGCTTCTGCGTTGATGTGCCCGAGCCGTCCGGCATCGATATGATCCGCTCCCCAAAAACTGGCAAGACGATAGGCTCTGTCTGGTGTGATGTAGGGATCGTCGCGGCTGCTCACGAGCAGGCTGGGGAAGGGCAGGACACCTCGGGCCGACGGGGAAAAGCTGCACAGCCGAGAATCTCTTGGAGCATTATCGACTTCCGGCGGCGCGACGAGCAGCGCGCCGATCACCGGTCCGCTGGCGGTTGGGCGTTCAAGCGCGGCCCACCAGGCAACGGCATGGCAGCCCAGCGAGTGCGCGACCAGCACGATCGGTCCTTGGGTCTGGCGGATGGCAATGTTGAGCCGGTTGACCCAGGCATTGCGGTTGGGGGTGCGCCAGTTGCCCATATCGACACGGCGGCAATTGAGTGATTGACGCTCCCAATGGCTCTGCCAGTGATCGGGCCCGCTGTTGTCGAGGCTGGGAACGGTCAGAATGGTGGGATCACTGAGCGAATGGGTACGAAATCCGGTCATGGGGCACCTTTCGTTTCGAGTTCGCCACGCGGGGACCACGCGGCGGTCGCCATGGCCTCGGTCGGCCCCGGCGATGAGCTGGATTTATCTCAACCATTATGATAGACAATGTGATTGCGATCACTTGAACTCGGTTTGAGCCGGACCGAAAATGCGACAGGGCTTGACTCTGGTAGCCCCGCTGCTATCTGCCGCCGCTGACCGGATAGGCCTCAGGGCCCACCCGATCGCCGTCCGAGACAGTTGGTGCGGGGGATTTGCTCCGCTTAATGTCCAGCCTAGACGGGGATATGTTTTTCACTGCTCCTGATCTGATCAGGGCAGACGCTGCCATTTTCGCCCCTCCAATCGGATCGGGGCAACGGCTCGGCAAACACCCCCACGGACTGATCTGCAGTGCTTGACCCCCACAAGGGCAAGGGCGCTGCGCAATGAACCGGGCGCACCGGCGGGCAGTGCACACTGTCTGTTCGATGCGCTCATGTGGAAGGAGACCAGCATGGATCGTGCTGATAAAAAAGCCGCTGTTGCCTCGCTGAACGCAACCTTCGGTGAAGCCGGTGTGGTGGTGGTGACCCGTAATCTGGGTCTGACCGTTGCCAAGTCGACCGAGCTTCGCACGAAGATGCGCGCAGAAGGCGCCAGCTACAAAGTCACCAAGAATCGCCTGGCCAAGCTGGCTGCGGTAGGCACTCCCTATGAGTCCATCGCCGACCTGCTGACCGGACCGATTGCCCTTGCCACCTCGACCGATCCGGTCGCGGCTGCAAAGGTTGCGGTGAACTTCGCCAAGGACAATGAAAAGCTTGAGATTGTCGGCGGCGCAATGGGTGACACGGTTCTGGATGCCGAAGGTGTCAAGGCGCTTGCCTCGATGCCCTCGCTCGACGAACTGCGCGCCAAGATCATTGGTCTCGTCAATGCCCCGGCAACCAAGGTTGTCCAGGTCATTCAGGCACCGGCTGGGCAGCTTGCCCGCGTGTTCGGCGCCTATGCGACCAAGGAAGACGCATAAGCTTTTCAAACTTCGTCGCGTCTCGCCTGTCCGGGCGGATGCGGCACCTATCATGATTTAGAACTGGAGACTTAAAATGGCAGATATCGCAAACCTGGTCGAAGAACTCTCGAAGCTGACCGTTCTTGAAGCCGCTGAACTCTCGAAGGCCCTCGAAGAAGCATGGGGCGTTTCGGCCGCTGCTGCTGTCGCTGTTGCCGCGCCTGCTGGCGCTGCTGCACCGGTTGCTGAAGAGCAGACCGAATTTGACGTCATCCTGACCGGCGACGGCGGTAAGAAGATCCAGGTCATCAAGGAAGTCCGCGCCATCACCTCGCTCGGCCTGACCGAAGCGAAGACCCTGGTGGAAAGCGCTCCCAAGGCGATCAAGGAAGGCGTCAGCAAGGCTGAAGCCGAAGACATCAAGGCGAAGATCGAAGCAGCCGGCGGCACCGTCGAGCTCAAGTAATCTTCTGCTCCTGCGGCTTCATGCCGCAGGGATGAACGAAAAGGGCGGTCTGCTTCGCGCAGGCCGCCCTTTTTCGTGTCTTTCCTCTTTTTCGTCACCCCCGCGCACGCGGCGGTCCCGCTTGTGCGCTGTCGTTTCGGCAGTAGCGGGATTTCCGCTTTCGCGGGAATGACGAGAGGTCAGCTGCGCAGCAGCTCGTTGATTCCGGTCTTCGAACGCGTCTGCGCATCGACTGTCTTGACGATCACCGCGCAATAGAGCGACGGGCCGGGCGAGCCATCGGGTAGCGGCTTGCCGGGCATCGATCCGGGGACGACCACCGCATAGGGAGGCACCTTGCCGTAATGCACTTCGCCGGTGGCGCGGTCGACGATCTTGGTCGACGAACCCAGATACACGCCCATCGAAAGCACCGCGCCCTCGCCGACGATCACGCCTTCGGCGACTTCGGAGCGCGCGCCGATGAAGCAGTTGTCCTCGATGATCACCGGGCCCGCCTGCAGCGGCTCGAGCACGCCGCCGATGCCGACGCCGCCCGAGATGTGGACGTTGCGGCCGATCTGCGCGCAGCTGCCCACGGTGACCCAGGTGTCGACCATCGTGCCTTCACCGACATGCGCGCCGATGTTGATGAAGCTGGGCATCAGCACCGCGTCCTTGGCGATGAACGCGCCGCGGCGGACGATAGAGCCGGGCACCGCGCGGAAACCCGCTGCCTTGAACTCGTCGGCCTGCCAGCCGTCGAACTTGCTGGGCACCTTGTCCCACCAGTGCGCGCCGCCGGGGCCGCCGCTTATTTCTGCCATCGGGTTCAAACGGAACGAGAGCAGCACCGCCTTCTTGAGCCACTGGTTGACCTGCCAGCCGCCCTTGCCGTCGGGCTTGGCGACGCGCGCCACGCCGCTGTCGAGCAGCGCGATGGCTTCAGCGACATCACGGCCCACCGCGCTGCCGGGGCTGGTGTCGAGGCTGTCGCGGCCGTCCCAGGCGGCTTCGATGCGGGTCTGGAGTGTGTCGGTCATCGGGCAGTCTCCTGTGTCAGCGCGGTGAGCCACTCGCCCAGCGCGCTTATCTCATGGTCGATAAAGTCGTGTTCGGCCTCATGCGTGCCGCCATCCGATCCGTTGTTCATCCACACCGTGGTCATGCCCAGCTGCTTGGCGGGCTTGAGGTTGCGCGCGAGATCATCGACGAAAAGCGCCGCTGCAGGATCGATCGCGAGGCTGTCGACAAGGCTGGCATACGCCGCGGCATGCGGTTTGGGCTGGTATTGCGTCGCGTGGATGTCGTGGATCGCCTCGAACTGGTCGCGCAGGCCGAGCCGGTCGAGCACGCGGCCTGCATAGGTCACGTCGCCGTTGGTGAAGATCAGCTTGCGCCCGGGAAGTTGCGCCAGCCCTGCTGCGGTAACCGGGCAGGGCTCGATGCGGCCCATGTCGATATCGTGGACGTAATCGAGGAAATGGTGCGGATCGACACCGTGGTCGAGCATCAGCCCGGCCAGCGTTGTGCCGTGCTGGTAATAATAGTCTTTCTGGATGCGCCGCGCCTCGACCAGATCGACCTGCATCAGATCGGCGACATAGGTCCCCATGCGCTCGTCGATCAGCGCGAACAGGTCCGTCTCCGCCGGGTAGAGCGTGTTGTCCAGATCGAAGATCCAGGTGCGGATGTGATCGAAAGGCGGGCGCATGATGGAATTGCGCCTAGACCGGCGCGGGCGCGTCGGCAAGCCGCCATTCGGCTGCCACGTCCGCGTCCTGCTCCTGAGCCATGCGCGCAGCGCGCTCGGCTGCCCAGCGCGCCGAGTCGAGCCCGGCCAGCGCCCACACCGCAGCGCCGCGCACTACGGGCTCAGGATCATCGAGCAGTGCGGCCACCGGGGCTATCAGGGTGGAATCGTTGCTGTTGCCCGAAGCGATCAGAGCATTGCGCAGCATCCGCACCCGCCCGCTGCGCTTGATCGGCGATCCGGCAAACACACTGCGGAACTGCGCGTCATCCAGCGCCAGCAGATCGGCAAGCGACGGCGCGGCCAGCTCGGCGCGCGGCAGGAACGCCTGGTTGCGGTGCGCGGCATCGGCGAACTTGTTCCACGGGCAGACCGCCAGGCAATCGTCGCAGCCATAGACATGGTTGCCGATGCCAGCGCGCAATTCGGCGGGGATGGGTCCGGCATGCTCGATCGTGAGATACGAGATGCAGCGTCGCGCATCGAGCCTGTAAGGCGCGGGAAAAGCGTTTGTCGGGCAGACGTCCTGGCAGGCGGTGCACGATCCGCAAAGGTCGGCGCTCGCACCGCTCGGCGCGAGTTCGAGCGTGGTGTAGATCGCGCCCAGGAATAGCCAGCTACCATGCTCGCGGCTGACGAGATTGGTGTGCTTGCCCTGCCAGCCCAGCCCCGCCGCCATCGCCAGCGGTTTTTCCATCACCGGCGCGGTATCGACGAACACCTTGACCTGAACGTCGTCGCTTTGCTCGACCAGCCAGCGCGCGAGCGCCTTGAGCGCGGTCTTGACCGTCTTGTGATAATCGCCGCCCTGCGCATAGACCGATATCCTCCCTAGGCCCGGATGCTCGGCGAGCGCGAAGGGATCGCGACCGGGCGCATAGCTCATCCCCAGCATGATCACCGATCGGACATCGCTCCACAGGGTGGCCGGGTCTGCGCGCTGGTCGCTGCGCGCCTCCATCCACAGCATGTCGCCATGGCAGCCCTTGGCGAGCCAGTCTTGCAGCCGCGCGGCAGTCTGCGGGCCCAGGCTCGCGGGCGCAATCGCGCAATCGGCAAAGCCCAGCCGCGCGGCCTCTGCTGCAATGTCCGCCTCAAGGTTTTTCTTGCCGCTAACCATATTTGTCCGCTACCCGATTAACGCCTCTCCACCAAGACCGATGGGCTATCCGTTGACCCCGCCCAAAACCCCAATGCCCAAGGACCAGCCGTGACCGCCAATGCCATCGAAGCGCGCGGGCTGGTCAAGATCTTTGGGCGTCAGCGCGCGGTCGACGGGGTTGACCTAACCGTCCCTGCCGGCAGCATCTTCGGCATCCTGGGACCCAATGGTGCAGGCAAGACCACCACCTTGCGGATGCTGCTGGGGATCGTCGATCCGGACGAGGGCACGCGGACATTGCTGGGCACCGATCATCCGCTCGATGTCGCCAAGCGCGTGGGCTATCTTCCCGAGGAGCGCGGGCTGTATCCTTCGATGAAGGCCTATGACGCGATCGCCTTCATGGGCGCGCTGCGCGGGCTGCCGCTGGCCGAGGGGCGAAGGCGGGGCAGGGCGATGCTCGAGGAGCATGGCCTGGGCAAGGCGGCCGACAAGGAAGTGCGCACGCTCTCCAAGGGCATGGCGCAGACGGTCCAGCTGCTCGGCACCCTGGTGCACGATCCCGAGCTGATCGTGCTCGACGAGCCGTTCTCGGGGCTCGACGCGCTCAACCAGGCCAAGCTCGAGCGGCTGATCCGCGCGCAGGCCGACAAGGGCGTCACCGTGATCTTTTCCACTCATGTCATCGCGCATGCCGAACGGCTGTGCGAGCGTATCGCGATCATTGCCGGCGGCAAGGTGCCGTTCACCGGATCGGTCTCGGAAGCGCGCGACCGGTTGCGCCCGCAGGTGCAGCTGGAGACGCGGTCGCTCGACGGGCCATGGCGCGCGGCGCTGCCCGCCGATGCCGCGCCTGAGGGGCATTTCTGGCACTTCACGCTTCCCGAAACCGGGGTCGAGCCCCTGCTGCGCGCGCTGATCGAGGGCGAGGCGGGGATCCAGTCGCTGTCGATCGAACGCCCCGGACTGCACGATGCCTTTGTCGCGATCGCAGGCGCCGATGCCGCGCGCCAGCTCGAGGAAGAAGCGCTGCAGGAGGGTTCCGATGCCTGAACTTTTGCGCGCTGCCTGGGTGATCGCCCGGCGCGATTTCGCCGCGATCATTTTTTCCAAGGCGTTCTTCTTCTTCCTGCTCGGCCCGGTCTTTCCGCTTGCGATCGGCATTGCGGCGGGCAGCATCGGCGGGCAGGTCGCACGCGATATCGACCGGCCCAGCTTCGCGCTGGTGATGGCTGCGCCCGATTCAGAGGCCGCGCTGGCGGCGCGCACCGCGCTCGCCATGCAGCTGGGCGAGGGCAGGGTGCCGGTGCTGGTGGCCCGCCAGGCCGACCAGCCCGAACGCCTGCTCGATGCGACACAGGACACGCGCTTTCTGGGCGTGCTCACCGGAAGCCTCGCAGATCCGCAGCTGATCGGCACCGCAGCCGAGATCGAGCGCTGGCAGGGTCCGCTCGAGCTGCTGGTCGAGCGTGCGCGCGCCGGACAGGCGGCGCAGCCCGCAAAGCTTGAGACTCGCGCGGTAGCCCAAAGCTCGGGCGCGCAGGAGCAGGGGCGTCTGGTCACCGCGCAAGTCGGTCAGGCCTTGCTGGTGCTGCTCACCATGCTGCTCGCCGGCATGGTGCTCTCCAATCTGGTCGAGGAAAAGACCAACAAGATCATCGAGATCCTCGCGGCAGCCGTGCCGATCGATGCGATCTTTCTGGGCAAATTGTTCGCGATGCTGGGCATGGCGCTGATCGGCATCGCCTGCTGGGCGGGGCTGGCGGTGATTGCGATTTTGGCGGCGGGCAATGGCATGCCGCAGCTGCCCGCGCCCGCGACCGGATGGCCGCTGTTCCTTGGCCTTGGCGTTGCCTATTTCGCGATGGCCTATCTGCTGCTGGGATCTTTGTTCCTCGGCATCGGCGCGATGGCGACCACGGTGCGCGAGGTGCAGACGCTGTCGATGCCCGCGACCATGGGCCAATTGCTGTTCTTCTTCCTCGCGTCCTATTCGGTTACCCGGCTGGGCGAGCCGATCGAGATCTTTGCTGCGGCGTTCCCGTTCAGCTCGCCTTTCGCGATGCTGGCGCGCGCGGCGCAGGAGCCCGATGTGCTGCAGCATCTGTTGGCCCTGGGCTGGCAGGCGGCGTGGGTGCTGCTGCTGATCCGCTTCGGCGCGCGGCTGTTCCGCCGCAACGTGCTCAAATCGGGCGGCGGCGCCAAGCGCGGGCTGATCGCCGGGCTGATGGCGAAACCCTGAACGACACTGGTCCTGAAACGCAAAAGGGCCGCGCATCGCTGCACGGCCCTTTGGTGATCTGTGCCTTGTGGGCGATCAGTACATGTGCTGGCCGCCGTTGATCGACAGCGTCGATCCGGTGACGAACGCGGCTTCCTCGGCGGTGAGGAAGACGACGCCGCGCGCGATTTCCTCTGCCTGGCCCAGACGTCCGACCGGGATCTGCGCCACGATCTTGTCCATCACGTTCTGCGGAATGGTCGAGAGCATTTCGGTGGCGATATAGCCCGGCGCGATCGCGTTGGCGGTGACGCCATAGCGCGCGCCTTCCATCGCCAGCGACTTGGTGAAGCCGTGGATGCCCGATTTGGCAGCAGCGTAGTTGACCTGACCGATCTGGCCGCCCTGGCCGTTGACCGATCCGATGTTGACGATCCGGCCCCAGCCGCGGGTGCGCATTCCGGGGAAGCACGCCTTGGCCATGTTGAAGCAGCCGGTGAGGTCGACGCGGATCACCTCGTCCCACTGCTCCCAGGTCATCTTCATCATCGTGGCGTCGCGGGTGATGCCGGCGTTGTTGACCAGGATGTCGACAGGGCCGTGATCGGCCTCGATCTTGGCGACCGCATCCATGCTCTGCTGGTGGTCACCGACATCCCATTTCTGCACGGCGATGCCGGTCCGCTTGGAAAAGGCGCTGGCGGCTTCGTCATTGCCACCGTAGCTGGCGATAACCCGTGCGCCTGCATCCTTGAGCGCCAGGCTGATCGCCTCGCCAATGCCGCGCGTTCCGCCGGTTACGATTGCAATTCTGCCCATGCATACTCTCCTGTCTCGCCCGTGAATCAAGGCTTTCGCGGCCACACTAGGAAGCCGCGGCAGGCAAGACAAGTTGACGCTCGCGAAAAGCGTGGGCGCGGTGGGTGTACGATCTCGTCATTCCCGCGAACGCGGGAATCCCGCTTCTGCACAAACGGCTTCACAAAAGCGGGACCCCCGCGTTCGCGGGGGTGACGGCGATGAAGCTAGCCCAATGCTCAACGAAAAAGGGCGGCACCCTATGGTACCGCCCCTTGTCCGTTTTCGCCCTGAGCCGCCCTTACTTCGTGCGCAGGCGTACCGGCAGGAACTGCGGCTGGCCGGTGCGGCGCTGGACGCGCAGCAGCACGGCTTCGCGGTTGGCAGCGCGCGCCTCGGCGATCACCCGGTCGACATCCGCTCCGGTCGCGACCGGACGGTTGTTAATCGAGAGGATCACGTCGCCGCGGCGGATGCCCTTGGTCGCGGCATCGCCCGAAGGATCGACCGCGGCCACAACGACACCCTTGAGCTCGGGCGGCACGCCGATCTGCCGCGCGATCTGCGGGGTCAGTTCGGTCACCGCCATGGCCAGCGCCTGGCGGGTGGCCTGCTCGCTAACCTGTTCGTCCTGATCGGAGAAGTCTTCGGCAGCTTCGGGGTTGAACGCCTGTGCGTTGAGCTCCTCTTCGCTCGGACGCTTGCCGACCGTGGCGGTCAGCGTCATCCGCTCGCCGTTGCGCACCACCACGACGGGGATACGCTTGCCCGGGGCGGTGTTGGCGACGATGAACGACAGCGTCTGATCGGGAGTCACGTCCTTGCCGTCGACCGACACCACGACATCGCCGGCCTTCAGCCCGGCCTTCTCCGCCGGTTCACCCGGTTCGACGCGCTGGATGAACTCGCCGCGCTTCTTGGGCAGGCCCAGCGAGGCGGCAAGATCATCGGTCAGCGGCGTGATGCCGACGCCCAGATAGCCGCGCTCGATCGCAGTTCCGCTGCGCAGCTTCTCGACGATGGGTGCGGCGACTTCGGCAGGGATCGCAAAGCCGATGCCGACGCTGCCGCCGGTGGGCGAGATGATCGCGTTGTTGATGCCGATGACGTTGCCGTTGAGGTCGAACATCGGGCCACCCGAATTGCCCCGGTTGATCGCGGCGTCGGTCTGCAGATAGCGGTCATAGGCGCCGCCCTGGCCGGTGTTGCGATAGACCGCCGAGATGATTCCCGAGGTCACCGTGCCGCCCAGGCCGAAGGGGTTGCCGATCGCGAGGATCCAGTCGCCGACACGCGCCTTGGTTGAATCGCCAAAGCGCACGAACGGGAAGGGCTTGGTGCCCGAGATCTTGAGCACGGCAAGATCCGACTGCGGATCGCGACCGATCAGCCGGGCGGGGTATTCGGTGCCGTCGGGCATGGTCACGGTGATCGATTCGACCGAGGCATTGCCTTCGGCTGCGATCACGTGGTTGTTGGTGACGACATAGCCATCGGCCGAGATGATGAATCCCGATCCCAGCGACTGCGCCTCGCGGGTGCCGCCGCCGCCGCCGCCTTCCGGCGCGCCGAACAGGCCGCCGAACGGGGTTCCGGCAAAGGGATTGTTGGCCACGCGCACCCGCTGGCGGGTGGAGATGTTGACCACCGCAGGTTGCAGCTGTTCGGTGAGGTCGGCAAAGCTCATCGGCGCGCCGGGGCGCGGGGCGGCTGCCATCATCGCGCTCTGGTCGTTCTGGGCGACCTGCGCGCCCAGTGGCTGGCCGGTGGCCAGCACGACGGCGCTGCCACCGAGCAAAAGGGCTGACGTCACTGCATAAGCGTATCGCACGTGTGATTCCTCTTCATGTCTTAAGACGCGACCACCGGCTTCCCCAGAACACCGACAAGCCGGTGCAAAACCTTGGTACGTCCGGTTTGCAACCCGCGCCTGAACGCAGATTGAATGGTGCGGCGCATCAGGTGCGCCGCACCGGTTTAGCGATTACCCCGACCCTGGAATTCGCGCAGATATTCGTTGTTGGGCGACAGGATGATCGAGGTTTCGCCCGATCCACCCAGGAACGTCCGTTCATAGCTCTGCATTGCACGGTAGAATTCATAGAAGGACGCATCCTTGCCAAAGCTGTTGGCATAGGTACGCGATGCGGATGCATCGGCCTCGGCGCGGATGATCTGCGCGTTCTTCTGGCCCTGCGCGGTGATGGTGCGTGCTTCCTGCTCACGCGCGGTGCGCATCCGCTGGAACGCGCTCTGCAGCGGGGTGCCCTGCGGCAGGTCGGCGCGCTTGATCTGCACATCGACGATCTGCGCGCCGTACTGCGATGCGATGCGGTCGAGCCCGGCCTGGATGCGGTCCATGATGCCGCCGCGTTCGGGGCTCAGCAAGGCTGCAAACTGGCGCTTGCCCAGCTCGTTGCGCAGCGCTGATCCGAGGATCGGGCGAAGCTCAGCAGCGACGCGCTCGACGCTTCCGGCAGAGACGTACATCCGCTCGGGGTCGACGATCCGGAAGCGCGCATAGGCATCGACCTCAAGCCGCAACTGGTCGGTGGAGAGCACCTGCTGCTGCTCCATCTCGACCGCGATCACGCGCTTGTCGACCCAGACGATCTGTTCGGCAAACGGGATGCGCGCGATGAGGCCCGCGCCGGTCTGGCCGAATTCCTCGTTCTCGCGATAGACGTTAAAGGTGCGCACCGGCTGGCCAAAGCGGACGATCACCGCCTGCTTGGTTTCGGGCACCACCGCGACCGAGCTTGCCAGCACGATCAGCAGCAATGCGAGCAGGCCGAGCAGCAGCATCGGGCGTTGCATCATCGATCCCATCAGCGTGCCTCCCCGGTCGCTGGCGCAGGCGGCGCAGGGGTCGCTTCCACCCGCTTGCGCAGTTCCGGCAGCGGCAGATAGGGGACGACATTGCCCGGTTCGATGATCGTCTTGTCAAGCTTGGACAGCACCCGCTCCATGGTTTCGTAATACATGCGCCGACGCGTCACTTCGGGCGCCATGCGGTATTCCTCGTAGACCTTGTCGAACGCGGCGGCCTCGCCCTGCGCGGCAGCGGTGAGCTGCTGGGCATAAGCGCGCGCCTCGTTGAGGAAGGTCTGCGCTTCCTGCTGCGCGGCGGACACCGCCTTGAATGCTTCGTTGACGGCTTCGGGTGGGTCGGCCTTCTTGATCGCGACGCCCTGCACCTGAATGCCCGAGCGATAGCCGTCGAGCAGCTCCTTCATCCGCTGCTCAACCTTCTGCTCGACCTCGATACGGCCAGGGCCGATCGCATCATCGAGCGTCACTTCGGCCACGCTGGCGCGCATCGCGGCTTCTGCCGCCTCGCGGATTGTCGCTTCAGGATCGGCCAGCTGGAACAGGTAAAGCGTGGGGTCCTTGATCGTCCAGCGCACCGAATAGGCAAGGTCCACCAGGTTCTGGTCGCCGGTAAGGATCAGGTTTTCCTGCGTGCCTGCGGCGGGGATATCGATGGTGCGGATGTTCTGGACATCGACGACCTCGAACGATTCCACCGGCGAGGGCAGCGTCATCGCGATGCCGGGTTCCAGCGTGCGCGAATAGGAGCCGAGGAACGAGACCACGCCGCGCTCCTGCGGGCCGACACGGTGGATGCTGGTGAGCAGCAGCCACAGCACGAAGATCAGGCCGATGGCGATGGGAAGATAGCTCTTGCCGTTGGGACGCCGGGGCAGACCGCCAAAGCCGCCGCCACCAAAACCGCCGCCGCCACCGCCGCGCCGCTTGAACAGCTCTTCGATATTGGATGCCTTGCGGCCACCGGTCGGACTGGCCCCTGCGGGCTGCCACGGATTGCGCGGACCCCCACCGCTGCCATTGTCTGCGCCACCGCCAGATCCGGAATCGCCGGGGCCGCCCGAACCTCCCGATCCGCCGCCCCAGGGGCTGTTGTTGGCCATAGTCGCAATGTTGGAAAACCAGCCGGTCAGTCTTGTCATACTCTCTTTATAGGACGTGACTCCGATAAAAACAGGGGTTTCATGCGCATCTGTTTTGCGGACACGCGCATTTCGTCTAGGCAGGGCAGGGGCTTGCCGGATGATGGTGCGCCGCTTTATGCGCTTGGGACGAATATGGCAGAGCTGAACGAAATTGAAACCGCTGCAGCCGCGGCGAGCGAGGGCAGGGCGAGTGGCGTGCGGCTGCGCGAGGGCGGCGTGGTTTCGCTGGTGCTCGATGTCGGCGGGCTTGATGGGCTCGCGCGCGACCGCATGGAGATCGCGCTCAAGGGCGCGCTGCTCAAGATCGAGGGCGTCACCAAGGTGCAGGTCGCGATGACCGCAGAGCGCCGTCCGCCGCGGCTGATCGTGGTCGGCTCGGGCAAGGGGGGTGTCGGCAAGTCCACCTTTTCCGCCAATCTGGCGGTGGCGATGCACCGCGCCGGGCGCAAGGTCGGGCTGGTCGATGCCGATATCTATGGCCCCAGCCAGCCGCGCCTGTTCGATTGCGAGGATGTCAAACCCACCGCGCGCGACGACAAACTGGTGCCGGTGCCCAACGACTATGGCGTGCCTCTGCTCTCGATGGGCCATATCGTGCCGCAGGGTCAGGCCATCGCCTGGCGCGGGCCGATGGCGGGCAAGGCGCTCGACCAGTTGATCAACGCGCAATGGGGCGATGTCACCGACATCATCGTCGATCTGCCACCGGGAACCGGCGATGTGCAGCTTTCGATGCTCCAGAAGCACAAGCCGGCTGGCGCGGTGATCGTCTCGACCCCGCAGGATCTGGCGCTGATGGACGCGGTGCGCGCGATCAGCCTGTTCGAACAGGGCAGCATTCCGATCATCGGGCTGATCGAGAACATGGCGGGCTATGTCTGCCCGCATTGCGGCGAATTGTCCGATCCCTTCGGCATCGGCGGCGCGGAAGCGGCGGCCAAATCGATGAACCTGCCGTTCCTGGGCCGCGTTCCGCTCGACATGGTGATCCGCCGGTCGAGCGATGCGGGCGTGCCGCCGGCATCGGGCGAGGGGCTGATCTCCGACAGCTTCGCCGCGATTGCAGGCCGCATCTCGACCTGGATCGACAACCGGTTCGGGCCGGCAGGCTGAACATGGTGCAGATCACGCGGCGCGGCCTGCTGATCACCGCAGCCGCGGGCACCGGACTGACGGTCGCCTGGGCGCTGTGGCCGCGCCGTTATGACAATCCGCCCGCGCTGATCGGCGACGAGGCGGTGTTCGGCGCCTATCTTCGCATCGCCGCCAACGGCACCGTGATCGTCAGCAATCCGCATTGCGAAATGGGGCAGGGTGTGGGCACCGTGCTCGCGCAGATCGTTGCCGAAGAGCTGGGCGCAGACTGGCGTACGATCGCGATAGAGCCCGCGCCGCCGGTTCCGGTGTTCGCCAACACCATGCTCGCGAGCGAATGGGCGCCGCTGCTGCTGCCCCCGATGCTGGCGCTGCAGCCCGATGCCAACGACATTCTGGTGCGCCGCTGGGCCGCGATGCGCGAGTTCGTGGTGACCACAGGCGATACCGAGGTCACCGCTTATGAGGCGGGATACCGCGCGGCGGCTGCGACCGCGCGCTCGCTGCTGTGTCAGGCGGCAGCGGACCGCTGGGGCGCAACGGTCGAGGAAACCGATACCCGCGACGGCTTCGTCGTCTGGGGCAACGAGAAGCTGCGCTTCGCCGAACTTGCCGCTGAGGCGGTGGGCTATGCCGTTCCCGATCCTGCACCTTTGCGCACCACGCTGCCGGGCAATGTCCGCGCCGAGCCGGTGGGCGATGCGCCGCCCTTTGCGCGGCTCGATCTTCCCGGCAAGGTCGATGGCAGCGCCACCTTTGCAGGCGATGTCCGGCTGCCCGACATGGTCTATGCCGCGATCCGTCAGGGACCGGTGGGCGCGACCGCCCTGGTCAGCGTCGACCGCAAGCTGGCCGATGGCGTGACCGGGCTGATCGACATCGTCCAGGGCGAAGACTGGGTCGCGGCGGCGGCGACCAGCTGGTGGGCGGCGGACAGGGCGGTCAACCGCCTGCGCCCGCGGTTCCGCCACAGCGGCAAACGGCGCAGCGGCGAGGATGTCGCTGAATTGCTCGCCAAGGCGATCGAGGGCAAGGGCGGCGATTCGGGCACCGGCTATCGGATGATCGAACGCGGCGAGGGCGATGCGGGCTTTGCCGGGGGCAGGGGGCTGGCGGCGCGCTATGCCATCGCCGCCGCGCCGCATGCGACGCTCGAAACCGGCGCGGTCACCGCGCGCTTTGCCGACAACCGGCTGGAACTCTGGGTGGCGAGCCAGGCCCCGGCAGCCGCACGGCGGCGCGCGGCCAAGGCGCTGGGCATCGCGCCTGCCAATGTGCAGATCTATCCGATGCCCGCAGGAGGATCGTTCGACCGCAGGCTCGATGATGATCTGGTCGCGCCCGCCGCGATCCTGGCACGCGACCTGCGTCGGCCCGTGCAGCTCACCCGTTCGCGGCAGGAAGAGGCGGTGCGCGATCCCGTCCGCACGCCCGTCGCGGCGCGCGTCGCGGCGCTGATCGACGAACAGGCGAACATCGCCGCGCTCTCGGTCAAGATCGCCTGCCCGCCCAGCGCGCGCGAATCGGCGCAGCGGCTGTTCAACGATTCGCACGGCATGGAGGCGATCGGCGATACCAGCGGCGATGCCGACCGGATGGCGGTTTCAGGTGCAATGGTTCCGTACGATATCGCGAACGTCGCGATCGATCATTACCCGGTGCGGATCGACATCCCCACCGGGCGCTGGCGCGGCAATGGCGCGAGCTATGGCGTGTTCGTCACCGAATCGTTCATCGACGAGCTGGCCGCCCAGGCGCGGCGCGAGCCGTTGTCGTACCGGGTGCAGATGCTGGGGCAGAACATCCGCCTCGCCAACTGCCTGACGCGCGTCGCGGGGCTGGCAGAATGGGATGGCGGGCTCGACAACAGCGGCCAGGGCGTCGCCTGCTGCAGCTGGAACGGCGCGCACATCGCGGTGGTCGCCAGCGCCTCGCGCGGCGGCAGCGGTACAGATGGCGCAGGCGCGCGCGGCGGCTTTCGGGTCGAGCGATTGTCTGCGGTGGTCGATGCCGGGCGCATCATCAATCACGACATAGCCTTGCAACAGATCGAGGGCGGCATGATATTCGGCCTTGCGATGGCGATGGGGTGCGCCACCGGCTGGACCGATGGTTATCCCGATGCCAGAGCCTTGAGAGACCTTTCCCTGCCGCAACTGGCCGACATACCGGAGATCCGCGTGGACTTTATCGAGAGCCAGGAGCCGCCTGCGGGCCTTGGCGAGATCGGCGTGCCTGCTGTCGCGCCCGCGATTGCCAACGCGCTCGCCTCTGCCACCGGCCTGCGCTTCCGCCAGCTGCCATTACTGTCAGGTGGCCTGTGAGCGATTTCGATATTTCCAGGTCGGGAATGCAGCCCGATGCCGATCACCCGCCGATCCTGAAGCCCCGCATCGGCGTGCTGCTGATCAATCTGGGCACACCTGCAGCGCCGACCACCAAGGCGGTGCGCGATTATCTGGGCGAGTTCCTCTCCGACAAGCGCGTGGTGGAAATCCCCGCGATCGTCTGGCAGCCCTTGCTGCGCGGGGTGATCCTCAACACCCGCCCGCAGAAATCGGCGGCTGCCTATGCCGAGGTCTGGACCGACCAGGGCTCGCCGCTCGCGGTGTATTCGCGAAGGCAGGCCGAGGCGCTCAAGGCCCGACTGGGCGATGCGGTGCTGGTCGATTACGCGATGCGCTATGGCCAGCCCTCGATCGAATCGCGGATCAAGGCGATGAAGGAGGCAGGGTGCGACCGCATCCTGCTCGCCCCACTCTATCCGCAATATTCGGGCGCGACCACCGGCACCGCCAACGACAAGGCGTTCGAGGTGCTGCAGGCGATGCGCTGGCAGCCCGCGATCCGCACCTTGCCCGCCTATCATGATGACCCCGCGCACATCGATGCGCTCAAGCGCAACATCGAGCACGCGATCGCCTCGCTCGATTTCGTTCCGCAAGAGATCGTCACCAGCTTCCACGGCATGCCATTGCGCACGCTGCATCTGGGCGATCCCTATCACTGCCAGTGTCGCAAGACCGCGCGGCTTTTGAGCGAGGCGATGGGGCGCGAGCTGGTCGTCTCGTTCCAGTCGCGCTTCGGCCGCGCCAAATGGCTCGAGCCCGCGACCGACGCGACGCTCGAGGCGCTGGGTAAGAAGGGCGTCAAGCGCATCGCGGTGGTCGCGCCCGGCTTTTCGGTCGATTGCCTCGAGACGCTCGAGGAGCTGGCGATCCAGGGCCGCGAGCAGTTCGAACACGCCGGCGGCGAGAAGTTCGCGTACCTGCCGTGCCTCAACGCCAGCGGCGAGGGCATGGACATGCTCGAGACTTTGGTGCGCCGCGAACTGGGCGGGTGGATCTAGGTCTTTACACGCCCACCCCGCGCGGCAAGCCGCGCTGCCCCTCCCGCAAGCGGGAGGGGAGAGGGACGGCGCAACATTCTCCCCTACCGCTTGCGGGAGGGGTAGCTGAGGCGAAGCCGAAGCCGGGGTGGGCCTGAGAGCACCGCCCCCCACACAGTTTACACGCCAGCTCCCTCGACTTGCCCCTGCTCTCGCGGCATACATCCGCAAACAGCAGCTGCGGGGAGCACCACCTATGTCCGATATCTTTCTAGGCCTTGGCGGCGGGGAGCGGCAGGTGCTCGTGCTTGCCCGTGCCAACCGGCACGGCATGGTCGCGGGCGCTACCGGCACCGGCAAGACCGTGACATTGCAGGGGATCGCCGAGAGTTTTTCGGCCGAGGGCGTTCCGGTATTCGTCGCCGATGTGAAGGGGGACCTTGCCGGGATCGCGATGCCGGGCTCACCCACCCACAAGGCGCATGACAAGCTTGTCTCGCGCGCCGCCGAGATCGGGCTCGAGGGCTTTGCCTATTCGGACAACCCCGCGATCTTCTGGGACCTTTACGGCGAACAGGGCCACCCGATCCGCACCACGATCAGCGAGATGGGGCCGCTGCTGCTCGCGCGGCTGATGGGGTTGAACGACACGCAGGAAGGCGTGCTCAACATCGCCTTCCGCTATGCCGATGAAAAGGGGCTGCTGCTGCTCGATCTTGCCGATTTGCAATCGGTGCTCGCCTATACCGCCGAGAACGCCAGCGAGCTGTCCGCCCGGTTCGGCAATGTCACCAAGGCTAGCGTTGGCACCATCCAGCGGCAACTGCTCCAGCTGGAAAGCCAGGGCGCCGCGCAGTTCTTCGGTGAACCCGCGCTCGAGATCGACGATTTCCTGTGCTGCGACGACCAGGGGCGCGGCTATATCAACGTGCTTGCCGCCGACAAATTGATGCATAGCCCCAAGCTCTATGCGACCTTCCTGTTGTGGCTGCTGTCCGAGCTGTTCGAGACTCTCCCCGAGGTCGGCGATCCCGAAAAACCCAAGCTCGTGTTCTTCTTTGACGAGGCGCATCTGCTGTTCGATGACGTCCCCCAGGCGCTCGAGGAGAAGATCGAGCAAGTCGTCCGGCTGATCCGTTCCAAGGGGGTGGGCGTCTATTTCATCACCCAGAACCCGATCGATATCCCTGAAAAGGTCGCAGGCCAGCTGGGCAACCGGGTGCAGCACGCGCTGCGCGCCTTCACCCCGCGCGACCAGAAAGCGATCAAGGCGGCGGCGGATACCTTCCGAATCAACCCCGATCTCGACGTCGAAACTGCGATCACCGAACTCAAGACCGGCGAGGCCCTGGTCTCGACATTGCTCGAGGACGGCTCGCCCTCGATCACCCAGCGTACGCTGATCAAGCCGCCGCGCTCGCGGCTCGGCCCGCTGACCCCGAAAGAGCGCGCGATCATCCAGTCGGTCTCGCCCTATGACGGCAAGTACGACACGCGGATCGAGCGCGAATCGGCGATGGAGGTGCTCGCACAGAAGGCAGCCGACGCTGCCGCGGTCGCCGAGGAAGTCGAGGCCAAGGGCAAGGACGAAGTGGCGAAGCAGCCGCGCAAGACGACATCGATCTGGGCCAAGGCGGGCAATGCCGCAGCCGGGGCGGCAGCCGCCTCGGCCGGCGCGGTGATTGCAGGCGCCATCCGCGGCAAGAAGAGCAGCGCGCGCCCGGGTGCAAGTGCGGCAAGCGCGGCTGCGGGCACGGTCGCGACCGAACTGGGCAAGGCGTTCGGCTTTCCGGGCCTCGGCCGGTTCGCGCGCAATCTGCTGGGCGGGTTGATGCGATAGGGGTTAGTGCCTGCCCCAAGCCCTTTTGTCGTCACCCCCCGCGAAGGCAGAGGGCCCGCTTCTGCCCGAGGGGCCAGACAAAGCGGAATTGCCGCGTTCGCGGGAATGACGGGCAAAAAACTGGAGAACAGCAGCCCTCAAACGCTCTGGATGTAATCCCTCAGCGCCGCGGCCTCGCTTTCGATCTTGTCGATGCGGTACTTTACCAGATCGCCGATCGAGACGAAGCCGATCAAAGTCGTGCCTTCGACCACCGGCAGATGGCGGATCCGCCTGCGGGTCATCAGCGAGAGCGCGGACATCACCGCGGTGTCGGGGGCAACGGTGATCGCGGGCGCGGTCATCGCCTTTTCGACCGGCTGATCGAGAATATCGGGGCCGTCGGAATGCAGCCGGTAGACCAGATCGCGCTCGGAGAAGATGCCGACCACCTCGCCGTCGCGCACGATCGGCAGCGCGCCGATGCGCTTTTCCGCGAGCAGGTTGGCCGCATCGCGCACGGTGGCATTGCAGGTGCATTGGTGGACCGCGCCATCGCGCCCGGACAGAATATTGGCAATGGTCATGACATGCGCCCTCCTAAGCGTTACGCCCGGTCCCTCTGACAAAGGCGGCAATGCAACGAGGTCCGCCATGGCGACTCAAGCAGAGCGATGGTCCCACGAAATGCTTGGAAAGAAAAGGCATCTCGACCTATATCCCCTTCCATGCCCCGCTTTTCCAATCTCGATGATCCCGAATATGCCCGCTTCGCCTGGCGCCGCTACTGGCGGGTGATGGGCTGGATGGCGGCGGCCACGGCGTTGGCGGTGGTGAGCATATTGGGCGTGCTGTTCATGCTGCACGGCACCGTCTCGATCCACATGTACATCGCTGCGGCGCTGGGCATAGGCTTCACGATGTTGCTGACCGCGGCGCTGATGGGGCTGGTGTTCCTTTCCAGCGGCACCGGCCATGACGAATCGATAGACGACGCGCTCGATCCCGAGTCCCCGTGACCGGGGCCGGAGTGCCGGGTGCCAACCGGGGGGTAATTCCATGACTGAGACCACCGATCGCCTGACCGAGTGTCGCGATCCCGTGCTGCGGGTGGTGCCCGCGCCTGCGGACATCAATTCCAACGGCCATATCTTCGGCGGCTGGGTGCTGGCGCAGATGGATATCGCAGGCGGCATCGTCGCCAGCCGCGAGGTTCAGGGGCCTTGCGCCACGGTCGCCATCGAGGCGATGCAGTTCCTTGCTCCCATCCTGCTGCGCGATATCATCTCGGTCTATGCCGAGGTCGAGCGGGTGGGCCGCACCTCGATCTCGATCCGGCTGGATGTCATCGCGACACGCGACCGCGGCGAACAGCAGGTGCGCGTGACCAGCGGCCTGTTCACCTTTGTCGCTCTCGACGACAACCACCGCCCGCGTCCCATCGTGCGCGACACCAGGCTGGCCTGACGCAGACCCCGGCAAACGCTTGTCAGCCGCTGCCAGGGCATTAGGGTCCCGCGCCATGAGCAGGCTTTTCATCTTCGGCATAGGCTATACCGCCTCGATCCTTGCGCAGCGGCTGCGCGCCCAGGGCTGGCAGGTGCAGGGCACGGGCCGTGCGGGCGACACCGATTTTGCCGACAGCGCCGCCGTCCACGCCGCGCTGGCAGGCGCGAGCCACATCCTATCGAGCGTTCCGCCCGATCGCGCCAGCGGCGCTGACCCGGTGCTCGCCGCTTATGCCGATGCGTTGCGCGCCGCACCCGCGCGCTGGATCGGCTATCTGTCCTCGACCGGTGTCTATGGCGATGCGCGCGGGGCGTGGGTTGATGAAGGCGCCATCGTCGGCACCGGCAGGCGCAACGCGCGCACCCAGGCCGATCTCGACTGGCAGGCGCTCGATCCCCCGCTCGATTCACGTGTCCATGTGCTGCGGCTGCCGGGGATCTACGGTCCCGGACGCAGCGCATTGGACCGGGTACGCGAAGGGTCGGCCAAGCGCATCGCGATGCCCGGTCAGGTGTTCAGCCGGGTGCATGTCGATGATATTGCAGGCGGGGTGATCGCATCGTTTGCAGGCCCGGCGGGGGTGTACAATCTCGCCGACGACCTTCCCTGTTCGCAGAATCTGGTGATCGAGGCGGCGTGCCGCCTGCTCGACATGCCGCCGCCGCCGCTGCAGACGCTGGAGGAGGCCAACCTGTCGCCGATGGCTTTGGGCTTCTATGCCGAGAACCGCCGGGTGGCGAACGGCAAGGCGAAACGGCTGTTGGGGTGGGAGTTGCGCTATCCTGACTACGAGGCGGGGCTCGCGGCGATTTTGGCGGGGTAGTGACTACTTTCTCCCCTCCCGCAAGCGGGAGGGGAGAGAAAATCACTCCGCCGTCAGCGGCCTCGCCAGCAGCGCCGCCACCGCAGCGCCCGCTGCGACGTCGCCTGTCAGCAGCGCGCACACGGTGTCGACGATCGGCATCGCGACGCCCCGGTCGCGCGCCACGCGCTGCAGCACCGGCGCGGTGAAGGCGCCTTCGGCCACGGTGGCGCGGTCGGCGAGGATATCGGCGGCGGTTCGACCCTCGCCCAGCGCCTTGCCCAGCGAGAAGTTGCGCGAACTCACCGACGAGCAGGTCAGCACCAGATCGCCCAGCCCCGAAAGCCCCGACAGCGTTTCGGCCTGCGCCCCGCAGGCGAGGCCGAAGCGCGTCATCTCGGCAAAACCGCGCGCGATCAAAGCGGCACGGGCGTTCTGGCCCAGCCCCAGCCCCTCGACCACGCCGCACGCGATCGCGAGCACGTTCTTGACCGCACCGCCGATCTCGGCGCCGGTGATGTCGGTGGTGAAATACGGGCGGAAGGCGGGGCGCGCGATCTGTGGCGCGATCCGCTCCCATTGCGCTTGATCCTCGCACGCCAGCGTCACCGCGGTGGGCTGGCCGCGCGCAACCTCGTGCGCAAAGGTCGGCCCGGAGAGCACGGCCAGCGGGCGTCCCGGAGCTGCGGCGCGCGCGGCATCGACCATCAGGTCGCCACTCGCCTCTTCAATCCCCTTGCAGCACAGCACTAGATCGGCGGTGCCGGGTGGCAGTTGCATGAGCACGCGGCGCATGTGCTGCGCGGGGGTCACCACCAGCAGCAGCGCGCAACCGGCCAGATCAGCCAGATCGGTGCTGGCCCGGATCGCGGGGTTAAGGTCGATCCCGGCGAGATACGCGCTGTTGCGGTGCTGCGCGTTGATCTCCTCGACCACTGCGGGTTCGAACGCCCAGAGCAGCACCTCGCGGCCATCGCTCGCCAGCATCTGCGCAAGGGCAGTGCCCCAGGCGCCGCCGCCGATCACGCCGACCGTTGGTTTGGTGTCGCTCATGCCTTCACTCCTGCACCGCGCGCCGCTTCTGCCTGTGGGTCGAGTGGCCAGCGCGGGCGTGCGGCGATATCCAGCGGATCGGTCAGCCCCAAAGCGAAGCGTTCTGCTCCCGCCCAGCCGATCATCGCGGCATTGTCGGTGCACAGCCATAAAGGCGGGGCGACAAAGCCCATATCGTGGCGGCTCGCGAGCGCCTCGAGCGCCGAGCGGATCGCGCCGTTCGCCGCGACTCCGCCTGCGACGACAAGGGTTCGGGGGGGTTCGCCCTCGTCGGCAGAGCCGGACAGAGCCTTCTCGAGCCTGTCGATCAGACAATCCACCACCGCCGCCTGAAAGCTTGCGGCGATATCCTCGGGCCGATGGCTCCCGCTCTGCGCCGCGCGCAGCACCGCGCTCTTGAGGCCTGCGAACGAGAAATGCGGCTCGGCGCTGCCCAGCAACGGCCTTGGCAGCGGTACCGCCCGCGCATCGCCGGTTTTCGCCAGCGCCTCGACCTTCGGCCCGCCGGGATAGCCCAGCCCCAGGATCTTGGCGGTCTTGTCGAATGCCTCGCCTGCGGCATCATCGATCGTCGTCGCCAGCCTGCGGTACTGGCCCACGCCATCGACCCGCAGGATCTGGCAATGCCCGCCCGAGACCAGCAGCAGCAGATAGGGAAATTTGAGGCTGGCGTCGGCCAGCCTGGGCGAAAGCGCATGGCCCTCGAGATGGTTGACCGCGATCAGCGGCTTGCCCGCCGCCATCGCCAGCGCCTTGGCGGTGACCAGCCCGACCATCACGCCGCCGATCAGCCCGGGGCCTGCGGTCGCGGCGACCGCATCGACATCGTTGAGGGTGAGCCCGGCATCGTCGAGCGCGGCCTGAATCAGCGGGGTGAGCATCTGGACATGCGCGCGCGCGGCGATCTCGGGGACCACGCCGCCATAGGGACGGTGCGCGTCTTCCTGCCCCGCCAGCCGGTGCGCCAGGATGCTGCGATCGGACCCGATCAGCGCGGCCGCGCTTTCATCGCAGCTTGATTCGATGCCGAGGATGATTGCCATGGGGCTTTCCCTTATCGCTATTGGCCGCTAGCACAAGGTGCATGGGAGAGACATTGCATCCCGGCGCCCGCGCCGACCTGCCAGAAGGCATAGCCGAAATCCTCGCCGACCGGCCCATCCGGCTGGGCACCCGCGCATCGCCGCTGGCGATGGCGCAGGCGCACATGACCGCCGCCGCGCTGCGCGCGCGCTGGGGGCTGGGCGAAGATCAGGTCGAGCTGTCGCCGGTGGTGGCGAGCGGCGACCGGATCACCGACCGTCCGCTTGCCGATGTTGGCGGCAAGGCGCTGTGGACGCGCGAGCTCGACTGGTCGCTGGGCGGGGGCACGATCGACCTTTCGGTGCATTCGATGAAGGATGTCGAGACGATCCGTCCCGAGGCCTTTGTGCTCGCCGCGATGCTGCCGCGCGCGGATGTCCGCGATGTCCTGCTGGGCGCTGCGAGCATCGATGCGCTGCCGCATGGCGCGCGCTTCGGCACCAGCTCGCCGCGTCGCTCCGCGCAGATTCGCAGCCTTCGCCCCGATATCGTGCCGGTGCTGTTCCGCGGCAATGTCGCCACCCGCATCGGCAAGTTGCAGGCCGGGGAGGCCGATGCGACGCTGCTCGCCGCCGCCGGGCTCGACCGGCTGGGCGAGACGCTGCCGGGGATTGCCTCGGTGCGGCTGGACAGCGACAACTGGCTGCCTGCCCCCTCGCAAGGCGCGGTGGGGATCGAAGTGCGCCGGGATGATGCAGCCATGCGCGCGCTGATCGGCGGGATCGACGATGCGCCGACCTCAGCCTGCGTGATGGCGGAACGCGCTCTGCTCGAGGCATTGGGCGGCGACTGCCACTCGGCGATCGCTGCACTGGCGCGGATTTCGGGCACCACGATCCATCTGCGCGCGGTGCTCTATTCCGAAGACGGCGCGCAGCATGTCGCGGGCGACATCCGCTTTGCGGCGAACGATCCTGGCGCACCGGCGCGGCTGGCCGCCGATCTGCTGGCCCAGGCCCCCGAGACGATCACGCGGCTGTTCCATCCGGGCTGATGGCGGGCGCGCGCATCATCGTGCTGCGGCCCCAGCCCGGCGCCACCGCGACCGCGCAGGCGCTGCGCGCTGCGGGGCACGATCCGCTGGTGACGCCGCTGTTCGTCATCGAGCAGGTCGCCTGGAGCCCCGCCGATCCGTCCGCCTATGATGCTCTGCTGGTGGGCAGCGCCAATGTCTTTCGCCATGGCGGCCCGGCGCTCGCGGACCTCAAGGACCTGCCGGTCTATGCGGTGGGCGGCAAGACCGCGCGGATGGCGCTGGACCTCGGCTTCCGGGTGCGCGGCCAAGGGCAAGGCGGGCTGGCCGCCTTGCTGCCGATGCTGGTCGAGGACGGCCATCTGCACATCCTGCGGCTGGCGGGCGAAGACCGCGTCGATCTTCCCGACAGCCGCCTCGCGATCGACACCCGCATCGTCTATCGCTCGCGCGCGCTGCCGATGCCCCCTGCGTTGGCAGATGCGCTGGCCAACCCCTGCGTGGTGCTGCTGCATTCGGCGCGCGCGGCCTCGCACTTTGCCGCCCTGGTCGATTCCGCCGGGCTGGATCGCGGGCGGATCAGCCTCGCGTTGTTCGCGCCTGCGTTGGTCGATGCGGCAGGGTCCGGCTGGGCTGCGGTGCGCGTCGCGGCCTCGACCGACGACCGTGCTTTGCTGGACGTCGCGGACGCCCTGTGCCAGCATGCTTCACCCAATCACCAACCGGAGACATGATGAACCCCGAGACCCCCCGCCCGGGCCGCCCTTCGCAAGGCGCCAGCGGCAGGACGCTGCTGATCCTGCTGGCGCTTGCCTTTGTCGGCGGAGCGACGCTGTCGGGCTGGCTGATCACCCGCTCGGGCTGGTTCACCGAAACACCTGCAACGCCTGCGCAGACCGCGCTCGACCGCAATGTCATTACCGCAGATCCGGCAGGTCCCGGCGCCGGCGGCCCGCCGCCTGCGATGACAGGCGGCATGCTCGGGGGCCCGGTTTCGCCGCGTGCGCTCGATGTGCGGGTGGCAGAGCTCGAGAACCGGCTGTCGCTGATCAATGTTCAGGCGCAGGAGGCATCGGGCAATGCAGGGCGCGCCGAAGGGCTGCTGATCGCCTTTGCCGCGCGCCGCGCGCTCGACCGCGCCTCGGCGCTGGGCTATCTCGAAGGCCAGCTGCAGCTGCGTTTCGGCGCAGCACAGCCCAATGCGGTCGCCACCATCGTGCGCGCCGCGCGCAACCCCGTCACCATGGACCAATTGCGCGCGCAGCTTGAGGAGATCGGCCCCTCGATCGTCTCGGGCCGCGCCGCCAATGAAGGCTTTTTCGATGCGCTGCAGCGCGAGGCGAGCGAGCTGTTCGTCGTCGAGCAGCAGGGCAGCGTGTCGCAGACCCCCTCGCAGCGGCTGCAGCGCGCCAAGCGCTATCTGGAGGCCGGGCGGGTCGAGGCTGCACTCGCCGAGATCGAGCGGCTGCCCGGAAGCAACAAGGCCGCCGACTGGTTGGCCAAGGCGCGGATCTATGCCGAGGCGCGGCGCGCTCTCGACATCATCGAAAGCGCGGCCATTCTCGAGCCGCGCGGCCTGCGCGATGCCGCTGGCCAGCCGATTGAGCAGCCCTCGCCGCTGGCCCCCAAGGCGCCTGCAAACTGAGCCTGATGGATATGTCCCTGCCGCAGGTCGCCGTGGTGCTGGCAGGCGGCCAGTCGCGCCGCATGCAGGGCGAGGACAAGGCGCTGGCGCTGATCGGCGGCGAACGCATGATCGACAGGGTGGTGCGGCGATTGTCGCGGCAGGTGGAGCAGGTGCTGCTGTCGGCGCCGCATGATTATGGCACCGGGCTCGAGGCGATCGCCGATCTCCCCGAAGGCCCAGCGGGACCCGTCGGCGCGATCCGCGCGGCGGCGCTGCATCTGGCGGCGCGCGACGTGCATGCGTTCGTCACCGCGCCGGTCGATGCGCCCTTCGTGCCGGACGATCTGGTCGCGCGGCTGGCGCCATCTGCGCCGGTGGCGATGGCCACAGGCGACGGCGGAACCCCTGGCGCTTGGCAGCCCGCTTTTGCGTTGTGGGACACGCGCGCGGTGATCGCAGCGCTTCCGGCAGAGGTATGCGCCGAAAAATGGTCGCTGCGCCGCCTGGGCGAGGCGCTGGGCGCGCGCGCGGTGGAGTTTCCAGAGCCAGGCGCGCTGATAAACGTCAACACGCCGCATGAACTCGCAATGGCGCAGGCGCTGGCAGGCGACGCGCCAGGCGGGCCGGGCACGGCATGAGGCCCCACCGAAACGCCTTGGCGCATGGCACTGGACGCGATATTCAGCAACGCGAAAGCCGGATGCTGCAAAACGCGGCGCTTTGCTGCGGCGCGGCTGATGCGCGCGTTGCATAATGAGCCTGGCACAATGAGCTGGGCACAATGATCGGGGCCGATTGCACATGGCGGTGAAAGACAAGGGTGACAGGGCCGCGTCGAAGCCCAGGCCCGCAAGCGGCCCGCGCCTGTGGTTCTGGCGTTTCGTCAAGATCGGCTCGGCGGCAGCGGTGATCGGGCTGATCGGCCTGGTCGTCGCGGTGGTCACCGTGATGGGTTCGCTGCCCAGCTTCCAGGACCTGAAATCCTCGCCCAACGGCCAGATGATCCTGGTCAAGGCCGCCGATGGCACCGAGATCATGCAATTGGGCCCAAGCTTCGGCGAATGGCTGGATATCGATGACATTCCGCAGGTAATGAAGGACGCGATGGTCTCGGTCGAGGACCGCCGCTACGCCTATCACCCCGGCGTCGACCCGATCGGCATCGGCCGCGCGATCTACAATTCGGTCGCAGGCGGCGGCCGCGTGCGGGCGACATCAACGATCACCCAGCAGCTCGCGCGCAACGTGTTCCTCAGCAACAGCCGTTCGTACACCCGCAAGATCCGCGAAGGCGTGCTGGCGCTGGCGCTGGAGCGCAAGTTCTCCAAGGACCAGATCCTCGAGCTGTACCTCAACAAGGTGTATTTCGGCGGCGGCGCCTATGGCGTGGATTCGGCGGCGCGCAAGTTCTTCAACCATGATGCCAAGACGCTGTCGCTCGCCGAGGCCGCGATCATCGCCGGACTGGTCAAGGCGCCCTCGCGTTACTCCCCCACCGCCGACAGCGAGGCCGCTCTGGGCCGTGCGGGCGTGGTGCTGCAGGTGATGCAGGATGTCGGCACGATCACCCCGGCCCAGGCCGCCGAGGCGGATCTCGAAGGCGTCGAGTTCGCGCCCGAAAAGGGCCAGAATTCGGTACGCTATTTCACCGACTGGGCATTGCCGCAGCTCGACACGCTGATCGAGGACAATGGCGAGCCGATCGTGGTGTGGACCACGCTCGATCTCAACATGCAGCGCGCAGGGACCGCAGCGATCCAGGCGCATGTGCCGCGCGGCGCGCAGGGCGCACTGGTCTCGCTCGACCGCGATGGCGCGGTGCGCGCGATGGTCGGCGGCACCGATTACGTCACCTCCAACTACAACCGCGCGACCAGCGCGCTGCGCCAGCCGGGTTCGGCGTGGAAGCTGTTCGTCTATCTTTCCGCGCTGGAGGCGGGCTATACGCCCGAGGACATCGTCACCGACGCGCCGATCACCATCGGCGGCTGGTCTCCGCGCAACAGCGGCGGCAGCTATGCGGGCGACATCACGCTGCGCACCGCCTTTGC
Organism: Blastomonas sp. RAC04; assembly: GCF_001713435.1. Lineage (NCBI taxonomy): Bacteria > Pseudomonadati > Pseudomonadota > Alphaproteobacteria > Sphingomonadales > Blastomonadaceae > Blastomonas > Blastomonas sp. RAC04. The sequence goes on from NZ_CP016460.1 coordinate 3,221,868, forward strand.
CTATTCCAAGAACACCGTTGCCGCGCGGATCGGCGAGGATGTCGGCACCAGCTCGATCGCCAACATGGCGCGCCGTTTTGGTATCACCACCCCGATCACGACCTTGCCCTCGATGGTGCTGGGATCGTCCGAGGTGCGCGTGATCGATATGGTGCGCGCCTTTGCCGGGGTCAGCTCGGGTGGGGTCGCGATTTCGCCTTATGGTATCACCAAGGTCACCACCAGCGATGGCGAGGTGCTCTACAGCCATGAATCCGACATGAGCCAGGTGCTCGTTCCGCCGCACGTCACCGCCGGGATGACCGACCTGCTGCAGACCGCGGTCAATGTCGGCACCGGGCGCGCCGCGCAGATCGGGCGGCCTGTGGCGGGCAAGACCGGCACCACCAACAGCAACAAGGACGGCTGGTTCCTTGGCTTTTCGAGCGGGATCACCACCGGCGTATGGATGGGCCGCGACGATGCCCGCCCGGTCGGCGGGCTGCAGGGCGGCACCGCGCCCGCGCGCGCGTTCGCCTCGTTCATGAAGGTCGCGGTCGCCAAGCGCAAGGTCGAGCCGTTCGACACCGAGCTCAAGCTTCCCGAATGGCAGCTAGAGCCCGACGACGAGGCCTATTTCGGCTCGCCCGACGATGTGATCTTCATCGACGAGAACGGCAACCCGATCGATCCGGGCCGCGGCCCGGCCGAGCCCGACCCGTTCGCGCCGCCGCCGGTGCAGCAGCCCGAGCGGCTGGATGACAATTTCATAGATCGCGCGCTTGGCCGTGATCCGGTCAACCGGCCGCAGGTCCGTCAGGCTGAACCCCGGCCCCCTGTGCGTCGTCTGCCGCCGACGCCGCAGGAAGAACGGGTCGCCCCGGCGCTGCGCGAAGACGAATAGGCGGGCGCTGGCGCTCTTTGCCCGCTGTGCGCGATCAGTCCCTGACCTGCGACAGCGCGATGCGATTGCCTTCGCTGTCCTCGATTTCGGCGACAAACCCCGCCGCGCCGATATCCTTCTTCGCGTAGAGGATCCTGGCGCCTCGGGCCTTGGCCTTTTGCAGCACCGCATCGATATCGGGAACGTCGAAATAGACGATCACGCCCTCCTTGCTCGGCCGGTAGACATCGCCTCTGGCCAGCGCCCCGCTCGCACCGGCAGCCCCGTCGGCGCGCGCAAAGAACGCCATGTCATATCCATCGACCTCTTGCCGGGTCAGCCGATAGCCGAACACGGCTTCATAGAACGCCACCGCCCGGTCCATGTCGGTGACGGGGATCTCGAAATGAACCACCGGATTGCCCATCGAACGCGCCTTTGTGCTGTTATCCTCGCCAGCCACCGTTCCACCGCTGCACGCAGCGATTCCAAGGCACAGCGCTCCAATGGCAAGCCATGGGGCGAAAAGGGATGGAAACCGGATCATCTGCCCGCCTCGTTGCCTCTTGCCCGTGCTGCTACCCGCCCGCTTTCAGCGCCTCGACGATCTTCTTGACGTCCTGCGAGCGGCCCTTGGGGACGATCATCACGTGGCTGCCGTTGGCGATGATGATGAGGTCGCTGATGCCCGATGCGGTGACGGTGATGCCGTCGGCATGGATGTGCGAATTGCTGCAACCGATCGCGATGACCTCGCCATGGCGGGTGTTGCCCGCGTCGTCGGGCGGGGCGATGCCTGCCAGCGCGTCCCAGCTGCCGACATCCGACCAGCCGCATGACACCGGCACGATGGCGACGCGGTCTGCGCGTTCCATCACCGCATAATCGATCGAATCGGAGGGGCAGGCGGCAAAGCGGTCGGGCAGCGGGCGGATGGTGCGCGCGTTGAGCTGGACGCCCTCGAGTGATTCCCTTGCGGCGCGCAGCATGTCGGGGGCGTGCAGCGCCAGCTCCTCCAGATAGCGATCGGCGCGCATCAGGAAGATCCCGGCATTCCAGGCATGGTTGCCCTCGGCCAGCATCGCCTCGGCCTTGTCGCGCGGCGGCTTTTCGATGAAGCGTTCGACCTGCCGGACCCCGGGGATATCGGCGAGCGGCGCGGCCATGAGGATATAGCCAAAGCCGGTTTCGGGCCCGGTCGGCTCGATGCCGAAGGTGACCAGCCAGCCCTGTTCCGCGGCGGGACGCGCAGCGTCGACTGCGGCGAGAAACGCATCCAGATCGCCGATGACATGGTCGCTGGGCATCACCAGCATCACCGCATCGCCCGATCCTGCCGCCAGCGCCGCCAGCGCGATAGCAGGCGCAGTGTTGCGCGCGCTCGGCTCCAGCAGAATCCGCGCATCGCCCAGCCCCGCTTCGGTCAGTTCGGCCTGCATCAGATCGCAATGACGCTCCGCGCCAATGATCAGCGCAGGGCCGAACCTGTCCGAGCCGTTGGCGCGCGCAAGCGTGTCGGCGAACATCGACCGGTCGGTGACCAAGGGCAGGAACTGCTTGGGGCGGGCTTCGACCGACAGCGGCCAAAGCCGGGTGCCCGAACCGCCCGACAGGATCACGGGAAGGATTTTTGTCATGCAGTCTGGCCGTTCTCATGAGCGCGGGCGAGCAGCAGGCGCGCGTCGCTGCTGGCGTGATAGGAAGAGGCTGGATCGATCGCGAGACATTCGCCCGCTACCGCGGTAACGGCACCGGCGGCGCTCTGCACCGATACGCTGCCTTCGATCGGGATCACCAGCAGCGGGCCTGTTCCCTCCAGCGTTTCGGGGGCATCTCCTGCCAGGCGAAGCTCGAACAGCGGCCCGTCGACCAGTGTCTGGTCGGTGTCCAGATCGATGTGCCGCGCCAGCGTGTGGCGATAGGGCGCAGCGTTCGCAACCGCGATGCTCTGGTCGAGATGCAGTTCGCGCGGGCGGCCATAATCGTACAGCCGGAAGGTCACATCGGCGTTCTGCTGGATCTCGATCAGGCTGAGCCCCGCGCCGATGGCGTGGATGGTGCCAGCCGGGATGTAGAAGAAGTCGCCGCGCGCCACCGGGAGCCAGGCAAGCAGCTGCTCGATCGAGCCATCGAGCGCGGCCGCGCGCAGTTCGTCACCGCTGAGGTCGCGCACCAGGCCGATCCCCAGCGTCGCGCCGGGTTCGGCATCGAGCACCAGCCAGCACTCCTCCTTGCCGCCGGACAGGCCGATCGAGCGCGCGTAGGCATCGCCAGGATGGACCTGGATCGACAGCTTCTCGCTAGTGAAGATGTACTTCACCATCAACGCGAGCGGAGCAGCGCCTTCAGCCTCGAACCAGATTTCGCCGATCTTGTCGGGGCCGGTGTTGCTGAAGGGAGCCGGGACATCGGCCTTTCCCCATGGCTTTGTCACCTCGCGCGCCGTAAGCTTCATCGGAAAAGCCATTACATTCATAACTGTCATCTCCGCGATGCTCCCAGTTTAGTCAAGCGTGACACGTCAATCTGGGCAGTCTATCTAAAAAGATGGAAGACTCTTCGCCAAGCCCATTGGTGGCCCGCCAAAAAATGTGGTCCAGTTTTTTACAAGACTTTTCATATCGTGTAACGCGCAGAGCTGAAAAAAGTCAGGCTATTCAAAAGTTTCTTGATGCTGCAGGCCTTCAGCGCTTCAGTAAGCGCGCAGCTGGAAACCAGAAGCGCCGATGTGATCTCGTCCTGCCAAGCCTTACGGAACCTTGTGATCTAGATGCCGCAGCTCTCAAACAAGCCCGGCATCAACACCAGTAGCACCGACTAGACCCCAGAAAGTTCATTCAAACTGATAAACTCCTAAAGTGTTCGCCTGCTCACATAAAAGCTGAGCAGGTGCCTTGTGCATCAGTACATCAGTGCATCAGTGCATCAGTGCAGCAGTCCGCCGGAAATCCCGAAACCGTCGAATCCGAATGCCAAATTTCAATTAGACTATCGCTGCTACAAGCACCAATTCCGTGGCGACCTGATTTTCAGGAGGGTTGAGTATATTGTTACACACTTATCCACTTAAAAAACAGCTCTACCATTCCCAGGCCTGCTGGTTCCGGCTGCACTGCACTAAAGTCTGAATTATATGGTAACTGTCGCCATGATTGCTCTATTTATAGGATTTTTCATTCAATTTTATCCAAACATGCTATGCGTACTAACTCCTGCAACACTAACACACGTTCGCCAAGCCAATCGAGTTCTTCTTCGCTTATCTTGTAGTGGGATGAGTAGCGGGCATTCACGTAGGCCTGCCGGAGTAATTCGAAACATCGCCGACTGAACCGGTCATTGCGCGGCCACGCCGCAATGAGCCCAGGTGACAGCTCTTCAGCATGGCCGCGCAGAAAGCCCAGCTTGTGAGATTTTGGACTATACAGGGTGAAGACTAGCATCAAGCAATGGTAAAGCCGCTCAGTTGCTTGATGTAGGGTAAAAGCTGCATCACGCCGCCATTCGACGTCGGCGTGCGCTTCGAGTTGTTCGATTCTGAATGTCTGCAGGCGCCTTTTGGCGCTGGGGTACCATTGATTAAAGTAATTTCGCGCCTCCTCAAGCGAGGCTTTTTCCCCTAATTTAGTAGGCATAGCAAACGGAAAGCCCTCTGCCTCATAGAGAGCTATACCTTGTTTTGCGATATCGACGAAGAATGGTCGGCCGTGTTTTAGTTGCCTGTTTACATCACTGATAGTGTGTACAATAAAATTCACCGGCGCGCTCAACCTATTTGTTATCACCATCTCGCGCATCAAATGATCATCTGTACCAGCCCAGTAGTCAACAACATCCGATAATCTTTCATCGTTTACTACTACGAGAAGATCATAATCAGATTTGTAACCGCTGAGCGGATCATCGACCCAATCCCCTCGAGCAAAACTTCCATACAGGACGACCTTAAGAATTCTTCCCTTCCTTTTCCAAGGGGCCGTAGTGTTGCCGATTGCTGCAGCAAACTCATCAAACAATATACGGACTGCCGCTCGCAGTTCGCTCTGCTTTTGTTCGGGTAGATGGTCGAGGTCGGAGCGCATTGGCTTACCTTGCTATCCGAGCCAAGCGTTTGCAAGCGCCAAGCCATACAACGCATCGAAAATGGATATGCTTTCGACGTTTGATCACTCCCCACAAACGCACCAAGGGTGAAGTCCTTCTGCTATACAACAGAGCCCCGCTTAGACCAGTTTTAGCGTTCACGAGAAATTGGTCGGTACGGTGTTACCGTCGAATAGGTCCTAAAGCGCCGTTTCGGAGCAGTGGCTGGTCAGCGCATCCTGCACCTGCGGCGCGACGTCGGCCTGGAACCGCACCTCGCCGCAATGGCAGCCGCCGGTGACGGTCAGGCTATCTGGTCGATTGATGACCTCTGGACCCCGTCACTCCACAGTGACGGACTTGGCGAGGTTTCGCGGCTGATCGACATCGGTGCCCTTGGCGACCGCGACGTGATAGGCGAGCAGCTGGACCGGCACGGCATAGACGAGCGGCGCGATCAGCGGGTGGACCTTGGGCATCTCGATCGTGGTAAGACACCCCTCGCCTGCTTCGGCGAGGCCTTCGGCATCCGAGATCAGCACCACCTTGCCGCCGCGCGCGCGCACCTCCTGCATGTTGCTCACCGTCTTTTCGAACAGCGGGCCCGAGGGCGCGATGACGATGATCGGCACCGCCTCGTCGATCAGCGCGATGGGGCCATGCTTCATCTCGCCTGCGGCATAGCCTTCGGCGTGGATGTAGCTGATTTCCTTGAGCTTCAGCGCGCCTTCCAGCGCCAGCGCATAGTCCGGCCCACGCCCCAGATACAGCACGTCGCGCGCCTGTGCGATGGTGTGCGCCATTGCCTCGATCTCGGCATCATGTGCCAGCGCCGCGTTGATCGCAGCGGGCGCCTCGATCAGATGGCGCACGATCTCGGCCTCTTCAGCCTGGCTGAGGCGCCCCTTGGCGCGCGCAAGATTGACCGCAAGCGCCGCCATCACCGCCAGCTGGCAGGTGAACGCCTTGGTCGAGGCCACCCCGATCTCGGGGCCCGCGTGCGTCGGCAGCAACAGATCGACCTCGCGCGCCATCGAGCTGGTGGGAACGTTGATGATGCCTGCGGTGGTCACCCCGCCCGCCTTCATGTGGCGCAGGGCCGCCAGCGTATCGGCGGTCTCGCCCGATTGAGACACGACCACGCCCAGCATTCCGGGCGACAGCACCGGATCGCGATAGCGGTATTCCGACGCGACATCGACCTCGACCGGCACGCGGGCGAGCTGCTCGATCCAGTATTTGCCGATCATGCCAACATAGGATGCGGTGCCGCAGGCGATGATCGTCACCCGGTCGATGTCCGAAAGCTCGAAGTCCATCTGCGGCAGCGCCACCTGCTGTTCGACCGAGCGGATATAGCTTTGCAGCGTCTGCGCCACGACCACCGGCTGCTCGAAGATTTCCTTCTGCATGAAATGGCGGTGGTTGCCCTTGTCGATCAGCGCGCCTGTCACACCCGACAGCGTGACCTCGCGCTCGACCGGAGCATTGTCGGCGTCAAAGACCTGCGCGCCGTCGCGGGTCAGCACCACCCAGTCGCCCTCTTCGAGATAGGCGATGCGCTGCGTCAATGGAGCGAGCGCCAGCGCGTCGGAACCCAGATAGGTCTCGCCCTCGCCATAGCCCAGCACCAGAGGCGAACCCAGCCGCGCGCCGATCAGCATATCCGGATACTGGCGGAACGCGATGGCGAGCGCGAAGGCGCCGCGCAGCTGCGGCAGTACGGCCTTGACCGCGTCCTGCGGGCTGTCGCCGGCCTCGATCCGCTCGCTCAGCAGATGCGCGACGACCTCGGAATCGGTCTCGCTCTCGAAACGGCGACCACGCGCTATCAGCGCATCGCGCAGCTGCTTGAAATTCTCGATGATGCCGTTGTGCACCAGCGCCACTTCGTCCGTAGCATGTGGATGCGCGTTCGATGTGGTCGGCGCGCCGTGCGTCGCCCAGCGGGTGTGCGCGATGCCGACATGGCCGGGCGCGGGATCCTTCGCCAGCACATCGACCAGATTGCGCAACTTGCCCTGCGCGCGCCGACGCACCAGCTGGCCGTCGTGCACCGTGCAGACTCCCGCGGAGTCATATCCGCGGTATTCCATCCGCTTCAAACCATCGACCAGATCGCCCACGACATCGCGCCGGGCGAGGATTCCAACGATACCACACATGCAGGAAGAGGCCTTTCAAAGCAGATACGAAACAGGAACTGTAGGCGTCGTTGCCAGCTATCCGTTTGTGTACTCGTTAACGATATTGCGATCGGGCCGGGCCTTTAGACCGGTTTGATAGGTAATCTCAACCTCTAGTGTGATTTGCGGCACACGGCGCAGTTTGCGAGCCAGCAGCTGCAGATTTATGGGAGACAGCTCGCCACAATGATACCAGCTGGCTACGGGCATCCATGTGAATAGGAAACTTGCTGTCGCTCAAGTTGGTCCAGTGACGTGATGGCGTGGACGGCCCCCGCACCAGCGTAGCTGTGTCATACTGCGGTCGTTGTAGGTCCATGTGTGGACGACCTCCGCGGCGCAAGAGATTTTCGGCATTGATGACCTCGGTCGGGTGCATCCATGTGTTCGGCCTGTTCGCGCAGCACCAAATGGCTGCTGGCCCTGATGAAATCCGCAGGCTGGCTCCCTAATCACGTCATCGCGCTCGAAGCGCTTTGACCCTCTGGGTTTCACCAACCCCCGGTCTGACCGGTTCGTCATCACTACTAAGCTGCTCCAACGCATCCCATCACGCGATTGTCGAGTGACGGAGATCTCGTTATGCGGCGGCGGCGTAGACCTCCTTCCGCGTCGTCACTTCCCAGGCAATCCGTGCTATCTTGTTGGCGAGCGCCACTGCCGCGATCTTCGCAGGCTTGCGCTCGAGCAGGTCCGCCATCAGGGTTGGCGAGCCGGATTCTTGCGCGTTATTCGCATAACAGCAGTCGAACCGACGACCAGAAGCCGGCGAAGATAGCCATCGCCCTGTTTGGTTATTCCGCCGAGCCGCTCTTTGCCGCCCGAGCTGTTCGCACGAGGTGTGAGCCCAAGCCAGGCGGCGAACTGACGACCTGATCGGAACGGAGAGGCGTCGGGCACCGCTGCCGCGATAGCTGAAGCTGTGATCGGGCCGATCCCCGGGATCGTAGCCAACCTGCGGCTCGTCTCGTTGTTACGGTGCCAATCGAGGATTTGCGCCTCAAGCCTATCGATCTCGCTGGTTAGTGCCCTCAGCTGAGCGGCAATAGCATGAAGGGCCGAACGCGTGTGTGCGGGAAACCTGTCCTGCTCTTCGTGCAGCGCCTTCAGGGAAGCCACTACGCCGCCAGCGCCCAGACCCGTCACGATCCCGTATTCAGCTAGGTGGCCGCGGAGCGCGTTGATCAACATGGTGCGCTGTCTGACCATCAGGTCGCGACTTTTGTGGAGCATCAGCACCGCCTGCTGCTCGACCGACTTCACAGCGACGAAGCGCATCGTCGGCCGGGTGACCGCTTCGCAGATCGCTTCAGCATCCGCTGCATCGGTCTTCCCACGCTTCACATACGGCTTAACATGGGCCGGAGGCATGAGGCGCACCTCATGGCCGTTCGCCGTCAACTCGCGCGCCCAGTGATGCGCCGACGTACACGCTTCCATGCCGACCAGGCAAGGCGGCAACTCAGTGAAGAAGCGGATGATTTCTGTCCTGCGCAACCTGCGCCGGAACAGCACTGCGCCATCGGCAGCGATGGCGTGGACCTGAAACACATTCTTCGCCAGATCCAATCCGACGGTGACAATCTTCTGCTCCATGGAACGACTCCTAGACGTGGACCTACAACGACCACATCATCACACAGCTACGGTGGTGCGGAGGTCGTCCACGACATCACGTCAGTCCCCAACTAAGTTCTCCAAGAGAGACACGCGTTCGCAAAGCCAAGCTAGCTCCTCGTCGTTAACCTTGAAGTGCAGGGAATAACGCGCATTCACATATGCCTGCCGCAGCAGTTCGAAGCACCGGCGGCTGAACCGGACGTCGCGAGGCCAGGCCTTGGTCAGCTCGGGCGCGATCGCCTCCGCATGGCCGCGGAGAAAGGCCAGTTTGTGAGACTTTGGGCTGTAGAGGGTGAAGACAAGCATCACGCAGTGGTAAAGCCGTTCTGTAGCCTGATGCATCAAGAACGCAGCGTCACGGGATTTGCCCTTTTGGACGAAAAACATCGCTCCTGACTTGGCACTGTCTGCTTGCTCAAACCAGATGTCAAAATGCTTCTGCGCCTCAGCACGAGCCACATCTGGGGCGAGTTTGGCCGGCGTCGTAAACGGAAACCCCTCGGCCTCGTACAGCGCGATGCCCTGTGTGGCGATATCGGTGAAGAACGGACGTCCCTGCTCCAACTGCTTGTTCACATCCTTGAGGCTGTGAACGATGAAGCTCACCGGCGCGCTGAGCGTGTGCGTGATTGTCATCGCGCGCATCAGCCGGTCATCTGTGGCTGCCCAATAATCAACGATATCGGTAAGGCGTTCGTCATTAACCACAATTAACAGATCAAAATCTGACTTATAGCCGCCAACAGGGTCATTGACCCAGTCACCGCGGGCATGGCTGCCATAAAGAATAATCTTGAGGATACGGCCCTGCTTTTTCCAAGGCGCTGTAGTGCTGCCGATCGCGGCCGCAAACTCCTCGAACAGGATACGCATTGCGCCCTGCAGCTCCTGCTGCTTCCGGCTGGGCAGATGGTCGAGATCGGTTCGCATATCTCCATCGTGCGACCCTGGCGCAGCCACCGCAAGGTCAGATGAATACAAAAGTCTGTGTGTGATTGCTCGGTGATTGCTTGCAATATAAATTTTAATCTGGTACTTTGTGAATAGTTCTAATTGGGCTGCACCCGCTTAGAATTTTATTTCAGAGATGGGTCTATGGCATTCACTTGGATAAGTGAGCGGAGCAGGCAATTATAAATATATATCATCTAAGTTATTATTTTATTAGGTGATAAATTGGTGCGGTAAGGCTATGATTATCCTTGTTGGTTCTATTTTACCGTCACTGATTTCGCCAGGTTGCGCGGCTGATCGACATCGGTGCCCTTGGCGACGGCGACGTGATAGGCGAGCAACTGAATTGGTACGCAGTAAACCATAGGGCCAATTATGGGGTGTACCTTGGGCATCTCGATGGTTGCCAGGCAGCCTTAGCCTGCTTCAGCCAAGCCTTCGGCATCGGAGATCAGCACCACTTGGCCGCCGCGCGCGCGCACTTCCTGCATGTTGCTCACCGTCTTTTCGAACAGCGGGCCGGAGGCGGCGATGACGATGATCGGCACCGCCTCGTCGATCAGCGCGATCGGGCCATGCTTCATCTCGCCTGCAGCATAGCCTTCGGCATGGATATAGCTGATTTCCTTGAGCTTCAGCGCGCCTTCGAGTACCAGCGCGTAGTCCGGCCCGCGCCCCAAATACAGCACGTCGCGGGCCTGCGCAATCGTGTGCGCCATCGCCTCGATCTCGGCATCATGACCCAGCGCTTCGTTGATCGCCGCAGGCGCTTCGATGAGGTGACGGACGATTTCGGCCTCTTCGGCAGCATCCAATCGTCCCTTGGCGCGGGCCAGGTTGACCGCGAGCGCCGCCATCACGCCAGCTGGCAGGTAAACGCCTTGGTCGAGGCAACCCCGATTTCCGGCCCGGCATGCGTCGGCAGCAAAAAGTTCGACCTCGCGCGCAATCGAGCTGGGCGGCACGTTGATGATGCCAGCGGTGGTCGCCCCTCCTGCCTTCATGTGCCGAAACGCCGCCAGCGTATCGGCGGTCTCACCCGAATGGGACACCAAGACCCCCAGCATGCCCGGCATCAGGACGGGATCACGATAGCGGCATTCAGATGCCACATCGACTTCGACGGTCACGCGCGCCAGCTGCTCGATCCAGTATTGGCGATCATGCCGACATAAGAAGCGGTACCGCAGGCGATGATCGTCACCCGGTCGATATCGGACATCGCGAAATCCATCTGTGGCAGCGCGACCTGCCGCCTACCGAGATCTGCTCACTTATACCAACGCGCATTGATCATGACCCATGAGCCCACCTGCGCAGGCCGATAGACATAATTCGCCATGGCTGATCGACGAGCTTGTTCCATGCGAAGCAGCAGTGGTCGACGATGTCGTCGTATGATTGGTAGATGCGGTTCGATAACCAGTTGTCGCGCATGAACTGCCACACATTCTCCACCGGATTGAGTTCTGGGCACCTGGGAGGCAGAGGCATGAGGGTGATATTGGGAGATATGACCAGCTCGGCCGAGTTGTGCCATCCGGCCTGATCAAGCAGCAGCACCGCATGCGCACCTGGCGCGATGTGGAAGGCGATTTCCTCAAGATGTATACTCATCGCCTCGCTGTTGCATTTGGGCATGACGATCCCGGCGGCCTTCCCTTCAGCGGGGCATATCGCACCAAACATCCATGCGGAGGCGCATCGCTGATCCTTGGGCGCTGATGGGCGGGTGCCGCGTCTGGCCCAACGCCGGGTGAGCTTGGTTTGCTGGCCGATGCGCGCTTCGTCCCGCTACCAAAGCTCTACGGGCGTTCCTCTCGGGAGCCTTCGCTTGATCCGCGCCAGACGGGAGGCGAAGTTTTTTTAAAATCGACAATGTCATCGGGCTTCTGCCCGTGATGCCGTGGTCACGCAGAGAGTTTGCGATATCCCATCGCGCGAAGCTCGCGCCCCAAGGTATGGCGGGTGACAGAAAGCGCGAACTCATCCCAGCCCCACTGCGCCAGATCTGCAAGCCGCCAGCGCACAACGCCATGGGCAGCAGGGATCGGCCCAGCCTCGACCGGCTCCGCCAGCCGGGCGCGTCGCTCATCATTCAGGATCGAAGCTCGTCCCGGTGCCTTGCGTGTTGCCAGGGCATCAGGACCGCACTCGTTGAACCGCAACACCCAGTCGCGCACGATCTGCAGGGTGACCCCGGCAAACCGGGCCGCATCATTCCGACTTCCACCGTCAACGATCAACGCCAGCGCCAGCAGCCGACGAACCTGTTCCGGGTCACTGCATCGTCGGGCAAATCCCCGCAAATCCGATGATGTGTAATCGGTCCGAACCCCACTCGCTGCCGCCATTGCAAGCCTCCATATGCCTGCCGCAACGAATCACAATTTCAGCCAGTTGGGAATCCCTCTCGTGAGTCAGCCTCAGCGCGCCTTGGTATTAGCAGACGTACGCCCATTCCCGAATCGGTTTCGCTCTCGAACCGGCGGCCGCGCTCGATCAACGCATTGCCCAGGCTCTTGAAGTTCTCAGTGATACCGATGTGCACAAGGTCAACCTCTTGGGTCGCATGTGGGTGCGCGTTCGATTTGGTCGGCGCGCCGTGCGTCGCCCAGCGAGTGTGCGCAATGCCGAAATGTTCCGGCGCGAAGTCCTTGGTTAGTATATCGACCTGGTCACTCAGCTTGCCCTGGGCGCGCCTGTGGGCACGCGGGCCTTCATGAACCGTGCACATGTGGACCGAATCATAGCCGCTGTACTCCATCTCTTTCAGGTCATCGATCAACTCATTCAAAACATTGCGCCGGGCGATTGTTCCAACGACACCTAACATTGGGGAATGGGCTGTTCCGGCCAGATAGAGAATGCAGATGTCCAAGTCTTCGGGGACTAGCAAGTGATGGCTGCAAACATTAGCGCACGGGGAAAGAACCAATAATGTCCAAAAGGTCGGGATAGAGTAGCATTGCACCCTCAAGGCTGAGATGGTCATCATCCCAGTAAAGCACCTTGCCAGCCGAATAAACCCGGCACTGCCCGTTGTCGCACAGAATTTGCTCGGGATGGAGCGCCTTAAGATGTTCGCCATAGGGCAGGCTATCGAGGATCTCGAAAGTCGAACGCTGCCTTTGCTGATAGTAGCGCATAGGCCGCGTGAATTTCTCGGGCGCGCGCCCTTGGCTCACCATCCGCGCCAGTGTCGTCGGGATGTTATACCCGGTTTCGGGTATCGGGTAGACGATGACCACGTCACGGCCCAGCTTGATAAGTGCATCGACCATGCCACTAATTCCGGTCTGCATGGCGCGCTTCGCCTGTATGGAAAAGCGCGGGACGGTCTCGCCGTTTTCAAGCATCAGATAAGGGAGTTGCTCGTTGCTCTCCGCCGGGCCGAAATCGACGGCCCTACCACGGGTATAGGATGTCCAGCGTGATGCGATGATAATGGTCCTGATTTCCGGATGCTTGCCGATAAAGTCGAGCCAGCGCCGATTGTTTGCAATGCATTGCGTGCCAGTCCCGACGCCGAGCAACGGCGGGCAGCTAGCATCAACCCCGTAATAAAAGGACATCCCCTTAGCCTTGGCAACTGCCTGGACCGCGCCTGTTATGGCATCGGCATGCGAATCGCCCATCAGAAAGCCTGTGGGCTGCGGGTTGCTGCCAATGACGCACCCGCCCTTTGGATCCAGCTGCTTTTCGACCTGTGCCGAGCAGGTGGCCATGCGGTCGGTGAGCGATTCGCTGGCTACGAGGATGCGAGTGACGTTCGGCGAGAAACGCAAGGGCAAGCCCTGCGCCACCAAAATCGCGCCGCTCAGGCCGATGCTTAACATGACCGTGGCAGCGGCAGCGACGAACACTGCCTTTTGCGTCTTGATCAGGCCGGTTTTCGACCGGAATGGGCGTTCGACGAACCTCCACGAAAGATAGGCCATAAACAATGCCGAGCCGACGGCGATCGCCGATTGCATGGTGGTCAGCTCGTCGATCGCGACATATTCGGCCAAGACTAGCGCGGGCCAGTGCCAGAGGTAGAAGGAATAGGACAGCAGGCCAACAAACACCATCGGGCGCAGCGCCAGAAGCCGGCCGACAAGTGTAGTTCCGGTCGAACCGGCCAGGATAATCGACGCGCTGCCCAGCACCGGCAGCACCGCGCCCTGGGCAGGAAAAGTCGTCAGCTTTGTGTACAGCACTGCCGTGGCCAGTATGGCGACCAGGCCTGCTCCGGCAAGAAGCTCACGCAATAGCGGATTGCTGATCCTGGCATGGCCGACAAAGGCGAGCATCGCACCGATCAGCAGCTCCCACGCCCTGAGCGGTGCAATGTAGAAGCTCGATGTCGGCGATATAGCCATTAACGCAACCGACAGGCCGAAGGACAGCAATATGGCGGTTACTACGACCGGCTGGATTCTACGGGGCATAAATCGCTGCAGCAGCACTAGGATCAGCGGAAACGCGAGATAGAATTGCTCTTCCACTGCGAGCGACCAGGTGTGCAGAAGAGGCTTTGCCTCGGCAGCGCCATCGAAATATCCCGATTGCCACCAGAACAGCATGTTTGATCCCGACAGCACGGTGGCGACCAAGGATTTTGCATAGTCCATCAAATCCCGAGGCATCATAACTATCGACGCCATCACCGTAGTTACGAAAAGCATGAAAAACAGCGCAGGGAAAATTCGCCGGATGCGACGTTCGAAGAAATTCCGAAAGCTGAACGTGCCCGAAACTATTTCCTTGTTGATGATACCGGTAATCAGATAGCCCGAAATAACAAAGAATACATCGACACCGACATAGCCCCCCGACAGGAAGGGTACGCCTGGATGAAACAAAACAACCGTGGAAACCGCAATGGCGCGTAGTCCATCAATATCAGGCCTGTAATTCACCCGCCACCTCGAGTCGAAATGTCATAAACGTTGCAATTTGATTGGCCTGAAAGGCAATAAGACGTTGCGAGCGAAGGACCTGGCCGCAGACTGTTGTGTGAATTTCAGCCCTTCCGCCCAACCCCAGATGCGCCAGTCCGGTGTTCCCTTCGGGGCGGCGGCCTTGAAAAAGAGCGCAAGTTCAGGTCTCAGCCCCCATCCGGTTCGCGGCTCTTAGTAGCATGTTCCCGCCGTCACAAGAGTGCGTTGCCCGTTCCGCAATGCGGGGCGATGTCCCGGCATCTCAATTTGTGGCCCACGCAGTGCCGCGCGGCACTGCGTGGGCCAGTCATAGCTGCCATTTGACTTTTGGCTACAACGGGTGGAAAGGGGCCCCAAAGCGCCACATGGCGTGGTGGTTCGACCACCAACAGACTGTTCAGGCCAACGTCCCGTCCAAGCCTAATGGAATATGCATCGTGAACAATATCGTTGTGAAAAGGGGATCGATCCATCCTGTGGCGGCAGCCGCTGACAGCCGGCTTGCGCGCGTCATCCTCAGCTCGAATCGCTATGTTCTTGCGCTTGGCCTGATGGTCGGACTGATTGCGCCGTTGTTCTCCATCATCCAGCCTCAAACCCTTGGCCGGATTATCCCGACGCTGGAACATTTCGCTCCGACGCTGGCATGTTGTCTGCTGGCGATCGTAACAGGCCATTTTTCGGTGCAGCGCATCGCTGCGCTGCCACTGATCTCCTCGGCTGCCGTTGTCATTCCGACTTTCATGGCTTCCTACGGTTTTTCCTATTTCACTCTTTACGTCACCAAGGTTCCGCTCGGTGTGAAGCCAATCTTCGTCAGCCTTGCGGTGGTGATCGCGCTAAACATGCTGCTTGCGCTGTTGCGAACCAAGCACCTGCACCCGGTGATCGGGATTCTCGGTGTCGATGACACGACCTTGAGGGACTTGCCCGAAAGCGTTGCCTGGTTGCCGCTGGAACAGCCGCAGTTCGTCAAGGGCATGACAGCGATCGCCTATGACCCGCATGCCGATCTCTCGATGCGATGGTCCTCCTTCATCACCAAGATGGTGCTCAATGGCGTGCCAGTCTATCATTTGTCGCATATTGTCGAGGGTCTCACAGGCCGGGTTCGGTTCAACAACGAATCCGAGAATGAGTTTGGCGCGCTGCTACCTTCGCTCTTCTATCTACGACTGAAGCGGACGCTGGACTTGATGCTCGCCATAATGCTTTTCCCGATCTTCCTCTTGATCATCGCTCTTGCCAGTGTAGCGATCCGACTGGAAAGCCCCGGCCCTGCCGTTTTCCGCCAGGTGCGCATCGGCCATCGCGGCAAGCCGTTCATCTGCTATAAGCTGCGCACCATGCGTTCGGGCATCAAGGGCCCCGAGTTCACGGTCGATCGCGATCCGCGCATCACCAAGCTCGGAATGTATCTGCGCAAGTGGCGCATCGATGAACTTCCACAGATCTTCAACGTGTTCAAGGGCGATATGAGCTGGATCGGGCCGCGCCCTGAAGCGCTGAATCTGGCCAAGCACTATGCACGGCATGTCCCCTTTTATGGCTATCGCCACGCCGTTCGCCCCGGCATTACGGGATGGGCAGCGGTCCACCAGGGCAACGTCGCCCAGGTTGCAGCCGCCACGGAGAAGCTGGAATATGACTTCTTTTACATCCGCTATTTTTCCGTGTGGCTGGATATCCTGATCATCTTCAAGACAGTGATGACGGTCGTCACCGGTTTCGGGTCCAAATGATGCATTGCGCCCGTATCGAAAGCCATGGCGCGACGTGCCTCGGCGCGATCGCCTGAATTCCGACCTCTGCAAGGAAACGCCATTGAATCATCAAATTGCCGGGGATATGGAAGGAGTTTCAGGACCCTCGCTGAAGCTGCGGCTGGTCGAGCCGGATGACGCGGGCTATATTCAGGACCTGCGAATGCAGCCCAGATACAACCGTCATCTCTCGCCCGTGACCGGCGATGTCGAAGACCAGCGCAACTGGATTCTGCGCTACAAGCAGGCGGAGCAGCGTCGCGAGCAACTTTATTATGTGATCGAACGGCACGATGGTTGCCGGTGCGGACTGGTCCGGCTCTACGACATCACGCCTATGGCTTTCACCTGGGGAAGCTGGATTCTCGACGAGAACAAGCCGCCCAAGGCCGCGCTGGAAAGCGCCATGCTCTCGTTCTACATCGGCTTTGGTCTGCTGGCGCTACCCATGGCGTTGGTAGATGTGCGCATTGAGAACGAGAGGGCAGCCAGTCTGTACCGGGGCTTCGGCATGGAAGAGACTGGCGTCGATGAAGAAAACATCTATTTCCACAACCACCGGGACGTCTTTCTTGGTCGCCTGCCAGAATATGTAAAATTGCTTGAGGCCAATTCTCGATGATCAGCAGTCAATCCGGTACCGTCAGAGAAATCAGCCTTCCCCAAATTCGGGATGCGCGGGGCGATCTGACCTTTGTGGAAGGGATGGAGCATATCCCCTTCAGCATCGCGCGCGTCTATTACCTGTATAACGTGCCGGCCGAAGCAGAACGGGGCGGCCACGCGCACAAGGAACTCGAACAGGTCATCTTCGCGCTGTCGGGCAGTTTCCGAATCAAGGTTTCCGATGGCATCGACACCCAAGAATACTGGCTGCGTGATCCTGCCAAGGGCCTGTACATCAATCGACTGATCTGGCGCGAAATGGATGCCTTCAGCGAAGGCGCGGTGTGCATGGTCCTGGCGTCGCATCGATATGACGAGCAGGATTATTATCGCGATTATGAAGAATTTCTCGATGTTGTCCGGAGTAAGCAGGCGTGATCCCTTTTCTTGATTTGGCTGCAACCTATAACGAGCTTAAGCCCCAGCTAGACGAAGCCGTGATGCAGGTGCTGGGCTCCGGCCAGTATATTCTGGGCAATGAAGTCGCACTGTTCGAACAGGAATGGGCATCCTATTGCGGCGCCCAGTTCGCGGTTGGCGTCGCCAACGGGCTGGATGCGATCATCCTGGCGCTCCGCGCGCTCGATGTTGGGCCGGGCGACGAGGTGATCGTGCCTTCGAATACCTATATCGCGACCTGGCTGGCGGTGTCGGCGGTGGGGGCCAAGCCGGTCCCGGTCGAACCCGACCCGTTTACCCACAATATCGACAGCAGCCTGTTGGAAGCGGCCGTTACCAAGGCAACCAAGGCAATCATTCCGGTGCACCTTTACGGTCAGCCTGCGGATATGGAACCAATCCTGCAGTTCGCCAGGGCCGCCGGTCTTGCCGTGATTGAGGATGCCGCACAGGCGCATGGTGCGACCTACCGCGATCGAAAGATTGGTGCGCACGGCGATATCGTGTGCTGGAGCTTCTATCCCGGCAAAAATCTGGGGGCGATGGGTGATGGCGGAGCGATCACCACGGACCGGGCCGATCTGGCCGACAACATCCGCATGCTGCGCAACTACGGCAGCAAGGTGAAATATATCAATGAGGTGAAGGGACATAATTCGCGCCTGGACCCCATTCAGGCGGCGATCCTGCGCGTCAAGCTCGGTGTGCTCGATGAATGGACCGACCGCCGCCGACAGGTAGCGGCCTATTACAGCGAGGCGCTGGCCGAAACGTCGCTGATCTTGCCACACATTCCCAATTGGTGCGCGCCGGCCTGGCACCTCTATGTCATTCGCACCCGCGATCGAATTGGGCTGCAGGAGCGGCTCAAAGCCAGTGGTGTCGATTCGCTGATCCATTATCCGGTGCCGCCGCACAAGCAGCTGGCCTATGCCGATGCAGGCTTGGCGCCGGGCAGCCTGCCGATCGCGGAAGAGCTGGCCGATCAGGTGCTCAGTCTGCCCATGGGCCCGCACCTGTCGCACGGCGACATGTGCACTGTGGCCGAAATGGTGAAGCTGCATGCCTGACGCAGGGCGCTGTTTCTTCCTGTTGAATGGACCCTGTGTGTGGTGATGCTGACCGGCAGAGAAGCGGCCTTCGGCCTTGGGGGGCAACGCTATGCGTCGCCTTCGGTCGCTGCAGCGACACCGACCAAGACGATCTGGTTTCTGTTGCCGCTGCTGATGACGATTTCATCGATTTCGCGCCTTCCGGTACTCGATCAGGGCGAATTACTGAAATATGTCATCGCCGCCTGCGAGTTTCTGTCGGTCGGGCTGATGTGCAGCCGGGTCCAGGATAAGCGGCGAGTGGTCCTGTTCACGATTTTCGGCCTGTTGTTCATCATCCTGAAATTCGCATTCGGCGCATCAACTGCACTGCTCGAATTCGGCCAGCCGTTGCTGCCCAGTTTTCAGGAAGCGCGCTTCGGCATCATGCTGGCATTCCTGCCGATCATCTATCGCTTCTACAGGTCTATGGACCGCAGGGATCTTGTGAGATTCTGTATCTACATGGTCGTGTTTATCGCTCTGCTCGATGTGTTCGTCTTTGCCTTTCTGGCACCCGACCAGGCACTCGTTCTCGGCGAGCGGACCTATCAGCGCTATGTCTGCTCCACCTTGTTTCCGCTATCGGCGGCCTGCATCCTAATTTCGCGCTCGGATACTCACCCTAGGGAGATGCTCACGGCACTGCTGGTGACCGGGGTGCTGTTCCTGCATGCGCTTCTGATCACGACAAGCCGTATCGAAACATTGTTGACCGCTGCGGTACTGGTTTACGGCATGTCGCAATGGTTGCGGTTCCTGCCTATTGTCCTGTTCTCAGTTATCATCACATTAACGATCGGCGTGGCGTTGTTTTCGGGTGACTCATTCGAGTTCAGCGGAGAAGTGGCCGGTCGCGATTATGGATATGCGCTGGCCGTGGCAGCCACTGCCTTTCCCTTTGGCTTCGGCTTCGTCACCGACAATATTCTCCGCAACGCACTTGCGGTGTCAGAACAGTATTTCTCGTCCGACTATGGAATGCTGCTGTACATCCTGCGCTATGGCCTGCCGGGTGCACTGCTGGCACTGGGGCTGATCAGCTATTGGGTGGCGTTTGTGGTGCGCAGCTATCACCGCACCGGAATCATGTTTCTCGCGCTCGCATTTTTGGCCTATATCCTGTTCATCCCCATTCTGGATTATAGCTCGTTCGCTGGGGGTGCTGTGCTGTCGACCATGGCGATACTCGGGCGACGAGCGCACACTGCCGTTCCCGCCAGATCATAAGGATGAACGTGGTGTCGGCTTTGCATCAGGCATATTTGGGGGTCCCATCCTGCGGCTTGCATCGCGCGGAATCTCTGTCTAACGGCTCCAGTAGTTCAGGTTATTGCCAGTTGAGCTGTAAATCTCCGTGTCAGCTCCAAAAATAAGCAAAAATGGTAAGGCCAAAAAGGCCGTCAGTTTCAATATTGGTAGGAATGGAAGTTTCATGACCGAACGAAAAGGTATAATACTCGCTGGAGGGTCTGGAACTCGGCTGCATCCCTTGACGCTCGCTGCGTCAAAGCAGTTGATGCCGGTGTACGACAAGCCAATGATCTATTACCCATTGTCGACGCTAATGCTTGCCGGTGTACGGGATATCCTGATTATCACTACGCCGCATGATCGCCCTGCTTTCGAGGCTTTGCTCGGCGATGGGCAGGAGTGGGGGATTTCGCTCACTTATGCCACCCAACCACACCCGGGAGGTCTTGCCCAAGCCTATCAGATCGGCGCGGACTTTGTTGGTACTTCGCCTTCGGTGCTCATTCTGGGTGACAATATCTTCCATGGCCATGGCCTGGCCGAACTGCTCCGGGCGGCGGATGCGCGCACCAGCGGGGCGACGGTCTTCGGCTATCACGTCAACAACCCCACAGACTATGGCGTGGTCTCATTCGATGCGAACGGCAAGGCTGAGACGATCGAAGAAAAGCCGGCTCAGCCCAAGTCTAATTTTGCCGTGACCGGCCTGTATTTCTACGACGGGCGAGCGGTGGACCTGGTCAAGCAGCTTTCCCCTTCGCCACGCGGCGAGCTCGAAATCACCGATCTAAACCGACTGTACCTTGAAGATGGCAGCCTGTCGGTGGAGCTTATGGGGCGCGGCTTTGCCTGGCTGGACACCGGTACGCACGGTTCGTTGCTCGACGCCGCACTTTATGTCCGGGTGACCGAGGAGCGGCAGGGCCTCAAGCTTTGCTGCCCGGAAGAAATTGCGTGGCGCAATGGGTTTATCGACGACGAACAACTCGCCGTGCTGGGTACCCGCCTGACGAAGAGCGGCTATGGCAATTACCTGCTCGACCTGCTCAACAATCGGGGGTCTGCATAGTGCGTTTCAGCCCGCTCAACATCCCGGGTCCGGTGCTGATCGAGCCGACCGTGTTCGGAGACGAGCGCGGTTTCTTCCTGGAATCGTGGAATGCTCGGCGATTCGCAGAAGCCGGGCTAGACTGGACGTTCGTGCAGGACAATCACAGCCTTTCTTCGAAAGGCGTGTTGCGCGGCATCCATTTCCAGAATCCCAACCCCCAAGGCAAGCTGGTGCGCGTTGTCAGCGGAGCGGTGTGGGACGTGGTAGTGGATCTGCGGCGCTCGGCTGCATCGTTCGGCCAATGGTTCGGAGTCGAACTGAGCGCGGACAACAAGGCCATGCTGTGGGTGCCGCCCGGCTTCGGGCATGGCTTCCTCTCGCTTGAGGACGGCACTCAGTTCTTGTATAAATGCACGGCTGATTATGACCCGTCGAGCGAGCAGACGCTGAAGTGGAACGATCCGGATGTCGCCATTGCCTGGCCGATCGAGGGGCTGGACGTGCAACTGTCCGAGAAGGATCGCAACGGCAAGCTGCTCCATTCGATAAAGGCTTATGCATGAAGGCTCTGGTACTTGGCAGCAAGGGCCAGCTGGGCCGCCAGTTGGTGGCATGCGCACCTGCAGGCTCGATCGTCGTGCAACACGACATCGATACTCTTGACATTTGTGACCATCACGCGCTCAGGACGAGTGTCGAATCCGCGCGCCCAGACATTATTTTCAATGCTGCGGCATTTACCAATGTCGATGGCGCAGAGGCGGAAGAGGAGACGGCCCGGAAGATTAACGGCGAGGCCGTCGGTGTCCTGGCCGCAGCGGCGCGCGATCTGGGTGCGAAGCTTGTCCATGTCTCGACCGATTATGTTTTTGATGGGCTGAGCGGTCGGCCTTATGCGCCAGACGCACCGACCCATCCTGTCAGTGCTTATGGCCGTACCAAGCTGGCCGGCGAACGAGCAGCCGGTGATGCTGCCCTGATCGTCCGGACGGCGTGGGTGTATTCTACCACCGGAGGCAATTTCGTCCGCACGATGCTGCGCTTGTTCGGCGAGCGGTCCGAAGTGCGGGTGGTCTCGGATCAAATGGGCACGCCCACTTATGCCCCCGACCTCGCCAAAGCGCTTTGGACGCTCGCAGAAAAAGAGGCCAGCGGTGTTTATCATTACACCGACAGCGGCGCGGCCAGCTGGTACGATTTTGCGGTGGCGATCCAGGAAGAGGCGCTCGCGCTGCAATTGTTGGACAAGGCAATTCCGATCGTGCCAATCCCGACATCTGGCTACCCTACACCCGCCACGCGGCCGCATTATTCGGTTCTGGATAGCACGAAGACTATGGCAGTCCTGGGCGGCCCAGCCCCTCACTGGAGGGCCAATCTGCGCCTGATGCTGCGCGCCATATCGTCGGAAGCACGGTGACCCTGCCTCTGTACGGGCCGCGCATCAGCGCGCCGGCTCCTGATTTGTAAATATGGTTGTGCGCGATTGACAGCGCTTGAAGGAAAAATAGGAAAATGAAGAACATCATTGTAACAGGCGGTGCCGGTTTCATTGGCGCGAACTTCGTGCGCCATTGGCGACAAAAGCAACCCGATGATACGATCATCGTGCTCGATGCTCTGACTTATGCTGGCAACCCTGCGAATATTGCTGGAATGGACGGTGTCGAACTTGTCGAAGGCGATATCTGCGATACCGATCTGGTGCGCAAACTGCTGGTCGAACGGCACGTTGAGACCATCGTTCATTTCGCCGCAGAAAGCCATGTCGACCGTTCGATCACCGGGCCCGATGCCTTTGTTACGACCAATGTGATCGGAACGCACAGCCTGTTGAAAGCGGCCAAGTCGGTTTGGCTCGATGAAGGCAGCGGGCGTCCGCATCGCTTCCATCACGTTTCGACCGATGAAGTCTATGGTTCGCTCGGCCCCAACGATCCTGCGTTTTCCGAGACGACGCCCTACGCGCCGAATTCACCCTATTCGGCATCCAAGGCAGCTTCGGATCATCTGGTGCGTGCCTATCACCACACCTATGGGCTCGAAACGACGATCAGCAACTGTTCGAATAATTATGGTCCGTATCAGTTTCCGGAAAAGCTGATCCCGCTGTTTCTGCTGAATGCGCTTTCAGGCCGGAATCTGCCGATCTATGGCGATGGCATGAACGTGCGCGATTGGCTGCACGTCGAGGATCACTGCGTAGGCATCGAACTGATCCTGAAAAAAGGCCGCCCCGGCGAGGTCTACAATGTCGGCGGCGGGCAGGAACTGCCCAACATCAAGGTGATAGACGAGATCTGCGCCACGGTCGATGCGGCCTTCGCAGCGAACCCCGACCTGGCCGCCCGCTTCCCCGGTGCCCCCGCAGTGCGGGGCGAACCGTCATCAAGCCTCAAGACCTATGTCGAAGACCGCAAGGGACATGACCGTCGCTATGCGATCGACGAACGCAAGATCCGCACCGAGCTGGGCTATGCGCCCGCGCGCGATTTCCCGCAGGGTTTTGCTGAGACCCTCGCCTGGTATCTGGCCAACGAGCCGTGGTGGCGAGCGCTAAGCCTTGGCAACAAAGGCTGAGGCAAATGGCGCCATGGTGGCATTCATGGGCGGCAACGTCGTCGAGCGAATGCCACTCTAAAGACACAGCGCTGCAGCATTCCGATGGCCGGACCGCCGAAGGCATTGATCATTCTCACGTTTTCGGATTTACCGATCGCATCGGCTTCTGGGACGCGCAAGGCAGGTGCGCTCAGAAGCAGACCTAAGCTTCCGGTTATCGGCGCATCGAGAGCCAATGAAATGAAGGGCACTGTATGAAGGCCAGAAATCGCCCGGCTCAGGGCGGCGCTCGCAATTATGAATTCTACATTCTTGCTGTTCTGCTGATCCTTGTCGGGCTATTGGGCGGCAGCGCACGGAGCGATGTTGCGGGCCTCGTCGTCCTCTTGCCGGTGGCCATCTCAACCGCCTTCTGGGCCTTGACGCAATATTCGGTGGACGAGCTTCGCCGCTATCGCTGGCTGTTGATTGGTGTCTGTATGCCATTGCTCCTGGCTGCGCTGCATCTCTTGCCGTTACCCCCAGAGATCTGGCGCGGCCTGCCAGGGAGGGAGATCATCGCGAGGATCGATGCGTTCAACGGGGTGCCAGATCTGTGGCGGCCACTGTCCATCTCTCCCAAGGACAGCTTGTATTCGTTATTCTTTTGTTTCGTGCCCTTGTCCGTCTTTCTGTACGTGCTGCACCTGGGACCGGCCTTCGACCGGAAGATTGCGGCGGTCCTCGCGATCATTATCGGTCTTGGGATTGTGGTCAGCATTCTTCAGGCAGTCGGCGTATCCATCAAATTGTACCGTTACAATTCTGAAATGTCGGGCATTTTCGCCAACCGGAACCACCAGGCCGTACTGCTGTCGGTTTCGGTTCTGTTCCTGCCCTTTGTCTATCAGAAGGCACGGCACTTGGACCAGTACCGGATACCGCTGATCCTCGCTGCCATTGTTTATATCCTGCTGATTGCCGTTCTGCTGCTGATCAACGGGTCACGCATGGGACTGATCACGTTCGTGGTCGCATTGGTCCTGGCACCCTTTGTCGATCGCAGCATCCTTCGATCCGGTAAGGGCCATTTCCGCAAGGCCGGCGGGGTTCTGATCGGTGCGGCGGTACTGGCGGTTGTTACCTTTGCCGTTTTCATCCTGTTCACTGCGCGCGATGTGACCTTTGCCCGTATCGTCGGAGGCCTGGACTCGTCGCGTCTGGACGTCTGGCAAAGCATCGTCGCCGCGTTGCCCGATGTCATGCCATGGGGCACGGGTGTCGGCACCTATGTTGCCGGCTATCAGGCAATCGAACCGGGAGCGCTTTTGTCGCCGTCCTATTCGAACCATGCCCATAACGACTGGCTAGAGCTGGTCTTCACGACAGGTGTTCCCGGCCTTGTCCTGGCGGTGCTTGCGATAAGCGCCTACAGCCGGGGATGGATGCGCGAACTGTCGGCGGGCAGACGCGCCGATCCGGCAAAGCGTTTGGGCCTTATGTGTCTGTTGGTTTTGGCCATTGCGAGCATGACGGATTATCCGCTAAGGACCCCTCTCATTGCTGCGGTAGCAGCGATCGCGGCTGCTTGGGCCGCGCGGCCTACCGGCTCACCTGTCAAGCCATAATCTGGAAGTCGATATGAAGAATGTTCGCGAATTCTGTTTCCTTGCAGCCGCGATCTGCCTCGCGCTGTCCGGCTGTGCGTCGTCATCGTCCGGCCCGATCGGTGGCGGTACAAATCTATCGCTGGTCGGCGGAGAAGAACTGCCCACACCGCTGGATCAGGATTATCTGGCGTCTGAGCAGCCGTTCGTGATCGGACCATTCGATGTGCTGACCATCGCCGTATATGGTGACGACCTCGGTGTCGAAGGTGTGCAGGTCGATGCCAGCGGACGGATATCCTTCCCACTGATCGGTTCGGTCGAGGTGGCAGGCAAATCCCCGCAACAAGTGGGCTCAGAAATCGAAGACCGGCTCAAGCAGGGTTACTACAAGAACCCTAAAGTTTCCGTGAACATGAAGGAAACTTCCAGCCAGGTCGTCTCCATCGGCGGTGAAGTCAAGCGTCCGGGCATCTATCCGGTGATCGGCGACATGACGTTGATGAAGGCCATCGCACGTGCTGAAGGCTGGACTGAGTTCTCAAAGAAGCGTGAGGTGATTATTTTCCGCAATGTGAGCGGTAAGAAATATGCAGCGCTTTATGACGCCCGGGCTATCGAACGCGGCAATTACATGGACCCACGCGTCTATCCGAATGACACGATCATTATCGGTGATTCGCAGGCCCGTCGTGACTTAAAGAATATCTATGGCATTGCACCATCTTTGATTGCTCCGTTGATCTTCCTGCTTGATAGCAACAATTGATAAATTTACTGGATTGCACATGACGTCGACCAATTCTTTTTCTGACGGTAGCTATATGGATATGCAAGCACCTGTAGTGCCGGTGAATCGGTCGGCTGTTCCGCCGCTGCTGCTGCAATACTGGAACACGGTGCTGCGTTGGCGCTGGCTGATGATGGGGATCGTGTTGGGCGCGATCGTCATCGGTGCGGTGATCACGCTGTTCATGTCGCCGCAGTACAGCGCCGAAGTGCAGATTCAGGTCGAGCGGCAGCAGAAGCAGATTACCAAGGTGGAGGGCATCGAAGCCGAAAGCTCGGCCCCCGATCTGGAGTTCTACGCGACGCAATATGCGCTGCTCGAAGCACGTCCTATTGCCGAGCGCGTCGCTACCTCGCTGCGTCTTTATGACAGTGTCCAGTTTCTGGAGGCGCATGGTGTAGCGCCCGATACTTTTGACGCCATGGAAACTGGCCAGGCACGCGGGAAAGCCGCCGATGCCAAAAAGGCAATGGTGGTCGGGATCCTCCTTGGCCATGTCGAGATCAATCCGATCCGGCTGTCGAAACTGATCAACATTCGCTACACCAGCCAGAACCCTGAACTGTCGTCGCGCATCGCCAATGAATGGGCCAAGGCCTATATCGCCGAGAGCATGGAGCGGCAGTACGCATCGACCGCTGATGCGCGCAAGTTCCTTGAGCGGCGGCTGGTGATCCTGCGTGATCGGCTCGACGAATCGGAACGCGTTGCCGTGTCGTACGCCGCGCGCAGCGGCATCGTCTCGTTCAGTGATACCAAGGATGCTGATGGCCGCACTGTCACCAACCAGACGCTGGCTAGCTTGAGGCTCGAAGAGCTTGCTGCCGAGCTTAACAAGGCGACCGCCGCCCGCATCACTGCGGAGTCGCGCAAGGGGTCGGTCGGTGCCAATGTCACTGAATCGGTCACCGGCGGTGCAATTGCCACCTTGAAAGCGCAGCGCGCGACAGTGGCGGCCGATTATGCCCGCAAGACCGTGCAGCTCGATGAGCGCAACCCGCAGGTGCAGGAATTGCGCGAGCAGCTTCGCTCGCTCGACGAAGCAATTGCCCAGGAATCGCGGCGCATCACACTCACGCGACAGACCGAATATCAGGAAGCGACAAACCGTGAGCGGGAACTCCGCGGTGAGTTGCAGCAGATCAAGCAGGAATATGAGGCAGAGCGAACCGCCAATATTCAATATGCGGCTTTGCTGCGCGATGCCGATACCAACCGTCAGATCTATGATGCGCTGTTGCAGCGCTACAAGGAGATCGGCGTCGCTGGCCAGGTGGGCGTGAACAACATCAGCGTCGTACAGCCTGCGATCGTGCCCAATGCGCCTTCTTCGCCCAAGTTGCTCCTGAACCTGCTGCTCGCGCTTTGCGTAGGGTTGATCCTGGCTGGGCTGACTGCAGTGGCGCTGGAGCAGATTGATGAGGGTATCGATAATCCGACCGATGTCGAGACGCTGCTCGGCCTGCCGCTCCTGGGTGTCACGCCAATGACCGCAGACGACATCCTGTCGAATTTGAAGGATGTGAAATCGCCGATTTACGATGCCTATTTCACCTTGATGTCGAACCTGTCGTTCTCGACAAACCATGGCTTCCCCAAATCGATCTCGGTCACCAGCACACGGCCGAACGAAGGCAAAAGCTCGTCCTCGGTTGCTCTCGCGACGGTTTTGGCTCGCACCGGCAAGAACGTCATTCTTGTCGATGGCGACGTCCGCAAGCCCTCGGTCAACGGCCTTCTCGACCTCAAGAATGATCGGGGCCTTACGGACTTCCTGTCGGGCAACGATGACTGGCGCAGCCTGGTGCAAACCGGCCATGCCGCAAATATCTCCGTCATTTCGGCAGGACGCACGCCGCCAAATGCCGCCGAGTTGCTCACCGGTTCGCGCTTGGCCGAACTGGTGCAAAAGCTCGGCGAGGTCTATGACCATATCGTGATCGACGCGCCGCCGGTGCTGGGCATGGCCGACGCTCCGCTCATCGGGCGTTCGGTCGAGGCGGTGGTTTATGTCGTCGAATCGGGTGGCCCGCCGATCCGCGGCGTGCGTAACTCGACGCAACGCATCCTGTCCGCCAATGCCAAGATTGCTGGGGTCATCCTGACCAAGATGAGCCAACGCTCGATGAGCTACGGCTATGGATATGGCTATGGTTACGGCTATGGCTATGGTGACGAGAAAGAATCCTAAACGTGCACGCCGTTTGCTTCATCGCTGCCATGATTGATGGTACCCGATAATGACTGGTGCTTGGTCCGCGCTGCGCTATGTCATTTTCGTGGCCGGTCTCGGCCTTGCCTGGGTCGCGTTCAACATAGCTGCGTCGAATAATGTCCGTCTCGGTAATCCGCGCCTTGCCTTTCAATATGATCCTACCGACGGGCAGGTTCTTGCCAACGAGATCAACCGCAGGTTCATCGAGGAAAAGCGGTTCATTATTGAGGGGCGCGACATGGCAAATGTCCAGGCTTCGCTGGCCTGGAATCCGATGAACCGCGTATTGTTGCGGGCACTGGCAGCGCATTATGAAGCCTCCGGCGACATGAAGCGTGCACTTTCCGGCATGCAGCTGAGTTCAGCCATATCCAAACGCGACACGATTGCCCAATTGTGGCTGGGTGAATTTTATCGGCGTCAAGGCAACTTGCCTTCTGCCCTAGAGCATTTCGATTACAGCATGTCAGTCAGGCCTGTGACGAGCGAAGTCGTGATTCCGAGCGTCGTGCGCGATCTTGGCAAGCAGTTTACACTGCCCGTGAAGCTGTTCGACCCCTATGCCCGACGGCCATGGTTCAAGTCGTTCGTTTCTACGCTGGTGGGGCAGGATCCGCAGCTGGCGTTCAGCCTGTTTTCCAGCGGTCAGATTGACGTTCGCCGTCTAGGGTTGCAAGCCACTGCCGTCGATCTTGCCTATTCGCTGATCCGCAGTGGGGATACCGATTCAGGCATCGGCTTGCTGCGGCGCATCAGACCCAAATTCGACCCGGCTTTGCTGCGTGACCCGCGCATTTCCACGCAGACTGCCGACCCGCTACTCGGTCCGTTTGCCTGGACCTTTCCGGACGACGCGGTTCAGTCCGATTATTCCGAACAGGGCACGCTGAAGCTGACCGGGCAGGTGGCCGGCCGTGAACTCGTAGCGTCGCGCGACATTCCAGTTCCCGGCTCCGGACGCTATCAGCTGAGTTTCGAGCATGCCGACCAGGACGATGCATCAACCAAGCTGATCTGGGGCTTTCAGTGCATTGGGGCAGAGCTTGTCTCAGACCTCCAATCCGCTGTGGAGCCAGCAAATGCACAGCGCAGCGGGGAGGCGGTCTCGGTCGATGTCGGCAGCGATTGCAGGATGCTGCGCGTGATGCTGTATCTGGACGGCGATGGTTCGGGTGCCACGGTCGAGACCCAGATCTCCCGTTTGCGCCTTTCGCGCTGATCCGGGCATCACCCGCAATCTGATGTGGGGCACGGCAGCCAGGACGATCGTGCGGTTTGCGATGCCCAGCCTCCGGTCGAGATCGCAAGCCCCATCGATGTCTGTCAGCATCGCCTATCGGCCCGAGCTTGACGGGCTGCGCGCGATTGCGGTGCTCGCCGTCATGGCACATCATGCGGAGCTTGACGCGGTACCTGGCGGATTTACCGGTGTGGACATATTCTTCGTCCTCAGCGGCTATCTCATATCGGCCATCATCCTGGGCAATATCGAAAGTGGGACTTTCGGCTACCGCGCATTCTACCTGCGCCGAGCGCTGCGCATTCTGCCAGCCATGCTGTTCGTCACCCTCATCACCCTGGTGGCGTCATTGCTGGTTATCGATCCAGCCAACATCAAAACCACCGCTCAAAGTGCGATCGCATCGGTTGCGATGCTGGCCAATGTCTATTTCTGGCTGAGAAGTGGCGGCTATTTTGGCTTGGCGGCACCATATATCCCACTGATCCACCTCTGGAGCCTGGCCGTCGAAGAGCAGTTCTACCTGATCGTCACGCCTGCCCTCGTCCTGATGAGCCGGCGCAGCCTGCGCGACAAGGGGATTGTGCTGGGCCTTGCCGCACTTTGCTCGTTCCTCCTGTGCTGCTATCTCAGTATCGCCAAGCCCGGTGCCAACTATTTCCTGCTGCCCACGCGCGGGTGGGAGTTTCTCGCGGGAATGCTTGTCCTGCTGGGCGAGCGGGCCGCAGCAGGGCGTCTGTGCTCCAAGGCGGGCCCTTGGCTGGCAGCAGCTGGTCTGGCGATGCTGGCGGCACCCATTTTCCTGCTGTCCTCGGCAATCCCCTTTCCCGGCGTGGCGGCGGTGCCGACGATCGTCGGTACTTGCCTGTTCATCGCCTTTGCGGAGCAGGACCGAGGCGTTGGCCGCATTCTTTCCTGCTGGCCGCTGGTTGCTATCGGGTTGATATCCTACAGCACCTATCTCTGGCACCAGCCGCTGCTGGCAATGTTCCGACTGCTGTCGCCCGACGAGCTGACGGTCGCTTCGGCCGCGGCCGTACTGGTGCTCAGCGTGCTGCTGGGCGCTGCCACCTGGCGCTTCATCGAGATGCCGTTCCGCGGTGGTGGACGGTTCCAGATGCCCAAACTGGCTGCGATCGTCGCGGCTTTATTAGTGATCATCGCAACGGGAAGTCTGCTTGCGTTCGGGAAGCAGCCGGTGTCACTGACCGTCCGGCAGCAGTATCTTGTTCAGTTTGCTGACCCTTACATCGCTTTCAACCAACGCTGCCGCACGGACGAAAACCCGGATCGCCCGCTTGGCCGGGGATGCAGGATCGGCGCCCCGGTGCGACCCAGCGTCGCCATCGTCGGTGATTCCTATGCGACTGGGGCAAGCGCCGCCTTTGCTGGTCCGCTGAAGACAGCCGGTCTCAATGCGTTGATTCTCACGGCGTCCGGATGTCTCCCGCTTTGGATCGAGCGCGGCACGAGCGACCCTGCCGCAGCGACTTGCGACCGTTATTCAGCAGCTGCGCTCGATCACGTGATAGCCCGTCCGGATTTGCAGACGGTCATCCTGGTGGCGCGATGGTCGCTTTATGCTGGGTCAGACGGTGCCGACGGTATCTATGCCGCCGATCCGGGCCGAAGGGTGCGCACCGCGCTGCTGCAACGCGCCTTGAATGACACCGTCAACCGATTGCTGAGTGCAGGACGCCATGTGATTATCGTTTACCCCTCGCCTGCGGCAAGGCGCGACATTCCCCGCTATCTGCTCAAGCGTGAACGGCTGGGCTGGCAGATCCCGCAACAGCTGACCATCCCGCGCTCCGCCTTTGATGCGGCCAACCAGAAGTTGTTCGCACTGCTCGACCGCCTTGGCGAGCATCCCCGCCTCACGCGGCTATACCCTGCCCGAGGCCTGTGCCCGGCCGACCTTGCGGGACGATGTCTCGTCGTAAAATCCGGTCGTCCACTCTATTTCGACGATAACCACCTCTCTGCCGAAGGGGCGCAACTGGCATTGCCGCCCGACCTTATAGGATCGGTGCTCGGTCGGACTTCGGCTGATTGGGCGCCTGACAGGCCGCGCTGAGGTTTGTCACCCATTGCTTCTGCCCTGCATCGTTGAAATGTACACCGTCCAGGGTCAAGCCCTTGGCCGTGGGCAGGGGATCGATCAGCAATCCACCTGTCTCTTCGGCTATGGTTTTCAACTTGGCATTCAACCTTTCGCGCATCTCTTCGCTGAGTGCGGCTGCACCCGGCCGCGACTTGTCGATTGGCATGATCGAAACGAAAGCGAGCCTGGAAGGCAAGGCCGCCTTGGCTAGCGCCTTGTAATCCGACGCCCATTTGTCGGGGTCTGTATTGAACGCTGCAACTGAATCGTTGATCCCCAGCGCGAAAACGACCAGTTCGGGTTCTACCTGGGCGAAGATGTCCGGGCCCAGGTCCACCCAGTCGCGGACGCGAGAACCGGGAATTCCGGCCAGCAATATCGGCTTCGCGCACATTTCATACACACCACTGCGCGCCACGATGGAGTCACCCAGCAGAACGACGCCCTTTTCGCCGAATGTCCGCTGATCAGCGAGGATCCCGCCAATCGCCTCGTCAAAGGTGATGCTTGCCGCTGCCGGATCAGGCGATGCTTTTACAAGGGCTCCGTCTACAACGGCCCCGTCCGATTTCACTTGGTTGGGCCCGTTCGAAACATCGGGGGACTGGGCGGGAAGCATCTGCGCGATGACAATCACAATCAACGCTACCAGCGCAACCGCGCCGAACGCCATAAGACCCGATTTTCTTCTCATAACCTACCTCACCCCCAGATCGAACCAGAATGCCGCGATCTCGCCGTCCTAGTGCGATAGCCTTCCACCTTCAATGCAACTCGATAGCGTACCATATCCCAGGTGTTCGACATGCAGTCACGACATACTGCTTGATAGTATCGCCTCACGGTCGCCTATCGCATAGGGTTGTACCTGCTGCTATGCAGCAGCGCACAGCGCGGGCCAGCAATCACTGGTTTCTCGGGCATATTCACGGTCGCAAGGACATGGTCAAATCTATGAAAGGCAGAATCACGCGACGCTCCGCCCTCAGGGGTGCGGCTGGCCTGTCGGTTGTTGGCTTAGGGGCTGCTTCGGTCGAACCGGCCACCGCGCTGGTTGCTTCGGCACCCCAGGTGGTCGGCAGGAATCCGTTGTTCGACAATAGCGACGAGGGGTGGAAGCTCACTCGCAAAGGAGAGCTGTTCTGGACCACTGGCCCGGTTGATCTGTACGTCAACGAGGGGCGAAAGGCGGTTCTGGTCTCTGAATTCGTTACCACGGACCGGTCGCTCGGCAGTTTCGAATCGCCGTTGATCGAGAACGACGGAAATTTGCGTCAGGTGCTGGAATCCATCGGCAGCAATCTGGCAGGGCGCGAGGGCGCGGGCCATGTCGGATTTTCCCGCAAGGAACCCGGCGCTTATTTGCGCACCGTCGAATCAAAAAGCGCCGATATCGTGAGCGCGTTCGACTTTCTGCCCGAAGAAATGTGCCGCAAAATCCGGACTAACCAGACCGATGCCAGCGATGCCGATATCATTACCGCCTGTCTTCAGGCGGCGCTCAATCGTTTGGGATCACAGCCGCAACAGGGTGTCTCGGTTTCGCTTTATCTGCCCGATGGCACCTATTGGGTGCACACCCTGGGGGTGCAGGGGTGCATGATTGTGGGCCAGTCGCGCTTAGGTACGATCCTGAAATGCGCCTCTGGCGGTACCACTGCAATGCTCGATGCCAGGGTCAACCGCGATGGCCAGAAGCGCAACACGGTCGGCAGCTGCGAGATTCGTAATCTCTCGCTCGACGCCAACGGCTTTGCGCGGTCGGCCTGTGCGCTTTACGGCGGCTCGTGCATCCTCAAGAACGCCGAAATCTATGGATCGCGTGGCGACGGGCTGATCGTCGAATATGTACTGAAGACCACGATCGAGAATGTCACCGTCCGAGACAACATGGGCAATGGCATCATCGTCGGCGTGGACCAGCCACTGCACAGGGGCGATGTCAGCACATCGATCAAGATGGTCAACATCTGGGCCAAGCAGAACCGCGGATGGGGACTGATGGGCTCGAACATCAACTATTGCGCTTTTGACAATGTGACCACGCAGGAAAACGGAGCAGGCGGCATCTTTCTTGACGGTGCAGCAGGCGGGTTGAACGCTGTCAGCAACGTGCTTTTCAACAATTGCGCCTCTGAAAAGGATGCCGGACCGGCCTATATGCTCAAGGCCTTGAGGAACGTGGTGCTCCATTCGGTGTTCCTGCTCTCGCTTGGCGATCGCGATGCTATCGTGATGGAAAACTGCCTTGGCGAACTGCGCGCAATCACCGATCAATATGTCCGCAAGAACAATTCGGTGTCGCTCAGGGTCGTCAATCCCGTGACGCTCGGCGGGATCGTGGTTGCGGGCTGTTACCTGAGCATGGCGCAAGGGGATCTCAAGTTCTGCAGCTTCCAGAATGCCATCATCAACAACAAGCCGCTCAATTCGCTGAACAACCTCGTGCTGAATTCGGCATCTGATGATGACGCGATATGGCTTGCGCTCGACCCGGCGGATCAGGGTCCGCGGGGCATGTCCATCACGACCGGCCGGGGTAACCGGCTCGCCAAGTTTCTTGGCGCAGGTGGTTGCATCCTGAGCACCGCCGTTCCCGGCAGCATTGCGCCAGCTGCGCTCAATCCGCGCGACATGCATGTCACGATCGAGAACGACATTTTGGTCTTCCGGGTTCGCGATGCGCAGGGCGTCATGAAGAGCGGCCGGGTCAAGCTCTTTCCAGACAGCTAGGGAATGCAGGCCCCACCCCCTGTACCACTGACGCCTTTTCGGTGCTTCGGCCAATTTCCATCCTTTGGCGTAAAGTCTGGCGCATTTCCGGGGAGGGCGCTAAAGGGGCCGCGGAAAAATTGCAGCAAGGACCTGCGCTGCTTGGTGGATAGGGAGAAACGGGTAGCGGTACGGAACCATTCCAGCGCGTTCAGCGCCGCTTTTGGATAACCCGTTTACATCACCGTATCGAACCAGAGGGGTGCTATTTTACTGCAAGTGTATGCCGGAATATCTTGTGGCTTGTCGATGTATAATGCAGATGTTTTAGATAAAGAGTGTAATTTGAATAATACATCGGCAAATATTGCTGAAAAATCTGATTGGATGCATCAGCAATATTTGATTTACTGATCGAATTGCCAATTTTTTGGTGGGAAGCGATTTGAACGAGATGTTATATGAACAACAAACTATTTCATTCGCTGGATGAAGCGTGCAATATGGCGACGGGCTATCTGGTCACCGTCAACATGCAGCATCTGTACGAGCTTCAGTCCAATGTCGGCCTTGCGACTTTGTTCCGCACCGCGCCTGACATGAACGTGTGCGTCGACGGGCGCGGGGCCGAGCTGGTGATCCGCAAGAGTGTCGGACGCCGCATCCCGATCGTGGTCGGCAACGAACTGACCAAGGCGCTCCTGGATCGCAATCCGGCGGAAAGCTTCCTGATCATCGGGTCGAAACGCAAGTATATCGAGCAGTTGCGGCAGCTTTATCCTCACGCGCGTTTCGACCACGATGATGGCATGTTTGATATCAGCAGCCAGCAGGATGCCCGGCAACTCGCGGGCCGCTTTGCCGAGCACGATCTGAGCGCCTATCGTGCCGTGTTCATCGCGCTTGGCGTACCGAAGCAGGAAATGCTGGCGAGTGAACTGAGCGCCATGCACGGCGGCGCTCGATTCTATTGCATCGGCGGCAGCTTCGAGATGATAACCGGCGGCCTGAAGCGGGCACCGCGCCTGGTGCAGGCTGCAGGGATGGAGGCGCTCTGGCGGCTGCTGCTTCAGCCCAGCAAGGGGCGATTGCGCCGGGCCTTCAAGACCTATTACCATTTCTTGCGTTTTTATCTCGATCCCAAGACGGCAGAGCTGCCTTTGGCTCTGCGTCCTGCCCGCTGATGAAATACCCAAATAGATAACCGGAAAGAATTATGGGCGGGAAAGAGACTGTTACGATTGTCGTGGTTTCGTACCACCACGAAGAGTTTATTGGACAATGCCTCGACAGTTGCATCATCCAGACAGGCGACGATTATGATCTGAAGATTGTTGTTGCGGATGATGGTTCCAGCGACCGGACACAGGCCATCATAGAGGACTATGCCCGGGCGCATCCCGAACTCATTGTGCCGGTGCTGAGCCCTTGCAACACCGGCATCGCGGCGAATTTCAACCGCGGGATAGAGGCGGCAACCGGTGACTATGTCGCCTGGCTGGGTGGCGACGATATCCTGATGCCGGAAAAGATTGTCAGACAGCGACGTTTCCTGAACGATCATCCCGAGGCACATGGCTGCTATCATGATGCAGAGGTCTTTGCTTGGCCATCTGATCAGACGTTGGGGCTGTTTTCGGTGCTCTATGCTGGCAAGGCTGCAACGACCGATCGGGTCGACGCCCGCCGCATGCTGGATCCGCGCTACCAGATGCTGCCGTCCACTGTAATGGTGCGCCGAGCCCATATTCGCCACCGCTTTGATGGGCGGCTCAAGTTCCACAACGATTTTCTGTTCGATCTGGAAGTGATCGTCCCCGACGGTGCCTATTGGCGGATGGATGGCGTTCTGGCGCGCTATCGCAAGCACGACAAGAGCATTGGCCAGAACCCCCAGATCAAGAGCGAGATGCTTGAAGAGAATCTGATGGTCGGCGCGATCCTGGAGGCGCGCTATCCAGCATTGTCGCCCTATGTCGCAAAGCGGCAATCCTATTATATCGCGATCTCCGCCATCCGCGCGCTGAAGGCGGGCAATGTCCGGATGTTTGACGATCTGTGCATATTGCTGCGTACGAGATCGGGCTGGGCGCGCTACCTTTTCATGAAAATCTTCGGCCGGGTTCTGGTCTCGCTCGACGATCCGCGCAACCGCAAGTTTGCAATGAAGATCAGGAGCTATATTCCATGGTAGAGGCCCATCCCGCGACCTGTCCGCTCTGCGCGTCGCTAGGCAAGCCCGTGCTCGAACAGGTCCAGGACTATTACTTCCACTGCCCGGGCCAATGGACCATCCTTCAGTGCCAGTCGGGCACCTGCGGTGTGGCCTGGATCGATCCGGCACCCAGTGAAGAGCTGCTGTCGCTCGCCTACAGCACCTATTACACGCATGAGGAACCGGCGGATAGCCCTCTCAAGGCGCAGGTCAAGCAGCTGATCGTCAAGCTGGCGCTGGCGGCCCCGCAAGGGCTGTTGTCACGCCGGGACCTGACCGGCCAGTTGAGGCTCGTCGAGGACGCCTTTTGCAATATCGGAGCGATGCGGCCATTGCCCAGGGGCACCATCCTCGATGTCGGCGCCGGTAATGGCAACCGGCTGGATGTATTGCTGCGCGCAGGCTGGGGCAAGGCTATCGGCGTCGAGATCGACAGCAAGGCGGTCGAGGCTGCACGCGCCCAGGGGCGTCAGGTGGATACCGGCACCGCAGATGCCATTCCGCTGTCCGATGGCAGCGTCGATGCAGCAATCATGCATCATGTTATTGAGCACGTTCCCGATCCGGGCGAGGCCCTGCGCGAAATCGGACGCGTGCTTGTGCGCGGTACGGGCAGGCTGGCTATCCTAACTCCGAATTTCAATTCGCTGTCGCGGCTGAAATGGGCCAAATTCTGGCGTGGCGTTGAGGCACCGCGGCATCTGCACATCTTCACCCAGGCGTCGCTAAGCCGGCTGCTGCAGGCAAATGGCTTCGTGATCGAGACCGGCCGGTGTTCAGCCCGCAGCCGAGCGTGGACCGATGCCGTTAGCGGCGAGGCTGCGGCCAAGGCCGGTGCGCCGGTTCCCGCCACCGTGCGCGCTCCGACCGACGAAATGGGCGAGGAGTTGCTGTACGTTGCCAGGTATGCCGGATGACAACGGCGGATAGCAGCAGCTTCGTGCTGGTTCTGGTCAGTTATTATCAGGACACGATCCACGGTATCGAGCAGCTCGTGGCGTCGTTCGAAGCGGAAACGGGCTTCGTCCACGACAGTGTTATCGTTATCGACAATTCAGGCAAGCTGACCCAGCAAGGCATCAGCAATGTCGGTCGGTTCAGTGTGCACAAGGGATCGAACACCTATTGGGAGTTTTCCGGCTGGGTTGAAGGCATGGTGTTGGCCGGAACGCTAGGCGCGCCCCGGCTGATCACGTTGCTCAATGACAGCTATGCCCGGAACTGGACTATTACCGAGGCTTCGCGCGGCATCATCGCTGGGATGTACAGCGCGGCGCAAAAGGGCAAGGTCGCCGGATGGCGCGACAATTTTTCGTTCCTGCGCAAGCCCTATTTCTCTTCGCGGCCCAATTCGCGCGTGGTCATTTGCGGCCAGGCAATGGCGGGTCAGTTGCAGGCCTCGATCCAGCACGCAATCGACCAGTACGCGGAACGGCATGCGTCCGGTGCCGCGCTGTTCTCGCCGGATGAAGAGAACATCCTGGAGCGATGGGTAAAATCCCAGCCGGGACGCTGGCCGAAGGATGCGCTGCAAAGTCGCCTTGCCCGCATCTTCATCGAGCACCACGTGTTTGACGGGATCGAACTGCGTAATCTTGAAAGCTTTCCCTGTGGGCTTGTAGGGCGGCTCGTCTATTCGCTGAAACGGCGGAAGTTTCAGGAGCGCCGGTGAACAGTTTCTTCTGGTTCCTCGTATCCGGCGTGACCTGGCTGGGGGTGGTGTGGATCAGTCCGGAACTCCACATCGCCCCGCAATTGGTTTCGCTGGCCCGCAGCGGCTATATAGGGCTTTTTTCCGTTTTCCTGATCCTCGAATTGCGAGGTTCTGGGGTAGAGGGGGGCGGCCAGGTCGCCTTTCGCCAGGCCGATTTGCCCTGGCTTTTCGTCCCGATCACCTCGGTCTTCCTGCTGAGCGCCATATCAGACGAGTTCCAGATCACACCGACCGATATCGTGGCGGTGCTGTGTTTCTTCTGTACGTCGCTGCTTACGCTGATTTTTCGTGTGACCCGCGGAACGATCAAGAACGTTGCGTGGGAGAGCTTGCCACCGATCCTGTTCCTGATCGTCATCGTTCTGCCGATTTACGCGCAGATAGCGCTGGCAGCTGTATTCCTGATCGTCGCCATTCGCGGGTTGGGACGCGCTGATCCGGCCGCCTCCTCCGGCCCCGGTGTCGGAGATTCGCTGTTCAGCCAGCTTCCCTCCCTCTGCATCGCACCGGCGATCATCATCGGCCTGCGCGATTATATCAATTTTGGCGACGATATCGGGCGGCAATATACCGAGATGTTCGGCCTGGTCGTCAACGGTGTCGGCGGGGCAGCCTGGGGCGCGATGGTTATCCGCTTCGGCCAGAAGCTCGACCTATTCACATACGCCCTGTGGTTTGCAGGTGTCGCGATGGTGCTGGTTTCGCTCGCGATCCCGCCAGAAATCGTCCAGGCACTCTTCCTGCTAGCGGCCTTCGAACTGCTGCGCGGTTCGCAATGGCTCGGCATTACACGTCTGCTGCTGATTCATCGAGGCTTAGCCGCATTTCTGATCAACCTTGTTTTGACTCTTGTTCCCGTACTGGCGATCGTGCTGGCGGAAATCAGTCTCGCCAAAAGCTATGAGGGGCTTGCTGCGGCGATAGGCTATTTCATGGTCTGCATCTTCGTCTTCGCCGACCGGCTGCGATCGAACCGACTGGCGGAGAAGGCTTGAAGGCCGGAACGTCGCACTCGGCCTATCGGTCCTTCGCCGGAGAGGCAAACAGCGTGTCATCGATAGGCTCGCCCACTCTCACCTCGCGCCAGAACACCGTGTTCGCCTTCTGCCCGTTGTAGAACAGGTTCACCTCGCGCGCCTGCACCCAGCCGGAGGGCAGGCGGATGAAATCGTCATAATGGCGCTCGTGAAAGCCGCGCGGCGTGACGAAGCCCATGTAGCGGATGTAATGGCTTTGCTGGTCAATACCGAACAGCGTCGTGCCGCCGTCTGGTGAGATCACGCGGATCAGCGCGACCTTGTGACCGGCTATATCGCGGTCGGGCGCGCGTTCCAGCTTGAAGCCGGTGCCCAGCGCCTCGCGGATAATGCCGAAGCCGAAATTGCTCGCCCAATAGGCACCGGCCTGGTCCTTGGGCATCACGCCCTTTTCGGTCCAGGTCGTGGCGCCGTCATAGCCGACCTCGAACAGCAGCTTGCCGCCCGATTTCGCCGTGATCCGCACCTTGCCGTCGGCCCCGTGCGCCGTGGTGCGATCAGGGTTCATCGCGCGCCACATGCGGTAGTCGTCCGCCGTGCTGCGCGGCTCGGCGCTGTCCGGGGCATAGAAAACCGCGTGCCCGGCCAGATATAGCGTGGATGGGTTGAGCCAGGCCTCGCCACCGGCCGCGGCGACTGCCTGTTCCAGAATCACGCGGGCGCTGTCGTCCGACCGGGCGAGCGCAGGGCCTGTGCAGCCGCACCAGGCGAGCAGCGCCATTGCCAGAAGCCTTATCATGCCTATCCCTCCAACATTGAGCGGCACCAGAGTATCAGCAATATAGGCGAACGCAATTTGTCCGGACAAATATGTTGACGCGTGACGACCCTTGCGGCCTAATGCCCCGATGAAGCGGACCCTGCTATTTCCCCTCGTCCTGATCGCCGCGCCTGCCCTGGCGCAGCCGTCGGTTGCCGGTACACCCGGTACTTTCACCAACGAGGAACAGGTGTATTTCGATGGCGAGGCCGGATACACGCCGCCGCCCTGGACCGGCGTGCGGATCGAAACCAAGGGTGGCGCACGTGCCTGGCATACCATCGACCGCTTCGGCACCGCGCTCGCCAGCGAAACCATCGTGGCGACCGACACCGGCTGGACGATCGGCAGTTGCGCGTTGGCTGCCGAGCGCGGTGCGGATGGCGCCACCTCCTTTCTGCCCGCCGCGAACGGCTGTTCAGGCCGCGCCATACCCGTGCGCCTCGACTCGCAGGGCCTCACCCTGCGCCTCGCCGATGGGCAGCAAACCAGCCTAAAGCGGGCGCGGCAGTTCACCTGCTGGATGAGCGTCAAGCGAACCGCACCCAAGCCCGATGGCAACGAGGACTGGCTGTTCAAGAGCAACATGACAACCCACGATCAGGGCGGGCGCTTGCGGCTTGGCGGTGGCAATAGCGGGGCACCGGAGGCCATCATTCGTATCCGCAATGTGGTCTGGCCGCAGCCGACCCGCAACCGCCCGAGCCTCGTGCTCTATGTCTTTACCCCCGATGACACGCACCGGGCGGTCGCCTATGGCTGGGCCGACCCCGGTGCGGTCCGGGTCGGAATCAACCAGCGCTGGATGCAGGCCAGTTGCACATTGGATGGAGCAGAATGATGCAGGCACGCACAGCGATGTTCGCGCGGACCGGTGGGCCCGAAGTGATCGAGTGGCACACGGTCGATGTCCCCGCACCCGGTGCAGGTGAGGTGACGCTGCGCCAGACCGCTGTCGGCCTCAATTATATCGACACCTATCATCGCGGCGGGATCTACCCGGTGGAGCTGCCCAGCGGTCTGGGGCTGGAAGCGGCAGGCATCATCGAAGCGGTGGGCGAAGGCGTCGAAGGCCTGGCGGTAGGCGACCGCGTCGCGACCTTCGGCCCGGCGCGCGGTGCTTATGC
Organism: Blastomonas sp. RAC04; assembly: GCF_001713435.1. NCBI lineage: Bacteria > Pseudomonadati > Pseudomonadota > Alphaproteobacteria > Sphingomonadales > Blastomonadaceae > Blastomonas > Blastomonas sp. RAC04. The sequence goes on from NZ_CP016460.1 coordinate 3,262,784, forward strand.
CGATGTGCGCAATGTCGCGGCGTCGAGCCTGTTCAAGCTGCCCGACAACATTTCCGACGAGATCGCGGCTGCGGCCCTGCTCAAGGGCTGCACCACCGAGTTTCTGGTCGAGCGCTGCGCCAGGGTCCAGCCGGGCCAGGCGGTGCTGGTCCATGCCGCCGCCGGCGGGGTGGGGCTTCTCCTGGTACAATGGCTCAAGGCCGTGGGCGCGACCGTGATCGGTACGGTAAGCAGCGAGGCCAAGGCCGCGCTCGCGCAGCAGGCGGGCGCCGACCATATCGTGTTCTATACCCGCGAGGACACCGCCAAGCGCGTTCGCGAACTGACCGGCGGGGCGGGCGTGCGCGTGGTGTTCGATGGCGTCGGGCTCGACACCTGGGAAGCCTCGCTCGACAGTACCGGCAAGCGCGGGCTGATCGTCTCCTATGGCAATGCCAGCGCGCCGGTGACCGGGATCAGCCTGGGCGTGCTCGCGACCAAAGGCTCGCTCTACAACACCCGGCCCACATTGTTCGATTACTACACCGACCCCGCCGAACGCGCAGCCGGCGCGGCGCGGCTGTGGGAGATGATCGGATCGGGCAAGGTCAAGGTCACCATCGGCCAGACCTATCCGCTCGAACAGGCGGCGCAGGCACACCGTGATCTGGAGTCGCGCGCGACGAGCGGATCGACCTTGCTGGTTCCTTGACGGGGTAACGCAACGAAGCCCTATCCCATCTCCCGCGAAGGCGGGAGCCCATCTCCCATCCGCTGTGCTATCTAGCTGGGGCAGGAGACGGGCCCCTGCGTCCGCAGGGGACCGCGTCAGCCGATGCAGACCGGGCAGTCTTCGGCGGGTTCGTCCGCCACCGCGGCTACCATCGCTCGTAGAAGGTCGGCGCGGCCTTCGCGCAGATGCGGTGTCACGGATAGCGGCGGTGCCGTGATCGCTGCCCTGACGCCTGCGGCCAGCGGGTTGATGATAGGGATATCGACCGCGTCCGCTATTCCATCGGCCATCCCCGACATGCAGGTGCAGCCCAGCATCACCGCCTCGGCGCCGCGCGCGGCAAGCTCGGCGACGCCCGCGAGCACCTTTTGCACAACGTCCTCGCGGCCTTCGCGGATCTGCGTCAGATAGCCCTCGGGCCCGGCGAGCACCTCGGTGTCGCTGTCCTCGCCGACATTGACGATCCCGACACAGAGACCTGAGCAGCCGATGGCGAGCAGCCGCTCTGCCAGAATGAAGTTCATCGATTCGGGCCAGACCGTGACGATGCCGAACCGGCGGCCGCCCATTGCGGCCTCGGCCAGCCCCGCCTCGCCCGACCCGATCGCCGGGACCGGAAGCATCGCGCGCGTCGCGGTCAGGCCGTAATCGCCGACGCTGTCGATCACCACCGCGCCGCAGCCATCTTCGGCCGCCTGCAGCGCGGCCTCGGCATGCCCAAGCGCCTGCATCGCCTGTTCGAGCGGGGTGTAGGGGAAGGCAGGGACGCGCGAGGGGAAGGCGATGAGTTCGATCCCGGGAAAAAGCGCCGCCAGCTCGGGGGCCGGGCCTGTCCGCGCCAGCGGATCGACCGCCGCCCCGATCAGACCGATCCGCCTCACAACAGCCCGGTCTCGATCAGCTCGATCAGTTCGCCCGAGGGCCCGCGCACCGTGGCGGCCATGTTGCCCATGTACAGGTCGCCATGCCGCAGCACCGGCTCGGTCAGGAATTCCACGTCGAGATCGTCGAAGCTCTCGACCGCCAGCGTCACCAGCGTATTGCCCGGCGGCAGCATGCCGGCATGCGCGGGGCGGATGGTCGCATCCGGCGGATAATCGTCGATCTCCAGGATCGGCAGCCGCTCGTTCTGGACCATGGTGATGACCGTCTGCGTTCCCGCCGGCTTGGCGAATGCGGCGTTGATCATCGAATATTCGAGCGTGTAGCTGTCACCCTCGTCGAGCCTGAGTGCGTGCCGGTACCAGTCGACCGAGGCCATCCGGTCCTGCGCCGCGAGGATCACGATGAAGATATGGTCGGTCAGGCTCATTGCCCTGGGCAGGTCGGACGAGGGCGTATCCATCGCCACCTCGTTCAGATAGATCATCTCGTCGCCGCGCCCCAGAACCTGCATCGGGATGAAATAGGGCAGGCCCGCGATCTCCTTGGGCGGGCCGATGACGCGAAACCCGCTGCCTTCGAGCCGATCTGGCCAGCCGAACACGTCCTTGACCGTCAGCTCATAAGCAGCCCAGCCATAGGTGCGGGTGGGTTTGAAATCGGGATGGTCTGCCTGCTCGACCAGCCGGATAAAGCAGTGCGCGCCGCTTTGGGGGCGCAGCATCGCATAAGGCGCGCCTGCGCTCTGTGGGCACCCCCAGCTCGCGGCAAGATCGGCAGCAAGCGGGCCCGTCTCGACCAGATCGAGCCCCAGCCGCCCCTGATAATCGGCCAATGCCGCGTCCAGATCGGGCGTGACGACAACGCCCCCCATGATCGTTCCGTGCTTGAGGTGATGCGACATCGGTGGGCCTTTCGGTTATGCGGACAGGACAGGCTTTCTTGTGCAGGCGGGCAAGGTCAGTGCGGCAAAGGGGTCGGCCTGTGCGGCCAGAAAACTCTCGACCAAAGCGGCGGCCTCGTTCGCATGCAGATCGAGAAAGCCATGGCCCCAGCCATCGAGCATCACCATGCGAGCATGGTGCAGCAACGCGGGTGCGGGCAGGGTGTGTGCGCGCAGGTCATCCTCGGGGTTGAGCAGCAGCACCGGCTGATCGACGCCCGCCAGCCGCATCCCCGGAGCAAAGCCGAACGCGGCATCATGCCCCCAATGCTCGATGTTGCGGCCCATCAGCCCATCGGGAAAGGCATCGTTGATCGCGTCGAGCGGCAGCCCGCCGGCCGAGAAGTGGTGGTGAAAGCGCTGCCAGCGGTGCAGGATGTGGCTGCCGTCGGCCTCTGGCGCGCGATGGCGGTATTCGGCGCGCATCTGGGCGAGGTCCTCTGCCGTGAACACCGGCGCGGAGACCAGCACCAGCCGTCGGATCTGCCGGGGGCGCTCGGCGGCCAGCTGGCAGGCAATCATCGATCCGGTGTGATAGCCCATCAGGTCGACCGCGCGGTTTGCCACGATCGCCTCGATTCCCGCGATCAGCGCATCGGCGTAATCGGCGATGGCGGGCGGGCGCGGCGGGGCATCGGACATGCCGAAGCCCGGCGTGTCGAACGCCATCACATGCCGCCCGCTGATCGCGGACAACAGCCCCATGAAACGCTCGAAGGTGCGCCCGGTCATCGGGCTCATATGGAAGCAGGCAATGCTCGGACGGGCCGGATCGGGCTGTCCTGCCTCGCGCACGTGGATCTGGCCGAAAGGGCCGTCGACATAGCGGCGGCGCACGGTTGCAGGTGATGCCACGCCGTCCATCCTGTCAGAACTCCGCCTTGCGCTTGGCGAGGAACGCCGCGACACCCTCGGCGAAATCGGGCCCGCCAAAGGCATCGGAAAACTGCGCCAGCGTTTCGGCATCGTCCTCGGCCTGGCCGTGGAGGATGCGGCTGATCATCGCCTTGCTGGCGCGCACACTATGCGACGAAACCTGGGCGATTTGAAGCGCAAGCGCTTGTGCGGCGGCGGCGGCATCGTCGGCCAGTTCGTCGATCAGCCCGATCCGCAGCGCCTGGTCCGCATCGATCAGCTGCGCGGTGAACAGCATACGCTTGGCCGCCGCTGGGCCCACCAGATCGACCAGCAGCTTGGTATCATGCAGTGAATAGACGAGGCCCAGTTTGGCAGGCGTGATCCCGAACCGCGCTGACGGTGCCGCAATGCGGAAATCGCAGGCCAGCGAGAGCCCGCAGCCGCCGCCGATGCAGTCGCCCTCGATTTGCGCGATCACCGGCTTGGGTGCGCGCGCCAGCGTCTCCATCGCGCGGCGGATCGCGGCCTGGTTTTTGGTGCGCCAGTGCCGGTCCTGCGCGCCCGCACCGAATTCGGCGATATCCGCCCCCGCGCTGAACGCACCCGGCTGGCTCGCGCGCAGGATCATCACGCGCACGTCCGGGTTGATCATCGCCTGGTCGATGAGCCCGGGCAGCTGTTCCCACATGCTTTGCGTGAACGCGTTGCGCTTGTCGGGCCGGTCGACGATCAGGTGCGCGATGCGGTTATCGAGGGTAAGGGAGAGGGTCATGGCTTCACCGTCCAGGCGAAATGCTGCGCGATCGCGCGCCTTGTCGTCACCCACACGTCGTTCTTGCTGCGCACATGGCGGAAGAACTCCTCCAGCGCCCAGATGCGCCCGGGCCTGCCGATGATCCGCAGGTGCAGCCCCAGCGACATCATCTTGGGATTGCCCTCCTCGCCTTCCGCATAGAGCTGGTCGAAGCAGCGCACCGCGTAGTCGAGCCACTGGTTCGGCGTCATCGCCGGATCGGTCCACATCTTCATGTCGTTGGTGTCGAGCTGATAGGGCATGATCACCATCGGCTTGCCGGGCACGGTGTCGCGGTCCCAATAGGGAATGTCGCCCGAATAGTCGTCCATATGATATTCGAACCCGGCCTCGCTGAGCAGGCGGCGGGTGTTGTCGGTGTGCAGATAGCGCGACAGCCAGCCATAGGGACGGGTGCCCGTGGTCTTCTCGATCGAGTCGACGGCCTTCGCGATGAACTCGCGCTCGGCCGCTTCGTCCATCTTGAACTGGTGCACCCAGCGCCAGCCATGGCTGACCGGCTCGTGGCCCAGCTCGACGATGGCCGCAGCGATCTCGGGATGATTTTCCAGCGCCATCGCCGCCACCGTCCAGCTCGCCATGATGTCATAGCGCTTCAAGAGCTTGACCACGCGCGGCGCGCCGGCCTTGATGCCGTAGAGATAGTTGCTCTCGTTGCCATAGTTGCGGATGGCGGATTTGACGTGGACACCCAGCTCGTCGACCGGCTCCATCCCCCGGTCGCCGCGCGCGATGGTCATCTCGCTGCCTTCCTCGACATTGACCACGACGCTCAGCGCGAGCTTGGCGCCGTTTGGCCAGTCGATCCGTTCTTCGATCATTTCACTTCGTCTCCAAAATGCCTCTCCCTTGACGGAGAGGGTTGCGCAGACTTGGACCTGGCAAGGTCCTAGTCGAAGCTGGGAGAGGGTGAGGCTGCGGTGGCGATCTTGCGCCCCCCTCTCCAACTGCGCCTGGCGAGCAAGCTCGCAAGGCTTCGTATCCTCTCCCGCAAGGGGAGAGGAGGTTTGCGTCAGTGCATCTCCTCGCCGCCCGAGACGTTGAGCGCCTCGCCGGTGACGTACACCGCATCGTCGCTCGCCAGCCAAGCGCAGGCGGACGCGGTGTCGCTAGCCAGGCCCGGGCGGCCCATCGGGTTCTTGGCCTTCATGTTGGCAAGATACGCCTCGACGCTGGCAAAGCCCAAGAGCTTCGAGAAATACTCGTTCTGCTGCGCGCCAAGCCCGGTGGTGACATGGTTGGGGCAGACTGCGTTGACGGTGATGCCGTGCGCGCCCAGCTCCACCGCGCTCGCGCGCGTCAGCCCGACCATGCCGTGCTTCGAGCTGACATAGGCGGGCAGGTGCGGAAAGCCGGTCTTGGCGGCCTGGCTGGCGATGTTGATGATCTGCCCGCCGCGCGCACCTGCGATCATCGCCCTGGCCGCAGCCTGGGTGCAGTAGAACGCGCCCGACAGGTTGACGGCGAGCACCTGGTCCCAGTCCGCCGGATCCACATCGAGCAAAGGCTTCATCATGAAGCCGATCCCAGCATTGTTGACGAAGACATCGAGCGACCCGAACGCGGCGATCGCGCCATCGACCAGCGCGCGGCATTCGTCCGCTTTGGCGACGTTGCACGCGATCGCCGCAACCTTGGCCCCGCGCCCGCGCAGTTCGCCGGCGACCTCTTGCGCCTCGGCATCGATGACGAGGTCCGAAAGCACGCAGTTCGCGCCTTCATCGGCAAAACGCTGCAGGATCGCCTGGCCCAGCCCCTTGTGCTTGCCCGAGCCGGTGACGACGATCGTCTTCCCCTCGAACCGGCGCATCACAGATCCTCGGTGAGGATGAACTGCGGGTTGTCGGCATAATCCTGGAAGGGCGCGGCCATCGCCTGGAATTCGGGCGTGCTGATGTCGGCGATGAACGGGTCCATCGCCGCAATGTCGATGATCTCGATATAGGCGTAGGGCGAGGCGGCGTCCGATCCGAACAGCCCGGTCGCGCGGTGCACGGTAAAGCTGCTGACCGACGACAGCGCTTTGACGCCGGGGATGTCGCGGGTGCGCGCCCAGTCTTCATAGTCGCTGACCGATACGCCGGGCTTGAGATTGAACAGCACGATGATCTTCATGGGACGGGCTCCTTGGCTAGAGTGGGCGGGCGATAGGCGGCGAGCGCGGCATCGAGCGCGCGCGCGCGGGCGAACAGGGCAACCTCGCTCCCCGTCGCGCCGATCAGTTGCACGCCGACGGGCAGGCCATCGGCGCTGAACCCTGCGGGCAGAGCGAGCGCGGGCAGGCCTGCGACATTGGCGAGGCAGGTGAAATCGGCCTGGTTGGCTGGGGCTGTGGCGGAATGCGCAAACGCGGTCTGCGGCGCGGTGGGCAGCAGCAAGGCGCCATGGTCGGCGACGATCGCGCGCACCGCGTCCTTGGTTTCGGCCAGTACGCGCTGGTCCTCGGCCCAGTCCGCCTCCGCCCGGCGCGGGCCATAGGCGATCAGCCGCCGGAGGTGATCGGAGAGCAGCGCCGGGTCGGCGTCGGCGAAGTGCGTGGCCATGAAGCGCACGGTCCGGATGAACCCGGCATAGCGCGCCCGCGAGAGCGGGTGGGGCAGGGTGACGTGCGCGATCTCGCCGCACATGGACCTTGCCGCCCCGAAACCCTGCAGCACCGCCGGCTCGCATTCGACGGCGCCAAGATCGGCCAGAGTCGCACATCCGGGCGCGGCAGGCGCTTCGCCGAACTCGGAGATGACGCGCGCGACCTTTTCGAGCAGATCGAGCGAGCGCGCCAGCGGGCCGATTGCATCGAAGCCGGGCTCGGCGAGTTCCAGCCCGGTCTGGCTGACGCTGCCCGGCGCGGGCTTGAAGCCATAGACGCCGCAATAGGCCGCCGGGATGCGGATCGATCCCATGGTGTCGGTTCCCAGCGCTGCATCGCACAGCCCCGCCGCGACCGCCGCGCCGCTGCCGCCCGAGGAGCCTCCGGGGGTATGGCCCATCCGGTGCGGGTTGTGGGTGGTGCCGAACCATGGGTTGTCGGTCTTGGCGCCGAGCGCTGCTTCCTCCATGTTGAGGATGCCGGTGATCGACGCCCCGGCAGCGCGCAGGCGGGCCACGACTTCGGCGTCTTGTGGTGCGATCCGGTCACGGAACAGCGCCATGCCTGCGGTCCAGTGCAGGTCCTCGACGGCGATGTTGGCCTTCACGCCGATGGTGATGCCGGTGAGGGAGCCGGACGATGTGGGAGCGTCGGGGGCGTGTTCGACAAAGGCGTTGTAGGGGTCGAGGGTCACCTTCCCCTCCCTTTCAGGGAGGGGTTAGGGGTGGGTAGGCGAGATGGAGCCGACAGTGGTGCTCGCATCCACCCACCCCCAGCCCCTCCCTGTCCAGGGAGGGGAGCAAGGTTGGCCGCGCTCATACCCCCCGCTCGTCGATCAGCCGGATCGGCTTTTGCCGCACCTCGATCTGCGTCAGCGGGGCGGTGCCTCCGGGCGCGACCAGGTCGACGCTGACCTCGACCCCGAGCCCGCGGCGCAGCAGTTCGGCGAGCGCGCTGGAGTCAGTGCCGCCGCGGCTTTCGAGGGTCACCGTCATATCGTCGCGCTGCGTTGAAGGATCGCGCACCAGGCGGCATACGAACTCGCCGGTGAGGTCGGCGCGGTTCTCGATCAGCGCGCCGATCGCGTGCGGGAAGACGTTGATGCCGCGCAGCTTGACCATGTTGTCGCTGCGGCCCTTGAAGCCCGCGATGCGCTTGAACGCCATGCCGGTGGCATTGGCGCCGGTGAGCTCGTGCGTGATGTCATGCGTGTTGAAGCGGATGCAGGGGGCGACATCGTCCTTGAACAGGCAGGTGACCACCATGTCGCCGGTCTCGCCGGGGGCGACCGGATGGCCGGTATCGATATCGAGCAATTCGAGATACTGCGCGTCCTCCCACACATACAGCCCGTCGCGCTCGGGCCCCTCGCCCGCGATCGACCCTGTATCGCCCACGCCATACCAGTCGAACGCCTTGGCCCCGCCCCAGGCCGCCTCGACCGAGGCGCGGTCCTCGGTGCCCAGATGCCCGCAGATCATGCGGATGTTGATCTGCTCCATCAGCTTTTCGGCAGCAGCAGTTTCGGCGAGCTTGCGGATGTAATCGACAAAGCCGACCAGCACGGTAACCCCGAAATCGGCCATCAGACCCACCTGATTGAGCGAGCGCGTCTCGATACCGGTGCCTGCCGAGAGGAACAGCGAGTTGGTGAAATGGGTGACGGCCTCGCGGATGTAATGCCCGCCATTGATCATGCCATGGCCATAGACCGACTGGATGACGTCGGAGGGTTGGAGGCCCTGCCAGCGGTACATGCGGCCCACCAGCAGATTGGTGATCTCGCGCCCCTTGGGGCCGAACAGCAAGGCCTGCGGGCGTCCGGTGGTGCCCGATGTGGTGTGGAAGATGGCAGGCGCGCGGCCTGGATCTCTGCTGTCGATCCCGGCGAAATCGCCGAACGGCGGGTGGTCGGCGATCGAGGCCATCAGGTCCGATTTGTCGTACACCGGCAGTTTGGTGATGTCGGCCAGCCCCTGGATATCCCCCGGCTCGATCCCCGCATTGCCCCACAGCCGCTGGTAGAACGGGATCTGCCAGCCGCGCTGCATCAGGCGGCGGAACTGGCGGTCCTGGATGGCGAAAAGCTCGTCGCGGCTCATGCCGGTATAGCGCTGCGTGAACGCATCCCCGACCGGGTAATCGGCAAGCATCTGTTTCGCGTCAAAGGCTTCGAAATAGCTGGGGAATGTCATGGGAGGACTGTTGCTCCTTTTCCGTTTGTCCCGAGCGCAGTCGAGGGACTTGGCGCCACGTCCCTCGACTGCGCTCGGGACAAACAGGTGGGGTTTGTGAAGTAGACAAGCGGATCGTCGAACAGCCGCGCATCGGGGACATCGCCTGCCAGCTCGCGGGCGAGCGCACGCTTGGCGGCGGTGCCTGCCGCGGACAAAGGCGCATCGGGACTGCCCAAAGTGTGCGGGATCGCGCGCTCGATGGTGCTGCCATCGGCGAGGCGCACCACCAGAGCTTGCGGGAACAGCGCATTGGGATCGGGATTGCCGTCGACGGTGATGGTGAGCTTGCACGCGAGCGCCTGCAGCGCGGGGTCCGCCAGCGTTTCGGGCACGAACCGGCGCGGGTCGATGCGGCCATCGGTGATCAGCAGCGCGGCGAGCATCGGCAGGCACAGCCGCGCATAGGCTGGCGTCATGTCGGCGATGACAGGACGCCCCACCAGCCGCGCGATCAGCGGCGGGACATAGGCCTCGATCGACTCCACGGCAGCAGGGTCGAGCGCCAGATCGCTAAGCGTGCCCAGCACGGCATGGCTGGCGCGGCCCGAAGGATAGGGCTTCACGCTGATCTCGGCGATCCGCCATATCCGGCCGAGATTGCGCGTGTATGTGGCAAGGTCGCCCGAATCGAACAGCCGGAAATAGCCGAACGGACCTTCGATCGCATCGTGTGGGCCGGTCAGCCCGGCCTTGACCAGATCGACCGCGGCGATTGCGGCGCGCGCGGCGTTGGCGATCTGCAGCGGCAGCGCGATCGAGCCTTCAACATGCGCCTGCATCGTTCCGGCGAGTGAGGAATAGGCGAGGCCCAGCACGTCCTCGAGGCGCTCCACCTTCTCGATCCGTGCCACCGCCAGCGCCGCGCCGATGCAGCCTGCGGTGGCGGGGCGGAAGAAGCTCAAGGGACTGGTCGCCGCCAGCCCCAGCCCCGACGCAACATCGACGCCGACTGCGAGTGCGGTCAGCGCGTCGTCGGGATCGCACCCGCCCATCCGGTTGATGCTCGCACCCAGCGCGGCGGTCACCACTGACAGCGCATGCACCACGGCAGGCTCGTGCACTGCATCCCATTCGAGGCAGTGGATGGCAAAGCCGTTGACGAAGGCGGCGGATGCTGCGGGCAGGCGCTCGTCCGATCCGATCAGCCGCGCGTCGTCGCCCACACCCCAGCCCCGAGCGGCCTGCAGCACGCCCTCGGCCCCCGGAGCGGTGGATCCGGCGGCGCCCACCGCCAGCGTATCGCCCAGCAGGTGCAGCGCGGCGGCGCGCACATGCTCCGGCAGCGCATGATCGGCACGGACGAACGCCAGCAGGTCGCAGGTTGCACTCATGCCAGCCAGTCCTCGAGCAAGGCGAGCAGCGGGCCGATACTGGTGCCGTGCAGCGCGATTTCGTGCGCCCGATCCGCCTCGACCGGCTTCAGCCCGCCCCATTGCACCAGCGAGCGCAGCTTCGCGCCGAGCATCTCGGGGCTCGCCGGGCGCTCGGGGTCGCCGCGCGTGTCCGCGAGTGTCATCTGGGCAGTGCCGCTGATCACCCGCGCGCCGAATTGTGCGGGGTAGACGCGCGTGAACTCTTCGGCCTCGCGCACGCTCACCTGTGCGCGCTTGTCGGCCAGGGCCACGATAGCCTGCGCGGTGAAGTCCTCGGGACCCGCCTTGCGGCCATCGGCGATGACGGCCACGGCGTGCTGGATCGAGAATTTGGCGTCGAGCTCGGTCACCGGGTGCGGCCGGTCGCAAAAGCGGATCGCATCGGCATAGGTCTCGACGGCGACCGGAAGGTTCAGCTTGCCCGCCGCCTGCAGTTCGATCGCGCAATCGATCGCCGCATGCGCATGGCGGCACGCCGCCCAGGGCTTGAAGCTGACCGCGTGGATCAGCCAGTCCGGCCCCAGGTCCATCGCCTTGGGATGCTCGACCATCGCGGCATACAGCCCCTGTTCGCCCTCCAGCGCCTGCACCGGCCCGGTCAGGCCCGCGCGGGCCAGCCGCGCCAGCCAGAGGCCTTCGAGCGCAGCGCGCGCGGCATGCATCGCCTTGGTCATCACGTCCTCGTGGCGCATCCGCCACAGGCCCCCGGTCACCGATGCCGCATTGCCCAGCGCCCATCCCGTCGCTTCGGTGTCGAGCGCGAAGATCGAGGCTGCCGCTGCCGCGCCGCCAAAACCGCCCGCGGTCGATGTCGGGTGGAAATGTGCATAATGGTGCGCATCGAAGGTCGCACCCACCGCGATCATCGCTTCGTAGCCGCGCACTGCGCCATCGAGCAGGCCGTCCATGCCGCACTTTTCCTGCCGCGCGGCAGACAGCGCAGAGGGCCAGATCACAGGGCCGGGGTGGAGCAGGGCTGCGCGGTGGACATCGTCCATCTCGAGCACATTGCCGAGCAAGGCGGCGCGGGTGAGGATGTCGGGCTCGGCGGTCCGTGCCACAGCGGCGACCGGCGTGGCCCGCGCTCCTGCGACGCACGCCAGCCAGTCGAGCAGGTGCAACCGGGCGCGCATGCGGTCGCTTTCATTTGGCGAACGGGCCAAATGTGCGCTAAGCCGCTGGGTGAGGCTCGCGGCGGTCATGTGCCCAATTCCCGAGCCCGCCACTGGAGCAGGAGCACGCGTTGAACAGCCCCGTTGAGGCGCCCGACACCCTGATGGAAAAGGTGCCTGAGAAAGGGGGCGACAAGCCCCGCTATCAGCAGCTTGCCGATGAACTTCGCGCGCTGATCCTGTCGGGCAAGCTCGCAGGCAGCAGCGGCTTTCCCACCGAAAGCGCGCTGTGTGCCGAATATGGCGTCAGCCGCTTCACCGTGCGCGAGGCGCTGCGGCGGCTGCAGAACGAGGGCCTGATCGCGCGCAGGCGGGGTTCGGGCACCGTGGTGCAACCGGCGGCCGCGCGCGGCGGCGCGCTGCACCAGCCGCTGTCGAACGTGGGCGAAATCCTGCAATATGCGCGCGATACCCGCATCGCCTATGACCATCTCGGGCTGCAATCCTTGCCCAAGGCGATCGCGGTGCAGATCGCGATGCCGGTCAGCGACAAGTGGTTCCGCTTCCGCGGGGTGCGCCGCCAGATTGCCGATGGCCAGCCGATCGCGCTGACCGAGGCCTATGTCATCGCTGACCTCAAGCGTGCGGTCGAGGAAATCCTGCCCGCGCCCGATGCCGCCGACCAGACCATCAACCCGGGCAGCAACACGCTGTTCCAGTTCATCAGCAACGCGGCGGGTCTGTCGATGTCGCGGGTGACGCAGGATATCCAGGCCGTGCCCGCCAGCGCCGAAGTCGCCGCCGCGCTCGATATTCCGCGGCGCAGCGCATGCCTGCGCATCCTGCGCTGCTATCACGACCAGGACGGGCGGATGTTCGAAATGTCGGTCAGCCACCATCCCGGCGACCGCTTCGCCTATTCGATGCACATCGACGTCGAGGGGTAACGCTGCGCTCATTGCGTGGTCCCGAGCCCCGGCGCTTCCTCCGGTTGCCAGTCGGGCTCGCCCGCAAAGCGGATCGCGGGCGCGATCTGGTGCGCGCCGCCCGCTTCGACCAGCAGGCCGCGGGTGGTCACATGATCGCTGGCCAGCGCCTCGGCAAAATCGAGCACGGGGGAGAAGGCGACGTCCTTGTCCTCGAACCATGCGACCCATTCGTCGCGGCTGCGGCTGGCAAAGGTTGCACGCAGAAAGGCGATCAGCGGCGCCTGCGCAGGTCCGGCATCGGCCTCGCCCAGCGGGATCAGGTCTTGCCTGTCCAGCGCGGTGAGCAGCACCTGCACGAATTTCATCTCGCGCCCGCCCAGCGCAATGTGGCGGCCATCGTGTGTGGCATAAACCTGATAGAAGCCTGCGCCGCCCAGCGAGCGCTGGGTGGCCGAGCGCGGCGAAGGTCCGCCTGCGATCGCGCTGCCAGCGATATGCGCGCACCACGGCAGCAGGCTGTCGAACATCGCGATGTCGACATAGTCGCCCCTGCCGGTGCGCTGCCGCCCGATCAGCGCCATCAGCACCGCCGACAGCCCGGTGAGGCCAGCGGCCATGTCGGCGGACGGGACGCCGGGGACGACGGGAGTGCCATCGGCTCCGTCATTGACCGCAAGAAAGCCCGACAGCGCCTGCACCGCCAGATCGTGCGCGGGATGATGCGCGAGCGGCCCAGCCTGGCCGAAAGCGGAGACCGAGCAATAGACGATAGCCGGGTTGATCGCGCTGACCGCGGGATAATCGAACCCCAGCCGCTGCATCACCCCGGGGCGGAAGCCCTCGACGAAGACATCGGCGGTCTTGATGAGTTCTGTCAGCCTGGCGCGGCCCGCGTCGCTCTTTAGGTCGATGACCTCGCTGCGCTTGCCGCGGTTGAGGTTGCGAAACCACACCGACTGGTCCTGCTCGAACGGCGCCATCTGGCGCGCGGGGTCGCCCGCCATAGGCTCGATCTTGATCACGTCCGCGCCCTGATCGGCCATCATCACCGTCAGCATCGGCCCCGGCAGGAACTGCGACAGGTCGATCACGGTGATGCCGGAAAGCTTGCCCATGGGTCAGACGATGCCGTCGCGTTTGAGCGCGGCGATGTCGTCCGCCGACAGGCCGATGCTGGCGAGCACGTCGTCATTGTCCGCGCCCAGCAGCGGCCCGGCGCGCGCGGGCAGCCGCTGGCCATCGACCCGGATCGGGCTGGCGAGCACGCGCAGTTCGGGGCGGTCGGGGTGCTCGACCTGCTGCATCATGCCGGTCTCCTGCAGGAACGGATTGTCCATCGCGCTGGCAAGATCATGCACCGGCGCCACCGGCACCTTGCCCGAGAGCAGGTCGACCCAATGCTGGGTCGGCTGCGTGCCGAACACCGCATCGAGCACCTCCGTCAACACATCGCGATTGGCCAGCCGGTCGGAGGGCTTGCGGAAGCGCGGATCATCCTTCAGATCGCTGCGGCCGATTGTATCGACCAGGATCGTCCAGAATTTGGGCAACTGCGCCATCACGAACATCCAGCCATCGGCGGAGCGGAACATCTGGCTCGGCGTGACCGACGGGTGCGCAGACCGCGGGGCGCGCGGTGTGACATCGGCCTCGTTCATGTACCACACGGCGGGATAGCTCATCTGGTGCGCGGCGGTGGAGAGCAGGTCGACATCGATGTCGCAGCCTGTGCCTGAACGCTGCGCATCGAGCATCGCGGCGAGCAGGCCGACCGTCATCTGCGTCCCGGTCATGAAATCGACGATCGACAGGCCAAAGCGCACTGGCGGGCCATCGGGCTCGCCGGTCAGGGACAGGAACCCGGCCTCGGCCTGCATGAGGTAGTCATAGCCCGGCCATTTGGCGCGCGGGTTGTCGCGGCCATAAGCAGACAGATGCGCGCACACGATCGAAGGGTTGATGGGCCCCAGCGCGGCGTAATCGAGCCCCAGCCTTGCTGGCAGGTCGCCGCGCAGATTGTTGACCATCGCGTGCGATGTCGCGGCAAGATCGCGCAGGATCGCCCGCCCGCGCTCGCTCTGCAGATCGAGCGTCAGCGACTTCTTGTTGAGGTTGAAGGTCTGAAAATAAAGGCTTTCGTTCTCGCGCAGAAAATGCGGCCCCACCGCGCGCGCGGTGTCGCCGCCCGGCTGTCCCGGCTTGTTGGGCGGCTCGATCTTGATGACCTCCGCGCCCATCTGCGCCAGGAACATCGTGCCATAGGGTCCGGCGCCATATTGCTCGGCGGACAAGATGCGATAGCCGGTCAGCGGCAGCCTCATGCCAGTTGCTCCTCGCTCAAACCGGGTTCCGCTTCACCCATTGCTTGGAAATGATCATCCGCTGCATCTCGTTGGTGCCCTCGCCGATGCACATCAGCAGCGCATCGCGGTAATAGCGTTCGATCTCGTATTCCTTGGAATAGGCATAGCCGCCATGGATGCGCATTGCCTCTTCCGAATTGCGGACCGCGGCTTCGGAGGCGAAGTATTTCGCCATGCCGGCTTCCATGTCGCAGCGTTCACCGCGGTCATAGGCTTCGGCAGCATCGAGCGTCAGCAGCCGGGCGGCGCGGGCGCGCGTCACCATCTCGCCGATCTTGAGCTGGATCGCCTGATGGTCGGCGATCGGCTTGCCCATGGTCTGGCGCAATTGCGCATATTCTGTGGCAAGGCGCAGCGACCCGTCGGCGAGCCCGACACCGCGCGCGGCGACGTTGATGCGGCCCAGCTCGAGACCGCCAGTGGCCTGGAAGAAGCCCTGGCCCTCGACCCCGCCGATCAGGTTCTCGGCAGGCAGACGATAGTTGTCGAAGATCAGCTCGGCGCTGTCGATCGCCTTGTAGCCCAGCTTGTCGAACTTCTTGCCGACGGTGAAGCCTTCCTGCTTGGGGGCGATGAACAGGCTCATCCCCTTGTAGCGCGGGTCCGCCTTGGCGTCGGTCTTGACCAGCAGCGCAAAGCAGCTGCCCTTGATGGCATTCGAAATCCAGGTCTTGGTGCCGTTGATGACATAGTGATCGCCATCGCGGACCGCCGTCGTGCGGATCGCCTGCAGGTCGGTGCCGGCATTGGGCTCGGTCAGCGCAAGCCCACCGCGAATCTCGCCGCTGGCGAACTTGGGCAGCCATTTGGCCTTCTGCACCGGGGTGCCGAAACGCTCGACCGCGCACGCCATGATCAGGTGCGAGTTGAAGATGCCGGTGATGGCCATCCAGTACGACGAGATCCGCGCGACGATCTTGGCATAGGTCGTCGCAGGCAGGCCCAGGCCGCCATATTCCTGGCCGATGGTGGCGCCGAACAGCCCCATTTCGACCATCTGCGCGACCAGCTCCTCGGGCCAGATGTCGTTGTGGTCGTGGTGCATGACCACGGGCTTGACTTCGCGTTCGATCCAGCGGTCGATGGCGTCGAGAAAGGCCGCCTCCTCATCCGCGTCGATCGTGCGCATCTCTTCTTTTGGCAGGCTTGCCATGTTCAATACTCCGTCCGCTACCCCTGCTCGCCGCCAACCATATGGCCGCGAGGATCATCATCCCTGTGCCCTGCGCGTCAATCGTCCGAAGGGCCGAATCCGCGCTTCCAGATCAGCATGGTGCGGCTGAAAGTGCATACCACATCGCCATGCTGGTTCCTGCCGACGGTCTTGACCGTGACGATCCCCTGTTCCGGGCGCGAGGAGGACTCGCGCTTGTCGAGTACTTCGCTCTCGGCGTAGAGCGTGTCGCCGGGAAACAAAGGGTTCGTCAGGCGGATATTGTCCCAGCCCAGGTTCGCCACCGCCTTCTGGCTGACATCCGAAACGCTCATCCCCACCATCAATGCGACGGTGAGCGGCGAGCAGACCAGAGGTTTGCCGAACTCGGTCTTCTTGGCATATTCGTAATCGAAATGCGCCGGATGGGTGTTCATCGTCAGCAGCGTGAACCACACATTGTCGGCATCGGTGATGGTGCGCCCGGGTCGGTGCTCATAGATATGCCCGACCACGAAATCCTCGTACGCGCGGCCGAAGGTCTCGCGAAAGCGGCCCGGTGCTACTTCCATGGCTCCATCACGCATCGATTGTCTCCTTTTCGTTCTTTTGGGCTTCACGGGCCACCATCGCGCGCATCCGCGCCACGATGGGGGCCTCCAGCATCTTTCCGTTGTGGCGAATTGCCATGCCGCCGGCGGCCTCATAGGCCGCGATCGCCTCGCGCGCCTCGGCAAGGGCTGCGGCATCCGCGCCGAACGCGGTGTTGATCGCATCGACCTGCGCCGGGTGGATCGCGGCCTTGGCGGCAAAGCCGAGGCTGCGCACCTTGCGGCATTCTTCGGCGAGCCCTGCCGCATCGTCGAGGCGGATGAAGGGAACGTCGATCGCGGGCACGCCGGCATCGGAGCAAGCCATGATGAACTGGCCGCGCGCGACGAGCAGCGGATCATAGGCCAGCTCGACCCCCAGCTGCGCGGAAAAGTCGCCGCCGCCGAACATCATCGCGGCTACCCCCGGCTGCGCCGCGATCCGGTGCGCGCGGCGCAGGCCGGCCACGGTCTCGACCAGCGGCACCAGCTGCGTGGCAGGATTGTCGAGCACGCGCGCAAGCTGCACGATCTCGCTTTCATGCTCGACCATCGGCACCAGCAGCAGAGCGGGGGCGTGGCCCGATTCGGCGAGCGCGATGATGTCCTTGAGGCCCGCGCGCGTCATCGTGCCGTTGATCCGCACCGCGACGCGGTGGCGGTCGAGTTGCGGCAATGCTGCGAGAACCGAGTCGCGCGCGCTGTCCTTGTCTGCAGGCGCAACCGCATCTTCAAGGTCGATGCACACGCAATCGGCGGCGCTGCCCAGCGCCTTGGCAATGCGCTCGGGTCGCGAGCCAGGCACGAACAGGATACTGTTGGCAGCGAACATGATTTTTCCCGGAACCCCTTTGCCAGAATGCGATTTACCCCTTCACAATTTGTCCGGACAAATCTAAAGTCAAGAACAAATGGCAATAAACATGGAGGGACTTGGACATTATGCGTATCGGCACACACACTCTGGCTGCCCTGCTGGCGGCAATTCCCTTGAGCGCCCCGGCTGAAGCCCGCACGCTCGACCCTGCCAAACCCGAAGACGCGCTGGAGATCATGAAGCGCACCCAGTGCGGCGTAAAGGACAACGTGCCCGCGGTATATCGCTGGGCCGGCAAGATTTTCAGCCGCCGCGATGGCGAGCCCGACAAGCACCTGTTCAACATGGAAGGGATGAACATCCGCCAGTGCGTGACGGTGACCGATGCCCAGCGCGGCACCGGCTATCGCATGGTCAGCCGCGAGATCACCTTGTATCTCGACCCCAAGACCGGCGAGGTGCTGCGCCAATGGCAGAACCCCTATACCGGCAAGACCGTCGAGGTGATGCACATCGCCAACGATCCGGTGAACTCGCGCCCCAGCTTCCCGATCGGCGCCGACGGCAAGCCCTATTCGATCGCGCTCACCCGCATGGGCGACATGCTGCTGATGGGCTTCGAGGCGCCACTCTATTACGTCAACCCGCTGGCGGGCGACTATCAGGACTATGTCGGCAACAAGTACCACGCGATGGAGATCTTCGATTTCTCGATGCCCGCATCGACGCTCGACACCAAGGTCGCCTCGGTCAACCCCACGGTCGCCTGGGTGCGCATTTCCGACTGGATGCCCTGGATGATGATGGAAGGCCGCCAGGGCCAGATGGTGTTCAATGCAATGGGGGTGAAGCTCAAGAGCTTCGACGAGCTGCCTGAGGTGATGAAGCAGGAAATCGCGACCTATTATCCCGAATACACCGCCGCCCCGCCGGTCGATGATGCCCGCCCCAATGAGACGACATGGACGGTGTTCAAGAAGAAGATCGACGCCAAGCGGGCGAAGGACGGCACCAAGCCTGCGGCATCGCACTGAGGCAAGTCAAAGCCCCTCCCCGTCCGGGGGAGCGGCTTGACTGACCAAAAAAGACCCCCGGAGCCTTGCGGTTCCGGGGGTTAATTGTGGCCCTCCCGGTTGAACGGGAGGGCGCAGGCGTTGCGGAAGATCAGAAGCTGGCGGTCAGGATGATGCCGATGCGCCGCGGCGGGCGAAGCCCTGCGATGAAGTTGCGGCGCAGGTCGGCATTGGCATCGGCATAGCGGATGATCTGCGCCACCGAATCCTCGTCGAACAGGTTGCGGGCATAGGCCATCACGCGGAAGCGGTCGCTCTGGAAGCCCAGCCGGGCATCGACCACCACCGATCCGCCGGTTTCGGCAAAGTTCAGCACCTGGTCGAAGCTGGTCGAGACCATGTTGACGTTGCTGCCGACGAAGAAGTCCCACTCGCTGCTGACCGGCCTGCGGTAATCGACATCGACGAACATGGTGTGCGCAGGCGCGCGCGGAACGCGCTTGCCGCGGATCGATCCGAATAGCGACTGGCAGCCTGCAATGTTGGGGAACTGGTCCCCGGTCGAGCAGTTGGCCAGCCGGTCGTCGATCAGATCGTTGATCAGGCCCAGATTCTCGTCGGTTCCGGCGGTGAACTTGGCGTTCACATAGCTGTAGTTGGCGGTGACGGTGAAATTGCGCACCGGCCGGATCAGCAGCTCGAGCTCGGCGCCGTTGACCCGCGCATTGCCGCCGTTGCGGGTCAGCGAGACCTGGTTGGGTGGCACAGAGACGTTCTGGGTGATCTGATAGCCCTTCACCTCGGTGTGGTAGAGCGCCAGGTTCGCGGTCAGCTTGCCGTCGAAAAAGGTGTTCTTGGTACCGATTTCATAGGTCTTGTTGTCTTCCGGATCGAAGGTCGGAAAGCCCGCCAGGATCGCCTGATTGCTGTTGAAGCCGCCGGGCTTCTGGCCCTCGGCATAGACGGCATAGAACAGGTTGTCGCGCGAGGCCTGCCAGCTCAGCGTGAAGCGCGGGGTGAATTCCTTGAACGTCGCCTGCACCACGCGCGGGGCGGGCAGCGCCTGGCCGTTGTTGAAGGTGAAGGTGGTCTGGCGGATCTGCTCCTCGGCATAGCGGCCCTCTGCCGAGAACGAGAGGGTATCGGTGATGTCGAAGGTGGCCGAGCCGAAGATCGCCTTGTTCTCGATATCGAACTGGTTGATGTTCCGCGATTCGGGCAGGTTGGCGGCGGTCACGTTGATCGGCGTGAAGATGCCGCAGGTTGGCAGCTGCGCGCACAAGGATGCGGTCGCCGCAGCCGAATTGGCCTGCGCCCGCGCCAGCGACCCCGGCGGCACTATGCGGGTGTCGCGCGATACATCGCTCTGATCGAAATAATAGCCGCCCAGCATCAGCTGGATCCGCTCGCCCTCATAGGCGAGGCGCAGTTCCTGCGACCAGTCGTCGGTCACCTGGCGGTTGGAGAAGGTGAAATCCTGCACCGATGTTGCAAAGGCGGTGAACCGGGTGGTGCGCGGCGGAACGATGGGGGCAGGCGCAGGACCGGTCGCGCCATAAGCGAAAATCACCATGTTGAAGCTGTTGGGCGAATAATCGCCGTCGGTCTTGGTGTTGGCGGTGCGGCGGTTATAGCCGGTGAGGCTGGTCAGCGTCAGCTCGTCGGTAAAGTCGAAATCCATCCGGAACGCTGCATTGAGCGTCTTGGACTCAAGCCCGACATTTTCCGGATCGACGAACTGGCGGCGGTAATCGGTGTTGACCTGCTGCGGCTGGATGGTGCCGCAGAAATAGCGGCTCTGGCCGCGATACAAAGCGCTGTTGTCGGGGAAGCAGTTGTTGGCGTTGGCCGGCTGCGCGAAGATCGCGGGCTGGCCATCGTCGAGGACGTTGTAGTTGGCGCGCAGCGAGGCGCGGAAGGGGCCGCCATTATTGAACTGCAACAGCCCGAATCCCGAATAGCTCTGCTGCTTGCCGATCTTGGTGCCGTCAAAGGCGTTGCGGAAGGCGCCGGCATTGTCGAGCACCCGGCCGCCGAGCGCGATGCCCAGGCCTGGCGCCAGCGGTCCGCGGACATTGGCGGTCACCTCATAACGGTCGTCCTCGGCGATGTCGGCCTGCACCCGGCCGGTCCAGGTATCGCCCGGCACCTTGGAGATGAGGTTGATCGCGCCCGAATAGGTGTTGCGGCCATACAGGGCCGATTGCGGGCCCTTGACCACTTCGAAGCGTTCGACCGTGTCGACGTCGTAATCGGCGAGCGAGCCCGAATAATAGATGCCGTCGATGAAGAAGGCGACGCCCGACTGGCCCAGAATGTTGGCCTGGCCGCGGATTACCGGGCGGTTGGCATCGCGGCCGAAAGTGTCGTCGAACACGAGGCCGGGGACGGTCTTGGCAATATCGGTGAGGTTGTCGAGGCCGAGCCGGTCGATCGCCGCAGCGGTGACCACCGAAACCGTGGTTGGCGCCTCCTGCAGCGTCTCTTCGGTCTTGCGCGCGGTCACGATGATCACATCGTCACTGGCCCCTCTGGCAGGGTCGGCTTCCTGCTGGGCCATGGCGGGCACGCTGGTGAGCGCGGAAACTGCGAGCAAGGACGCCTTGAACCTGTGTGTCATGTGAATCCCCCTAAAGTGGTTTTTTGTCTCCCTTAGGCGGTGCAGAACACCTCAAGATCGCCAAGTTGTCCAGACAAATTTTGTTCGCCAGGCGAATTGGCGGGTCTGTGTTGCTTGAATACGACACCGCCGGGCGCTCGGGCGGCACCCGGGGCGGCGTGCTAGAGGCCGGGCTTGACCGCCCCCAGCCACGAGGTGACGACGAGCAGGATGTAGATCGCCATGACCCAGATCCGGGTGCGGTCCATCGTCCGGCGCAGCGGGACTTCGGTGGCGTCGCTCGACCCTTCGGAAAGCAGCCGCATCAGCTGCGGACCGACCGGCTTGAACGACACATCGATGCCGATCGCGGCGACGAAGATCGCCCCGAACAACAGCGCCTTCCACGCGAGCCAGCCCGGCGCCAGCGGCGCGCCGGTGAGCAGCGACTGGGCGCCAAGCCACAGATAGAAGGCGGTGAGCGCGTATTTCAGGGCGTTCTCGTAGCGCCGGTCGCGCCCCGCGCGCGGGGTCTGGTCGTGGGCGTGTGCATCCCACACCAGCCACAGCCACACCCCGCCGATCACCCAGGCCGCCGCCAGCAGCGCAAACGGCAGATCCCACCATCCGCCCATCTTCAGGACGGAAAGCGATACCGGCACCATCAACGCCCAGGCGCTGCGCGGGGTCATGTCGACCAGCACCAGCAGCTTGAGCAGCGCCAGCCTCTGGTCGAGCGAATAATCGTGCCGTTTGCGGAAATGCTGGCCCAGCAGAAACACCCCGACATCCGCCCCCAGCCACAACACGAACAGCAACAGATGCACATAGACCAGCGATGGGTACGCAATTTCAGACCATGCCAATGAGCGTCTCCCGCCAGAATCTTCCATAAAGCCGATTGACATTGCAGATTTGTCCGGACAATTTGCAAGAAAAAAATGAATGTCAGGCGGATCGATACCAACCGGCTTTCAGGGAGTTTCACGATGATCAATCTACGTTTGGCAACTGCTGCCTCAGCGATCGCGGTCGCACTTGCATCCCCGGCCTATGCCCAGAACGCCGATCAGGCAGGGACGAGCGAATCGGAAACCCAGCAGGGGTTGAGCGAGATCATCGTCACTGCCCAGCGCCGACAGGAAAGCGTGCAGGACGTGCCGATCGCGATCAGCGCGTTCACCGCCGACCAGCTGCGCGACCAGGGCGTGTCCAACACGCTGCAGTTGGGCCAGTATGTTCCCAACCTGGTTGCGCAGAACAACACCGGCATCGGTTCGGCCAACGCCTACTTCCTGCGCGGCCTTGGCTCGACCGAGACGATCGCGACCTTCGATCCGCCGGTTGGCACCTATGTCGACGACATCTACCTCTCGCGCCAGAACGCCAACAACCTTGCGCTGTTCGATGTCGCGCGGGTCGAGGTGCTGCGCGGGCCGCAGGGCACGCTGTTCGGCCGCAACACCACCGGCGGCGCGATTAACGTCATCATGGCAGAACCCGGCGACACCATCGGCGGCTATGGCGAGGTCGGCTATGGCCGGTTCGACCGCAAGCTGGTGCGCGGATCGATCGATCTGCCGCTGGCGGACAGCTTCGCGGTCAAGCTGTCGGGATACTGGCAGGATGACGATGGCTATGTGAAAAACGTCTCCACCGGCGATCGGTTGAACGATGACGATGGCTGGGGCGTCAGGCTGGGCATCCGCGGCGAGCTTGCCCCCTGGGCCCGCTGGCGCGCCAGCTATGCGCATATGGTGTCGGAGGGCGAGAACATCCTCAACTTCACCTGCAACCCGGCCAACCCCGCCGATTGCAGCGGCCGTTTCGCCACCACCGGGCTGCGCGAGACTCCCGCATCGGCAACCCCCTATGCGCCGCTGGCGATTTCGGGACGCAAGTCGGGCTATGGCCTGGGGCAGCAGGCGGTGACCGACCTCATCACCTCGAACCTCGCGTTCGACATCGCCGACAACACCACGCTCAGCCTGATCACCGGCTATGTCAGCCTGACCCAGCAGTTCGCGCTCGACTTCTTCGATGGCCGCGGCGGCCCCTCGGCGAGCGTGCCGTTTCCCACCATCCAGCGTTATGCGCGCGGCGGCTTCACCATCCTCAACGATGGCCAGCACCAGCAGTTCACCCAGGAAATCAAACTCGACGGCAGCTTCGGGAACGGCCTGGTCGATTATGTCGCGGGCTTTTTCTACATCGACGAGCGCAACCGCACCGATCTGGGGGACGTGTTCTCGATCTCGCCTGCGGTCTCGCTGCTGCTGGGCGATCGCATCATCCGCAACACCACCAAGGCCTATGCCGGATACGTCCAGGCCGATTTCAACATCACCGATCAGCTCAAGCTGACCGCAGGCGTCCGCTATACCGACGAGACCAAGAACGTCTCGATCGCCGACAACCGCGCCTCGTGCAACGACGGCACGGTCGAGGCGACGTGCATGGCCAATGTCAATCTGCGCGCGGCCAATGGCGTGGCCATCCCGCGCAGCCAGAACGTCAAGATCTGGACACCGCGCTTTGCGCTCAACTACAAGCCCAGCGATGACATCCTGCTGTTCGCCTCGGCGACCAAGGGCTTCAAGTCGGGCGGCTGGAACGCGCGTGCCACCGCGCCCAGCCAGTTCCTGCCCTTCGACGAGGAACGGGTTTGGAGCTATGAAGCCGGCTTCAAGAGCGAGTTCTTCGACAACAAGGTGCGCGCCAACGTCACCGCGTTCTGGATGGATGTCAGCGACCTGCAGATTCTCGCCGGTCTGCTCAATCCGGCCACCGGGGCGATCACCTTCCTCACCCGCAACTTTGCCGATTACCGCAACAAGGGCATCGAGGCCGAGCTGACCGTAGCCCCGGTCACCGGGCTGACGCTCTATGCAAATGTCGGCTATCAGGACGATAATTACCGCGTTCCCAACGCCCCCGCCGGAAACGATGCGTTCGGCATCCAGAACGTCCAGGCGCAGCTTGCGGCGTGCCGGGCGCAGCTGGCGGCAGGGCAGATTCCCGCCAGCGCCAACTCTGCGCCGGCCGGAACCCCGGTCAACAACGCGCCTGCCTGCGCCGCCGGGATCGTCACCGCCAACGGCACCATCGCAACCCCGGTGCGCACGCCCGACTGGTCGCTGGCGCTGGGCGGCAGCTACAAGGCGCCGCTGGGCGACAGCGGGCTGACCTTGGTCCCCTCGGTCAACGCCAGCTATCGTTCGCGCCAGGAAGTCGCGATCGCCAACCTGTCGATTTACAACCAGGCGGTCACCCGCGGTGGCCGCACCACGCCTGCCAACCCGTTCGGCGATGGCGCGTTCATCACCGGATCGGAAAGCCCGGCGGCCTGGCTGATCAATGCGGGGCTCGCGCTCAACGGGCCCGAGGATCGCTGGCAGCTCGCGGTGGAGTGCACCAACTGCTTCAACGAGGAGTTCATCCAGTCCTCGCTGTCGAACTACAGCTATCTCAACCAGCCGATGATGTGGACGGTGCGTGCGCGCTACAATTTCTAGGCCCTCGTTTTGGCCGTCTGGCGGATGGAGCATCGCGTGTCCGCACGCGATGCTCGCCGTTCGCCTAGGCTCGAATTCCATGATAGCCTTCGGGCAAAGCGACGGACGGGAGCACGGCGTTGGCAACTAAGGCAGACGATCTGGCGACAGGCGGCGCCCCGCATTCCGGCGCTCCTGCTGCGCGCGGCGAATTCGCGCTGGGCTGGAAGGTGCTGTTTGCAGGCGTCATCGGGGTCGCCTGCGGCGCCTCGCCTATCCCGTTCAACGTCATCGGCTTCACCATCGCGCCGCTGGCCCAGGAATTCGGCTGGACCACCACCCAGATCCTCACCCCGATCACCATCTTCGGTGTCGTCGCAGCGCTGCTCGCGCCGGTGTTCGGCTGGCTGGCCGATACCTATGGCGTGCGGCGGATCGCCTTGTGGTCGCTGTTCGGCTTCGGCGTCACCTTTGCCGCGCTGGCGCTGACCCCGCCGGTCTTGTGGGCCTATTATCTTTTGTGGTTGCTGGTCGGGCTGGTCGGCATCGGGTCGACCCCGGTGACGTGGAGCCGCGCGATCAACATGTGGTTCTACAAGAGCCGCGGGCTGGCGCTGGGGCTGTTGCTGCTGGGCACCAGCCTTGCAGCGCTCACAGTCCCCAAGCTCGCGGTCTGGGCAATCGAGGCGCATGGCTGGCGCGCGATGTTTGGCATAGTGGGCATGCTGCCTTTGCTTGTCGCGCTGCCGGTGTGCATCTGGCTGTTCCGCGAGCCCCGGCCGGAGGAGCAGCCGCAGGGAATCAAGTCGGCCAGCGGCGGCCTGACTGGCGTGACGCTGGGCGAGGCGCTGCGCGACTATCGCTTCTGGCTGATCTGGGCATCGATCCTGTTCATCGCGCTGACCTTCGGCGGCGCATTCATCAACATGCCCGCGATGCTCGCCGACCGGGGCATCCCGGCGCAGGGCGCGGCCTCGGTGATGGGGATCCTGGGGCTGGGCATATTGAGCGGGCGGATCATCACCGGGCTGCTGCTCGACCGCTTCTGGGCGGGGTTCGTGGCGTTTCCGCTGCTGTGCCTGCCCGCGCTGTCGAGCTGGATCCTGCTCGACCCCGCGCCCGGCTTCACGCTGGCGGCGCTGGCAGGTTTCCTGCTGGGCTTTGCCGCAGGCGCCGAGAGCGATCTGATCGCGTACCTCACCGGCCGCTATTTCGGCATGGCGCATTACGGCAAGATCTACGGCATGCTCTACATGCCGTTCGGCGTGTTCTCGGCGATCTCGCCGATCATCTATTCCTCGGTGCGCGATTCGACCGGCAGCTATGACCAGATCCTGTTTATCGCGATCTTCGGATACATCATCGGCGGCGCGCTGCTGATGCTGCTGGGTCGCTATCCGGTGCTGAGCGAGGCCCCGGCGGGGATTGCGCCGAAAGCCACCCCTGAGACGGAGACTGCGTGATGGCAACCATGGTTGAAACCGGCTCAGGTGCGGTCGATGCGTTGGTGGCTGCCGCCGGCGCAGACGCAGTGCTGACCGACGCGGCGACGCGCGATTTCTTTGCGCACGATGTCTATTCCACCGGGCGGCAGCCGCTTGCGGTGCTGCGCCCAGCGACGGTCGAGCAGCTGGCGCGCGGCGTGGCGGCGGCGACGGGCCAGGGCCTTGCCATCGTCCCGCGCGGCGGCGGGATGAGCTATACCGGCGGCTATATCTATTCGGATGGCGATTTCGTGCTGGTCGATACCTCCGCGCTTGATGCCATCATCGCCATCAACCCTGTCGACATGACCGTGACGGTGGAGGCGGGCTGCACCTGGGCCAAGCTGCACGATACGCTCAAACCCATGGGCCTGCGCTGCCCGAGCTGGGGGACGCTTTCGGGTCTGCGCGCGGCGGTCGGCGGGGGGATGAGCCAGAACGGCACCTTCTGGGGCGCACGCAACGGATCGGTGGTCGACAGCGCCTTGAGCTTCGACGTCGTGCTCGCCGATGGCCGTATCGTCAGCACCGGCAGCGATTTCTTCCGCCCCTTCGGTCCGGATATCACCGGGCTGTTTGCCGCCGACACCGGCGCGTTCGGGGTCAAGGCGCGGGTGACGCTGCGGCTGGTGCGCGAGGCGACCGCCTTTGCCTATGGCTCGTTCTCGCTGCCCGATCACGCAGGCCTGCTGGGATCCATGAGCGAGATCGCGCGCGAGGGGCTGGCTGCGGAAAGCTTCGCCTTCGATCCCTATCTGCAATCGCAGCGGATGAAGCGCGACAGTCTGGCCAAGGACGCCAAGTCGCTGCTCAACATGATGAAGTCGCAGGGCTCTGCCTGGAAAGCGCTCAAGGAAGGCGCCAAGGTTGTCACCGCCGGGCGCTCGTTCCTGAAGGACGTGCCCTTCTCGCTGC
Source organism: Blastomonas sp. RAC04 (assembly GCF_001713435.1). Taxonomy (NCBI): domain Bacteria; kingdom Pseudomonadati; phylum Pseudomonadota; class Alphaproteobacteria; order Sphingomonadales; family Blastomonadaceae; genus Blastomonas; species Blastomonas sp. RAC04. The sequence goes on from NZ_CP016460.1 coordinate 3,289,659, forward strand.
ACACCATCGCCGAGGGGCGCCACAGCCAAGCGGTCGATGCCGAGATGACCGAGATCGGGAAGATCGTCGCCGCTTATGGCGGCACGGCAATCGAGAACTCGATCCCCAAGATCCTGCGCGCCAACCCGTTCCCGCCGCCCAATTCGATGCTCGGCCCCGATGGCGAGCGCTGGGTTCCGGTGCACGGCTTCCTGCCGCACTCGCGGCTGGTCGAGGCCTGGGAGCGGATCGAGGCGCTGTATGCCGAAAACGCCGATGCCATGACCCGGCTCGATGTCAATGCGGGCGCGATGCTGGCCGCGGTCAGCCGCTCGGCCTGCCTGATCGAGCCGGTGTTCTTCTGGCCCGATGCGATGAACCCGCTGCACCGCGCGGCGGTCGAGCCCGATCACCTCAAAAAGCTCAAGGGCTTTCCCGAAGGCCCCGAGGCGCGCGCGCTGGTGGCGGAGCTGCGTGCAGGGATCATCGCGATCTTCCGCTCGCTCGAGGCCACGCATCTGCAGATCGCGCGCACCTATCCGCTGAAGGCCTCGCTTGATCCTGCCGCATGGGATATTCTCAGCGCCCTGAAGCGGGCGGTGGACCCCAAGGGGTTGATGAACCCGGGGAGCCTGGGACTGGAATGAACGCCGATGGAACTCGAACGCCGCATGGTTCTGGCCGCGATGATCGCAGGCGCGCTGCCGTTCGACCCTGCGCTGGCCAAGGAGGCACCGTCCATGACGGTTGATGCGCCTTATGCCGCGGTCGCGATGCAGCTTGCCGCCCGCTCGGTCGAGCGCGCGCCCGATCGCGGTGCGGCGCGATCGCAGATCCTTGGCATGATCGGCGAGGTCGAGACCAAGATCCGATCCGCACGCATCTTCATCGAGCAATATGGCGGGCATCCGGTGAAGCTCGCGGTGCTTCCCGAATATCTCTTTACCAGCTATCCCGGCCGCATCTCGATCCCCGATTTCGCCGCGCTCGCCGCGTTCGAGATGCAGGGTGAGGAATACGAGGCGCTGGGCAAGGTCGCGCAGAACCTCAAGCTGTTCCTCGCGGGCAATGCCTATGAGGTCGATCCCAATTTTCCGGGGCTCTATTTCCAGGCGAGCTTCCTGATTGCGCCTTCGGGCGATGTCGTGCTGCGTTACCGGCGATTGAACTCGATGTTTGCGCCGACCCCGCACGATGTGTGGGCGAAGTATCTCGACGTCTATGGCATCGACGGGGTGTTCCCGGTGGCGCGCACCGAGATCGGCAACATGGCCGCGATCGCGTCCGAAGAAATTCTCTATCCCGAGATCGCCCGCGCGCACGCGCTGCGCGGCGCCGAGATCTTCCTGCACTCCTCGTCCGAGATCGGATCGCCGATCGATACCAACAAGGCGATCGCCAAGCGCGCGCGCGCGTTCGAGAACCTCGCTTATGTCGTCTCGGCCAACACCGCAGGCATCGAAGGCACCGGCCTCCCGCTCGCGAGCGCCGACGGCAACAGCCAGATCGTCGACTGGAAGGGCCGGGTGGTCGCCGAATCGAACAGCGGCGAGACCTTCACCGCCTTTGCCGATATCGATCTTAATGCGCTGCGCACCGCGCGGCGCACCCCGGGCATGACCAACTATCTCGCGCGCCAGCGGCTCGAGCTGTTCGCGGCGGCCTATGGCACCGTGCGTCATCCGGCCGATGGCATGCTCGAGGGCGGTGCGGTGAAAGTGCCCGACCGCGACTATTTCAAGCGCGTGCAGGAGCAGGTGATCGAGCGGATGATCAAAGAGGGACTGATATGACGCACCAATTCGATGTCGCACCGCCCTATACCGCAGTGGCGCTGCACGGCGTGTCGCCGCAGCCCAGCCACGACGAGGCGGCGCGGTTCGACTTTCTCGCCAACCTCAACAAGTACCTTTCGGGCACTCTGGGCCCCGGCAACAAGCAGGCGTACGACACCCGCGTGCTGCCCGGCTTTGTCGCCGAGCACGGCCGCGAGCCCAAGGACCGGTTCGAGATCCGCCATGCGATGAATCGCGATCCGCACCACCGCTTCTGGTCGGCGCTCAAGCGCAACAGCATGGAGATGCGCCAGCAGAACGGCCGCGCAATGGTCCTGCGCCAGCTTGACGAGCTGAACGCTAAGGCGCGCCAGTATAACGAGGGGCGCGACACGCTCGAGCTCGATCCCACGGTCGCCGTCCCGCGCTACCAGAGCGCGATCGACATCCATTGCATGCCCGGCAGCTATCATGGCGAGGAAATCCCCGGCGATGTTTCCGCCGGCGCGAATTACGACTGCGGCATCTTCGCGACCACCGCAGGCGGTCTGGGCGCGCTTTCGGATGGCGGCGGCCAGGCTCTGGTCAAATGGGCGCGCGAGCAACGCCCCGGCTGGCAGCCGCAGCGCATCCTCGATATCGGTTGCACCGTCGGGCACAACATCGTGCCCCTGGCGCTCGCCTTTCCGACAAGCGAGATCATCGCGATCGATACCGCCGCGCCCTCGCTGCGGTATGCGCATGCCCGCGCGCAGTCCTTGGGCGCGACCAACATCCGTTTCGTCCAGGCCAATGCCGAGGATCTGTCGCGCTGGTCGGACGAGAGCTTCGACTGGGTGCAGACGACGATGTTCCTGCACGAGACCAGCGGCACCGCGCTGCCGCGCATCATCCGCGAGGGCTTTCGCGTGCTCAAACCCGGCGGGCTGATGCTGCATCTGGAACAGCCGCAATATTCGGACGCAATGCCGCTCTACGAGCAGTTCATCCGCGACTGGGATGCGTTCAACAACAACGAGCCGTTCTGGTCGGCGATGCATGCGCTCGACCTCAAGACGATCATGCAGCAGTCGGGCTTTGCCGAAAGCGACCTGTTCGTCACCGGCGTGCGCGCGGTGGTCGATACCGAAATCTTCCCTTCGGCGGGCGACGAGAAGGAAGAGGATCACGGCCGCGCCGCGGTCTGGCACGCTTACGGCGCGTGGAAGGGCGGACGGCCGGAATAAGTTTCCCGGTCCCCCGTAGAGGCGGGGGCCCATCTCCTTCCGGTGCCGCTGACGCACCGGTGCATCGATACGCAAGCTCGGGAGATGGGCCCCTGCCTTCGCAGGGGACCGGACCCTTCGGAGGTTAGAATGACCGAACCCGTTGACTGGATGACCCGCGCCAATGCGCGCGCCAAGGGCAAGCGCCCCGATTTTCTGGGTGATCCCGACAAGGAAAAGATGCTTTCGATGCTGATGGCGGTGATCGGCGAGGTGTCGGTGATGCGCGAGCGGATGGACACGATCGAGCGCCTGCTCGACGCCAGGGGCACGATCAGCCGCGCCGATATCGAAGGCTACAGGCCCGATCGTGAGGCCGGTTATGAGCGCGCCGCTATGATCCGCGAATATATCGCGCGGGTCATGCGTGGGCCGCAGCAGATGATGGAGGCGATGCAGGCCGACGACAAGCCGGTCGAAGAGCTGAGCCGCGAACTGAAGGACCTGTGATGCAGCACCGCACCGTCAGCGGCAAGATCCGCTACACCAGCAAGAAACCGCACATCATGGACCAGGAGCGCGGACGCGAATGGTTCAGCTTCACCCACCACTCCGATGGCCGCACGATCATGCGCGCGCGCTGTGAGATCGAGGAGCCCGATCCCAAGGTGCTGCGCGATATCGTCTATGGCATCGGTCCCGACATGGTGCCTGAACATCTGCACGTCCACCTGACTGTGGGCGATGCGTTCATGGGGTCGGGCTGGATGCGCCACGATGCCGCCGCTGGCGTGATCGAGTGCGAAAGCTTCGGGCCGTCGATCGGGCGGGTGTCACAGCGGGTCGCGGTGGGCGGTCATTTCGATGGCTTCGGCACGCACCCGATCGCAGGCGATGGCTTCATGACCCGGGTGATGGATGTGAGCAAGGGCCCGCACCGGCGCAATGTCCGCTGCTTCCTGCCCTCGCCCGACCATCGCGGCGCCACCCCGCCGCTGATCGCCGAGGTGCTGATCGGCCTCGAATATGTCGGCGAGGAGGAAAAGACGGTGGAAGCCGGCACCTTCGCCTGCCGCCACTACCGCTATATCGACGATCTTGGCCCGGGCATGGGCGGCAACACCCACCCGACCTACGACATGTGGGTCACCGCGGATGCCGATTCGGTATTCGTCTATGGTGCCATCGACGGTGGCATGCTGGCGCGGTACGAGCTGGTCGAACTGGAGCGGTAACCAGCCGTGACTTGATTGCCGCAGATTTTGACGCTATATTGCGTCAGGATTTGTGGAGTAGTCGTATGGCAATCCAGAACTATGCCGAACATGGCGCGTTCGCCCCGCGCAAGATCGTCGAGGCTTTGCGCACCACCAGCGACGAGCTCGCGCGGTCGCTCGGGCTGGGCAAGGATGCGATCCAGCGCAAGGACCGGATCGCCTCTGATCGCACCCAGCGCCGCATTCGCCAGATGGTCGAGGTGCTCAACAAGGTGGAGCCGCGGTTCGGCTCGGCGCTGCTCGCCTATGCCTGGTATCGCTCGGAGCCGCTCCCCGGCTTTTCGGGACAGACGGCGATGCAACTGGTGCAGGGCAACCGGGCAGACGACGTGCTGACCTATATCGATGCCGTCGACGCCGGCATCCACGCCTGATCCCATGCATTTTGCCGGGCTGCTCTACCGCGCCCACAATCCCGTCTGGTCGCGCGCGCCGCTATCGGGGGAGGGGGCCGCGCGCTTTGGTGGACGCTTCAACCGGATCGGTCGGCCCGCGCTCTACACCTCGCTTGCTCCGGAGACCGCGTTGCGCGAGGCCAATCAGGTCGGCACGCTTCAGCCCGTAACCCTGGTCGCCTATCAAGCCGATATCGGGCCACTGCTCGATGGCCGCGACGAGAGTGCCCTCAATCCGTTCGGCATGACACCAGCAGATCTTTCCGACCCCGCCTGGCGTGACCGGATGCTGGCGGGCAAGCCGGTCCCGACGCAGGATCTGGCAGACGCCGCAGTTGCGAAAGGCCATGCCGGGATCATCGTCCCGAGCTATGCGCGTGGTGCCCCGGTGGACGCGCTCAACCTCATTCTGTGGGATTGGGATGGACGGCTCACGCTCGTGGATGACGACGACCGGCTGGGTCTGCGCAACCGCTGACGTTATTTGCCGTTCGACTGTTCTATTCCTGATCGATCGAAACCGGCGGTATAACCATTGTCGCCGACCTTGCCGACCAGATCCGCGCGCAGCGGGGCTTCGGGATAGACGGTGACGGTGTAATCCCCCGCCGATGGATCGAGTCGCAGCGGCTTGATCTTGTCCTGATACTCCTTCGAGTTCCAGAACGCCTGCGCGTTGGCAAGGCAGGGGAAACGCACCATCAGCACGGTGTAGCCCGCAGGCGGCGTGCCCTCGAAGGTCGCGAGCGGACGGGGGATGTTGATGTAATAGCCGCCCAGTTTCTCGTACAATTTGCTGTCGGCGATCGCCTTGCCATAAGCGGCCATGCGCTCGCGGTCGTGCGTGGGCCCGGCGATCACCATCACCACCGGAGAATCACACGGCGGTGCGGTGGTCGAGGTGCCATCGGTGGCGGCAGCCATCATCATCAGGGGGGTAATCATAGAACAGCCTCCGGATCGCGCGAAACGCGCCGTTCGTCACACAAGGTCCGCCTGAACGGCGTGCCATCGCGAAACCATTGCCAGGTGCGCGCGCGCGATTCGCCATCATCGGAAATCTGGATCATCTCGGTGAAGCGCATACCGGGTTCGTCCTTGCGGTGCAGCGTCAGCATCAGCACGTTGTCGAGCGTTTCCCAGCCATGGCCATGGAAGCGGTCGGTGTCCCACCACAATCGGCCATTGCGCAAGATGCCGCCGAAGCTCAGCCGGTTCTCGCGGCCGTCGGGCCAGATCAGGTGGTTGTGCTGGACATAAGCGAACTCGCCACTTGCGGGAAATTCGCAGCGGGTGCGCATGCGGTGCTGGTCGATCAACTGGCTATCGGCATCGAGATGGCGGTACACCCCGTCCCACAGCCCTTCGTGCGCGAACAGGGCGGGCATGGCCTTGGCGAGCGTATCTCTCATCGCGGGGCGTCCTCTGCATAAGCGGCGAGCGGCAGCGGCGCGCCGGTCTGGCGGATCAGCGCCTGTAGCCGGAAGAAGCGCAGCAGCCCGCTCTCCCCCATGCGCGAAGGACCCATGCCGGAAAGCTTGAACGAGCTGTTCTCCGCATCCCAGACCATCGATGTCATCGATCCGTCGTTGATCGACACCGCGCCCGCTTCCAGCCGCACGGCGACGCTTTCCGCCTCCTCGGCGGTGGCAGCGATAACAGCGGCGGACAGGCCGTAGACGCTGTCATTGGCCTGTTGAATCGCATCCTCGACGTCATCGAACGCGATCACGGGCAGCACCGGGCCGAAGGTCTCGTCGCGCACGACGCCCATGTCCGATGTCGCATCGGCGATGACCGTTGGCCTCAAATACCGGCCGCCGCCCAGGGTCTCGACGCTGCCACCGGTGAGCACCTTCGCCCCCATCGCCACCGCCTCGTCGATCTGCGCCTGCACCTTCGCCCCCTGAGGACCGAAGATGAACGGGCCAATGTCGCCCATCGCGATATCAGGATAATTGAGCCGCACCTTCTGTGCCGCCTCGACCAGTGCATCGAGGAACGGCTGGTAGATCGTGCGTGCGACATAGATCCGCTCGATCGACTGGCACGCCTGTCCGGTCGCAACGATGCTGGCGCGCAGGGCGAGGTTGGCCGCCTGCACCGGATCCGCGCTGGCGAGAACGATCATCGGATCCTTGCCGCCCAGTTCCAGATTGGCGGGTATGAAGGCGCGCGCTGCAGCTTCCCCCACCTTGCGGCCGGTTGCGACCGATCCGGTGAAGCAGACATAATCGACCGCATCGACCAAAGCCTGGCCGGTGGCGGCATCGCCCTCGACGAAGCTCAGCACCGCGGCGAGTTCGGGCACCTTGGCGACCGTTTCCATCAGCGGCGCGATGAAGCGCGGGGTGACCTCGGACGGTTTCACCAGCGCGGCGCACCCGGCGGCGAGCGCGGGGATCGCATCGATGGTCGAGAGCACGATCGGGAAGTTCCACGGCGCGATCGCCCCGAACAGCGGATAGGGGACGAGCCGCGTGCTGTTGCGCACGGTGGGGTGCGCGCTGGGCTGATTGTCGCGGCTGTGCTGCGCGATCAGGTGGGGCGCGAGGTCAGCCCATCGGCGGATCGTGCCGGGAAGGCCATCGACCTCGATCTCCGAAATCCGACGCCGCCCGGTGTCGAGCGTCAGCGCTTCGAGCAAAGGTTGGCGGTGCGCCACCACCGCCTCGGCCCAAAGATGCAGGATCGCCGATCGCTCTTCGGGGGCCAGCGCCGCCCAGGCCGGTTGTGCTGCGCGCAGCCGTGTTGCCTCGGCCTGCACGGCGGCAGCATCCAGCGGCGCGATTTGGTAATCCGCCTCGCCGGTGCGCGGGTTGATGACCTTCATGCCTGCGCGCTCCAGTGGTCGAGCAGTTGGCTTCCGGTGGCAAACCACGCGCCCGGCTGCTCGCTGAGCCAGCGCACCAATGCCTCGAACGCATCGATGCGGTACGGAAGCCCCATGATGTAAGGCGTCAGGTGCAGCGGCAGCATCCGCCCGCCGTGCGTCGCCGCTTCGGTCGCCAGCCAGCCATAGGCATCGCGCATCTGCTGCGCATAGCTGTCGACCGACTGCTGCTGGACGTTGATGATCTGGCGGTCGGACAGTTCGTGGTTGAGCGGCAAATTGACGATCCCGCCCGCCTCGGTGGTCATCCGATAGGGCAGCTCATCGTTCACCCAGTCGCACATGCAGTCTACACCCGCCTCTGCCAGCAGCCGGGGCGTGGCGAACGACTGAGATCGCGCGATAGAGAGCCAGCCACGCGGGCGCGTGCCGCTCGCCTGTTCGAGCGTGTCCAGCGACTCGGCGATCAGCGCGCGTTCGTCATCCTCGGAAAGGCCCGAGGCGATCGTGCCGTTCATGTCGGTCGAATGCGCGATGATCTCGTGCCCGCCCTGCTGCAGCGCCTCGATGATCGCTGGGTAGCGCGTCGCGATCGCGGCGTTGCAGGCGACCGAAACCTTCGCCCCCACCGCCTCGAAGGCATCGAGCAGCCGGAACAGCCCGATCCGCGTGCCATATTCGCGCGCAGTATAGTGGCGATAGTCGGGGTATGCGGTCTGCATATGCCCGGGTGCGCGGAACGGGGTGTCGCTGGGCACCATCGGGAACCACTCGAGGCTGATCACCGGCCAGATCGCGACGATCTTGCCCTCGGGCCAGACGACAGGCGGGCGGGTGAACAGGTTGCTGTAGGGGTACAGATCATGGTCCATCCCGACGCGGCGGTGGGGGTATTCGAGATAGCTGGGGTCGAGCGTCATGCGACAGCTCCTTCAAACCCCTCTCCCTTGACGGGAGAGGGCAGCGGAGACTTATGAGCGAAGCGAATTAGTCGCAGCCGGGAGAGGGTGAGTGCAACCGCTCCACCCTCTCTAAGTTCGGCTAGGCGGGCAAGCCGCCAAGCCTGCCTATTCTCTCCCGTCGAGGGAGAGAATGTTTGCATCAGCATAGCCCTCATGCCTGCTGCTCCCGCCAGGCATCGACGATCTCGCCCGCAGTCGCGATCCACGCGCGGCCGTCCGCTGCAATATGCCGCAGCACCTCCTCGAACGGGCCGATGCGGTGCGGCTGGCCGATCAGATAGCTGTGCAGCGGGATGCACATCACCGTGCCGCCGGGGCCGTCTTGCGCCTCGCCTTCCTTCGCCAGTCGCTCGAACTGGCGGATCAGCGTGTCGGCATAATCGCGCGGGCTCATATTATAGATGAAGAAGCCATAATGGTCGTTGACCTCGAGGCTGTAGGGGATGGCCGTCAGCCGCCCGGATGCAGTCTTCACATCGGTCGGCTGATCGTCGTGATAGAGGTCGCAGGTGTAATCGAGGCCATATTCGGCGATCAGATCGAGCGTGCGCTGTGTGTGGGTGAGCGCAGGCGCCAGCCAGCCGCGAATCCGTTGACCGGTGGCGCGCTGAACCGTCGCGATGCTGTCCTCGATGATGCTGCGCTCCTGCGCCTCGTCCATGCCATAGCTGTAGCGGGTGTTGTAGATGCCGTGGCTGAAGAACTCCCACCCGCGCTGGCGGGCGTCCTCGACCACTTCGGGAATATGATCGCATAGCGCCACCGACAGGCTGACCGATCCGGGAAAGCCGTGCCGGGTCATCACCTCGGCCATCCGCCAGTGGCCGACACGGTTGGCGTGGTCGCGGTGCGCATAGCCGACGACATCGGGGTGCGGCTTGGTCCAGCTCTTGCGGTGCGGATTGGCGGGCGGATCGATCTCGTAATATTCAAGGTTGGGCGCGACCCAGACGGCGCAGCTCTTGCCGCCGGGCCAGCGCACCTTCGGGCGCCCGCGCCAGGGAGCAAAGTCGTAGAGTTGCGGGTCGCCGTGCACCGCCTCCATCACCGCGCCTCCAGCCAGTCGATCACCGTCTGCACCGGCTCGACATCGGCGTATTTCAGCTGCAGGTCGGTAAGGTTGGCGAAGTGATAGCTCTCGTGCTTGTCGGCGCAGGTTTCGATGGGCACGATGGTGCGATAGCCGTGGCTCAAGGCATCGACCGCAGTCGCGCGGACGCAGCCCGATGTGCTGCCGCCGGTGACGACGACGGTGTCGACGCGGTGGAATTGGAGATAGCTCGCCAGCGGGGTCTCGAAGAACGCGCTGGGCATGCGCTTGGTGTAGTGGAGGTCGTGTGGTCCGAACTCGCAGCGCGGATCATAGGCGTGGCGCTCGCTGTCATAGCGGATGTTCTGCAGGCTGTCGGGGGTGTCGGTGCGTGTGCCCCAGACGCCTGCATCGGCGGCATCGTCCTTGTAGGCGACGCGGCTCCAGATCACCGGCATGTCCTTCTCGCGTGCCAGCCGCGAGATGGTGTTGATGTGTTCGATCTGGCGGGGGTCGGTCTCGTAGGCGGTCTTGAACATGTCGATCCGGGTATAGGCCTGCTGCACGTCGACATTGATGATCGCGAGCTTTTGTCCAAAACCGAACTTTTTGCGCGCCGGATTGGCCATCACCGCTTCGAACAACTGCCTTGCGGTCTTGTCCTCGCGGATCATCCGGGTGCCGACAATCTCCATGGTTCCTCCACTTATTTCCGATTCGAGAGCATAATAACAAAAAAGGGCTTGTCGAGATGAATTTGTCCGGACAAATTGGGGCATGACTCGGATCACCCGCCACTATGTCGATGTGCCGCTGCCCGATGGCCAGCGTCGTCGCGTGCATTACCGCATGGCGGGCAGTGGGCCGCCCTTGCTGATGATCCATCAGAGCCCGCGCAACAGCGGCGAATATGCCCCGTTGATGGAGCGCTGGGCCGACCATTTCACCTGCATCGCGCCCGATACGCCGGGTTTCGGCCAGTCCGACCCGTTGCCGGACATTGCCGACATCAATGATTTTGCCGATGCGCTGGTGGATCTGATGGACGCGCTGGGGCTGCCGGCGTGCCCGGCTTATGGCTTCCATTCGGGCGGGATCATCCTGGTGACCGCGCTCAAGCGCTATCCCGAGCGGTTCACCGGGCTTGCCATCGGCGGCTATGCCATCTGGACTCCGCAGGAGATGGCGGTCTTCGGGCAATCCTATCTGCCACCGTTCCAGCCATCGGCCTATGGCGAGCATCTGGTGTGGCTGTGGAACCGGATCCTCGAGCAGAGCTGGTTCTTCCCCTGGTTCGATGTTCGCGATGCCGCACGGCTTCCCGGCGCGCATGCCGATGTCGCGCGAGTCGATATGGCGGTCCGCGAGATGCTCGATGCGGGCGATGCCTATCGCGCAGGCTATGGCGCGGTGCTGCGCGCAGCCCGCGACATTCCGCCGCCCGATGCGGCAACGCCGCCGGTGCTGATCAGCGCCTATGATGGCGATCCGCTGCAGACGCATATCGACCGGCTGGGCGATATGCCTGCGCTCTGGCGTGCGCAGAAATGCGCCACCCCAGCCGATCATCAGGCGCTCAGCCTCGATTTCCTGCGCGCGTTGCTGCAGGCCGCAGTGGTGACCCCCGCGCAAACCGCCGATGCGGGCTTTGTCGGTATCGACACCGGCGATTTTTGCGGCCTGATCCACTGGCGGGGCGACCCTGGCGCGGGCGTGCTGCGTCTTCATGCGCCGGGGGAAGAGCTTGCCGCTGTGCCGCCGGGCGCGCTGGCGATCGATCTGCCCGGCCATGGCCTGTCCGACGGCTGGGCGGGCGCGGCGCCGACACTCTGGGCGCCCTGGCAAAAGGTGATCGATGCGGTCGCCGGGCATTTCGGCATCGGCGATATCCGGCTTCCCGACACGCCGAAGGGGGATCCCGCGCTGCTGTTTCCCGATCTTTCGCCCGACCGTTATGGCACGCACCTGATCCGCGCATGGCAGATCGTGCGCGCGCGGCACTTTTTCGTGCCGCATCATGCCGTCGGCGCCGCCCAGGCGATCGCGTTCGACCCTGTGCACATCACCCCGGACTATCTGGCACGCGAACACCGCGCACTGCTGCGCGCGACAGCGGCGCGTGCATTGTGCGAAGCCCTCAACACCCGATAAGGAGCAAGGATCATGGGAATACGCGAAGACATGCCGATACTGGCGCGCCACGAAGGCGTGTGGGACGGGGTGTATACCTATTACAACGCCGCCGGCGAGAAGATCGACGAGCACCAGAGCCGCTTGTTCTGCCGTTTCCCCGATGACGGGCCTTTCCCCTATCACCAGACCAACCATTACACCTGGCCCGACGGCCGCACCGAAATCCGCGAATTCCCCGCAGACTATCGCGACAAGCGGGTGTGGTGGGACAATGATCTGATCGTCGGCTGGGCCGCCGAGGTCGGGCTCGACGAATACAACCGCACCGTGATGCTCTACTGGCAGCGTCAGGGCGACCCCTCGCTCTATCTGTACGAGATGATCCAGATCTCCGACGACGGCAACTCGCGTTGCCGCACCTGGCACTGGATCCGCAACGGCCTGCTCGAGACCCGCACCGCGATCCAGGAAACTCGCGTCAGCCATGACTGGCGCGCGGTCGAAGCGGAGATGGCGGCGGGTGCGTGAGGGGCATCTGACCAAACCTTCTCCCTCGATGGGAGAAGGATACGCAGCCTTGTCGGCTTTGCCGACTAGGCGCAGTTGGATGAGGGTGAGCGGCGTCGCGGCAACGCTGGCGCGGCGCATTCACCCTCACCCAGCTTCGACTAGGCTCGCTGTGCTCGCCAAGTCTGCGCAACCCTCCCCCATCAAGGGGGAGGGAAATCGGTGACCACCCTGTTCGACCGCATCTGGGACGCGCACGTCGTGGCATGCCTGCCGGGCGGCGCGGCGCTCGTCGCGATCGACCGGGTGCTGCTGCACGAGCGCACCGGTGCAGCGGCGCTCAACGCCTTGCGCGATGCCGGGCGGACTGTTGCCGATCCGGGCCGCGTGTTCGCGATGATGGACCATATCGTCGATACGCTTCCCGGGCGCACCGACCGCACGCTGATGCCTGGCGGTCAGGCGTTCATCACCGAAACGCGCGCGGCGGCGCGGGCAGCGGGAATCAGGCTGTTCGATGTGGGCGATCCCGACCAGGGAATCATGCACGTGGTCAGCCCAGAGCTCGGCATCGTGCTCCCCGGCCTCACGCTGATCGCGCCCGACAGCCACACCTGCACGCAGGGCGCGCTGGGGGCGCTGGCTTGGGGGATCGGATCGTCCGAGGCCGAGCATGCGATGGCGACCGGCACCCTGCGGCTGACCCGCCCCAGGGCGATGCGCGTCACCTTCACTGGCGCGCCGGCGCCCGGGGTCACGGCCAAGGACATGATGCTGTCGCTGATCGCGGCGCATGGCGCAGGCGGCGGGGCGGGGCATGTCGTCGAATTTGCCGGGCCTGCGGTCACCGCGCTCGACATGGAAGCGCGGATGACATTGTGCAACATGGCGACCGAGTTCTCGGCCTTTGCCGGGCTGATCGCGCCCGACAGCGTCACCTTCGCGTGGTTGAAGGGCCGCCGTTATGCGCCGCAGGGTGCGGATTGGGATGCGGCATTGGCGCAATGGCAGACGCTGCGCAGCGCCGATGATGCCGCGTTCGATGCGGAAATCACGCTCGACGCAGCGTCGATCGCGCCAATGGTCAGCTGGGGCACCAGCCCGCAGGCGAGCGTTGCGGTCAGCGGCAATGTGCCGGCCGACGCCGGACAAGCAATGCTCGATTATATGGCGCTCGCCGCCGGGGCGCCGCTGATCGGCACACCAATCGATGCCGCGTTCATCGGCAGCTGCACCAATGCCCGGCTGTCGGATCTGCGCCGCGCCGCTGCCTTGCTCAAGGGCCGCCATGTCGCCCCCGGCATCCGCGCGATCTGCGTGCCCGGTTCGAGCGCGGTCCGCCGCGCCGCCGAGGCCGAGGGGCTCGACCGGGTGTTTGTGGACGCAGGCTTCGAATGGCGGATGAGCGGCTGTTCGATGTGCTTCTTTGCCGGTGGCGAGAGCTTTGCCGAAGGATCGCGCGTGATCTCCTCGACCAACCGCAATTTCGAGAGCCGCCAGGGGCTGTGCGTGAAAACCCACATCGCCAGCCCCGAAACCGTCGCCGCCAGCGCTGTCGCGGGTGCCATCGCCGATGCGCGGGAGCTCGCCCATGGCTGAACCCTTCACCACGCTGACCTCGATTGCCGCGCCTTTGCTGCGCGACAATGTCGATACCGACGCGATCATTCCTTCGCGCGAGATGAAGAGCACCGGCAAGACGGGGCTGGCGGGCGGGCTGTTCGCGGGCTGGCGCTATCTCGATGCGGAGCGAAACCCCAACCCCGATTTCGTGCTCAACCAGCCGGAATACAGCATGGCCGCGCTGCTGCTGGGCGGACGCAACTTCGGTTGCGGGTCGAGCCGCGAGCACGCCGTCTGGGCGCTTGCCGAATACGGCATCCGCTGCATCATCGCGCCCAGCTTTGCGCCGATCTTCCACGGCAACTGCATCCGCAACGGGATCGTCCCGGTGGTGCTGCCCACCGAGGTCATCGCGCCGCTTGCAGGGCAGCAGGTGCATGTCGATCTCGCCGCGCAGGCGGTCAGCGCCGGGGATGCGACCTTCCACTTCGAGATCGACGGAGAGGCCAAGGCAATGCTGCTCGAAGGGCTCGATGCCATCGACCTCACGTTCAAACACCGCGCGGCGATCGCCGCGTTCCACGCGCGCGACCGTTCGCAGCGCCCCTGGGTCTATCTGGAGCAGAACCATGCCTGATATCCTCATCAGCGAGGTCGGCCCGCGGGATGGGCTGCAGAGCATCGATCGCGTGATGCCCACCGAGGCGAAGAAACGCTGGATTGCGGCTGAAGCCACCGCAGGCGTGCGCGAGATCGAGGTGGGCAGCTTCGTGCCGCCCAACCTTTTGCCGCAGATGGCCGACAGCGCCGAGATCGTGGCATATGCGCGGACCATTCCCGGGCTCAACGTCGTGGCGCTGGTCCCCAACGCCAAGGGCGCGGCGCGGGCGGTGGAAGCGGGCGCGCATGCGATCTCGATCCCGTTCTCGATGTCCGAGACACACAGCCTCAAGAATGTGCGCAAGAGCCATGCGCAGATGCTCGAGGAGATCGCTGCGATCGCCGTGCTGGCGCGCGAAGGGGGCGTGCATTTCGCGGTCGGCCTTTCCACCGCGTTCGGCTGCACGATGGAAGGCCCGGTCGACGAGGGCGCCGTGGTGCGGCTGGCGGTCGCGGCGGCCGAGGCCGGTGCGCAGGAGTTCAGCCTCTCGGACACCACCGGCTATGCCAACCCGGCGCAGGTCAGGCGGCTGGTCCGCGCTGTCAGGGCAGAGGTCGGCGCGGAGCGGATGACCACGCTGCATCTGCATAACACGCGCGGGCTGGGGCTTGCCAATGCGCTTGCCGGGCTCGACGAGGGAATCACCACGCTCGATTCCTCTCTCGGCGGGCTGGGTGGCTGTCCTTTCGCGCCCGGCGCTTCGGGCAATATCGTCACCGAAGACCTGGTGTTCATGCTCGAGGCGATGGGGGTGGATACCGGCATCAATCTCGACGCGCTGCTCGCGGTGCGCGCCATCCTCGCCGAGGCACTGCCGGGCGAACCGCTCTACGGCTTCACCCCTGATGCGGGGCTGCCGCTGGGTTTTGAAAGGCAAACCGCATGACCGGTCCGCAACCGCTCAAGAACCTCAAGGTCGTCGAGTTCACGCATATGGTGATGGGCCCGGCTGTGGGCGCGATCCTCGCCTCGCTGGGTGCCGAGGTGGTGCGGGTCGAGCCGATCGGTGGCGACCGTACACGCAAGCTGATCGGATCGGGCGCGGGCTATTTCCCGATGTACAACCGCCACAAGGCGAGCATCTGCCTCGACCTCAAGTCGCCCGACGGGCTGGCGGTGGCGCGCGATCTGGCCGCTGGTGCCGATATCCTGATCGAAAACTACCGCCCCGGGGCAATGGACCGGCTGGGGCTGGGCTATGAGGCGCTCGCTGCCAGCAATCCGCGGCTGATCTTTTGCAGCGAGAAGGGCTTTCTCCCCGGACCCTATGAGGAGCGCACCGCGCTCGACGAGGTCGCGCAGATGATGGGGGGCCTTGCCTATATGACCGGACCGCCCGGACGCCCCTTGCGCGCGGGGTCGAGCGTCATCGATGTCACTGGCGGCATGTTCGGGGTGATCGCGATCCTCGCCGCGGTCGAGGAGCGCCATCGCACGGGACGGGGGCAGAAGGTGCAAAGCTCGCTGTTCGAGACCACCATCTACCTGATAGGCCAGCACATGGCGCAGCTTGCGGTGACCGGCAAACCTGCGGCGCCGATGCCCGCGCGGATCAGCGCCTGGGCTATCTACGACGTGTTCGAGACCGCCGACGACAAGCCGATCTTCATCGGCGTGGTCACCGACGCCTTGTGGGAGAAGTTCTGCGCGCTGTTCGGGCTCGACGATCTGTGGGCGGATGAGAGCATCCGCGAAAACACCGCGCGGGTGCTGGCGCGCGACCGGATCATGCCGCAAATCCGCGCGCTCGTGCAGACGTGGAAGCGCGACGATCTGATCGCCAGGCTCGAAGGCACCGGCCTGCCGTTCGCGCCGATCGGACGGCCCGAGGACATGTTCGACGATCCGCACCTGCTCGCCAGCGGCGGGCTCGAGCCGGTGACCTTGAGCGACGGGACGACCACGATGCTGCCGACGCTGCCGATCGAGATGAACGGCGCGCGCCCCCATGCGCATGCGGCGCTACCGGAGGCGGGCGCGGATACGAAGAGCGTGCTGGCGGGGCTGGGTTATGACGAGGCGAGGATCGAGGCGCTGCTGGCGAGCGGCGCGGTGGAAGGAGAGGGATGATGGGCTACAACAATCTGTGGATCGTGATGGTGCCGATGGCCCTCTGCGCCTGCACCGCCCACGCGCAGGACAAGCCCGGGACCGCCTCGCCCCCCAGGTCTCCAGGAGTCGAAGCGCCCGCGCAGCGGCTGCCCACCGATATCCGCCGTGTCACGCTGATCGTGCGCGACATGGAAACCTCGCTGAGGCTGTACCGCGATGTCGTCGGCCTGCAGGTCAATTACGATACCGTCGTCGAGACCAGCGGCGTTGCGCTGCCCGCAGGCGAGCCGGGGGCCAAGGCGCGGCTGGTGCTGCTCAATTCGAACGATCCGTTCATCGGCTGGATCGGGCTGATGCAGTGGGTCAGTCCGCCGCTGCCCGATCCGGGGCCTTATCCCAAACGCATGGGGCCGGGCGGCACGGTGATCGTGATGAACACCGATGATGTCGATGGCCGCTGCGCCGCCGCTGCCAAAATCCCGGGCGTCACCATGACCGCGCCGCCCAGGATGCAGGAATATCCGGGGCGCAATGGCGGTCCGGTGATCCGGGTGCGCGGGTGCAACTTCTTCGACCCCGATGGCACGCTGATCGAGATGAACCAGATCCTCAAATAACCGAGCCAGATTCTCTTCTGCCCCATGCATCGCATTGCCGCACCGGCGCGTAGGTGGCGCAACGGCGCGAGTGCGCCTGGTTGGCGCGCGACCTGAAAGGCCCCCATGGCCCTGTAATCCGTGCGTTGATCGATGATCAGCAGGAGCTACGCATGACAAAATCCGCGCACGAAACGACCACCGGCCAGGGCGGCGAAACCCATCAGCAGGCGAGCGGCGACACCCCCGTGCTCACCACCAACCATGGCATGCCGATCTCCGACAACCAGAACAGTCTGAAGTCCGGCGCGCGCGGCCCCACGCTGCTCGAGGATTTCGTGCTGCGCGAAAAGATCTTCCATTTCGACCACGAGCGTATCCCCGAGCGCATCGTCCATGCACGCGGCACCGGCGCGCACGGCGTGTTCGAGGCAACCGACGACATTTCCGACCTGACCCGCGCGGCCGTCTTCACCAAGGGCGAGAAGACCGAGGTGTTCGTGCGCTTTTCCACCGTGGCGGGCGGCGCCGGATCGGTCGATACCCCGCGCGACGTCCGCGGCTTTGCGGTCAAGTTCTACACCCGTGAGGGCAACTGGGATCTCGTCGGCAACAACATCCCGGTGTTCTTCATCCAGGACGCGATCAAGTTCCCCGATCTGGTGCATGCAGTGAAGATGGAGGCCGATCGCGGCTATCCGCAGGCGGGCAGCGCGCACGACACCTTCTGGGACTGGGCGTCGCTGATGCCCGAATCGACCCATATGCTGATGTGGGCGATGTCCGACCGCACCCTGCCGCGCTCGCTTCGCATGATCGAAGGCTTCGGCGTCCACACCTTCAAGATGGTCAATGCCGCTGGCAAGGCGAGCTTCGTCAAGTTCCACTGGAAGCCCAAGCTCGGCATCCAGTCGACGATCTGGGACGAGGCGCTGAAGCTGCAGGCGGCAGACAACGACTATCACCGCCGCGATCTGTTCGAAGCCATCGATGGGGGCGACTTTCCCGAATGGGAGCTCGGCATCCAGGTGTTCGACCAGGAATTCGCCGATGCGCAGCCCTTTGACGTTCTCGATGCCACCAAGCTCATCCCCGAAGAGGATGTGCCGGTGCGGATCATCGGCACGATGACGCTCAACCGCAACGTCGACAATTTCTTCGCCGAGACGGAGCAGGTTGCCTTCCTGCCGACCAACATCGTTCCGGGAATCGATTTCTCGAACGATCCGCTGCTGCAGGGCCGTCTGTTCAGCTATCTCGATACGCAGAAGTCGCGTCTGGGCACGACCAACTTCCACCAGATCCCTGTCAACGCCCCGCGCTGCCCGTTCGGCAATTTCCAACGCGATGGCATGATGCAGACGATGGTCCCCAAGGGCCGCGCCAATTACGAGCCCAACTCGCTTGCCGAGCATGGCGAGGAAGCAGGGCCGCGCGAAAGCGCCGCCAAGGGCTTTGCCACCACCAATCTCGCCAGCGGGCCGGACGAGCAGGGCGACAAGCTGCGCATACGCGCCGAGCTGTTTGCCGATCATTACAGCCAGGCACGGCTGTTCTATCGCTCACAGACCGAGAATGAACAGGCGCATATCGCCTCGTCGTTCGTGTTCGAGCTGTCGAAGGTCGCCGATCTCGATCAGGTGCCCGCGCGCATGGTCGCCAATCTGCGCAACGTGGATGAAGATCTCGCCAAGCGTGTCGCCGATGGCCTGAACATCGAGCTTCCTGCCAAGGCGGAAGCTGCGCGCAAGCCGGTCGACATGAAGCCTTCGGACAAGCTGTCGATCCACAAGAACATGAAAGCGACGCTCAAGGGCCGCAAGGTTGGCGTGCTGATCGCCGACGGTACCGATGCCGGCGAACTCGACACGCTGACCAAGGCCATCGAAAACGCCGGAGCCACCGTGTTCGTCGTCGCGCCCAAGGTGGGCGGGGCGAAGCTTTCCGACGGCAAGCTGCGCAAGGCCGACGGCCAGCTCGCCGGAAGCCCCAGCCAGCTGTTTGATGCGGTGGCGATCGTGCTCTCGGACGACGGCACCAAGATGCTGCTCAAGGAAGGCGCTGCTGTGCAGTTCGCGATGGATGCCTTTGGCCACCTCAAGGCGATCGGGCATTCCAAGGCGGCCAAGCCGTTGCTCGACAAGGCAGGCGTCGAACCCGATGCGGGCGTCACCGGCACCGGCGACGATTTCATCAAGGCCGCAGCAACGCGCTTTTACGACCGCGAACCTGGCGTGCGCATGCTCGCCTGATTCACCTTAACCTGACTTATCCCGATCCGGGCGGTGCCAGCGGCATCGCCCGGATTTTTTATCAGACATCCTCGCCAGCCGCGCGCGCGCGTTCGACCACGGTGCGTTCGGCCAGCGGCACGCTGCGATAGGCGGCAAGCAGCAGCGCGATCCCCGCAGGCACGATCACCAGGATCGACAGCACGCCCGTCGACAGGCTGCCGGTGACCACCGACATCTGCCCGGCAAGATAGGGCCCGAGCGCCAGCCCGAACAGGGTGGTTGCGAGGAAGAAGGTCGCGGTCGCGGTGCCGCGCATCCGCGGCATCACCAGATCCTGCGTGGTTGCAGCCGCTGCCCCCAGTGCCGAGCTTGCGAACATGTTGGCGAGCGATGCGAAGATGGCAAAGCGCACGAAATCCATATCCGATGCAGGATCGGAAGCCGTGGTGAAGGCTAGATAGATCGGAATGACCGGCGTGAGCAGGCCGAAGGCGATGACCATGATCCGGCCGGATTCATGCCGCGCGCGCAGCCAGTCCGACATCCGTCCGCCCATGATCACCCCCAGGAAGCCGCCCGCCGCGCCGCCACCGCCGAGCCAGAAGCCGATCCGCGCGGTCGATTCGCCGAGCACCTGCGCCGCATAGCTGGGGCCGAATGCGGTCGAGGCATAAGACAGGAAGGCGACGCAGCCATAGCCCAGGATGGTGTAGAGAAATGCGGGCGATCCCCAGATCAGCGCAAAGGTGGCCGAATCGCGGCGCCTGAGCGAGGACGCCCAGGAGAAGACGGCATAATAGCCGACGCCGATGCAGATCCATTGCAGCGTCGCTCCGGTCAGCCAGATCAGCCCGGTGGCGGCGAGCGCGATGATGGCGATGGCCGCCACGTTGGTGGCCAGCGCTGCAGCGCCGCGCTGTGCTGCGGAAATCAGCGTGAACGGCGGGATCACCGCGAACAGCTCCTGCAGAAAGCCGCGGAACGGATCTGCTGCCGGAGGGGTAGGCAGGCCATCGACCAGACCGCGCACCGGCTCGCGCAATGTCGCGACCCAGGCCGCGAGGAGCAGCCCGGGGACGCCCACCGCAAGGAACGCCGCCTGCCATCCGACCAGCCCCATCGGGCCGCCGCCGGGATAGGCGTTGTTCCAGCCTGCGACGATGAAGCCGCCGATCATCAGCGAGATGCCGCCGCCGAAATACAGCCCCGCCGAATAGATTGCGAGCGCGGTGCCGCGCATGCGCTTGGGGAACATGTCCGAGATCAGCGAATAGGCAGACGGGCTGGCGGTCGCCTCGCCCACGCCCACGCCCATCCGCGCCAGACCCAGCATCGTGCCGTTCTTGGCAAAGCCCGATAGCGCGGTCATCGCCGACCACACCGCCAGCCCCAGGGTCAGCAACCGCACCCGGTGCCAGCTGTCCGCCAGTCGCCCGAGCGGAATGCCGAACAGGGCGTAGAACACCGCAAAGGCGGTGCCATAGAGGAAGCCGATATCGGCATCGTCCAGGCCCAGGTCCGCCTTGATGTCGGGGGCCAGAATGGTGATGATCTGCCGGTCGATGAAGTTGAGCACATAGACGAGAAACAGGATGCCAAGGCCATACCAGGCATAAGGCGATGCGTGGGTTGCGGCGGACGGGGGCACATCCGCCGGGGCTGCCGGATGATCCGGGTTGGGGGTGTCCAGAGTACCGATTGTTCCCGTCACGTGGCCGCATCTCCCATTGCTTGTTCTTGTCCCGCACCTTGGCTAGCAGAGCGACGGGTTCGTGCAAGCGCCTATCGGGCGCGTGCGACGGAGCGCCGCTGCGCCTTGAGGAAAGAGACCGTGCCATGGCTGAACGACTGCCCGCGATCGTTTTCGTGTGCCTGGGCAACATCTGCCGGTCGCCGCTGGCAGACGGCGCGCTGCGCCACGAGGTCGCGCGGCGCGGACTTGGCTGGACGGTCGATTCGGCAGGGACCGGCGGCTGGCACGCCGGCGATGCGCCCGACAAGCGCGCGATCGCGGTGGCCGCGCGGCATGGCGTCGATATTGCCGGATTGCGCGCGCGGCAGGTGCGGGTGGATGATTTCACCCGGTTCGACCTGATCCTGGCGATGGATCACGACAATCTGGCCGGGCTGCACGCCATTGCTCCGCGCGCGCACCGCGCCGATGTGCGGCTGGCGCTCGATCTGGTCGAGGGACGGACGGGGCAGGCGGTGGCCGACCCCTATTATGGCGATGCGCGCGGGTTCGATGCGACCTGGGCCGACGCGCAGGCGATCGCTCACGCGGTGCTGCGGCATTTCGGTGCGGCAGGCTGATCCGCGTCAGGCGGCGACCGGCTCTTCCAGCGGCGGGGGCTGGCGGCGCAGCAGGCCGATGGCATCGCGCAGCATCTGCGGGGCCAGCATCCGCAGCAGCAGCACATAGCTGAGCGCACCAAGCCCAGCGAGCAGCGCCAGCCGCGCCATCACCTCGCCCAGATTGCTGTCGAGCGCGCCTGCCAGGCCCACCCGCATCGTCCACACCAGGGCCGCCATCGCCGCCGCGGCGCCGACCCCGGGCGCACACGCGATCAGCACATCGCGCACCCGCACCCCGATCACCGGGCAGGACTGCCACAATGTAAAGGCGAGCACGAGCGGCATGCCGATCACCCAGCCCATCGCCAGCCCGTTCACGCCGAACTGCACGCCGATCAGGAACATCAGCGGCATCACCACCGCGCCAAAGGCCGAGCAGCGCACCGTGATCCGCGGGTGGCCCAGCGCATTGACTGCGGGCGCCATCAGCACGTGCAGCGTCATGAACGGCATCGCGATCGCGAACAGCTGGACCAGCGGCACCATCTCCAGCCATTTTGCGCCGAACAATGTGTAGACCGCCTCGGGCGCGGTGACCGCCAGCCCGGCATAGACCGGGCAACTGATCAGCATGATCAGCGCAATCGCCTTGAGGAACGCCGCCTGCAGCCGCGCAGGTTCCGCCTGCAGCCGGGCATAAGCGGGGAAGGCAACCTCGTTGAGCGGGGGAATCACCTTGGCGGAGAACATCTGCGCCAGGAACAGCGCCTCGGCATAGAGCCCCAGCGCGTGCGGATCGAGCGCACGGCCGGCGATCAGCACGTCGGCCTGGGTCTGGATGCTCCACAAAAGGTGGCTGGTCAGCATTGCCCCGCCAAAGCCGATCATCGCGCCGGTGCCCTTGAAGTTGAAGCTTGGCCAGACGATGAACCGCTGCGCGATGCACAGCCCGATCGCGCGGGTCCACACCATCGATGCGGGCGCGGCGACCAATGTCCACACACCCCATCCCGACAGCGCACAGACGATGGAGGTGGTCGCGCACACAAAGGCCGAGACCAGATTGACGATCGCCAGCCTGCGAAAATCGAGCGCGCGGCTCATCAGCACCTCGGGCACGGCCATGAAGGGCGTGGCGATATACATGATGGTCTGCCAGCGCAGCAGGTCGGTCACCATCGGCTGGTTGTAATAGGCCGCAATGGCCGGTGCGGCGGTGAACTGGATCGCGGCGATGCCGAAGTTGAGAATCAGCAGCAGCCCGAAGGCCTGGCGCACGCGGAAGCGATCGATTCGCTCCTGCTGGATCAGCGAGCTGGCAAAGCCGTATCCGTTGAGGAAGGTG
>NZ_CP016460.1:3317500-3982627 GCF_001713435.1 Blastomonas sp. RAC04
CATAGGTGAAATACCACCCTGTTGTTTTCTGATGTCTAACCTCGCACCGTTATCCGGTGCAGGGACCCTCTGTGGCGGGTAGTTTGACTGGGGCGGTCGCCTCCTAAAGAGTAACGGAGGCGCGCGATGGTGAGCTCAGGACGGTTGGAAACCGTCTGTTAGAGTGCAATGGCATAAGCTCGCCTGACTGCGAGACTGACGAGTCGAGCAGAGACGAAAGTCGGTCATAGTGATCCGGTGGTCCCTCGTGGAAGGGCCATCGCTCAACGGATAAAAGGTACGCCGGGGATAACAGGCTGATGATTCCCAAGAGCTCATATCGACGGAATCGTTTGGCACCTCGATGTCGGCTCATCACATCCTGGGGCTGGAGCAGGTCCCAAGGGTTTGGCTGTTCGCCAATTAAAGTGGTACGTGAGCTGGGTTCAGAACGTCGCGAGACAGTTTGGTCCCTATCTGCCGTGGGCGTCGATAATTGAGAGGAGTTGACCCTAGTACGAGAGGACCGGGTTGAACATACCTCTGGTGTACCTGTCATTCCGCCAGGAGTGCAGCAGGGTAGCTATGTATGGACGGGATAACCGCTGAAAGCATCTAAGCGGGAAGCCTCCCTCAAGATAAGTTATCATCGAGTCGTGGAAGACCACCACGTTGATAGGCCGGGTGTGGAAGTGCAGTAATGCATGGAGCTAACCGGTCCTAATCACTCTGTTCGCGCTTGAGAGTTCCACCATCAATGACAACATTGGTGTAAGGATGATTAAGCCGGATATTCGCCAAGAATAATCGTCTTCAAAATCTGAATGTATAACCGCATCGATTAAAAACCATATGCACCTGCTTCATTGCTTGGTGGCCATAGCGTCAGTGCCCCACCCGATCCCATCTCGAACTCGGCCGTGAAACCTGACTGCGCCGATGGTACTACCGCTTAAGCGTTGGAAGAGTAGGGCGTCGCCAGGCATTGAAGCCGGTGCATATGGAAAAACCCATTCATGATCGTCGAACAACCGCCCCCGGCAATATGCTGCGGGCGGTTTTCGGCCCTCTAGGGCTCAGCCCTCAAAAGGGCTCAGTTGGTGGCGCGGGATGGAGCAGCCCGGTAGCTCGTCAGGCTCATAACCTGAAGGTCGCAGGTTCAAATCCTGCTCCCGCAACCAGCAGAATTGCTCAATGAGCACAGCGAGTTTAGCAATTCGCTGCCCCGGACCTGATCCGGGGCCCATCTCCAAACCTCGCACACCACACAAAACCCACACCAACAACAAACACCAGCCCCGAAAGCACCCAGCTTCCGGGGCCGCCACGCGTCTCACTCAATCCTCACCACACACCGCTATCACCTCAATCTCCAATAACAATTCTGGCAATGCCAAGGCGCGAACCTCGACAACCGTGTCGGCAGGCCAGGGCGGCGTGAAATACCGCCGCCGCGCCTCGACGATCGCCGGGAAGTTCGCCATGTCAGTCAGATAGATCGTCACCTTGATGATCCGGTTGCGGTCGCTGCCGCCCGCCGCGAGCACGCGGTCGATCGCGGCGAAGGTCGCCTCGAGTTGCGCATCGAAATCGCCCACGCCCACGATCGCACCCTGCTCGTCGATCGCGGCCTGGCCCGAGAGGAACAGCAATCCGCCCGCCTTCCAGCCTGGCGAAATAGCATAGGCCCCGAGCGGATCGGGGGACATCGAGATGACGGATGCGTCGGTGGACATGACAGCGGGCCTTTCCTGTTCTATCTGCAGGGCAACATGACCACCGATTGTAACCCAAATGGGGCGCGCTGCGAATGACGGGCATGATTGCCGCGATGGATCCTGCCGATCCCCCCAGCCTGAATGCACCTGCGGAGCCTTCGCCCGAGGCCGTGCCGCCGCATGACCATGCGCTCTCGACGCGGGCATGGCACTGGATCAATCTGCTGAGCCTGATCACGCTGTTCATGAGCGGGCTGATGATCTTCAACGCGCATCCCCGGCTGTACTGGGGCGAATATGGCAATCGTGACGAGCCCGCCTGGCTCGCGATTGGCCAGGAGTCACAGCGCGGCTATCTTGAGGTCGGAGGGGCAAGGCTGGACACCACCGGCGTGCTTGGCCGCTACAGCGATTCCGATGGCACGGTGCGCAACCGCGCCTTTCCCGGCTGGGCAACCATTCCCAGCGATTACAATCTGGCCGATGCGCGGCACTGGCATTTCTTCTTCGCATGGATCTTCGCCTTCGGGCTGCTCGCCTTCATGATCATCAGCCTGTTCAACGGGCATATCGCCAAGATGATCGCGATGCGCGGGCATGAATGGCATCCACGCAACCTCTGGACAACGATCGTCGACCACGCCCGGCTGAAGTTCCACACCGCGCCGGGCGAGGCTTACAACCCGTTGCAAAAATTGAGCTATATCGCGGTGATCTTCGTTGCGCTGCCACTGATGATCGTCACCGGGCTGGCGATGTCGCCGGGGACCGATGCCGCGCTGCACTGGCCGAGCATGCTGTTTGGCGGTCGGCAGACGGCGCGCTCGCTGCACTTCATCATCGCCTTCTCGCTCATGGCATTTCTGTTGGTGCATGTGGCGCTGGTGATCATCCACAAACCGCTGACGCTGCTGCGCGGCATGACGATCGGCAACCGGGCATGAGCGACAAGCATCCTTCGTCGATTATCACCCGCCGCGCGCTGGTCGGGTCGCTGGGCGTGGCCGCTGGCGGATTGCTCTCCGGCTGTGATGCGATCAACGCCAATCCGGGCTGGCGCGATACGCTGCGGCTTGCCGAGACCGGCAACATGGCGGTGCAGCGCGCACTGCTGGGGCGGGACGGGCTGGCACGCGAGTACAGCCCGCGCGATATTGGTCGCTCGGTCCCCGCCAACGGCACGCGCACGCCTTCCAATGCCGACTATAGGCGTCAGGCGGCGACAGGGTTTGCCGACTGGACGCTTGCGATCGACGGGCTGGTCGAGAAACCCACCCGCTTCGCGCTTGGCCAGATCAGGGCGATGCCGCGCCAGACCCAGATCACCCGGCACGATTGCGTCGAGGGCTGGAGCGCGATCGGCAAATGGACCGGGGTCAACCTTGCCGCGCTGCTCGATGTGGTGAAGGTCCGCGAGTCCGCGCGCTATCTGGTGTTCCACTGCGCCGATACCCTGCGCGCCGGGCCCTATTACGAGAGCATCGACATGGTCGACGCGCGGCATCCGCAGACGATGATTGCCTGGGCGCTCAACGACGAGCTGTTGCCGATCGGCAATGGCGCGCCGCTGCGGCTCAGGGTCGAGCGGCAATTGGGGTACAAGCACGCCAAATACATCCGCCGGATCGAGGCCGTGGCCGATTACCGCCTGAGCTATGGCGGGGGGGGCGGCTATTGGGAAGATGCAGCCGGTTAT
Source organism: Blastomonas sp. RAC04 (assembly GCF_001713435.1). NCBI lineage: Bacteria > Pseudomonadati > Pseudomonadota > Alphaproteobacteria > Sphingomonadales > Blastomonadaceae > Blastomonas > Blastomonas sp. RAC04. The sequence continues at coordinate 3,320,894 of NZ_CP016460.1, forward strand.
GAGTGGTATGCTGGAATCTGACGCCGGCACAAAGGCTCAGGCTGAATACCAGCCCACGCCGTCGCGCACCGTGCAGGTCGCGCGGCCAGCGCACTCCAGATAGCGCAGATGCGCCATCGCCTCGCCTGTGGCGATGCCATAGACGGTGTCGTCCACCTCGCGCGCGAACAGGATCGAGAAGGTGTCGACCGCGCGCATGGCGCGCTGCTTCAGCGCGTCCTCGAGCACGTTCAGCCGGTCGATATGCCCGTCGCGCAGCGCATCGAGCCGTGCGTGCACGCCGGTGAACGGAAAACCGTGGGCGGGCAGGATGAGTTCGTCACCGCTGAGCGCGGCCCTGAACTTGGCGATGCTGTCAAGCCACTCGCGCAGCGGGTCGGCATGCGGTTCGCTAATCATCACCGAGACGTTGGAGGTGATCCGCGGCAGGATCTGGTCTCCGGCGATCACCACCTGGCCTTCGCGGTCGACCAGACACGCATGCTCGGGGGTGTGGCCGCCGCCGGTCATCACTGTCCAGGTGCGCGCGCCGATGGCGACATCCGCGCCATCGTCGAGCCTTGTGTGGCTGACCGGCACTTCCGAGACCATCCGCGCGAAATTGCCCCAGCCCTTCTGACGCATCTGTTCGATGCGGGCATCGTCCCAGCCCGCCATGCGCATCTGGTCGAGCGCTTCTTCGGGCGGTTCGGCTCGGACATCGGATGTCAGCATCCGCGCCATCAGCCATTCGGTGCGGTTCATCCACAGCCCGATACCGAAACGGCGGCACAGCCAGCCGGCGGCGCCGACATGATCGGGGTGGAAATGGGTGACGAACACGCGGGTGATCCGCCGGCCCTGCAGGCCGCTTGCGAACAGCGATTTCCACGCGTCGGTCGATTCGGGCATGTACAGGCCGGTATCGACGATCGCGACGCCATCACCCTGCTCGTCGCAATCGTCGAGCAGCCAGATGTTGATATGGTCGAGCGGCCCGGGGACGGGGAGGCGGGTCCAGCCCAGCCCCGGCGCAATCGCGAAATATTCGCCATAGCCAGGCGCATGATCGCCCAGCGGATAGGTCAGCCCGCGGAATTCCTTCGCCTCCAGACCATGATCGGCGAGTGAGGCATCGTAGGCGGGCGGCCCGGCGCGCGTAGCGAGGGCGTCCGGGGTCAATGCGTCCGGTACCAGTGCGTCCGGCGCCAGGCCCTCCATCAGGCGTGGTCGCCTTCGGGCCGGCTTTCCGTTCCGGCGAGCAGCGCCGATTCGATCTCCGCTTCGCGCGCGGCATCCTCGGCGGCCTTGTTGGCGGCGCTGCGTTCGGCGCGCAGCTCCTCGATCAGCGCCTCGCGGTCACCGCCCAGACGGGTGTCGGTCTGCACTTCTTCGGTGATCCCGGCCTTCTTGGCGGCCTTGGCGACGATCGCATCGAGCTCGCGCTGCGAGCACAGGCCCAGCGTCACCGGGTCCTTGGGCTGGATGTTCGAGATGTTCCAGTGGCTGCGGTCGCGGATCGCGGCGATGGTGTTGCGCGTGGTGCCGATCAGCTTGCCGACCTGTGCGTCCGAAATCTCGGGGTGGTTGCGCAGGATCCAGGCGATGCCATCGGGCTTATCCTGGCGCTTGGAAACCGGCGTATAGCGCGGACCCTTGGTGCGGCGCACCTGCGCCGGGCCGACCTGGATCTTCAGGCGATACTCGGGATCGGCCTGGCCCTTTTCGATTTCGCTGAGCAGCAGTTCGCCCGCGCGCACCGGATCGCGACCGGTGTACTTCGAACTGGCGAGGTCATCGGCCATCGCCTGGACTTCCAGGATGTGCAGGCCGCAGAAATCGGCAATCTGTTCGAAGCTGAGGCCGGTATTGTCGACCATCCAGGATGCGGTGGCGTGCGGCATCAGCGGCTGGGGGTTGGCAGACATGCGCGTTTCTCCAAAAAATATGGCCACCCCTTGCGGGGTGGCCGTGTAACAGGCAGCGTATATGACAAAGCGCGGCGTGGAGCAAGCTGTACGCGCATGCGCAGGGCTGTTCCTGTCCCGTACCGACATAGGCGCTCGCTTCGTGCGCATAGAAATCGAAGGTTACCTGATCGTGCTGCCCGGCAGGATTGCGGGTTGTGGTCATGGCGCAAGACTAGCCGGTTCGATCGCGCCGTGCATCAGCCAAGCGCATCCCGCGCCGTGCGCTGCTTCACGCCAGCGGGTTCAGCGCCCGCGCGCGGCGGCGCTGTTCTGCGGCCTTTTCGGCCATGCCGCTGGCTTGGTAGATGTCGGCAGCGGCGGCGTGCAGATCGGGCGTGCGCCAGCGCGAGGCGAGCACCTGCACGATCAGCGTGCGCGCCTGCACCACCTGTCCGTTGCCGAGCAATGCGCGGGCGAGCGCGATCTTGGCCTCGCCATACGGGCGCGCTTCATGGTTGCGCTGCGCCAATGTCAATGCACAGGCCCAGTCCTGCCGCGCGATGCAATGGTCGATCGCATGGCCATAGGTCGCCTGCGGGAACTGCTGCAGCCTTTTGGTCCAGATCGCCCAGGACCGGGCGTAGAGGCGTTTCGCCTCGGCGGTGTCGCCGCGCGCCTCGGCTATACCCGCCAGAGCGTCGATGAATTCGGGGTGGCCGGTGCGACGGACGATGTCGCGGTACAAGGCCTCGGATTTCGCCGTCTTGCCCTGCAGGTTCAATACCTCGGCGATATGCTCCTCGATCAGCCAGCGGCCCGGAAACAGCGCGTCGGCCTTTCTGAAATGGCTCATCGCCTCGTTGAGCCGCCCGCGATCGAGATCGAGAATGCCGCGCTGCAATTCCATATAGGACCGCGTCTGCGGGGTGGGCGAGCGATACGCACGCTCGGCCTCGACCAGATAGGCATCGGCCTGATCGACATCGCCGGTCCGCGCAGCGAAGATCGCGCGGCGGAAGCTCGCCGAGCCGGGGACCAATGCGTCGGCCTGATCGTAAAGCGCGAGCGCAGCCTGATAGTCGCCACTGTAAAAGGCGATGTCGCCGCGCATCGCGGCAATCTCGGCGCGATCGCCCGATTCGGGCGGGACGGCATAGCCATCGATCGCAGCGAGCTGGGCCTGCGCCTGTGGCAGCCGGTGCATGCTGAAATCGAGCGAGGCCTGCATCAGATGCGGCCCGCTGCCCTGCACCGCCACTTTGAACGCGGCCTCTAGCGCCTGGCGCGCGGCAGCGTAGTCGTCATAGGACCCCGACAGCTGTGCCCGCGCCAGCACCTCGCTCGCGTGGATCTCGTGCATCAGCCACTTGTCGGGAGCCGCCTGTGCAGCCGCGCGCGCATGGATGATGGCCCGGTCCGATCGCTCGATGGCATTGCGATAGGTGCGTGGCGGGCCCTCGCCGGAAAAGGGCGATTCCCCCCAGGCGATGGCCTCGGGGGTCGCATCGTCGGCGGTGAAGCGCTCGGTGGCCCACAGCGCACCGATCACCATCGCCGCCAAGATCCACCATTTCAGCGCGGCCAGCACCGGGACGATGCCCGGGCCGTTCAAGCGTGCTGTCTGCATCTCAACTGGGTCTGGCGCACAGGCTCAGCCCCAGCCGGGTGAAATCATCGGCCAGCGCATTGGTCAGGATGGTGAGAGTGCCCGACAGTTCGGGCACCCATTTGCCGGTCGCGTCGATCGTCGGGGTGTCGTCGTTATAGCTGTTCTTGTTGGGGTTGCCCGATATCAGCGCGGTCGACACCGCCGGCATGCCAGCCCTGTCGACCCGGGTGTAGGCCGAAGGCAGGTCGGTGCGGAAGGTGAAGTTGGTGCCTGCGCCGCCCGATGTCGGCGGAGCGCCCAGCGGCGCTGCCAGGAACGGGAAGGTAGTGAGCAGCGGCTGGTCGGCCCGGTTCGGGTTGACCGGAATCGCTGCGAAAGTGGTGGCCGGATGCCGTGCAAGATCGAGGAAGATCACCGCGAGCGTCACATCGACCACCGGATCGAGAAACCGGCGGCCATTGGGAAAGCCCGCAGGCTGGTTGAGATCCATCTGCAGCACGTCGGGCACCACCAGGTTGGCCACCGTGCGGCCGGGGACGACAGTCTGGTTGAGGCAGGGGGTGACGTTGAAGCTGGTAGGAACCGGGGTGGGCGTCGGTGTGGGCGTTGGGGTCGGCGTCGGTGCCACGGCAACCGGCGGTACGACAACGGCGTTTTCGACCGGGTCATTGCTGCCGCAACCGGCGAGCAGGGCGGATGCTGCCAGGACTCCGGCGAGCGCGAGCGAGGATGGGATACGTGCCATGGCGATCAGCTCCTGATCCGTGCGGACGACGTCCAGATGTCGAGCGGCTGGCCGCGATCGATCAATCCGCGCGGAATCGCGATAACGACAAAGGTCGTGTTGAGGTTGGCGAACCGGTTGCGAGTGTTGCTGAACGACAGGTTGCCGGTAGCGCGCGAGTCGCGCAGCCCCTGCGGATCGAAATTGAACGGGTCGTCAAACACGCCTGCGCGCACAGTGATGCCGTTGTTGGTCATCAGGTTGCGCTCAACCGGACCGCGCAATGGGCCGGCCCCGGGCAGATTGCGCACCTCGATGCCCGGGTTCACACCGTCGCGGCCGAACCGGATTTCGATCGGGATCTCGATGTCGGTGCGCGTGCCGGTGTTCGATACATTGATCGTGTAGAGAACGTCGGGATCGTAAAAGCCCGGCAGATTGGTGGCGGAGGGGCCGCCAAATCCGATTGCCACATAAACGTTGGTCACGTCGTGAAAGGCAAACAGGTCGGAGATATCCGCAGCGACATCAAACCCGACGGTGTTGGTGTCCGATCCCGTGCGCGCAGGCGGATCGAAGTGATCGGCCGCCTCAAGCGCCTGATGGCCTGCAAAGGTGACCGCGCCCACCATGAGCGCGCACGGCAGTGCGGTCTGCAAAATCCATTTGATGGTCATATTCGCCCCTGTTTTTGGTGAAAAAACCTAACGGGCGACCCGAATCGAACGTACGACAAACAGCGACGGTTGCCAAATGCTATCTCCAGCCAGGCGCTTTTGACGTCGCGGCCACCTTCATGCCGCCAGCGCGACCGGTGCTGTGATCGGGACCAGCGCGTTCAGGAACTGGCGGGTGCTCGCTTCCCAGGTGAAGCTGCGCCCGGCGCGGGCACAGGCCTGGCGGTCGAGCCGCAGCGCGCCCGCAATCGCCCGGGTGAGGTCCTCATCCATCACCCCCGATGCCGACGCCAGCACATCGAGCGGGCCCGAGACGGGATAGGCGGCGACCGGGGTGCCGCAGGCCATCGCCTCGATCATCACCAGCCCGAAGGTATCGGTGCGGCTGGGGAAGACGAACACATCGGCGCCCGCATAAAAGCCCGCCAGCGCGGCGCCCGTTTGCGCGCCGACAAAGTGCGCGTGCGGATAGGCGCGCGCCAGGGCCTCTCGCGCCGGGCCGTCGCCCACCACCACCCTGGATCCGGGGTGCTCGCTGGCGAGGAACGCCTCGATGTTCTTCTCCACCGCAACGCGGCCGACATAGAGCTGGATCGGCCGGGGGAGGTCGGCATAGAGCGCAGGCACGGGCGCGGACGGGGTGAAGCAGGCGAGGTCCACGCCGCGACCCCAGTGCACCAGCTGGTGCAGCCCCTGCGCGCGCAACTGTGCGCGCACCGTCTCGGTCGACACCAGGATTGCGGTGGCCGGCGCGTGGAACCAGCGGATGAACGGCCAGAAGACGCTGGCGGGAAGCCCCGTGCGCCGCGCGAGATAATCGGGAAACTGGGTGTGATAGGCGGTGGTAAAGGGATAGCCATGGTTCAGGCAGAAACGCCGCGCGGCGATGCCCAGCGGCCCTTCGGTGGCGATGTGCACCGCATCGGGGGCAAAATCGGTGAGCCGCGTGCCCACGCCGTGCCGCGTCGCCAGCGCCAGCCGGATTTCCGGGTAGGAGGGGCAGGGGATTGAGGCATATTGATCGGGCGATATCACCAGCACGTCGTGGCCCAGCGCACGCAGCCGGTCGGTGACCGAGGTCAGCGTGCGCACCACGCCATTGACCTGCGGCGACCAGGCATCGGTGACGATCGCGATTTTCACGCCAGCGCTTCTGGCGAGGCTGCCCATGCTCACGCGGCCTGGGGCTGCAAGGCGCCGCGCGCCTGCTGGTCGGTCTCGGCGGCCTGGCGCTCGGCCATGATGTCGGCCCAGTGCAGCACCTCCATCCGCCCGTCGAAATGCTCGACCAAGGCGGTACAGCCCTCCACCCAGTCGCCGTCGTTATAGTATTCGACCCCGCCGATGGTGCGGATGTCGGCAGTGTGGATATGCCCGCACACCACCCCGTCCACGCCGCGCTCGGATGCGGCGCGCGCGACCAGCTCCTCGAAGCGCGAGATGAACTCGACCGCATTCTTGACCTTGTGCTTGGCCATCTTGGACAGCGACCAATAGGACAGGCCCAGCCGCTGGCGGACCCAGTTGACCCACAGGTTCATCCCCATCAGCGCGTGGTAGAGCGTGTCGCCGACGAACGCGAGCCAGCGGTGCGCGAGCATGATGGTGTCGAATTCGTCGCCGTGCAGCACCATCAGCCGCCTGCCATCGGCGGTCTCGTGGAACGCCGCGCGGCGAATCTCGACCCCGCCGAAGTTCAGCCCGGAAAACTGTCGGAACATCTCGTCATGGTTTCCGGGGATGTAGACGATCCGCGTGCCGCGCTTGGCGCGCTTCAGGATGCGCCAGACGATATCGTTGTGCGCGGGCGGCCAGTAGAACTTCTTCTTCAGCCGCCAGCCATCGATGATGTCGCCCACCAGATACATGGTGTCGCTGTCGACATGGTCGAGGAAATCGATCAGCAGGCTTGCGTTGCAGCCCTTGGTACCCAGATGCACGTCCGAAATCCAGATCGTCCGATAGCGGCGGCGCGCCTCGAGCGGGGGTTCGGGGGTATAGGGCTGGCCATCGGGGAAGCCTGCGACATTGTCGAAACCGCCTCCGACCCCGCTGCTGCCGTGACCATCGATCAACGCGCTGATCTGATTGCTGAAGTCGTCCAGTGCCATGCCGGTTGATGCTCCCGTGCGGAAAAGTTTTTCCCTCGGGACCACGCCAATGGGCGTTTAATGTGACATCTGGAATCGCATAGCGATGACGGCTTTGTGACAAGAAGGGCAAATGTTCCGGTCCGGCACAGCCTATGTCGGCAGGTGCGATCACCATTTCTTTACGCGTCTGAATTATCCCCGGCGAGCAAACAGCAGGCGGAGTGTGTCCATGAGGCCATTGACCATCATGTTCGGGCTGATCGTCGGCGCAGGCGGATTGGCGGGGGGCCTGTCCGGTGTCAACGGAGGGACCGAGGACTTTTCGGTCACCGTCAACGATAGCCCGCAGCTGGTCTATTCCGCCTTCAACACCGCAACTGGCTATGGCTCGGCGCTGCGCGATTCCGAGCTGATGTCGCTCGACAAGGATGTCGTGATCACCCGCGAGGATGGCAAGGCGATCACCTGGCATGTCCCTTCCAGTGCCGATTCCGACGGCTCGACGATCACGCTGAGCTTCGTGCCGGGGGATGATCCGGGCAAGACGGTGATCCGCGCAACGGTCGATGTCGCTCCGGTGAAGGACGTCCGCAACACCCGGCTGGTCGTGTCGGAAGACAGGGTCGCCGGGATCCTCGAAGAGGCGGTGCGCGATGTGGCGACAGACCTCGACCGCGACATGAGCTATCGCGAGTCCGGGCGAACCTTCAACGGCGTGCTCGATCTGGTGGCGATCGCCACCAACCCCGGCATGACGCAATCGCTCAACCGCGCGATGCTGGACGCGTTCGGTGGCAATGGCGGACCGTCGAAACCCAAAGGCTATGGCGAACGCGACTATGGCAAGCCCGATGAATATGGCGAGCCGACCGATAACTTCGGCGCGCCGATGATCGATCCGGGCGATACCACGGCAGGGTATTGAGCGGTAAGGAGGCCCGGCGGACGCGGTCAGCCGATCTCGAGCACGATCTTGCCGACCAGATCACCCGATTCCATCTGCGCATGCGCCTTGGCGGCGTCGCGCAGCGGATAGCGGCTGTGGATAATCGGGCTGAGCTCGCCGGTGGCGACGAGCGGCCACACCTCGCGTGAAATCTCGTCGGCGAGCAGCGCCTTGAAGCTGTTCGAGCGCGGGCGCAGAGTCGATCCGGTCAGCGTCAGGCGGCGACGCATGATCTCCAGCACCGAAATCTCGGCCTTCATGCCGCCCTGCACCGCGATGGTGACGTTGCGGCCATCATCGGCCAGGCACGCCATGTTGCGCGGCAAATAGCTGCCGCCGACCATGTCGAGCACGATCTCGACGCCCTTGCCGCCGGTGAGCGTCTTCACCTCCTCGACGAAATCATGCGTCTTGTAGTTGATCGCATGCGCCGCGCCGATCTTCAGCGCTGCGGCGCATTTGTCGTCGCTGCCGCAGGTGACGATGACCTTGAGGTCGAAAAGCTTGCCCAGCATGATCGCCATCGATCCGATGCCGCTGGTGCCGCCATGCACCAATACGGTCTCGCCATCGCGGGCATAGCCGCGCTGGAACAGGTTGTGCCACACGGTAAACAGTGTTTCGGGGAGCGCTGCAGCCTCTGCCATCGAGATGCCCGACGGAACGGTCAGGCAATGGTTGGCGCGCGCGACGCAATATTCGGCATAGCCGCCGCCTGCGACCAGGGCGCAGACCGGCTGGCCGATCATCGCATCGTCCGTATCGGGTCCGACCGCGACCACGGTGCCTGCGATTTCCAGCCCGGGAACATGCGGAGCGCCCGGCGGGGGCGGGTAGAAGCCTTGGCGCTGGATGACATCGGGGCGGTTGACGCCAGCGGCTTCCACGCGAACCAGCACCTCGCCCTGCGCAGGGACTGGAACCGGCATCTCGACCGCCACCAGCACCTCCGGCCCGCCGGGCTCGGCATAGTCGATGGCCTGCATGACCGTTGGTATCACTGTGGCTGTTGCCAAAGCCGACATGCCTTGCCCCCTGTTTGCGTGCGCCGTCAGCGGATTAGCGCCCGGTCATATTGACAGTTAGCCTGTCCGGGTCAACACTAAGCTCCGATGGAACCCGATGAGAGCCTCTCCCGGCTGCGCGCCGATGCTGCCCAGAAACTGGGCAGCGAGGATGTCGATGCCTATTCGCTGGACGAGCTCGACGCCCGGATCGCGCTTTGCCGCGCCGAAATCGCGCGCTGCGAGGCGCGCAAGGCCTTTGCCACGCGCCACCGCGCCAGTGCCGAGGCGCTGTTCCGCAAGAGCTAGCTGCAGCACCCCGCTTTGAGCGGACGCTGCCGACATACCCGAAAACGGCCCCTTCCCATGTGGCATGGTCCTTGCTGGTATTATTCTTGAGCTTGGGCTTGCGCCCGGCTGGATTTGGCGAGACACTCGCCTATATTATCAGGTGGAAGCGCCCCGGAGTGGACTTGGGGCATTGGCAATGAGGCGCTTGACCAAAGAGGCCCGGCTCTTTTTCCGGGCACACTGATTGAAAGACCGGGCCTTCCGCCCGGCGCGGAGTATCGCTGCTATGCCGTCCTTTGCCGAATCCCTCGAAAAAACGCTGCACCAGGCGCTGCATAATGCCGCCGACCGCCGCCATGAATATGCCACGCTGGAGCATCTGCTGCTCGCGCTTATCGACGATGCCGATGCCGCGCAGGTCATGCAGGCCTGCGGCGTGGACCTTGGCGAGCTGGGTGATGCGGTAACGCACTATCTCGACAACGAGCTGGACTCGCTCAAGGTCGCCGAAAAGACCGATCCGGCGCCGACTTCCGGCTTCCAGCGCGTCGTTCAGCGCGCGATCCTCCACGTCCAGTCCTCGGGCAAGGATGTCGTCACCGGCGCCAACGTGCTGGTGGCGCTGTTCTCCGAGCGCGAGAGCTACGCCGTCTATTTCCTGCAGCAGCAGGACATGAGCCGTCTCGATGCGGTGAGCTATATCAGCCACGGCATCGGCAAGGGCGGCCAGGCGGTCGAGCAGCGCAGCCCGCGCGGCAGCGAGGAGCCGCAGGAAGAAAAGCAGGACACCTCGGGCAAGCAGAAGAAGGACAGTGCGCTCGACCAGTTCACCGTCAACCTGAATGCGCGCGCGATGGCGGGCAAGATCGATCCGCTGATCGGTCGTGGTCCCGAGGTCGATCGCACGATCCAGATCCTGTGCCGTCGTTCCAAGAACAACCCGCTCTATGTGGGTGACCCCGGCGTCGGCAAGACCGCGATCGCCGAGGGCCTGGCGCGCAAGATCGTCGAGGGCGATGTCCCCGAAGTGCTCGAAAAGGCGGTGATCTACTCGCTCGACATGGGCGCGCTGCTCGCCGGCACCCGCTATCGCGGCGACTTCGAGGAGCGGCTCAAGCAGGTCGTCTCCGAGCTCGAGAAGATGCCGCACGCGGTGCTGTTCATCGACGAGATCCACACCGTGATCGGCGCTGGCGCCACCAGCGGCGGCGCGATGGATGCCTCGAACCTCTTGAAGCCGGCTCTGTCGGGCGGCACGATCCGCTGCATCGGCTCGACCACCTACAAGGAGTTCCGCAACCACTTCGAAAAGGACCGCGCCTTGCTGCGCCGGTTCCAGAAGATCGACGTCAACGAGCCGACGATCGAGGACACGATCAAGATCCTCAAGGGTCTGCGCAGCGCGTTCGAGGATCACCACAAGGTCAAGTACACGCCTGAGGCAATCAAGACCGCGGTCGAGCTTTCGGCGCGCTACATCAACGACCGCAAGCTGCCCGACAAGGCGATCGACGTGATCGACGAAGTCGGCGCGATGCAGATGCTGGTTCCGCCCAACAAGCGGCGCAAGATCATCACCGCGCGCGAGATCGAAAGCGTGATCGCGACGATGGCACGCATCCCGCCCAAGTCGGTGTCGAAGGACGACAAGAAGGTGCTCGAGCATCTCGACCGCGACCTCAAGCGCGTCGTGTTCGGCCAGAACAAGGCGATCGAGGTGCTGTCCAGCGCGATCAAGCTGAGCCGTGCGGGCCTGCGCGATCCGGACAAGCCGATCGGCAACTATCTGTTCTCCGGCCCCACCGGCGTCGGCAAGACCGAGGTTGCCCGGCAGCTCGCCAGCATCATGGGTATTCCGCTGCAGCGTTTCGACATGTCGGAATATATGGAGCGGCACTCGGTCTCGCGGCTGATCGGCGCGCCTCCGGGCTATGTCGGCTATGATCAGGGCGGCCTGCTCACCGATGCGATCGACCAGCAGCCGCATTGCGTGCTGTTGCTCGACGAGATCGAAAAGGCGCACCCCGATCTGTTCAACATCCTGCTGCAGGTGATGGACAACGGCAAGCTGACCGATCACCACGGCAAGACGGTCGACTTCCGCAATGTCGTACTGATCATGACCACCAATGCCGGAGCTGCCGACATGGCGCGTGAAGGCATCGGTTTTGGCGATGTCAGCAAGGAGGATGCGTCGGACGAGGCGGTGAAGAAGATGTTCACCCCCGAATTCCGCAACCGTCTGGATGCGGTCGTTCCGTTTGCCTATCTCGGCACCGAAGTCGTCGCACGCGTCGTGGACAAGTTCATCCTCCAGCTCGAACTGCAGCTGGCCGAACAGAACGTCCACATCCGTCTCGACCAGGCGGCGCGCGACTGGCTGTGCGAGAAGGGCTATGATCGCCTGTACGGCGCGCGTCCGATGGCGCGGCTGATCCAGGAAAAGATCAAGCAGCCGCTGGCCGAGGAACTGCTGTTCGGCAAGCTCGTGCAGGGCGGCGAGGTCAACGTCCATCTCAAGGATGGCGCGATGGCCTTCGAGATCGTCCCCGCTCCGCCCAAGGCACCCAAGGCCCGCAAGCCGCGGACCACCAAAAAGGCCAGCGACACCAAGGCCGACTGACAATATGGCCCGGCTGACACACCATCAGCCGGGCCTTTTTGTATGAACAGCTTCGAACGCACCTTTACCGCCGAGCCGCAGCACATCGATGAGCTGGGCCATGTCAACAATGCCGTCTGGGTGCAGTGGCTGCAGGAGCTGTCGGTGGCGCATTGGCAGGCTGCGGCTGACCCTGCGCATGTCGATGCCTATTTCTGGGTAATCGTCCGGCACGAGATCGACTATCGCGGCAACATTGCGCTGGGCGAGCAGGCGGTGGGGCGGACCTGGGTCCCCGGCACCCCCAAGGGCGCGCGCTTTGCCCGGCATGCCGTGTTCAGCGATGCGAACGGGCGCGCAATTGTCAGCGCGATTTCAACATGGGCGATGCTCGACAAGGCGACCGGCAGGCCCGCGCGTGTGACTGCGGATATCGTTGCGGCGTTTCAGGAGTAACCCCGGCTTCCTTCCCAGCCGGTCCCCTGCGGAGGCAGGGGGCCATCTCCAGGCAGGTGAGGGATCGGCAGGGCAGGTGATGGGCCCCCGCCTTCGCGGGGGATCCGGGAGGGGGGGAACCGCCGCGCGCCCTACCGGCCCGCCATTTCCTTCACCCGCGCCAGATACGTCCGCCCGACGCGCAGTTCGCTGCCATCGGCGAGGCACGCGAACCATACGCCGCCGCCATTGTGGCGCAGCGAGGTGATGTAGTCGTGGCGCACGATGTGCGAGCGGTGCAGCCGGACGAAGCGCGAAGGGTCCAGCCGCTCTTCCAGCGTCTTGATCGTCTCGTGCATCAGATAGCTGCGGGTGCCGACGTGCAGCCGCATATAGTCGCGCTCGGCATCGATCCGTTCGATCAGGTCGGCATCGATGCGCTTCAGTTCGGAGCGGTGCGGCACCCAGAATTCGCGCACCCAGTCCTGGCTGGCGGGCGGCGCATCGGGCACGGGGTTGGAGAGCACGAAGTTGCGCCGCTCCATGACGCGCGCAACCGCGCGCTCCAGCCGGTCGGTGGCCACGGGCTTGAGCAGATAGTCGATCGCCGCCAGATCGAACGCCTCGACCGCGAACGCCTGATAGGCGGTGACGAAGATGATCGCGGGCGTCTGGTCCATCTTGCCCAGCGCGCGCGCGACACCCATGCCGTCCAGCCGCGGCATGTTGATGTCGAGGAACACCAGTTCGGGGCGCAATTGCTCGGCCAGCCGCAGCGCCGATTCGCCGTCGCTGGCGGTGCCCACCAGGCTGATCTGGCCCAGCCGCGCGCACAGCAGCTGCAGGCGTTCGACCGCCAGCGGTTCGTCGTCGACGATCATGGTTCTGAGCGGTGCGGTATCGGCCTCAACAGTCATGGCGCACCGCCGGCAGGGTCAAATCCACCACAAAGCCTCCTTCAAACGGAACATGCCATTCGATCCGCGCCGCACTGCCGTACCGGGCATCCAGCCGGTCGCGGACATTGGCAAGGCCGATGCCGCTGCCTTTGTCCTGATCCGAGGGGATGACATCGCCGTCATCGCTGACGACGATGTTGAGCACATCGTCCACCTCGCGCGCGGTGATGCGGATCGTCACCGGGCGGGTGGCGCGCGCGACACCGTATTTGATCGCGTTCTCGACCAGCGGCTGCAGGATCAGCCCGGGCACGCAGCAGCTCATCACCGCATCGGGCACGTCGATCTCGATCTTCAGCCGGTCGGGAAAGCGCACCGCCTCGATCGCCAGATACAGCTGCTGCAGCTGCACCTCATCGGCCAGCGGCACATCGTCCAGCGGATCGCCGGTCAGGCTGGTGCGATAGAAGGTCGACAGGTTCATGATCATCGACTCGGCCTCTTCCGGGCGGTTGCGCAGCACCAGGGTAGACAGCGAATTCAATGTGTTGAACAGAAAATGCGGATTGACCTGATAGCGCAAGCTGCGCAGCTCGGCCTGCTGCGCGGCCTGGGCAAAGCGCGCCGCACGGCGCTCGGCCGCGCGCACCTCGCTGGCATAGCTCAGCGCCAGATAGAGCATCGCCCACGACATCAGGAAATAATAGCTGGAGATCGCGAACTCGAGCACGATGGCGAGCGGGTCGATCTCGGCGATCTTCTCGCGCAGTTCGCTGTCCTCGAACACGCTGATCGGATCATAGACGTTGAACGCGAAATAATTGAACGACGAGATCGCCAGCGCCGCGGGGATCGCGCCGATGCACGCGGCGATGATCCGCGGGGTCAGCGGTTTGTCCTCGAACCAGCGCAGGCCCAGATACAGCGCGACATTGGTGACGATGCCGAACACCGTCACCGCCACCCGGCGGATCACCAGCTCTTCCTGGGCGGGAAAATCCAGCACCGCCGCGCGCAGCGTGACGATGATCATGTAGAACAGCCAGAATCCCAGGATCGAAAGCAGGGCGACCTGCTGGTCCACCCGGGGCCGGGCATGGCGCGTGGCAAGCATTTTCATCGGCGACAGTCTTAACCGCAGATGACTGACATGTCTTTACCGCCGCCGCCTGCTGGTCGAACAGGGGGAGAGGTTGGTCGAAAGCGCAAGGTTGGGGACGGGCGTCACTCGGCCAGCGCGACACCGGGACTGCGCGGATCGGCATAGCCGGTCCAGGCCTTGCCATCGAACTGCGCCGCGTTGAGCTTCGAGCCCAGGTCACTGACCACCACCGGCTGGCCCATCGCGGCAAGGTCCTTGCTCATCGCGCCCAGCCCGGTGTCCTTTTCGACGATCAGCGAGCCGTTGCCGAAATAGATGTTGGGCAGCGCGAGCGCGTCGCCTGCAGGCAGGCCGAAATCGATTACCCCGATCAGCGCCTTGGTGACGTGCATGATGATGCGCTTGCCGCCTGCCGAGCCGACGGCCAGCACCGGGCGATCAGCAGCGTCATAGACGATGTGCGGCGACATCGAGGACAAAGGGCGCTTGCCCGGCTGCACCCGGTTGGCGACCTTCATCCCGTTCTTTTCGGGCGCGAAGGTGAAGTCGGTGAGCTCGTTGTTGAGGAAATAGCCGTTGGCGATCAGCTGGCTGCCGAACGGGCCTTCGACGGTCGAGGTCATGCTGACGACATTGCCCGCGCCATCGACCGCGACGAAATGGGTGGTGCCGGCAACCTCGCTCGAGATCGCGGCCGTGCGCGGCTCGGCGCCCGGCGGGGTGCCGGCTTCATAGCGACCCAACGCCTTGGCGGGATCGATCGTTGCGGCGCGGCTGGCGACATAGGCGGGGTCGAGCAGGCCGTTGACCGGCACCGAGACGAAATCGGGATCGCCCAGATACTGTTCGCGGTCGGCATAAGCGAGCTGCATCGCCTCGCCGATCAGATGCCAGGTCTTCGGGTCGTCCTTGCCCATGCCTGCGATATCGTGCGGCTGGAGCATGCCCAGGATCTGCTGCACCGTGGTCGCGCCCGAAGAGGGCGGGCCCATGCCGCAGACCTTGTATCCGCGATAGCGCGAACACACCGCGGGGCGCTCCTTGGCGGTATAGGCGGCAAGGTCGGCCAGCGTCATCTTTGCAGGATTGACCGAAGCCTTGCTCACCGCATCGACCAGTGCCTGGCCGTGCTTGCCGGTATAGAAGGCGTCTGGGCCGCCCTTGGCCACCGCGCGCAGCAGCTCGGCAAGCGCGGGATTGGTCACCCGCTCGCCCGCTGCCTTGGGTCCGGTGGCGTTCCAGTAGATGCCGCGCGCATCGGGGAAGCGCGACCAGATCGGCGCAAGCCGCTTGAGGGTGCCCGCGAGCACGTCGCTCACCTCGAAGCCTTGGTCGGCGAGTCGGATCGCGGGCGCAAACAGGTCCGCCCAGGGCAATTTGCCCCATCTGGCGTGGGTCATCGCCATCAGCCGGATGTTGCCGGGAACCCCGACGCTGCGGCCGCCCTGAAAGGCATCGATAAAGGGCAAGGGCTTGCCGTCTGCGCCCAGCAGCAGCGCCTCGCTGGCCGAAGCCGGTGCCATTTCGCGCCCGTCGATGGTGGCAAGCGTGCCGGTCGCGGCATCGTGATGCAGCAGCAGTCCGCCTCCGCCGATCCCCGAGCTTTGCGGCTCGACCACGGTCAGCGCGAGCATCATCGCCATCGCGGCATCGGCAGCCGACCCGCCCTTGCGCAGGATCTCCTGCCCCGCTGCGGTTGCGCGCGGATCGGCTGAGGAGACCACGCCCTTGCCCTGCGCCGCGGTTGCGGACGAGCGGGCGGGCGCGGGTGCCTGCGCGTGGCCGGCGATGGAGAGCGTGGACAGGGCGAAGGCGGCTGCAACGAGCAGCGTGCGGGGGAATGCGGTCATCGCTGCGTTATAGCGCCGGGACGGGGGGCGGCAAGCTCTGCCTCAGGCAAGCGCGACCGCCGCGCCACCCTCGGGCTTGGCCGCCCAGAGCTTCTCGTGGAAGAAGAATGCCACCGCGTTGACCATCGGCTCGATGATCGCAAGGCCGCCAGCGATCTCGAGCGATCCGGTGAACGCATAGGCGACAGAAAACCCGATGGTGAGGTGCACCGCCAGATAGCTCAATGTCTTGGCAATATCGCGGGGCATGGTCGAACTCCTGTCATGCGGCAACAGGCTATTGATAATCATTCGCACATTACTGCGCTAATGAAGGTTTTGGGGTGCGGTGATCGAGTGGGGCGATCAGTTGTGCGGTTCAACACGGCAGCGCAGCTCAGGCCGCCGCGTTTGCGGTTCCCCTGCACAGGGGACCGGCTAGTGCAAAATATCAATCGATCCCCACAGCCTCGCCCAGCGTCGCAAAACCATCCCGCTTCAGGAGTCTCTTGAGGCCCCGGTTGATCTGCGCGGCCAGTCCCGGACCTTCGTACACCAGTGCCGAATACAACTGCACCAGCGACGCGCCCGCGCGCACCCGGGCATAGGCGTCTTCTGCCGATGCGATGCCGCCGACGCCGATCAGCGGGATCGCGCCGCCGCTTGCGGTCCGGAAATCGCGCAAGCGCTGCTGCGCCAGATCGCGCAAAGGCGCCCCCGACAGCCCGCCTGCTTCGCCCGCATGCCGCGAGCGCAGCGCGGGGCGCGAAATGGTGGTGTTCGAGACGATCAGCGCATCGAGCCTTTTGTCCATCGCGATGCGGGTGATGTCGTCGATATCGGCCGGCTCCAGATCGGGTGCGAGCTTGAGGAACACCGGGCAGGGATTGGCCCCCCGCGCCTCGATCACCGCATCGAGCAGCGCCGAGAGCGCGCCTGCGTCCTGCAGCGCGCGCAGGCCCGGGGTGTTGGGCGAGGAGATGTTGACCGTGAGATAGCGCGCCAGCGGCGCCATGATCCGCGTCATCGTCGCATAATCGGCGATGCGGTCTTCGGAATTCTTGTTGGCGCCGATGTTGACACCGATGATCCCGGCGTTCGATCGGCCCGCGACCAGCCGCTCGACCACTGCGCCTGCGCCGTCGTTGTTGAAGCCCATGCGGTTGATCACCGCCTTGTCCTCGACCAGCCGGAACAGCCGCGGGCGCGGGTTGCCCGCCTGGGGCAGGGGGGTCACGGTGCCGATCTCGACAAAGCCGAAGCCGAAGCCGAACAGCGCATGCGGCGCTTCGGCATTCTTGTCGAAGCCGGGGGCCAGACCCACCGGCGCGGGAAAATCGATCCCCGCGACCCGCATCGCCAGCATCGGATCGGCAGCGGGCGGAGCAGAGGCCGGCGCAAGCCGCAGCGCCGCCAGCGTCAGCCGGTGGGCGGTCTCTCCATCGAGCAGGAACAGGGCGGGCCGGGCGAGCGAAAACAGCATGGTCAGCCTATGGCTTTGCGACGGGCCGATGGTCAAGCGCCCTGCTGGCGGTTTACCCTTGGCATCCAAGTGTATACGGTTTGCCTAAACCATCACAGAATAACGGAAAGTCGTCTTATGGCCCTGCGTACCCTAGCCACCGCCCTGTTGCTTGCCGCCAGCCCGCTGGTGCTGGCCAGCCCGGTCGGGGCCCAGACCGCCCCTGCAGCCAAGGCCAACAGCGCCGAGCTTGCCGCGTTCTTCGAGCAGGTCGATGCCGATGGCCTGGCGCAATCGCCGCAGGGCAAGGCCTATCGCGGCATCCGCGATGCCGATTACGGCAAGTGGAACGATCCGTCGGATGCCAAGGCCGTCGCCGATTTCGAGCGCGGTCAAAAGGCTCTGGCGACGATGAAGGCGCGGTTCGACCCCGCCAAGCTGAGCACCGAGGATGCGCTGAGCTATCGGTTGTTCGAATATCAGGCCGAGCGCGCCGCCAAGGCGCACCCGTTCCGCCGCAACGATTATGTCTTCGACCAGATGAACGGCGCGCAGAGCCAGATGCCGGCCTTCCTGATCAACATCCACCGCGTTGCCAGCAAGAGCGATGCCGAGGCCTATGTCGCACGCCTGCAGGGCATCGGCCCCAGGCTGGACGGCCTGATCGCCGAGTCGCGCACGCGGGCGGAAGCGGGCGTGATGCCGCCCAAATGGGTCTATCCTTTCGTCATCGATGACGCACGCAACGTGATCAAGGGCGCTCCCTTCGATGGCGGCGCGCCCTCGACGCTGCTCGCCGACCTCAGCAAGAAGGTCGATGCGCTCGACATCCCGGCGGCCGACAAGGCCGCGCTGATTGCCGCGGGCAGCGATGCGCTGCTGACCAGCGTCAAGCCGGCCTATCAGCGGCTGATCGCCGAGATGGAGCGGCAGCAGTCGATCGCTCCTGCCGAGGATGGCGTGTGGCGCTTCAAGGACGGCGCGGCCTATTATGCGCAGCTGCTCGCCAGCTACACCACCACCGATCTCACCCCCGATCAGGTCCACCAGATCGGGCTCGACAATGTCGCGCGTATCCACGGGCAGATGCGCGAGATCATGAAGACGGTGGGCTTCACCGGCACGCTGCAGGAATTCTTCGCCTTCGTCCGCACCGACGACCGCTTCTATTTCAAGACGCGCGAGGACTATCTTGCGGCGGTCGACACCAAGCTGAAGGCGATGACCGCCAAGCTGCCCGAATATTTCAACACGCTGCCCAAGGCGCCGCTGACGGTGAAGGCGGTCGAGGCGTTTCGCGAGAAGTCCGCAGGCAAGGCGTTCTACCAGAGCCCCGCGCCCGATGGGTCGCGCCCCGGCACTTATTATGTGAACCTCTACAACCTCAAGGACATGGCCTCGACCGAGCTTGAGGCGCTGGCCTATCATGAGGGGCTTCCCGGCCACCATCTCCAGCGCGCGGTGCAGACCGAACTCGGCGATCTGCCGCCGTTCCGCCGCTTTGGCGGGGTTACCGCCTATACCGAAGGCTGGGGCCTGTATTCGGAAGAGCTGGGCAAGGACATGGGCTTTTACCAAGACCCCTATTCGGACTTCGGCCGGCTGGGCATGGAACTGTGGCGCGCCTGCCGTCTGGTGGTCGATACCGGCATCCATCACAAGCGCTGGAGCCGCGAGCAGGCGATTGGGTACCTGACCGAAAACACCCCCAATCCCGATGGCGATATCTCCAAGGCGATCGAGCGCTATGTCGTTTATCCGGGCCAGGCCAACGCCTATATGATCGGCAAGCTCAAGATCATGGAACTGCGCGAACGCGCGCAAAAGGCGCTGGGGCCGAAGTTCCAGTACGGCCGTTTCCATGACGCGATTCTCAAGAGCGGACCGGTGCCGCTGACGGTGCTGGAGGAGCGAATCGACGGCTGGATCGCCAGCGGTGGCTGATTCGCGCCATTCCTGAACGGTTCGGGACTAGCGGGCAGATTTTGCACGATTTTTCATCGTGTCGAATCCATCCAATCATCCCCCCCGATCATCCCCTATAGCCCGTTTGCGACCCGAAGGGCTCAAGGCAGCAATGCCGAGAGTTCTTTTCCTAACGGCGATCCTGCCCTTGTGGCGGGATCGCCTTTTTTTTGTGCTCCATTCGGTCTATAGGCCTTGCCGGGTCGACGAGAAAATAACACCGGCACGGGGACAAGCGGTCAATCCGCTGCTGCGTTGCACGGGGGAATGGGGCCGCGCATGCCGAACCTGCAATATGCTCTTCCGGACGAATCGCTCCGCGAGTTTGTCTCGGTCTATTATCTGTTCGATAGCCCTGAACCTTATGTCATGGACGGCGAGCGCGCGGCCATTGCGCAGCTTCGGCTGGGCACCTGCGGGCGCGTGACCATGCATTTTCCCGATGGATCGAAGACGCAGATCAGCGGTGCCGCGCTGATGGGGCCGACCACCGCAGCGGTGAAGTTCGAGATCGAGGGCCCGTTCCACATGTTCGGCCTGGGCATCACCGCAGCCGGATGGGGCGCGCTGACCCAGCAGAGCGCAGCGCAGTATCTCGACCGAATCGTGCCCGCGGTCATGGTGTTCCCCAATATCGAGCAGCGGCTCGAAGAGGTGCGCGCGCTCGATTCGCTGCCCGCGATGTGCGCCGCAGCCGATGCGATCCTGAAGCCGATCATGCAGGAGGCCAATCCGGAGATGGTCGCCTTCACGCGGATGGTCGACCAGTGGCTCGCCTCGAGCGTCTCGCCGATGGTGACCGAACTGCACGCGCAGACCGATCTGTCCGAACGCCAGCTGACCCGCCGGGTGAAGCAGCTCTACGGCATGCCGCCAAAATATCTCTCGCGCAAATATCGCGCGCTGCGCGCCGCGCGGGCGCTGATCGACGCCCAGCCGGACGAGGCCGACTTCCTGCGCGATGCGTTCTACGACCAGTCGCACATGATTCGCGAGCTCAAGCTGTTTGCAGGGACCACGCCGACCAGGCTGCGCACCGGTGAGGGCGAGCTTGCCCGGCTGATCGATCAGCGCGGTCGGCTCAAGGGGAGCATCAACCCGCTGGTGGCCGATACCTGATCGAGCCCGCGCGCTCAGTCGCGCAGTTTCATCTCCAGCCGGTTGACGCCGTCTTCGCTGCGATAGTCGATGATGTCCGCCCAGGCGCGGATCAGCGCCAGCCCGGCGCCGCCGCCCCGCTCGGCATTGGGCATCTCGGCCTCGCTGTCGCTGTCACTTTCCATGCGCGGATCGAACGGCTGCCCCGAGTCGCACAGGCAGATGGTCACCGCGTCGCTGCTCCCCCGCAGCGTCAGCGTGCCCGAAAACCCTGGGCGGACCTCACCATGGTCGTAAAGATTGGTAACTGCCTCTTCCGCCAGGATCGCAAGCTTGGCGCGCTGCTGCGGCGGCAGCATGTTGGTTGTGCAGAACAATTGGACCAGCGCCACCGCACGATGTATCGATTCGGGACCATTTTCGTCCAGGTCGCACGAATGCGGATTGAAATTGCGCCGGATCATGGCTGAGGTTATGCCATGATGGCGGGCAAGAGGGGATGCATATTATGAAATGCGGACTGCTTGTTACATTTTCACTGCTGGCGATGGTCGCACAACCGGCCTGGGCGGATATCGGCCGGGTCAAGAAGACCACCGGAACAGCCTCGATCGAGCGCAAGGGCGCGCGGGTGACACCCGCGGTCGGCACCAGCCTGCTGCCCGGCGATGTGCTGGTCACCGGCAATGGCGGCCAGATCGCGGTGACCTTTGCCGACAACACCCGTTTTTCGGTCGGACCCAACAGCCGCATCGCGGTCGACAAGTTCGATTTCGACCGGACTACCCGATCGGGCGCGTTCGAGACCCGGGTCGAGAAGGGATCGCTCGGCGTCGTCTCGGGCCAGATCGCCAAGTCGCGGCGCGACGCGATGAAGGTGCGCACGCCGACATCCTTGCTCGGGGTCCGCGGCACCCGCTTCATCGTGAACGTGCCTGAATGATGCGGCGCGCTGCTTTCGGAGCGGCGCTTGCCGCATCTGCCCTTTCGGCCTGTGCGGGTCCTTCGCTGCTGCTGCTCGACAACGAGGACGGGTCGTCCGAAGGCGCGCTGGCGGTGATCGACGAAGGTTGCGGCAACCCCGACGGGTCGACCATCGCCGGGTCGTTCACCCGCACCAAGCTCACCGGCTGCGCGCCGCGGCCCAAGGGTGTCGGGGCCGATGGTCTCAAGCCCGACGAGCGCGCGCTGATCAACGATCTTCCGCCGCCGCCTGCGCGCTTCATCATGTATTTCGTGCCCGACACCACCGATCTGGCACCGGGGTCCGAAGGCATGATCGAGGCGCTCGACCGCCACTTCAAGGCACGCCCCGGCGCCGAGATCGAGATCATCGGCTATACCGACACCGTGGGCAAGGCGGACTACAACCTCGTGCTCTCGCAAAAGCGCGCCGAGGAGATCAAGGGCAGGCTGGTGCAGATGGGCTTCCCCACCGGGGTGATCACCACCACCGGGCGCGGCGAGACCGAACTGCGCTTTCCCACTCCCGACGAGACCGAGAACGGCGGCAACCGCCGCGTGGAGATCATCGTCCGCTGAAGGTCTGCGCTTGCCACGCGGCGCAGGGGCATTACGACCGTGCCCACACGCTTGTCATGCAAGAGGCTTCATGCTCACCGATATCCAGATTTCCCGCGCCGCCCGGCTCCAGCCGATCTCCGCCATCGCCGCAAAACTGGGCCTGCAGCCTGACGCGATCGAACCTTATGGCCATCACAAGGCCAAGATCGACCTTGCTGCGGCAGGGCTGGGCGACACGCGGGGCCGCCTGATCCTCGTCACCGCGATCAACCCCACGCCGGCGGGCGAGGGCAAGACCACCACGTCGGTCGGCCTTGCCGATGCCCTGTGCCGGATCGGCCACAAGACCGTGCTCGCGCTGCGCGAGCCCTCGCTCGGCCCGTGCTTCGGCACCAAGGGCGGCGCGACCGGGGGCGGCTATGCTCAGGTTGGGCCGATGGAAGACATCAACCTCCATTTCACCGGCGATTTCCATGCGATCACCTCGGCGCACAATCTGCTCGCGGCGATGATCGACAACCACATCCACTGGGGCAACGCGCTCGATATCGATGTGCGCCGCGTCGTGTGGCGGCGGGTGCTCGACATCAACGACCGCGCGCTGCGCCAGATCGTGCAATCGGTGGGCGGGGTCGGCAACGGTTTTCCGCGCGAAAGCGGGTTCGACATCACCGTCGCGTCCGAGGTGATGGCGATCCTGTGCCTGGCGCGCGATCTTGATGATCTCGAAGAGCGGCTGGGGCGGATCGTCATCGGCTATACCCGCGCCAAGACCCCGGTGACGGCGAGCGACCTCAAGGCCGCAGGCGCGATGACGGTGCTGCTCGCGCAGGCGATCAAGCCCAATCTGGTGCAGACGCTGGAGGGCAACCCCGCGCTGCTCCATGGCGGCCCGTTCGCCAACATCGCGCATGGCTGCAATTCGGTGATTGCGACGCGCGCCGCGCTGGCGTTGGGCGATTTCGTGGTGACCGAGGCGGGATTCGGCGCGGATCTGGGCGCGGAAAAATTCTTCGACATCAAGTGTCGCCAGGCGGGGCTGAAACCGGCTGCGGCGGTGATCGTCGCCACCGTGCGCGCGCTCAAGATGAACGGCGGCGTCGCCAAGGCGGACCTTGGCAGCGAGGATGTCGAGGCAGTGCGGCGTGGCAGCGTCAACCTCGTGCGGCATATCGAGAATGTCCGCAGCTTCGGCGTGCCGGTGGTGGTCGCGATCAACCACTTCACCAGCGATACCGACGCCGAGATCGAGGTGCTGCGCGAGGCTGCGGCATCGCAGGGGGCAGACGCGCATGTCTGCCGCCACTGGGCCGATGGCGGGGCGGGGGCTGAGGATCTGGCGCATGCGGTGGCGGCGCTGGCAGGGTCCGATGCCGCGCAGTTTGCGCCGCTCTATCCCGACGACCTGCCGCTGATCGACAAGATCAACACCGTCGCCACACGCATCTACCGCGTCGGCTCTGTCGCGGCGTCGCCTGCGATCCTGGCACAGCTGGGGCGCTGGGAAGAGGCGGGGTACGGCCATCTGCCGGTGTGCATGGCCAAGACCCAGTACAGTTTCTCCGCCGACCCGACGCTGCTCGGCGCGCCCAGCGGGCACGTGCTGCCGGTACGCGAGGTGAAGCTGAGTGCAGGTGCGGGGTTCGTCGTGGCGATCTGCGGCGAGATCATGACCATGCCGGGCCTGCCGCGCGTTCCTGCGGCAGAGAGCATCCGGTTCGATGCGCGCGGCGAGATCGAAGGGCTGTTTTGAGCCTTCTCCCCTCCCGCGAGCGGGAGGGGAGAGGCTTGCTATCAGCCGTTTACGTCGGCCTGGGTCACAGGGACGATGCGGATTTCCACGCGGCGGTTCTGCGCGCGGCCGTCTTCGGTGGTGTTGGAGGCAACCGGCTGCGATTCGCCGAAGCCGCGCGTCGCGAGGCGGGCGGACTGGACGCCGCGGGTCGACAGATAGCTCGACACCGACTGCGCACGGCGTTCCGACAGCGTCTGGTTGTACGCATCGCTGCCGGTCGAATCGGTGTGGCCGTACACGTCGATATAGGTGCTTTCATACTGCACCAGCGTGGCGGCGACATCGTTCAGCGTATTGCGGAATTCGGGCTTCACCGCCGAGCTGTCGACATCGAACGTCACCTGGCTGGGCATGTTGAGCAGCAGGCTGTCGCCATCACGGACCACGTCCACGCCGGTGCCGGCGGTCTTCTGGCGAAGCTCGCGCTCCTGCTGGTCGAGATAATAGCCGATGCCGGCGCCTGCCACGGCGCCGATGCCCGCGCCGACGATCTTTTCGGTACGGTCTCGGCGTCCGCCGACGATGTCGCCCAGCAGATAGCCGCCCAGCGCGCCGCCGAGGCCGCCGATCGCCGACTTGCTGATCCGCTGCTGGCCGGTTTCGGGGTCGGTCACACAGGCTGCCAGCGCAAGGCTGGACAGGCCGGCAAAGGCTGCGATGCGGATGGTCTTGCTGTTCATGCTGAAAGGCTCCCAGGACTTTTGAAGGATTCTGTCGTACGTACGTCTCGTAACGTCTCAGCGCCTTATTCGATCCAGCGGCTGAATGGTTCCCGAACCGAAATATAACATTGCGTAACTTTTTGTGCGCAAGCGGGCCGCGCTCGATCCGCCCCATCCAGCGAAACCGCGTGACACTGCGCGTTGCCGCGATATAGGGTGTCTCCTTGCAAACAGCATAAGGCCCGATGGACCCTCTCCTTCCCTTTCCGTGGCTCGACGCCATCATCATTCTGGCGTTGATCTTTCTGAATGGCGTGTTCGCCATGTCCGAACTTGCCATCGTATCGGCCCGCACCGCGCGGCTGGAGGCGATGGCCAAGGAAGGCAGCAGCGCTGCGCGCACCGCGATCCGGCTGGGGGCGGACCCGGGCAAGTTCCTCTCCACCGTCCAGATCGGCATCACGCTGATCGGCATTGTCGCAGGCGCATATTCGGGCGCGAGCCTCGGCGGACCGGTGGGTGATCGGCTGGCGATGATCGGGGTACCCGCCGACATCTCCGATACCGCCGGTTTCGCGCTGGTCATCGGCATCACCACCTATCTGTCGCTGGTGATCGGCGAGCTGGTGCCCAAGCAGTTCGCGTTGCGCAAGGCCGAGGAGCTGGCGGTGATCATGGCGATCCCGATGGACCTGATGGCGCGCGGCGCTGCTCCGGTGGTCTGGCTGCTCGACAGCTCGAGCGCGCTGATCTTCCGGCTGCTCGGGCTCAACCGCGAATCGGAGAACATCGTCACCGCCGAAGAGCTGCAGATGATCTTTGCCGAAGCCACCAAGTCGGGCGTGATCGAGGAAAGCGAACGCGCGATCATTTCGGGCGTCGTGCGGCTGGCCGGACGCCCGGTGCGCGAGGTGATGACACCGCGCACCGAGGTCGACTGGCTGCCGGTCGAGGCAGGGCTAGAGGATTTGCGCCGGATCATGGCCGAATCGCCGCACAGCCGCCTGCCGGTCGCCGATGGTTCGGTCGATGCGATCATCGGCATCGTCACGGTGCGCGATCTGCTCTCGGCGATCATCGAAGGCGCGCCGCTCGATCTGGCGGCCCTGGTGCGCACCGCGCCGATCGTTCCCGATCAGGTCGATGCTATGGATGCGCTCAAGGTGCTGCAGAAGGGCGAGGTGCCGATGGCGCTCGTCCATGACGAATACGGCCATTTCGAAGGGCTGGTGACGCCCGCTGACCTTTTGCAGGCGCTGGTCGGCGATTTCGCGTCGGACCAGGGCGAAGGCGATTCGCCGATGGTGGTCGAGCGCGCCGATGGCAGCCTGCTGATCTCAGGCGCGCTGCCTGCCGATGCCATGGCCGAGCGGCTGGGGATCGACCTGTCGGGCGACCGCGATTACGCGACCGCGGCAGGCCATGTGCTCCACTGCCTGCGCCACCTGCCCAAGGAGGGCGAGGTGTTCAACGACCAGGGATGGCGTTTCGAGATCGTCGACATGGACAACCGCAAGGTCGACAAGCTGCTGGTCAGCCGCATCGAGGCCGACGCGGACTGAGCCTCGCGGGATAGCGGGTATGTTACTGCGGAGGGCCGCCGCCACCGGCTCCGGGCGCACCGACTGCGCCGATATTGCCGAACAGATCCTGGAAGAAGGTGCGGTTGCGACCCAGCGTCGGGGTCTTCTTGCCTTCGGGGTCGATGTTGGCGACCTGTTCAAGCCCGGTATAATCGACCGCCTCGACATTGCCTGCCGCATCGAAACGCACCCGCATCACCTGCTGCGCGGTGGCACGCGGGTTGGCGAAGGCGAGCTGACGGGTGTCGCGCGCGAAATAATACCACTCGTTGCTGGCGAACTGGCCGGTGAAGGTCGGGCGACCCAGCGTCCGTTCCACCGACTGGCGGTTGTCCACGCCCGGCAGAATCTGGCCTGCCAGCGCCTGGTCGTAGATGAAACCCTGATGACCGCGCAGCTGGCCGCAGCCGGACAGCAGCGGCAGGGCGGCAAGCCCGATCAGCAGAGCTGCCCGTTTGGTGCGGCTAAGCGGCGCGCGGAGTGTAGGAGCTTTGCTGATCATCATCTTTCCTTGGAGTGCGTCCGCCTGACTGTCGAGATGCAGGGCGATGGACATGGGCCTCGCAGCCTCACCCATCTCTTGCAACTTGCCGTTGACGCCTCAATATGCACTTAGCCCCTGCATCACAAGTGGCCAATGAATTGTGGCTTAACGCTGCCTGCTCCATCTGGAAAAGCTGAACCATGTCCGTCCTCTCCCGTATCTTTGCCCGCAAGGACCCCCGCGAACAGGCGCGTCCGGCCTATGACCGCGTCGTGGCGCTGGGCCGCGACCCCTATTGGTATCTCGATGGCGGAGTGGCAGACAGCGTCGATGGCCGGTTCGAGGCGGTGATGACGGTGCTGGGCGCGGTGCTGCTGCGGCTGGAACGCGACGATGCCGACACCACGGTACGGCATTTTTCGGTGCATCTGGCCGAACTGTTCGTCGATGACATGGATGGCCAGCTGCGCCAGAACGGCGTCGGTGACCTGATCGTCGGCAAGCATATCGGCAAGATGATGAGCGCGCTGGGCGGCAGGCTGGGCGCCTATCGCGGCGCGCTGGAAGCGGGCGACGCCGCGCTGCTCGCCGATGCGCTGCGCCGCAATCTGTACGGCGACGCCACCGTCAGCGATGCCGCGGTGGCCGCTGCCGCGCAGCACCTGATGGCGCTGTACGCCCGGCTCAAGGCCCTGCCCGTGAGCGCAATCCTGCAGGGCGATTTCTGATGCAGCCGCCTGTGGAATTCTCGCGGCCGGTCGATCTGCGCGCACTGCCGCGCCAGCAGATCGATCTGGTCGCCAACAAGACCGAACGCGCCGCGCTCGCGCGCCGGTTCTTTATCGTCTCGATCGATGCCTTGAAGGCGACAGCGACGGTCGAGGAAACCGACCGGGGGGTAGAGGTTCGCGGCACGATCACCGCCATCCTGGTACAGAGCTGCGCGATCTCGGCCGAGGATTTTCCGGTGCGGATCGCATCGGACTATCGCCTGCGCTTCGTGCCCGAAGCCGATTACGAGGCGGCGATGCAGGCCGCGGGCGACGAAGTCGAACTGGCCGCGGACGATCTCGACACCATCGCCTATTCGGGCAGCACGCTTGATCTGGGCGAGGCGATCGCACAGACGCTGGCGCTGGAGATCGATCCGTTTGCCGAGGGTCCCGGGGCGGATGCGGCGCGCGCCGAATACGGCCTTTCCACCCCCGAAGACAGCGGGCCATTCGCCGCGCTCAAGGCGCTGCAGACCAAGAAGAGCTGATCGCGGGGATCGGGGGCGGCCCCCTCAGGGCACCCCGGCATTGCCCAGCATCCGGTCAATGGTGCGCACGGCCGCGGCATATTCGGGCGAATCGACCGCAGTGTAATCGCGCTCGAACGCCGCCTGATCGAGCCCTTCCGGCCTTGTCAGCAGTTCGGGCGGCAGAATCTGATCCTGCGTGATCGCGACCAGCCGGGTTTGCACCGTGCGCGCCAGCTGCGGCTTGACCGCCGCCATGGCAAATCGTTCGCCTGAGCGGTCCGCGGCCAGATCGACGAACGAAAAGCCGCTGCCGCCTTCGCTGCTGTCCGCCAGTTCCTTCCACGTCCCCATCGATCGCGCGACCTGGCTCCCCAGCGTGGCCGAGATCGCGGCCGACAGCGCCCAGTGCTTGGCCAGATCCTCGCGCCCCGCCAGCGTCACCGGGTCTGCGCTGGCGCCGCAATCCGCCACCAGCGCGCGGGCCGACCCTGCCAGCTTCTCGCGATATTCGGGCACCGCGCGCATCGCGATCGCGGTCAGCAGCACGCGGTTGTGATCTTCAGCGCTGATGCCGGCGGGAGGCTTCTGCGCAGCTGCCAGCCGCACCAGCATGGGCAGATCCGCCCCGGCGGTGCCGGCGATCGCGCAATAGGCGGCGGCGAGCCTTTCGGGGTCGGGGGTGGTGCCGCCCGCCTGGGCGAGCCCGGCCAGCGCGGCCCCGCGCCCGGGATTGACCAGCACCACCCGCGCCTTGTCCGGCGCTATGGTGAAGCGCCTGAGCGCCTGTTCCAGCGCCACCGGCTTTGCCGCATCGCCTTGCGCCTGGCGCCACAGGCGGGCCAGCGCCCAGTAGCTCAGCCATTGCGGCACGGGTACGCGGCCGATGGTCACCGCCAGCTCGGGCAGCGCAGCAGCCTTGGCGGCATCGTTCGGGCGCACCAGCGCGACTGCATTGACCCACAGGCCCGCACCAAGCTCGCGGCTCATGTCGACGACCATCTCGCCGCCGCGCGATTGCCTTGACAGGGCGGCAGGCTGCAGCCGTGCGCGGATGCGAAGCGGGGCCAGCGCCTCGCTGGCAAGCCCTGCCAGCCCATCAAGCTCGCGCTGCGTCACGGTGATCTGCACCAGCGCGCCGCGCCGGGTATCGCTGCCCGTGATCTGCTGCAGGGCATTGCGCGCTGCAGCCGCGCTTGCGGTATCGGGGGTGGCAGCCTCGGGAACCAGCGGCGTCAGGCTGAGCAGCGCCAGCGCGGCAGTGACCAGCACCGCCAGCAATGCACCGAGAAGCCACCGTCCGCGCCTGCTGGCGCCGCGCGCAGGCTTGGCAGATTCGGTCGGGCTGGGCTCGGGCGGGGTCATGAGTCAGGCCTGCGCAAGGGGGCGTCCGGCATGACGCATCACGAAAAGGGGGCCAGCGGCGTAGCGAGCATGCACGAAAAAGCGCCGGAAATCGAACGATCCCGGCGCTTTTGCGATGTTTTGGCGATGAGCGCTGGCGCTTATGCGGCGGGCAGAGCTGCCTGTGCCTGCTTGACCAGGGTCTTGAAGACCTCGGCTTCGTGCATGGCGAGATCGGCCAGAACCTTGCGGTCCAGTTCGACGCCTGCCAGCTTCAGACCGTGCATGAACTGGCCATAGGTGAGGCCTTCCATGCGGGTCGCAGCGTTGATGCGCACGATCCACAGAGCGCGGAAATTGCGCTTCTTGGCCTTGCGGTCGCGATACGCGTACTGGCCTGCCTTTTCGACGGCCTGACGGGCGATGCGGATGGTATTCTTGCGACGGCCGTAATAGCCCTTCGCCTGTACGAGAATGCGCTTATGCTTGGCGCGGGTGGTAACACCCCGTTTGACGCGTGCCATATGCTATATCCTTTGATTATCGAGAACTTGAGAAACGGTAAGGCGGGATCAACCCAGGCCGTACGGCGCCCATTTCTTGATGGTCTTGGCATCGGCATCCGAGATGACCGAGGTGCCACGATTCTGGCGGATATACTTCGCATTGTGGCTCATCAAACGGTGACGCTTGCCAGCGACGCCATGCTTGATTTTGCCGGTGGCGGTGAGCTTGAAGCGCTTCTTCACACCGCTCTTGGTCTTCAGCTTGGGCATTTTGGTCTCCTTCGTTGGAAGTCCGTATACAAGCGAACATGGCAGCCCATAACCAGCCAGCCCGCTTTGTCGGAAGCGTGCGCGCCTAGCGGGATTCGGTGACGAATGCAAGGCGGCAGTTGGGAGGCATGTGCGGAGGCGGCAGGTGCCACCTCCGCAGCAATGCTCACACCCGGTGCATCGCGCATACCTTGTTGCCGGCAGGGTCGCGCAGATAGGCAAGGTACAGCTTCATGCCTGCGCCTTCGCGCACGCCCGGCGGATCCTCGATTGCGGTGCCGCCATGCGCCAGGCCTGCGGCATGCCAGGCATCTGCCTGCTCGGCCGAGGTCGCGGCAAAGCCGATGGTGCTGCCGTTGCCGCAGCTGGCCGGTTGGCCGTCGATCGGCTTGGTCAGCAGGAACAGTCCGCCATTGTGCATGTAGATGACGCGGCCCTTGGGGTCGACCATTCCGGGTTTGCCGCCCAGCGCGGTTATCGTTGCATCGTAGAACGCCTTGGACGCGTCGATATCGTCCGCGCCCAGCATGACGTGTGAAAACATGAAACTCTCCTGTCGTTAACCGGCCAACTTTTAACCGGATAGTTAAATCACCATGGACAAGCCGTCTGGCCCTCGTCAATATCCGGCAGGCGCAAAGACAGCCATTGGCCGCCAAAGGTCAAGGCAAAAGGGAAGAGGGACGGGCGATGAGGCTGAAGGCTCTGATGGGGGCGGCGCTCGCGCTGCTGGCGGCGGCATGTTCGGGCGGCGGCGAGACCGCGACGACCGGCACCACCGGGATCGATGGCGCGCGGATCATCAAGGCCGATGGCGGTGAATGGCTGAGCTATGGCCGCACCTATGACGAGCAGCGCTACAGCCCGCTCGACCAGATCAACCCCGGCAATATCGGCGAACTGGGCCTGGCCTGGTATGCCGACATGGACACCGCGCGCGGCCAGGAAGCCACGCCACTGGTGATCGACGGCAAGATCTACGTCACCACCGCCTGGTCCAAGGTGAAGGCCTATGACGCCGTCACCGGCAAGCCGCTTTGGGATTTCGACCCCAAGGTGCCCGGCGAGACCGGGGTCAAGGCGTGCTGCGATGTCGTCAACCGGGGTCTTGCCGCCTGGGGCAACATGCTGTTCCTGGGCACCCTCGATGGCCGGCTGATCGCGCTCGATCGCGGCACGGGCCGCGAGATCTGGAGCAAGGTCACGGTCGATCAGGGCAAGTCGTACACCGTCACCGGCGCACCGCGGGTGATCGACGGCATGGTGATCATCGGCAATGGCGGCGCCGAGTTCGGCGTGCGCGGCTTTGTCGCGGCCTATGATGCGGCGACCGGCAAGCAGTTGTGGAAATTCTACACCGTCCCCGACCGCCCCGGCGCCAACGAGGCCGAGTACCTCAAGACCGCTGAAGCCACCTGGAAGGGCGAATACTGGAACATCGGCGGCGGCGGCACCGTCTGGGACGCGATGGCCTATGACCCCGAACTCGGCCTGCTCTATGTCGGCGTCGGCAACGGGTCCCCATGGAACCAGGCCTATCGCTCGCCCGGCGGCGGCGACAACCTGTACCTGTCCTCGATCGTCGCGATCCGGGTGAAGACCGGCGAGTATGCGTGGCATTACCAGACCACCCCGGGCGAGACCTGGGACTATACCGCCACCCAGCACATCATGCTCGCCGATCTCGAGATCGACGGCAAGACGCGCAAGGTGCTGATGCAGGCGCCCAAGAACGGCTTCTTCTATGTCATCGACCGCGCAACCGGCGAATTCATCTCCGCCAACAATTTCGTACCCGTGAACTGGGCGACCGGGGTCGACCAAGCCACCGGACGGCCGATCGAGAACCCGGAAGCGCGGGTCGACAAGACCGGCAAGCCCTTTGTCGTCTCGCCCGGCCCGCTGGGTGCGCACAACTGGCATCCGATGGCATTCGACGCCAAGCAGAAACTGGTGTTCATCCCCGCGCAGATCACCGCCTATCCCTATATCCCGGCGGCGGGATGGAAGCCTTCGAAACTGGGCTTCAACGTCGGCATGGACACCGCGAACAACGCGATGCCCGCCGACAACGCGGTGCGCGAGGCGGCGCGCAAGGCGACCAAGGGGGTGCTGATCGCCTGGGACCCGGTCGCGCAGAAGGAGCGCTGGCGCGTCACCCTGGGCGGGCCGTGGAACGGCGGCGTGCTGGCGACCGCAGGCGGGCTGGTGTTCCAGGGCAATGCGATGGGCAATTTCGTCGCGTATGATTCTGCGCAGGGCAGGCAATTGTGGAGCTTCCCGGCGCAGACCGGCGTGGTCGCCGCGCCGATGACCTTTGCGATCGATGGCCAGCAATATGTCGCGGTGCTCGCCGGATGGGGCGGTGCCTGGGCGATCACCGCAGGCGTGCTGAGCGACATGTCAGGCCCGGTGCGCAACATCTCGCGGCTGCTGGTGTTCAAGCTGGGCGGCAAGGCCAAGCTGCCCGATATGCCCGCCGCCGATGAGCTGCCGCTCGATCCGCCGGCGCTCACCGCTGCTGCGGACGTGGTGCAGGGCGGTGCGACGCAATATGGCCGTTATTGCACGGTGTGCCATGGCGATGCCGCGATCCAGGCCTCGGGCCGCGGCGGCATCATCCCTGATCTGCGCTATTCCGGCACGCTGGCCAGCCCCGAGAACTGGCAGACGATCGTCCATGGCGGAGCGCTCAAGGACAATGGCATGGTGAGCTTTGCCTCGGTGATGACGAAGCCTCAGATCGACAGCATCCGCCACTATGTCATCGCCCGCGCCAATGAGGACAAGGCGCTGATGGCCAAGGCAGGGGCGCCGAAAAAGGTGGCGATGAGATAGCAGGGGGACAGGCCCGTTGCGCTCCAGGTCAGCCGCCCGCACAGGTGCGGGCGGGGCTGGTGGAGCCGAGGGGAATCGAACCCCTGACCTCGTCATTGCGAACGACGCGCTCTCCCAACTGAGCTACGGCCCCTGATCGTCCGGTGGGAAAATCCGGTGCAGGCGATATACTGGCTCGCCCGCCACCGATCCAGCCGGAAAATGCGGCGCGCGCGTGCCGGTCAGTCGCCGCTGGAGGGCAGGATCGTCGGCAGTACCGGCGGATTGGAGGCTGCCGCAGGCGCGGTGCCCGATGCGTTGGTGGGCTGGACCATGCCGCTGGCCTGTGCGGCCTGTGCGGCCTGCGCAGCGCGCATCTCGGGGCTGCCGTACAGCGCGATCCACTTCTGCAGGTCGGTCTGATAGCCTTCATAGGATGCGTAGAAGCGGTCGAAAACGCCTTCAAGCGTCGGCAGCGCGCGCGCCGAGAAGGCGACCAGATCCTTGGACGGGATCGCTGCGGCTTCCTGGCCCAGCACCAGGGCGGCTTCGCAGAAGTCGTTCTTGGTCGGCGGGAAGGCGAAGAAATTGTAAACCTGGGTGTTTTCGGTATCGCGGATGCGGGCATAGCCTGCGCCATGGCGCTTGCGGTACGTTTCCTCGACGCTTCTGTTGACCCGGTCGAGC
Organism: Blastomonas sp. RAC04; assembly: GCF_001713435.1. Classification (NCBI taxonomy): domain Bacteria; kingdom Pseudomonadati; phylum Pseudomonadota; class Alphaproteobacteria; order Sphingomonadales; family Blastomonadaceae; genus Blastomonas; species Blastomonas sp. RAC04. The sequence goes on from NZ_CP016460.1 coordinate 3,354,431, forward strand.
TCGCGCTTGTGGGTTTTTAGGAACAGGTTGTAATCGTCGGCGATGCGGAAATGCTGGGGGCTCTGGCAGTTGAGCGCAGCGACGTTGAACGCGGCGCGGAAATACCACAATTTCTCGTTGTCATCGATATCGCGCATTGGCGTATCGCGCAGGCCGTCGGCGCGCAGTGCGGGCACGGTCATCGCCAGCATCGCGTTCGAGGGCGGGCTGGGCATGCGCGGCGGGGCGACAACCACCGGCGGCGGCGGCGGGGCAACCGCGACCGGCGCGGGCTTGGCGCCGCCACAGGCCGAAATCACGGTGGTCATGCCGGCCGCGACGGCCAAGGCTGCTGCACGGTTGAGGCCCATACGTGCCATTTGCTGTTTCTCCTGGTGGCGCGCGCAGGGACATGTGTCCCGCCGCGTTCTCTTAAGCATGATTCTATGCCCGCCAAGCGATGATCTCAACACCAAAACGGTGAACCGTGAAATGGCTGCCAGCAAAGGGCGGGCCGCATGCGCGACAAGGCGAGTCAGGCGAGCGACCGGCCGAGCGGGGCGCCGACCGCGCAGCGTGACAACGGCAGACAAAAAAACCCGGCGGATTGCTCCGCCGGGTTGTCAGTGTTCCAGGGCTTTCCGGGCAATCAGTCGCGACTGCCCATGATGCTCAGCAGCGCCTGGAACATGTTGATGAAGTTGAGATAGAGGCTCAGCGCGCCCATGATGACCACCTTGCCCATCATGTCGGTTCCGGCGACATAGGCATAAGTGCTCTTGAGACGCTGGGTGTCATAGGCGGTGAGGCCTGCGAAGATCAGCACCGCGGCATAGCTGATGACCAGACCCATCACCGACGACTTGAGGAAGATGTTGAGCAGGCTGGCGACGATCAGGCCGACCAGACCCATGATCAGGAAGCTGCCCCAACCGGTGAGGTCCTTCTTGGTGGTGTAGCCGAACAGGCTGAGCCCCGCGAACGCCGCTGCGGTCGAGAAGAACGCCAGCGCGACGCTTTCACCGGTATAGACCAGGAACACCGTCGACATGCTCAGGCCCATCAGCAGCGCAAAGCCCCAGAACATCGCCTGAAGGGCGGCGGTCGAGAACTTGTTCATGCCGAAGCTCATCGCGAAGACAATCGCGAGCGGCGAGAAGATGATCAGGTACTTCATCAGGCCGGGGCCGAACATGATCTGCGCGGCCATGCCCGACTGGGCAAACAGCAGCGCGACAACGCCGGTCAGCAGGATGCCGCTGGTCATGTAGTTGTAAATGGACAGCATATAGGAACGCAGGCCAGCATCCGTTGCGGCGCTGGCTCCCACACCCTGTTGCGCATCGAACGAACCGGCACGAAGTCGATCCGTCGTACGAGGATCAAAACGGTCAGCCATCGAAAAATTCTCCTTTGCCCGGCATAGTTGCCGGATGGACACAATATCACCCTTCACCACCGGAATTTCAAGCGAAACCGGTGTTCTGTTCGTCGTGCTTTGCTACGGAACTCCTTAACCATGCGCCTGTTCCTTGCTCTTGTCCCGCCGGTGGAGGTCCGCCGCAGCCTGCTCGCCACCATGCACGCGCTTGCCGGCGCGCGCCGGCAGAGCGATGCACAGCTGCACGTGACCCTGCGTTTCATCGGCGATGTCGATCGCCACGCCGCCGACGCGCTGATGCTCGCGCTGCGCCGCGAGCGGTTCGCGCGTATCGAGGCGCGGCTCGACGGTTTCGGGTTCTTTGATCGGCGCGAGCGGGTCGACCAGCTCTGGGCAGGCCTGTCGCCGCGCGATCCGCTGGAGAGGCTGCATGCACGGCTGGACCGGCTCTGCGTCGGCATCGGGCTCGAGCCGGAGGGGCGCAAATACGTTCCGCACATCACGCTCGCCCGGTTCGCGCGGACCATGGCGCCCCCGCCCGACCAGCTCGCCGCCTGGCTGGGCGCGCAGCCGCTGTTGCCGGCTGACATGTTCGCCTTCGACCAGCTGGTGCTGATGGAGAGCCATATGGGCCGCGACGGCAGCGTCTATGAGCCGGTGTTCGAGGTGGGGATGGAGTAAATCCTCGCCGTTCCGGGAGAGGATTTGCGCAGGGCAAATCTACTCGATCTCCACCACCATTCCCGGCTTCAACTTCGGCAGCAGCGCGTCCATGTCACTTCGCGCAATCGCCACGCAGCCTTCGGTGCTGCGCTCGGCTGCCGGTTTCGCCTCATTCCACAGATGGAAGAAGATCGCGCTGCCTTCGCCGGGCACCGGCGGCGTATCGTTGTGGCCCAGCACCAGCACCACGTCGTACAGCATGTCCTCGCGCTGCAGCGTCTCGGCGCTGAAGCTGTGGGGCAGGCGCACCGGGCGGTTGTAGGCGGGGTCGGCAGGATCGTCCGACCAGCCATCGCCCGGCGAGGTCCAGCGCCACGGCAGCGCAAGGCCCGGCGGCGGGGTGGCGCGGCCGGGGCGAAACAGCACCGCGCGAATCGGCCAGCGGCCCAGCGGCGTGCAGCCATCGCCCTCGCGCTTTGCATCGGCAGCGCATGCCCCGCTGCGGCCGATGCTGCAGGGCACCTGCCAGTCACCCAGGGTCACCGTCAGCGCCTGGGCATCGACGCGGATGGTGTCGCTCACAACTGGTGCCCGGTCCGGTCGCGCTTGGTGACCAGATAGTGCGCATTGTGCGGGTTGGCGGGAATCTGCAGCGGCAGCCGCTCGGCGATGGTCACGCCGAGGCTGGCGAGCACCGCCTGCTTTTCGGGGTTATTGGTCATCAGCCGGATCGCGGGGACATGCAGCGCCTTGAGCATCTGCGCGGCCACCGCGAAATCGCGCGCGTCGGTCGGAAAGCCCAGCCGGTTGTTGGCATCGACCGTATCGAAGCCCTGATCCTGCAGCTGATAGGCGCGCAATTTGTTGATCAGCCCGATGCCGCGGCCTTCCTGACGCAGATAGAGCAGGATGCCCCATTGCGCGTGCGCCATTGCGTGCAGCGCGCCGTGCAGCTGCGGGCCGCAATCGCATTTCAGGCTGCCCAGCACGTCGCCGGTCAGGCATTCGGAGTGCAGCCGCACCACCGGCAGGCTGTCATCGGGGGTGCCGACGATCAGCGCGACATGTTCGTGAAAATCGGCGTCCGAGCGGAAGGCGACGATCTCGGCGGTGTCGCTGGCGCTGACCGGCAGCCGCGCGCGTGCGGCGATGCGCAGCGTGGTGGGGTCGGCGTACGCGGCAACATCGGCTGGGGTAACACGGGGCGCCTCGGCCTCTGCCTCGGTCAGGATATGATAGGCCGGAAGCAGCCCCGCCAGCCGCGCGAGCTGCATCGCGGCCTCTGCGGCCTCAGGAGCTGGCAGCGGCTGCGCGGCGAACGGCCCCTTCATCGGGCGGGACAGATCGAGCGAGGGATCCGCGATCGCCACCGCCAGCGCCGAATCGAGCGCGCCTGGCACCGCGATGCACACCGGCGCATCGGGCCGGGCGGCGTCCTTCTGGTTGGCAAGCTTGAGCGTGATCGCTCGTGCTGCGGAGATCAGCAGCCGCGGCTGGGCAGCTTCGGGCGCCGCGCCGGTTTCCACCGGACGCAGGGCCAACTGCCCGTCGGGCGCATCGACAATGATATCCCAGCCCCGGGCCAGCGCATCGAGCGCCCGGGCCGCAGCGCGCGCGTTCATGAGATGGCAGGCTCCATCAGAACAGGAACTCGCTGATCAGCGGGGCGTGGTCGGAGGGCTGGGGCCAGCCGCGGCAGGGCTCGACCACGCGGTGGCTCTTGACCGTCTCGACGATGTCGGGCGACACCCAGATATGGTCGAGCCTGCGGCCGCGATCGGACACCGACCAGTCGCGCGCGCGATAGCTCCACCACGTGAACAGCCGTTCGGGCGCGGGATAGAATTTGCGGCCGATATCGACCCAGTTGTGCGCATCCTGCATCGCCTTCAGCCGCTCGATCTCGATCGGCGTATGGCTGACGGTGTTGATCAGCTGCTTGTGGCTCCACACGTCATCCTCCAGCGGGGCGATGTTGAAATCGCCCAGGATGATGGTGCGACCTGTCAGGCCGCTCGACCATTGCGTCATCCGCTCGATGAAATCGAGCTTCTGGCCGAATTTGGGGCTGACGTTGCGGTCGGGGATCTCGCCGCCGGCCGGAACATAGACGTTCTCCAGCCGCACGGTGCCGCCCAGCGGGCCGGTTATGTTGACGCCGATGTGCCGCGCCTCGCCATTGGCCTGCCAGTCGAGCCGGTTGTCGTCGCTCAGCCGCACCTTGGCGATGATCGCCACGCCGTGATGCATCGGCTGGCCGTTCAGCTTCTGGAAGTTGTAGCCAAGCTGGCGGAAGGGGCCCTCGGGAAAGTCGTTGTTGATGACCTTCGTCTCCTGCAGGCACAGGATGTCGGGCTGTTCCTCAGCCAGAAAACGCTGCACCGAGTCCAGCCGGAAACGGACCGAGTTGATGTTCCATGATGCGATCTTGAGGGGGGTTGCCATGGCAAGGCTCTAGCCAGCGATGTGCGCAAACCCAAGCCCTAAACACTCCGGTCGGCGGAAAAGAGCGCAAAAAACCCTCGTCCCGGGGGCATTGGAACGAGGGTTCTTTTTTGCGTTCGTCACGCTTGGTTGAAGCCGGTGGTTCGTCAAGGTAACAGGGGGAAACCTTGGCGCCGTCTTCGAAAACCGTTCTAGTCAGCCAAGCCTGTCTGCCATGTGAACAGATTTGCGAGCCTTTCGCAGTTCGTCGAACGGTAAAGGCGGTTCGTCTGCGCTGGCGATTTGATTATCAACTCTTCGTCGTCACCCCCGCGCACGCGGGGCCTCGCTTTCTCTCGCGCCGTTCGGATTCAAGCGGGATTTCCGCCTTAGCGGGAATGACGATGACCTATTATAAGGAGATCAAGCCTAGCGGCGCGGGCCCTTTGCGCGCGGATCGGTCCAGGCAAAGGCGCTGTCGGCAACCGCGACATTGTACTGCTGGCCCGACAGGCGGATGGTGGTGCGCTTGTTCTGCGAATCGAGCGCGACCCAGCCGACCAGCGACAATCCGCCCGGCGCCGCACCGCTGCGCGTGAAGATCAGCGTGATCACCCCATATTCGGGGCGCTTGGGATCGCGCACCTCGACACTGACGACATCGGGGTCGTTGGTCTGAAGCAGCTTGCCATATTTGGTGAGATCGCGATTGGGATCGAGCAGCGCGCCCAGCGGCGAGTTGCGGATCGGCCAGCGCTGAACCTGCTTGACCTGATAGTCGATCATCGTGAGCGCGCGGCCATCGCTGACGATCAGCAGCTGCGCGTCCTTCTGATATTCGAAGCGGATCCTGCCCGGCTGCTTGAGCGTCAGCGTGCCGCTGAGCGTCTGGCCGGTGCGATCGGTCTGGGTGAAGCTGGCGCGCAGCGACTGCATCGCCTTGAGGTGCCGGGACACCTGCGCCAGATCCCCGCCGGGGTTTGCCTGCTGGCCTGCCTGGCCGATGGCGGCCTGGGGCAGGGCAAACGGCGCTGCGACCATGGAGGTCGCGAGCAGCGCGGCGGCGATGGAACGGAACCGGAAATTCAGCATCTGGGGCGGGCTTTCATCTGGGAAGGAACCCCAAGCCCCTGGGCGCAGCCGATTGAACCGGCGCTGAATTGCCGGTTCATCTGGCGTGCGCAACCAAGATTACTTGATCTTGGCTTCCTTGAACTCGACGTGCTTGCGCGCGACGGGATCGTACTTGCGGAAGCTCATCTTCTCGGTGGTGTTGCGCGGGTTCTTCTTGGTGACATAGAAGAAGCCGGTGCCTTCGGTGCTGACCAGGCGGATTTTCACAGTGGCTGGCTTGGCCATGACCTGTTCCTTTGGGTTTGGATGATGTTGCGATGGTGCCCGGCCTGCGCCGGACACCGGAAATTTAAGCGAATCAAAAACACAAAGAGCGGCACAAATGGCCGCCCTGAATATGCGAGCGCCGCCCTTGCCGCAACGCCCCCGGCTTGTCAAGCACGGTGCCCCGCACAGGCCGCCTGCCGCCGCACGATCAGCCTTGCCCAAAAATTAACCCAGCTGTGACACTGTGCAGCATCACAGGCGGACAGCAGGAGCGGTTATGCAGGACCCGGCAGCATCGGACAGCACGGAAGACCGGCTGAAGCTGGCGCGCCAGCAGCTGCGCATGCAGGCGGGCCATGTCCGCGCCATCGCATGGCGGGTTTCGCGCGCCGAGCTTGCCGTCCAGATCGACCGGATGCGCCGCATCGCCGACAGCAACGCCATGCCGTGTGTCAGCGATCTGGCGCACGGGCTGGAGCATCTGCTCGCCAATGGCTGGAGCCGGACGATGGCACGGCACTATTTCGATGCGATGGACGAGGCGATCGCCAGCGATTGCGGCAATGCCGACATGCGCGCAGCGGTGCTGGCCTCGATCGCGGTGCGCGGGGCGCGCTGATTTGCGCTATCGTCCGCGCTGATGGAAGCCTTTGTCACGACATTGCTGCTCACTGCCATCGTCCAGACAGGCGATCGCAGCCAGCTGCTGTGCGCAGGCCTCGCGATGCGATTCGACCGGCGCGCGCCGTTGATCGCGGCAGTGGCGGCGGCGAGCGTCGCGGGGGCCGCGATCGCAGCGATCGGCGGCCAGGTGGTGGGCGACTGGATCAGCCGCGATGCGCTTTCGCTGTTCTATGCGCTGTCGCTGCTGTTTGCCGGGCTGGGCATGCTCGGCTGGCGCAGGCCGGTCGATCTGTTGCAGGGCTGGCGCATCGGACCGTTCTTCACGACGCTGTTTGGGGTGATGATCCTGCAGTTCGGCGACAAGGGGCAGTTCATCGTCGCAGCGACAGCGGCGCGCAGCCATGATGCGCTGTGGCCGCTGCTGGGCGGGGCGGCGGGAACCGTCATCGGGCTAATCCCGGGGATCGTATGGCAGGACGAGCTTGCCCGCTGGCCGCTGCGTCCGGTGCGGATCGGCGCGGGGCTGTGCATCGCGGCACTCGGCATCCTGCTGGCGCTGAGCGCCTTCGGGCTGGTGTAGCCGTCCCCGCAGCACGCGCTGCGAGCCTTGCGATCACAGTAACGCAAGAAATTGTCATGCCAATTGCGGCATCACAACCTATGTTAACATCAGCCAATTCACAGCAACAGGAGACACGTCATGGGAAATAAAAAGGGCGACAATGCAGGCAAGGCGCTGGCGGATGCCATGAACGGTCTGCTGGCGGACAGCTTTGCGCTGTATCTCAAGACCAAGAACTTCCACTGGCACGTCGCAGGGCCGCATTTCCGCGATTATCACCTGCTGCTCGATGACCACGCCACCCAGATCCTCGCGATCACCGATGCGATCGCCGAGCGGGTGCGCAAGAACGGCCACCGCACGCTGACCTCGATCGGCGACATCGCCAAGCGCCAGACGATTGCCGACAACGACAAGTCGGGCGTGGCGGCCGAGGCGATGCTCAAGGAACTGCGCGACGACAATCTGGCGTTTGTCGCCAAGCTGCGCGAGGTCAAGGAACTGGCGGGTGATGCCGGCGACAATGCCACCGATGGCATCGTCGACGATTGGACCGACCAGGCGCAGGAACGTGCCTGGTTCCTGACCGAGACGCTGGGCAAGTAAACTCTCGCTGATGCACGGCTGCAACACGCCGTGCCGGATCTCAGGAGCCACCCACCCCCCTGAATATGGGGGTGGGGGCGCCTGAAGGTTAACGTTTGCAGGCCTTTATCGCGCCGACGCGCAAGAAAATGTGTCCAGACGGCAACACTGTCACACAATCTTAATGCCCCGCGCCGCGCCGCGTTGCGTTTAATTCAGCGCAAGCTAATTTCCTGAACAACGCAAAGTTTTTCAGGGGATGATAATGACCAACAGGAATGCACGTTTGCAAAAGGCGATCAGTAGCGGCGTAGCCGCGACGGCGCTGGCAGTTGCGCTGGCCGCCGCGCCTGCCGCCGCCATCGAAGCCAACGCCAGCGCCGCTTCGGATGTGCGCAACGCGCTTGTCTCGGACGGCCTCGCCCCGCATTTCGATCTGACCAGCAGCATCACCACGGGCGGCCTTGACCTCCAGACGGTGCGTCTGGACATCGACGCTGCCCAGCTCGATCCGCAAATTCTGATCGCCAACCCCAACACCCCCATCACGGCGCGCGATCCGGTCAACATCACGGGCATCGCGCAGATGGTTGTCGACAACGGCAATGGCGGCGTCGGCCTTTGCACCGGCTCGCTGATTAACCCGCGCACCATCCTGTTCGCCGCGCACTGCGTCAACAGCCGCGCTGCCACCGCCTATGGCGCCAATTCGGGCGGCGTCGGCATCGCTTTCGGCTTCGAAACCAACACCCGCGCCAACGCGCCGGGCGAGGTCGACGAGCTGGTTCGCTGGCTGCTGGGCACCAATGGTCAGGGCCGGTTCCAGACCAACACCGCGCAGGCCTTGTACAACGTCAATGCGGTTGCCTATCACCCCCGCTCGGTCGAGCCGGGCAACGGCTTCCGCTATGCCGACGTTGCGGTCGCATCGCTCGACACCCCGGCGGTCGGCATTCCGACCTGGTCGCTGCTGCTGTCGCAGCTGCCCCAGCCGAGCGCGATCACCGCAGCAAGCGGCACCGGCTACCATGTCAACCTCGCCGGCTATGGCGGCAATGGCACCGGCACCTCGGGTACACTTCCGATCGATTTCCGTCGCCGTACGGCGGAAAACTGGCTGGGCGCGCTCACCTCGCTCGATGACTTCACGTCCTTCCTGTTCGGTGCGGCGCCCGCCGGTCTGCCGCAGAACCTGTACTGGATCGATTTCGATGATCCGCGGCGTGGCACGGCCGCAGCCAGCCCGTTCGACTTCAACGCCTTCCGCGACAATGCCCTTCCCCGTGAAGGCAACACCGCAGGCGGCGACTCGGGTGGCCCGCTGATCCTCGATCGCACCTTTGCGCGCGAAGTCATCATCGGCGTGCTGTCGGGCGGCTATACCCGCTTCTTCAACGGCCAGCCTGCCAACAGCTTCGGAACCGCGTCCTTCTATCAGCCGCTGTATCTGTATTGGGACTGGATTGCCGAGAACAATCCCTATCGCTACGTCACGGCTGCAGCCGGCAACCGCAACTGGACCGATCCCACCCACTGGATCACGTCGCAGGACCCCAACTACTTCATCATCGGCCCCAACGGCCAGCTCATCAACGGTACGCCGACCTCGGCTGGCGGAACCACGGTGGATATCAGCGGCAAGTTCGGTCAGGCCTGCTTCCAGTCGGGTGGCTCGAGCGAATGCGTCGACTTCAGCAACGGTCGCACCACGGTCGAGCAGAAGCCGATCGGCACCGATGGTATTGGCGACAATGCCGGCACCGCGAACTTGACCAGCGGTATCGGTGAAGCGGTGATCGAAGGCGCCGCCGCGTCCGCGCAGATCAGCGCGCAGATCAGCCCGTCGGATCCGGTCAGCTCGGCAAGCATTCCGCTGCCGCCGGCCACCATCGCCAACGGCCTGCCGGGCGCGACCAATTTCGTGCCCAACAACAGCGCCGGCAATCGCGCCACCGGTGTGCTGCCGCGTTACTTCGACGTCACCCTGGCGGCTGCCGGCACAACAACGCTCGACACGGCGGTCACCATCGACCGCTTCCGCCTGAACGGCGTGTCGGCCGCGCTGAACATCACCTCGACCGGCTCGCTTACCAGCCTGATCGACGTGACGCAGACCATCGGCTCGATGCAGATCAACGGCAGGCTGACCTCGGTCGGGGATTACTTCCTGATGGCAGGCGGACTGAGCGGCACCGGAACCCTCCGGGCACCGTTTTTCACCAGCGTCGCCGGAACGATCTCGCCGGGCGCAACCGGCAACGCCGGAACGATCGGCACGCTGACGATCGACGGCAACGCCATCCTGTCCTCGGCCACGCAGTATCTGGTCGATGTCGGTGCCGGCGTGTCGGATCGTCTGGCGATCACCGGATCGGCAAGCCTCGGGGGCCGCGTGATCGTCTCGCCGGTCGCCGGGTACACCATCAAGAACGGTGATACCTATCGCATCGTCACCACCGGCGGCACCATCAGTGCAGGGTTCAACTCGGCCGCGCCGATCAGCGCGATCCTGACCCCGGTGCTGACCACCAGCGCCAACGCCGTCGACATGCGGATCACCGCGGGTCAGTATCGCAACGTGATCGATCCGTTCTCGCTGGTGCAGCGCTCCTATGCGGGCATCCTCGACAGCAACCGCAGCGCAGAGCGCAACTTCGCGGACGTCTATCTGCGCACCGATCTGATGTCGGCTTCGCAGATCCAGTCGACCTTCGAAGCGCTGGCGCCGTTCACCGAATCGGCTCGTCTGAGCCTGGGTGAAGCCGTGCTGTCGAGCACCTCGCGCTTCCACCGCACCCGCTTGCAGTCCTCGCTTTCGGGCGATGCCGGTGGCACGATCGCGATGATCGGCCAGCCGCTGAACCTTGCCGCCACCGCGACCAGCGGTGTGGCACTTCCCGGCGCTCTGGCAGCCGCTTCGGCTGGCCAGGACAGCCAGGAAACCGTGATGGATTCGACCTCGCTCAACAGCGATTTCGCGATCTATCTCGGCGGTGGCTATCTCAACGGCAAGTCTTCGCCGATGCCCACCGCGCTGACGCCCAACCGCGACGACAAGTTCGACGGCTTCTTCGTGGTAGCTGGCCTTGAATATCTGCCGCGCGATGGCGTGGTGCTGGGTATCTCGGGCGGCTATTCGGATGTCGACAGCAGCGTCGTCCGCGGCCAGGCCGTGGCCGGCGAGCTGATCGAAGGCAGCGTCTACGGCGCCGTGACCACCAAGAGCGGTCTGGTGTTCGATGGCCGGGTGAGCGCAGGCACGTTCAAGGTCGATACCGCCCGCACCGTCGTGGTGGGTGCCGGCCTGTTCAACCTGGCCTCGAGCGACGATAGCCTGGCGATCACCGCAGAACTCGGCATGTCGGCTCCGATCGTGACCGAAGCGATGGTGATCACCCCGCGGGTTGCCGCCCAGTATCAGTATATCGGCTTTGACGATGTGCGTGAAACCGGTGGCGGTCCGGCTCTGGATATCGATCGCAACAAGTTCGACAGCCTCCAGATCCGCACCGGCATTTCGGCCAGCGCCAAGAAGACCGCGGTCTTCCGGCCCTATATCTATGCCGATTTCGTCTATGATGCGATGGACGGCGATGCGTTCTTCGGTGCCAACTTCGCAGGCAGCACCACCGGCCGCTTCCCGTTCGCCTATCGCTCGGATGACAACAGCTGGGGAGAAGCAGGCGTCGGCCTCACCATCGCGCAGCCGACCTTCGAGTTCACCGCGTCGATCGACACCACGGTGGGCCGTCAGGACTTCCAAGCACAGCAGTACTCGCTCTCGGCGCTGGTTCGCTTCTAAGCACCAGCCCGGGCGCCAAGCCTCAAGAAAAAGCCCGTCAGCCGAGAGGCTGGCGGGCTTTTTTTGTGTGACGATTAAGCCTGCTCCCATTCAGCTGGCTCGTGCCTCGGCAGTTTTGCCATGCTATCGTCGCGTTCAGGATCAATGAGGATGACCATGAACCTGTTCGCAAGCCTTTCTCTATTGCTGCTTGGGACCGGGCTGTTACCTGCTGTGCAGGGTGGAGCTCATCCGTTGCCGTCGCAGTTCTCCGGCACGATCAAAGTATTTGAATACGGGGCCTTCATATCGGATGATGGAGAAGTTTATTCATTCCGTCTGGTAACCCCAGATGCTCAACGTCCGTATCGGAGCGTTTTCCTCAAGAACCCTCGGACCGAAATCTTGTGCTTGAACGTGGAATTTGACGGCTATGCTACCGGCCAAATCGATCAAAACCGTGTAGCTATCATCGATATAGTTAGGTTTCAGAGGATTGAGAAAACTGACTGCGCCTAATGTGCGCAACTTTCGTAATGCAATAAGACAGTAAAAACTCAATCCTGCTGACAAAGATACAAAAACTCGGTCTGACAATCGCCCTATTGAAAGCTTGCCCTCAAACCATCGATCACGAACTGCGCGGCCAGTGCCGCGAGCAGCACGCCGAGCAGGCGGGTGATCACGGCCTCCGCCTTGGCGCCGAGCAGCTTCATCAGCGGGCCTGCGGTGAGCAGCGCGATCAGGGTCAGCAGCAGCACCGCGAGCAGTGCGGCGAGGATCGTCAGCGCGCGGTCGAGGCCGCTGTTCTGCGACACCAGCAGCATGACCGAAGCGATCGAGCCGGGGCCGGCAATCATCGGCATCGCCATCGGGAAGATCGAGACATCCTCGATCTCGGGGGTTTCGATCACCTTCTGCGCGCGCTGTTCGCGGCGTTCGGTGCGCTTTTCGAACACCATGTCGAGCGCGATCAGGAACAGCATGATGCCGCCTGCAATCCGGAAGCTGTTGAGTTCGATGTGCAGCGAGGACAGCAAAGCCTCACCGAACAGCGCGAACACCAGCAGGATGCCGCCAGCCACGATCACCGCGCGGATCGCCATGCTGCGGCGCTGCTGCGCATTGGCGTCGGTGGTCATGCTGGCATAGATCGGCGCGCAACCCGGGGGATCGATCACAACGAACAGGGTGATGAAGGCGGAAACGAAAAGCTCGATCATGCCGCACCTGCCGGAACTTCGTCGCGCACCACGGTGTCGAAACCGGTGCCGTTCCACAGGTCGATGGTGACGGTACGGCTGCCATCTGCGCGCACATCCCAGCGCCAGACCATTGTGCCGTCGGCCGATGCGCGCGCGCCGCTGGCGGTGGGGGCGGCGATCGCGTCACCCTTGGCCAGCGGTCCCATCTGAACGCCTTCGAGCAGCTTCCTGGGTTCACCGGTGCACACTGCCGTGCGCGAGGAGATCATCTCGTCGCCCGCGCGCGGGGCAGCCAGCATGGCACCATGGTCGAGCACCCATCTCCAGTCGGCCTTCTTGGCGCGCGGCTTTTCCAGGTTCTGCCAGACGGTTGTGTAGTAACCCACCGCACCGCCGGGGAATTGCGATGCCCCGGTCGAAGCTCCGGTGCGGCCATCGCACGCCATGAACAGCTTTTGCGGCTGCCATTTGACCGCTTGCGCCGGATCGGCGCGGCCCTTGAGCCAGCTTTGCGCGAGCGCCGGTTGGTCGACGAACATCACGGCATCGGCAGATGCGGTTTCACGAAACGCGGTCCACTGGCCCTTGTTCTGCGCCAGACGCGCAAAAGAGATCTCGGCAACCAGCACCGCGCTCGAATTGGCATAGGATTGCCCCTCGGGCCGTGGCGGCGGCCCGCGCCGGTCGCCGCGGGGTTGACCTTGCTGGGCGGATGCGGCGAGCGGGGTCAGCACCATGGCGACGGCCAGCGACAGCAGCGCCTGCCGAGAAAGGGTTTGAACAGCGCTCATCACAAAACCTCCGGCGCTGTCAGGCCCGCGCGGCGCGATGCCGCGACGAGGGTGTTGCGCAGCAGGCATGCTATGGTCATCGGGCCGACCCCGCCGGGGACCGGCGTGATCGCGCCTGCGACGGCGGCGCATTCGTCATAGGCGCAATCGCCCACCAGCCGGGTCTTGCCGGGCTCGGCCCCCGGCACGCGGTTGATGCCGACATCGATCACCGTCGCACCCGGCTTGATCCAGTCGCCGCGCACCATCTCGGGGCGGCCCACCGCGGCAACGACGATATCGGCGAGCCGCACGATCGCGGGCAGATCCCGCGTCCGGCTGTGCGCGATGGTGACGGTGCAGCTCTGCTGAAGCAGCAACTGCGCCATCGGCTTGCCGACGATGTTCGATCGGCCGATCACCACCGCGTGCAGGCCCGAAAGATCGCCGAGCACATCCTGCAGCAGCATCAGCGATCCCAGCGGCGTGCACGGGACCAGCGCGTCTTCACCCACGGCGAGCTTGCCCGCGTTGACGACATGAAAGCCGTCGACATCCTTGGCCGGATCGATGCTCGCAAGCACCGCCCTGTCGTCGACATGCGCAGGCAATGGCAGCTGGACGAGAATGCCATCGACCGCATCGTCGGCGTTGAGCGTCGCGACCAGATCGAGCAGCGCCTGCTGGCTGGTGTCGGCGGACAGACGATGCTCGAAGCTCAGCATCCCGGCCTCGACCGTCGCCTTGTGCTTGGACCGGACATAGACCTGGCTTGCCGGGTCGTCGCCCACCAGCACCACGGCCAGACCGGGCGCGCGGCCCGTGGCTTGCACGAAATCTGGGACAAGCGCGGCGAGGCGCGCGCGCAAGCCGGCCGCGAAGGCCTTGCCGTCGATGATGCTGGCGATGTTACGGGCTGTCATGCCCGCCGCTCTAACGTCAAATGCGCGTCATTGCCACAGCAGAGCGCGGATTTGCGCAGCTCAGGCGAACTGGACCCACAGCCGCGGGATGATCGAGCGCTGGACGATCATGATCACCAGCAGCACCACCATCGGCGCCAGATCGATCATCCCGAGATCGGGCATGATCTTGCGCACCGGGCGGAACAGCGGTTCGGTGATCCGATTGAGCGATTCGACCATCTGGCGGACCAGATCGTTCTGCATGCTGACAACGTTGAATGCGACCAGCCAGGACAGCACGATCTGGATGATGATGAACCAGGTCACCACCGTTAGCACTATGTCCAGGATTTCGAGCAGGATCTGCATAGGTCTCTCATTATGGCGTTGCCCGATATCTAGGGCGAACTTGGGTGTATTACAAGACTAAAACGGCTCGGGCCTTTCGGCTCGAGTCCATCAGGCCCGGATCAGCGTACCTGCCCCGCGCGAGGTGAAGATTTCCAGCAGCATGGCATGCGGCACGCGTCCATCGAGGACAACCGCGGCATCCACGCCCTGTTCGACCGCATGGACGCAGGTTTCCAGCTTGGGGATCATGCCGCCGCTGATCGTGCCGTCAGCGCGCAAGGCAGCAATGTCGGCAGGAGTCAGGTCGGAGAGCAGCTGCTTGGCCTTGTCGAGCACGCCTGCGACATCGGTGAGCAGGAACAATCGCGATGCGCCCAACGCCGCTGCGACCGCGCCTGCCATGGTGTCGGCGTTGATGTTGTAGGTCTGTCCGTCGGCGCCCACGCCGATCGGTGAGACGACGGGGATCATTCCTGCGTCCGATATCGTCTTGAGCACCGAACAGTCGATGGCTTCCGGCTCGCCGACAAAGCCGAGGTCGATCGCGCGTTCGATGTTGCTGTCCGGGTCGCGCACGGTGCGTTCGACCTTGCTCGCGCGGACGAAGCCTGCGTCCTTGCCGCTGATGCCGATCGCCTTGCCGCCCGCGGCCGCGATCCAGGTGACCAGCTCCTTGTTGATCGCGCCCAGCACCATTTCGGCGATGTTGGCGGTCTCCTGGTCGGTGACGCGCAGCCCGTCGACGAACTGCGACTGCACGCCGACGCGCTTGAGCATCGCGCCGATCTGCGGTCCGCCGCCATGCACGACGACGGGGTTGATTCCCACCGCCTTCAGCAACACGATATCCTCGGCAAAGTCGCGCGCCAGCTCGGGGTCTCCCATCGCATGGCCGCCATATTTGACGACGAAGCTCTTGCCCGCATAACGCTGCATGAACGGCAGCGCCTCGGTGAGGGTCTCTGCTTTGGCGAGCAGCGCGGGGTCGTGGATGTGCCCAGAATCTTGATGGTCGGTCATGCGTCGAGCCTTTTGCCCAGACGGACGAAGAACACAATCAGGAACGGCACCAGCGCAATCGACAGCGCGACCTTGGCCGCCATCTGGCCGATCAGCAGCTGGCCGATCGGGAATACGCCGTAAAAGGCGATGGTGACGAAGATCAGCGTGTCGACGATCTGCGAGAGGGCGGACGCGATCACCCCGCGCACGGCCAGCCAGCGGCCCGGCATGTTCTGCAGCCGCGAGAAGATATAGACGTTGAGGAACTGCGAGACGCCATAAGCGCACACGCCCGCCGCCCAGATGCGTCCCGTCGCGCCGAGGATCAGCTGGATGGCATCGGCATTCTCGGGCGCCATGTCGGGCGAGGCGGGGAGCGCATAGACGATCCACGACAGCGCCATGGCGAACAGCAAAGGCACGAAGCCGAACTTGACCAGGCTGTTTGCGGTGTCGCGGCCGTGCAGTTCCGCGATCGCGCTCGAGACCACGACCAGCAGCAGAAACGCGAAAATGCCCGCCTCGACTGCCAGCGGGCCGATCGAGACCTGCTTGTTGCCGAGCACGCCCGCCAGGCACACCATGCCGCCATAGAAGACGGAAAACACGTAAAGCGAGCGCGGAATGCCGGAGTTTGCGGCGGCTGGAGCAGATGTCATGGGCAGGAGCCGTAATGGCTTTTGCAGGCGCAGGGAAGAGGGGACGCACTTGCGCGCCGCCGCATGTTCCCGCACACTGGCGCCATGTCAGACTTCAGCGACGCCCTGAGCGAAAAGCACATCGCCTTCATCACCCGCCAGCCGGTGTTCTTCGTGGCCACCGCGGCGGACAACGCGCGGATCAACCTCAGCCCCAAGGGCTATGATGCATTCCGCGTGCTCTCCCCAACGCGCGCCGCCTATCTCGATCTGGGGGGATCGGGCAACGAGACGCACGCGCATCTGGTCGCCGATGGCCGGATCACGATCATGTTCTGCGCGTTCGAAAACCCCGCGCTGATCCTGCGCATCTACGGGCGCGGCCGCCCCGTGCTGCCGCAGGATGCCGACTGGGATGCGCTGGCTGCGCACTTCACCATCCTTCCGGGCACCCGGCAGATCTTCGACATCACGGTTGACAGCGTGCAGACCAGCTGCGGCTGGGGCGTGCCGGTGATGGAGTTCGATCGCGAACGCGAGACGCTGAAAAAAGCGCACCGCCAGAGCAAGCCCGATGCCTGGCTGGCCAAGACCGCCAAGCGTACCCGGTCGATCGATGGCCTGCCCACCACCCCGACGACCCGGTTCTTCACCGATGTCGAGGGCTGAACCCGCGTGAGCCTCAAGGCCATTGCTGAATATGCCGACCGGATCGAGGCCGAGATGGCCCGGCTGACGCTGGGCGCAGAGGGCATCGAGGCCCACATCTTCGACGGCGGCATGGCAGGACTTGGCCTGGGGTTCATGACCCCTGCGCGGCTGATGGTGCTGCCTGAAGATGCCGCGCGCGCCCGCGCGGTGCTGGAGCAGCTGGGCGAGGCCTGACCCGCGGCGCCGCAACGGGCGCCGTCTTTTTGTGCAAATGCAGCATGATCTGTGCCTAAAAATTGCGCACCCTTTCGCAGTTGCACAAATTTTGAACTGAACCCCCCGGCGCGCAGTTAGCGATTCATTAGGATTCCCCGGATTCCCGGACTTGGCACGTCGCTTGCGTAGCATTCGGGCGATGACGAGGCTCGGCTTCGCAACAAAATTACAAAAGGGGGCGTAATGAAATTCATCATAGCCATCATCAAGCCGTTCCGGCTGGACGAGGTCCGCGAAGCGCTGACCAGCCTCGGTATTGCCGGCATGACGGTGACCGAGGTGAAGGGCTTTGGCCGCCAGAAGGGCCAGACCGAAATCTATCGCGGCGCCGAATACACCACCAACATGGTGCCCAAGCTCAAGATCGAGATCGCGGCGAGCGACGATATCGCGCCTCAGGTGGTCGAAACCATCCAGGCGGCGGCAAACACGGATTCCATCGGTGACGGCAAGATCTTCGTTCTCGACCTCGCGGCGGCCACGCGCATCCGCACCGGCGAGACCGGCGACACGGCACTGTAAGGGGAAGGGGGAATGATGAAACCTTTGCACAAGATTGGCGCTGTTGTCGGGACGACCGCGCTTTCGTTTTTCGTATCGGCGCAGGCCTGGGCGCAGGAGGTGGCCGAACAGGTCGCTGAAGCCGCGCCCGCCGTCGCTGAAGCCGTTGCGGAAGGCCCGATCAAGGCGCCGACCGTCGAGCAGATGGCGGGCATGGTCGACAAGGGCGACACCACCTGGATGCTGATCTCGTCGGTGCTGGTGCTCATGATGTCGATCCCCGGCCTCGCGCTGTTCTACGGCGGCCTGGTTCGCACCAAGAACATGTTGTCGGTGCTAATGCAGGTGCTCACCATCGTTTCGGTGGCGGCATTGGTCTGGGTCAGCTGGGGCTATACCATGGCCTTCACCAGCGGCTCGCCGTTCGTCGGCGGTTTCGACAAGATGTTCCTCGCAGGGGTCGATGGCACCACCTTCGCCGCCACCTTCTCGAACAACGTCTACATCCCCGAACTCGCGTTCGTGATCTTCCAGATGACCTTTGCCTGCATCACACCGGCGCTGATCGTCGGCGCGTTTGCAGAGCGCATCAAGTTCACCCCGCTGATCATCTTCACCGTGCTGTGGCTGACTTTGTGCTATTTCCCCGTCGCGCACATGGTGTGGTACTGGGCTGGCCCGGACTTCTTGGCTGACGCACCGACCGATACCGGCTTCCTGTGGGGCATGGGCGCGCTCGACTTCGCTGGCGGCACCGTGGTTCACATCAACGCAGGCATTGCAGGCCTTGTCGGCTGCCTCGTGATCGGCAAGCGCCTGGGCTACAAGACCGAGAACATGCCGCCGCACTCGCTGGTGATGACCATGATTGGCGCGTCGCTGCTGTGGGTGGGCTGGTTCGGCTTCAACGCCGGCTCCAACCTGGAAGCCAACGGCGTGACCGCGGTTGCCTTCATCAACACCTTCGTCGCCACCGCCGCTGCCACCGTGGCATGGGCCGTGATCGAACAGATCGTCCACAAGAAGCCCTCGCTGCTGGGTGCTGCCACAGGGGCCGTCGCCGGTCTGGTCGCGATCACCCCGGCTTCGGGCCTGGCCGCTCCCATGACCTCGATCCTGCTCGGTTTTGCAGCCTCGATCGTCTGCTTCTTCTTCGTCACCACGGTGAAGAACAAGATGGGCTATGACGACTCGCTCGACGTGTTCGGCGTCCACTGCATCGGTGGCATCGTCGGCGCCATCGGCACCGGCATCGTCGCCGACCCGGCGCTCGGCGGACAGGGCTTCTTCGACTACACCGTGTTCCCGGCAGCGGTCGGCGAATACGACATGGCCGCCCAGGTCATCACCCAGATCAAGGCGGTGGGCATCACCATCCTGTGGTCCGGCGTGGTCTCGGCCGTCCTGTTCTACGCCCTCAAGTTCACCATCGGTCTGCGCCCCACAGAAGAGGTCGAGCAGGCTGGTCTCGACATCGCCGAGCATGGCGAACGGGCTTACAATTACTGAGTTTACAAGTTTGGTCTGTGGCGCGAACCGCTAGCCGCGCCACAGACCTCCAGAGGTTCCTCCTGCGAACTGACAACTCAAGGCCGGGGTGGCAACATCCCGGCCATTTTTTGTATCCGCGCCGCGCGGGTCGTCGCAGCGCTGCAACCTTCGATCTGCGTTGCATATCGAAACTGTATTGACAAAGCTGTCAGTAAGGTGAGACTTTCAAGCAGACCGCCAAAACAGCGGCGCCGCCGGGCTCATCGCATCCCGGTCATATTGCGACACGCAAGGAGAGAGCCATGGCCACCGTTTTCAAAGACCCCGGCGCCGAGCTGACCTACGACATGAGCGATGCCTCATGGTATGTCGAAGACCGCTGGCAGGAACCGTTTGCACAGCTGCGCGCGCACGATCCGATCCACTGGACCCAGGGCGGATCGTTCGGCGATTTCTGGAACGTCACCAGCCACAAGGCGATCCAGCACGTCGAGGCGCTGCCCGAGATCTTCTCGTCATCCTATGAGTTCGGCGGCATCACGCTCGCCGACCGGATCGATGACGGCACCGAGCTGATCATGCCGATGTTCATCGCGATGGACCGGCCCAAACACACCGGCCAGCGCCGCACCGTCGCGCCCGCGTTCACGCCGTCGGAAATGAAGCGGATGTCCGACGATATCCGCATGCGCACCGCCGAGCTGCTCGATACCCTGCCCTGGGACAAACCGTTCGACTGGGTCGACACCGTGTCGATCGAGCTCACCACGCAGATGCTCGCGATCCTGTTCGATTTCCCCTGGGCCGACCGCCGCAAGCTCACCGAATGGTCCGACTGGGCAGGTGACATCGAGCTGGTGCACTCCGAAGAGCTGCGCGCCGAGCGCCTGAAGCACCTCTACGAGATGGGCGCCTATTTCAAGAATCTGTGGGACGCCAAGATCAACGCCGAGCCGACCCCCGATCTGATCTCGATGATGATTCATTCGGACGCGATGGCGGAGATGGACGAGCTCGAGTTCATGGGCAACCTCATCCTGCTGATCGTCGGCGGCAACGACACCACCCGCAACTCGATGTCGGGCCTCGCTTATTGCCTGCACCAGTTCCCCGAACAGCGCGAGAAGCTCGAGCAGAACCCGAGCCTGATTCCCAATGCGGTGCAGGAAATCATCCGCTGGCAGACCCCGCTCGCGCATATGCGCCGCACCGCGCTCGCCGATTACGACCTGTTCGGCAAGACCATCAAGAAAGGCGACAAGCTTGCCTTGTGGTACATCTCGGGCAACCGCGACGAGACCGTGTTCGAGGACGCTGACAGCATCATCGTCGATCGCGAGAACGCGCGGCGGCATCTGGCGTTCGGCTATGGCATCCACCGCTGCGTCGGTGCGCGGCTGGCAGAGCTGCAGATTGCGATCCTGCTCGAGGAAATGGCCAAGCGCCGGATGCGGGTGAATGTGCTCGCCGAACCCGAGCGGGTGCGCGCCTGCTTCGTCCACGGCTATCGCTCGATGCAGGTGCAACTGAGCAAATATTGAAGCCGAATCGGCTGATCCGGCGTAACTGTGGTCGTGCTCCGGTCGAACAGACCGGGCACGGACACGGGATGACAGGATATGGACAGACGCACCTTCTTTGAACGCGGGTTGCTCGGCGCGGCAGGGATAGGCCTGTTCGGGCTGGGATCGTTCACGCTCGGCGGCGCCAGCGCGAAGCCCAAGGGCAAGTTCGAGATCACCAGGACTGACGCCGAATGGAAGCGCCAGCTGACCGCGGACCAGTATTACGTCCTGCGCACCGAAGGCACCGAGCGGCCGTTCTCGAGCCCGCTCGACAAGGAAAAGCGCGCCGGCACCTTCATCTGCGCCGGATGCCAGCTGCCGTTGTTTTCATCCAGAACCAAGTTCGACAGCGGCACCGGCTGGCCCAGCTTCTATGCGCCCTTGCCCAAGGCCGTGGGGACCAGCACCGACCGCCTGCTGGGCTATCCGCGCACCGAGGTCCACTGCCGCCGCTGCGGCGGGCATCTGGGGCATGTCTTCGAGGACGGCCCCAAGCCCACGGGGCTGCGCTACTGCATGAACGGCGATGCCATGCTGTTCCGGGTGGGCAAGGCGTAAAAAATCCTCCCCGAGCTTGTCTCGGGGAGGGGGACCGTTCGCGAAGCGAATGGTGGGAGGGGAAGCGAGTTTGCGCTCCCCGCCCGAAATGTACGATCCCGCTGCCCCTCCACCACCAGCTCCGCTGGCGGTCCCCCTCCCCCAGCAAGCTGGGGGAGGATTTGAAGGGCTCTAGATTCGATCAGCCGATCCGCTTGACGCTGTCCTTGTGCGCGCCGACGCCGCCGACGCGGGCACCGCCGCCGCCACCGCCACCCGAGCGGCCACCACCGCCACCGGGACGACCACCGCCGCCCGAGCGACGACGTGCGCCGTCACGCTTGGGGCCGTAGTTGCGGCCACCGGGGCCAGAGCGATCGCCGCTGCCACGTTCGCCACCGCGACCGCCGCCGCCCGAATTGACGGGCGCCTTGACCGGAGGCGGAAGCTGCGCTGCGGCTTCGCTGAAGCCCTTGGGCAGCGGCATCGGAACCGGCTTCACCTTGGTGAGGCGTTCGATGTCCTTGAGCAGGCCGCGCTCGTCACCGCTGACGAAAGCAATCGCGATGCCGTCGGCGCCGTTGCGCGCGGTACGACCGATACGGTGGACGTACTGCTCGGCCACGTTGGGCAGATCATAGTTGAACACATGGCTGACACCGGTGATGTCGATGCCGCGTGCCGCGATATCGGTCGCGATCAGGACCTTGATTTCGTTGTCCTTGAACGCCTTCAATGCCGCAGTCCGCTGGCCCTGGCTCTTGTTGCCATGGATCGCGGCGGAACGGATGCCCGCTCCTGCCAGCGCGCGCACCACCTTGTCCGCGCCATGCTTGGTGCGGGTGAAGACGAGCGTGCGTTCGGGGCGGATTTCCTGCAGCTTGAGCGTGAGAAGCGCCTGCTTCTCGCTCTGGCTGACGAAGGTGACATACTGCTCGACGCGCTCGGCCGTCGTCGCCTGCGGGGCGACTTCGACGCGGACCGGGTTGTTCAGGAACCGCGCACCCAGCTCGGCAATCGCCTTGGGCATGGTCGCGGAGAAAAACAGGCTCTGGCGGTTCTTGGGCAGCATCGATGCGATGCGCTTCAGCGGAACGATGAAGCCTAGGTCCATCATCTGGTCGGCTTCGTCGAGCACGAAGATCTCGACATTCTCGAGCGTCACCGCGCGCTGCTCGATCAGGTCGAGCAGGCGGCCCGGCGTTGCGACGAGAACGTCGGTGCCGGGAGCCAGCTTCTTCTTCTGCTGGAAGATCGGCACGCCGCCGAAGATGCAGTTGACCGAAAGGTTCAGGAAGCGCGCATATTCGCGGATGTTCTCGGCGATCTGCGCGGCCAGTTCGCGGGTCGGCGAGAGGACCAGCATGCGCACGCCCTTGTGCGTGCGGCCCTTGGATTCCTTGGCGAGGTGATGCAGCGAGGGCAGCGAGAAGGCTGCGGTCTTGCCGGTGCCGGTCTGCGCGATACCGAGCAGGTCGCGGCCCTGCAGCAGAGCAGGAATGGCGTCCTTCTGGATCGGCGTCGGGGTATCGTAACCCTTGGAATCGAGCGCGCGCAGGATCGGATCGGCAAGGCCAAGTTCATGGAAATAAGACATAAGTGTACTCTATACAGAGCAAGGCGCTGGCCGCTCCCAAATGGGCGGCGCGCGCATTGCGGGGTTCAGAAGCGCCTGGGGGTTCCAGGAACTTCAGGAAAACGCCCCGCGTGAATTGGGATGTTCGTTGGATCAAGCAGCGGGGTTTCATGACCCGGCCATTCGGACCTGTGTCTGATCCCGGAGGGATCACTGCAGATCGACGTTCACGCTGCCGGTTCGTAAGGGGCTTTGGGAAGGATTCCCGTGCCTAGGCGCGCTGCTTGGTTGGCCATATGGCGATAACCCTGCCCGATAGCAAGGAAATTCGCGTGGGCGCGTGGCTCAGGCGGCTTCCTGCACGTCCGCCGGACCGCCGATCAGCACGAAACGGCGGTCGCAATAGCCGCATTCGACATAGCCCTTCTCGTCGATCTGCAGCCAGACGCGCGGGTGCCCCAGCGCTGCGCCGCCGCGAACGTCGCTCGCGCCATCGCAGGCGACGCGGGGGGTATTGGTGCGGACGGTTTCAGGAGGCGTGATCATGGCTGGTGCGATTATCAAAGATGCTGCGCTCGCGCAATCGGGCTTTCACGCGGTGATCGCATCACGCCTTGTACAGCCCATCAAGCCGGTCCTGATAGCGCCCGCGGATAACATGGCGGCGGATCTTCATCGAGGGCGTCATCTCGCCATTCTCGATGGTGAAGGGCTCATCGGCAAAGGCGAACTGGCGGACCTTCTCGATCACCGACAGATCGGCATTGACCCGGTCGAGCGCGGCGCGGACCGCGGACTTGAACGCGGGATTGGCCTGCAGCGCGGCAAAATCCACCTTCACCCCCTGCGCCGTGGCCCACTCCATCGCCCATTCGGGGTCCGGAACCACCAGCCCGACCAGATAGGGGCGGCGGTCGCCCATCACCATCGCCTGGTGAATTTCGGGCTGCAGCGTCAGCATGCCCTCGACCTTCTGCGGTGAGACGTTGTCGCCCTTGTCGTTGACGATCAGGTCCTTCTTGCGGTCGGTGATCGCGATTCGGCCCGCATCGTCGATATGGCCGATGTCGCCGGTGTGCAGCCAGCCGTCCTTGAGCACGCGCGCGGTCTCTTCGGGGTTCTGCCAATAGCCGTGCATCACCAGTTCGCCGCGCACCAGGATTTCGCCGTCCTCGGCAATTGCCACCTCGGTGTCGGCGAGCGGCGGGCCCACCGTATCCATCTTGATCCCCACCGACGGGCGGTTGCACGCGATGATCGGCGCCGCCTCGGTCTGGCCGTAGCCCTGCAGCAGCGTGATGCCGAGCGCGTGGAAGAACACGCCGATCTCAGGATTGAGCGGCGCGCCGCCCGAGACCATCGCCTTGACCCTGCCGCCGAAACGCGCCTGGATCTTCGGGCGCAGGCTTTTCGACAGAATGAAGTCCATCGGCTTGTCGACCAGCCCCGCCCGGCCCGCCAGCTGCTTTTCGCCCAAGGTCATCGCGCGTTCGAAGAGGAAGTTGGCGACCTTGCCCTGCTTCTGGATCTGCTTGAGGATGCGTGCGCGCAGCACCTCGAACAGCCGCGGCACCACCACCATCAGCGTCGGGCGAACCTCCTCGATGTTGCTGGCGAGCTTTTCCAGCCCTTCGGAATAATAGATCTGCGCGCCCAGCCCGATCGGGAAGAACTGGCCGGCGCTGTGTTCATAGGCATGGCTGAGCGGCAGGAAGGAGAGGAACACTTCGTCCTCCCAGCGGAAATCCTCGGCGATCACGCGGGTGGGTCCTGCGACATTGTGCAGGATCGCGCCATGGTGCTGCATCACCCCTCGCGGCGCGCCGCCGGTGCCGCTGGTGTAGATGATGCAGGCGGTGTCGTTGCGGGTGAGCTGCGCGGCGTCGGCGCGCACCTGCGCCATCAGATCGGCCTGGCGGGCGGAATCGCCGGTCACCAGATCGGCCCAATTGTGCGTGCGGAAACGGCTGGCCTGGCCGACCTTCATCGGCTCCATGCCGATCACGTGCCAGGCATTGCCCGCGCGCAGCACTGCGGGCAGCAACGTGCGCGCCAGCTTAGCGTTGGAGACGATCACCGCGCGCGCGCCCGAATTGTCGAGAATGTGCTGGTGGTCCCGCTCGGTGTTGGTGGTGTAGGTCGGCACCGTGATGCAGCCTGCCGCCATGATCGCAAGATCGGCGATGCACCATTCGGGCCGGTTTTCGCTGACCAGCATCACCCTGTCGCCGCGCGCCAGCCCCATGTCTTTCAGCGCATGCGCAAGCTCTGCCACTTGGCCCGCCGCTTCGCTCCAGCTGATCGAGACCCAGGCCCCGCCGCGCTTGGCCCACAAGAAGGGCCTGGCGCCCAGCTCGTCGGCGCGGGCAAAGAACATGGCGACCAGATTGTCGAACTGCGCAAACTGGTCGAGGGACGTGTTGGCGATCACCGGTATAAGGCTCCTCAAAGTGCCGCGCTTCGGCGCGCGGTCTTGTGACCACGGGTCTAGCGGGCTTTGGTTGCAGGAGCAATCAGTGCTGGCGGGTCAAATCCGCAACGTCCGCCCGGCCTTGCCCAGGGCCGCCTTGTCCTCGGCATCCAGCCCCAGCTTCAGCCCCAGCCAGACCAAGGGAAAGAACAGCGCAAACTGCAAGGCGGCCCGCAGCGCCATGTGCAGGCCGCCGAACGCGACGCCGATCAGCCACAGCGCCGCCAGACCGGCCACGCCGCAGGCCAGCGCGCGCACGAAATGGCTGTCGAACGGGCCGAGCCCGTTGCTCCACCACAATTCCACCACTGCCGACCAGCTCGACACGACCACGCCTGCGCTCACCGCCAGCGCCATGCCGGTCGCGCCCAGTGCGGGGACCGTCAGCCAGCCGACCAAGGCGGCGATGGCGATCCCGGCAAGCGAATTGGCCAGCGGCAGCATGCGGTGGCCGGTCATCTCGACGATCGGTGTGGCAGCCCCCAGGATCGTTTCGCCAGCGCGCCCGACCAGCAGCACGATGAGCACCGGAAGCGCGGCTGCGGCCTGCGGCGAGAACAGCAGCAGCAGCGCATCGCCGCCCGCGATCATCACGCCAGTCAGCGGCAGCACGACGATCGCCGCCAGCCGGTTGGCAAAGCGGTACAGGGGCGCGATCTCGGCGGGGTCGGCGGCGCTCTGCGCAGCGCTCAAGGGCGCGAGGACATAAAGGAACGTCTGGCGCACGATCAGTGGCACCGAGGCGATCTTGCGCGCGATGCCGAACAGCCCGGCGGCGACCGCACCCCCCGCTCCGCTCATCGCCAGCCCCAGCAGCACCGGCGGCAGATCGTTGAACGCGCGCCGGGCAAGGTTGGGGGGCATCGTCGCGAGCCCGCTCTTGAGCGTGTCGCGGCGCAGCGCCGGCGGCATCGGTGCGAGCCACAGTAGGGCGAGATCATAATAGCGGCCCAGCAGCCGCACCGACAGCCAGGCGGTGATCGCGAGCGAGGCGATATGCGCGATGAACAGCCCGAACAACCGTACCCCCAGCGCATAGAGCGCTACCGCGACGATCAGCCGCGCGATCTGCTCCCAGAAGATTCGCAGCCGGATCTCGGGACCGAAGGCGCGCTTGGCGCGCGCAGCGGCGGTGGCGATCTCCAGCGCGACGGTCAAAGGCAGCGTCCAGATGAACAACGCGATCATTTGCGGAAGCGCCGCGCGCATCTCCGGGCCGACGGCAAAGGCGGGTGCGATCCACGGCGCTGCCAGCGAAATCGCGAGCGCGAGCAGCGCGGACGGGATCACCGTCACCAGCAGCGCATAGCGCACTGCGCCATGCTCCGCCTCGCGGCTGGGCGCGGCGGGAACCGATCGCTGCAGCCCCTGCGCCAGCGAGAGCGTCGTCAGTGTCGCCAGCAGGTTCACCGCCGCCCACAGCACGATATAGGTGCCATAGGTTGCAAGCCCGAACATCCACACGAAAGCGGGCTGGGTGATGATCTCGATGACCGCGCCCATTCGCGCCAGGCCTGACAATGCCGCCCCACTGGCCACGTCGGTGCGGCTGACGGCAGGGGCGCGGCTGACGGCAGGGGCGGCGCTGACGGCAGGGCCGCCGGGGGGAGCGTCAGGATCGGCGGGCGTGTCCGCCACGGTTGCGGCCTATTCCTCGGTGCGGATCAGCACGGTTTCGCCCACCATCAGGAACAGCAGGAAAGGCGACCATGCGGCAAGAATCGGCGGATAGGCACCCAGATTGCCCATCGCCAGCGCGAAATTGTCCGCGACGAAATAGGCAAAGCCCAGCGCCATGCCGATCACCGCGCGGATGAACAATTGCCCCGAGCGGGCAAGGCCGAAGGCGGCGACCGCGCCGAGCAGCGGCATCAGCAGCGCCGACAGCGGGCCCGAGAGCTTGTGCCACAGGTTGGATTCGAGCGAGGCGGTCGGGCGACCTGCCTCCTTGAGCTCGGCAATCGCAGACCACAATTGCAGGAACGACATGCCTTCGGGGTTGACCTTGCTCAGCGTGAACTGGTCGGGGCGCACCCCGCCTGCGGTGGTGATGTTGCCCAGCGCCTGCTTCTGGCCGGTGGTGACATCGAACTGGCTGGCCGCGGTCAGCTTCCAGCCGCTGCCGGTGTAAACCCCCTCGGTCGCGGTGACGATGCGTGCAAGCCCGCCTTCCTTGTCGCGGACATAGACCGAAATGCCGGTCAGCCGGGTGGCGGGGCCGGTGCCCTCGACCGTATCGGCCTGGATGATGCTGTCGCCATCGCGCACCCAGACATTGGCCTTCACGTTGGAATCGCGCGGGATCGGGCCGAACTCGGCCTGCTCCCAGGCGCTCAGCGTTGCGGTCGCGCGGCTCAATATGCGTTCGGAAAACACGAAGGTGATCGCCGACACGCCCAGCGCCGCGATCAACAGCGGCGCCAGCACCTGGTGTGCCGAGAGCCCCGAAGCTTTCATCGCCACCACTTCGCTGTTCTGGTTGAGCGTTGCCAGCGTGATGATCGTCGCCAGCAGCACCGAGAACGGCAGCACCAGATCGATGATCTGCGGCGCGCGCAGACTGATATAGGTCAGAAGCTGCGCCTGGCCGTTACCGGGATAGGCAAGGATCTTGCCGCTTTCGCCCAGCAGGTCGAGCGACTGCAGCACCAGGAACAGCAATGCTGCCACCGCCAGGATGCTGGTGAGGAACTTGCGCGCCATGTAGATGGCGACGGTGCGCGAGGGGAAGAACTCCATCTGCATGGTCCTATTCCTGGAAGGACCGCTTGCGGCCGAAGCTGAACAGCCCGCGGATCGCCGTGCCCGATTTGGCAAACAGCTTCTCCAGCGTACCGATCGGCTGACCGCCGGGCACGAAGGCAACCTGATAGTACATCCAGCCGATCAGCGCGGCAAACAGCGAGAAGGGTAGCCACAGGGCGATGATCGGATCGACCAGCCCCAGCGCGCCCACATCTTCGCCATATTCGTTGATCTTGTGATAGGTCACGATCATCACGATCGACAGGAAGACGCCCAGCGCCGAGGTCGATCTTTTGGGTGGGATCGCGAGCGCCAGCGCCAATAGCGGCATCAGCATCATCATCACCACCTCGACCATGCGGAAGTGGAAATTGGCGCGGGTCTGGTTGCGCTGCTGCTCGGGAATGCGCGCATCGGCGCCGATCCGGACCAGCTCGGGGATGGTGTATTCGCGGTCCTTGCCGCCACCGCGCCTGCGGAAGGATTCGATCTTGGGCAGATCGATCGGCAGGTCGTGGTTGGAGAAGGTCAGCACCCGCGGGGTTTCATAGCCCGGCGCATTGTGGATCAGGGTGCCGCGGGTCAGCCGCAGGATGATGACATTGGGGTCGTCGGTGGCGAGGAACTTGCCCTGCTCGGCACTGACCGAAAGCGAGGTGCCCGATTTGGCTTCGGCGCGCACGAAGATGCCGAACAGTTCGCGTCCGCCATCGCGGCTCTGCTCGATCCGCATCGTCATCCGGTCGCCCAGCTGGGTGAACTCGCCGACCTTGATCGATGCGCCCAGCGCGCCCGAGCGGAGTTCGAAGCCCAATTCTTCATACGCATAGCGCGCCTTGGGCTGGATATAGCCGACCAGCGCCAGGTTGACGAGCATCAGCGCGACCGCAAACATATAAGGCACGCGCAGCAGCCGGGTGTAGCTGAGGCCCACCGCGCGGAACACGTCGAGCTCCGACGACATCGCCAGCTTGCGGAAGGCAAGCAGAATGCCCAGCAGCAGGCCGATGGGAATGCCGAGCGAGAGATATTCGGGGATCAGGTTGGCAAGCATCCGCCACACCACGCTTACCGGGCCGCCTTCGGCCGCGACGAAATCGAACAGGCGCAGCATCTTGTCCAGCACCAGCAGCATGGCCGCGATGACCAGCGTGCCGACGAGCGGGAAGAAGACGAGACGGGCGATATAAGCGTCTGTGGCGGTTATCAATTTCAACTTATTGTCGCCCTGTCACCATGATTTGGCCGCAAACGCTTCCCATAAGCAGACGGGTAAAGGGGGCTCATCAGCCAAACCGCGCCATCCGGAGCGGTCCGGCTATAGCTTCTGGGATTGATTACGTCATGTTCAAAATTGCGGCAAAATCACTGGCCATCGCGGCTGCAGGCACCCTTGCCTTTGCAGTGTCCGTGCCCGTGGCCAGCGCGCAGCGGCAGGAAATCTCCAACGACATGCGCAAATGCGGCGCCGGTGCGTCCGGTCCTGCGGTGCATGTCGAGGTGAGCGGGTTCAAGGCCGCGACGGGCCGCGTGCGCGTCCAGGCTTATCCCGCGACCAAGGGCGCCTGGCTCGAAAAGGGCGCGTGGATCAACCGGATCGATGCGCCGGTCTCGCCCCGTGGCGGCAAGATGAACTTCTGCGTGCCGGTGCCCGATACCGGCGCTTATGGCATCGCCGTGCGCCACGATGTCGATGGCAGCGGCAAATCGGGCTGGAACGATGGCGGCGGGTTTTCGAACAACCCTTCGCTCTCGTTGCTCAGCCTCAAGCCCTCCGCAAGCAAGACCGCTATCCGGGTCGGTCCCGGCGTAACGCGCATCCAGGTGGTTTTGAACTATCGCCAGGGCATGACGATCAAGCCGATAGGATAGACCTAGATGACCCTCGTAGCGCTCATTTCCAATCCACGCTCCACCGGCAACAAGGCGTTGCTGCCGGCGGTGCGTGATTATTGCGCGCACAATCCCGACATCTTCCATTACGAGGTGGAAGAGGTCCACCAGATCGCCGACGCGCTGCGCGCGATCGCCTTGGTCAAGCCCAAGGTGCTGGTGATCAACGGCGGCGATGGCACGGTGCAGGCGACGCTGACCGAGCTCTATCATGGCGGCCATTTCGGCAAGAACCCGCCCCCGGTGGCGGTGCTGCCCAACGGCAAGACCAACCTGATCGCGCTCGATCTGGGCGCCAGCGGCAAGCCGATCCCGACGCTCGACCGCATCGTCAACATCGCGCGCAACGACCTCGAAAGCCATATCGTGGTGCGCCAGCTGATCGCGCTGACCGATGGCGAGGATGGCCGTCCGGTGCTGGGCATGTTCATGGGCGGCGCCGGCCTTGCCGAGATCATCCTGTACTGCCGCCAGAAGATCTATCCCCTGGGCCTGCCCAATTCGGTCAGCCATTTC
This sequence comes from Blastomonas sp. RAC04, assembly GCF_001713435.1. Taxonomy (NCBI): domain Bacteria; kingdom Pseudomonadati; phylum Pseudomonadota; class Alphaproteobacteria; order Sphingomonadales; family Blastomonadaceae; genus Blastomonas; species Blastomonas sp. RAC04. Next base: position 3,384,863 of record NZ_CP016460.1, read on the forward strand.
ATCGCGGCCGTCGCCGGGCTGCTGACCATGCTGTTCGGCCTCACCGCCAAGTTCCTGCCGATCACCCGCTCGGCGCTGCGAATCTCGTACTTCCAGAAGGGCGAGCTCAACGGCAGCTTCATCGTGGTGATGGTGACGACGCTGGAGAAACTGCTGCTCGGCAGCCGGGCGGAGGCAGGCAGCTCGCCCACCGGGCAGCTGAAGTTCATCGCGGTGGAACACAACCGCGCGGGCCTGACGACGATGCTGATCGACACGCTGATGGGCCGCTTCGGCACCCGGCGCGGACGCGGCGTGCATCTAGCGCGCGAGGACATGATCCGCATCGACAGCGACCGCAGCCGCAGCCGCGTCGTGCTCGATGGTGAGATCTTCGAGGCCAGCGCGGGCAAGCCGATCATCCTGCGCTCGACCGATCCGGTGCCGTTCCTGCGGCTGGCGGCTTGATCGCCTTTTTCGTCATTCCCGCGAATGCGGGAATCCCGCTATAGACGCGACGCTTGCAAGGACGCGAGACCCCCGCGTGCGCGGGGGTGACGAAAGAATGTGGACGTTAGCTTGGACTCTCTGAAATCCCTGATCGCCGCCGAGATCGACCAGCCGGTCGACCCGCGCGTCAGCGCCTTTGCTGCCGAGCTCGTCCGCCCGTTCGGCCCTGCGGCGCGCGCGGTGATCTTCTACGGATCGTGCCTGCGCGAAGCACAGCTCGACGGGCTGATGCTCGATTTCTACGTGATCGTGTCGGATTATGCCGAGGCCTATCGCCAGGCTGGCAAGGCCGGGTGGATGGCGCGCGCCAATGCGCTGATCCCGCCCAATGTCTTCCCCGCCGCGCACGACAATCTCGCCGCGAAATACGCGGTGCTGTCCGAAGCCGATCTGGCGCGCGCGTGCTCGATGCAGGCGGGCGATGTCTCGGTCTGGGCGCGGTTCGCGCAGCCGGTGCGGCTGGTGTGGAGCGCGGATGATGCCGCGCGCGATGCCGCGCTGGCCGCCCTGTGCGATGCGCCGGTGACGCTGCTGCGCCATGCCGCGCCGGTGACCGATCCCGCGCCCGGCGATCTGCTGGCCGCGTGGCGTACCGGCTTCACCCGCACCTATGGCGCCGAACTGCGCGCCGAGCGCGGTGACCGCCCCGACAAGGTCGTCGACTTCGCGCCCGATCATTATGCCAGGGTCGGCGCGGCGATCGCGCGCGAACATCCCGACATTGCCGCGATGCCGCGTCCCGAGGCCGAAAGCCGCTGGGCGGCGCTCAGGCGCAAGGGCAAGAGGATGACGGTGGCGCGGCTCGCCAAGGCGAGCTTCACCTTTGCCGGCGGGATCGATTACCTCGCCTGGAAGATCAACCGGCACGCAGGCACACAGATCGAGATCCAGCCCTGGCAACGCAAATGGCCTCTGGTGGCAGCGGTGTTCCTCGTGCCGAGGCTGCTGCGATCGGGCGCGGTGAAGTAGCATTGCCCTCTCCCCTACCGCTTGCGGGAGGGGTGATATTGCACTCCCATCTTCACCCTTGATTTTCCAGCCCAAAACCGCCATCTCCCTAATCGGAACGATTCACTCCGATTAGCGGGTCAAGCCTTATGCGCATGTCCAGTCTTGCCGATTATGCCGTGGTGCTGATGAGCGCCGCCGCGCGCCATTGCGGCGGAATGCGCTGCAATGCGCGCGCGCTGGCGACCGAGACCGGGCTGCCTTTGCCCACCGCGCAGAAGCTGGTGAGCAAGCTGTCGGCAGCTGGGCTGATCGAATCGGTGCGTGGTGCAGGCGGCGGATTCCGGCTGTCGCGCCCGCCCGCCGCGATCACGCTCGCCGATATCGTCGAGGCGGTCGACGGCCCCATCGAGATCACCGTGTGCGCGGGCGACCACGCCAGCGATTGCGCGATGGAGGGCAGCTGCCATGTCCGCCCGCACTGGCAGATCGTCAACCGCACCATCCGCGCCGCGCTCTCAGGCGTGACCCTCGCCAGCCTCGGCCAACACGTTCCAACGTCTCTTGGCCTCGATCCCGAACGCCCCGAACATCCGCTCGACCTGAAGAAGGTCGGCGAAAGGACCTCAACGTGACCGACGACAGCACCCCTGCAGACACCGCAGCCGACACCAGGCCGCGCGACGCCGATGCCTGGGCGGCGGCGGAAAAGGCGAGCACCTATGAATGGGGCTTCTCGTCCGCGATCGAGCAGGAAATGGCCCCCAAGGGCCTGACCGAGGACACCGTGCGCTATATCAGCGCCAAGAAGAACGAGCCCGAATGGATGCTCGACTGGCGCTTGAAGGCGTTCCGCATCTGGCAGACGCTCGAGACCCCCGACTGGGCCAAGCTCAACGTCCCGCCGATCGATTATCAGGACGCCTATTATTACGCCGAGCCCAAGGCCAAGCCCAAACTGGGTTCGCTCGACGAGGTCGATCCCGAAATCCTCGAGGTCTACAAGAAGCTCGGTATCCCGATCGAGGAGCAGAAGGTTCTCGCCAATGTCGAAGGCGCGCGCCGCGTCGCGGTCGATGCGGTGTTCGACTCGGTCTCGGTCGCGACCACCTTCCGCGAGGAATTGAGCCGCGCCGGCGTGATCTTCATGTCGATCAGCGAGGCGATCCGCGAATATCCCGATCTGGTCAGGAAGTGGCTGGGCAAGGTCGTGCCGGTGCGCGACAATTATTTCGCGACATTGAACTGCGCGGTCTTTTCCGACGGCACCTTCGTCTACATCCCCGAAGGCGTGCGCTGCCCGATGGAGCTCAGCACCTATTTCCGCATCAACGCCGAAAACACCGGCCAGTTCGAGCGCACCCTGATTATCGCCGACAAGGGCAGCTATGTGTCCTATCTCGAAGGCTGCACCGCGCCGCAGCGCGACGAGAACCAGCTCCACGCCGCTGTCGTTGAACTCGTCGCGATGGACGATGCCGAGATCAAGTACTCGACCGTGCAGAACTGGTACCCAGGCGATGCCGAGGGCAAGGGCGGGATCTACAATTTCGTCACCAAGCGCGGGCTGGCGCAGGGCGCGCGCTCGAAGATCAGCTGGACGCAGGTCGAGACCGGCTCTGCGGTGACATGGAAGTATCCGAGCTGCGTGCTGAACGGCGAGGACAGCGTCGGCGAATTCTACTCGGTCGCGGTGACCAACAATTACCAGCAGGCCGATACCGGCACCAAAATGATCCACAACGGCAAGGGCTCGCGCTCGACGATCGTGTCCAAGGGGATCAGCGCGGGACGCAGCAACAACACCTATCGCGGTCTGGTTAGAGTGGCGCCGGGCGCAGAAGGCGTGCGCAATTTCACCCAGTGCGATTCGCTGCTGCTCGGCGACCAGTGCGGCGCGCACACCGTGCCCTATATCGAAGTGCGCAATCCGTCGGCACAGATCGAGCATGAGGCGACGACCAGCAAGATCAGCGACGATCAGTTGTTCTACGCGATGCAGCGCGGGCTCTCGTCCGAGGATGCCGTGGCGCTGATCGTCAACGGCTTTGCGCGCGAAGTGCTCAAGCAGCTGCCGATGGAGTTCGCGGTCGAAGCGCAGAAGCTGCTGGGGATTTCGCTGGAAGGCTCGGTCGGTTGATCCTGCTGTCCGCCCTGGCCCTGATGCAGCCTGCGATGGTTCCGCCCGCCCCGGCGGACGAGATCGTCGTGGTCGCCGAACGGATGAAGCGGATCAAGCTGCGCCTCTCGCGAAGCAAGGGCGTGCTCAAAAGCTGCCGCGTGCGCGTGTCGAGCGGCGATCCGGTGATCGACGGCTATGCCTGTGAGGCGATCGGCGCGTGCATGACCGAAGGCGCGATCAAGCGCCAGCCGCTGACCGATTGCACCACCGACAAGGTGCTGGCGTTCTACCACGATCGCCGCAGTGCTGCGGAGACGAGCGAATGATCCATCCAATCCACATCCGTCATCCCGAAAGACTCCGGTGTGACGACAGACAACCGATTTTGCCGAACGAGATGAATGACTGATGCTCCAAATTAACAACCTCCACGCCCAGGTCGGTGACACGTCGATCCTCAAGGGCCTTTCGCTCACCATCAACGCGGGCGAAATCCACGCGATCATGGGGCCGAACGGCGCGGGCAAGTCGACGCTCGCCTATACTTTGGGCGGACGGCCCGGGTACGAGGTGACCGAGGGCTCCGCGACCTTTGACGGCCAGGACCTGCTCGCGCTGGAACCGCATGAGCGCGCGGCTGCCGGCCTATTCCTCGGCTTCCAGTATCCGGTCGAAATCCCCGGCGTCTCCAACCTGCAGTTCCTGCGCGAAAGCCTCAACTCGCAGCGCCGGGCGCGTGGTGAGGAGCCATTGTCGGGCGCCGAGTTCATCAAGCTCGCCAAGGAGAAGGCGGCATTGCTCAAGATGGACATGGACATGCTCAAGCGGCCGGTGAACGTCGGCTTTTCGGGCGGCGAGAAGAAGCGCAACGAGATGGTGCAGATGGGGATCATCGACCCCAAGCTCGCCCTGCTCGACGAGACCGACTCCGGGCTCGACATCGACGCGTTGCGCATCGTCGGCGAGGGCATCAACACCATCATGCGCAAGCCGGATAAAGCCGTGCTGCTGATCACCCACTATCAGCGGCTGCTCGATCTCGTGAAGCCCGATTTCGTCCACGTCCTCGCCGGTGGCCGCATCGTCCGCAGCGGCGGCGCCGAACTTGCGCTCGAGCTCGAAGAACAGGGATATGAGGCAGTTGCATGAGTGACATGCGCGCCTTGCCGCTCGCACAGTTGCAGCGCGACTATCTTGCGGACAGCACCGCAGGCATGCCGATTGCTGGGCTGATCACATGGTCTGCCCTGGCTGTCGCAAGCTGGCGGATGGGCGATGCGATGCCTGCATGGGTCGCGTTTACCGCAGCAGCAGCACCGTTCCCTTTGTCGATCCTTATCGACAAGCTGCGCGGTGCGCCGGGGCTGAGCACGCAATCGAACAAGAACCCGCTCACCCAACTGTTCATGCAGTTCATCTTCGTGATCGCGCTAATCATTCCCTTCGTGATTTTCGCCGCCCAGGCATCCTCGTCGATCGCGCTGCTGATCCTGGGGCTGGCAATCCTTGCCGGCATGATCTGGGTCCCGCATGGCTGGGCAGCGGATGACCGCGCGGGGATGATCCATTTCGGTTTGCGCGCGGTGCTTTGCTATTCGGCCTATCTGTTCGTGCCCGAGCCGAACACGGGGGCAGCGATCGCTGGTGCTGCGGCGCTGACCTATGTCTATGCCATCTGGGCGATGAAGAAGCCGGAGTCGGTGAAATGAGCAACGTCATCCCGCTCCCCACCCGCAAGGACGAGGCCTGGCGCTATGCCGATCTCGATGCGCTCGCTCGCGTCTGGGGCGATGTGCCGCAAGGGCCCGAGCGGATCGTCGTTGCCGCCGGTGAAACGCTTAGCCGGCAGATCGTGCTGCCGGTCGCGATGTCAGGCGTGTCGATCACCGATCTCGACGTCGTGATCGAAGCAGGCGCGACCTTCGCGCTGCACTTGCTCGCCACCGACGCCGATTATGGCCGGATGAGCGTAACCGTGCTGCTGCACGAAGGCGCACATTTCGAGATGGGCGGCGCTATTCTCGGCCATGCCGACCAGACGCTCGAGATCGTCACGCAGGTCAACCACGCGCACCCCAATGCGACCAGCAACCAAGTGGTGCGCAGCGTGCTTGCAGGCCATGCCACCGGATCGTTCCTGGGCAAGGTCGCGGTCGCGCGGCATGCACAGAAAACCGATGCCTCGCAGTCGGTCAAGGCGATGCTGCTTGATCGCACTGCGACCGCCAATGCCAAGCCCGAGCTCGAAATCTACGCCGATGATGTGAAATGCGCGCACGGCGCGACCGTGGGTGAGCTCGACAAGCAGGCCTTGTTCTACATGGCCGCGCGCGGTCTGCCGCCGAGCATCGCGCGCAAGCTGATGCTGCAGGCGTTCATCGCCGATGCTTTCGTGTCGCTGGAAGACGATGCCGCACGCGAGGCGATCGAGGCGCGGGCGCTCGCCGCGCTGGAGGGTCTGGCGTGATGGCCACGCTCGCACCCGCCCGCCTGCTTGACCACCGCGCCGACTTTCCTGGGCTCGTCACCGCCGATGGCGCGCCCTGGCATTATCTCGATACCGCCGCGACCGCGCAGAAGCCGCGCGCGGTGATCGATGCGATCGCAAGGGCCTATGGGCCGGATTACGCGACCGTTCATCGCGGCGTCTATGCGCGCTCGGCGGACATGACGATCGCCTATGAAAATGCGCGGTCCAAGGCGGCGCGCTTCATCGGTGGCCGCGAAGAGGAAACCGTGTTCGTGCGTGGTGCGACCGAGGGGATCAACCTTGTCGCGCATAGCTGGGGCATGGCCAACCTCAAGCCCGGCGACCGGATCATGCTGAGCCAGCTCGAGCATCACAGCAACATCGTGCCGTGGCAGCTGGTGGCAGAGCGCACCGGGGCCGAGATCGACGTCGCGCCGCTGACCGAGGATGGCCGGATCGATCTCGACGCGCTCGCATCGATGCTCACCGAGCGGCACAAGATGGTTGCGCTGGCGCATGTGTCGAACGTGCTGGGCAGCGTGCTCGATGCGCGGCGCGCGGCGGACATCGCGCACTCAGTGGGCGCGCTGCTGCTGCTCGATGGCTGCCAGGCGGTGCCGCGGCTGCCGGTCGATGTCGCCGCACTCGATTGCGATTTCTATGTCTACTCCGCGCACAAGCTTTACGGCCCGACCGGCATCGGCGTTCTGTGGGGCAGGGCGGCTTTGCTCGCGGCGATGCCGCCATGGCAGGGCGGCGGTGCGATGATCGACCGGGTCACCTTCGCGCGCACCACCTTTGCGCCCCCGCCGCAGCGGTTTGAGGCGGGAACCCCGCATATCGCGGGCGCGGTCGGGCTGGCAGCCGCGATTGATTATGTCGAAGCCATCGGAGTGGAGGCGATCCACGCGCATGAGTGCGCACTGGTCGCCGAGGCGCAGGAGGCACTGGCGGGCATCAACGCGATCCAGGTTTTCGGGCCAAAGGACAGCGCGGGCATCCTCTCGTTCGCGATGCAGGGGGTGCATCCGCACGACATCGGCACCATATTGGATGAAGCCAACGTCGCGATCCGCGCCGGGCACCATTGCGCCCAGCCGCTGATGGACCATCTGGGCGTGCCAGCCACCGCGCGCGCGAGCTTCGGCGTGTACAGCAACAGCGACGATGTCGAGGCTCTGGTGCGCGGGCTGGACCGGGTGCGCAGGATTTTCGGGTGAGGGATATGGACGAGACAGGAAAGATCATGGCACAGCAAGTGGATGCGGTAGACAAGCCGCCCAAGGCGCGCGTCGACATGGCGATCGACACCACCGGGCCCGAGAGCGCGGGCGAACGCTACCGCCGCAAGCGCGATTATCTTGACGGGTTCCTAAGCGAAAAGCCCACCGGCGTCGCACCGACCGAACCGGGCGGTGAAGTCTATGAGGCCGTGATCGAGGCGCTCAAGGGCATTTATGATCCCGAAATACCGGTGAACATCTACGATCTGGGGCTGATCTACGGCGTCGAGGTCAGCGATGGCCATGCCATCATCAGCATGACGCTGACCACGCCGAACTGTCCGGTGGCAGAATCGATGCCTGGTGAGATCGAACTCACGGTGGGCTCGGTTCCGGGCGTCGGCCATGCCGAGGTCAATCTGGTCTGGGACCCGCCTTGGGATCCGGGCAAGATGTCCGACGAGGCCAAGCTTGAAATGGGAATGCTATGACCACCACAACCCGCACCCGTCCTGCCGCGTTGACGCTCACCCCGTCGGCCGAGGCACGGATCGCGCATCTGATGCAGACCGCGCCCGATGGGGCGATCGGGGTCAAATTGTCGACCCCGCGCCGTGGTTGCTCGGGGCTTGCCTATTCGGTCGATTACGTCACCGAAGAAGTGAAGTTCGACGAGAAGATCGAGACCCCGGGCGGGCTTTTCTATGTCGACGGCGGATCGATCCTGTATCTGATCGGATCGGTGATGGACTGGGTCGAGGACGATTTCACCGCCGGCTTCGTGTTCGCCAACCCCAATGCCAAGGGCGCTTGCGGCTGCGGCGAGAGCTTTACCGTCTGACGCAGCCGCACGCCCCGATCATGCTTGCGGCGTGATCGGTCGCTCGCCGACGATCGACAGGCCATAGCCATCCAGCCCGACCAGGCTGTGATGCGAGTTGGTCAGCAGCTCCATGTCCTGCACTCCCATTTCGGTGAGGATCTGCGCGCCAATGCCATAATCGCGCAGTTCTTCCATGTCGGCGACCGCTTCGCCGGACTTGAGCCGGATTGCCTGGCTGAGGCTGTTGGTCCCGTGGCGGTTGAGCAGCACCACCAGCCCCGAGCCCTCCGCTCCGATGATTTCCATTGCGCGTTCGAGCAGTCCGGTCCGCGCGCCGGTCTCGCCGAAGATGTCGGCGAACGGGTTGAGCACGTGCATGCGCACCAGCGTCGGCTTGTCGGGGTCGACATGGCCCTTCTGCAGCACGGTCTGCTCGGTCTTCTCGGCCTTGTTGTAGAAGACGATCGCCTTCCACTCGCCGCCGAATTCGCTGGTGAAGCGGACCTCGGCGCGCTTTTCGACGAGATGGTCGTGGCGGCGGCGATAGGCGATCAGGTCGCGGATCGTGCCGATCTTCATGCCGTGGATGTGCGCGAACTCGATCAGGTCGTCGAGCCGCGCCATGGTGCCGTCGTCGTTCATGATCTCGCAGATCACGCCCGAGGGGTTGAGCCCCGCGAGGCGCGAGACATCGACCGCAGCCTCGGTGTGCCCGGCGCGCACCAGCACGCCGCCATCGCGCGCCATCAGCGGAAAGACATGGCCGGGGGTGACGATCTCTTCGGGGCCCTTGGCGGCGTCGATCGCCACGGTGACGGTGCGCGAGCGGTCCGCAGCGCTGATCCCGGTCGTGACGCCGGTGCGCGCCTCGATAGAAACGGTGAACGCGGTTTCGTGCCGTGTGCCGTTGTGGCGCGACATCAGGTTGAGGCCGAGCTGCTCGACCCGGTCCCTGGTCAACGCCAGGCAGATCAGGCCGCGGCCGTATTTGGCCATGAAGTTGATTGCGTCGGGAGTCGCCATCTGCGCGGGGATGATCAGGTCGCCCTCGTTCTCGCGGTCCTCGTCATCGACCAGGATGTACATGCGGCCGTTGCGCGCTTCGTTGATGATCTCTTCAGCGGAAGCCATCACGCCGGCGGGGTCGCGCGACAGATAGCGTTCCAGCTTGCCCAGGGTATCGGCGGTGGGGTTCCAGTCGGGCTCGCCCAGCTTGCGCAGCGAATTGGCGTGCAGCCCGGCTGCGCGGGCGAGGCCTGCGCGGCTTTCCTGACCGGCTTCGATGATTTCAACGATACGTTCGATAAGCTGTGCTGACATCGGAATATCCCTTCGGGTACTCCGGTATCACATTGCAATGTGCTTCGTAAAGCCGGTATCACATTGCAGTGGATTTTGCCGCATTCACCTCGTTCATCCGCATCAGATAGCGCGCAAGCACGTCGATCTCCAGATTGACCGGATCGCCCGGCTGCAGCGCGCCCAAGGTGGTCATTTCCCAGGTGTGCGGGATGATGTTGAGCCCGAAATGGACGCTGCCGTCGCTCTGGTCGGAATGCGAATTCACCGTCAGCGACACGCCCTCGACGGTGATCGACCCCTTGGCGGCAATATAGGGCGCCAGCGCATGCGGCGCGGCAATGGTGAAGCGGATCGAATCGCCTTCGGATTCGCGCGCCGCAACGGTCCCCATGCCGTCGACATGCCCGGTTACGATGTGCCCGCCCAGCTCGTCGCCGATCTTCAGCGCGCGCTCCAGGTTCAGCCGGGTGCCAGTGTCCCAGCGTCCCGCGCTGGTCTTGCTGACCGTCTCGGCGCTGATATCGACGGTGAACCAGTCGTCGCCCTTGGAGGTGACGGTCAGGCACGCGCCCGAGCAGGCGATCGAGGCGCCGATCGCGACGCTGCCCATGTCATAGCTGCAGCGGATGCGCGCGTGCAGGTCGCCGCGCTGCTCGACATGGTCGATGGTGCCGATATCGGTGATGATGCCTGTGAACATGATCGTCCTGTGTGTTGCCCGGGTCACGGGCGATTGTCGCGGGTCAGCGTATCCGCTGGTAGCTTTCCATGCGGTCCTTGCCAAGCAGCCGCGTGTCCTCGAGCTGCCAGCGGCCATGCGCGTTGGAAAGCTGCTCCAGCCCTATATCGCCCAGCGCCGCCTTGCCGCGCCCGATCACCACCGGGGCACGATACAGCAGCAGCCGGTCGACGCTGTCGATGGCCAGGAACGCAGCGGCGGTTTCCGCGCCGCCCTCGACCATCAGCCAGTCACAGCCTTCGAGCGAACCGATGTCATGCGGCGAAGCAATCGCGGTCCATCCCGCCGGCGCATCGCCCATCCGGCTGAGCAGCACGCGGCGCGGGGAGCGGGGCTCGAGCCCTTTGAGCCGCACATCCAGCCGGGGTGCATCGGCGCGCATGGTGCCGCCGCCGACAAGGATTGCATCATGATGCGCGCGCTCGACATGGGTGTGCGCACGCGCCTGCGGTCCGGTGATCCACTGGCTCGATCCATCGGCAAGCGCGATCTGGCCATCGAGCGAGGTGGCGAGCTTGAGCGTGACGAAAGGGCGGCGCTGCGTCTGCCGCGTGAGGAAGCCTGCCAGGCTGGCACGCGCGGCAGCCTCGGCCACGCCCGATTGCACGGCGATCCCCGCGGCCTCCAGCCGGGCGATGCCTTCGCCATTGGTGCGGGGGTCCGGGTCCTGTGTGCCGATCACGACGCGCGCCACGCCTGCTGCGATCAGAAGATCCGCGCAGGCCGGGCCGCGCTGGCTCTGGTGCGCGCAGGGCTCGAGCGTGACATAGGCGGTGGCGCCGTACGCTGCCTCGCCAGCTGTATCGAGCGCCATTGCCTCGGCATGCGGCCTCCCACCCGCCAGCGTCCAACCGCGCCCGATCACGCGGCCATCGCGCACCAGGATGCAGCCGACCGCGGGGTTGGGGCTGGACAGCGCCCTTCCGCGCAGCGCCAGCGCGATGGCTGCCTGCATCCAGTCCGCATCAGACCGGGGGGCTGCGATCACTCGGTATCCATGCCGAACTGTTCGGCGAGGCGCCGGTACTGCGCCTTGCGCTCTTCCTCGCGTGCCAGCCGCTCGGCTTCCAGCTTTTCCTTGCGCTCCTGATTGGCGACATTCTCGGCGGCGATCTCGCTGTCGCTGCGCCCGGGCTCGAAGCTGGTCACCCAGGTGATCTCGGGCCGTTTCCACTGCACCTCGAAACCCGATTCACTGAAGAACGCGGCAAAGATGGTCGTCGTTGCCGCCAGCGAGGCGAGCAGGAACCGCCATTTGTGGTCCTGCTGGTCGAACCAGTACGTCTTGAGGTCACCCACGGCGCGGATCGGCGAAATGTCACGAAAGAATCCCATAGCCCCCAAGATAGGCGGCTTTGCCCCTCTTGACCAGTATCGGCGTCCTCGGCCCGGCGCGGCCGGTCAAGCCGCGCTTATTGGACGAGCGGCTTGGTGCCGTCTCCCAGCAGGATGAACGCCGCCCAGTAATAGGGATGCGATGTCAGCGGATCGTCCATGGCTGCGCGCTGCGCCTGTGCCAGCGACGCGTTCATCGCGGTACCGGGGCTGGCCTTGAACAGCGCGGAGATCAGGTTCTCGGTCGCGTTGAAATCGTCGGGCACCGGCCAGTGGCTGGCGAGCACCGATCGCGCGCCCGCGCCGACAAAGGCGCGCACCAGACCATCGAGGGCAAAGTTGCCCCCAGTCTCGATTCCCGCCTCGCGCGAGGCCGAAACGGTGGCGAGCCCTGCGGTGTCGCACGCCGAGAGGATCACCAGATCGGCATCGAGCTTGAGATCGAAGATTTCCTTGAAGCTCAGCAGCCCGTCGGAGCTGCCATCGCCGAACGAGGTGATCAGCGCCGGGCGGGCGGGGCATTCGGGGCGCGGCGCGGTGACCAGGCCGTGTGTGGCAAAGTGCAGGATGCGATAATCATCCAGGTCGCTGCGGCCGAGCAATGCGGTGTCGCTGAACGCCGATTGCGTCAGCACATTCGCGCGGCCTGCGCCCAGCACGCTCTGCGCGAGCTTGAGCTCTGCCGGTGAGATCGGGTCGAGCCAGGTGTTGATAGGCCATTCGCAGTCCGCCGCGCGGGTGTCCGAAGCCAGCGTGATCCGCTCGGGCGGAGCTGCGTTTTGGCCCAGACCCAGATAGGCCTGCTTGCCGCGTGCGGGCGCGATGGTCCGCACATCGGCGAAGGAGCGCGGCGACACCGCGATCGAAAAGCGCCGGTCGCGCCCGAACCAGGCGATGCCGGTAAAGTCGAACGGGTCGGCATCGATCGCCGCAGTGCGTTCCAGATAGGCATCGACGCCCTTCTGGTCCTCGACCAGCAGGCCGGGCGGCAGCTGCAGCAGCGCGCCATCGGGTTCGTAGACAAGGTGCTCGATCCCGGCGAGGTCCTGCTGCAGCCCGGGGAACAGCGCATCGTAAAGCGCCTTGGCCTCGACCACGTCGAAGGGATAATTGGTCGGCTGGCCGTTTTCGATCACCACGATCGAATCGCGCAGCTTGGCCACGGTCTTGTCCAGATCGGCGCGGGTCAGCTTGATGCTGACCGTGCGCACCCGGTCGGTGGTGATCAGCTGGCCATAAACCTGGCTGCCGACGAAGCTGACCTTGTAATAGCCCTCTTTGGGCCCCAGCAGCTTCTGCAGCTCGGCCAGCGTCACCGAAGTGGGCGACAGCACGCGATACTGCGAATACTGGCCCAGCTTCGATTGCAGCGCTGTCTGCTCGTTCTGCTGGTTGGTCAGCGATTCGCGGGCCAGCGCCAGCGTCGCAAGATCGTCCGCGGTGGGCGCCGGCAGGGCCTCGAGCCGCTGGATCTCGGCGCTGGTACGCGAGATTTCGCGGGTGCGGGTCACCGCCAGGCGGAACAGGGCGGACGCTTCGTCATTGCCCTCGGACAGTTCGCGCGCGAGCACCGCCTGGGTCTGCGCGACGCCGGGACGTTGCAGCAGCTGGCTGGCGGTGAACATGCGCGAGGCGACCGAGGCATCGCCATCGGCGCGGACGGCAAGCTGGGCGAAATACGGGCCCAGCATTTCCTTCATCGTCGCGCGTGCGCTGGGCACGGCCTCGCCCTCGGCGACGATCTCGTCATAGAGCGCGATCGAAGCATCCGCCTCGCCCCGCCGCGCGAGGAACGCGGCCAGCCGCGCCTTGGCGCTGAGCAGGCCGGGCGATTGCGGGTAATCGAGTCGGTAGATCGCCAGTGCTTCGGTCAGTCCTGCGCGCGCGCCGGTCATGTCGCCCTGCGATTCCTGGATCAGTGCGCGCTGGGTCGCGACTTCGGCGCGCAGCCAGCCGGTCGAGCTGATGCGGCCGTTGCGCACCGCCACGATCATGTCGATGCCCTGCTGCAGCGCCGTGAGCGCGGCTGCGCTCTGCCCGGAAAGCCGCAGCGCCGAGCCGCGCAGCAGCAGCGCCTGGCCGTCGAGGATCTGCGCGCGCTCGGTGCCGGTCAGGCTGCTGTCGACCCCGCCCAGCCTTTTGAGGCCCGAGTTTTCGCGGTTGATCTGGTCGGCGAGCATCTTGGTGATCTCGCCCTGCGACAGCCGCGCCTCGCCGATCATCTCGGTGTCGATCGCCACCGGACGGTCAAGAAAGGCGATCGCGGCCGAAGGGTTGCGCTGGTTGATCGCATCGATCGCGCGGAAGTTGCGGATCATCCGCTGCGTGACGCCGTCGCTTGCGGCGACCAGCCGGTCGGCGCGCGCGAACAGCGCGCCTGCTGTGGCGAAATCGCCCATGTTCGATTGCTGCAGCGCCTGGTTGGCGAGGAACTCTGCGGTGCGTTCGGACGAGCCCTTCTCGCGCGCGGCGAGCGTTTCGAAGAATTCGGACGATTCGGCATAGGCGCCGTAATTGTTGCGTACATAGGCCTCGGTGCGCGCCGATTCCTCGTCGAGCGTCCCCGCCTGGATGCGCGCAAAGGCGGCAGGATCGCTGACCGAGGTGGTGGCGACATCGACCGTGCCGGTCACCGGCCGGTCGGTGACCAGCGAGGCCAGCGCCAGCCTGAGCGCGGAATCATAGCCCGAAAGACCCTCGGCGATGTACACGGTCTCGCCGCGCACCGCCGCGTACAGCCGGTAATCCACCGACGCCTTGGGGTCTCGGCATTCGATCACCGTCGCGCCGCCGACATTCTCGACCTCGGTCACCTGCCGTTCGGAGCAGCTGAGACGGCTGGCTGCGGCCTGCAGATAGCTTGCCAGCCGGTCGCCCTCGCCGCCGCGCAGCGCATAGAGCGAACCCACCGGGCTGGCGGCATCGCGGCACACCACGCGATAGCCGCGATCGAACATGCTGGTCAGCGCCGCATCGGTCGGGCGGTATTGCGCGGTGCACAGCACGCCTGCCGATCCGACGCGGAAGCTGTCGCGCAGCGCGATGGCGTCTTCGCCCTGGGCAGCTGCACTGCCCGGCAGCAGGCCTGCCATCCCCAGGCTGAGCGCCATGACGGCACCGCCCGTGCGCCCCAGCGCGCCTCGCAAGCCACGGGTGAGGGACGGGGTGCGGATCATGGCTGGCCTCCAGTATCGGGCAGGGCATTGGGCAGCGGCTGGTCAAGCTGCAGATTGGGGTTGCCGCCGCTGGTTACCGGCTCGTCGATGATCGGATCGACGCCAAGCCGGCGGGTGTTGACGATGGTGACCGGCGGCATGATCGGGCGGCGCGGTGCGGCATCGCCGCGTGCCGCCTCTTCTGCGGCAGCCTCGGCCTCTTCTTGCTCGCGTTCGGCCTGGCGTTCCTCGGCGGGCCGTGGCGGCGGAGGTCCGGCATGGACCACCACGGTCGGGCCCTGTTCGCTGATGCCGCCGCCGCCGCAGCTGATCGCGCTGAGCAGGCAGCCATTGACGCTGGAGTTGGCGGTGAAGCCGGTGATCGTGCTGGGTCCGTCCTGCCCGGCGGATGACGAGCGCGGGAAGATCAGGTCGCGCACCGAGCTGCCGTTGCGCACGATATCGCCGGTGTCGAGCAGCTGGCCATAGATCACCATGTCGATCAGGCCCGACGAGCTCTGCGAGGACCGGGGGACGATCTCGACGCTGCCCACCCGGCCGAAGAACCCGGCGTTCAGCAGGCTGGTGCCGGTGTTCTGGATCAGCAGCGTGCTGCCGACATTGAACTGCAGCCGCGATGCCTGGATCACCCCGTCTGGCCGCGATGTCGCGATCGGCAGGCTGAGCGCGGTGTCGCGTCCGGTGAAGTTGACGTTGGATGCCAGCTGATCCAGCAGCGACGCGCTGGCGATGTGGATGTTGTTCGCGGTGATCGACAGTACCCCGCCCGGCGAGCTGCCGTTGAGGAAGATGCCGCCGGTGTCGGCGTTGATCTCCACCCGCGCAGCGTTGAGCGCCACGCGGTTGGTCGATGCCATCGAATTGAAGACGGCGTTGCCGTTGACGCGGATGGTGCCAGCCGTGTTGATCGTCAGGCTGCCTTCCGAGCCGTTGAGGTTGACCCCGCTGGCCGCAGCTGATCCGTTCATGGTCAGCGCGCGGATTTCCACGCCGGTGCCGGTCGAGGAGACGTTGGGCGCGTTGATCACGATGTTCTGCGCGCGGATGCGCGAGATCTCGCTGCCGTCGAGCGTGTAGCCACCCTGTTGCGACTGGCTGTCGCCGCTGCCGCCGATGATCACCGCTCCGCTGCGGTTGGCGGTCAGCGTGATCGTGCCGGTGCTGGCGTTGCCAAGACCGCCGTTCTGCGAAAAGGCGATGTCGCCCGAGCTGATCGCAATGGTGGGCGCGACCGCCAGCCCGCCGAAGACGGCAGTGCCGCCGACGTCGAGGCTGATCCGCGTGCCCGCCGTGATCGAGCTGCTGGCCGAGAAGCTGCCGGTGGAGGCGGAGAGCAGCGTGCCGGTGGTGACCGGTGCGCCGATCGAGACGCTGCCCCCGACGCGGACCGGCGTTGCCGCCAGCAGCGCGCCCAGGTCGATCGTCGAGATCAGTCCGGTCGGCGAGATCGCCGAGCTGTTGGCGATCAGCGTCGTGCCTGTGGTGCCCGTGCCGATTGCACCGGTGTTGACCGATTGGGCTGCGAGCAGCACCGCCGAGGTGCCGGTGGTGATGTTGCCGGTGTTGAGATTGCCCGTCATCGCCGCGGCCAGGATGGCGTTGGTCGCCTGCAGGGCGCCGGTGGTGACAGATCCGCCGCGCACGCGGATCTCGTTGGTCGACGTGATCGCGCCGGTGGTCAGTCCCTGCGTGCTGCGCAGGAAGGCGCTGCCGCCTGCGGTGATCGCGCCGGTGGTGATGCTGGCCGCGTTGCCGACATTGCCCTGGCCATCATCCGACCCGATGCCCACCGAGCCGAAGCTGTTGACGGTACCGGTGGTGATCGCGCCATTGGCGCCCAGGCCGATGCTGAAGCCGCTGGTCGGCGCAACGCCGGGACCGGTGGTGCGCAGATTGCCCAGCTGCATGTTGCCGCCGACGATCGTGCCGATCCAGCTGCCCGCGGTGATATCCCCGCCGGTCACCGATCCGGTGGCCGAGAACTGGGTGTTGGCCGACGAGGTCAGCGTGCCGAAGGTGAGATTGCCTGCAGTCGCCCCCATCGCGATGGCGCCCGCCGTGCTGGTGACGTTGGTGAGCGCAATTGCGGTGCCGCCAATGTTCACCGTGCCGCCGGTGATCGCTCCGGTGGAGGTGAACGTGCTCGCACGCGACCGCAGCTGCGCCGCGCCCGTGGTGGTGACCCCGCCAATGCTGACCGCCCCCTGGCCATCGACACCAACCTGGCTGCCCGCCAGCGTGCCGGTTGTGATCAGCCCGGTGGTGGTCTGCAGCGACACAGGGCCACCTGTGACGATGTTGCCGACGGTCATGTTGCCGTTGGTGGCGTTGAGGACCGTGCCCTGGGTGGAGTTGATCGCCTGCGCAGTGATGCTGCCGGCGGTGATGGCGACGCGTCCGCCGGTGGCGGTGATCGCTCCGGTGGTCGAGAACGCGGTGCCGACGCCGGCCAGCAGATTGCCGGTCTGGATGGGGCCGTTGACCGTCAGGCTGCCGGTGGTGCGCACCGGCGTCACGCCAAACAGCGGCGCGGGATTGAAATCTGCGCCGAGCAGCGACACCATTGAAATGTTGCCGACATAGAAATAGTTGGCTGCGCCCGTTCCGCCAGTGACTGGACCGTTGAACAGGATGTTGCCGTTGCCGAGGGCGATGATGTTCTCGCCGCTCGTCAGGGAACCGGTAGTGATGGTGCCTGGAGCCACCAATCCGATGTTGCGCGCTCCTGTCAGGTTTCCGACCTGGATCGAGCCGGTCCGGGAAAGCAGGCCGACGCTGTAGCTTGTTGTCGGCACAGCCCCTGCAGCGTTGACATTGCCGCCGGTAATGTTGCCCGTTGCTTCGATGGCAAATTCAAGACCGGTGACGGCGTTGCCGAATTGGACACTTCCCGCAGCTTCGATCTCGGTTTCGGCACCCGACTGGATGTTGCCCAGCGCCATGTTGCCAGCGCGGGTATCCAGCACGATATAGGTTCCGGCCGCGAGGTTGCCGATGGTCAGGTTGCCCGAATTGACCAGCAGATCGATATGGCCGGTGCCGGATGTCGCGGTGGTCAGCGTCAGGCCGTTCGCTGCGGTCATCGCAATGAAGTTGGCCGCACTGATAACCCCTGCATTGATCGAGCCGCTGGTCGAAGTGAGGTTGATGTGGTTGCCAGATGTGAGGTTGCCAAGCTGCAGGGAAGTGCCCTGGATGCCGATCACGCCGCCGGCATTGATGTTGCGCAGGTTGATCGCGCCGTTGCTCACCGCTGTCAGACTGCCAGGTGTCGCGAAATTGGCCGTGACGACGATGCTGCCGACCGACTGCAGGCTGATCGCATTCGCCGTGATCGTGCCGATGTTGGTGGGTGTGGGCAGCACGGTATCGGCGATAAAGGTGCCCGCGCTCAGACCCACCGCGCTGGCATTGAGCGAGGCGTTGCCGATCAGCACCGAGAGCGAATTGGGCGTCAGATAGGTGAAGCTGTTGCCCGCGTTGAACGTGCCGTCGCTGATCCGGATCGAGTCTTCAAGCTGCAGCAGCGGATCGGGAAGATCGCCGCCGACATTGATTACGAAGCTGGTCACCGTAGCGTCGGCATTGCGCAGCTCGACATTGTTGCCGGTGGAATAATAGCCCAGGCCCCCCACCGCACCGGCGCCGCCGATGCCGGTGGAAATGCCGAGGACGTTGCCCGCCTGCAGCAGACCGCGATTGGCCGGTATCTGGAACCGGTCGGTGATCGCAAAGCCCAGGCCGCCGCCAGTGCCGTTGCCACCATTGCCGCCGACCGCGCCCGCGCCGCCCGTGCCGCCAGCGCCGCCGACCACCATCGTGATATCGTCCGCAGTCACCCGCGATCCGCGCACGATCAGGATATTGTCGCCGCCAAAGCCTGCCCCGCCATTGCCGCCATTGCCGCTTCCGGTCGAGCCCAAGCCGCCATTGCCGCCTGCGCCGCCAAAGCCCTGCGCCGCCGATGAGACATTGCCGATATCCGCAAAGCCGACATTGACGGTCAGCGCTCCGGTGCCGCTCTGGGTGCCGAAATCGACCCGGCCGCCGATACCCGCTCCGCCTGCGCCGCCATTGCCGCCCCGGCCCGCGCTGCCTGCGCCGCCAAGCCCGCCCGCACCGCCGATGCCGTCGGCGCTGAGCTGGACGTCAAGAACATCGAGCTGTCCGTTGCCCGCCGTGCCGAGCATCTGGATGGTGCCGCCGGTGCCGATGCCGCCATTGCCGCCGGTGCCGCCGGTCGGTCCGGTGGTGCCTGCGCCGCCCGCGCCGCCGAAGCCTGCGGTGTTGATCAGCACATTGTCGAAATCGACCAGCCCGGTCACCGGGCCGCTGCCCGCGATCAGCGATGCGCCGCCGCCGGTGCCGTTGCCGCCGTTGCCGCCCGCAGACCCGTTGCCGCCCGCACCGACCGCGCTGAGCAGGATGTCCGCGCCGCGCAGTGTTGCACCGTTGACGCCCGAGCGCGCCTGACCGCCCACGCCGTTGCCGCCATTGCCCGCGACAAAGGCGGTTCCGCCAAAGCCGTTGGCCGACAGGCTGGCGTTGCCGCCGATCGTCACGGTACCGACGATGCCCAAAGTGCCGAACTCGGCCAGGCCGCCGGTGCCGACGCCCCCGGTGCCGACATTGGCATTGCCGCCGACGCCGTTGACCTGCTGGGTCAACGCGCCCGTGGCGCTGGCGGTGCCGCCGCCGGTGCCGAACACCACCATCAGCGTGCGTCCGCCGGTGGCCGCGCCGCCGATTCCCGAAACGGTCGAATCGCCGCCGGTGGCCGAGGCATCGAGTACGACGTCGCCGTTGATCTGCAACAGGCCCGATTGCGCGGTTGCGGATGCGCCGCCGCCGGTCGCCAGCCCGATCACGCCCGTTCCGCTGGAACCGCCGGCCGCGCTCGCATCGGCAAAGACGCTGCCGTTGACGGTGACAGAGCTGCCCGCGGTCTGCGCCTGGATGACGGCGTTGCCGCCGGTGGCGGTGCCGGTGTTGCCGGTTCCGCCCGCGCTGCTGCCCGCGCCTCCGAAGGCCGCCATGAACACGCTGTTGCCCAGCGTGATGCGGCCGTCACCCAGCGAAAGAATGCTGGCATTGCCGCCCTGGGCTGCGCCGCCTGCCGCATTGCTGGCGCCGTTGCCGCCAAAGGCCGAGGCGCTGAGGAAGCTGCTGCGGGTGACGTTGACCCGGCCGCTCTGCGCAAATAGCTGCGCGGTGCCGCCAGTTGCTGCCCCGCCCGAGCCGGTAGTGCCGAAGCCGTCGCCGCCCTCGCCATTGGCTGCGATATCCGCGATGCCTGCGATCTGGATCAGCGCGGTCGATGTGACGGTGCCGATCAGCGCCTGGCCGCCGATGCCGGTTCCGCCCGAACCGGAGCTTACGGAATCGCCGCCAAGGCCGGACGCCCGGGCGATGCCATCGCCGCCGATGGTCAGCGTGCCGACTGCCGCGCCCAGATTGGCGAGCCCGCCGGTGCCGTTGCCGCCGCGGGTTCCGCCCAGATTGTTGCCGCCAAAGCCGCTCGCATCCACTGTCGCGTTGCCGGTGATGGTGACGTTGAAATCGTTGACCACGATGCGCGCGTCGCCGCCCACGCCATTGCCCGCAATCCCGTCGCCGCCGCCCTGGTTTGCATCGCCGGTGCCGGTCGCGGTCACATTGGCGTTGCCGTTGATGGTGATCTGGCCCAGCGTGTTCTGCGAGATCGAGGCGTTGCCGCCGGTGCCGTTGCCGCCATCGATTCCCGACAGCGCCGATCCGAACACCGCGCCATTGGCCGAGACCGTGACATCGCCGGTGATGTTGACCACGCCGCCGGTGAGCGCGATCAGCTGTGCGATCGCGCCGCCGGTGCCGTTGCCGGACGATCCCGTGCCCGGGGTGCTCGCGGTGCCGCCCAGGCCCGAGCTGTCCACGGTCAGACCGTTGAGCAGGTTGAGCTGCCCTCCATTCTGGACGATGACCTGCGCGTTGCCGCCCTGCCCGTTGCCGCCAAAGGTCGCCATGCCGCCGATGCCGAAGGATTCGACCTGCGTGGTGCCGGAAATCGTGAGATTGCCGCCCGCGGCGTTCTGGAAGATGATCGCGCCGCCGCCGGTGGCATTGCCGCCCAGATTGCCGGTGTGTGCGCCGATGCCGCCATTCGCGCTGGCACGCAAAATCGCATCCGCGCCGACATTGATCAGCCCGCCGGTGCCTCCCATGCTGAGACTGGCGGTGCCGCCGGTGGCAGCGCCGCCCGCAGCGCCCGAGGTCACGCCTGCCGTTCCGCCGAAGCCGAAGGCCAGCAGCGACAGGTCGCTCAGGAAATCGAGCGTGCTTGCGCCTTCGGTGCTGACGAAAATTTGTCCGCCCAGGCCAGCGCCGCCGTTGCCGGTATTGGCGCCACTGCCGCCAAAGCCGGTGACATCGGCCAGAAACGCGTCGCCAAAGCGCATCAGATGGCCAGAGCCCTGCGCGAAGACGTCGATCCGTCCGCCGAAGCCGGCGCCGCCCGTACCGCTTGCCGATCCCGCATCGTCAAGGCCCAGACCCTGGGCGAACAGTTCGGTGCCCCCGTCCACCAGCAGCGTTCCGCCGCTGCCCAGCGTAAAGACGCCGATGCTGCCGCCGCGGCCGAAGTTGCTGCCAACCCCGGTGGTTTCGGTCTGGCCGGAGAAACCGGACGCATCCGCACGCAGATTGCCCGCAATCGCGATCAGCCCGCCATCATTGGCCAGAATCTCGATCACGCCGCCGGTGCCGCTGCCTACCGTGCCGCTGGTCGAGTTGGAGCCGCCGATGCCGACCGCATCCAGATTGGCATTGCCCGAAAGGCTGATCACGCCGCCGTTGTTCGCACGCAGACGCACGGTTCCGGCCTGCGCATTGGCTCCTTGGACCAAGCGGAAATCGTTGGCAGACAGCGTCAGGTTGCCGCCGACGTTGATCGAGGCACTGGCGCCATCGGCGTTCAGGACGGCCGAGTTGGCGCCAAAGGCCTGCACATCGCTGAAGAAATTGAGATCGCCGCTGAGCGACTGGCCCAGGAAGTTGCGCGAGGCCGCAGCGATGAACGACGATGTGATATCTGCCGGCGCGACATTGATGTCCGCCGCCTGCGCCGGATTGACCGCCGCGCTGGTGTCCACGAAATCGCCGAACACGTTATAGCCCGACGACAGGATGATCGAGTTGCCCTGGACATCGGCAGCGCCCGCAATGTCGAATCCCAGCCGGCTGCCGGCGCCGATCGCCATGGTGATGGCATTGTTCTTGGGCACCGCGACCATGTAGATGCGGTGGTTGTCGTTCACGCCGGTGCTCGCCGGGCCGGTGGTCACGCCGCCATGGCCGACCGCAAGACCGCCCGTTCCGTCAGTGCCCGTGGTCACCTGGATATCGAACAGGCCGTTGCCGCCGAAGGTGATGGTGGCAGCCTCTGCGCCGACATACATCGCCGATCCGTTGACGGTGACGTTGCCGCCCTGCAGCACGGTCGGCGCGACCATCGCGATGTAGCTGTTTTCAGAGGTCGCACGGATCTGGGCGCCCGGCTGGACGATCACCGAAGACGGCGATGCAGCCTGGCTGAGGGTGAAGGACCCTGCCGCGTTGATGAAATCGCCATTGCCGTCGCGCACCGGATCGGAACTGGTCAGCAGCAGGCCGCCGACATCGATCACCGCGGTCGAGTTCACGACCACGCCGCCGGGGCTGTAGAACCACACATTGCCGCCGGGCACGAGCCCGGCTGCGGTCTGCAGCTGGCTGATGATGGTGCCGTTGAACTGGACTGCACGGCTGGTGCCGGTGGGGATGATGCGGTTGAGGACGGTGAAGAAGTTCTGCGCGGTGGGGTTGTTGCGGAAGAAGGCGGTACGCCCGCTGGGCAGGAAGTTGATCGGCCCGCCGGTGACTGCGGCGTCGTTGGTGGTCCAGTTGATCACCGCCTGGTTGGTGTCGACGCGGATGGTGTCCGTCCCGGGGGTGCGGACGATGTTAACCCCGCCCGATATAACGGTGGGGTTGCCTTCGAACGCCTGGGCATGCGCCGGTCCAGATGCGCCGAGAGCCAGGCCGGTGGCGAGCGCGAGCGCGGAGGTCGCCTTGGCCAGCGTGATGCGGCGGGCGATCATGGTGCGGTTATCGGCCATCAGCGGGCTCCCCAGGGCAGTAGTAAGGTCGTGAGGGTGAACAGGATGCGTGGATCAGGCGTGTCGACCAGCAGGCCGGACCTTTCGGTGGGCACCGCCACGGTCACGTCCAGCCGGAACCGGTCGTCGAGCCGCGCGCGCACGCCGCCGCCGACCGAGCTCAGCCGCTGCGGATCGCCGGGACGGCCATCGTCCCAGGTCCACGCCACATCCATGAACACAAACGGCTGGAACGAGAAATCGGTCTGCTTGATCGGGGCGATCTGCGGCCCGCGAAACTCGACCGAGAACCCAGCGCCGTCATCGCCGACGATCACGCCGGGATCGTAACCGCGCCCGATGGTGAAGTTGCCGCCCGAAAACTCCTCGAAGCTGAGCACCGGATCGAAGGCGATCTGGCCGCGTCCGCGAACGAACACCGAGAACTGGTCGCCCAGCGCCGCTTCGGCAGCGATTTCGCCGCGGATGAGCGTGGAGGTCGGGTCGCCATCGCCGCGGGTCGTGGGGGTGCGGACCAATGCGCAGACGAAATTGCACGCCTCGCTCGCGCCCAGGATATCGAGCCCCTGGCGCAGCTCGATCTGCCCGCCCAGCCGCCAGCGCGGCGCAGCGCCATTGTCCATGTCAATCGCCTCGCCCGCCAGCTGGGCATAGGCCACGCGGATCCGGTCGCGCGACAGCGGTCCGATGAAATCGATGTCCTGGTTGACGTAATCCAGGCCGATGGTGCTGTAGAGCGATGCAGCCTAGGTGCGCAGCAGCGGATAGCGCGCCTCGATGCTGGCGAGCAAAGTCGTCGCATCGATCGTCGCACCAACGCCTGCGGGCAGGTTGAGCTGCGGCTTGGTCCAGGCATAAGTGAATCGCCCGCCCAGCGTCAGGCCTTCCTTGCCGACCCGGAATTCGTGCCCCGCCTGGACGATCTGCTGCTCGTCGAAGTCGAGCGTCGAATAGGCCGAGATATAGGTGCGATCGCCCATGCCCGTGAGGCCATAGAACTGCGCGCGCAGCTGCGCGCCATAGGGCCCTGCGTCGCGCGCGGCGAGGTTCTGGACGTTGAGGTCGACTTCATACGGCGTGCGCCGCACCGTGACGTCGCCGATCAGCTCGCCGGGGCCGGTGCCCGCAGGCACCAGGGTGAGCCGGATGTCGTATCCTGGCAGGTCACGCGCGAGCAGCAGATAGCGCTCGGCCAGCCGCTGGTTGAACACGGTGCCTTCGGTCAACCGCTCGAGATACCCTGCGACCAGCTTCTCGCCATTGCCGGCATCGCCGCGCACGCGGATCGATGTCAGCTTGGCGTAGAGCACCTCGAACTGGACGATGCCGTTGTCGATGCGCTGGGTGGGAACCTGCACTGCGGCGATATAGCCATCGCGGCGCAGCTTGGTGGCGACCGCGTCGCGGATTTCGCACAGAACCGCGACCGGCTGCTCGGTGCCGATATAGGGCTCATACAGCGGGCGCAGCTCGGCCGGAGCGACGGGCCCCAGGTTGTTGAACCGGGCCTCGGTCAGCGTCAGGCGGACATTGGCATAGGCAGGGTCGGCCAGCGGGCAGGGTGCGCGCTCGATATCGCCTTCGACGGTCAGCCGTGCGGGCCGGTCGGCGCGCTGCTGCACGGGGCGCTCGATTTCCTCGCGGGTGGGGGGAGAAGGGACGTTGATCTGCTGGGCATGGCCCGCGGTCGCGCCGAACAGCCCTGCCACCATGGCAGAGCCCAGAAAAACCTGTTTCGTGCGATTGTTGCGCGTCGCCAAAGTCACCCCCTTTAAGCATTGCGGATGCGGGGAATTTGGCTGGGGCCGCATTACCCTGAACCGAGTAACGGACAGCATAGCGGTTCTTGCGCTTCTGCTATCCAAGGGCGACCTTGGTGAAAGCCTTAACCCAGCCTCAAACTGGGGGCAACCCGCTAATGCGCGTCCGTCCCGAAATTGTCCAAAGTTAACATGGCTTTGGGTTGGGCGTAGGGGCGAGCGTTACATGGCTTGTAACGGGGGGGTAATTTGGCAATCTTTTGAAGGAATTGGCCCCCAGTTGCAGCCACAGCGAGGGGGTGTCGGCTCGGGCGAGGTCCTGCAGCCACGCTCGACGCTTCCCATCCTGGACGACTCACGCTATGCGCGCGGGCCATGACCCGACTTCCCCAGCCCAAAGATTGGATCCAGGCGATCCACGCCTATGTCCCCGGAAAATCGACAGGGGATGACGGTGTTCCTTTGGTCAAGCTGTCCGCTAACGAGAACCCGCTGGGCACCAGCCCGGCGGCGCTGGCAGCGCGCGCGGCAGGCGCGGCGCAGCACCCCTCGCTCTATCCCGATCCCGACAGCACCGCGCTGCGCCAGGCGATCGCTATGCTGCACGGGCTGGACCCCGCGCGGGTGGTGTGCGGCACCGGATCGGACGAATTGCTTAACCTGGCCGCGCAGGCCTATTGCGGGCCGGGGGACGAGGTCGTCCATGTCCGCTACGGATTTTCGGTCTATGACATCGCCGCCCGGCGTTGCGGCGCGACCCCGGTAGTTGCGCCAGACAACTTTTATGCGACCGATGTCGACGCGCTGCTCGCCTGCATCACCGATGCGACCCGCGTGGTGTATCTCGCCAACCCCAACAACCCCACGGGCACGCTGACCTCGCGCGGCGAAATCGCGCGGCTGCACGCGGCGCTGCCGTCGCACGTGCTGCTGGTGCTCGACCAGGCCTATGCCGAATATCTGTCGCCCGAAGAGGATGATCTGGGTCTGGAACTGTCCCGCAACCACGACAACGTGCTGGTGACGCGGACCTTTTCCAAGATCTATGGCCTGGCCGGAGACCGCATCGGCTGGGGCTTCGGGGCGCAGGCGATCATCGACACGCTCAACCGCATCCGCGGCCCGTTCAACGTCACGCTTGGCGGGCAGGCCGCAGCGCTGGCAGCGCTGGGCGATCAGGACTTCGTGGCGCGGTCGCGCGCTCACAACACCCGCTGGCGGCAGTGGCTGGCGGACGAGATCGCGCAGCTGGGCAATCACGGGCTTACCGTCATCCCCAGCCACGCCAACTTTCTGCTGGTGTTGTTCGAAGGCGCGGTCAGCGCCGAGACCGCGTTCAATGCGCTGATGCAGGCGGGCTATATCGTGCGCTGGCCAAAGGGGCAGGGGCTTGGCCATGCGCTGCGGATCACCATCGGGCAGGAGGCGGACATGCGCGCCATCGCCGCCGTGCTGCGCGATCTGGTCAGCGCATGAGCGCTCCTTTCGCCGCCGTTGCCATCGTCGGTCTTGGGCTGATCGGATCGTCGATCACGCGCGCGATCCGCCAGAGCCTGCCCGAAACGCGCATCCTGGGCTATGACCGCAACGCCGAAGTCTGCGCGCGCGCCGAGGCGATCGGGCTGTGCGACAGCTATCACAGCGCGTTCGGAGCGGAGCTGGCCGAGGCCGAGATGGTCATCCTGTGCGTGCCGGTCGGCGCGATGGCTGCTGCTGCCGAGGCGATGGCACCTCATCTGTCCGCGCAGGCGATCATCTCCGATGTCGGCTCGTGCAAGGCGAGCGTGCTCACCGCGCTGCGCGGCGCGCTGCCCAACGCGATCATCGTGCCCGCGCACCCGGTGGCGGGGACCGAGAACAGCGGGCCGGAAGCGGGGTTCGCCAGCCTGTTCAAGGGGCGCTGGTGCATCCTGACGCCAGATGCCGACGCGGACGAAGGCGCGTGTGCGCGCGTCGCGGGCTTCTGGCAGGCGCTGGGGGCGAATGTCGAGACGATGGACGCGGCGCATCACGATCTGGTGCTCGCGGTGACCAGCCATCTGCCGCACCTTATCGCCTACACCATCGTCGGCACCGCCAGCGATCTGGAGGGCGTGACGCAGAGCGAGGTGATCAAATATTCGGCAGGCGGCTTTCGCGACTTCACCCGCATCGCCGCCAGCGATCCGGTAATGTGGCGCGACGTGTTCCTGTCGAACAAGGACGCGGTGCTCGAAATGCTCCAGCGCTTCTCCGAGGACCTCTCGGCGCTGCAACGCGCGATCCGCTGGGACAAGGGCGACGAGCTCGAAGAACTCTTCACCCGCACCCGCACCATCCGTCGCTCGATCATCGAGCAGGGCCAGGATGATGCAAAGCCCGACTTCGGACGCGAGCATCAATAGCGGATATCAGACCCGATCGATCTAAATCCGCTCAGCCTGAGCTTGTCGAAGGCCCCGCTATTCGGCCGGCGTGGGCGCGGGTCCTTCGAGAGGCTCAGGATGAGCGTATGTGGGCAGGTTACTCCTGCACCCCATCCACCACCGGCTCGGTAGGCAGGGCTTCGGGCGCGGGTGCTGGCACCTCCACAGGCCGGTCCGCAGCGCCCTTGATCAGGTGGAACCTGTCCTGCCGTCCATCCAGATAGCGCACCTGCTCGCCGTCGAAGACCATGTCCTCCTCGGTGCGGAACGAGACCGCCTGATCGCCCCATTCGGGAACGTTGTTGGTGACCGCCAGTTCGATCGACCAGGCGGTATTCCCGCGGACCAGATAGTCGCCTGCGGGCGTCGCCTCCTGATTGTCCCAGAAGCCGATCGCCGGACCCGCGCCATGGCCATGAAAGCCGATCGGGTGCGAATAGATGCTGGGCTGATAGCCCGAAGCGATCGCGCGCGCGCGGGTTGCTGCGAGCAGGTCGTTGCCGGTCAGGCCGACGCGGAACTCGGCGGTCAGGATGTCCTGCACCCCATTGGCGGCGGCGAGCCCCGCCTTGAGACCGTCGGGCGCATCGCTCTCGCCGGGCTTGAGCACATAGGCCAGGTGCTGGGTGTCGGTGTTGAGCCCCAGATAGGTGATCCCGAAATCGGTCCACAGCATGTCGCCGGGCTCGATCACCGCATCGCCCGTCAGTTCGCCCGACTGGCCTGCGCGGAAGATGGCAAGCGAAGGGTGGAACCAGACCTTGAGCCCCAGCGCGCTGACCTTGTCGCGCATCCACCACTGCACGTCCTCGGCAGTGGTGGTGCCCGGCGTGATCACCGCATCGGACAGCGCCTCGGCGATGATGCCATGCGCGGTGCGGACGATCGAGGGATAGACTTCCAGCTCGGCCGGGATGCGGCTTTCCAGCCAGCCGATCGCGAGCGGCCCGGCGGGCACGATGCGGCTGCGCAGCGCTTCGGGCAGCGCGGCGATCAGCTCTTCGTGCTGGCTGTGGGTAAGGCCATCGGCAAGCGCGGTCTGGTCCGAGATGTTGAGCGCGATCTTCTGTGGGTTGCGCTCGGCGATCACCTCGGCGAGGCGCTTCCACTGGTCGGGCTGCGTTTCGGGCGTCCATACGGGCGTGAACATGCCGGCAAGGCCATAGCGGCTCACCGTCAGCCGCTCGACCGGCTTGCCTTCGCCCGGATCGAAGAACACCAGGATGGTTCGCCGCCGCGCGTGCATCGAGCGCGCATCGAGCATGGTCGCGACCACCGGGTCCTCGACATATTCGCGCGCGATCAGAACCCACATGTCGACGCCCTGTTCGCGCATCAGCGCCGGCACCACGCTCTCCAGCCGCTGCGCGAGCCAGCCATCGCGCACCTTGGCCTGTTCGCGCAGCGGCAGGATATCGGGATAAGCGGGCGCCTCGGCCTCTGCCGTGTTGCCGGCCCGCTGCGCGAGCACGCCTGCAGGCGCACAGACAAGCAGCGCGGCGGCGATTGAGGACAGGATATGGGCGGTGGTGTTCATGCGGCTCCCCTGCGGCGCGGTTCGGGGGCCACGCTAGCCCGGCAGGGTGGGCAGCGCCACCGCAAGATGGCCGTTGCCCGCAGGCCAGTCGAGCTCGGGCCAGCCTTTGGCCCGCGCCACCAGCCGCATCGGGACATGCGCGTTGGTGACAAACGCCTCGTCCGCCATTTCCAGCATCGGCAGGTCCGAGACATGGTCGGAATAGCAGCGGATGTGGCAGGCGGCACGGTCGAGCCCGTGCTCGGCCATCCACGCCGCGATCATCTCGGCCTTGTGCGGGCCGTAGCAATTGTGCCCGGATATGCGCGGCTGCACCCGCCCGCGCGAGGCGGTGAGATCGGTCGCGATGACATCATCGATCCCCAGCCGCCGGGCGATCGCATCGACATAAAGCCGGTAGGACGCGGTGGCGATGACGATGCGATAGCCCGCCTCGCGGTCCGCTGCGATCTGCTCGATCGCGCCGGGGCGGATGTTCTTGGCGAACACGAATTCGGCGTGCCCCGCCATCGGCGCCGCCAGCCGCGACAGGCGAAGCGAGCCCAGCAGCAGCCGCTGGTTGATCTGCTTGAGGGAATCGCGGCTGACGATGCGCAGCAGATAGCCAAGCCCTGCCAGCGCGGAGAACGGCAGCAGCAGCAGCCGCTTGGGGTCATGCCGCAACGCCATCCACAACAGGAAGCGCGCATATGTCGGATGGACGGTAATCGTCCGGTCCATGTCGTAAAAGGCTAGCCGTTCCCCCACGCTGCTAGGCCATAAAGCCAAATCGGCGGGAAACAAGCGCGCCGTTGTAACACCGTGTAAGCTTGTCTGATCGGGCAAGACTGCGACGGGCCGTGCGCCAAGATGCTTGTGATTGCGCGCTTTATCGCACAAAGATGCCACCGATATGGGTGTCCCGGCCGATTTTTCCGTTGAACAGCGTAGCGACACCGGCGCGGTGCTGCGCTTTACCGGCGATCTGGATATCGCCACCATCGGTCCGCTCGACAAAAGGCTCAAGTCGCTGGACCAGTCTCCGGCGCTGATCGACATGGCCGATGTCGGGCATATCGACACTGTCGGAGCGTGGATCGTGCATCGGCTGGCGCGCGATCACAACTGTGAAATCGTCAATCTGAGCGAATCGGGCGGCAGGCTGGTCGAGGCGGTCGGCAAGTCCGACGTCGGCGAAGTCGACGCTCCGCCTCGCCCCGATATCGTCACCCGCGCGGTCGGCGGCATCGGCGAAGGCGTGATGCTTGCGCTGACGTCGATGGTCGGGATGTTGAGCTTTTTCGGCGCGATAGTGCGCGCGGTGCTGTCGCTCGCGGTTCATCCGCGCCGCATCCGCTGGGCCGCGATCATCCGCCATTTCGAGCTGGTCGGCGCATCGGCGCTGGGCATCGTCGGCCTGATGAGCTTCCTCATCGGCATCGTCATCGCGCAGCAGGGAGCGGTGCAGCTGCGCCAGTTCGGTGCCGAAGTGTTCACCGTCAACCTTGTCGGGCGGCTGACGATCCGCGAGCTGGGCGTGCTGATGACCGCGATCATGGTCGCGGGCCGTTCGGGCAGCGCCTTTGCCGCGCAGATCGGCACGATGAAGCTGACCGAAGAGGTCGACGCGATGCGGACGATCGGCGTGTCGCCGGTCGAGGCTCTGGTGCTGCCGCGCGTCGCCGCTGCGGTGCTGATGATGCCGCTGCTCGGTTTCTATTCGATGATCGTCGCGATGGTCGGCGGCGCTTTCCTGTGCTGGATTGTGCTGGAAATCCCGGTGGCGACCTTCATCGTGCGCATCCAGGAAGTCGTGCCGATCACCGATTTCTATGTCGGCATGGTCAAGGCGCCGGTGTTCGGGCTGATCATTGCGCTGGCCGGCTGCTATCAGGGCATGCAGGTGCGCGGCAACGCCGAGGAGGTCGGCGCACGCACGACGGCAGCGGTCGTCCAGGCGATCTTCATGGTCATCGTGCTCGATGCGTTCTTTGCGGTGTTCTTCACCGAGATCGGCTGGGGATGAGCGCTGCCCGACAGAAAGAATGCGATGTCGCCATCCGCATCACCGGGCTGACCAACAGCTTTGGCGATGACGTGGTGCATGACGACCTGTCGCTCGATGTGCGCCATGGCGAGATTCTGGGCGTGGTCGGCGGATCGGGCACCGGCAAATCGGTGCTGATGCGCTCGATCATCGGCCTGCAGACCCCCGATTCGGGGCGGATCGAGGTTCTGGGCGAATCCATGCTCGACGAGGCGGAAGAGGATGTCTCGATCCGCAGTCGCTGGGGCGTGCTGTTCCAGGGCGGGGCCTTGTTCTCCACCCTCACGGTGGCCGAAAACGTCATGGTGCCGCTGGCGGAATTCTATCCCAAGATCGATTCCAAGCTGCGCCGCGAGATCGCGATGTACAAGATCGCGCTCAGCGGCCTTCCCGAAGAGGCGGCCGACAAATACCCGTCCGAGCTTTCGGGCGGGATGAAGAAGCGCGCCGGCCTTGCCCGCGCGCTGTCGCTCGATCCGGACCTGTTGTTTCTCGACGAGCCGACCGCCGGCCTCGACCCGATCGGTGCGGCACGGTTCGACGAGCTGACGCTGGAACTGCAGCGCACGCTGGGCCTCACCGTGTTCCTGATCACGCACGATCTCGATACGCTGCACGAGATCTGCGACCGGGTCGCGGTGCTTGCCGACCGCAAGGTGATCGCCATCGGCACGATCCCCGAGCTGCTCGCGACCGACCACCCGTGGATCCAGGAATATTTCAACGGCCCGCGCGGCCGCGCCGCTGCCGTGAGCCACGCAGACGAGGAGCGGCGCCAAAACCGGCATCCCGCCCAGAGCAAGAGCCGGGGGTTCAAGCGATGACGCCGGAACACGCCTTGGGGAACGACCGCGCCGCTTTGTCGGTAGACAGCATCAAAAGATCAGGGGCATAACCAACGCCATGGAAACACGCGCCAATCATGTCTGGGTGGGGACCGTCACCCTGGTGCTGCTCGCAGGCATCGCGGCCTTCGTCATCTGGCTCGCGGGGCTGGGGGATACCGACCGCAACAAATACGATATCTTCTTCAAGACATCGGTGGACGGCATCGCCAAGGGCTCGGTCGTCGCCTATTCGGGCGTGCCATCGGGCCAGGTGACCGAGATCGCGCTGTGGGCCAAGGACCCGCAGTTCGTGCGCGTGCGCATCGAGGTGAACTCCGAAGTGCCGATCCTCGAGGGCACCACCGCGACCATTCAGGGCGTTGGCTTTACCGGCGTGTCGCAAATCCAGCTCGATGGCGCCAAGCAGGGCGCGCCTGCGCTCACCGAACCGGGCCCCGAAGGCGTTCCGGTGATCCCGACCAAGCCGGGCGCGCTGGGCGAACTGCTCAACAACGCGCCGCTGCTGCTCGAACGGCTGGCGACGCTGACCGAACGGTTCACCCAGGTGCTGTCGGACGAAAACCAGAAATCGATTTCGGTGCTGCTGAAGAATTCGGGCCGCCTGACGGGCGAACTGTCCGACACCGCGCCGCAGATGCGCGCTGCGCTCGCAGAGCTGCGCGTGACGCTCGCCAAGGCAGGCGTTGCCGCCGAGCAGCTTGGCCTCACTGCGCAATCGACCAAGGATGTGCTCGATTCCGAAGGCCGCCCGCTCGCCAAGCAGCTCGCCAAGACGCTGGCAGAGACCGACCGCACGCTCGCCAAGCTGACCGAGACGATGGAAGAGGCACGGCCAGGCCTGCGCCAGTTCTCCACCACCACGCTGCCCGAAACCGAGGCGCTGGTGCGCGATCTGCGCGTCACCGCCAGGGCGCTGTCGGCGATCACCGAGAAGATCGATCAGGAAGGCGCAACCGGCCTGCTCGGCGGGCCACCGCTTCCCGACTACAAGCCCAAGAACTGAGAAGGCGAGCCATGACCGCGATGCCGACAACCGGAGCCAGCCTTGTGAACCAGATGTTCCGCCCCGTTCTCGCCGCCGGGGCGACCGTTCTGCTGCTGGCTGGCTGTGTCAGCTTTGGCGACAAGGCTCCGCCGCAGCTGCTTACCCTGACCTCGGACGCAGCGCCGACCGCAGGATCGATGGCATCGGCTTCGGTGACCGAGGCGATCATCGTCGACGTACCCACGGTCGAGCGCACGCTCGATCAGGTACGCGTACCGGTCCAAGTCAGCGACAGCGCGATCGCCTATGTCCAGGATGCGGTGTGGGCCGACAAGCCCGCGCGGCTGTTCCGCGGCGTGCTTGCCGAGACGCTTGCCGCCAAGAGCGGACGGCTGGTGCTCGATCAGGTCGAAACCGGCTCCGAACGCGGCATGATGCTTTCGGGCCAGCTGCAGCGCTTCGGCTATGACGAGGGCGCGCGTGCCGTCGTGGTGCGCTATGATGCGGTGATCCGCAAGCCCGGCAGCCCGCTGCGCAAGCAGCGCTTCGAGGCGAGCGTTCCGGTCGCCACGGTCGATGCGGTCAGCGTCGGCGCAGCGCTCAACCAGGCAGCCAACACCGTCGCGGGTCAGGTTGCCGCCTGGGTCGCGGGCTGACCTTCCTTTTTGCTTTTTGTGATTTGTACGGGATACTGAAACCATGGCGCATTTCCTCATCGTCGAGGCCCGCTTCTACGACCATCTCAACGACCTGCTGATCGAGGGTGCCAAGGCCGCGATCAAGAAGGCCGGGCACAGCTGCGAGGTGCTCACGGTGCCCGGCGCGCTCGAAATCCCCGCCGCGATCGCGATGGCATCGGATACCCAGCGCTTCGATGGCTATGTCGCGATCGGCGTGATCATCCGCGGCGAGACCTATCACTTCGAGGTCGTCTCGAACGAAAGCGCGCGCGCGATCATGGCGCTGACGCTCGACGGCATGCCGATCGGCAACGGCATCCTCACGGTCGAGAACGAAGCGCAGGCGCTGACCCGCGCCAAGATGAGCGAAAAGGACAAGGGCGGCGATGCTGCCCGCGCCGCGATCGCCATGCTCGAAATCTCCGAGCGTCTGGCGGGCTAGGGTTCACTGTCTTTCGTCATTCCCGCGAACGCGGGAATCCCGCTTGTGCGCTCAGGTTGTAGTATAAGCGGGACCCCCGCGTCCGCGGGGGTGACGATGGAGTAGGTGATGCTGTGAGCGTGCGCCGATGACCCCTCTCCCTATCCTCTACAGCTTCCGTCGCTGCCCCTATGCCATGCGCGCGCGGATGGCGCTGCTGGCGAGCGGGCAGGAGGTTGAGCTGCGCGAGATCATCCTGCGCGCCAAGCCCCAGGCGATGCTCGATGCCTCGCCCAAGGGCACGGTGCCGGTGCTGGTGCTGGCCAACGGGCAGGTAATCGCCGAAAGCCTGGAAATCATGCGCTGGGCGCTGGCGGCGCGCGATCCCGAAGACTGGCTGGCAGGCGATGACGCCGCGCTGATCGCGGCCAATGACGGTCCGTTCAAGCACCATCTCGACCGCTACAAATACCCCTCGCGCTATCCTGGCGACAGCGGCGACCACCGCGCCGGGGGTCTTGAACATCTGGAAGCGCTGGAGGCGCGGCTGGCCGATCAGCCCTATCTGTGCGGGGACCAGCGCGCGCTGGCCGATATCGCGCTGTTCCCGTTCGTGCGCCAGTTCGCCGCCACAGATGCCGACTGGTTCGCCGCCCAAGACCTGCCCCGGGTGCAGCGCTGGCTTGAAAGCCTGGTGCAGTCCGATCTGTTTGCCGCCGCGATGATCCGCCCGGTACCGTGGCAGCCGGGCGATGCGCCGATATTGTTTGCGTCGCATTAACCTCATGGAGGCTATAGGCTGGGCGATGGTTTCCCTTTCGATCGGCTGGTGCCCATGTTGATGGATCTTCTGCCCTTCCGCGTTCGCAGCCGGCTGGACAACTGGCGGCACGACGCCGCCTGCCGCCCGGTGCTGGGTACCGCGCCGATCATCCCTGCCGATGATGGCCTGGTGCTGTTCTCGATGATGGGGACCGCGGTGCTGTTGCCCTATCTGGTCGCGGTCAAGTCGCTGTGGCACCATGTCCGGCGCGGGCGGGTGGTGATCCTGTCCGACGGCACGCTGACCGCAGCCGACCGCGCCGTGCTTGCGCAGCATTGCGGCAACCCCGAGATCATCGATATCGCCAATGTCGATACCAGCGGCTTCCCGACCGGCGGCGCGTGGGAGCGGTTCCTGTCGATCCTCGACCGGCGCGGCGATGACTATGTGATCCAGCTGGACAGCGACACGGTCACCCTGGGGCGCCCCGATGCGGTGATCGACGCGATCACCGCCAACCGCAGCTTCACGCTGCTCGGCGGCCCGGAATGGGAGATCGGCGCGCAGAC
Organism: Blastomonas sp. RAC04; assembly: GCF_001713435.1. Lineage (NCBI taxonomy): Bacteria > Pseudomonadati > Pseudomonadota > Alphaproteobacteria > Sphingomonadales > Blastomonadaceae > Blastomonas > Blastomonas sp. RAC04. The sequence continues at coordinate 3,419,616 of NZ_CP016460.1, forward strand.
CTGCACCGCGTTCGTGCCCCCGACCGATCTCACCGCATCGGCCGACGCGCACATCCAGTCGCGCATGGAGCGCGCGCTCGCCCGCATCGGCGATGCGCAGACGCTGCGCTATATCCGCGGCTGTGCCGGGTTCGCCGGCTTTTCGAAGGGCGGCGACGGGCGCGCGCTTGCCCGCCGATTTGCCGGCGAGATGACCGGCCTGCTCGGCGCCGAAGCGATGCGCGAATGGGGCAGCGAACAGGTGACCTCGAGCTTCGTCGTCGCCAACGATCCCGATCCGGTGCTGCTGCCCTATCGCCATTACGGCAATTACTGGGCCGAACCCTGGGATGCAGACTGCCGGTTCATGCACTTCGTCGGCGCGCACCGCCATGACGGCAGCGCCTATCGCGACGCGACCGCTGCTGCGCTGGCGATCATGGATCGCTGACCGGCGGGCAAAGCTCGGGGCTGGACAGCGCCTGCGTCGGCGTCGATAGCAGCGCTGCCATGGCATCAGGACCTGCATCTTCCCGCGCGGTGAACGCAGCGCCGCTGGTAGCGATCGCCGCCTGTTTGGGCGGCATGCTGCTGTTTGGTGCGATGGATGCCGCGATGAAGACGGTGACGATCGACATGGGCGTCGTCGCCGCGCTGTTCTGGCGCTGCATGATCGGCGTGGTGCTCGCCCTTGCGCTGTTCCTCGCCCAGCGCAGCCCTGCCATCCCGCGCGGAGCGGTGCTGCGGTTGCATCTGCTGCGCGGAACGGTGGTTGCGGCCATGGCGGTGCTGTTCTTCTGGGGACTGGCGCGCACGCCGATGGCAGAGGCGGTCGCGATCAGCTTCATCGCCCCGATCATCGCGCTGTTCCTTGCAGCAGTGGTGCTCAAGGAGCGCATCGGCTCGGGTGCCATCATGGCGTCGGTACTGGGGTTTGCCGGGGTGGCGGTCATCGCAAGCGGAAGGCTCGGGCTGCTGGGCGGCGCAGCACAAGCCGCAGGCCAGGACACCGGCGTTGCCCAATGGTCGGGGATCGCGGCAATCACCGGGTCTGCCGTGCTCTATGCCTGGAACCTCATCCTCCAGCGCCAGCAGGCGCAGCTTACCAGCCCGCAGGAGATCGTGCTCGCGCAGAACCTGATCATTGGCTTCTGGATGGCGCTGGCGATGCCCTTTGTCGGGACGCTGCCGGGCGAACAGCTGCTCTCCGCGCCGGTCGGCTGGGGGTTGCTGGCGCTGTCCGCGGTGCTCTCCATCCTGTCGCTGCTGCTGCTGTCCTGGGCCTATGCCCGGGCCGAGGCGCAGGCGCTGCTGCCGCTCGAATACTCCATGTTCATCTGGGGCGCGCTGTTCGGCTGGCTGGTGTTCGACGAGACCATCGGCTGGACAACGCTGGCAGGCGCAGGCCTGATCGTCACCGGCTGCTGGCTGGTCGCGCGCCAGCCCAGGCCCTGACCGGCAGCGATCGGCTCGGCGCGGCGGGCGCAGTTCGCGCTTCCCCCATCGCGGCATTCTGGCTAGGCAGGACCGGGGACCAACCAGACATTTCCTTTATCGGGGGCACGGGCGCAAAGCATGACACGGATTTTGCTGGGACTGGCAGGCATTGCGCTGATCCTGTCGATCGCGCTGCTGCTGTCCAACAACCGGCGCGCGATCAGGCTGCGCGTCGTCGGCGCCGCCTTCGCGCTGCAGGCCAGCATTGCGGTACTGGTGCTGTACGTGCCCGCGGGCAAGACCGCGATCCAGGCGATGGCGCGCGGCGTCTCCAACCTGCTGGGCTATGCGCAGGCGGGCACCAATTTCATCTTCGGCCCGCTCGCCAGCCCCGAAGTCGGCGGCAACAGCTTTGCCATCGCCGCGCTGCCGGTGATCATCTTCTTCTCGGCTTTGGTGTCGATCCTCTATTATCTGGGCATCATGCAGCGGGTGATCCAGTGGGTGGGCGGCGCGATCCAGAAGCTGATCGGCATCTCCAAGGTCGAAAGCCTGTGTGCGGCGGCCAACATCTTCGTCGGCCAGAGCGAATCGCCATTGGTGATCCGCCCCTATCTCGCCGCGCTGAAGCCCTCGCAGCTGTTCACGGTGATGAGCGTGGGCATGGCGGGCGTCGCGGGCACCATTCTGGCGGCCTATGCCGCGATGGGCATCCGCATCGATTTCCTCCTCGCCGCCGCGTTCATGTCCGCGCCCGGCGGCATCCTGATGGCCAAGATCATCATGCCCGACGATCCGGCGGATGCGAGCCCCGAAGCGGTGATGCCGCTCGATGTCGAATATGAGGACGAACGCCCCGCCAATGTCATCATGGCTGCCGCGATGGGCGCGCAGACGGGGGTCAAGCTTGCGGTCGCGGTCGGCGCGATGGTGCTGGCGTTCGTCGCTTTGGTGGCGATGGCCAACGGCCTGCTCGCAGGGGTCGGCGGCTGGATCGGCTTTGCCGACCTGTCGTTCCAGAAGTTGGTCGGCTATGTCTTCGCGCCGATCATGTACCTGATCGGCGTGCCGTGGGACGAGGCGCTGCGCGCGGGCGGGCTGTTCGGCACCAAGATCGTGCTCAACGAGTTCGTCGCATTTATCGATCTGGGCGGACCCGATTCCGGGCTTTCGGCGCGGACCATCGCGATCGTGACCTTCGCCTTGTGCGGCTTTGCCAATTTCTCGTCGATCGCCATCCAGATGGCGGTGACCGGGGGCCTCGCCCCCAGCCAGCGACCGATGATCGCCAAGCTCGGGCTCAAGGCGCTTGCCTCGGGCAGCCTCGCCAACCTGATGAGCGCCGCGCTGGCGGGTCTGCTGATCACGGTGTGACCGATGCTGGGCCCCGCCATCAGAGCAGGGCTGAGATACGGGGCTGAGGCTTTCGCGCTGGGCTTTGCGCTCGCGCTTGTCCGGATCCCGCTGCTGGTTCCGGCTATAGGCGAATTCGCTGCGGTGCTGTGCGAGATTCCGGTGATGCTGGCCGCGATGCTGCTACGCGCCAGGGCGATCATCCGGCGCAGTAGCATCGACACCGCACGTCAGCGCATCGCCATGGGGCTGACCGGATTTGCCTTGTTGATGGTGTGCGAATGGGGGCTGGCGCTGGTGCTGGGCCAGGGATCGCAAGGCTGGCTGGCGAGCCTCGCGACGCTGCCCGGCGCCATCGGTCTGGCGGGGCAGCTGATATTCGCGATGCTGCCCCTGATGGTCAGAAACCCCGGGGGCTGAGCATCATCAGGGGCGGGGTGGCGTCAGGGCTGAATCGAGGACGGCGGGTCCGACGCATCCATCGAATCGTCGAGCGCATCATCCAGATCTTTCTCGCTGATATCGTCCTTGTCGACATCGGGCTTGGCGTCATGCTCGTCGGTATTCAGGCTGCTGTGCTTGGCGCCGGCGCGCTGCGCGGTTTCCTCGGTGCAATCGACGGGATCGTTGGCGGCGGGCTTGGGGTCTTGATGATCGGTCATAAGGCTCTCCTTGGTGATGAGCCTACGCCGGTGATGGCACGCGGGTTCCGTGGTGCAGCGTTCAGCTCACCCCGGCGCGCCGGAGCTCGGGCCCCAGCCGACCGGTCAGCCACAGCCCCCACATCCGGAAATCCGCCGCCAGCGACCAGAGCGGATAGGTGAAGGTGGCCGGCCGGTTGCGCTCGATCCGCCAGTGGCTGACCCAGGCAAAGAAATAGCCCGCCAGCGGCATAGCAGCGAACAGCAGCCAGTTGCCTGTGAGCAGCGCCGCCAGCCCCAGCAGCACCACCAGCGAGGTTCCCGCATAATGCCAGGCGCGGGTCAGCGGGCGGCTGTGTTCGGACAGGTAATAGGGCCAGAATTCGGCGAAGCTGGTGTAGCGCTGCATATCGATGTTCTCCCGCAGCCATGATAGGCACAGATCATGCCTGCGATCCAGCCCGACCTGCTGCCCGACCTGATCTTCGTCTATGGCACGCTGCGCCGTGGCAGTGCGCACGCCAATGCGGCGCGGCTGGCGCGCGAGAGCGATTGGCTGGGCCTGGCGACGTTGAGCGGCATGCTCTATCGCGTCAGCTGGCACCCGGCGCTGGTGCTGGAGGGCAGCGACCCGGTCACCGGCGACCTGCTGCGGCTGCATGATCCCGCCGCCAGCCTGCCCTGGCTCGACGCTTTCGAAAGCTGCAGCCCCGACGATCCGCCACCGCACGACTATCGCCGCGAGATTGCGATGGTCATGACGGCAGCCGGACCTGCAACCGCACTGGTCTATGTCTGGAACCTGTCCGTGGACGGGCTCGAGCGGATAGCGACCGGTGATTGGCTGGGCGCGGCTGGCTGAGAGGGGCGATTGCCGGCATTCTCACGGGCCCGGGTCGGTGACGCCAATGCTGCGCTCGTCATTCCCGCAAACGCGGGGGTGACGAACGGTAGAGTACTGGCAAGGACGATCGCTACTGGCTGTCCGCCACACCGTCGTACTTCAGCTCGAGGAAGCGGCCGCGGATGGCGAGCTTGTCGGCGTCGCCCTCGGCAATCGTTCGGGTCGCGCTGGCGATCTCGCGTTCGATGACCCCAAGGCCATGCAGCAACTGTTCGTCGGGGGTGCGCTCGCCGCGCTTTTCCTTGCGCATGTTCGCGGGGATCTTGCGATAGCCAGTGATCAGTTCGGGCAGGTGCTCGCCCACCAGCTTGCGGATTTCGCGGGCAGGCTCGCTGTTTTCCTCGAGCGTCTGCAACTGCGGCGCGAGCATGTCGAGCTGGACGCCGATATTGTCGATCAGGTTGACCGCAGGCGCGGGCAGCGCCGGGCGCTGGCTTTCGAGCCAGATCTCGGTCTTGCCCGCCAGCACCTTGAGCGGTTCCTTGGCAAGCTTCTCGGGCGTCGGGACCTTGAGCTTCATGCCGCTGCCCAGCACCACGGTGGCAACAACTGCGGCGAGCACGGTCAGCAGCACGCCATAGAAGCCGATGCCGTCGATGATCGCGCCGACCACGCCTGCGGCGACCAGGATCACGCCGATGGAAATCGCGATCGCGGCGATTTTCTTCCACAGATGCTCGCGCTTGAGCGCGCGCGATTTGCTGCCGATCGACGGGCCCATCTGCACCCGGCGCTTGACCGCTGCGGCGTCGGCGAGAATCTGGTCGGACTGGCTGGTCAGGGATTTGCTCATGCGGACCGCTGCCTCACGCCTCCAGCGAACTGAGCAGCGACGGACCCGACGACGCGCCGCCCGAGCCTGCCTGGCTGGCACCCTCGGCGCGGGCGATATAGCCCTTCGACTTCTCGACTTCCTTGCTCAGCGTGTCGACCGTGGTCTTCATGCTGTCGAGCGCCTTGACCTTGAAGGTGTCGATGTTGTCCATCGTGTCGTAGATGTTCTGGAACGCGCGCTGCAGCGTCTCGACGGGGATCGTCGCCGATGCCGCCTGTTCGTGGATCTTGGCGGTCTGTTCTTTCAGCATCGTTCCGGTGGAATCGATGATGTTCGCGGTGGTGGTGTTGAGCGCGGTGATCTGGTCGAGCACCAGCTTTTGGCCCACCAAAGCCTGCGCCACCGTGACGGCCGTGCGCAGCGCCGCGACGGTGGTGGTGCTGGCACGGTCGACGCCCTTGACCAGCTCGACGTTGTTCTTCTTGACCAGATCGAGCGCGAGATAGCCCTGCACCGTCACCGCCATCTGCGTCAGCAGGTCCTGCGTGCGCTGGCGGACGTAGAACAAGGCGGTTTCGCGGATCGCCTTGGCCTTGGCCCGATCGGTCATGTCGAGCTCGGCGGCCTTTTCCTCCAGCCGGGCATCCAGCGTCTTGGAAACGTGGATCATCTGCTCGAGCTTGCCCATTGCCGCCCACAGATTCTGCCGCTCGACATCGATTGCGGCATTGTCCATCAGCAGCTCGTCCTTGCCGCTTTGCAAGCTGCCCAGGATCGACTGGATGTGCCCCTGCGAGCTTTTGTAGCTGTCGAAGTAATCGCGCATCTTGTTGCCGAACGGGATGATGCCGAAGATCTTCTTGCGGGTGAACAGGTCGCCCTTCTTGCCCGGGTCGAGATCCTCGACCGTGCGGCGCAATTGCGCGAGGTTGGCGCCGACCGAATTGTCGGAGTCCATCGCCTTGACCGGGCGATCGAGAAAGCGGTTGGACTGCCCTGCGGCATCGCCGATTTCCTTGCGGCCCATATTGGTGATCTGGTCGACACGCTTGCCGAATTCGGGGGAGTTGACGTCCTGCGCCACCAGATCGCTGATGAAGCCCTCGACCTTCTCGTCGAGCTTCGATTTCACGTCATCGGACACCGGAACCAGGCCGGTGGCTTCCGCAGCCGTCACCACGGGCACCGGATCGGGTGCCTCCAGGGTCAGTTTCTTGTCCGCAATCGCAGTTTGCGTTGCCATGCCGTGTGCGCTCCCGTTTCCGCTTTTCGCCCAAAATGAGGCGAGTTGCCCTTTCAGGCAAGCGATAAGTGTTACTGTGTTAATATATCAATACAGTAAGCCAGCGCAAGCGGAATACCGCAGCTGTTGCGCATCACGGCGTGAGCATCTGCCGCACCTTGATCGCGAGCGTGTCAATCTGGAACGGCTTGGTCAGCATGTCCATGCCATGGTCGAGGAAGCCGCTGCGCACCGCTGCGCCCTGAGCATAGCCGGTGACGAACAGCACCTTGAGCCCGGGCCGGGTCTGGCGGGCAATTTCGGCAAGCTGGCGCCCGTTCAATCCGGGCAGCCCGACATCGGAGATCATCAGGTCGATCTGGCGGCTGGTCTGCAGGATGGCGAACGCTTCCTCGGCGTGCTCCGCCTCGCAGGCGGTATAGCCCAGCTCGTCGAGCACGTTGACGATGACCATGCGCACGGCGGCGTCGTCCTCGACCACCAGCACGGTCTCGCCCGCACCCACAGGCATCGAGGCGACCCGCGGCTCTGCGACGACGACCGGCGCGTCGCTGCACGGCACGAACAGCTTGACGCTCGTGCCCACGCCCAGCTCGCTGTAGATGCGCACATGGCCGCCCGATTGCTTGAGGAAGCCGTAGATCATCGACAGCCCCAGCCCGGTACCCTGGCCGATCGGCTTGGTGGTGAAGAACGGCTCGAATACCTTGTTGATGGTCTGCGCGCTCATCCCCTGGCCGTCGTCGGAGACGCTGAGCACGACATAGTCGCCCGGCTGCAGGTCCTCGCCGGTCTGGGCAAAGCCGGGATCCAGCTGCATCGTGGTCGTCTCGATGGTCAGGTGCCCGCCATCGGGCATCGCATCGCGCGCGTTGATGCACAGGTTGAGCAGCGCATTTTCGAGCTGGTTGGCATCGGTGCTGGCAGGCGGCAGGCCCGGGACGAGCGTCACCGCGAGGCTCACCTGCTCCCCCAGCGTCCGCCGCAGAAAGTCTTCCATCCCGCGCACCAGCTGGTTGACGTCGGTGGGGCGGATATCGAGCGATTGCCGCCGCCCGAAGGCCAGCAGCCGCGCGGTCAGCGCTGCGGCGCGCTGCGCCGAAGTCTCCGCTGCCTCGAGATAGCGATGGACCTGATCCATCCGGCCCGATTCAAGGAAGCGGCGGATCAGGTCGATGCTGCCGATCACCCCGGTTAGCATGTTGTTGAAATCGTGCGCCAGCCCGCCGGTCAGCTGGCCGATCGCCTCCATCTTCTGCGCTTGGCGCAACGCCTCGGCGGTCACCTCGCGTTCTGCGATGGCCTCGGCAATCCGCTGTTCGAGCGTCTCGTTCAGCTCGTGCAGTTCCTGCTCGGAACGGCGTCGGTCCGTGATATCCGTGAACAGCGCAGCGACGTGATGATCGGCAGGATCGCCGATGCGGAAGGCGTGGACATCGAACCACCTGTTGTCCAGCGCGCTGGCGATGTGCTGCACCCGCCTGGACTGCCCGGTCAGGTCGACCTCTCCGTACAGATCCAGCCAGTACTGTTCGACACCGGGCAACGCATCGCGAACCCACCGGTCTTCGACGTCGCTCAGGCCGGTATGGGTGGAAAATGCCCGGTTGACCTCGACAAAGCGATAATCGGCGGCGCGACCATCAGCGTCATAGCGCATCTGGAGCACGGAGATGCCGGCATCGACGGCATTGAACAGGTGCCGATAATGCTCCTCGCTGGCGGTGCGCGCGGTCTCGGCGGCAATCCGGCTGGCGATTTCCGCTTCCAGAACGGCCGAGCGCTCGTCGCGCTGGACGATCGCACGGCGCAAATCCAGCTGCGTCATCACCTGCCGCGCCAGCACCTCAAGCGTCAGCCTCTGCCGCGCGGTGATGCCCTCGGGTCTCGGCTTACTGTCGAGCACGCACACCGTACCCAGCGGCAGGCCTTCCTCGGTCCTGAGGAGCGCGCCCGCATAAAAGCGCAGGCCGCCTTCGGCCTGAACCAGCGGATTGTTGTCGAAGCGCGAATCGAGCAGCGTGTCGGGGACGATGAACATGTCGTCCTGCAGCAGCGCATGCGCGCAGATCGAGACATCCAGCGGCAGTTCGCGCGCGCCGATGCCGATCTCCGCCTTGAACCATTGCCGGTCCGACGCGATCAGGTTGACCACTGAAATGGGGGCGTCGAACACATCGCTGGCCAGCCGGACTATGTCCTCGAACTCGGGCTCGCGCGGCGTGTCGAGAATGCCGTATCGCAACAGCGCAGCCAGCCGGTCGGACTCGGTCCAACCGGGGGGCGGGCTGCGGTCGGGCGGCGCAATCGATGTCACGGATTGACAGCTAACATGTTTCCTCCGGTTTGATCATCAATTTTGCGCCACATCCAACAGCTGGTGGCGCAACCGGTTCCACAAGCGCTCCAGGTGCCTTGGCGCAGGCGTCACAGGGGCTGCGGGGTGCGCACCTCAAAGGGCGCGCACCCCGCATATCCGTCAGGCGCCCATGTCCCACAATGCGGAACACGCCACCGCAAGCAGCACGAAGATCACCAGCAGCACGGCGATCTCCTTGGGAGCATGCGACAGCGCCTTTGCCTGCTCCTGTTCGAACGCCGCGATCTTGTAGCGGATGGTCTCGTCGCCCTTGAGCAGGCCGATCTCGAGCAGTGGACCCGATTTCAGATAGTCCATCAGCTCGCGCCGCTCCTCGCCGGTGATGTCGGGGTAGCGCGTGAACAGCGCCTTGACCCGCTGCTTGCGGGCGGTGTCGTCCTGCCCGTCGGGGGTGCCGGGCAGAGCGGGCACGGATTGTTGATCGATCATGTCGTGTCTTTCGGGATGAAAATGTCGTGAAAATGCGAAAGGCGCGCGCCACCCCGCGCGGGACGCGCAGGCGCCCGAACCGCTGGACCAGTGTCGCGGGGGTTCGTCTTTAAGAAGCGGGATGCGCCTGGGGTCAGCCGAGCGCAGGAGGCGCGCGCGGGCCGGATCCTGCACGGACAAAGGCAGGCATCGCCGCCTGTGACAGGTCGAACGCGGGGTCTGCCGGTGCGAAATACAGTCGAGGCAGCGGGCCGAACGGTGTCGGCGGCAGCGTTGCCAGCCCATTGCCGCCGGTCAGCGCCGGCCGCTGGCGGGCCTCTTGCGCGGCGCTGGCAAAGGCCTGCTCGTTTTCATCGCGGTTGAGCGCAACCTGGGCCGTGGCCGGGTTGAACGCCGAGCCCACCATCTGGCTTGCGGGCAGCGCGCCGGGCAGCAACGCGCTGGCAAGCGCGACGAACAGCGCAACGATAAGCCCGCTCGCCCAGGCGCGGTGCCGCGCGAGCGGAGAATCCGGCTCGGGCGCGACGCGGCGCATCGGAGACTGGGGCTCGGGCATGGCCCGACCTATAGGCCCGCGGGCACCGGCGGTAAACCCGTGCAGACGGGGGCCGGGCTGTGGGACCGGCGGTCAGGCCGCCAGTTCGTAGGGCTGGATTTCGCCCGAGAGGTAGAGGTTGCGCGCCTTGGCGCGGCTCAATTTGCCCGAGGAGGTGCGCGGCAAGGTGCGCGGCGGCACCAGTTCGATCACGCAGTTCATGCCGGTGATCGAGCGCACCTTTTCGCGGATCTCGTCGCGCAGGCGGCGGCGTTCGCCTTCGTCGGTGGTGCGGCACTGCACCAGCACCGCGGGCGCCTCTTCGCCAGCGGGCGTGGTGATCGAGAACGCGGCAATGTCGCCGGACTTGAAGCCGGGCAGCTGCTCCACCGCCCATTCGATGTCCTGGGGCCAGTGGTTCTTGCCGTTGATGATGATCATGTCCTTGGCGCGGCCGACGATATACAGATAGCCATCGACCATGTAGCCCATGTCGCCGGTGTCCAGCCAGCCGTCGATCAGGCACGCTTCGGTCGCCTCGGGATCGCGAAAATAGCTGTGCATGATCGAGGGGCCTGCGGTCCACACCTTGCCGATCTCGCGATCTGCCAGCACCACGCCATCGGGATTGCGGATCTCGATCGACATGCCGCGGCAGGCCTTGCCGCAATTGACGATCGAGCGGTAGCGCTTGGGCTTGCTCGCATCGACCGGCGCGCCCGACAGGCGCTGTTCCTCGACCAGATCGACGACGATGCCTTCGCCCGGCGGCATCAAAGTGACCGCAAGCGTCGCTTCGGCGAGGCCATAGCTGGGCAGGAACGCGCTGGCCTTGAAGCCTGCGGGCGCGAAGGCGTTGACGAAGCTCTGCATGACATCGGGGCGGATCATGTCCGCGCCGTTGCCCGCCAGCCGCCAGCGCGACAGGTCGAAGCGTTCCTCGACCCGCGACTGGCTACCGATGCGACGCGCGCAGATGTCATAGCCGAAGGTCGGGGAGTAGCTGCACGAGGTGCCGGGGTTGCGGCTGATCAGATCGAGCCAGGCGAGGGGACGCCGCGCGAAATCCTCGGTCTTGAGGTAATCGGTCGAGACCTGGTTGGCGACCATCGAGAGCATGCAGCCGACCAGCCCCATGTCGTGATACCAGGGGAGCCAAGAGATGCAGCGGTCGCTCTGCGCGATGTGCATGCCGTGCGCGTGCGCCGCCAGATTGCTCAGTAGCGCGGCATGGGTGACCGCAACGCCGTGCGGGAAGCGGGTCGATCCGCTGGAATATTGCAGATAGCAGATATCGTTCGAGCTTGCCTGCGGCAACGCGACATCCGTGACGGCGTCAGTGGCAAAGCCTTCCCAGTCGATCCCCGCAACGCCGCAGCGCTGGGCCGCCTCGCCGCCCATCTCGGCAAGTTCGGCCGGATAGAACAGGAACTTGGGGTCGCTGGAGCGCAATTGCACGCCTAGCTGCTCGACATAGCTTTCCTTGCCGCCGAAGCTGGTCGGCAGCGGCAGCGGCACCGGCCAGGCACCGGCATAGACCGCGCCGAAGAACAAGGCGGCAAACTCCGCGCTGGTTTCGGCGACGATGGCGATGCGATCGCCCGGCACCACGCCGCGCGCGATCAGCCGCCGCGCATGCGCCAGCGCATCGCTGCGCAGCTCGCTGAACGGGTAGGGCCGCACCAGGGTGCCGCGCGGATCGTGGAAGTTGAAGCCGCGTGTCCCGCCCGCCGCATAATCGAGCGCTTCGCCCAGTGTCACGAAATCGGCAAAGCGTCGCGCCAGAGTATCGGCGGTCGGTGTCGGCTGCAATTCAGTCATGCGTTTTAACCCGTTGCTTTCCTGTGCGCGGTGCCTGTTGTCCGGCATCTCACGCATGATGGGCAGATCGTGTGCGGTCTGCCCCGTGTTCAATGGCTCGGCGATGAACAGGGCGCGGCGCGCGCAGGTCCATCCCCAAAATACTCCAGCCGCCGCTCTAGCCGACGACAGGCGTTCTAATTTCGGCCCGACTGTGGCACAAAAAAGGCGCATGTTTTCCAGATCGCGATCCGACCGGGCCGAACGCCGCCCGCCCAAGCCGCTCAACGAGACGAGCCTGAAGGATCTTGCGCTGCATTATCTGGGGCGCTTTGCCTCGACCCGCGCGAAACTGGTGCAGTATCTCGAGCGCAAGCTGCGCGAGCGCGGCTGGGATGGCGATACCCCGCCCGATCTGGTGGCGCTGGCCGACCGGTGCGCGGAACTGGGCTATGTCGACGATGCTGCCTATGCCGCGATGAAGGGCGGGGCGCTGCTGCGCCGGGGCTATGGCGCGCGGCGGGTGGAGCAGGCGCTGCAGGCGGCGGGCGTCAAGGAGCCCGATCGCGACGAGATGCGCACTGCGGGCAGGGGCCAGGCGGTGAGCGCCGCGCTGGCCTTCGCCAAACGCAAGCGGGTCGGCGCCTTTGCCGACCAGCCCGCCGATCCGGACAAACGCCGCAAGCAGCTGCAGGCATTTATCCGGGCGGGACATGATTTTGCACTCGCTCGGCGCATCGTTTTCGCCGATAGCATGGAAGAGATTGCGGGGCTGGAAGAGGACTTCGGGAGAGAATGATGGTCATGAAATGGTGTGCGACCACGATTGCGACACTCGCACTGGTCGCCTGCAACGCCACCGCCCCCAGCGATGCGATCGCGCAGCGGCCAGCCGCAGACGCCGGCACGCTGTCGCCCGCCGGTCTGCAGCTCGTACCGTTGACCATTGATAGCAAGGGCAAGCGCCACACCTTCACGGTCGAGGTCGCAGGCACCTCGCAGGAACAGGCGCAAGGGCTCATGTTCCGCACCGAACTCGCGCCCGATGCGGGGATGATCTTCCCGTTCCCCACCCTCAAGCCCGCCAGTTTCTGGATGAAGAACACCGTGATCCCGCTTGACATCATCTTCGTGCGTGCCGATGGCAGCATCGAGAGCATCGCGGCCAACACCACGCCCTATTCGCTCGATGCGGTGAGTTCGCAGGGACCGGTGGCTGCGGTGCTGGAGCTTGCCGGCGGCCGCGCAGCACAGCTGGGGATCAAGCCCGGCGATATCGTCAAATGGCAAACCAGGCGCTGAGCACCGCATCATGGCCGCACGCAAACGCGGGTTTCTGGCCCGGCTGATCGCACTGGTGTTCAAGCTGATCTTCGGCTTCGTGGCGCTGTCGTTGCTGATGGTGGTGATCTACCGGTTCGTGCCGCCGCCAACCACGATCACCATGCTGACCGACAGCAATGGCGCGACCCGCGACTGGACCCCGATCGAGCGGATCGACCGCAACATGGTGGCAGCCGCGATCGCGGCGGAGGACGGCAAGTTCTGCACCCATAGCGGGTTCGACCGTGAGGCGATCGAGGCCGCCGTGCGGCGCAACGCGCAGGGCGGCCGCATCCGCGGCGGATCGACGATCAGCCAGCAGACCGCAAAGAACGTGTTCCTCTGGCAGAATGGCGGCTTCTTCCGCAAGGGGCTCGAAGCCTGGTTCACGGTGCTGATCGAGACGATCTGGGGCAAGCGCCGGATCATGGAGGTCTATCTCAACGTAGCCGAGACAGGCATCGGCACCTATGGGGTCGAGGCGGGCGCGCAGCGCTATTTCGGCAAGGGCGCAGGCTCGCTCAGCCGCGACGAGGCCGCGCGCATGGCCGCAGCGCTGCCGCTCCCCAAGAAGCGGTCGGTCAAGAGCCCGAGCGGCTTTGTGCGGCGCTATGGCAACAACATCGCGCGGCGCATCCGGATCGTCCAGCGCGACGGGCTCGACGCCTGCACGCGGTGATTGATCAGCCTTCGGAAGAAGCGGTGCTTTCTGGGCCGTCATAATCGATCGCTGCGGCCGCTGCGCCGGACATGATGAAGCCGATCGGCCGGTCGATTTCCTCGTGCAGATGCCCGATCAGGCTTGCGGTGCGCGCGAGCAGCGAGATGCCCTTCAGGGCTCCGACCGGAAAGCCGACATCGAGCATCACCGCAGGGATCGCGCCGTTGACGTTGATCGGCAGCGGACGCCCCAGCGTCTCGGGAAGGCAATCGCGCAGCGCATACAACATGCCGATATGCTCGCCGACGATGCCGTGCTCCTCGGCCATCTTCAGCAGCAGCAGCGCACGCGGATCGCCCGCGGAGTGCTGCGGGTGGCCGAAGCCGGGGATCGCCTGTCTGGTCGCACGCAGCGTGCGGACGCCATCCGATGCGATCTCGGCCGGCGTTCCCTCGCCGCTGCGCACCTTGGCCACCAGATCGGCATAGAAGCGCCCGGCAACCTCCGCGCTGCCCAGCACCACCGATCCGCAGCCCAGCAGGCCTGAAGCGACCGCACCGTGAAACGCTTCGGGCGCGGCGGCGTAAGTCATCCGCGCAGCGACCACGCTGGGCACCAGCCCGTGTTCGGCGATCGCCGCCAGCACGGCGTTGGCGAACAGCTTCTGCACATCGGTCGGTTCGCCGCCCGTTACCAGCAGCCAGAAATAGCTGGTGAAGTCCATCTTGCCGATGATGTCGCCGCACAGATCGCGCCCGCGCACGGTGATGCTCTGGGCATCCGATGTGCAAATGGCGGTGAAGGGAGCGTCCTGCTTGCCGATGCGCATGAAAAGAGTCCTTTGCGTTGCTCTGCTGCCGGGCCGGGGCCCTGGGTTAGATAAATTCGATTTACGAAGTTGATTTCGTATATCGAATTTTCTATGGGTGGGTGTCAGGGAGAAGTCAATATGGCCAAGCCGCTTGCCAATGTCACCGTGCTCGAAATGGGCACGTTCATCACCGGGCCCGCCGCTGGCATGATGCTCGCCGACATGGGTGCGGATGTCATCAAGGTCGAGCGGCCCGATGGCGGCGATCCGTTCCGCGCGTTTCGCGGCGGGCTCTACAGCCCCCATTTTCAGACCTACAACCGCAACAAGCGCTCGATCACGCTCGATACCCGCGGCGGTGCCGATCTCGAGGCGTTCGACCGGCTGATCGCTAGCGCCGATGTCTTCATCCAGAATTTCCGACCCGGCGTCGCCGACAAGCTCAATGTCGACCCCGAACGGCTGCGCGGCATCAATCCCCGGCTGATCTATCTGTCGATCTCGGGCTTCGGCGCGACCGGCCCCGACCGCGACCGCCCCGCCTTCGACACCGTCGCGCAAGCAGCCAGCGGCTTTCTGCGACTGCTGGTCAACCCCGAGAATCCCCGCGTCGTCGGCCCGGCGCTCGCCGATGCGATCACCGGCTTCTACGGCGCTTATGGCGTGCTCGCGGCGCTGCATGAGCGGGAAAGCACGGGCAAGGGGCGCCTGGTCGAGGTTTCGATGTTCGAGGCGATGGCGCATTTCAATCTCGACGATTTCACGCACTATTTCTCGGAAGGCGAGGTGATGGGGCCGTACAGCCGGCCCAATGTATCGCAATCCTATGTCTTCCAGTGCGCCGGCGGCGACTGGCTGGCGCTGCACATGTCGTCACCGCCCAAGTTCTGGGAGAATCTGGCAACCGCTGTCGGCCAGCCCGACATGCTGCAGCGGCCCGAGTTCGTCAGCCGCGATGCCCGGATCGCCAATTACGAAAAGGTCGCAGCCTTTCTCGCCCCGCTGTTCGCCGCGCGCAGCCGCGCCGAATGGTGCGCGACGCTCGAGCAGCTCGAAGTGCCGCATTCGCCGGTCTATTCCGCGCCCGAAGTCGTCGAGACACCTCAGGCGCAGCATCTGGGCCTGACGGTCGAGGACCCCGATGGCCCGCATGGCCGCTTCCGCACCATCCGCTCGCCGGTGAGCTTCGACGGCGAGCGCCCGACCTCGGTTACCGCGCCGCCGGTGCTGGGTCAGCACAATGAAGAGGTGCTGGGGCTGGCCGATACGTCCGCTGCGGCCGAGTGAGCCTGCTGACCCCCATCGACAGCACCGCCTTGCCTGTACCCCTGGCACAGGCTAGCGGTGGAGCGATGGAAGACGCGGCAAAGCCCGGCAAGGCCAATCCCGGCAAAGACAGCGAGTATCTCTCGACCCTCGAGCGCGGGCTCAAGGTGCTGCGTGCGTTCGATGCGACGCATCCCGAAATGCAGCTGAGCGAAGTCGCGCAGGTCACCGGCTTGAGCCCGGCAGTGGCGCGGCGCTGCCTCAACACCTTGGTGCAACTGGGCTATGTCGCACAATTCGGGCGCAAGTTCCTGCTGCGGCCCGAGGTGCTGTCGTTCGGTACCGCGTATCTCTCGTCGATGAATGTCGAGCAGGTGATCCTGCCGCCGCTGCAGAAATTGCGCGACGATACCGGCGACAGCGCTTCCATGGCGGTGCTGTCGGGCACCGATATCCTCTATGTCGCGCACGTCTCGACCAACCGCCGGATCCGGCTGGGCGCGAATGTCGGCACGCGCTTTCCCGTGCATGCGACGTCGCTGGGCAAGGTGCTGCTGGCGTTCCAGCCCGAAGCGGTGATCGCGCAATACATGGCCGCGGTCGATCTCCAGCGGTTCACCGAGCGGACCGTGACCAGCCACGCGGCGTTGGAGCAGCGGCTGCAGGGTGCGCGAGAGACCGGCTATGATTCGGCGCTCGACGAGCTCGATTATGGCATCGTCTCGGTCGCGGTGCCGGTGTTCGATGCCAATCGCAAGGCGATCGCCTCGATCAACTGCTCGACCTCGACCACGCGCATCTCGCAGGACGAACTGGTCCGCACCCGGCTGCCGATGCTGCGCGAGGCCTCGGCCGAAATCGGCAATGCGCTGCAGCGCTGGCCGACGCTGATGCACTCGCTGCAGCACAACTGATCTTCTGAAAATCGATGGACGCAAGAGGCTGCCCCGGCGGGGCGGGCGGGCGGGTGTTGCCTGCTTCGCACAGTGGCAGGAAACTTCGCATATCGAACTTGACTTCGTAATACGAACAATTTACCTCAAATCATAACCCGCGCGCAGAGCCCTCAAGGGCCGCGGCAGCGACCGTGGCGGGACATCACAGGATGAGGGGTACTGGTGGATATGTCCGGATTGTGGAACAGGCTGCTTCTGGCAGGATCGACGTCGGCGCTGGCATGTGCAACGCCTGCGCTGGCGCAAAGCCAGGCTGCCCCGGCTGACGACGAGGGCGAGATCGTCGTCACCGCGCTGCGCCGCGACACCAATCTGCAGGACACCCCCGCCGCGATCACCGCGTTCAACGCCGAGACGATCGAGAATGCCGGGATCGACAAGGCCGCGGACTTCATCGGGCTGACCTCGAACGTCCAGCTGATCGAGACGCAGAACGCGGGCAACGCCTTCGTCATCATCCGCGGGATCACCCAGAACCGCAATTCCGAGCCCTCGGTCGCCGTGGTGGTTGACGGAGTGCAGCAGGTCAATGCTGCCCAGTTCAGCCAGGACTTGTTCGATATCGAGCAGATCGAAATCCTGAAAGGTCCGCAGGGCGGCCTGTACGGACGCAACGCGATCGGCGGCGCGATCATCATCAACACCAAGCAGCCCAGCGACCAGTTCGAGGGCCGGGTGTTCGCCGGGATCGACAACGGCTTCGGCTACACGCTGCGCGCAGGCGTTTCAGGCCCGATCAGCGACACGCTCAAGTTCCGGCTGTCGGGATCGTACCGCGACACCAACGGCTATATCCCCAACACCTTCCTGGGCGAGGATGCCGATCCGCTCGAGGACATCTCGCTGCGCGGCAAGTTGCTGTGGACCCCGACCGATCAGCTGACCGTCGATCTGCGCGCCTCGATGTCGCTGCTGCGCACCCAGGCGCTGTACTACAACATCGTCGCCGACGTGAACGACACCAGCCTGCCGGTGCGCGTCAACAATGCCGGGCAGAACGACCGCGACATTTACAACGTGTCTGCCAAGATCGATTACAAGGCCGACTGGGGATCGATCACCTCGGTCACCTCGTACGACACGCTGTCCGAAATTCTGACCGGCGATGCGTTCAATTTCCTTCCGATCCAGGAGTCGCTGTTCTTCGCGATCTTCGGCTTCGATCTCAACCAGAGCCAGTTTCTCGATGTCGAGGCGATCAGCCAGGATCTGCGCATCCAGTCGGCGGACGGGCAGAAGTTCAACTGGTCGGTGGGCGGCTATTTCATCGACACCAACCGCTATATCTCGACCGGCAACATGGTCGATACCGGCGCGGGCGTGTTCCCGGTGTTCCGCACCCCCAGCACCAATCCGCTCAATCCGCAGGCGACCTTCCTGGCGGATTCGCAGAGCAATTTCGCCTGGGCGCTCTACGCCAATCTCGGCTATGAATTCTCCGAAGCCTTCCGCGTCGATGCTTCGCTGCGTTATGACCGCGACAAGCGTCGCAACCGGACTTTGACCCCGACCGCGTTCATCCCGGTGGTACCGGGCTTCCCCACCGGTCGCACCGGCGAAGTGCGCCGCGAGACCTTTGACGAATGGCAGCCCAAGATCACGCTGACCTACAAGCCGGTCGACAATGTCACGATCTATGGCGGCTACAGCCGAGGCTTCCGCTCGGGCGGGTTCAACCAGACCGGCGTCGGCGCGGTGGCGGCGGGCACCGGCGTGGTGGGTGTCGCGGACATCTATGAGGCCGAGGTCGCCGACACCTTCGAGATCGGCGTCAAGACCACTTTGTTCGACCGGATGCTGACGCTCAACGCCAGCGCCTACACCACCAAGTCCGAAAACGGCTATTTCTTCGTCTTCCTCGCCGCCAACTCGACGCAGAACCTGGGCAATGTGCCCGAGGTGCAGCTGCAGGGCTTCGAGATCGATGGCACGCTGCGTCCCGCGCGCGGGCTGGACATCAACTTCGGCCTCGGCGTCACCTACAGCGAGATCAAGGAATTTCCCGATCCCACCATGATCGGCAACGAAGCCCCGTTCATCTCGCGCTATACCATCAACCTGGGCACCCAGTACGAGAGCAACCTGGGCGACAGCGATCTCAAGGGCCGTATCCGGGTGGATTACAACCGCACCGGCAAGACCTGGTTCGATGTGCCCAACTCGACCGTGCGGCGGCCAGTAGACCTCGTCAACGCGCGGCTGACATTGGATGGCGGCGCCTGGTCGCTGACAGGCTTTGCCGACAACCTGTTCAACAAGCGCTACAATGCCGAGTTCTCGCCCGGCGGCTTCGTGTTCAAGGGCCGCCCGCGCGTCTTTGGACTCGAGGCGCTCTACAAGTTCTGATCCTCACGATAACGGGAAACCACCAGTGGCACGCATCCTCATCCTCTATTATTCGGGCTATGGTCACACCGAGGTGATGGCGGGTGCCGTCGCCGATGGCGTCAATGCGGTTGCGGGCTGCGAGGCGGTGGTCAAGCGCGTGCCCGAACTGGTGTCGGACGAGGTTGCTGCGGCCGCGCACATGAAGATCGATCAGGCAGCTGCGTTCGCCAGCCCGGATGAGCTTGCCGATTATGACGGCATCATCTTCGGCACGCCCACCCGTTTCGGCAACATGGCAGCGCAGATGCGCAACTTCCTCGACCAGACCGGCGGGCTGTGGGCCAAGGGCGCGCTGATCGGCAAGCCGGGCAGCGTCTTTGTCTCGACCGCCAGCCAGCATGGCGGGCAGGAGACCACGATCACCTCGTTCCACACCACGTTGCTCCACCATGGCATGATCGTCATCGGCCTGCCCTACAGCTTTGTCGGCAACACCATCATGAGCGAGATCAGCGGCGGCACGCCTTATGGCGCGAGCACGATCGCAGGCGGCGACGGATCGCGGATGCCGTCCGAAAACGAGCTTGCAGGCGCGCGCTTCCAGGGCGAGCATGTCGCCCGCATCACGCTTAAGCTGGCGGCCTGACCACGGCCTGTCGGCGGTGTGAGAGATATTGAGGAGGATGCGATGAGCGTATTGGTCAACCGTTTGCACCACACTGCCTACACCACCCGCGATCTCGAGGCGACACGCGCGTTCTACGAGGACGTGCTGGGCTTTCCTCTGGTTGCGACCTATTGCGAGATGGACGAGCTGTTCGGCAAGGAGCGGACCTATTGCCACTGCTTCTTCGCGATGAAGGATGGCAGCGCGCTTGCCTTCTTCCAGTTCGCCAACGAGGACGACCAGGCCGAATTCAGCCCGCCAATCCCCGAATCGCCGTTCCATCACATCGCGCTGCATGTCGATCAGGATGCGCAGATCGAGCTCGAGCGGCGCATTGCTGCTGCCGGCATCGTCGAGCCGCAGACCTACATCCTTGAGCACGGCTATTGCCGCTCGGTCTATGTCAAGGACCCCAACGGCATGATCATCGAGTTCACCTGCGATGCGCCCGAGGCGCTGGCGATCGAGGCCGATGTGCGCGCCAAGGCGCGGACCGAGCTCGCACGCTGGCTGGCGGGCGACCACAGCAACAACAATACCTTCCGCAGCGTCGAAGCGGCCTGATTGATGGCTGGCCCGGTTGGCAGGCTGGGCGACGCATTTGCGACGATCCCGCCTGCCGCCGTGCTGGGCGGAGAGACGTTCTGGCTCGATGTCGGTGACGGCCGGCTGGCGGTCGAGACGATCGGGCGCGGGCCTGCGGTCGTTCTGCTGCACGGCTGGACGCTCGACCGGCGGATGTGGACGCTGCAGGCCCGCGCGCTGGCCGACCGGTTCACGCTGATCGCGATCGACCGGCGGGGGTTCGGCCAGTCGGCCCTGTCGCCCTGCCGCGCGCGCGAGGTCGAGGATCTGGCCAGGCTTGCCGACCGTCTGCAGCTGGCAAGCTTCCATCTGGTGGGCATGTCTCAGGCGGGCGCGACCGCGATCGCGTATGCGATGGCGCACCGCGACCGCATCGCCACCCTGGTGCTGCAGGGCATCTCGCTGGCCGGAATCCCCGATCATTCGAACGCATCGGACACCATACCGCTCGCCGATTATGCCGACATGGTGCGGGCCGGGCGGCTCGCCGAGATGAAGCGGCACTGGGCCGATCATCCGCTGATGGCGGGCCTGACGGGCGAGGCGGCGGACATCGGCGCCGCCATGCTGGCCGATTATGACGGCAGCGACCTGCTCGCAGGTCCCGCAGGACCTTCGGCGCGGCTGGACAGCATGGCCGCGCTCTTCGTGCCGGTGCTGGCGATCACCGGTGATGCCGACACCCCCTGGCGGCGCACCGTGACCCAGGCGCTGGCGCGCAGTGCGCCGCTGGGCCAGGCGCGCTTCGTGCGCGGCGCAGGCCATCTGTGCAACCTTTCGCACGGGCTGGAATACAACGCCGCGCTGTGCGCCTTTCTTGCCCGGCCGCTGATGCCGGTGCCCGATGCCGTGAACGACTGACCTTGCAATGGAGTATCCCGCCGATGGCCGCGCCTGAAAGTTTTCTCACCACCCATGTCGGCAGCCTGCCGCGGCCCGAGGCCCTGCTCGATATGGTCTTCGCGCGCGAGGGCGGGGAGCAGGTGTCCGAGGCGGACTTCGATACCGCGGTCGAGCATGCTACCGCCTATGTCATCAAGCGCCAGATCGAGGCCGGGGTGAGCATCGTCAACGATGGCGAGCAGTCCAAGCCCAGCTATGCGACTTATATCAAGCACCGGCTCTCGGGCTTCGGCGGCGAGGCGGGGCAGTATGAATTCGCCGATCTCGAAGCCTTCCCCGGCGCAAAGGCGCAGGTTTTCGGCAACACGGGCCGCGCCAAAAGGTCGGCCCCGGCGTGCACCGCGCCGATCACCGTGATCGACATGGAAGCCCCGCGGATCGATGCCGAGCGGCTGAAGCGGTTCGCAAACGGCCACGCCACCTTCATGTCGGCGGCCTCGCCAGGGGTGACCGCCCTGTTCTTCCCCAACCAATATTATGCCAGCGACGAGGAGTATGTCTTCGCGCTCGCCGAGGGACTGCGGCACGAATACGAGACGATTGCCGCTGCCGGGATCACTTTGCAGGTCGATTGTCCGGACCTCGCGATGGGCCGCCACGTGCAGTTCACGCACCTGAGCCTCGAGGACTTCCGCAAGCGGATCGGCATGAACATCGCGGCGCTCAACCACGCGGTGCAGAACATCCCGGCGGAGCAATTGCGGATGCACCTGTGCTGGGGCAACTATCCGGGTCCGCACCATTGCGACGTAGCGCTGGACGAGATTGCCGATATCGTCTGGACCGCCAAGCCGCAGACCGTGCTGATCGAGGGCGCGAACCCGCGCCACGCGCACGAGTTCGCCTTTTTCGAGCAGCATCCTCTCCCCGAAGGCAAGATCCTGTGCCCCGGAATGGTCGAACCGCAGAGCCCCTATATCGAGCATCCCGAGCTCATCGCGCAGCGCATCGGCCGCTATGCCGATCTGCTGGGCCGCGAGCGGGTGATGGCGGGCGTGGACTGCGGCTTTTCGGTCCATGCCGGCAGCAACAGCCTCGATCCCGAAATCGTCTGGGCCAAGCTCGCCGCGCTGTCACAAGGTGCCGCCATCGCCAGCGCACGCTACTGGTAAGGCTCAGGCCGTTGCGCGCGCGTCGAGCGCCTCGCGGACTTTGCGCGCCAGCATCTCGCGGGTGTAGGGCTTGCTCAGCAGCCTGACGCCTGCTTCCAAAGTACCGCCATGGACGATGCCCTTTTCGGCATAGCCCGAGGTGAACAGCACCGCGAGCTGCGGGATCAGCTGCACCGCCCGCTTGGCAAGCTCGTGGCTCTGCACCGGCCCCGGCATCACGACATCGCTGAACAGCATGTCAAGCGCGGTGCCGCTCTCGACGATGGCGAGCCCGGCCGCGGCATCGCGCGCGGTGAGGGTGGTATAGCCCAGCTCGCCCAGCAATGCGGTGACGGTGGTGCGGACATCGTCATCGTCCTCGACCACCAGGATCGTCTCGCTGCCGCCCGATATGGTGTCGGAGCGCCGCTCAAGCGCTGCGGTATCGGGGGTGGTTGATCGCGGCAGATAGATGCGGAAGGTCGTGCCGATTCCCGGTTCGCTGTACACCGTGACATGCCCGCCCGATTGCTTGATCAGGCCATAGACCATGCTGAGGCCGAGCCCTGTGCCCTTGCCCACCTCCTTGGTGGTGAAGAACGGCTCGAAGATCCGGTCGCGCACATCGGGCAGCATCCCGCTGCCGGTGTCGGTCACAGACACCATGACATAGTCGCCCGCCTGCATGTCTGGGTATTTGCAGGCGAACAGGTCGTCCACCGCAGCATTGGCCATCTCTATGGTGAACAGCCCGCCGCCGGGCATCGCATCGCGCGCGTTGATCGCCAGGTTCAGGATCGCGTTTTCCAGCTGGCCATCGTCGACGAAGCAATCCCACAATCCGGTCTCGGCGGTGGTCTTGAGGCTAATGTGTTCACCCAGTGCGCGGCGCAGCATGTCTTCCAGATTGCCGACCAAGCGCGGCAGGTTGACTGGCTTGGGCGCCAGCGGCTGCTTGCGGCTGAAGGCGAGCAACTGCTGCGCCAGCCTCGTGCCCCGCGCCACGCCCGACAGCGCCAGGTCAAGCCGCTGGCGCGCGCGCTCGTTGCCCGCGACATCGCGGCCGAGCAGCTCCAGGCTGCCGCCGATGATCTGTAGCAGATTGTTGAAGTCGTGCGCGACACCGCCGGTCAGCTTGCCCACCGCTTCCATCTTCTGGGCATGGCGCAGCTGCGCCTCGGCGGCATCGCGCTCGGCCAGCGCCTTTTCGACCTGTGCCTTGAGCTCGGCGTTGAAATTCTCGCGCGCCATCCGCGCCTCTAGCTCGGCGGTGATGTTCTTGACCTCCAGAACGGTCCCGATGGCAATGCCCGAGCCGTCCTGGATGGGGCTGGCGGAATAGGAGACCGGGTAGAAGCTGCCATCCTTGTGGACGAACACTTCTTCGCCCTGCACCTGATTAACCTCGGGCAATGCCCGGTCGATCGCACATTCGGCCAACGGAAATGGCTGCCCGCTGGGCCGGGTGTGGTGGATGACATCGTGGAGAGTGCGGCCTTCGATTTCGGCGAAGCGGTAGCCTGTCAGTCGCTCGGCCGCATCGTTGAGGTAAACGCACTGCTGCTGGTCATCCATCAGGAACACCGCCATCGATGTGTTGCCCAGCACGGTGTTGAGGCGGTTGGTGACGCTTTGCAGCTCGCGCATCGTGCGGTCGCGTTCGGTGATGTCCTCGATCGCGGCGTAGAACAGCCGCTGCTGCTGATCGACCAGCAATTGCAGGCGGACCGCGACGTTGTAGTCGGTGCCATCCTTGCGGCGGTGCACCGTCTCGAAGGTCAGCATCTGCTGTTCGCCCGCGAGCAGCGGTGCGATCAGCGCGCGGAAGGTGTCCGCATCGATCATCGGCTTGATGTCGATCGGGGTCAGCGACCGGAGCTCTTCCATCGAATAGCCCAGATTGTCCCGTGCGCCGCGGTTGACCAGGATGAAGTTGAGCGTGTCCGCATCGAACAGGAACGCCTCGCTGACCGCATCCTCGACAATCCGCCCCAGCCGCTCGACGCTGGAGGAGGATTTGAGCCGTTCGAGTTCGGCGGCGGAGCGACCGGCGAACAGTTCGAGGATTAGTGCGGGCTGGATATGCTCGTCGATCGGGGCATCGTGCATCACCGACAGCAGGCCGATCAGCTTGCCGGTGCTCGAATGCAGCGGGACGCCGAGATAGCTCTCCACGCCCATCTCCACCAGCATGTGGTCATCGGGATACTGCGCTATCGCGTCCGATCGCACGAAGCAGATCCGGTTCTGCGCGACATCTTCGCAAGGCGTTCCGCGCAGGGCGTAATCGGTGCTTGGCTGCAGGCTGCCGTCCGCCCAGAAGCGGACGGTGCGCGCGGTGACGGGGTTGTCGGGGTCGATCTCGGCGATCGTCACCCAGCGTACCCTCAGCGCGCCGGCGAGCACCTCGACTGCCTTTTCCAGAAAAGGCTCGCCCACCAGCCGAGCGCAATCGATGAGCGGCTGCTGGATGTTGCGCATCCGCAGCTTGCGCGACATGTCCTTGGCGACGATCCAGAATCCGTCCGAGCCATCACCCTGGGTCGAAGCGGGGGAAATGCTGAGGGTCAGGCTGGTGGGAACGCCGTTGCAATGATGCGCGACCATGTCGCAACCGCCCGTGCCGTTGGCGATTCCTCGCTCGAGGCATGCCCGCATTGAGGCCGCATCAAGCTCGGGCAGCACCTCGGTCACCGGTTGGCCGATGATATCCGCCGGCGAGTATCCCAGCGAATCGGCGGCAGCGGCGTTCCAGGCGCGGATGGTCCCGTCCTCGGCCAGCCCGATGATGATGTCCGAGCTGAAATCGAACGCGCCGACCGGCTGCATCAGCAGCGGCTCTGTTGTCGGGGAGTCCATAGTTGTCATTATCCCCCTAAGCCTTCGGTGCGACCCCAAAGCCCGTGAAGCTCCAGAAGACAGAAAACCCTCAGCCACGGAAATGTTCCGCCCCGGCCCAAAAGACCCGGCGCGATCGGGGAGAATTCGCACTTTGCCGTTTACAGGCGTAGTCGAATCGATTACACCCGTGGTCGAACTGTTGCAGAGAGACCCGATTCATGGCCCCCGAACGTATCAGCGATGCCGAACATGCGGTGATGGAGGTGCTGTGGCAGCGATCCCCCTTGACCGCAGCCGATGTTGCCGATGCGCTCGCCGATGCGCGCGACTGGACGCTGCAGACGGTCAAGACATTGCTCTCGCGGCTCGCGAACAAGGGTGCGGTTTCCTACGAACAGGACGGCCGCCGCTATCTCTACAGCCCGATTCTGGCGCGCGAGGATTATGTCGGCGATGAATCACGGCGGTTGGTCGATCGGCTTTTTGGCGGCCGCGCTGCACCGCTTATCGCGCATCTGGCCGAACAGCAGAAATTCACGGCGGAGGATCTGGCCGAAATCGAGCGGCTGATCGGGGAGTTGAAGTCATGATCGGGGATGGACAGGTGAGTGCGTGGCTGCAGGATTTCGCGCATGGCGTGACCGGGCAGTGGCTGGTCGAAACGTTGATCGTCACCGCTGCGCTGATGGCGCTGGTGCTGGTGCTGCGGCGACCCGTCGCGCGGCATTTCGGCGCGGAGATCGCCTATCTGCTGTGGGCGATCCCGCTTGCGCGGCTGTTCATGCCGCCGGTGGTGCAGACGATCGAGGTTCCGGTGAGCGCGCCATCTCAGGTGGACATGCCGGGCACCGCCGCGATGGCGATGCCGGTCGCCGACATCGCAAGCCCGGTCGATGCCATGCCCGAGCCGGCGTTCGCCAATGGCTTGCTGGTCGATGCCGACTGGTTTGCGATCGGTGTCACCATCTGGCTGTGCGGTGCGGCGATATTCCTGATCGCGCAGCTGTCCGCCTATCTGCAGAACCGGCGCGAACTGCTCGAGGACGCTGTCGAGGTCTCGCGGATGGACGACATTCGCGTGATCGAGATCGCCGGGATCGCCGGACCCTTCGCCTTCGGGCTGTGGCGGCGGTACATCGCGCTGCCGATCGGCTTTACCCAGGCGTACAACCCGATGGAGCGCGAACTGGCGCTGGCGCATGAGCGCTCGCATCACCGGGCGGGCGACCTGTGGGCGAACTTTGCCGCGCTCGCGATGCTGTCGCTGCACTGGTTCAACCCCGTCGCGTGGATGGCATGGCGCGCGTTCCGCTTCGATCAGGAAGCTGCCTGCGATGCCCGTGTGCTGCGCCGCCGCTCGTCGGCCGAGCGCACCGCTTATGCCCGCGCCATCGCCAAGGCGGCGACCGGCCACACATTGGCCTTCGCGAGCCCGCTCAACCCCAAGGAAAAGATCGTCGAGCGTCTCAAGATCATGAAACAGCATGACACATCGCGCACCCGCAAATGGCTGGGCGGCACGCTGATCGGCAGCGGACTGGTCACTGCGATGGCGATGACCGCCACGGTCAGCTATGCCGTGCAGCCGGTCTCGTCGCCGGACGCACCCCGGGCGCCGCAATCGCCGCTTGCGCCCGAAGCACCGGATGCGGCAGACGCCTGGGCGGCACCCGAGGCCCCCGACGCACCCATCCCTCCGGTGATCAAGGATGGCGTGTACATCTACACCGTCAAACGCGGTGACAACACCGTCACGCTGCGTCTTGATGGCCCCACCAGCCGCGCCGAGATAGACAGCAGGGTTGCCGAAGCCGAAGCGTCGCGCGCGATGGCAGAAGCCGATTTGGCGGTTGCGCAATCCGATCGCGCAATTGCTGCCGCAGACGCCATGTCTGCAGCCACCGAGGCCCGCGCCACGGCAATGGACAGGGCCGAGCGTAACCGCGCGCACGCCATGGACCGCGCACAGCGCATGATCGTGCGCACCGGATCGCCCGAGAATTACGTCATCGAGATGGGCAAGGGCCACAAATTGCGCGTCCGGACCAACGACTGCAACGGCAAGCCCAAGTCCGCCGCGTTCATGACCCATACCGAAACCAGGAACGGCAACGTCACCCGTACCAAGGTCGTCACCTGTGGACAGGTGATGCCCAATGAGGCGGAAATTCTAGCCAATATCGAAAAGGGAATGGCCGAGGCGCGCCGCAGCATGGAAGTGGCTCGTGCCGAAGTTCGCAGCAACAAATGGCTGAGCGACGAGGACCGTGCCGAGGCATTGCGCGGCCTGGACGAAGGAATGCGCGAACTGCGCGCCGATCTTGCCGAGGCGCGGCGCGATCTGCACCGGGATCTCGAAGACGCCCGCCGCGACATGCGCGCCATGCCTGCGCCGCCTGTTCCGCCGGCGCCGCCTGCCGAACGCAACTGATCGCAGCCCGTTGCGGCGAGCGGGGGCAGCGCAAATATTGCGCCGCCCCTTTCGCTTTGGGGCGATCAATGCCACTTAGGCGCGATGGAACTGCCTGCTGATCTTCCGACCGGCCTTGCCGAAACCATCGAACCGCTGGTGCGCCGCGTGCTCGCGGGCAACCCGTCCGCGTTCACCTATACCGGCACCCAGACCTATGTCGTGGGCAAGGGCGCAGATGTCGCGGTGATCGATCCGGGTCCGGCGGACCCTGCGCATATCGAGGCGATCCTGGCGACCGTCGGCGATGCGCGCATTGCCGCAATCATGTGCACCCACACTCATCGCGACCACAGCCCCGCCGCAGCGCCGCTCGCGGCGCGCACCGGCGCGCCGATCATCGGCTGCGCAGCGCTGATGCTCAGCGACGACGGCCCGCGCTCCGACGAGGCGTTCGATACCACCTACGCGCCTGACCGGGTGCTCGCCGATGGCGAGAGCGTGTCGGGCGATGGCTGGACATTGCAGGCGGTTGCGACCCCGGGGCACACCAGCAACCATCTGTGCCTGGCTCTGGTCGAAAGCGGCGCGCTGTTCACCGGCGACCATGTCATGGGCTGGTCGACCAGCGTGATCTCGCCGCCTGATGGCGACATGGCCGATTATATGGCGAGCCTCGCCAAATTGCAGGAGCGCTCCGACCGCGTCTATTATCCCGCGCACGGTCCTGCGGTCGAGAACCCGGCCCAATTGGTGCGCGGCATGATGGGCCACCGCAAGCAGCGCGAGCGGCAGGTGCTGCGCCAGCTCGAGGCAGGCCCGCAGGCCATCCCCGACATGGTACCGCAGATGTACAAGGGCATCGATGAACGCCTGTACGGCGCGGCGGGCCGTTCGGTGCTCGCGCATCTGATCGATCTGAAAAACCGCGGCGCGGTCCGCCTCGAAGGCGACGTCTGGGCGCTGATCCATGGCGATTAAGGGCAGTACTGCCGGCCTGCTGTTTGCAGGCGCGCTCGCGCTGGGCGCTGGCGGCACCTGGCTGGCATCGGGGCTGATCGAGGACGACAATGTGGTGTCGGCCGAAGCGATGCTCGCCGGGTTCGAGCGGCGCAACCAGCTGGTCGTGCTGGTCGCGCAGGTGGTGCCCGTGGTCACCAACAAGGACCCCGGCTTTATCGGCATGTTCGATGCCGAGCAGACCGCGATCATCCCGGCCACCGTGAGCTATTCGGTGAACATGGCGAAGATGGGCCCCGATTCTGTCGCATGGAACGAGACCGAGCGACAGATGACGATCACCGTGCCGCCGGTGATGATCCAGCCGCCCAACCTTCAGGAGCAGCAGGCGCGCTATTATCGCGACGGGCTGTGGGTCACCGGGGCGAGCGTGGAGCGTCTGTTCAAGGCCAACTCCGCCGCCGCGCTCAAACAGGCGCAGACGCTGGCGCGCAACGAATCGCTGGTGGCGATCGCCCGCGCCAGCGCGCGCGATGCCGTCGAGCGCAATGCGCGTGCGTATTTGAGCGGCGCAGGCATACAAGATGCTGTAGTGACCGTGCGAATTGCCAACCAGGGAGCCAATCTGCAATGACCGCCCAACCCCGTGAGAACCTGTCCGGCCTGGATCTGCGCGCCGAAATCGACCGGCTGCGCAAGGAGAGGAACGCGGTCATTCTGGCGCATTACTACCAGAAGCCAGAAATCCAGGACATCGCCGATTTCGTCGGCGATTCGCTCGAGCTGTCGCGGATCGCGGCCGAGACCGATGCAGACGTGATCGCGTTCTGCGGCGTGAAGTTCATGGCCGAAACCGCCAAGATCCTCAGCCCCGACAAGATCGTCATCCTTCCCGATATGGACGCCGGTTGCAGTCTGGAAGACAGCTGCCCGCCCGACAAGTTCGCCGCGTTCCGTGCCGAGCACCCCGATCACATTGCGCTCACCTATATCAACTGCTCGGCGGCGGTGAAGGCATTGAGCGACATCATCGTGACCTCGTCGTCTGCGGAAAAGATCCTGAGCCAGATCCCCAAGGACCAGAAGGTCATCTTCGGCCCCGACAAGCATCTGGGCGGCTATCTGGTGCGCAAATTGGGCCGCGAGATGCTGCTCTGGCCCGGCGTGTGCATCGTCCACGAGGCATTCAGCGAGACCGAGCTGTTGAAGCTCAAGGCGCAACATCCCGATGCGCCTGTCGCCGCGCACCCCGAATGCCCCGCGCACATCCTCGATCATGCCGACATGGTGGGATCGACCAGCGCGATCCTGAAGTTCGCCAAGGAAACCACAAGCGACACCGTGATCGTCGCGACCGAGCCGCACATCATCCACCAGATGGAAAAAGCGGTTCCGGAAAAGACCTTCATCGGCGCGCCGGGTGCGGACGGCAACTGCAACTGCAACATCTGCCCGTACATGGCGCTCAACACGATGGAAAAGCTCTACGTCGCGCTGCGCGATCTGGAGCCGCGGATCGAGCTCGACGAGGCGCTGCGCCTCGACGCGAAGAAGTCGCTCGACCGGATGCTCGAAATGGCGAGCAGCACCGTGGGGCAGGGTGATCTTGGCCGCCCCGATCTGGCGCATCAGGACTGAGGCGTCTGGCCTGACGCCTGACACATCAGGCTTGGGGCGCTCAGCCCTTCGGGGCTGAATGCACCGCATTGCGCCCCGCCATCGCCGCGTAGAAGGCGAAGGCGGGGGCCATGTCCTTCTCGTAATCGCCGGTCGGGTGGATCACCGGGCCGAGCCCTGCGCGGCGGTTGCCATAATCCATGAACCCGCAGACGATCGGCACGCCTGCGCCATATGCGATGCGGTAAAAGCCGGTGCGCCACGCGGTCACCGCCTTGCGCGTGCCTTCGGGCGCGATCGTCAGGATGAAGTCCTCGCGCGCGGCAAACTCGGCGATCATCTGCTGCACCATGTCGCCCGCAGCGCTGCGATCGACCGGGACCCCGCCCATCTGCCGCATGAAATTGTGAAACGGCCAGCGGAACAGCGATGTCTTGGCCATGAAATGCGTCTCGAGCCCCAATTCGCGGGTGACGCCCATGTAATTGGGGAAGTCCCAGTTGCTGGTGTGCGGCACCGCGATGATGATGTAGCGGCGCTCGGGCGGCGGGGTGCCGACCGCCGTAAACCGGTGACGGCGATAGATGAACATCATCAGTGCATAGAGCGCGCGCGCGGCCCAGCCGAGATGCGCGGTCGAAGGCTCGCGCGACGGGGAAGGCACAGGCTCGCTCGCGTTCATCATCCGTCCCCACACACCTTGATGCAGGGCTCTTGCCCGGCATAATGGCCGGGCGCCGCTGTCACTGGATTCGCCTAGTGGCGCAAAGTGCCGGGCAGATCAATTGCCGTTACGGCATGTTTTGTTCGCGCCGGAACGGCCAGTCGGTTACACCGGCCACCCAAAGCGCCCACCAGATGATCACCGGCTGCAGCAGCAGGCGCGGGGCGTGATAGGCCCAAGGCAGAGTCCGCCCGCCCACCGCGATGTCATTGACCGCGTGATTGATGTTGGCGGGCCACACGCACAAGGCGTAGAGCGCCAGGCCGATGCCTGCCGCATAGCGCAACCGCGGTACCATCAGCCCGATCGCACCTGCGATCTCGGCAACGCCGGTCAGGAAGATCACTTCGTCGGGAAACGGTACCCAGCCCGGCGTGATCGCGAGAAATCCTCCCGGCGAGCGGATATGGATGACGCCTGCGGCGAAATAGATCAGCGCCAGCAGCCAGCGAAACGTGGTGCGGGTGGCGGACTGGCGCGGCATATGGCTCAGCGCTTGCGGACGAACTCGGCGCGCAGCACCAGACCCTTGATGCCGTCGAACCGGCAATCGATCTCCTGCGCGTCACCGGTCAGCCGGATCGACTTGATCACGGTGCCGCGCTTCAAGGTCTGCCCGGCTCCCTTGACCTTAAGGTCCTTGATCAAGGTCACCTGATCGCCATCGGCGAGCAATGTGCCCGCCGAATCGCGCACCTCGACCGCCTCGTCCTCGGACGGCGCGACGGTCAGGTCACCGGGGGCGACCCACTCGCCCGTCGCCTCGTCATAGACATAGTCGTCGCTATCGCCTGATTGCATAGGGGTCGTCTCAGCTCTTCAGCGTCACGATCGACAAGCCACCAGGCTTGGTCGACGGGTTCGATGCGTTCTGCGGCTTGGGCTTTTCGGCCTTGGGCTTGCGGGTCTCGCGATTGGTCTTCTTCTGGCCTTTTGCCATGGTCATTTCCTTGTCCAGGCGCAGCGCCCGGAGCGCGGCTATAGCGCTATACGCCGTGCAAAGCGCGACAATTCGCGAGCCTCCCATGCGCCCGGTTTGCATGTGCGTTACAGGAGCTAAGCCATCGGGAGCCGCAGTTCTCGGAGATGTCCGCTCTTGGGGAAATTTTCGCGCAGCGTGAATGGCGACAATTGGGGTGGAAGCTGCCCCACCCTTCATCGTCACCCCGGACTTGATCCGGGGCCCAGAGCGATCAAGTGCGCCGCTTGGAATGAAAACCCTGGGTCCCGGGTCAAGCCCGGGATGACGGAAAAAGCGGGCTGCCCGCCAAGGGGACTGCAACATAGTGCCGACTTCGGCAGAATCGATCCGATAGCTGCCTGGCCGGACTTAGAGAGTTACCAATGCATCGAGAGCGACCGTTTGTGGGTGCATTTCGGTCCGGCACCTTTCGGGCGCACATAGCAGAAAGCGGACCGTCGTCAGCGTGTTAGCGACAATAGATACCATGCCACGAAGCCCCAGCAAGCGACGGCAGAAAACAGCAGTTCCCGCATCGACCGCTGAGAACCATTCAGCACCACAACGATGATAATCGGCAATGCCAGCGTTGCAAGCCAGAGCACTGTCGGCAGCGGATCGCGAGCAGACCACAGTGCGAAGCCAAAAGTCAGGCCAGCCACCAACATCATGAACGCGAAAACGGCAGCAGGAACTAACAGAACCCACAGCAACCCGCGCAACAGAGGCTTCCACACCTGCGTCATATTGCCGACATAGTAAGTTTAACTGTCGACCAATATCAAGTGGTTAAGTATCGCGCACTGTATGACCGGCATGGGGTCGGTAATGGAA
Organism: Blastomonas sp. RAC04; assembly: GCF_001713435.1. Lineage (NCBI taxonomy): Bacteria > Pseudomonadati > Pseudomonadota > Alphaproteobacteria > Sphingomonadales > Blastomonadaceae > Blastomonas > Blastomonas sp. RAC04. Next base: position 3,452,030 of record NZ_CP016460.1, read on the forward strand.
TTGCCGCTTACGCCCGCAAGCATGCCATAGCTACCATCTGCTATGATCGTCATACGGCCCATTGCGGCAGGTCGCGATAAAAGTGACTGAAAAACCTTCGAAAGTCGGCGTCAGCCCTAGCTACCAGCCCCAGGGTGCAGGCGGCGGGGCGATCGGCTGGCTCAGATCGAATTCGACGCGGAAGTTGCGCTTATTGGGTCCATCGGGGCGGCGCAGAGCGTAGGCATAGGTGCGCGCGTCGATGTCCACGATCCAGCTGTTGGTCACCGACCCGGTGAGCCCCTGTGCGCGGAACATCGCGATGCTTTCGGCATCGACCGGGAACGTCTGCTGGCCGGGTGTGCCAGCGGTGGCGGTGTCGCCGCCATATTGGGTGACCTTGTCGATGCTGCCATCCTCGTGCCGGTGGTCGTGCTTGAGGCGGAGGCCCGTCCGTGTCCGGGTGATGATCCAGGTGCGCGAGCGGTTCCAGCCGCCGTTCGCGGTGCCGACATGGAAGGGAATTTCCATCCGGTCGGCGCTGCAGGAGCGGAAATGGACGATCATCGGCTTGCCTGCCAGATCGGCATCGGCGGCGTCGTTGCTCACCAGTCTGCCGGGATAGGCCTTGCCGCAATGCTGCGCCAGATTGGCGAGGAACGCGGCCTGCGGGTCATCGGCGGGCGGGGTGGTGGTGCAACCGGCGAGGGCGAGCAGCAACGGAACAAGGGCGAGCGGGGTGTTCAAGCGGGTCATTGCGCCACGCTGGCTCATTGAGGCGGTGTTGTCGAGCCGAAGCGCCACCAAGTTGTTCCCCTGCCTGCGCAGGGGAACGTTACATCAGCTTACGGGCTGCTCGGGCCCGGCCTTCTTCACCCGCTTCTTGCGCGCGGGCGCGGGCTTGTTGGCGCGGTGCTTGAGCGCGGCTTTGGGCGTAGGCGCGTCCGGCCCGTCGGGCTTGGGCTTGAACCGGCACAGATCGGCGACCGGGCAGCGCCAGCATTCGGGGCAGCGCGCCTTACAGATATAGCGGCCATGCAGGATCAGCCAGTGGTGGCCATGGACGCGGAACGGCCCCGGCGTGCCCTTGTCGAGCGCGCGTTCGACATCGAGCACGGTGCGCCCCGGCGCCAGCCCGGTGCGGTTGCCGACGCGGAAGATGTGCGTGTCGACCGCGAAGGTCTCGGCGCCGAACGCGGCGTTGAGCACGACATTGGCGGTCTTGCGCCCGACCCCGGGCAAGGCGGTGAGCGCGTCGCGATCATTGGGCACCTCGCTGGCGTGCCGCTCGATCAGCGCCTGCGACAGCGCGATGACGTTGGCCGCCTTGGCATTGAACAGCCCGATGGTGCGGATGTACGTCTTCAGCCCGTCCTCGCCCAGCTCGACCATCTGTGCGGGCGTCTTGACGGCTTCGAACAAGGCGCGCGTCGCCTTGTTGACCCCGACATCGGTCGCCTGCGCCGAGAGCACAACAGCGACCAGCAGCTGGAAATGGTTGCCATATTCCAGCTCGGTCACCGGCGCGGGGTTGGCCTCGGCGAGGCGGCGGTAGAATTCGAAGGTATCGGCCTTGTTCATGCGCCGCCTTCTGCCAGAGCTGCCTCCACCGCTGCAAGCGCATGCAACGTGGTGGTATCGAACAGCGGCACCGGGCTGTCGCTCTGGTCCACCAGCAACATGATCTCGGTGCAGCCCAGGATGATCGCCTGCGCGCCCTGATCGGCCAGCCGTTGCATGATCGTGCGATAGCGCGCGCGTGATGGCTCGGTGACCACCCCGCGCACCAGCTCACCATAGATGATGCGGTGCACGTCGCTGCGATCCCCGCTGTCCGGGGTGATCACCTCGAGGCCGAAGTTGCGCTGCAACCTGTCGCGCAGGAACGGCTGCTCCATGGTGAAGGCGGTCCCCAGCAGGCCAACCCTTGTCAGACCCTGCGCGGCGATCGCGCGGCCAACAGGATCGGCGATGTGCAGCAGCGGAATGGCAACCGCGTCCTGCGCCGCATCGGCCATCCGGTGCATGGTGTTGGTGCAGATCACCAGCAGCTGCGCGCCGCCGCGTTCGGCCTGCAGCGCGGCGGCGATCATCGCGTCGGTCAGCGCGTCCCAGTCGCCGGCATGTTGCAGCGCCTCGATCTCGGCGAAGTCCACCGACACCATCACGCTGCGCGCGCTGTGCGTTCCGCCCAGCCGCCGCTGTGTTTCCTGGTTGATCAGCCGGTAATACTGCGCCGAGCTCTCCCAGCTCATCCCGCCCAGCAGCCCGATGGTGCGCATCAGGGGTTGGCGGAAGCCGCAGGCGGGGGTCCCGGCGGGTTCTTGGCCTTCCATTCCATCGCGCGCGCCACGCGGCGTTCGACCGAGGGGTGCGAGTAGAACAAAGCCTCCTGCACCGGGTGCGGGCGCGGGTAGCGGTACTCGGCGGTCTTGACGAGCGCGCCGGAGAGCGCGTCGGGAAGGTTTACCATCTGCAGCGAATAGGCGTCGGCCTCGCTCTCGCTGATCCGGGTGAGGCTGTTGGCCACCGGCACCGCGAACACGCCAAGGAACGACAAGACGAACAGGAACACCGGAAGCCCGCGCGGATCGGCGATCTCGGTCGCCTTGCTGCCGAACAGCCTTGCGAACCGCGCGAAAAGCCGATCGGTTAGGAAGAAGAAGATCACCGCCAGCACGCTCAGCACCAGCACAGAGCGCCAGACATGGCCGAGCACGTAATGACCGATCTCGTGCCCCGTGACCGCGCGGACCTCGTCCAATGACGCCTGTTTGAGCGCGACATCCGAGATCGCGATCCGCGCTGCGCTGCCCACGCCCGAGACATTGGCGGTGAAGTTGTTCGACTGGCGCGATCCGTCATAGATGAAGATGCGGTCCTCGGGGATATCGACCTGCTTGGCCATTTCCAGCACGGCATCGCGCACCGGGCCAGCCGGGATCGGCTTGTAATCGTTGAACAGCGGTTCGATCAGCGTCGGCGAGAGCAGCAGCATGACCGATACGACGACCGCCGAAAAGCCGCCCGACCACAGCCACCAGCGCTTGCCGGTACGGCGGATCAGCGCATAAATGCCCAGGAAGAACAGCCCGCCGCCGATGGTGGCGATGGTCATGCCGATGGCATCCTGCATCAGGAAATCGGACAGCGGCTGCTGGGTGCGGTCATACATCCGCTCGTGGCCCCATTCGGCCCAGATGTTCCAGGGCAGGGTGATGATCGCCGAGACGATGAACAGCCCTGCGGCGGTGGCAAAGGTGCGCAGCGCCCAGCCGCGCTTTTCGAGCTTCGCCCAGATCCGGTCGGTGACCCCCAGCTTGACCAGAATGACGGTCGCCAGCGCCGAGACCAGCAGCCCCCACAGGATCATCCAGTGGCCATCCATGGTATAGGCCGCAGACTTTGCGAGCGCTTCGGCCCCCAGCCCGTCAATATAGGCCTTGGTCGCCGCTTCCGGATTGAATGCCATGCCGTTCCCCGCTGTGTTGTATGTATAATACACGTTTAGTCGGGCGTTGGCGTGCCGTCAAGCCAGCCCCAGCACCTGCGGCATGGTATAGCGGCCCGCTGGCTTGTCGTGCAGCCACAGGCACGCCTTTACCGCGCCGCGCGCAAACACCATGCGGTTTTCGGCGCGATGGGTCAGTTCGATGCGCTCGTCGTCGCTGGCGAGGTACACGGTGTGGTCGCCCGCCACCGATCCGCCGCGCAAGCTGGCAAAGCCGATCGCGCCGCGCGCCCGCGCGCCGGTGACGCCGTCGCGGCCGCGCTCGCTGTCGCGGGCCAGATCGATGCCCCGCGCCTTGGCGGCTGCCTCGCCGAGCAGCAACGCGGTGCCCGAGGGGGCATCGACCTTGTGGCGGTGGTGCATCTCGGCGATCTCGATGTCCCAGTCCTCGCCCAACCTCAACGCCGCCTCGTGCACCAGATGCGCGAGCAAAGTGACCCCCAGCGAGGTGTTCCCGGTCTGCAGCACCGCGATCCGGTCGGCGGCGGTGTCGATCAGCCAGTGGTGGCGTTCCTCGAGGCCGGTGGTGCCGATGACGATCGGGATGTTCGCAGCGACCGCTGCCTCCAGATTGGCTTCCAGCGCTTGCGGAGAGGAGAAATCGACAAGGATGTCGCTTTCTGCCGCCAGGCTGAGCGGATCGCCGCCCTTGTCGATCCCGCCCGAGACGCTGGCACCTGCATCCGCAATCGCCGTCGCCAGCGCCTGTCCCATGCGGCCTGCATTGCCGATAATTCCGATGCGCGTCATCGCGTTCCTGCTCTTGCTTGTATCCAGGCCGGTCCATGCCGTATTGCGCCCGCTATGGCAAAGATTCCCAGCATCGTCATCCTCACCGGCGCCGGCGTGAGCGCCGAGAGCGGCATCGATACCTTCCGCGCGGAAGGCGGGTTGTGGGAGCAGCACCGGGTGGAGGATGTCGCCACCCCCGAGGCGTTCGCGCGCGACCCCGATCTGGTGCTGCGCTTCTATGACATGCGCCGCGAATCGATCCAGACCAAGCAGCCCAATCCTGCGCACGAGGCGCTGGCCCGGCTCGATGCGGCATGGCCGGGCGAGCTGCTGATCGTGACGCAGAATGTCGACGACCTGCACGAGCGCGCGGGCGCGAGCCGACTGCTGCACATGCACGGCACGCACCTGACCGCCTGGTGTCTGGCGTGCGACGCGCGGCCAGGCTGGCGCGGAACGCTGATCGACCGGCCTACCTGCCCTGAATGCGGCACGCCGGGGCAGCTGCGTCCCGACATCGTCTGGTTCGGCGAGATGCCGTACGAGATGGAGCGGATCTACGAGGCGGTGGGCGCTTGCGACCTGTTCGTCTCGATCGGCACTTCGGGCGCGGTCTATCCCGCCGCCGGGCTGGTCCGCGAGGCGCGCGCGCGCGGCGCGCGGACGCTCGAGCTCAACCTAGAGCCCAGCCAGGGCAGCCATTTCTTCCACGAATCACGCCACGGCCCGGCGTCGCTGCTGGTGCCCGAATGGGTCGACGAGGTGTTGGGGTAAAGCCGACTCAAAAATCCTCCCCGAGCTTGTCTCGGGGAGGGGGACCGCCGACCGGAGGTCGGTGGTGGAGGGGAGGCGAGATAGTGTGCAGGTGAAGGTGGCGCGACCCCGCTGCCCCTCCACCACCCGCTACGCGGGCGGTCCCCCTCCCCCAGCGAGCTGGGGGAGGATTTGAAAACGGCTACCCGTTCACTGTCACCACCAGAAACAGCGTCCATCCGATCGCGGCGGCATAGGCGATCCAGGTGCCCACCACACCCAGCGCGCGCAGCTTGGGCGGCTTACCTGGACCATGCGGCTGGTGCAGCCCGATGATGTGCGCGGCGCGGGCGCCCAGGAACAGCACCGCGAGCGCGGTCAGCGGCCAGTGGCTGGCATTGGCCATCTCCAGCAGCCCGATCAGGATCACGAACAAGGGCGCATGTTCGGCGAGGTTGCCGTGCGAGCGGCTGGAACTGATCAGCCCCTGGTCGTCGGCATCGCCGAACGAGGCCTGGGTGCGGAAACGCGCAGCGACGGTGGCGATCGCGGTGGTGAGCAGCATGATCGCGCAGATCGCGGCGGTAAGAGCGGTGATCGGCAATGTCATGTTGGAGCCCCCGGTTGGAAGCTTGGACTATGCCGCCTGGGCAGGATCGCCGCAAGCCGTGCACGCGGGGTCCTTGGCGATCTTGAGCGTGCGCCACAGCGGCTTCAATCCGTCGAACAGGTGCAGCTTGCTGCGCGTGTCCTCGCCAAAGCCTGTGACCGCGCGAACCGCCTCCATCGCAGCGAAACTGCCGATCAGGCCGACCATTGCGCCCAATACGCCCTGCTCGGCGCAGGTGTCGCAATCCTCGGCATCGAAGGCATCGCCGACGAAGCAGCGATAGCACGGCGCATCGGGTAGCCAGCCGCGAAACGTACCGATCTGTCCCTGGAACCGCCCGATCGCGGCGCTGACCAGCGGGATGTGCAAGGCCGTGGCGGTGTCGGAGACCAACAGCCGGGTGGCGAAATTGTCGGTGCCGTCGAGGATGACATCCGCGCCAGCGAGCAAGGCTGCGGCATTGGCGGGCGTGATCCGCTCGGTCACTGCGGTTGCATTCAGTTCCGGATCGAACGAGCGCACCCAGCTGGCTGCGACCTCGGCCTTGGGCCGGCCGACATCGGCGGGCGTGAACAGCGTCTGGCGCTGGAGGTTGGACAGGTCGATGACATCGTCGTCGATCAGCGTCAGCCGACCGATGCCAGCGCCTGCGAGATACTGCAGCGCCGGGCAGCCGATCCCGCCCATCCCCACCAGAACGACATGCGCCGCCGACAGCTTCGCCACGCCTGCGCCGCCGATCTCGGGCAGCACGATGTGCCGGGCGTGGCGCTCAAGCTGGGTGGGGGTGAAGGGCATGATCGCGACTATCCTGATGCTGGTGCGCAAATGCCGGGCCGGTCCTCGTCATTCCCGCGAACGCGGGAATCCCGCTTCACCGGCGCTATAGCGAGATTCCCGCGTTTGCGGGAATGGCCAATGTTTCAGAGATGCGGCGAAGCGCTCAGCTCTCGAGCTGCTGCAGCAATGCGCGGACGTCGCCGTCCATATCGGCATCGCGGGTGCGCAGGTCCTCGATCAGGCGGACCGCGTGGATCACGGTCGAATGATCGCGTCCGCCGAACTTGCGGCCGATTTCCGGATACGAGCGCGGGGTCAATACCTTGGCGAGGTACATCGCCACCTGGCGCGGACGCACCACCGCGCGCGCGCGGCGCTTGGAGGACATTTCGGAACGGTCGACCTTGTAGAACTGGCAGACCGCGCGCTGGATCTCGTCGATCGTGATCCGCCTGCGGTTGGCGCTCAGAAGATCCGAGAGCTGCTCTTCGGCGAGTGGCAGCGTGACCTTCTGGCCGGTGATCTGGGCATAGGCCATCAGCTTGTTGAGCCCGCCGACCAGCTCGCGGACATTGCGGCTGATGGTGCGCGCGAGGAACTCGATCACCTCTTCGGGCACCTCGCCCATCCGCATCGTTTCGATTCGCGCGGTGATGATCGCGCGGCGCAGCTCGATATCGGCGGGCTGGATATCCGCGACCAGGCCCATCGCCAGCCGCGAGAGCAGTCTTTGGTCGACGCCGTCGAGCGCCTGGGGCGCGCGGTCCGATGTCACCACCAGCCGCTTACCGCCGCCCAGGATCGCATCGATCGTGTGGAGGAATTCCTCCTGGGTCGAATTCTTGCCGATGATGAACTGGATGTCGTCGACCAGCAGCATGTCGAAACCGCGCAGCCGCGCCTTGAACGCCATCGAATCGCCGCGCTGGATGGCGCTGACGAAGTCGTTCATGAACTTTTCGGCCGGGCAATAGCAGATACGCGCGCCCGGATTGACCTCGGCAAAGGCGTTGCCGATGGCGTGCAGCAGATGCGTCTTGCCCTGGCCGGTGGCGGCCTTGAGGTAGAGCGGGCTGAACAGCGGCTTTTCCATCGCGGCCATGCGCTGTGCGGCGTTGAACGCCAGCACGTTGGACTGGCCGGTAATGAAACCGGAAAAGACCTGCGAGGGATCGAGCGCGATGCGGTTGCCCGAATCGGCCAGCGCCGGGCGCGGGGCAGGGGCGGCTGCCTGCTGCGGAACGGCGGTCCGCGGGCGGGCCGGATCGGCCTCGCGCGGGGCAGCCGCGATGATCACGCTGCGCACTTCGGGGCGCACGATCTTCCACGCCAGCGCCAGCCGGTCGGCAAAGCGTTCACGCACCCAGTTGGCGGAAAATTCGGATGGCAGATGCAGGTTGAGCATGCCGGAGCCAGGCTCGAAGCTTCCGGGGCGGATGGGGCGGATCCACTGGGTGTGGATCTGTGCGCCCAGGTCCTTGCGCAATCCTTCACTGATTTCGTTCCAGTCCGCCGCCCAATCTGCCGCGCCGTTCGAATCGTTGAGTTCGATCATGCCTGTAACTGCCACTTCTTGGTTCTTGGTCATCGCTGACAACACACCGGCGGAGCAAAATCGCTCGCGCGCCGGGATCATTCGGGGAACTGCTTGGGTGGGCCGGAGCCAAGGGTCCAGATGCCCTTGTCGCGGCCTTGCCGGTCCCCCCTAGGAGAGGGTCTCTCGGCTCGAATCGGGCCATCCGGTCCGCGCCAGCCAGAAACCGGCGGTGCGCACGGCCAGCTCCCGGTCCGCGAGCGAGGTCTTGAATGTCAGTTCCTGTGGCAGTCCGACCCTGATACGCAAAACTTGCTCCCTCCCCAACGTCCGCAATGACAGACGGGAATATCCGCCATGTCTTTCTTCGCTTTCACCGTGTGCCGACCAACCCCTGGCCGGCCCGGTGCCCCCTCGCCTGCGCCGGGACAAAACCACCCCGGACGCAAAGCCGATGGCATTGCGATACCCTAGTGATTCATCCGTTGGTGCAGTGGAGAACGGGCGCGAGCGCTCGCTCTCTGGAGTGTGATGTAGCGATGAAAAAACGAGTCGAGCAAGAGCGGCCGGGTAAAAAAAATGAAATAAAGGCGCTTGACTCAGTTAACGTCTGGATATTGCTCGATTCACTATATTAACGCATATATTTCAATTGATTATGGCAAAGTGGGCGTGGGGCGCAATTGCGAATCGCGGGAAATGCGCGGCTTTGCCAAAAGCGCAGGTGACGGTTTTGTGACCGCTCTGTCACACAACTGCGCCCATGTTACATACCGTTGCACGCACGCTGCGCGCACGAAAAATCCGCCGACCGAGGCAGGACGGCGGACAATCGGAATATCGTGGCGGAATGACCGGCTCCGGATGCGGCCCAGCCGCTCCGGAGCAGACCGGGATCAGCCGAGCGCTGCGACCCGCTTGGTCAGGCGCGAGAACTTGCGCGATGCGGTGTTCTTGTGCAGCACGCCCTTGGCAACGCCGCGGGCCAGTTCAGGCTGCGCGCTGGCGAGAGCTGCAGCAGCCGCGTCCTTGTCGCCTGCTTCCAGAGCCGATTCGACCTTCTTGACGAAGGTACGGATGCGTCCGATGCGGTTGCCGTTGACGATCGCCCGACGGTCGTTCCGGCGGATGCGCTTCTTGGCTTGCGGCGTATTGGCCATAAGTTCTCACACGTCTTTCTTACAGGCGATCACAGCATGATCGGTGGATTTTGGGTAAAAGCGTTGGGCCGCGATAAGGCTATGCCCGCGCTTTGAAGCCGCTGCCGTTAGCGATTATCGGCTGGCGCGTCAACGCCAGAATGCCGCAGGCGTCATGCAAGTCCACCTTACTTCTGGCAGGACGGGCACCAGAAGGTGGAGCGTCCCGACTGGACGGTGCGCTTCACGGTGCCGCCGCACGGACAGGCCTCTCCCTCGCGCCCGTAAACCCGCCATTGCTTGGCGAAATAGCCCAATTGGCCATCGGGCCGGGCATAATCGCGCAAGGTCGATCCGCCCGCCGCGATGGCATCGACCAGCACCGATTTGATCGCCGTGACCAAAGGCTTGAGCTTGGCGGGACCAATTTGCCCGGCAGCGCGCAGCGGAGAGATTCTCGCCATGTTGAGCGCCTCGCAGACATAGATGTTGCCCAGGCCCGCAACGATTCGCTGGTCGAGCAGCATCGCTTTGATCGGCGAGGCGCGGCCCTTGAGCCGCTCGCGCAGATAAGCGGGGGTGAAATCGTCGCCCAGCGGCTCGGGGCCCATCGCGGCAAAGCTCGGGAAACTGGCGATCGCGGCTGTCTCGACCAGATCGACCGAGCCGAACCGGCGCGGATCGAACAGCGAGAGGACGTGACCCGAATCGGTGTGCATCACGAGGTGGTCGTGCGTGCCGATGTCTTCGGGATCGATTCGCCAGCGCCCCGACATGCCGAGGTGAAAGATCATCGAATCGCCGCGGTCGGTTTCTATCAGCCCGTATTTGGCGCGGCGGCCCAGGCTGATGATCCGCGCGCCGGTCATCCGCTGGCCGAGATCGACCGGGAAGGCGCGGCGCAGGTCTGCGCGGCGCGCGACGACACTCGTCAGGCGCACGTCCTGCAGCACGGCGGCAAGCCCGCGCACGGTGGTTTCGACTTCGGGAAGCTCCGGCATAAAAAGGCCCGTTATCAGGCTTTGCGCTTGGCACAAAGATGCTTACATGCAGGGCCATGAGCGAGACAGTGCCCTTTGGCTATCAGGATATCGACCCGGCTGAAAAGGCGGGACGGGTTGGCGGCATCTTTTCGAGTGTGGCTGCCAAATATGACATCATGAACGATGCGATGTCGGGCGGCATGCATCGCCTCTGGAAGGACCGCTTCGTGCGCCGGGTCAAGCCGCGCGCCGGCGAGGACATTCTCGACATGGCGGGCGGCACCGGTGACATCGCCTTCCGCATGGTCAAGTCGGGCGCCAATGTCACGGTCGCGGATATCAACCAGGACATGCTCGATGTCGGCATCGAACGCGCGGTCGAACGCGGCGAGGACCGGCTTGTCTGGTCGTGCCAGGATGCGGAAAGCCTCAAGTTCCCGGACCGCAGCTTCAACGCCTATACGATCGCGTTCGGCATCCGCAATGTCACGCATATCGACAAGGCCCTGGCCGAGGCGCACCGCGTCCTGCGCTATGGCGGCAGGTTCTATTGCCTCGAATTCTCGTCGACCCAATGGCCCGTGTTCGGCGAGGTCTACGACGCCTATTCGCACCATCTGATGCCGCGGCTGGGCCAGATGATTGCGGGCGATGCCGACAGCTATCGCTATCTGGCCGAATCGATCCGCCGCTTTCCCAAACCGCCGGTGTTCGAGCAGATGATCAAGGACGCCGGGTTTGTATCAACCAAGGTCGAGCTCATCCTGGGCGGAGCGGTCGCGATCCATAGCGGGTGGAAGGCGTGATTCGGCGCCGCCGGGGGTTCGGCATCCGCGCATGACCGCCCCGCGTACGCATATCTTCCGCCTCCTCAAATGGGGCCGTATCCTTGCGCGTCATGGCGCGCTCAAGGGGCTGGAGGCCGCACCGCAGACCCCGCCCGAGGTCCGCCGCCTGTTCCGCATCGCGCGGCTGGGCGCGAGCGTGCCCAAGACCCCCGATTATGCCGGCGCCTTCCGTGCGATCGGTCCTGCGGCGATCAAGCTGGGCCAGACGCTCGCCACCCGCCCCGATCTGGTGGGCGAAGAGGCCGCGATCAATCTGCTGTCCTTGCAGGACAGCCTGCCGCCGGTGCCGTTCCCGGAAATCCGCGCCGAGATCGAGCTGGGGCTGGGCGGCCCGCTCGAGCGCTTCTTTGCCCATGTCGATCCGGTGCCCGTCGGCGCCGCCTCGATCGCGCAGGTGCATCGCGGCACCACCATCGAAGGCCGCGATGTCGCGATCAAGGTGCTGCGCCCCGGCGTGCGCAAGAACTTCGCGCGCGACATCGAGACGTATGAATGGGCTGCCGCGCATCTGGAAGCTCTGGGCGGGGAGGCGACCCGGCTGCGGCCGCAGCTCACCATCGCCAACTTCAAGCGCTGGACGATGCGCGAACTCGATCTGCGCCGCGAGGCGGCGAGCGCATCGGAACTCGCCAGCGCGATGGACGGCCACCCGGGCTACCGCGTGCCCGAGATCGACTGGGACCGCACCTGCGGCACCGTGATGACGCTCGAATGGATCGACGGCATCAAGATTTCGAACCGCGACGCGCTGATCGCTGCCGGGCATGACCTGCCCGATCTCGCGCGGCGGCTGGTTCTCGCCTTCCTGCGCCAGGCGATCGCGGGCGGCTTCTTCCATGCCGACATGCACCAGGGCAACCTGTTCGTCGCACCCGATTCGACCATCGTCGCGATCGATTTCGGGATCATGGGACGGATCAACCGGCAGGCGCGGTTCTGGCTGGCAGAAATCCTCTACGGCCTGACGACTGGCAACTACCGCCGCGTCGCCGAAATCCATTTCGAGGCGCAGTATGTGCCGAGCTATCACAATGTCGACGAGTTCGCGACCGCGCTGCGGGCCGTGGGCGAGCCGATGCGCGGCAAGCCGGTGAGCGAGCTGTCGGTCGGGCAGATGCTCGACGGGCTGTTTGCAATCACCCGCGATTTCGACATGAAGACCCAGCCGCACCTGCTGCTGCTGCAAAAGACGATGGTGATGGTCGAGGGCGTCGCGACCCAGCTCGATCCCAACATCAACATGTGGGATGTCGCAGCGCCTTATGTGCGCGACTGGATCCGCGGCGAACTCGGCCCGGAGACCTTGCTCGCCGACCGGATCAACACCGATGTCGCGACATTGTTGCGGCTGCCCGATCTGGTGCGGCGTCTGGAAGAACAGGTCCCCAAAAAGGGCGGCGCCCCCGAACCGCCCCCGATCCCTCACATCCCGCTGATCTGGGACAGGAAGGTGCGCGTTGCGGGTACCGGCGGGGGCTTCTGGAGCCATCTGGCGGCGTTGATCATCGGCGCTGGCGCAGGCGCTGCGGCGCTGTTGGCCTGGGTGCATTGAGCTGACCTCACAGAGCAGCGGCTGATGCGCTGACGATACCTGCTCCCCTCCCTGCAAGGGAGGGGCTGGGGGTGGGTCAGCAACCGCAGAGGGTCAGTGCAACACCGGCTCGCTGGCGCTCGACCCACCCCTAACCCCTCCCTTGCAGGGAGGGGAACGCGCGCTGATTGGCCATTGTTCTCCGCTCTCCGATCAGCGACCATCGCCACCCCACCGGGTCCCCTGCGAAGGCAGGGGCCCACCTCCCCACCGCTGCGCTGGCTGCCAGGGCAGGAGATGGATGCCTGCCTCGGCAGGCAAACGGGAAGTGGAGGAAGGGCCACATGAGCAGTGGACGGATGGCTCGCTAACCCAGCCTCGAACTATGAGCCCAACCACCCCCGCTCATCCTGAGCCGCGGGCGTGAGCCCGCGAAATCGAAGGACCCGCGCCGACGCTGGCCGTATAGCGAGGCCTTCGACAAGCTCAGGCTGAGCGGAGGGGGTGGCGGCGTTTGAGGGGGCGCAGAAAAAACCTTCCGTTCTGCAAGCGACCCCATTGTGGACGTTGGCACGCAAGTGCTAACTCTCATTAATGATCGTCTCTTCTGCACTTTCTAAGCTTGAGCGCAGAAAGCTCATAAGGTGGGTAGATTGGGTTCTTGATGGGTTCCCATACAGAACAAACATCTATTGGCTCATCGTATTAGGACCTCTGCTGCTCCTGATGTGGCTGGGTTCCCCTACGGGTGTCTTGGCGACCTATGTCGCGCTTTGGATCATACCTTGGTCTCTGATATTTCTTTGGCGAGGCGTCCTATGGTTTCGGGAACGCAAGCAGCCGTGGAATAGACGACGCTGACGTTCAAATGTCCGCTTCCCACCCAGTTCCCGCCATCCGCGCGTGCTAGCCTGTCGCCTGAAAGCAGAAAGCCTGCCTTCAAACCTATCCCTTCACCCCCAAAACCGCATCCAGCAGCCCAGGAAACCTCTTGTCCACCTCTTCCCGCCGCAGCGTATTCATGTGCTGCACGCCCGCGATGCGCGTGTGCACCAACCCCGCTGCGCGCAGGACGCGGAAGTGGTGCGACATGCTCGATTTGGGGCGGCCGCCGTCCAAGGCGGCGCAGCTGGCTTCGATCTCGCGGTCGAGCTGGCGCACGATGTCGAGCCGCACGGGATCGCTCAGCGCGTGGAGGGCATGCTCGATGGTGACGGTCGAAAGGTCGGGATGCTGATAGGTTCGCATGTCACTCATATAGCATGCCGGTCTTGTAAATCCTATAGTTCGATTATATACGTACTATCATAACAACCACAGGACTCCCCATGACTGATAACACTCCCGCCAAAACCCCCGCGCTGTTCGAGCCGTACACCCTCAAGTCCGTCACGCTGCGCAACCGCATCGCGGTCTCGCCGATGTGCCAGTATTCCGCCGAACATGGCGTGCCCAACGACTGGCACCGCTCGCACCTCGTCTCGCTGGCGCGCGGCGGTGCGGGGCTGGTGGTCGCCGAGGCCTCGGGCGTGTCGCCCGAAGGCCGGATCACCCCGGGCTGCACCGGGCTGTGGAACGACGAACAGCGCGATGCGTTCGCGCCGATCGTCGCCGAGATCAAGGCTGCAGGCGCGGTCCCGGGCATCCAGATCGCGCACGCCGGGCGCAAGGCCAGCGCCAACAAGCCTTGGGAAGGTGACGATCACATTCCCGAAGGCGATCCGCGCGGCTGGGAAACCGTCTCGCCCTCGCCGATCGCGTTCGGCGGTGGCCTGACCAAGGTGCCGCGCGAAATGACGCTGGCCGATATCGAGAAGGTCAAGGCCGACTATGTCGCCGCCGCGATCCGCGCGCGCGAGGCCGGGTTCGAATGGCTGATGCTGCACTTTGCGCATGGCTATCTGGCGCAGAGCTTCTTCTCCAAGCACTCCAACCAGCGCACCGACGCCTATGGCGGCAGCTTCGAGAACCGCTCGCGCTTCCTGCTCGAGACCCTGGAAGCCGTCCGCGAAGTGTGGCCCGCAGATCTGCCGCTGTCGGCGCGCTTCGGCGTGATCGAGTTCGACGGCAATGATGAGGAAACGCTTGGCGAGTCGATCGAACTGATCAAGCTCATGAAAGCGCGCGGGCTCGATTTCATCGATGTCAGCATCGTGTTCTCGACGCCGACCGCGCAGATCCCCTGGGGTCCGGCGTTCATGGCGCCGATCGCCGAGCGCGTGCGCAGCGAGACCGGGCTTCCGGCCGCGACGAGCTGGTATATCGGCACCTCGGAAAACGCCAACCGTATGGTCGAGACCGGCCAGGTCGATCTGGTGATGATGGGTCGGCCGATGCTCGAGAACCCGCACTGGCCGTATCAGGCGGCGAAGGAGCTGGGCAAGGACAGGCCGAGCTGGACGCTGCCCGCGCCTTACGCGCACTGGCTGGAGCGTTATCGCTAAAGCTCTTCAGCGACTAACGACAAAAAGGAAGGCGGGGATTGCTCCCCGCCTTCTGTCGTTTCAGTCCCAATCAGGGGTTGGCTATCAGGCCGCGCTCTGCATCGGATAGGTGCGCAGCAGCCACAGGGCACGACGCTTGCGGTTGGCCCGAGTCTTGAACGGGTTCTCGCGATTGGGCGCCTGTGCGATCATTTCCTCAATACGGCGCTCATCGACGTTCAGGTCGCCACGCGCTGCCACCGGCACGTTGTGCGGCGCAGGACGCGCTGCCGCCATCGGGGCCACGCTGAACGCCTGCATCTCCGGCTGATCAAGACGGGTCGTCGCAGGAGCCGGAACCGGCGTGGTCACGGTCGTCGCCTGGGGACGATCATGCGGGCCCGCCAGACCGCGGTCGTAATCGGCATCGGCTGCACGCGCCTCGGTCATCATGGACGCGCTCTTGCGGGTCCGGGTCCGGCGCAGGGCGATCGCACCGCCGCCAATTCCCAGCAAGGCGAGCAGACCGGCCATCCAGCCCCAGACGTCGCCGCTGCCCGATTCGGTGGCGCTGACCGCGCCATCCTGCCGAGCAGGGGTTTCGAAAGCTGGCGCAGCCGGGGCGACCCGCGCCAGATCGGCTGCCTCTTCAGGCGGAGCGGCGAGCGGATCGGCAGCTGTGTTCGCCTCCGGCGCAGCAGCGACCGGCGCAGGTGCAGCTTCACGGGCTGTGGGACGCTCGGCCGGAGCGGCCCTGCGGGTCGGTGCGGGCCGTTCGGCAGCCTCTGCCGGCGGGGTGGTTGCGGTCGACGGAACGTCGCTCACCACCGGCGGCGCCATCGGGATGGCCATCGGGACAGGGTTGCCCGGGAGCGAGGCTGCAGGCGGGGTCGCCGAGACAGGCGGCGTGGCCGGTGCCGAAGGCTGCGCCGTCGGCATCTGGACCTGCGGCGTCTGCGAAGCCGTTGTAGGCGTATCGGCCGGGCTGGCAGGCTGCACGGCTTCGGGCATCGGCATCACCGGCGCGATGGCCGGAGCTTCCTGCGCCAGAAGCGGGGTTGCGGTCAGGGCAAGAACGGCGGCAATCGCGGCCCTTGCCGGGCGAATGGGGTGCGATGTGTGTGTCATGGTATCACAGCAAACGCTCGAGGCGCGCAAAACCGTTCACGCCGCTGCGCGCAAACTCTGTCAGGCTGACGCTGCAGGGCGGCCAGTTGATGAACTAGGTATGGTTTGCATACCTAAAAGCTGCGATTGACCCTGCAGTTTGGACGGCAGCGGGGACCGTGTTTGATGCGCAGCGTGAGTCTGGTTCTGCTCATGATCGTGGTCGTGCTCGGCGGGATGGGGGTCTGGCTGCAGGGTCCTCTGCCGCTGGATATCGAGGCGACCTGGCAGCTCCAGCGGCTGATCGACCCCCGCTCAGCCTGGATCGAATGGCTGTCGCTCACCGCCGGTTGGCCGATGATCGTCGCCAGCACGCTGCTGGCCGGGCTGTTTGCGGCCTCGCTGGCGCGGTTGCCCGGAGCGGCCGCGCTGATCATCGGCGTGGGCATCGCGATGGCGAGCGAGCGGCTGGCGCGCCTGGCATTCTATGTCCCGCGCCCATCTGCCGACATCGTCGAGGTCGCCAGCGCGAGCGCGTCTTCGGGGCTGCCCTCGACTTTCGCGATCTTTCATGGCGCGGCGTGCGGCGGGCTGATCCTGCTGACATGGGGCACCCGCGGGCGCGAGGCGATGGCGGTGCGGCTGGGGGCAGCGGTACTGCTGCTGGCCGGCTGCATCGGACGGGTTGCTGCGGGCGCCCACTGGACCAGCCAGGTGCTGGCGAGTGCAGCGCTTGGCGCGCTGGCGGCGATCCTGGCGGCCCGGCTTGTCGGGGTCAGGCGCTAGGCACCTCATCGTGCAGCGCAAAGCGCGGCAGCGCGGCGACCATCGCCAGCGCCAGCCCGATGGCGGCAGCGACCCACAGCGCCATCAGCCCCCAGTCGAGATAGGCGAGCACGCCAAGCCCTGCGCCGCTCACCAGCCCGGCCCACAACAGCAGATGCGGCACCCATTGCCAGCGCTGGCCCGCACGGTGCACGCGCGACAGCGCCTGGCCCAGCTTGACCAGGGTCCCGGTCATGTAAGTGAGCCCGATGCTGACCTGACCCTCGCGCTGGAACACGGTGTTTTCCATCCCCATCGCCAGCAACGTGAAGCCGACCGCGAGCATCCCCAGCCCCGCCATGCCCAGGGCGGCAGCGGCGGCGAGCAGCGCCACCACCCCCAGGATCGTCAGCGGTAGGCGGGTTCTGGCGGAACACAGGCTGCCTGCCACATTGCCGATGATCACCCCTGCCACAAAGGTCGCGATCATCGAGGCGGCGATCGCGGCGATGCGACCATCGGTGAACAGCCCCACCGCCATCCGGGTCGAATTGCCGGTCATGAACGCGGTGAAGAAGCCGCCGGTGTACAGAAAGCCGATGGCATCGACGAACCCCGCCAGCGCCGCCAGCGCGACCGCGAGAAACCAGTGATGGCGTTGATAGCGGGTCATCCAGCGCCTGCTATAGGCACGCAGCGCGCCTTGCGCCATCGCCCTCTGGGGCGTTTGACAAGTCCAACACGCGAGCCTATATCGCACCCCAACACCGAACGTTTCGAGACATGACAGGTTTGCGCGGACCTGACGAACGAATGAGGCGAACGGGATCAATCTGACGCGATAGGCTGCAGTTCATGGGTTTCCATGGGCTTGCGGCCTTTTGGCGTCTCTGGCCTCGCGAATCGGCCAACACGAATATCGACTTGCACGAAAAGGCGAAGACAAAGCTATGGCAACCAAGGCACGTCCGACGGCTCAGCAGAAGCCGACCCCGATGAAGCGCATCCGCAAGATTTTCGGCGACATCCACGAAGTCAGCGAAATGCCGAACCTGATCGAGGTTCAGCGCGAAAGCTATGAGCAGTTCCTGCGCTCGGATCATTCGATCGGCTACATTTCGGGCCTCGAAAAGACGCTTCGCAGCGTGTTCCCGATCCGCGATTTTGCCGGCACTGCCGAGCTCGACTTCGTGCATTACGAACTCGAATCGCCCAAATACGACGTGCAGGAATGCCGCCAGCGCGGAATCACTTATGCCGCTCCCATGAAGGTGACGCTGCGTCTGATCGTGTTCGAGGTCGACCAGGAAACCGAAAGCCGTTCCGTGCTCGATATCAAGGAGCAGGACGTCTATATGGGCGACATGCCGCTGATGACCGCGAACGGCACGTTCGTGATCAACGGCACCGAGCGCGTGATCGTCAGCCAGATGCACCGTTCGCCGGGCGTGCTGTTCGATCATGACCGCGGCAAGACCCACTCGTCGGGCAAGTATCTGTTCGCCGCGCGCGTCATTCCGTACCGCGGTTCGTGGCTCGATTTCGAATTCGATGCCAAGGACATCGTCAATGTGCGCATCGACCGCAAGCGCAAGCTGCCGGTCACCTCGCTGCTGTACTCGCTCGGTCTCAACGACGAGGAAATCCTCGACCATTTCTATGAAAAGGTCGTGTACGAGCGCGGCACCGGCGGCTGGAAGATTCCGTTCGTGCCCGAACAGTGGCGCGGTCTGAAGCCTGCGTTCGACATCGTCGATGCCACCACCGGCGAAGTCGCTTTCAAGGCGGGCGACAAGATCACCCCGCGCGCTGCCACCAAGGCAGGCAAGGATGGTCTGGCCACGCTGCTGATCCCGACCGAAGAAATCTTCGGCCGCTACAGCGCCTATGACCTGATCAACGAGAAGACCGGCGAAATCTATATCGAGGCAGGCGACGAAGTCACCGCCGAAAATCTGGAAAAGCTCGACAAGGCCGGGATCGACCAGCTTGTGCTGCTCGACATCGACCATGTCACCACCGGTCCCTGGATCCGCAACACGATGAAGGCCGACAAGGCCGACAACCGCGACATGGGTCTCGATGCGATCTATCGCGTCATGCGCCCCGGCGAGCCGCCGACGCGCGAAACCGCCGATGCGCTGTTCGAAGGCCTGTTCTTCGACCCCGAGCGCTACGACCTTTCGGCCGTGGGCCGCGTCAAGCTCAACATGCGTCTCGAGCTCGACTGCGAGGACACCGTCACCACGCTGCGCCGCGAGGACATCCTGGCCGTCGTCAAGACTTTGGTCGACCTCAAGGACGGCAAGGGCGATGTCGATGACATCGACAACCTCGGCAACCGCCGTGTCCGTTCGGTGGGCGAACTGCTGGAAAACCAGTATCGCGTCGGCCTGCTGCGCATGGAGCGTGCGGTCAAGGAACGGATGAGCTCGGTCGATGTCTCGACCGTGATGCCCAACGATCTGATCAACGCCAAGCCTGCGGTTGCCGCGGTGCGCGAATTCTTCGGCTCCTCGCAGCTGTCGCAGTTCATGGACCAGACCAACCCACTGGCCGAAGTCACCCACAAGCGCCGCGTTTCGGCCTTGGGCCCAGGCGGTCTCACCCGCGAACGTGCAGGCTTCGAAGTCCGCGACGTTCACCCGACCCATTATGGCCGTATCTGCCCGATTGAAACGCCCGAAGGCCCGAACATCGGTCTGATCAACTCGCTGGCCTCGTTCAGCCGCGTCAACAAGTACGGTTTCATCGAAACCCCGTACCGCAAGGTTGTCGATCACAAGGTGACCGACGACGTCGTGTACCTGTCGGCAATGGAAGAGGCCAAGCACACGATCGCGCAGGCCAACGCCGAGCTCGACGACGACATGGGCTTTGTCGAGGACATCGTCTCGTCGCGTCAGGCGGGCGAATTCCTGATGGCGCCGCGCGACATCATCACCCTGATGGACGTCAGCCCCAAGCAGCTGGTTTCGGTTGCCGCATCGCTCATTCCGTTCCTGGAAAACGATGACGCCAACCGCGCGCTGATGGGATCGAACATGCAGCGTCAGGCCGTGCCTCTGGTACAGGCTGAAGCACCGTTCGTCGGCACCGGCATGGAAGAAACCGTGGCGCGCGATTCGGGCGCCGCGATTGCTGCCAAGCGTGCCGGCATCGTCGATCAGGTCGATGCGACCCGCATCGTGATCCGCGCCACCGGTTCGGTGGATTCGGGCCGCTCGGGCGTGGACATCTACACGCTGCAGAAGTTCCAGCGTTCGAACCAGAACACCTGCATCAACCAGCGTCCGCTGGTGAAGGTGGGCGAAGTGATCGCCGAAGGCGACATCATCGCCGACGGTCCCTCGACTGACCTTGGCGAACTGGCGCTGGGCCGCAACGCGCTCGTCGCGTTCATGCCCTGGAACGGCTATAACTACGAGGATTCGATCCTGATCTCCGAGCGCATCGTCAAGGACGACGTGTTCACCTCGATCCATATCGAAGAGTTCGAAGTGATGGCCCGCGACACCAAGCTGGGTCCTGAAGACATCACCCGCGACATCCCCAATGTCGGCGAGGAAGCGCTGCGCAACCTCGACGAAGCGGGCATCGTCTATATCGGTGCGGAAGTGCATCCTGGCGACATCCTGGTCGGCAAGATCACGCCCAAGGGCGAAAGCCCGATGACTCCGGAAGAAAAGCTGCTGCGCGCGATCTTCGGCGAAAAGGCAAGCGATGTGCGTGACACCTCGCTGCGTCTGTCGCCGGGCGTATCGGGCACCGTGGTCGAAGTCCGCGTGTTCAACCGTCATGGCATCGACAAGGACGAGCGTGCTCTGGCGATCGAACGCGAGGAAATCGAGCGTCTGACCAAGGACCGCGAGGACGAACGCGCCATTCTCAACCGCGCGACCTACAACCGCCTCAAGGAAATGCTGATCGGCCAGGTGGCTGCAGCGGCTCCCAAGGGCGTCAAGAAGGGCGGCGTGATCGACGATGCGCTGCTCGACGAGGTCGAAAAGCACCTGTGGTGGAAGTTCGCGGTCGAGGACGATGCGGTCCAGGCCGATCTGGAAGCCGTCAAGGTCCAGTATGACGAAGCCGTCACGCGGATCACCGAGAAGTTCGACGACCGCCGCGAGAAGCTGGAGCGTGGCGACGAGCTGGCACCTGGCGTGCTCAAGATGGTCAAGGTGTTCGTCGCGGTGAAGCGCAAGCTGCAGCCGGGCGACAAGATGGCCGGACGTCACGGAAACAAGGGCATCATCAGCCGCATCCTGCCGATCGAGGACATGCCGTTCCTCGAGGATGGCACGCATGTCGACTTCGTGCTCAACCCGCTGGGCGTTCCCAGCCGCATGAACGTCGGACAGATCTTCGAAACCCATCTGGGCTGGGCCGCACGCGGTCTGGGTCAGCAGATTTCGAAGGCGCTGGACGACTGGCGTGAGGCCAATCCGAACCCCGAAGCGGGCGCTCCGCCCGACGCGCTGCGCGAAAAGCTGAAGTACGTCTATGGCGAGGATTACGACGCCGAGATCGACAGCCGCAGCGATGAAGCGGTGGTCGAACTGGCCGGACTGCTGCGCAACGGCGTTCCGATGGGCACCCCGGTGTTCGACGGTGCGCGCGAGGCGGACGTTTCGCGGATGCTGGAGCGGGCGGGTCTCGACCCCTCGGGCCAGGTCGATCTGTACGACGGCCGTACCGGCGACAAGTTCGACCGCAAGGTGACCGTGGGCTATATCTACATGCTCAAGCTGCATCACTTGGTGGACGACAAGATCCACGCGCGTTCCATCGGCCCCTACAGCCTCGTCACCCAGCAGCCGCTGGGCGGCAAGGCGCAGTTCGGTGGACAGCGCTTCGGGGAAATGGAGGTCTGGGCACTCCAGGCCTATGGCGCGGCCTATACGCTGCAGGAAATGCTGACGGTGAAGTCCGATGACGTGGTCGGACGCACCAAGGTTTACGAGGCGATCGTCAAGGGTGACGACACGTTCGAGGCCGGCATCCCTGAGAGCTTCAACGTTCTGGTCAAGGAAATGCGCTCGCTGGGTCTCAACGTCGAGTTGAACTCCATCGATGCACTGCCCGATCCGGACGAGATTGCGGAAGCCGCGGAGTAAGATTGTCCCTCCCTCTCCCCCCACGGGGGAGAGGGTCGGGGAGAGGGGGAGTCATGCGACTTCCCTCGGGCACATGCCCCTCTCCCAACCCTCCCCCCTCAAGGGGAGAGGGCTTAAATGGAGCCAAAAATGAACGAACTGACCAAATTCAACAATCCCGCCGTCAAGCCGGAAACCTTTGACGAGATCCAGATCGGCCTCGCTTCCCCGGAGCGTATCCGTTCGTGGTCCTTCGGCGAGATCAAGAAGCCCGAAACCATCAACTATCGCACGTTCAAGCCCGAGCGTGACGGCCTGTTCTGCGCGCGCATCTTCGGTCCGGTGAAGGATTACGAGTGCCTGTGCGGCAAGTACAAGCGGATGAAGTACAAGGGCATCGTCTGCGAAAAGTGCGGCGTTGAAGTCACCGTGACCAAGGTGCGCCGCGAGCGCATGGGCCATATCGAGCTCGCCGCTCCCGTCGCGCATATCTGGTTCCTCAAGTCGCTGCCGTCGCGCATCGGCCTGCTGCTCGACATGCAGCTCAAACAGCTCGAGCGCGTGCTGTATTTCGAAAGCTATGTCGTCATCGAGCCGGGCCTCACCAGCCTTGAAAAGTACCAGCTGCTGACCGAAGACGAGCTGCTCGACGCACAGGACGAGTTCGGTGAAGACGCGTTCTCCGCCGGGATCGGCGCAGAAGCCGTGCGCCAGATGCTGATGGACCTCGACCTCGAAAGCGAGCGTGCCGATCTGCTGCAGGAGCTTGAGACCACCAAGTCGGAGCTCAAGCCCAAGAAGATTATCAAGCGCCTGAAGGTCGTGGAATCGTTCATCGATTCAGGCAACCGTCCCGAATGGATGATCCTGGAAGTCATCCCCGTGATCCCGCCCGAGCTGCGTCCTTTGGTGCCGCTGGACGGTGGCCGCTTTGCGACCTCGGATCTCAACGATCTGTATCGCCGCGTGATCAACCGCAACAACCGCTTGAAGCGGCTGATGGAACTGCGCGCGCCTGACATCATCGTGCGCAACGAAAAGCGCATGCTGCAGGAAGCCGTCGATGCGCTGTTCGACAACGGCCGTCGCGGCCGCATCATCACCGGCGCCAACAAGCGTCCGTTGAAGTCGCTGTCCGACATGCTCAAGGGCAAGCAGGGCCGCTTCCGTCAGAACCTGCTCGGCAAGCGCGTCGATTATTCGGGCCGTTCGGTCATCGTGACCGGTCCCGAACTCAAGCTGCACCAGTGCGGCCTGCCCAAGAAGATGGCGCTCGAGCTGTTCAAGCCGTTCATCTACGCGCGTCTCGATGCCAAGGGTCTGTCGATGACCCTGAAGCAGGCGAAGAAGTGGGTGGAAAAGGAGCGCAAGGAAGTCTGGGACATCCTCGACGAAGTCATTCGCGAGCACCCGGTCATGCTCAACCGCGCACCGACGCTCCACCGTCTGGGCATCCAGGCGTTCGAACCCGTGCTGATCGAGGGCAAGGCGATCCAGCTTCACCCGCTCGTCTGCTCGGCCTTCAACGCCGACTTCGATGGTGACCAGATGGCCGTCCACGTCCCGCTGAGCCTCGAGGCGCAGCTGGAAGCACGCGTGCTGATGATGTCGACCAACAACATCCTCTCGCCCGCCAACGGCAAGCCGATCATCGTTCCTTCGCAGGACATGGTGCTGGGTCTGTACTATCTCTCGATGGACCGCGAAGGCGAGCCCGGCGAGGGCATGCTGATGGCCGACATCGCCGAAGTGCATCAGGCGCTGGAAATCGGTGCGGTGACCCTGCACTCCAAGGTCATTGCGCGCGTTCCGCAGACCGACGAGCAGGGCAACCAGTATCTCAAGCGGTACAACACCACGCCTGGGCGCATGCTCATCGGCGAGTGCCTGCCCAAGAGCCACAAGGTGCCCTTCGACGTCGTCAACCGCCTTCTCACCAAGAAGGAAATCGGCGACGTCATCGATCAGGTCTATCGTCACACTGGCCAGAAGGACACCGTCCTGTTTGCCGATGCGATCATGGGCCTGGGCTTCCGTCACGCCTGCCGCGCCGGCATCTCGTTCGGCAAGGACGACATGATCATCCCCGATTCCAAGGAGCGTCTGGTCGATGAGACCCGCGCCCTGGTTGCTGACTATGAGCAGCAGTATCAGGATGGTCTGATCACCCAGCAGGAAAAGTACAACAAGGTGATCGACGCCTGGAGCCGTTGCGGCGACCAGGTCGCCAACGCCATGATGGAAGAGATCAAGGCAACGCCCAAGGACGAGCATGGCCGCGAAGCCCCGGTCAACTCGATCTACATGATGAGCCACTCGGGCGCGCGTGGTTCGCCAGCGCAGATGAAGCAGCTTGCCGGCATGCGCGGCCTGATGGCCAAGCCGTCGGGCGAGATCATCGAAACGCCGATCATCTCGAACTTCAAGGAAGGTCTGACCGTTCTTGAATACTTCAACTCCACCCACGGTGCCCGCAAGGGTCTGGCGGATACGGCGCTCAAGACGGCGAACTCGGGTTATCTGACCCGCCGTCTGGTCGACGTGTCGCAGGACTGCGTCATCGTGCAGGAGGATTGCGGTACCGAGAACGCGCTGGAAATGCGCGCAATCGTGCAGGGCGGCAGCGTCATCGCCTCGCTGGGCGAGCGTATCCTGGGCCGTACGCTGGCCGAGGATATCTCCGATGCCAAGACCGGCGAGATCGTGATCGCCAAGGATACCTTGCTCGACGAAGCGAACATCGCGACGATCGAGGCCTTGGGTCTGCAGGCAGCACGCATCCGTTCGCCGCTGATCTGCGAAGCGACCATGGGCGTGTGCGGCAAGTGCTATGGCCGTGACCTTGCTCGCGGTACGCCGGTGAACATCGGCGAAGCTGTCGGCGTCATCGCCGCGCAGTCGATCGGTGAGCCGGGCACCCAGCTGACGATGCGGACCTTCCACATCGGCGGTGCGGCGCAGCTCAACGAAACCTCGAACCTCGAAGCGGTGGCCGATGGCACGCTGCAGTACCGGGATATCCCGACGATCGTGAACAAGCGCGGACAGCGCCTGTCGCTCGCCCGCAACGGCGAAATCGCGATTGTCGACAAGGAAGGCCGCGAACGTGCGGTCCACCGCATCCCGTACGGCACCGTGCTGCTGGTCGACGACAATGGTGTGGTCAACCTTGGCGATCGGATCGCCGAGTGGGATCCGTTCACCATGCCGGTGATCACCGAAAAGGGCGGCGTCGTGAAGTATCAGGACCTGATCGACGGCAAGACGCTGATCGAACAGACCGATGATGCGACCGGCATCGCACAGCGCGTGGTCGTGGAATTCCGTGGATCGCTCAAAGCGAAGTCCAAGGAGGATCTGCGTCCCCGCCTGACCCTGCTCGATGATGATTCGGGTGAAGCTGCCCGCTACATGCTGGCAGTGGGTGCGATGCTTTCGGTCGAGGAAGGCCAGAAGGTTGAAGCAGGCGATGTTCTCGCCCGTGTCAGCCGCGAGGCCGCCAAGACCCGCGACATCACCGGTGGTCTGCCGCGCGTTGCCGAACTGTTCGAAGCTCGCAAGCCCAAGGACAATGCGATCATCGCAAAGGTCTCGGGCCGCATCGAGTTCGTTCGTGACTACAAGGCCAAGCGCAAGATCGCGATCCATCCTGAAGAGGGTGAATCGGTCGAATATCTGGTGCCCAAGTCCAAGGTCATCGACGTCCAGGAAGGCGATTATGTCAAGAAGGGGGACAACCTGATCTCGGGTTCGCCCGACCCGCATGACATCCTTGAAGTGCTCGGCGTGGAAGCGCTGGCCGAATATCTGGTCAGCGAAATCCAGGAGGTCTATCGTCTGCAGGGCGTGAAGATCAACGACAAGCATATCGAGGTGATCGTCCGTCAGATGCTGCAGAAGGTGGAAATCACCGACGGCGGCGACACCACCCTGCTGCCGGGCGAACAGCTCGATCGTGAGGAAATGGACGAGTACAACGGTCGTCTCGACGCGGGCAAGAAGTTCGCGGAAGGCAAGCCCGTGCTGCTCGGAATCACCAAGGCTTCGCTGCAGACGCGTTCGTTCATCTCGGCGGCATCGTTCCAGGAAACCACCCGGGTGCTCACCCAGGCGGCGGTCGAAGGCAAGCGTGACTCGCTGATCGGCCTGAAGGAAAACGTCATCGTGGGTCGTCTGATCCCGGCAGGTACCGGTGCGGGCATGAACCGCATGCGCATCGCCGCCAACAGCCGCGATGCAGCGCTCCGCGCCCAGCAGCGTGCGCTGCAGCGGGCGATGGCAGCCGCGAACGAGGTCGAGGCGGCTCCCGCCCCGGCACCGGTCGCAGCCGAGCCCGAAGCGGTCGATACCGACGCGGAATAAGCGTGTTGCTCCAAGGCGCTTGCCGGGGAGCAACCGCCCTTGAACACAACAAACCCGTCGGAAGCGATTCCGGCGGGTTTGTTGTGTTCGGTCTGTCAGGCCGGGGGGCTCGTTACCCCCGATCCGGTTTGCGGCTCAGAGAATGCCGAAGACGAAGAGCGCGATGATCAGCAGGCCGGGTACGCCCAGCAGCCACAGGATGAGGCCTTTTGCCATGATGGGTCCTTCTTGAAATGCATGAGAGGTCGGTGCGACCACCCTGGAATGGAGCACCCGAAGGAATGAGGCTGTGCAATGACGATAGCGCCGCCTGCAGCTGCCCATTCATCCGCGGGGCCGTTGACCAGTTTACATCTGCCGGAGCGATTGGTTCCGGCCCGCGCGGCAACCCATGCCCGCAAGGCCGCGCTCAGAAGGGATTGAGCGTATAGCCCTGCTGTTGCAGCAGCGCATGCGCGGTCATCGCCGACAGCTGCATCCTGACCCCGGGGGCAAGGTCGCTGCGGGCAATCCCTTGCCCCGCAGCGCTCTGCCCGCACAGATGGATCTCGACGCCGTTGTCGATCAGCGCGGCGATCGCTGCGAGATTGGCGTTGGTCGCGCCGTCATGCTTTCTGGCATAGGCTCCAGCGTTGGTGAGATCGAAGCTCGCCGGGCCGTGCACCACCACCGCGACCCGCACCGCGTCGCGCGGGACGCCTGCCTCTGCGTGCATGTTGATGAACCGCGCCGCGCTTTCCAGCGTGCGGTTGATGGCACCCGGCTTGGCGGCCTCCGCGACATCGAAGGCAACGCTGAACGTGGCATTTGCAGGCAAGGGCTCGCGCCCCTCCACCGTCGCGACCGGGCCAAAGCCGGTGATCACGCTGCCGGAATGGAAGCCGGGTCGCATAGGGGGCTGGGTGTCGGCCTGGGCCTGCGCCGGGGCCAGGCCCGCGATCAGCGCCAGCGCGGCTACGGACAATGCGATATGAAGCGACGACCGATGCGACATGCAACTCTCCCTGGTTTTGGCAGCGGAGCGTATCAGGATGCGGTGTCGTCTTCATCCTCTTTCGAAGCAGGCGGCACGCGCCCCTCGATCAGCGCGCGCGCGTTCTCTGCCAGCCGTGTGTTGTGCGGATGGTTGATCAGCGGCGCCAGCGTCCTTTGGGCGCGCTCCTTCTGGCCGCTGCCGATCTGGTACTGCGCCAGGGTCATCCGCAAGCCGATGTCATAAGGCGCCAGCGCAAGTGCACGCTCCAGCCCCTGGATCGCGACCGGTGGCGGTGTCTTGCCCTCTGCCGCATAGGTCCGGTAGAAATAGCTCAGCGGCAGGGGATTGTCGTTTTCCACCCGGTTGGCCGCGGCGACCGCAGCGCGGACCTTGGGCCACAATCTGGCATCGCCCTGCTCGGCCTGGCGGAACAGAGCATACATCTTCTGGATCAGCGCATTCATCGCGCGCGGGTCCCTGGCCAGCGCCCGGTCGGCAGCTGCCAGTGCCTCGGCGGTGTTGCCGGCGTCGAACTCGGCTTCTGCCAGTGCGGTCTGCACGAACGGATCGTCGGCATAGGGAGCTGCGGCCTGTCGCGCCTCCTCGACGACGATCTTCGCCTGCTCGTCGTTGACCCCGCGGCGCGAGCGCATCATCACCGGCAGGATCGCTGCCTCGCCCTTGTTCAGCGTGCGAATGGTGATCGCGGCGCTGGTGATCCGCTCGGGGCCCAGCCGCAGATAGGTCATTCTGCGGCGCTTCTTGTAGGCGGCGAGTTCCTTGTCGAGCACGTCGAGATCGCCAAAGGCATTGACCGCGGCTGCCTCCTCGCCTTCGCCCGCATCCAGCCGCCGCAGATAGTCGGCCATCTGCCCCGCGCGCTCATCCGAGAAGGTCAGATAGTGAAACAGCAGCCAGCTGCGCCCGTAAAAGGAGTCGTAGCGTTTCGAGGTGTTCTCGCGATATTTGCGGGTGCTGAGCAGCATGTCGATCGGCACTTCCTGCGCCAGCTCGAGCTCGGCCACGCGATGATCGGCGGGAAGCCCCAGCCCGACCGCACCGCCGCTCTCGAACTTGGCGCTGGCATAGAATTCGGCAAAGCCCTCGGTCATCCACATCGGAGGCGACCCGGAAAAGACGCTGAACATGAAGTGATGCGCATATTCGTGGAGCAGGAGGCGTTCGCCATCGGAGACGCGGTCGCTCTGGCTGTCGTCGTTCACGCGGGGTACGAACGCCACCGATCCGCCCGCGCGCGACTGGTAGAAGCCCGAGACGAAGCGGCTGCCGGTGCCCAGCAGCTTGCGCACCTGCGCGTCGTCGCGCACCACGAAGACGGTCAGCCGGTTCGATGGCGAGGTGACCTCTGGAGGCAGATTGTAGATATAGAGCATCGCCGAACGATAGCGTTCGAGCATGTCGGTGAATTCGCGGATCTGCGATTCGCTCTGGTCGCCGTAAACCAGGAAATTCGGGCTCGATGCCTCGCGCCACTCGGCACGCGCGGCTACGGGAAGACTCGCCAGCACGGCCAGCGCCAGGGCCAGCAGGCGCCTGATCCTCGAAACGTTCACACCCGTTACCCCATCGCAGCTTCGCCAGGCACAGTATGGCCCGGCCATCCCCGCTGCAATCCCGCAAAAAACGGGGTGCAGGGGGAATGGCCGGGCGGTCGCCGAGCGGGCAGGGGGCAGGTTACGCGGTCAGCTTGGCTGCGGTGCGCGCGACCTTCGCACCCAGATAGCGGGCGCCGCCGAGATCGGCTTCGTGCGGCTGGCGCGATCCGTCGCCACCGGCGATCGTGCTGGCACCATAAGGCGATCCGCCGATTACCTCGTCGTTGCTGAGCTGGCCCTGGAAGCCATAGTCCAGTCCGACGATGGTCAGGCCGTGGTGCAGCAGGTTGGTGAGGATGGAGAACTGCGTGGTCTCCTGTCCGCCATGCTGGCTGGCGGTGGAGGTGAACGATGCGCCGACTTTGCCGACCAGTGCGCCCTTGGCCCACAGCCCGCCGGTGCGGTCCCAGAACGCCGCCATCTGGCTCGACATGCGGCCAAAGCGGGTGCCGGTGCCGACGACGATCGCGTCATAGTCCGCGAGCTCTTCGGGCGTGGCGATCTGCGCGGCCTGGTCGAGCTTGAAGTGACTGCTGCGGGCAACATCCTCGGGCACCGTTTCGGGCACGCGCTTGATCGTCACCTCGGCGCCCTCGCCGCGCGCGCCTTCGGCCACGGCCTCGGCCATCGTTTCGATATGACCGTAAGAGGAATAATAGAGCACCAGAACTTTTGCCATGAGACGTCTCCTTTAAGGGAATGGGTTGAAAGGGGTGTCCCGCCGCCGGGAGGGGGAAGCGGCGGGACGGGGGGATCAGTGGGTCCGGGTTTCCGCGAGCAGAAACTCGGCATCTTGGGTCGCCGAGACGGTGATCTCGGTTTCTTGGGTAATCGCGGCGGCATCGCGCGGGCCGATTTCGACCCCATTCACCGTCACGCTGCCCGCCGACACCACCAGATACGCAGACATGCCGTCCGCGATCCGATGGGTGATGCTGTCGCCGGCCGCCAAAGTCGCACCCGACAGGCGGGCATCGGCGCGGATCATCAGTGCGCCTGCGCTGATGTCCTCGTCGCGGCCGCTGGCCAGCACCTCGAGCCTGCCCGAACGCTCGCCCCTGGGGAACTGCTTGGCATCCCAGCGCGGCTCGCCGCCCGCTGCATCGGGGATGATCCAGATCTGGAACAGGCGGGTCTCCTCGCTCTCCAGATTGAACTCGCTGTGCGCCACGCCGGTGCCCGCGCTCATCACCTGGACATCACCCGCCTCGGTGCGGCCTTCATTGCCCAGGCTGTCGCGATGGGTGATCGCGCCGGCGCGGACATAGGTGATGATCTCCATGTCGCGGTGCGGATGAGTGGGAAAACCGCTCTTGGGAGCGATCTCGTCGTCGTTCCACACCCGCAGCGCGCCCCAGCCCATGCGGGCGGGATCATGATAGCCACCGAACGAAAAATGGTGGCGGGCATTGAGCCAGCCATGGTTGGCATGGCCCAGGGAAGAAAAGTCGCGCTTCTCGATCATGTCACTTGCTCCTTCTAAAAGGCACCGGATGGTCGGCCGTGCCTGGGCTTGAGACGGAGATAGGACAGTGGTATCGTTTCCAAAATAGCCAGTTTGGAAAAGGATTGTTTCAGATATGCGGCTTCCGGACTTCGAGGCATGGGCGGTGTTCGCCGCCGTTGCCGACAGCGGCAGCTTCACCGCGGCGGCCGATGCGCTCAGCCTGTCCAAGGCCAAGGTCTCCAAGGCGGTCTCGCGGCTGGAAGCGGAGCTGGGCACGGTGCTGTTCCACCGCACTTCGCGCCGCCTGTCGCTGTCGGCGGCGGGGCGCTCGCTGGTCGATCATGCGCGGCGAATCCGGCTGGATGGCGAGGCGGCGGTGGAGGCGGCGCGCGACGAGGCATCGCTGCTGACCGGGACGGTGCGGATCGCGGTGCCGATGAGCTTCGGCCTGCGCGCGGTGGCGCCATTGGTTGCCCGTTTCATGGCAATGCACCCGGGGATCATCATCGACATGCATCTGTCCGACGCACGAGTCGATCTGGTCAACGAGGGGTTCGATCTGGCGCTGCGCATCGCGGTGCTGCCGGACAGCAGCCTGCGCGCGATCCGGCTGCGCAGCGTGCAGATGTACATGATCGCCTCGCCCGATTACTGCGCGCGCCATGGCACCCCGCGTCACCCGGGCGAGCTGGGCGAGCACCGGGCGGTACATTATGCCAATGCTGCGCAGCCCGGGCTGTGGTCGATGACCGGGCCCGATGGCAGCAAGCTGCAGGTGCGGGTTCCCCGGCGCTGATCGTCAACAATGCCGATGCAGCGATGCCCGCGGTGCTGGACGGGCTGTGCATCGCATCGCTTCCCGACTTCTTCTGCAACGCGGCGATGGCGGATGGGCGGCTGCTGCGGCTGCTGCCCGAATGGCGCTTCGACGATACCACGCTCAGCATCGTAACCCCGCCCTCGCCGCATCGCCCGGCGCGGGTGGAGGCGCTGATCGACTATCTGCGCAAGACGCTTCCGCCGGCATGAGCGGCACCGCGCAGCGTTACCAATTGGAAACCATATCGGTATAACTGTGTAAAACGCGACGAACCGAAAGCGTCGGTTGGCATGCAGAAAATCGAGTCTTTTCCGCGCCCCAGCGATCCGGGCGTGCCTCGCGACTCGTGGAGTCAGGCCGGTTTACACAAAATTAACCTTTTGCCCCCAAAACTTTTATGGTTAATGTTTTCCTCGTCGATCCGTTCTTGGGTCCAGATGACTGAACGGTGCCGATGGCACGGGCGAAAAGGGGCTGCACATGCGGGTGCTTTTGATCGAAGATGAACCGACCACGGCAAAGGCGATCGAGCTTATGCTGACGACCGAAGGTTTCAACGTCTATACGACGGACCTTGGGGAAGAGGGCCTGGATCTGGGCAAGCTGTATGATTACGACATCATCCTGCTCGACCTGAACCTGCCCGACATGCATGGCTATGACGTGCTCAAGAAGCTGCGTGTCGCCAAGGTGCAGACGCCGGTTCTGATCCTGTCGGGCATTTCGGAGATGGACAGCAAGGTCCGCTCGTTCGGTTTCGGCGCCGACGACTATGTCACCAAGCCCTTCCACCGCGAGGAACTGGTCGCGCGCATCCATGCCGTGGTGCGCCGCTCCAAGGGCCATTCGCAAAGCGTCATTCGCACCGGCAAGCTGGCGGTCAATCTCGATGCCAAGACGGTCGAAGTGGACAGCGCCCGCGTTCACCTGACCGGCAAGGAATATGCGATGCTCGAGCTGCTCAGCTTGCGCAAGGGCACCACGCTGACCAAGGAAATGTTCCTCAACCACCTGTATGGCGGGATGGACGAGCCTGAACTCAAGATCATCGACGTTTTCATCTGCAAGCTGCGCAAGAAGCTGGCTTTGGCCTGTGGCGGTGAAAACTACATCGAGACCGTCTGGGGCCGCGGCTATGTGCTGCGCGATCCGGAAGCCGATGGCGAAGTCATCGCCGCCTGATCCGCGGATATTTCGACATTCACAAAAGGGCGGCGGGCAACCAGCCGCCCTTTTTGCATGCCCGCTGTGCGCACAGATCCGCGCCAAACCTTGCCATTGGCGCTGGCTGCGCTAACGCTCCGCGCTTATGGGGACCATCACACAGCCGCATCCATATCGCGTCCATGCGCGCGTGCTCACCGCCTCGCTGGTGGGCACGGCCGTCGAGTTCTATGACTTCTACATTTACGCGACCGCTGCCGCGCTGGTGTTTGGCCCGCTGTTCTTTCCGTCGGAGAGCGCCTCGGCGCAGCTGCTGCTGAGCTATATGAGCTTCGGCCTTGCGTTCTTCGCGCGGCCCGTCGGGGCGGTGGCGTTCGGCCATTTCGGCGACCGCATCGGGCGCAAGTCGACGTTGGTCGCCTCTCTGATGCTGATGGGCGGATCCACGCTGCTGATCGCGTTCCTGCCCACCTATCAGATGGTGGGATGGGTCGCGCCATTGTTGCTGTGCATCCTGCGGTTTGGACAAGGGTTTGGTCTTGGCGGAGAATGGGGCGGGGCGGCTTTGCTCGCGGTAGAGAACGCACCTCCCGGATGGGCCGCGCGCTTCGGCATGGCACCGCAACTGGGCGCGCCGGTGGGCTTCATCGCCGCCAACGGCCTGTTCCTGCTGCTGGGGCTGACGCTGACCGATGCGCAGTTCGTCGCCTGGGGCTGGCGCGTGCCGTTCCTGGCGAGCGGGATTCTGGTGGGCCTGGGCCTGTGGGTGCGGCTCAAGATCAGCGAAACGCCGGACTTTGCCGAGGTGCTGGCGCGCGACAAGCCCGCGCCGGTGCCGGTGGCTGAACTCTTCCGCAACCATCTGCGTGCGACCTTCGCCAGCACCTTTGCGGTCGTCGCCTGCTTTGCGATCTTCTATCTCTCGACCGCGTTTGCGCTGGGCTATGCCACTACCGCCTTGGGGCACGACCGCGTCGATTTCCTGCTGGTGCAACTGGGCGCGATCCTGTTCCTCGCGCTGGGGATCGGGCTGTCGGGCTATCGCTCGGACGCGACCAGCAGCGGGCGGGTGCTGATGATCGGCTGCGGCGCGACGATCGGCGTCGGCCTGCTGTTCGGGCCGCTGCTGGGCTCGGGCTCGCTCTGGCTGGCATGGGTGGCGCTGTCGATCGCGCTGCTGGTGATGGGCTTCGTCTATGGCCCATTGGGCGCCTGGCTGCCGCAGCAGTTTCCCGCGCGCGTGCGCTATACCGGCGCGTCGGTGGCGTTCAACGGCGGCGGCATCATCGGCGGCGCACTCGCCCCGATCGCAGCACAGGCACTAGCGGACACGGGCGGCGCGGATGCGGTCGGGCTGTATCTGGCAGCGGCCGGGGTGCTGAGCTTTGCCGGGCTGTGGGCGCAGCGGGGAAGGGCTGCGCGGTAGGCAAGGCTCAAGGGTATTGCTGGCGGGCGTGGACTACCGAGACGATAACGATCTGGTGCTCCCGTATTTGGTAGATCATCAGATAGTTCGGATGGACCACTGCTTCTCGCGTTCCGGCGATGCGTCCTTGCCGATACATTAGCGGCTGAGTTCTTATACGTTGCGCGCACTGGATGAACGCTTCTTCCAGCCGACGCGCTGCCGGTGGGTTTCGTTCGGCGATATAATCCGTGATCGCCCGCAGCTTCCTAAGCGCGTCTGCGGTCCAGACGACGCTTTTTTTGCTCATGCCCGGCGATAATCTCCGACATTTGTCGCATGACGTCTTCATGGGGAATGAGTGGTTCGTCTGACGCTAGCGCGGCTTCGACTGTCGCCTTCAACCACGCATCATAGGCCGCCTCTTCCTCGGACGAGGCGAATTCGGACTCGATCGGCGAGTATTTGACCATGGGGTCAGTCTATCACATCACCCGCCAGCCGCAACAATGTCAGCCTGGCCTTGCCGACCACGCGCTCGGCGTCGATCTCGAAGCCTGACACCTCGAGCTTTTCCGACTTGCCTGTCTCCACGCTGATCCAGGTCGAGGGTGCAAACCAGCCCAGGCGCTTCAGCTTGTCGAGCGCCACCGCGCCCGCGCCGGTCGCATAGGGCGGATCGATCAGCACGACGTCGAAAGGCTTGAGCGCCGGGCCCAGTGTCAGCGCGGAGCTGGGCCGGATTTCGGCGCGGTCTTCGGCTTCAAGCGCGCGGATATTGGCGCGCAGCACGTCGATTGCCGCGCGGTCCTGCTCGACGAACACGCACTTTGCCGCGCCGCGCGACAGTGCCTCGATTCCCAGCGCGCCCGATCCAGCGAACAGGTCGAGCACGCTCAGCTCCTCGAACGATCCCAACCGGCTGGTCAGCATCGAGAACAGCGTTTCGCGGGTGCGGTCTGCGGTGGGGCGGGTGGTGTCGCCTGCCGGGGTCTTCAGCTTGCGGCCCCGCCACTCGCCGGCGATGATGCGCAGCATGGTTACCCCTCCCCTTTGGCGAGGGATGACGTGGGATAGTCCATCATTTCAACGTGTTCCTGAACGTGATCAGATCGTGCCTGCGCACTTCCTCGAGCGCGCCGGGCTCGAGCCCTTCGAGCAGGAAGGGGCCATAGCGGGTGCGGATGAGGCGCGAGACCTTGAGGCCGAGGTGCTCGAGCACGCGGCGGACCTCGCGGTTCTTGCCCTCGGTCAGCGTCATCTCGATCCAGCCGTTCCGGCCAGTGCGGCGTTCGAGATTGGCGTCGATCTTGCCATAGCGGATACCCTCGATGGTGATGCCGTGGATCAGGTCCTCAAGCTGGGTCTGGCTGACCTCGCCGAACGCGCGGGCACGATAGGTGCGCTCCACCCCGGTGGCGGGCAGCTCCATCTGGCGCTTGAGCTCGCCGTCATTGGTCATCAGCAGCAGCCCCTCGGTGTTGAGATCGAGCCGACCGACGGGCATCATCCGCGGTGCATCCGGGGCAACGCGGGCGAGATGATCATAGATCGTCTCGCGCCCGGTGAAGTCGCGTGCCGCGGTCAGCAGCCCGGCAGGCTTGTGGAAGCGCCACAGCTTTGCAGGCGCGGGTTCCTTGACCGCCTTGCCGTCGACGGTGATGCCATTCAGGCTGGTGAGGACCGTTGCAGGCGTGGTGATGACCACGCCATCGCGCGCCACGCGGCCACCCTCGATCATCCGCTCGATCTCGCGCCTGCTGGCGATACCGGCGCGGGCAAGCAGCTTGGCGATGCGCTGCCCTTCTCCCAGCGCGGATGTGCTGGCTTTGGCGGGGGCTTCGCGCGGCGACGGGCTGTCGTTGAGCGGATCGAATTTCGGTTTCCGGGGGGGCATGGGCGCTGCTATAACGAGGAAGGCCTCGCGCGGGAACGCAAGATTTGTCTGCCGCGTATTTCCATGAGACGCCCAAGCCCCTGTCCGAAAGTCATCCGATGCTGTTTTCGCGGTTCACCCGGTCGATCAAGACCATTCTGATCGTCGAGGACGAGCCATTGGTGGCGTTCGACAACGAATTGCGCGTCGTCGACGCGGGTTATCGCGTAGTGGCAACGGTCGATACGCAGGACGAGGCGATCGCGGTGCTAGAGCGCGAGGCGATCGATCTGGTGCTGGCCGACGTCAACCTTTCGCGCGGGGGCAGCGGGATCGAGGTCGCGCGGGTGGCCAGCGAGCGCGACATTCCCGTGCTGTTCGCCACGGGAACCTGCCCGGGCGGGGCGCAGCAATATGCGATCGGCTGTCTCAACAAGCCCTACAGCGCCGCCGAACTGGTCGGCGCGATCGATGCGGTGGACCGGTTGATCCGCGGCAAGAAGCCCAAAACAATGCCGCGACACCTGAGCCTTTTCGCTTCCCCGTAACCTGCCGATCACGGGGAAGCTTGAGGGAAGACTTTTGCGGCTCAGCCCGAATTGCCGAAGCTGATCACGTCGCCATCGCCGGGGCTGTCGCTCTCGGCGTCGTCGAGCGTGCCCAGCGGGCTTTCCTCGTCATCGTCGTTGCGTTCACCGTCAAAGGCGCTGCGGTCGATATGGCCCGATTGCACCATCTGGTTCATGTGATCGACCAGATCCTGCTCGTCCTGCGGCACCACCGAAATTCCGTCCGAACCGCCCCGCTCGCTGTCCTCGCTGGGGTCGTCGTTGCGGTGCAGCGCCTCCTCAGCGATGTCCTGCGCCTGCGGAGCCTCCTGCTGCGACTGGTTGGTGGTGCCGTTGCTGTTGGTATCCCGGGTGTCTGCCATGCTGCGCGTCCTTTGTGCGACAAGATTGCCTGTTGCACATACGCGAAAGCCGGACGGACGTTGCGCAGCCTGGGAGGCCCCTGCGCGCCCTAGACGTTGGCGGGTGCCAGCCTGGGGCTCAGCAGATGCACCACCGCGAGCGCGAGCAGATAGGCGCTGGCGCAGATCGCGAACAGGATTTCATAGCTGCCCGTGCTGTCGAGGATATAGCCGGTGAACAGCGCCATGCCCATGCCGCCGAGCGCCCCTACGGTGCCGCCGATGCCGATCACCGAACCCACTGCGCCGCGCGGGAACACGTCCGAGGGCAAGGTGTAGAGATTGGCGGAGAACGCCTGATGAGCTGCCGTCGCCAGTCCGATGATGAGCACCGCGGCCCAAACGCTGTCGATGCTTTGCGCAAACCAGATCGGCGTGACCGCCAGCGCGCACAACAGCATCGTCGACTTGCGCGCGAAATTGGGGGTGCGCCCGGCCTTGATCAGCCGCGACGACATCCAGCCGCCGAAGATCGATCCGAAGTCGGAGATCAGGTAGATCGCCGCCAGCGGCAGGCCGAAGGTCTTCAGATCCATGTCATAGCGCTCGAACAGATAGCCCGGCAGCCAGAACAGGAAGAACCACCAGATCGGATCGATCAGGAACTTGCCCAAAGCATATGCCCAGGTCTCGCGAACGCTGAGCAGGCGGCTCCAGCCGATCTGCTCGACTGGGTCGGCGGGGTCCTGCTGGATCCAGGCGAGCTCGCCCGGGGTGACGCGCTTGTGCTCGGCCGGGTGGCGATAGATGAACCACCAGGCGGCAAGCCAGACGACGCCGAAGATACCGGTGATGAAAAACGCCGAGCGCCAGCCGAAATACAGCACCAGCACCGGCACCAGCAAAGGCGTGATGATCGCGCCGACATTGGCCCCGGCGTTGAACAGCCCGATGGCAAAGGCGCGCTCACGCTGCGGGAACCAGTCGGTGACCGCGCGGATCCCTGCGGGGAAGTTGCCGCTTTCGCCGATGCCGAGGCCGAAGCGCGCGGCGGCAAAGCTGGCGACGCCGGTGGCGAAGCCGTGCGCCATATGGCCGATGGTCCAGATGACGATCGCGACCGAATAGCCCAGCCGGGCGCCGACGACATCGACGATGCGCCCGAAGCCGACATAGCCGATGGCATAGGCGACCTGGAACCAGAAGACGATGTTGGCAAAGTCGCTTTCGGTCCAGCCGAATTCCGCGACCAGCGTGGGCTTGAGCACGCCGATCATCTGCCGGTCGATATAGTTGATGGCGGTGGCCGCGAACAGCAAGGCGACGATCACCCAGCGATAGCGGCCGGCATTGGCGGCGGCAGCGGTCACGGGCGCGGGCCCGGTCTGGGTGCCGATCGTCGCTGGGGCATCAACCATCTTCACTCTCCCTTGGCCATTTGGCCCTGTGGATGGCGGCCGGGCTTTTGCCGGTCCGCCACAACGATCTGCTAGCGCGGCGTGGCAGCCACCACCCGGCAGTGCACGGCACCGCAGCCTTCGAAAATCGCGGTAAACGCCTGTCCGATGGCGATTTCATGCACCCCGGTGATCGCACCGGTCGAGACCCACAGCCCCGCCGAGACATCCATGCCGCGCGCGATCAGGTTGGTCAGCAAAAAGCGCACTGCGCCATAGGGCCCGTCGAGCATCGTCGCTGCGGTCGCCGCGCCGACGACCTCGCCGTCGATCTCGCTGCGCACCGGGATGGCGCACAGATCCAGATCGCGCCAGCCCTGCAACGCCGGGCCCTGGACCAGCCCGGCATTGTTGCCGAAATCGGAGACGGTGACCAGCGGGCCATCGGTGTTGATGCCGGGATAAGGCGAGCTGGCGACCTCGATGCCCAGCCGGACATCGTCGAGCAGCGCCTTGGTGCCTTCGTCGTCACAGGGGACCGGGCCGGTAAAGCCGGGGGCCACGTGCAGCAGCATCTCGGCCTCGCCGGCGGCAAAGCCGCCGTGGAACACCGGCATGTCGGGCGCATGGCCATCGGCGGCATCGACGATCGAATCGGCGAAGATCGGTCCGGACAGGCGGTTGGCGCCCAGCTGGCCATCGAGCGGCGGGTTGATCCGTCCGACCTTCCAACCCACCACCGCGCGCCCGTCGATGACGATCGCGCGATCCTGGATCGTGTAGGCCGCCTGCAGCTCCTGCGGCTTGATGCCCGGATAGCTATGCAGCGCGCGCGCCTCGCGGCGGGCACTGACAAAGGCCATGGCAACATCGTCGGCCTGTTCGTTCACCGTCAACTCGATCCCCATCCCAAGTCCATCTCTATGACCGGCTGCGTAAAGGAAACCGGTGTCATTCGCAAGTGGCGGTGTTTCGCCCGAGCGTTGGATGCATGGATAGCGCGATGGTAACCGGTGTCAATGCGCATCCCATTGCCATGATGACCTTGGCGGGGCTAGGAGAAACCGGGCACTGACACCGGTGTAGTCTGGCGATGGAATGGAAACGCGCGTGATGAAGGCAAAGGACGGCAAGCCGACCATCAACGACGTCGCCCGGATCGCCGGCGTTTCCAAGAAAACGGTCAGCCGGGTGATCAACCGTTCGCCGCTGCTCAACGAGGCGACGCGCGAGAAGGTCGAGGCGGTGATCGCCGAGCTTGGCTATGTCCCCAACCCGCAGGCGCGCGCGCTGGCACTGCGGCGCAATTTCCTGATCGGGCTGATCCACGACAACCCCAATGCGCAGATGGTGCTGGGGGTGCAGCAGGGGATCTTGTCGGCGATCCGCGATACCGAGTTCGCGCTGGTGGTCCGCCCGGTCAACCGGCGCTCGCCCGACATGCTCGATGATGTCCGCGCGTTTCTCGACCAGCAGCGGCTGTTCGGCGTGATGCTGCTGCCACCGATTTCCGAGAACGATGCGCTCGCGGCGCTGTGCGAGGAACTGGGCGTGACCTATGTCCGCATGGGATCGGTCCGGCTCGACGATGACGCGCACATGGTCGCCTCCAACGACCGCGAGGCGGTGGCCAAGGCGGTCGCCTATCTGGTCGGGCGGGGACACAGCCGGATCGGCTTCGTCGCAGGGCCCGAGGGCTTCCGTTCGGCCGCAGAGCGCGCTCTGGGTTATAGCGATGCGCTGGAAACCGCAGGGATCGTGCTCGACCCTGCGATCATGGCCGAGGGCAGCTACACCTTCGAAACGGGAATCGCTGCGGGCGAAAAACTGCTCGCGGCGACACCCCGGCCCAGCGCGATCTTTGCCAGCAACGACGAGATGGCCGCCGGCGTGCTCCATGCCGCGCGCACCCAGGGGCTGTCGGTGCCCGAGGATCTGTCGATCGTCGGTTTCGACGATACCGCGATCGCCGCGCACATCTGGCCGCCGCTCACCACCGTGCGCTGGCCGATCGAGGCGATGGCCAAGGCGGCGGCGATCAAGCTTATCGACCCGGCCGAAGCGCGCAAGCACCCCTCGCATTTCCTGTCCGACCTGATCGAGCGTGCCTCGGTCGCCTGACGACCCTGCGGGCCGGGGCAGGGCCAGTTTGGGGTTGCGCCGATCTATGACACCGGTTACCGTCTTTGCCATCAAGCCACAGCAATGCGGGACGCGAGACAGCGTCCACACGAGAGGACAGATATGAAGATCGCCCTGATCACCGAGAACAGCCAGGCTGCCAAGAACGCCATCATCCACGAAGCGCTGACCGATGTCGCCGAACCGCTCGGCCATCAGGTGTTCAATTACGGCATGTATTCCGCCGAGGACGCAGCCTCGCTGACCTATGTCATGAACGGGCTGCTCACCGGCATCCTGCTCAATTCGGGCGCGGCGGATTTCGTGGTCACCGGCTGCGGCACCGGAATGGGATCGATGCTGGCGTGCAACGCCATGCCCGGCGTGTTCTGCGGACTCGTCATCGACCCGACCGATGCGTTCCTGTTCGGCCAGATCAACGACGGCAACGCGATCTCGATGCCCTATGCCAAGGGCTTCGGCTGGGCGGCAGAGCTCAACCTGCGCGATGTCTACGGCAAATTGTTCGATGGCGAACGCGGGCTCGGCTATCCCAGGGAGCGCG
This sequence comes from Blastomonas sp. RAC04, assembly GCF_001713435.1. Lineage (NCBI taxonomy): Bacteria > Pseudomonadati > Pseudomonadota > Alphaproteobacteria > Sphingomonadales > Blastomonadaceae > Blastomonas > Blastomonas sp. RAC04. The sequence goes on from NZ_CP016460.1 coordinate 3,492,480, forward strand.
CCGAGATCATGCGCACCAACCGCGGTATTCTGAAGGACCTCAAGGCTGCCAGCTGCCACGACATGCTGACCGTGCTCAAGACCGTCGATCAGGACCTGCTCAAGGCTGCGATTGCAGGCGAGCGCTTTGCCGAGTATTTCTACGCCAACGCAAGCGACCAGGAGATGGCGGCGTATCTGAAGGGTATCACGGGCTGAGGCCTGCTAAGGGACACGGGACATGACAGCCAGCCCCTTCGATGTTGCAGGCAAGACCGCTTTGGTCACCGGCGCGAACACCGGCATCGGCCAGGCGATTGCGGTCGCGCTCGCTGAAGCCGGCGTCGATGTCGCGGTCGCGGGCCGATCGGAGCCGACCGAAACGCTCGCCGCGATCCAGGCGACCGGGCGCAAGGCGGTGAACATCGCCGCGGACTTCGGCTTGATCGAGCCGGTGGGGCGCGTGATCGACGAGGCGCTGGCGGGGCTTGGACGGCTCGATATCCTGGTCAACAATGCCGGCATCATCCGCCGCGCCGATCTGCTCGACTTCGGCGAGGCGGACTGGGACGCGGTGATCGACACCAACCTCAAGACGCTGTTCTTCCTCAGCCAGGCTGCAGCGCGGCATATGGCGAGTCGCGGATCGGGCAAGATCATCAACATCGCCTCGCTGCTGACCTTCCAGGGCGGGGTGCGGGTGCCGAGCTATGCCGCGGCCAAATCGGGCGTCGGCGGGGTGACCAAGGCGATGGCGAACGAACTCGCGCCCAAGGGCGTCCAGGTCAACGCGATCGCGCCGGGCTACATCGCCACCAACAACACCGCCGCGCTGCAGGCGGACGAGACGCGCAACCGCCAGATCATGGAACGCATCCCCGCCGGGCGGTGGGGCCGGCCGCAGGATATTGCCGGCGCGGCTTTGTTCCTGGCATCGCCTGCGTCGGATTACGTCACCGGCCATATCCTAGCGGTCGATGGCGGCTGGCTCGCGCGATGAGCAAGGCGGGCGCGGTCGTCTGTTTCGGGGAAATGCTGCTGCGGCTCTCGCCGCCCGGCGTGCGAATGATCGTGCAGGCCCAGGCGCTCGAGATGGCGGTGGGCGGCGCGGAGGCCAATGTCGCTGCCGGGCTCGCCTCGCTGGGGCACGAGGCGCGGATGGTGACGCTGCTGCCCGCCAGCCCGCTGGGCGACAAGGCGCGTTCCGAGCTTGGCGCTGCGGGGGTGGACATCCGCTACGTCGCGCGCGGGCCGGGGCGCATGGGGCTGTATTTTCTCGAGCCGGGCGCGGGGCTGCGCCCTTCCTCGATCACCTATGACCGCGCCGGATCGGCGTTCGCGCAGTGCGACGCGGGTGCATTCGATTTCGCAGGCGCGCTGGATGGCGCCGCCCTGCTGCATCTGTCGGGGATCACCCCTGCATTGGGCCCCAATGGCGTCGCACTCGCCCGCGCTGCCGTTGCTGCGGCGCAGGCGGCGGATGTACCGATCTGCTTCGATGGCAACTACCGAGCGCTGCTGTGGGACGCATGGGACAGCGATCCGCGCGCGATCCTGACCGAACTGGTGGGGGCTGCGACGGTGCTGATCGGCAACCACCGCGATATCTCGCTGCTGCTGGGCAAGGCCTTTTCGGGCGATGGCGCAGAGCGCAGGCGCGAGGCGGTGGATGCGGCGTTTGCAGCCTTCCCCAATCTCGAGCTGGTTGCCTCGACCGCGCGCCATGTGGTGAGCGGCGATCACCACCGCATCGCCGCGCGGGTCGATACCCGTGCGTCAAAGCACCAGACCACCGAGATCGATGTCACCGGTATCGTCGACCGGATCGGCACCGGCGATGCCTTTGCCACAGGCGTGCTGCACCAATATCTGCAAGGCGGCGATGCGCAAGCGATGGCCGAAACCGGGCTGGCGCTCGCCGCGCTCAAGCATTCGCTGCCGGGCGACCTGTGCCTGATCGGTGCGGGCGAGCTGGCGGCGTTCTCGTCTGCCGGCGGCGATGTCCGGCGCTGAGCTTTCCCGGCGTTCGCTGCTGGGCGTCGGCGCGGCGCTGATCGCGACCCCGGCGCTGGCCAAGGGTGCTGACCCAAAGGTCGGTCGCTTCACCGGAGTGCGCGAGCAGGGCGTGCTCGCGTTCAAGGGCATCCGCTATGGCCGCGCGCAAAGGTTCGCGCGCGCGGTTCCGGTGGTGGCAGATGGCGCGGTCAAGGCGCAGGACTTCGCCCCCATCGCGCCGCAGCGCGGCAATCCGGATCTGCCGCAGTCCGAGGATTGCCTGTTCCTCAACATCTGGACGCCTAACGCCAATCCTGCCGCGAAGCGTGCGGTGATGGTGTATTTCCACGGCGGCGCCTACTCCAACGGCACCGTCACCGACCCGTTGACCCATGGCGCCAGGCTCGCGGCTTCAGGCGATGTCGTGGTGGTGACGGTCAACCACCGGCTGAATGCGCTGGGCTATGCCTGGCTCAAGCCGCTGGGCGACCGCTTTGCCGATAGTGGCAATCTGGGCCAGCTCGACCTGATCCTCGCGCTCGAATGGGTGCGTGACAATATCGCAGGTTTCGGCGGTGACCCGGGCAAGGTGATGGTATTCGGCCAGTCGGGCGGCGGGGCTAAGATCGCGACCTTGATGGCGATGCCCGCAGCAGATGGCCTGTTCCACAGCGCCGCGACGATGAGCGGCCAGCAGGTCGTCGCCAGCGGCCCGGGCAACGCGTGGAAGCGGACGCAGGCGCTGATCGCGGCGCTGGGCCTCCAGCCCGGCGATGCAGAAGGGCTGCTGGCAATGCCCAGCGAGCGCATCGTCGAAGCGCTCACCGCGACAGATCCGATCATGGGCGGGGCGGTCTATTTCGGCCCGGTGCTCGACATGACCAACCTGCCGCGCCACCCGTTCTGGCCCGATGCCGCGCCGCAATCGAACCACATTCCTATGATCCTGGGCAACACGCGAGAGGAGACGCGCGCGTTCATCGACCCCAGGGGCGCGAAGCTCAAGGGTCTGGGGTGGGACAATCTGGCCGATCGCGTTTTGCCCGAAATCAAGATCGACCTCGATGTCGATTGGGTGGTGGCGCAGTACCGCGCGCAATATCCCGACTGGAGCCCCGAACAGATCTTCTATTCGGCGACCACCGCGGGCCGGTCGTGGCCGGGGCAGGTAATCGAGGCGGATGCGCGGGCGCAGGCGGGCGCAGCGGCGACCTGGGTGTACCAGCTCGATCGTGCCTCGCCGATCGACCCCTTGCGCGGCGCGGCGCACACCGACGACATTCCCTACGTGTTCGGCACGCTCGATGCCCCCGGAAGCATGAGTGGCACCGATGCAGGCGCGCGCGCGACCCGCGGCATCATGATGCAGGCGTTTGCCGGGCTGGCCAAGACCGGTGTGCCCGGGCTCGCGGAGTGGTCGCCCTACAGGCTGCCCGACCGCGCAACCTTGGTCGTCGGCGACGGCACCGCGACCGCCCTCAACGACCCGCGCCGCTGGGAACGCGAGCTCTGGGCTAAGGCTCCTTACGTTCAGCCGGGGAGCTGATCGGCGCTTCCCTGGGTTCTGCCACGGGATAGGCGATGATCAGCGCGAGCGGCTTGTCCCCCTTCTGCCAGATCCCCACCACCGCGCCGTCATAAAGATACGCGGTCATCCCGGGTTTGAGCGTTGCGCGCTGGCCGTCAGAGACGACCTCGCCCTGGCCGTCGAGCACATAATAGACCTCGTCGTGGGCGATTGCGTGCTCGCCGATCGCCGACCCGATATCGAGCGTGCGGCGGCGGAATTCCATCCGGCGCGGTTGCGGCGCATGGTCGCTGATCCGCCACGCGGTGCTCATCCCGATGGCGCCATGCGGCGGCGGCTCGCGGCGCACGGTGTCGGCCTCGTCGATCACAGCCATCGGCGGGGCTGCGAGCAGCAGCAGCGCGAGAAGGCCGCTCATGGCTGGGGCCGAGCTTGGCGCTGGGGCATTTCGCGGTCACGGGTGGAAAGCGATTCCTGGCTCTCCCCCTTCTGCCCGGGATATTGCCCCGATTTCGGGGTCATCGTGTCGAGGTTCCACTCGGCCTCGACGAAGCGTGCGGCGGTGAGGGCAGGCCTGGGGTAGCCGCCGACCTCGCTCTCGTCGTCGATGATGTCGCCGCGCCCTTCGGCAACGAAGAACAGCACGCGGATGTCGTCAGGCGCACGGTCCCAGGGGCGGGCGCCTGCGGTCTGCAGCAACGATGTCTCGACCTCGCCCGAAGGCAGGATGCGGTATTGCGACAGATCGGCGAGCGGCGCCCTGGCGGTGATCAGTTTCGCGCGAGTCTCGCCATAGCGGCCGAACTGGGGGAGGGGATTGCCGTGCCGGTCGACCGCGCGGTTGTCCTTGCCGAAATAGGCAAGGTCGCCATCGCCGCCCAGCATCAGGAAGGGCAGTCCTTCGTTGGTGTCGTTGCCGCCGCGCATGACATTGCCGACCGCGGTGATCTCGCCGGTGACATAGTCCTGCCCCAGCCATTCGAGATTCATCAGGTTGTAGTGCACCGCGCGGTGGCCGGGATTGTAGATCAGGTTGTTGATCATCGCGACCTGCGCCCCGCCCTTGACCAATGGCGCACGCTCGACATTGTGCGCCCAGACATTGCGGTAGAAGGTGATGTGGGTGGCGTTGTCGTGGATCAGCGATCCCTTGGAGTGCTCGCCCTTGGGGTGGCTCGAATTGGCAAGCCCTTCGGCGGCAAGGTTGTCGCGGAAGACGATGTGGTGGCTGGTCCCGGCGCGCCACTCGGCAAGCGTCTTGCCGGTAAAGCGCGGGCCGGATGCGGACATGTTCTCGTCCACCCCCCACAGAAAGCTGCAATGCTCGACCACGATGTTGCGCGCCGCGACGGTGGAAAACGAATCCGCCTCCCAGCCCGACATGCGCGCCTGGCCATCCGCGCCGGTCATGACGCGCAGGTGCGAGACCACGACATCGTGCGTCTTCACATCGATCCCGCCCTTGATCAGCGTGATCCCCGGCGACGGCGCGGTCTGTCCGGCGATGGTGACGAACGGCTCGGTGATGTCGAGCGAACTGCGCCCCAGATCGATCACCCCGCCGACCTCGAACACGATGATGCGTGGGCCCTTGGCGGCCAGGGCTTCGGCGAACGATCCCGGACCCGATTTGGCCAGCGTCGTCACCTTGATGATTCGCCCGCCTGCGCCGCCCCGGGTGGGGTCGGCCGGATGCGGCTCGGCCAGCACCGGTGCGAGGGTGGCAAGCGCGAATGCGCCGATGCACAGGGTTTTTCCCAGTCTTGCAAGCATGTCTCTCTCCCGTTGCCATGGTTATTGACAGACGCCCGACTTGAGGGCAATACATAATGACACCGGTTACCGTGTTAGCATTTGTTGCCGAGGCGCACGCCGGAAAGACAGTAAAAGACAGTGTGTGCTCGCCAGCCGATCTGGACGAGCACGGGAGCCAGGGTGTCGAAGAGGGTCAGGGCGTGTCCGCGTCTTCTCCTTTGACACCGGTAGCAATAGGCCCGAAAAGGGCAATTGGGAGGGGATTGAACATGGGCAGTCGGATTTCGCAGCGGGCATCGCGCGTTTCTATCATCAAGCTGGCACTGCTTGCAGGCTGCGCATTCGGTGCGGCAGGCACGGCGCAGGCGCAGGACGCCACCGCGCAGGACCAGGCCGCCGAGAATGACGCCGTTGCCGCCGACGAAATCGTCGTCACCGGTTTTCGCCAGTCGCTCGAGGCCGCGATCAACCTCAAGCGCAATTCGGTGGGCGCGATCGATGCGATCGTCGCCGAGGATATCGCCAAGTTCCCCGACCAGAACCTCGCCGAATCGCTGCAGCGCATCCCCGGCATCTCGATCACCCGCGATGCCGGCGAAGGCCGCGCGATCACCGTGCGCGGTCTGGGCAGCCAGTTCACCCGCGTCCGCGTCAACGGGCTCGAAACCGTCGCCACCTCCACCGACGGCGCTTCGGCCAACCGCGACCGCGCGTTCGATTTTAACGTCTTCGCCTCCGAACTGTTCAGCTCGATCGTCGTCCACAAGACTGCCGAGGCCAGCCTCGACGAAGGTTCGCTGGGTGCTGTGGTTGACCTCAACACCGGCAACCCGCTCGCCGCCAAGGCGGGCTTCACCGCGGTCGGATCCGCGGTGGTGAGCTATAACGACCTGTCCGAATATGCAGGGCCGCGCCTTGCAGGGCTGCTGAGCTGGCGCAACGATGCCGGCACGTTCGGCGTGTCGCTCTCTGCCGCGTATCAGAAGACTCAGGTGCTGGAGCTGGGCAACAACACGGTGCGCTGGGCGCAGGCCCGCTTTGACTCGGTCAATGGCACCCCCTGTTTCCAGCAGAGCGCGGCCAATACGGCAGGGCGTCCGAACAGCGGGGGCGTGTATCGTCCCAGCGCAGCCTGTGACCAGGCCACGCTCTCCTTCCATCCGCGCATCCCGCGCTATGGTGAAGTGAAGCACGACCGCGAGCGTCTGGGCATCACCGGATCGATCCAGTTCGCACCGACCGACATGACCAAGTTCTCGATCGACGGTCTTTTCTCGCGCTTCAATAGCGACCGCCGCGAGCGCTGGGGTGAAGTGCTGTTCCGTTCGAACGAGCGCTCGATCGACGTCATCAATCCGGTGTACGACACGAACAACAACATGATCAGCGGCACGTTCAACGATGCCTGGGTCCGCACCGAACATTACCTGCGCGAAAGCACCACCGAATTCTACCAGGTCGGCGGAACCTGGGACCAGGATCTTTCGGACAGCTTCCGCTTCACGCTACTGGGGGGCATTTCCAAGTCGACCGCAGACATTCCGGTGGAAACGACCATCGTTTTCGATGACCGCGACGCGCAGGGCTATAGCTACGACTATTCCGACATGAAGCGTCCGAAGCTGACCTTCGGCACCAGCGTCACCGATCCGGCGGTCTTCCAGCTCGCCGAGATCCGCGATCGGCCATCTGAAATCGTCAACCAGTTCAAGACCGCTCAGCTGCGCACCGAATGGGATGTGGCCGAGGGTTTCACCATCAAGGCGGGCGTTATGTGGCGCCGGTTCGAATTCGACACCGTGGCGTTTACCCGCGACACCGCGGTGTGCGGCAATGGCGGCCTTGACCGCGTGCTGGGCACGGTCACCTGTTCGCCAACCGCCGCATTCGGCCCTGCCGCTATCTATGGCCTGCCCGTCACCGCGCAGATCTCCGAATTGTTCGAGCTGGGCAAGGCAGGTCAGCCGGCAGGCAATACCAACGCCTGGCTGGTCCCGAACCTCGACACCGCGGCCGAATTCACCAAGCTCTACAGCCGTCCGCTCGCGCTGGACGCAGGCAACAATCGCGGGGTGCAGGAAACGACCAAGGGCGGCTATGTGCAGTTCGATGCGAAGGGCGAACTGCTCGGCGTGGAATATGCCCTGAACGCTGGCATCCGTTACGTGAAAACCGAACAGTCCTCATATGGTCTGGTCGGCACGGTCGATCGGACGGTGGAGCGTAGCTATGACGACTGGCTGCCGTCTGCCAACCTGGCGATTTTCCCGACGCAGAACGTCATCCTCCGGTTCGCCGCAGCGGACGTCATCACCCGCCCGACGCTGGGCGCCTTGACCCCAGGTGGAACGGCGGATGGTTTCAACTACCGCGTGAGCACGGGCAACCCCTTCCTCGAACCCTTCCGCGCCACCAATTATGACATGTCGGCGGAATGGTATTTTGCACCTCAGGCTGTTCTGTCGGTCGCCTGGTTCAAGAAGAACATCGCCACCTTCACGCGCAGCGATTCCATAACCGAGCTGACCTATGCGCAAACCGGCGCCCCGGTGACATCGCTCAACCCCAGCTCTCCTGCAGCGATCAATCCGTCGCAGCTTCTGGAACCCCGCTGGGTGCTGTCCACGACTGTGAACGGCGAAGGTGCGACGCTCGAGGGATGGGAAATCGCGGCACAGATTCCGTTCTCCGCCTTTACCGACGGGTTCCTGGGCAATTTCGGCATTCTGGCCAACGCGACCTTCATCTCCTCCGATGCCGATTATCAGCTGCAAGGACCGATCACGGTTGCAAACCAGCCCAACGGCAATCTTGGGCCGCTCACCAACGTCAATGTCACCAACACACTCGCCAACGTGTCGAAGCGTTCCTACAACGGCACATTCTATTATGACGACGGCAAGTTCTCCGCCCGTGTCATGGCCACCTATCGCAGCCGGTGGCACGAAGGTGCGAGCGGCACCGGCAACATCCTCGAAGGCTTTGGCAGCCAGTTCAACCTCGATGCCTCGATCCGCTACAAGGTGACCGAATGGCTTGAGGTTTCGCTGGAAGGCAACAATCTGACCGACACCTATCGCTATCGCTTCACCGATTTCGATGCGGACCGGAACTACGAGAACAACCATTTCGGCCGCACCTTCTTCCTCGGTGCACGCTTCAAATACTGATGACAACCGGGTCAGCGGTTCGACGCTGTTCCTGCTGAATTGACCGGAGGAGTCGCCATGAAGATCGATCGCCGATCCCTTATGGCGGCTCCTCTGGCTTGGGGGATGGCGCACAGTGCATGGGCGCAGACCGCCGTGCCGAAGGTGCCGGGCGGCGCGCTCCCGCCAGGGCTGCCGCAACCGTCCGAAACCATCGATCTGTGGCCCGGTGGCGCGCCTGGCATGCCCGCACGAGCCCTTGCCGAGACCGTGCAGGAACGCTCGACCGACCGGCTGGTCACCGATCGGGCGGTCTTTGGCATAACCAAGGCCCGGATGGCGGTGTTCAGACCCGACCGGCCCAATGGCGCTGGCGTGCTGATCACGCCGGGCGGCGGCTATCGCTGGGTGGTGGTCGACAAGGAAGGCTATGAAATGGGCCGCTGGCTGGCAGCGCGCGGCTTTACTGCGTTCGTGCTGTTCTACCGGCTGCCGGGCGAGGGCTGGGCGGCAGGGCCGGATGTGGCGCTCGCCGATGCGCAGCGCGCGATGCGGCTGATCCGCGCGCGTTCCGGCGACTATGCGGTAGATCCAGAGCGCGTGTCGGCGATGGGCTTTTCCGCTGGCGGCCATCTGTGTGCCGATCTCGCCACACGGTTCGATGCCAAGGTGTATGCGCCGGTCGACGAGGCGGACAAGCTTTCCGCCAAGCCGCACAGCGCAGCGCCGATCTATCCGGTGATCTCGATGACCGCGCCCGATGCGCATGCCGGATCGCGCGAACTGCTCGTCGGCAAAAGCGCGAGCCCGGCGCTCGAGGCCGCGCATTCGCCGCATCTGAACGTGCCCGCCGATGCGCCGCCGTTCTTCCTGCTCCACGCCGAGGATGACGATGCGGTGCCGGTCAACAACACGTTGCTGCTGCGCGCTGCGCTCAAGGTGAAACAGATCCGCGTCGAGACGCATCTGTTCGAGCATGGCGGGCATGGCTTTGGCCTGCGCAAGGCGATCGGCAAGCCGGTCGAGGTCTGGCCCGAGCTCTGGCGCGCCTGGGCGCGGACAACCGGGCTGGCGCTGTGAGTTCGCCCCCCACCTTCGACCGGCGCGGCGCGATGGCCTCGGCCGGTTTGACCGCTCTGGCGCTGGCCGCACCTGCGCGCGCCAGCACTGCCCCGGCGCCGATGCCCTCCCCAGACTGGCGCCGGGGTCTGGACAACCAGCGGGTCGCCGATCTGGGCGATGGCACCTTCCTCAATCCGGTGCTTTCAGGCGACCGGCCCGATCCCGCAATCCTCAAGGATGGCGAGGACTATTACCTCACCTTCTCGAGCTTCGAATCCTATCCCGGGCTGCTGATCTGGCATTCGCGTGATCTGGTGAACTGGGAGCCCCGCAAGCCAGCGCTCACCCGCAACATCGGATCGGTCTGGGCGGTCAGCCTGGAGAAGCACGAGGGGCGCTATTTCCTGTATATCCCGGTGAAAGCGTCGCCGCAGAACGACATCTTCGTCATCTGGGCAGACCATATCGACGGCCCCTGGAGCGATCCGGTGCCGCTGGGGCTGCACAAGCATATCGACCCCTGCCACGCGGTCGGCGAGGACGGGTCGCGCTGGCTGTTCCTGTCGGGCGGAGACCGCGTGCGGCTGTCCGACGACGGGATGCGCGCGACCGGCGAGGTCGAGCATGTCTACGACCCGTGGCGCTATCCCAGCGAATGGGATGTCGAGGGCTTCGCGCCCGAGGGCCCCAAAATCCACCGCATCGGCAAATGGTTCTACATGCTCACCGCCGTGGGGGGCACGGCGGGGCCTCCCACGGGTCATATGGTCATCGCTGCCCGTTCGCGATCGATCCACGGCCCGTGGGAGCAGCATCCCGGCAATCCACTGGTGCGCACCACCGATATCCGCGAGGCGTGGTGGTCGCGGGGCCATGCCAGCCTGGTCGAGGCGCCCGATGGGTCATGGTGGAGCCTGTATCACGGCTATGAGAACGGCTTCTGGACGCTCGGGCGGCAATGCCTGCTCGATCCGGTGGAGTGGGGCGCCGATGGCTGGTTCCGCATGACCGGGGGCGATCTTTCGCAGCCGATTCCCAGGCCCAAGGGGGGCAGGGCGCTGCCGCACGGCATGGCGCTGAGCGATGATTTCGCGACGCTGCAGCTGGGCACCAAATGGTCGTTCTTCCGTCCTGCGCCCGACGAGGCCGCGCGCGTGCGGGTGCAGGACAACGCATTGTTCCTGCGCGGCAAGGGGCTCGCGCCGTCCACCGGATCGCCGCTGCTGCTGACCGCGGGCGACACCTCCTATCGCTTCGAATGCGACATCGAGCTGGCGCCGGGCGGTACCGCGGGGCTGGTGCTGTTCTATGACGACAAGCTCTACGCGGGTCTGGGCTTCGATGCAGTGCGCTTCGTGACCCACCAATACGGCATAGAGCGCGCGCGCCCGGTCAATCCGCATGGGGGCCGGATGCGTCTGAGGGTCATTAACCGCCGCCATATCGTGAGCTTTCACACATCGGGCGATGGCGGCAGGACCTGGCTCAAGTTCGATCGCGGCATGGAAGTGTCGGGCTATCATCACAATGTCCGCGGCGGCTTTCTGATGCTGAGGCCGGGGCTATATGCGGCGGGACCAGGCGAGGCGGCGTTCCGCAATTTCCGCTTTACCGCGCTCGCCGCGGAATAGGGGGTGCGCGCGGCGGCCCGTGGTTGAACCCGCGCCCGCTTGCTGCTAGCTGCCCGGGCGAAACCGCCGGGGCGCAAGGGTGCCCTGCTTGCCCCACGCTCCAGTTGCAAGGACAGCTTATGGTCCCCCGTTATTCCCGCCCCGCCATGACCGCCATCTGGGAGCCCGAGGCGAAGTTCCGCATCTGGTTCGAGATCGAGGCGCACGCCACCGATGCGCTGGCCGAATTGGGCGTGGTGCCCAAGTCCGCCGCCAAGGCCTTGTGGGCGTGGTGGGCGACCAATCCGGTGATCGACGTTGCCGCGATCGATGCAATCGAGGCGGTCACCAAGCACGATGTCATCGCGTTCCTCACCTGGGTGGCCGAGCAGGTCGGCGACGAGGCGCGCTTCATGCATCAGGGCATGACCAGCTCGGACGTGCTCGATACCTGCCTTGCGGTGCAGCTGGCGCGCGCCTCCGATATTCTTCTTGCCGATCTCGATGCGCTGCTGGAAGCGATCGAGCGCCGGGCGATGGAGCACAAATATACGCCGACCATCGGCCGCAGCCATGGTATCCATGGCGAGCCGACCACCTTCGGCCTCAAGCTCGCGCAGGCCTATGCCGAGTTCGACCGTTGCCGCGCCCGCCTCAAGGCCGCGAAGGCCGAGATCGCCACCTGCGCGATTTCGGGTGCGATCGGCACCTTTGCCAACATCGATCCGCGCGTCGAGGCGCATGTCGCCAAGAAGCTCGGCCTGGCGCTCGAGCCGGTTTCGACCCAGGTCATCCCGCGCGACCGCCACGCGATGTATTTCGCGACGCTGGGCGTGATCGCCTCGTCGGTCGAGCGGCTGGCGACCGAAGTGCGCCATCTGCAGCGCACCGAGGTGCTCGAGGCCGAGGAGTATTTCTCCCCCGGCCAGAAGGGCTCGTCGGCGATGCCGCACAAGCGCAATCCGGTCCTGACCGAAAACCTCACCGGGCTCGCCCGCGTGGTCCGCGCCGCCGCGATCCCCGCGATGGAGAATGTGGCGCTGTGGCACGAGCGCGATATCTCGCACAGCTCGGTCGAGCGCTTCTTCGGCCCCGATGCGACGATCACGCTCGATTTCGCGCTCGCCCGGCTCACCGGCGTGATCGACAAGCTGCTGGTCTACCCTGCGCGGATGCAGAAGAACCTCGACAAGATGGGCGGGCTTGTCCACTCGCAGCGGGTGCTGCTGGCGCTGACCCAGGCAGGCGTGAGCCGCGAGGATGCCTATCGCCTGGTCCAGCGCAACGCGATGCAGGTGTGGGAATCGGACGGCGAACTGTCGCTGCTCGAACTGCTCAAGGCCGATGCCGAGGTGACCGCCGCGCTCACGCCGCAGGAGATCGAGGAGAAGTTCAACCTCGATTACCACTTCAAGCATGTCGACACGATTTTCGCGCGGGTCTTCGGCTGATCCGGGCACCGAAACCCAAGCGACTGGCCATGACGCGATTATGCTCCTATGCTCCCGCCGACCGCCGGGACGCGGACACTTATTGAGGAGACACCGCGGTCATGCAGTTCCTGAAGACACTGGTGATCATCATGCTGGTCGTGGTGTTCATCGTGTTTGCCTATAACAACTGGCAGGCCGTCACGCTCGATCTGTGGGGCGGGCTGCAGCTGGTCACCAAACTGCCGGTGCTGCTGATGCTGACTTTTCTGGCGGGCTTCCTGCCGCTTTGGGCCTACCATCGCACCAGCAGCTGGCGGATGAAGCGGCGGATCGTGACGCTGGAGGCCAATCAGACGCGCGCTGCCGCTACTGCCGCATCACCGGTGCAGGCCGCGCCGCAGCCGCCTGCCAGCATCATCAACGAACAAGAACCGGAGAGCGCCTTGCGCTCGGTATGACACGGTCAACAGGGGGTCTCGCGCACATCATGTCCAATCCGATCTATCTTGCGGTTGACCTGCCCGATCTGGCGCGCGCCAGCGCGTTGGTGCAATCGGTTCGCGCCCATATCGGCGGGGTCAAGCTGGGGCTCGAATTCTTCTGCGCGCATGGCCATCACGGCGTGCACGAGATCGCCAAGCTCGGCCTGCCGATCTTCCTCGACCTCAAGTTGCACGACATCCCCAACACCGTCGCCGCTGCCATGCAGGCGATCCATGTGCTCGAACCGGCGATCGTCACCATCCACGCTGCGGGCGGGCGCGCGATGATGGAGGACGCAAAGGCCGCAGCGGGGGCCAACACCAAGGTGGTCGCCGTCACCATGCTGACCAGCCTGGACGATGACGACATGAGCCAGATCGGCATGGCCGGCACCGCGCACGACAACGTGCTGCGGCTGGCGGATCTTGCGCATCAGGCGGGCCTCGACGGCATCGTATGTTCGGGCCAGGAGGTCGGCGCGGTGCGTCACCAGTGGCGCGACGGCTTTTTCGTCGTTCCCGGCGTCCGCCCCGCCAGCGCCACTGCAGGCGACCAGAAGCGCGCGGTCACCCCGCGCCAGGCGCGCGATGCCGGCGCTTCGGTGCTGGTCATTGGCCGCCCGATCGCGCGTGCGGCAGAGCCCGATCAGGCGGCACGGGATATCATGGCGACGCTGTGAGGCCTGTTTTCCTTCCCGTCACCCTGAACTTGTTTCAGGGCCCATTTCTCCTCTCGCATGGTGTTGGCCAAGACGCACCATGGGTGCTGAAACAAGTTCAGCATGACGATTAAACAACCGGTTGAGAGACAATGAACACCCTCATCAAGATCTGCGGGCTTTCCACCGAAGCCGCCATCGATGCTGCCGCTGCGAACGGCGCGAGCCATATCGGCCTGGTGCATTTCGAAAAGAGCCCGCGTCACGTCACGCTCGATCAGGCCGCGAAGCTGCGCGCGCGCACGCCGACCAGTCTCAAGGTCGTGCTGCTGCTGGTCAACGCGTCGCCGGTGCTGACCGAGCAGGCGTACAAGGCGGTGCGGCCCGATGTCATCCAGTTCCACGGGTCGGAAAAGCCCGAGTGGCTGACGATGGTGAAGAAGCACATGAAGGTCGAGGTGTGGAAGGCGCTGGGGCTGCGCAGCGCCGAGACACTCGCCAACGCGCGCCGCTTCGACGGCATCGCCGACCGGCTGATCTTCGATGCCCCGGCACAGGCGCTTCCGGGCGGCAACGGGACCAGGGTCGACTGGTCGCTGCTCGCCGGGCATCGGCATCTGGTGCCCTGGGGGCTTGCAGGCGGGCTGGATGCGGACAATGTCGAAGAGGCTCTGGCCGCGACGCATGCGCCGCTGGTAGACGTCTCCTCGGGGGTCGAAAGCGCGCCCGGGCTCAAAGATATGGACAAGATGGCGCGCTTTTGCCAAGCGGTTGCCAACCATGACCAACGCAGCCACCAAGCCTAACAGCTATCGCAATCAACCCGACGCACAGGGCCATTTCGGCCAGTTCGGCGGGCGCTATGTTGCAGAAACCCTGATGCCTTTGGTGCTCGATCTCGAGAAGCACTATCGCGCAGCGCAGGCAGACCCCGCGTTCAAGGCGCAGTTCGATGATCTGCTCGAGCATTATGTCGGGCGGCCCAGCCCGCTCTATTACGCTGAGCGGCTGACCGAAGAACTGCGCAAGAACGCGCCTGAGGGCATGGGCGCGCAAATCTGGTTCAAGCGCGACGAACTCAACCACACCGGCGCGCACAAGATCAACAACTGCATCGGCCAGATCCTGCTCGCGATGCGGATGGGCAAGACGCGGATCATCGCCGAGACCGGTGCAGGCCAGCACGGCGTCGCCACCGCAACCGTATGCGCGCGCTTCGGCTTGCCCTGCGTGATCTATATGGGCGCGACCGATGTCGCGCGGCAGCAGCCCAATGTGTTCCGGATGAAGCTGCTCGGCGCGGAGGTCATTCCGGTGACGAGCGGCGCAGCGACGCTCAAGGACGCGATGAACGAGGGGCTGCGCGACTGGGTCGCCAACGTCCACGACACCTTCTACATCATCGGCACCGCCGCCGGCCCGCACCCTTACCCTGAACTGGTCCGCGATTTTCAAAGCGTGATCGGCAAGGAAGCGCGCGCGCAGATGCTGAGCCGCATCAACCGCCTGCCCGACCTGCTGGTCGCGGCGATCGGCGGCGGATCGAACGCGCTTGGCCTGTTCCACCCGTTTCTCGACGATCCCGATGTGAAAATGCTCGGCGTGGAAGCGGCAGGTTACGGCCTCGATGGCAACGAGCATGCCGCGAGCCTGCTCGGCGGCTTCCCCGGCATCCTCCACGGCAACAAGACCTATCTGTTGCAGGACGAGGACGGCCAGATCACCGAGGGCCATTCGATCAGCGCGGGCCTCGATTATCCGGGCATTGGCCCCGAACACGCCTGGCTCAAGGACATGGGCCGGGTCGAGTACACCGCGATCACCGATGACGAGGCGCTGGACGCGTTCCAGTCGCTCTGCCGCACCGAAGGCATCATCCCCGCGCTCGAGCCTGCGCATGCGATTGCGGCGGTGGCCAAGGTCGCTCCCACGATGGACCGCGATGCGATCATCCTCGCCAACCTGTGCGGCCGCGGCGACAAGGACATCTTCACCGTTGCTGAGAAGCTGGGAGTGGAGATGTGAGTTCGCGTCTCGCTAACGCCTTCCCCGGCGATCGCGCGGCTCTGGTGTGCTTCGTCACCGCAGGCGATCCTGACGCCGCCGCTACCCCTGCCATCCTCGACGCGCTGGTCGAAGGCGGGGCGGACGTGATCGAACTCGGCATGCCGTTCACCGATCCGATGGCCGATGGCCCCGCGATCCAGGCGGCGAACCTGCGCAGCCTCGCGGCGGGCACCAAGACCGCCGACATCCTCCAGATCGCCACCGGTTTCCGCCGCCGCCACCCCAACGTGCCGCTCGTGCTGATGGGCTATGCCAATCCGATGACCCGGCGAGGGCCCGAATGGTTTGCCGATGCCTGCGCGTCTGCCGGGGTCGACGGCGTGATCTGCGTTGACATTCCGGTCGAGGAAGATGCGTCGCTAGGCCCGGCTCTTCGCTCCAAGGGTATCGCGCCGATCCGGCTTGCCACGCCCACCACCGATGCCGCGCGGCTTCCCGCGGTGCTCGAAGGCGCGGGCGGGTTTTTGTATTACGTTTCGGTCGCAGGCATCACCGGCAAGCAGCAGGCGGTGCAGGCGAGCATCGAGGAAGCGGTCGCGCGGCTCAAGGCCTCGACCGATCTGCCGATCGCGGTGGGCTTCGGCGTGCGCACGCCCGAACAGGCCGCCGCGATCGGACGCGTCGCCGATGGGGTTGTCGTGGGCAGCGCGATCGTCGAGATTGTCAGCCAGCACGGCGCGGATGCCGCAGGCCCTGTGCGCGATTACGTCCGCACGCTGGCCGACGCCATCGCCACCGCCCGCCAGACCGCAACCGCCTGAGGAGCTTAAGCCGATGAACTGGTTCAGCCGAGTCCGCAACGCGATGCCCTTCATCGCCCGTCAGGACAATTCGCCCGACAATCTGTGGCACAAGTGCAAGGCCTGCGGCGAAATGGTGTTCGCCAAGGAGTTCGAGGACAACCTCTCGGTCTGCCCCAAATGCGGCCATCACGAACGCATCGGCTCTGCCGCGCGCTTTGCGATGCTGTTCGATGACCAGTTGTGGGAAGAACTGCCCTCGCCGGTGGTCAAGGAAGACCCGCTCAAGTTCCGCGACAGCAAGAAATACGCCGACCGGCTGAAGGCCGCGCGTGCCGCCAATGTCGGCAACGACGCGCTGACCAACGCCCTGGGCCGGATCAAGAGCCACAAGGCGGTGGTCGGGGTGCAGGATTTCGCCTTCATGGGCGGATCGATGGGCATGGCGGTCGGTGCGGCGTTCATCGCCGGGACCGAGCGCGCGATCGCCGAAAAGTGCCCGTACGTGATCTTCACTGCCGCGGGCGGTGCGCGGATGCAGGAAGGCATCCTCTCGCTGATGCAGATGCCGCGCAGCACCGTCGCGATAACGCGGCTGCACGCGGCAGGACTGCCCTACATCGTCGTGCTGACCGACCCCACCACCGGCGGCGTCACCGCAAGCTATGCGATGCTGGGCGATGTCCAGATGGCCGAACCCAACGCATTGATCGGCTTTGCCGGGCAGCGGGTGATCGAACAGACGATCCGCGAAAAGCTGCCCGAAGGCTTCCAGCGCTCCGAATATCTGCTTGAGCACGGGATGCTCGACATGGTGGTCGAGCGCAAGGACCTGCGCGATCGTCTTGGCAGCGTGATCGATTACCTGATGGCGGCGAAGGCTGCGGCGTGAGGCTGGCGGGGCGCAGCAGTAACTCGCTGGCCGCGCCCTCTCCCCTCCCGCCTGCGGGAGGGGTGCCCAAAGGGCGGGGTGGGGGCGAGGCGCAGCCGAGCCTTCGGGCAGTCGTGCTCCCTGCCCACCCCGGTCCGGCAAGCCGGACCTGCCCCTCCCGCACGCGGGAGGGGAGAAGGTGATGCCCGACCACGCCGTCTCATCCGACCCTGCAGTCCAGATCCAGCTCGATCGCCTCACCGCGCTGTCGCCGGGGCGCGATGTGCTGGGGCTGGAGCGGATCACCGCGCTGCTCGCCCGGCTGGGCGACCCGCATCACCGCCTGCCGCCGGTGTTCCATGTTGCGGGCACCAACGGCAAGGGATCGACCTGCGCCTTTCTGCGCGCCGCGATCGAGGCCTCGGGGCTGTCCTGCCATGTCTACACCAGCCCGCATCTGGTGCGGTTCAACGAACGGATCCGCATCGCCGGGCGGCTGATCGAGGACGACATGCTCGCCGCTTACCTCGCGCGGGTGCTCAATATCGCCGAGGGCACCGGCGCGAGCTTCTTCGAGGTGACGACTGCTGCTGCGTTCCTCGCCTTTGCCGAGACGCCTGCCGATGCGTGCGTGATCGAGGTAGGCCTTGGCGGCAGGCTCGATGCCACCAACGTGCTGCCGCAGCCTGCGGTGTGCGGCATCGCCGCGCTGGGAATCGACCACGAAGCCTTCCTGCTCGCGCCCGAAGCGGGCACGCCGGACTTGCCCATGGAGCGGATCGCGTTCGAGAAGGCAGGCATCGCCAAGGCCGATGTGCCGCTGGTGATCCAGCGTTATGCCACAGGCATGATGGGCGCGATCGCGGGGCAGGCGATGCGCGCCGGGGCCTATGTGAAGGCGCGCGGCGAGGACTGGGATGCAGCGCTGTATCAGGGGCGGCTGCACTATCGCGATGTCGACGGACGGCTGAGCCTGCCGGTGCCCAGGTTGCCGGGCGAGCATCAGGCGGACAATGCGGCGCTGGCCGTGGCGATGATCCGCCACCAGAGCGCGGTCACTATCCCCGACAGCGCGCTGTCCGCCGCGATGGGCTGGGCCGACTGGCCCGCGCGGCTGCAGCGGCTGGGCGTTGGCCCGCTGACCGCCTTGCTCGGCACGGGCGAGGCGGTGTGGCTCGACGGCGGGCACAATCCCGATGCGGGCGCGGCGCTGGCGCGGCATATCGATGGCATGGGCGGCAAAGTGCACCTGATCATCGGCATGCTCTCGAACAAGCAGCCGGGCGCGTTGCTCGGCCCGCTCGAGCCTTTTCTCGCCAGCGTCACCGCTTTGCCGGTGCCGGGTCACGAATGGCACGATGCCGATGCGTTTCAGGCGTGCCTGACGTCGGGGCTCGAGGTCACGGCGGCGACGGATGTGCGCTCTGCGGTCCAGCGCCTCTCTGACCAGCAGCCGATGCCGGTGCTGATCGCAGGTTCGCTCTATCTGGCGGGCGAGGTGCTCAAGGCGAATGGCCAGGAGCCCGATTGACGCCCGGGCATCCGCGCGAACGCGGCTATCCGGGCGATTTTCCTGCAATCTGGTTGGCTGGCTCTGGCCTGTCGCCCCAAAGCGGGTGGTTCAGAGCGGGAAGGCCTGGCGGATCGCCAGCAGGCGGCGCAGCGCGCGGCCCAGCGGCAGTTCCTCGGACATGCCCATGCCGCCGTGCAGCTGGATCGCCTGCTTGCCGACCTCGACCCCGTCCTCGCTGACCGCGCGATAGGCCGCGCGGGCCGAGCGGGTCATGGCTTCGGCATCGCCGGCCAGATCGTGCGTTACCGCCTCATAGACCAGAGAGCGCGCCTGATCGAAAGCCACCGACATGTCGACCATGCGGTGCTGCAGCACCTGGAACGAGGCGAGCGGAACGCCGAATTGCTTGCGGTCCATGGTATAGGCCTGCGTCGCGAGGCACACGCGGCGCATGATGCCGGTGCCTTCGGCGGCGAGCAGCAGCCGCGCCTTGTCGATGACCTTCTGCAGCGCATCGGCCGCAGCCCCGGGACCGAGCAGCAGCGCATCAGCGCCGAGCGCGGCATTGTCGAGCGCCACATCGGCGGCCCAATGGTCGTCGCGCAGGCGATAGGGGGTTACGGTGACGCCGCCAGCGTCGGCGGGAACGAGGAAGAGGCCGAGGCCAGCCCCGCCGCTGCCGGGTTCGCCTTCTATCCGGGCAAGGACGATGACCTGTTCGGCCGCGGCCGCGCCATGCGCCAGCGACTTGTGGCCTGAAAGGGTCCAGCCATCACCGCTCCTTGTCGCGCGCGCTTCGCAATACCAGATGTCGTGCCGCGCGCGGGGTTCGTGCAGCGCCACGCCGATCGGCGCGCCGCCCGAGACGATGCCTTCGATCAGATCGCTGCGCTGCTGCGATTCAGCGCTCGCGGCGATCAGGCCGCCGGCCAGGATCGTGCTCGCTAGCACCGGCTCGACCACCAGGCCTTCGCCGAGAACCTCGAACAGGCTGACGCAATCGCCAAGCCCTGACTGGCCCTCGCCCTGCAGCCCGCCATCGGCCTCGGCAAAGGGCAGCATCAGCCAACCGGCCTCGGCCATCTCGGACCACAATGCGGTGTTGAGCGGGGCTTCGCCCATCTGGCCGAGCCTGTCGTCGGCATAATGTTTCTGGGTGAAGCGGCGGGCGCTGTCGGTCAGCAGCTGCTGATCATCATTGGGTGCGAACATGGGTAGGTAATCCTGTCACTCATCCCGTTTGTCCCGAGCGCAGTCGAGGGATGTGCGCTCACGTGTCTCGACTTCGCTCGACACAAACGGATTTGGAAATGCTGGCTTTTAGAGCCCGGCGGCCATCATCTTGGCGAGAATGTTCTTCTGCACCTCGTTGGTGCCGCCATAGATCGACTGCGCGCGGCCGAAGAGGAAAACAGACATCGCGTGCTCGCCTTCCTGGCCATAGGGGTGGGCGGGGTTCTCCGCCGGCCGCGGCAAGGCAGCAGGCCCCGCGATGTCCAGCGCCAGCTCGGACACGTCCTGCGACAGTTCGGTTCCCAGCAGCTTGAGCGGTGCAACCAGCCGCATCGCTTCCATCGACTGGCTGGGCGATTCGAGCGCGCGCGCCTCGAGCGCTGCCAGCTTGGCGAGCCGCTGTTCGAGATCGTCGAGCCGCTGCGCGATCCGGGGATCGTTGATCGGCGGGTCGACGAAGTGCGCGGTGGAAGCTGCCCACGCGCGCAACCGCGCGATGTCGCCGCTGGTGCGAGTAACCCCGGCAATCCCGGCGCGCTCGTTGCCCAGCAGGAACTTGGCATAGGTCCAGCCGTCGTTCTCGTTGCCCACCAGGTTCTTCACCGGCACGCGGACATCGGTAAAGAACACCTCGTTGAGGTGGTGCATGCCGTCGATGGTGCGGATCGGGCGGACTTCGATGCCTGGCGTGTTCATGTCGATCAGCAGGAACGAGATGCCGTTCTGCTGCTTCACCTCGGTGTTGGTGCGCACCAGGCAGAAGATCCAGTCGGCCCAGTGGCCCTGCGTGGTCCAGGTCTTCTGGCCGTTGACGACATAATCGTCGCCGTCGCGCACCGCACGGGTCTTCAGACTGGCAAGGTCGGATCCTGCGCCAGGCTCGGAATAGCCCTGGCACCAGAAGCGGGTGCCATCGAGGATATGCGGCAGATGCTCGGCCTTCTGCTCTTCGGTGCCGAAGGTGTAGATGACAGGCGCGACCATGGTGATGCCGAACGGGCTGTACGATGGAGCGCCGGCCTTGGTCGATTCATCGGCGAAGATGCGCTTCTGGGCGAGCGACCATTCGCAGCCGCCATATTGCTTGGGCCAGCCCGGAGCGCCCCAGCCGCGCTTGGCGCGCACGCCCTGCCACCAGGCGGTCAGTTCCTTGCTGGAGTTGGCAAAGCCGTCTGCGGCAAAGCGCTTTTCGGGCGGCAGCTCTGCATCCAGGAATGCGCGGACTTCCGCGCGGAAGCTTTCCAGATCTTCGTCTTCGGTCATCGTCCTCACCTCATATGCCTGTGTCAGGCGTTGGCGGCAATTTGCACCGGAACTGCGCAAAAGCAAAGCGTAACTGCCAAAAAAGCTACGCATTTCTGCGCTATTCTCCTAGTCTTGGGAGACGTGCCGAGGCATGACGCTACGGCGCGCGGACATCCTTGCGGGGAGACTGCTGCGATGGGAAATCCAGACACCACCGGATTGCGCGGCGATGGCAGCGATCCCTATGCCCGGCCCGAACAGACCTTTCCGGTGCTAGACGAAGAGATGGCCGCGCGACTCGCCCGGTTCGGCACTCGCGAATCGGTGGCCGACGGCGCCTATATCTTTCGCCGCGGCGAGCGCACCGTCGATTTCTTCCTGATCTGTTCAGGCGAAATCGCGATCATCGACCATCATGATCATGGCGAGGAGAGCATCGTCCACAGCCACCGCGAGCGCCAGTTCACCGGCGAACTCGACCTGTTCAACGACCGCAAGATCCTGGTCAGCGGGCGCGCGGTGGGCCCGGCCGAGGTGGTGCGGGTTCCGCGCGCGGATTTTCGCGCGATGATCGCCGCCGAACCCGATATCGGCGAGATCATCATGCGCGCCTTCATCCTGCGCAGGGTGGCCTTGATGCAGCATCAGCAGGGCGGGGTGACCCTGGTCGGCCCGGCGCGCAGTGCCGATACCGTGCGCATCAACGCGTTTCTCACGCGCAACGGCTATCCGCACCGCACGATCGATTCGTCGTCCGATCCCGATGCAGCGGCATTTCTACAGGGCTTCGGTCTCGATGGCGGCGATCTGCCGGTGGTGATTTCCGAAGACCAGATCCTGCGCAACCCCAGCACCCACGAACTGGCCGACGCACTGGGTGTGGCGGTCTCAATCGATCACGACCGGCTGCACGATGTCATCGTGGTGGGGGCAGGGCCTGCGGGCCTGGCCGCGGCGGTGTATGCCGCGTCCGAGGGGCTCGACACGCTGATCGTGGAATCGACCGCGCCGGGCGGTCAGGCGGGCACCAGCAGCAAGATCGAGAATTATCTCGGCTTTCCCACCGGCATATCCGGCCAGGCGCTCGCCGGGCGCGCGCAGGTACAGGCGCAGAAGTTCGGCGCGCGGCTGGCGGTTTCCCGCGCCGCGACCGGGCTGGAGTGCGGCGGCGATCATTTCAGCATCGCGCTTGAGGACGGCACACGGGCCAAGGCGCGCGCCGTGGTCGCGGCGACCGGCGCGCGCTATCGCAAGCTCGATCTGCCCCATTACGCCCGGCTGGAAGGCGCAGGGATCTATTACGCGGCGACCGCGATGGAGGCACAATTGTGTTCGGGCCGCCCGGTGGTGGTGGTCGGCGGCGGCAACTCGGCGGGGCAGGCGGCGGTGTTCCTCTCGCGCCATGCCGCGCATGTCCACATCCTGGTGCGAAGCCAGGGGCTGGCCGCGACGATGTCGAGCTATCTGATCGAACGTATTGAAGCCTCTGAGGCGATCACGCTCCATCCGTTCACCGAGATCACCGCGCTCGAAGGTGAGCCGCATCTCGAAAGCCTGGTCTGGCGCGACCGCAACACCGGCGAGACGACACAGGTCGAGGTCGGCGCGCTGTTCGTGATGATCGGCGCGCAGCCCTGTTCGGACTGGCTTGAAGGGTGTGCTGCGCTCGACGAAAACGGCTTCATCCTCACCGGAGACGGCTGCACGCCGTTCGAGACCAGCCGTCCTGGCCTGTTCGCGGTGGGCGATGTGCGCTCCGGCTCGGTCAAGCGCGTCGCCTCTGGCGTCGGAGAAGGCTCGGTGGTGGTGCAGGCGGTGCACGGCTTCATCGAACGCCAGAAGATCGCGGAGATGGGGTGACCTTTTTAAATCCTCTCCCAGCAAGCTGGGGGGAGGATCTAAGAGTGTCACCTGTCCCTGAAAACGGGCGCGCGTTTTTCGGTGAATGCCCGTCTCGCCTCGGCATAATCCTCGGTCATGCTGAGCATGATCTGCTGGCGGTCCTCGAGCGCTAGCGCGGCTTCGAAGCCGTTGGCATCGATGTTGCGGTTGAGCACGTCCTTGCTGAGCCTGAGGCCCATCGGGCTGGCGAGCAGCATGTCGGCGGCCAGTGCCTCGGCTCGCCCCAAGATCTCGTCAGGCCCTGCGATCTCGCTGACGAAGCCCGCCGCCAGCGCGCGCTCGGCACCGACAAAGCGGCCCGACAGGATCATCTCGCTGGCCAGCGAACTGCCCACCAGCCGTGGCAGAAAATAGCTCGACCCCATGTCGCACCCGCCCAGGCCGATGCGGATATAGGCCGCGTTCATCCGGAAATCGGGGGTGCAGTATCGCACGTCGCTGGCGAGCAGCAGCGACATGCCGCCGCCGCAGGCCGCACCTTGCGCGCAGGCGATGATCGGCTGCGGGCAACTGCGCATCAGCGGCATCACCGTGGCGATCGCGCGCTGGGTGCGCCAGCCGCCGTGCACCGCGCCGTCTCCCTCGCGCGGGGGCCAGCCCTTGAGGTCCAGCCCGGCGCAGAACGCACGGCCTTCGGCGTTGAAGATCACCACCCGAACCTCGGGTCGGTCTGCCAGCGACCGGAAATAGTGCTGCAGCGCCAGGATCATCGGCTCGTCCATCGCATTGAGCGCCTCGGGACGGCAGAGCGTCAGCATCTCAACCTCTCCGCGCGAAGTGATCCGAATTGGGTCGGCCATGTTCTCCATCCTTAATCTGGGCGGATCTGCGTTCTCATTTTACATCGGGCGTCCGCGAATGTTGGTTAAGCAGGTTCAAACGCCGGGTGCCATCGCGTAATCGGCGCAGTCCGTTTTTGGCTCCGGCGCACCGCTGTCCACCCGCAAAGGCCCCCTGTTTCATGATGTCATCGCTCGTCCGCCGCCTCAAGGGCCGCTCTCCAGCCGAAATCATCCGGCTGATCGGGCACAACATCGCCTATCATGCCAGGGAGATGACGCCGCAGGCGCGCGCGCGCAACCGCCAGTTCCAGGCGTTCGACGAGACCTGGGGCACCGACACCTTCGCCATCCGCGAGTTGCACACGCTCGACGTCGATCCTGCGATCGCGGCGCATGCGCGGCGCTACCAGGCCAGCAACGGCACCGACATGCCGGTGTGGTTCTCAGATTTGAACGTCGATTTTGCGCGCACCGTGTTCATCGATTTCGGCTGCGGCAAGGGCAGGGCGCTGCTCCAGGCCGCGCGTTTCGGCTTTGCGCGGGTCATCGGGGTGGAGTTCGCGCCCGAGCTGGTCGCCATCGCGCTGCGCAACCGCGACATCATGCAGGCCAAGGGCGCGCTGGCAGCGCCGGTCGATGTGGTGTGCATGGACGCGGCGCAATTTGTCCCTCCTGTCGATGCGCCGCTGGTCTGCTATTTCTACGATCCGTTCGACGATGCGGTGATGGCGCCCGTTGCCGACCGGCTGTCCTTGCTCACCCAGCCGGTGACGATCATCTATCTCGAACCCAATTGCGTTGGCCAGTTCCGGCGCTGTGGCGGCTGGAGCGAGAGCCGCAGCGCGGGCACGTTGGTGCTGCGCAACGCTGCAGCAATGGCGGGCCAGGCCTGACCCTGCAGCCACTCTCCCCGCAGCCTTGACGCTGGTGGCAATAGGCTTGCGAGCGGGTGGTTTTACTTGCGTTTCCTGCGCCTTGCTGCTTAGTCTCGCGCAGGAAGCGGGGGTTCCCGACATCGGCCAGCTGCGCAGAATCCGGACCGGAAACATGCATGGTTGGACGATCGTCCGATATTCATGGCGTCGTGATCGGCTGGGTTGCCGGTTCATGACAACCTGGTAGCGGATAGCAGGGGCTTCAATCCGACTTTCCGAGATGGGGTCGCACCCTCTCATTTCCCTTCGGGGAGTTGGACGTTGCACCCCGCATGGATTCTCAGCGGATTTTGACATGGGCCGGGATTCTGGTCTCCAGCCGCAAGGCGGTATCGCACAGCTGCACCGCCGGTGCGCTGGCGGTCGCGTTGATGTGGCCGACACTGGCTGCCGGCCAGACCTTGCCGGGATCGGTGCGGCCGCCTGCGGGTACGTTCGAGCGCGAGAACCGCGCCGCCGACTTGCCGCTCTCGACGCCCCGCACCCCGTTCACCATCGATCGTCCGCGCACCGATCCCAGCGCGGTGGACGATAGCGCCAAGGTCCGGGTCAACCGCTTCCGCATCATCGGCTTCGATGCCATCTCCGAAGACCGGCTGCAGGCGCCGCTCGCGCCGTTCCTGGGGCAGGAACTGACGCTCGCCGACATCTATCGCGCGGCGGACCTGCTCACCCGGGTCTATGCCGAGGCAGGCTATGCGTTGTCGTTCGCACTGGTGCCCGCGCAGGATGTCGCCGATGGCGTCGTGGTGCTGCAGGTGGTCGAGGGCAGCGTCGATGCCATCGAAATCCAGCTGAAATCGGGCGCGGGTCTGGTTGGCCAGACGCGGCTGACCGACATGATCCGCCGCCGCTTCACGCCGCTGATCAAGCGCGGCCCGGTGATGGTGGACGAGCTGGAACGCGCGATCCTGACCAGCGGCGATCTGGGCGGCATGGACGTGTCGGTGGTGGTGCGCCCGTCCGAAACCACGCCCGGCGCGGCGAACCTGCTGGTGGTGGTCGATCTCGATCCGGTGGTGCTCGAGGCGCAGTTCGACAACCGCATCCGCGACAATCTGGGCGAGCGGCGCTATCGCGCGGGGATCACCGCCAATTCGCTGCTGGTCCCCGGCGACCAGCTGCTGCTCGATGCACGCGCGACGCTGCCGACCGACGGCTTCATCTCCGGCTTTGCCCAGTACAGCGCGCCGATCACCGATGACGGGCTGACCGGGACCCTGTCCTATTCGCGCGCCCGGTCGCGCGCGGTGCGCGGCTTCCTGTCGATCCTGCAGTTCGAGGGCGAGGAAGAGGTGTTCCGCGCCGGGCTCAGCTATCCGCTGCGCCGCACGCGCAACTCCAGCCTGATCGTCGGGCTGGAAGGCACCGCGATCAACTCCGACAGCGGCATCTTCGGCATCACTTTGATCGACGACCGCAGCCGCTTCTACGAGCTGTATGGCAGCTATGACTGGGCGGGCACCGACGGCACCACCGGGCTGGTACGTCTGGGGCTGAGCCAAGGGATCGACGGGCTTGGCGCCACCGGCCGGTTCAACCCCCTGCGCAGCCGTACCCAGGGCGATCCGGAATTCACCGCTGCGACCGCATCTTTGGTGTGGAACGCGCCGCTGGTCGGGACTGCCCGCGTTCGGGTGACAGCAGAGGCGCAGATGGCGCTGCACGGCGGTGCCGCAGCTTCACGCGAGTGCAATTATGGCGGCGACAGGTTCGGCCGCGCCTATGATTATGGCGCAGCCGGCGGCGACCATTGCGTCAATGTCGCGATGGAGCTCAACGACCGGCTGACGCTCGGGCCGGTGACGGTGCAGCCCTTCGTGTTCGTCGATGCCGGCATCTTGCGGCAGCGCGGACGTCTCGATTTTGCCGAGCTGCGAGTCACCGAATTGTGGTCGGCAGGCGGCGGGGCGCGCATCGCGCTGCCTTACGGACTGTTCGGCGAGGTCTATTCGGCCTGGCCGGGCAAGTCACGCTTCACGCCCGATGGCAGCAGCGATCCACGCATCTTCTTCTCGATCGGGGCCACACGATGACAATCACCCGCACCCCCGAACAACGCGCGCGCCATTGGGCCAACTGGCAGATCGCGCTGCGCACCGGGGTCGCGGGGCTTGCCATCGTCACCACACAGACCGCGCTTGCCAACCCCAGCGGTGGCAATGTCGTGGCGGGCAATGCCACGATCAACGGCCAGGGCACCGACCGGGTGCGGATCGACCAGTCGAGCGACCGGGTCATCATCAACTGGGACAATTTCTCGATCGGCAGCGGCCAGGGCGTCGATTTCCGCCAGCCGGGCGCGCGCTCGATTGCGTTGAACCGTGTCACCGGGCCCGAGATCAGCCAGATCATGGGCGAGCTCACCGCCAACGGTCAGGTCTATCTGATCAACGGCAACGGCATCGTCTTCGGCAAGGATGCCAGGGTCGATGTCGCAGGGCTGGTCGCGACCAGTGCGGACATCGGCAACGCTGCCTTCATGGCGGGCGGCACGCTGCGCTTCGGGACTCCGGGCCGCTCGGGCGCAAGGGTCATCAACCATGGCACCATCACCGTGCGCGATGCCGGGGTTGCCGCGTTCGTAGCCCCCCAGGTCGCCAATCATGGCATCATCACCGCGCATATGGGCAAGATCGCCTTTGGCGGCGCGCAGGCGTTCACGCTCGATCTGCACGGCGACAACCTGATCCGCTTCCAGGTCGGCGATGCAGTCACCCGTCTCGACGACAAGGGCGCGCTGGTCGATATCGGCGGCGTGGTCGATGCCCGTGGCGGATCGTTGCTGATCACCGCATCCGCGGCCCGCGATCTGGTCAACCAGTCGGTGCGTATCGGAACGCCGCAGGCCGCGAGCATGGAGGTCGGCGCCGACGGCAAGGTTTCGCTGGTCGCAGCGAAGATGACGATCACCGCGCCGGGCGAGGTGCAGGTCGGCAGGAATGTCGCCATGGACCTGTCATCCGCCACCAATGCGGTGGTCACAGGCGCTCGCCCGGCCAAGGGCAGCGCAACCAGCAATATCGGCTGGGCCAATGTGATCGATGGCGACGCGAGCGCTGCGCCCGGCACGGCGATGGCCGCGAGCGGAACCGGCGGCACGCTGACGATCACCGCCGCGCGCACCATCCTCGATGGCACGATCAACCTGGATGGCGGCAAGGCCGGCGGCACCGCGCACATCACCGGCAGCGAATTCCTGTCGTTCGGCTCGATCCTGTCGGCCAGCGGCGCCGAAGCGGGCGGCAACATCCACCTCGATGCCGGCGGTTTCTCGCTCGCCGGGCGGATCACGGTCAATGCCGGGCTCGGCAAGGGCGGCAATGTCGATATCCACACCACCCGTCGCGCGATCGACACCGGCGATGCCTTCATCGATGCCAGCGGCCTGCACGGCGGCACCATCCGCTACACATCGGACCAGCAGATCATCTCCTCGGGCAAGTTCCGCGCCTCGGGCAGCCATGGTCTTGGCGGATCGATCGATGTCAGCGCGCCCCGGCTCGATCTGTTCTCGGCGCAATTCTATGCGCAGGGCGGCATCCGCGGCGGCCGGGTGCGGCTGGGTGGCGAGTTCCAGGGCGGCAAGGGCCTGAGCGCCGACGAGCTTCCCAACGCGCGCACGCTGGTGGCAACAGATGCGGTGACCATCGACGTGTCGGCGATCGGCATGCGCGGCAATGCCGGCGAGATCGTTGTCTGGTCGGACGAAAAGACCACCTTCCTCGGCTCGGCGATCGCACGCGGCGGCATGGTCGGCGGCGTGGGCGGGCAGATCGAGATCTCGGGCAAGGAGACGCTCGTCTATCGCGGCACGGTGGAAACCGCGCGGGATGGCCAGCGCGGCGGCAAGCTGCTGCTCGATCCCAAGAACATCATCATCGCCGATGCCAGCAATGCGCCCAGCCAGTACGGGCTGGTGCTGCAGGCGTTTGCCAGCAGCTTCCCGGGGCCGGCAGCGCCCATGCCGGGGGTTGATTTTGGCGATCTGTTCGGTTTTGGCGTTTCGCTGGATGGTGACCGGCTGGCGGTCGGCGCACCGGGCGATGATGGTGCCGATGGCAGTCTCGCCAATATCGGCGCGGTGTATCTGTTCACCTTTGCCGATACCAGCTTTGCTGCGCCGGTGCTGAGCGCGGTGGTCGGTTCGGGCTATACGGGCGGCAGGAACCTCTCGGTAGGCGGGCTTGAAGCCGGCGACCAGTTCGGCTTTTCGGTTTCGCTTACCGGTACGCGTCTCGCAGTAGGTGCGCCGTTCGATGATGGTTTGAACAACGCCGCGCCGGATTCGGGCGCTGTCTACCTCTTCAGCTTCCTCGACCTTGCCTTCAACGCGAGCAGTACGCTCGGCGTGCTGGGCGCTGGCTATGGCGGCACTGCAAGCCTCGATGTTGCCAATGTGGAGGCGGGCGACCGTTTCGGAACAAGCGTATCGCTTGATCGCGTCGGTAATCGGCTGGCGGTGGGGGCCAGCCATGATGATGGCGGTTCGAACACGGCGACGGATTCGGGCGCGGTATATCTGTTCAGCTTCACCGATGCCCAGTTCAGCGACCCGGCGGTCGAATCGATCATCGGCTTCAACTATTCGGGCGGCAAAAACCTGTCGGTCGGGCAACTCGTTACGGACGACCTGTTCGGCTATTCGGTGTCGCTTGAAGGCACGCAGCTGGCGATTGGTGCGCCGGGCGATGATGGCGACAGCGGCAGCGCAACCGATGCCGGTGCGGTGTATCTGGTCAGCTTTGCCGATGCGGCGTTCAACTCGCCCCTGGTCGAGGGCATCATCGGCTCAGGCTATCTGGGGACCAAGGATTTCAACGTCCCCGGCTTTTCGGAGGACCGTCTGGGCGATTCGGTCTCGCTCAACGGCAATCGCCTTGCGGTAGGCGCACCCTTTAACGATGGGGTCTCCGCTGGACTGTTCAACAACGGCGCGGTCTATCTGTTCACCTTTGCCGATACCAGTTTTTCGAGCCCAGGCCTCGCGGCCATCATCGGCGCGGACCATGGCAGTCTGGGCGGCCGAAACCTCAGCATTCCCCAGCTGAGCTTCAACGACAACTTCGGCAAGGTTTCGCTGGATGGCAATCGCCTCGTTGTCGGTGCGCCCAGGGACGAGGGACGCAACAACAATCTCGGGAATGCGGGTGCGGCATATCTTTTCACCTTCGAGGACGATGCGTTCAACACCGCGCGCCAGGTGGGCCTTCTGGGCGCAGGCTATTTCGATTTCAGCGGCCTCTCGCTGCTCGGCACCGGGCTGGAAGAGCAGGACAATTTCGGCACCGCGGTGTCGCTCGACGGCAGCCGGCTGGCGGTGGGTGCGCGGTTCGATGATGGCGCGGGCAACGCCAGGATCGATTCCGGTGCGGTCTATCTCTTCACCTTCGGCGATGCGCAGTTCAGCGCGCCGGTGCTGCAGTCGATCATCGGATCGGGCTATTCCGGCGGCAAGAACATCTCGGTCGGGAGGCTCGAAGCCGACGACCTGTTCGGCAGCTCGGTCTCGCTCGATGGCTTGCGTCTTGCAGTCGGCGCGATCGGCGATGATGGCACCACGATCTTTCAGGGCGATGCCGGCGCGGTCTATCTGTTCACCTTCGAGGATGCATCGTTCACCGGCGGCGGATTGGCGCGGCTGCTCAACTTCGAAAGTTTCTCGGGCGGCGGCATCAACGCCTCCAGCTCGTTTTTTGGCAGCGCGGTAGCGCTCGACGGCAATGTCATCGCGGTGGGCGCGCAGGGCGACCCCGGCTTTGGCGGCTTTGATTTCGAAGCGGGCGCTGTCCATATCTTCGATCTGGGTGACCCGATGTTTGCCGCCACACCGCAGCTGCTGACAACGCTCGGCCAATCCTACAGCTCGGGTGCCGGGGTCAGTGTCGTCGGTCTTGAGGCCGGCGACCGGTTCGGCACGGCGGTGTCGCTGGATGGATTGCGGCTGGCGGTGGGCGCGCCAAACGACGCTGGCGCCTTGACCCCGATCACCAACGCCGGTGCGGTCTATCTCTTCACCTTCACGTTGAGCGACTATAGCGACGCGACGCTCGCAGCCACGCTGGGGACCGGCTACGCCGGTGGCAACAACTTCGATACCGGCAGCGGTCCGCTTGAATTCTTCGGACAGTCGGTCGCGCTGCAGGGGCTGCAGTTGGCGGTCGGGGCAATCGGCGATGCGGGCGCAAGCGGCCTGGAGCCGGGCAGCGGCGCGGTGTATCTGTTCAGCTTTGCCGACAGCGCCTTTACCAATCCGGTCGAGGAGGGTCGGATCGGTGCGGGCTATCTCGGGCCCAAGGATTATTCGCTCAACCTGAGCGATTCCGATGGCGGCTTCTTCTTCGGCAGCGCGGTTTCGCTCGATAGCGGGCGTCTGGTCGTGGGGGCGGCCACCAGCAGCGGGCGCAACAGCAGCGCGGCCGGTTCCGGCGCCGTCTATCTGTTCACGTTCGGCGACCCGGCCAGTTTCTTCGACGCCCGGCTGATCGACGTCCTGGGCTCGGGCTATCAGGGGTTCAGCAATTACACGGTCCCCGGGCTCAGCGATGGCACTATCCATCAGTTCGGCACATCGGTCGCGCTGGATGGCCTGCGGCTCGCGGTGGGCTCGGCAGAAACTCCCGACACCACAGGGGGGCTCAATACCGGCGCCGTCTATCTTTTCAGCTTTGCCGATGACGCATTCGGCGCACCCTTGCTCGAAGGGATCATCGGACTGGGCTATAGCGGCGGCAAGAACGTGTCTGTCGCCACGCTCGATTCCGGCGACCGCTTTGGTGAAGCGGTCTCGCTGCGCGGCAATCGGCTCGCGGTCGGGGCCTCGCTCGACGATGGAGTCAGCAACACCGTGACCGATGCCGGTGCGGTCTATCTGTTCACCTTTGCCGATGCCCTGTTCAGCGGTGGCACCCTGCAGGCCACCATCGGCGCCGACTATGTCGGCGGCAACAACCTCAGCCCCGCCAATATCAACACCGGCGACAGTTTTGGCGCGTCGGTTTCGCTCGACGGAACGCGGCTGGCGGTCGGCGCTCCCCAGGATGGCGGCGACGACGATCCGTTTACCAATGTCGGTGCGGTCTATCTGTTCACCTTTGCCGACACCCAGTTCACCGGCGGCGCGCTCGCGGCGATTGTCGGATCGGGCTATGGGGGCGGCAACAATCTGTCGATCGGCGCGCTTGCCGGCGGAAACCAGGATCGCTTTGGCAGCGGCGTGGCCCTGCAGGGCACGCGGTTGCTTGTCGGCACCCCCGGCGATGATGGCAACGCCAATTCGCTGGGCGATTCAGGCGCGGTCTATGTCATCGATTTCGCCACCACGGCATTCACCGGCGGGACGGTATCCGCGCTGATAGGCAGCGGCTATACCGGCGGTACCAATGTCGATGTCACCGCACTGTCCCTGGGTGACCGCTTCGGCAGTTCGGTCGCCATCGATGGCCAGAAGATCGCCGTGGGCGCCGTTCTGGACAATGGCGCAGGCGGCGCAGTGCCGCTCAGCGGCGCGGCCTATCTGTTCACCGATATCGCGGGGACTTACACCCTCGCGCAGCGGATCGGCGCGGGATACACCGGGGCGGGCAATCTGTCGCTGGGCGGGCTGGATGGCGAGGACCGGTTCGGCAGCGGCGTAGCGCTCAGCGGCAGTCGCCTGGTGGTGGGTGCACCCGAAGATTCTGGGGTGTTCAATACCTCCGGCGGACTGGGCGCGGTGTATCTCTTCACCTTCTCGGACGATGCCTTCAACAATCTGGCGCTCGCAGGCACGGTGGGTGTCGGGTACGGCCCGCAGCAGAACCTGTCCGTAGGCCAGGCCACTGATGCCGAATTTGGCGGTGCCGTTGCGCTATCGGGCACCCGGCTGGCGATCGGCTCGCCGGTCGATCGCGGCTTCAGCGGCGATTCGCTGGGTCTGGGGGCGGTATTCCTGGTCACCTTCAACGATGAATTCTTCTCGGCACCGCAGCTGCGCGGGATCATTGGCGAGGGCTATACCGGCGCGGGCAACTTCGACGTCAGCGTGCTGGACATGGAAGATTCCTTCGGCAGCGCGCTGGCCATCGATGGCCTTCGCCTGGCCATCGGCGCGCCACTCGACGATGGCTTCAACAATGCCACTACCGATTCAGGCGCGGTCTATCTGTTCACCTTCGCCAACACCGCGTTCGGCTCACCTGTGCTCGAAGCGCGCATGGGCGCGGGCTATACCGGGTTCAAGAACGTCGATGTTGCTGGCCTTGAAGCCGGCGACCAGTTCGGATCGAGCGTCACCCTTCGTGGCAACCAGCTTGCCGTCGGCGCGCAGGCGGACGATGGCTTCAACAACCTCGCCAGTGATTCCGGCGCGGCCTATCTCTTCACCTTCACCTCGTCGATTTTCAACAACGGCACGCTCGAGGGCATCGGCGGCGTCGGATATACGGGCGGCAAGAATTTCTCGGTGGCCGGGCTTGCCGCGGGAGACTTTTTCGGCAGCGCTCTGGCCTTCACCGATTCAGGCGAGGGGCTGGCGATCGGCGCCTCTCAGGACGATGGCGACGGCGACAGCAATGGCAATTCCGGCGCAGTCTATCTGTTCGACTTTGCCGACACGGTTTTCTCCAGTGCATTGCAGCTGGCCACGATCGGCTCCGGATACAGCGGCCCCAACGACCTTTCCATCGCGACGCTGGGAACCAACGCCAATTTCGGAGCGGCTCTCGCCGTGTCCGGCAGCAAGCTGGTGGTCGGAACGCCAGGCGATTTCGGGGTGTCGGGCGGGGGCGTCGATGTGGGTGCCGCCTATCTCTTCACCTTCACCACCCCCGACCTGGATGGCGCAAGCCTTTCGGGGAGGATTACCGCCGGGTCGATCGATGCCAGCAACCTGTTGATCGACGGGCTGAACACCGATGGAAACCGTCTGGGCAGCAGCGTTGCGCTCGACGGCAACCGGATGGTGCTCGGCGCTGCCGGCAACACGGGCAATATCAGTACCCCGTCGGCTGGGGCGGTCTATCTGTTTACCTTCAGCGACGATGTGTACAACGACCTTGTCCAGGCCGGCACCCTGGGCTCAGGCTACGCCATGGGGCGGCCCGCTTCGCTCGCCGCGCAGGGCATCGGACCCGAGGAGCGGTTCGGCGCGGCAGTCTCGCTCGACGGGCTGCGGCTGGCGATCGGCGCGTCCGATGATAATGGAGCCTCCAGCCTCAAGCCACTCTCGGGCGCGGTCTATCTGCTCAGCTTCGCCGATCTCGCGTTCGGTGCGCCTGTGCTCGAAGCGGTCATCGGCAGCGGCTATGGCGGCGGCAAGAACCTCTCTGTCGCAGGCCTTGACGCCAGCGACTTTTTCGGCAGCGCGGTATCGTTGCGGGGCACGCAGCTGGCCGTGGGCGCAAGCGGTGACGATGGCGCTGCCAACAGCGCAGCCGATGCCGGCGCAGTGTATCTGTTCTCGTTTGCCGACCTCGCCTTTGGCGGTGCCGAGCAACGCTCCATCCTGGGTCAGGGTTATGCCGGCGGCAGCAATCTGGGCGTGGCAGGACTTGCGGCGGGTGACGCCTTTGGTTCATCGCTGTCGCTCGACCAGCAGCTCGGACGTTTCCGGCTTGCCGTCGGGGCACCGAACGATGACGGCCAAATCGATGATCGTGCAGATATCGGCGCGATCTATGTGTTCAGTTTCGTCGATGATCTGTTCAACGCGCCCGCCGTTGCGGTGCGGATCGGCCGGTACAGCACTGGCCTGGATGTCGATATCTCGGGTGGCGACCAGGGGTTGAGGCCTGGCGACAATTTCGGTTCCGCCGTCGGCTTGAGCGGCCTGCGGTTGGCCGGCGGCGCTGCGGGCAACAATGGTTTAGGCAACGCCGCTGCAGACAGCGGCGCGGTATATCTGCTGACATTCGCCGATGCCGATTTTGGCGGGGGCAATCTTCGAGGCATCATCGGCCGGGACTATGATACGCCGGGAAGCGCATTCAACATCGCGACGCTGGACACCTTCGACGGGTTCGGCGGCGCATTGTCGCTCGACGGCAATCGGCTCGCCGTCGGCGCGCGGGGCGATGACGGCTTCACCAATGGTCTTCCCGATCCGGGGGCGGTGTATCTGTTCAGCTTTGCCGACGGGTCGTTTGGCGGAGCTGTGCGCGAGGCGACGATCGGCTCCGGCTACACCGGTGGCAAGACCATCGCTGTCCCGTTGGATGCATTCGATCTGTTCGGCACCTCGGTCTCGCTGGACGGCAACCGGATGGCCGTGGGCACGCGTCAGGATGACGGGCCGGGCAACACGCAGACCGATACCGGCGCGGTGTATCTGTTCACCTTTGCCGATGAAACGTTCAATGGCGGCCGTCTGGTGGGAACCATCGGTGCAGGCTATCGCTCGTCCGTCGGGCTGGATCTGGCAGCGTCCGTTACGCCCACGGTCGTGCAGGTCGGCAGCGGCGATAGTTTCGGCACAGCCGTGTCGCTCGACGGCAACCGGCTGGCGATCGGCGCGCCGGATGATGACGGATCGATCGATGGGCTGGGCGATTCCGGTGCGGTCTATCTGTTCACCTTTGCCGATGCCAATTTTGGCGGCGCCACGCTGCAGGCCACCATCGGCCATGGCTATGTCGGCGGCAAGAACCTGTGGCCGACCGAGATCGGCGCGGGCGACCAGTTCGGCTTTGCGGTGTCGCTCGATGGCAACCGGCTCGCAGTGGGAGCCCCGCGCGATGATGGTGCCTCTGATGCCCAGTCGAATGCGGGCGCGGTCTATCTGTTCAGTTTTACCGATCCGCAGTTCGGCGGTGGGTTGCTGGAGGGAATTGCGGGTATAGGCTACACGGGCGGCAAGAACCTGTCCGTCGCCGATCTGGAGGCTGACGACCGTTTCGGTAGCTCGGTGTCGCTGGATGGCAACCGGATGGCGGTCGGAGCGATCGGTGACGATGGTTCGCTCAACCCCCCGGCCTCCGGGCGTGAAATCGGGGCGGTGTATCTGTTTTCGTTCGCCGGGGCCGAGTTCCAGTCTGGCTCC
Organism: Blastomonas sp. RAC04; assembly: GCF_001713435.1. NCBI lineage: Bacteria > Pseudomonadati > Pseudomonadota > Alphaproteobacteria > Sphingomonadales > Blastomonadaceae > Blastomonas > Blastomonas sp. RAC04. The sequence continues at coordinate 3,528,436 of NZ_CP016460.1, forward strand.
TTGCAGGCCATTTTTGGCCTAGGTTTTGAGGGCGTCGTCAACGATCGCGATATTCTGCTGGATGACGGAGACGCATTCGGCTGGTCCGTCTCGCTGGATGGCACCCGACTGGCTGTCGGCGCGAGGGGTGATGATGGTAACTCAAACGGCCTGTCCGATTCTGGCGCTGTCTATCTTTTCACGTTCGATGATCTGGATTTCAATGGTGGCCTGCAGCGCGGCATCGTGGGCGCAAGCTACAGCGGGCCAGGCGATGTCGATACGGTGCTGACGCCGTTCGGTTTTGCGAGTGGCAGCTTCTTCGGCACGTCGGTATCGCTCGATGGCAACCGGCTGGCCATCGGAGGGCCTGGAATAAACAGCGGCGCAAGCAGCCCTCCCAATTCTGGCGCGGTCTATCTGCTGACTTTCACCGACAGCATTTTCGGTGGCGGAAGTATTGCCGAAATCCTTGCCAGGGGGGCGGATAACTTCGGCGCGAACCTCGATTTCGATGTCGAGCTGGAGGATGCCGATGCGTTCGGCACTTCGGTGTCACTGGACGGCAACCGGCTGGTTGTTGGCGCCAGGGGCGACGATGGCTTCGGCAACGGCGCAGCGTCGACCGATTCGGGCGCGGTCTATCTGTTCACCTTTGCCGATACCGATTTCAGCGGTGCGCAGCTGCGCGGTACCATCGGCGCGGGCTATACCCGCGGTCTGGGCACGCCGGTTGCAGGGGTCGGGGAGTTCGACGCATTCGGCACCTCGGTTTCGCTCGACGGCCAGCGGCTGGCCATCGGCGTTCCGGGCGATTCCGGTTTTGGCAACAGCCTGACCGAATCGGGCGCGGTCTACCTCTTCACATTCGTGACAACTGATTTCGAATTCCCCATCCTCGAAAGTGTCATCGGCAGCGACTATACCGGCGGCAAGAACCTTTCGGTTCCGGAATTGCGTGCCGGGGCGCGGTTTGGCAGCTCTGTTTCGCTGTCGAACCTCACGCTGGCTGTCGGCGCCACCGGCGACCGCGGCTTCGACGACGATGCCCCTGGCGCAGGCGCGGTCTACCTGTTCGGGTTTGACGACGACACCTTCAATGCCCCCTCCCAGCTCGCGATCATCGGCAAGGACTATGCTCTCGGGGCGAATTTCAACCTCGCGCTCGACAATGACGACCTTTTCGGCTGGTCGGTATCGCTCGACAGCGACCGGCTGGCCGTCGGCGCGACCGGCGATGACGGGGACGCCAACGGCACGCAGGAAACAGGTGCGGTCTATCTGTTCGATGTGGCGGCCGGTGTGCCCGGCCTCATCGGGACGATCGGGCGCGGATATACCCTCGGCGCAAACGTCGATACCACCGCCTTTGCTGGCGTCGGTGATTCCCTCGGCAGTGCGGTCGCGCTCAATGGCACCCGGCTGGCGGTCGGTGCCTTCTTCGAAGACGGTTCCGGAGATGCTGCCAATATGGCAGGCGCAGTCTATCTGTTCACTTTTGCCGATACGGCCTTTGACGGCGGTACGCTGGCAGGCACGATCGGTGTCGGCTATGACCTGACCCTTCCCACCTCAACCGCCAATGAACTTCTGGGAAGCGCGCTCTCGCTCGAGGGCAACGTGCTGGCGATCGGCGCTTATGGGGACTCAGGGTTTGCGGACGATCGACCTCAAGCCGGCGCGGTGTATCTGATCAGCTTTGCCGATGCGGCTTTTGCCAATCCGTCGCTGTCGGCCATCTTCGGGCGGGGCTATACCGGGGGCAGCAACGTTGCGGTTGCAGGTCTGGATGCCAACGACCTTTTCGGCAACGGCGTATCGATGAATGCCGGGCGGCTTGTGGTTGGCGCGTCGGGGGATGATGGCCCGGAAAATCAGGTCATCAATTCCGGCGCGGTCTATTTCTTCGACCTCGACGGGGTCTCGCTCGATACGCCCGGCTTCGGGTTCGGCGATGCGCCGGGCGCGGATGTCACGATTACCCCCACCGCGCTGGTCGACATCCTGGCGGGCGGCACCGCAGTCGAGCTGCAGGCCAACAACGATATCACCGTCAGCAGCGCGATTCTGGTCAGCGCAGGCGGCGCAGGGGGCGACCTGACCTTCCGTGCAGGCCGCTCGATCCTGATCAATGCCGGGATCACCACCGACGGGGGCAATTTCACCGCCGTCGCCAATGAATTCCTCTCGGGCGGTGTCGTCGATGGCTTCCGCGATCCAGGCGATGCGGTCATCACCTTCGGCCCGGGCGCATTCATCGATGCAGGCTCGGGATTTGCGAGCCTCCGGATCGTTGCGGGTGACGACAAGTCCTTCTTCGACAGCGGCGCGATGACCATCGGGTCGATTACCGCGAGCAGCATCGTCCTGCAGAACCTGGGCGTCACCGGCAATCGCGCGGTCACCCTGGATGCAGACGCCCTGCTCACCGCGAGCGCCTCTGGTGATGCGGTGCTGATCGAGAGCGACATCTTTACCAACAGCGCAGGCGCGGGGGTCTTCAACCTGACCGGCGGCGGCCGTTTCCTGATCTATTCCAACGATTATGACGTCATCGACCGCGGCGGGCTTGTCGGGAACAACCTCTACAACAACGTCTCGCCGAGCGGTTTCGCGGGCAACCTATTCATCTTCGCGCGCCAGCCGGTGCTGACCTTCACCGCCGACGATGCCACGCGCACATACGGCCAGGCGCCTCCCGGTTACTCCTTCAGTTTCAGCGGGCTGGTGAACGGCGACAGCGATACCTATGCGTTTTCAGGTGCGCCGAACCTTTTCGACACCCTTTCTGCGGGCAGCGGCGCCGGGATCGACACGATCTTCATCGATCAGGGCACATTGCTGTCCGATGTCGGCTACGACTTCGACTTCGTCAACGGCGCGCTGACCACGCTGCGCGCGCTGCTGACCGTGACCGCCAACGACGCCACCCGCACCTATGGCGATTCCAACCCCATGTTCACCGCGAGCTTCTCGGGCTTCGTCAACGGCGACGATGCCTCGGTGGTTTCCGGGCTGAACTTCACCACCCTGGCGGACGAATTCTCCGACGTCGGCACCTACAGCATTTCGCCGTTCGAGGCCTTTGCTGCCAATTACGATTTCGATTACATCCCCGGTACGCTGACGATCACCAAGGCGCTGCTCACCGTGACGGCGGACAGCGCCACCCGCGAATATGGCCTCGCCAACCCCGCGTTCACCGGATCGATCACAGGCTTCCGCAACAGCGACGACGACAGCGTGGTCTCGGGGCTGGTATACGGAAGCGCCGCCACGATCACGTCGAACGTCGGAAGCTTCGCGATCACCGGATCGGGTGCGAGCGCGACGAATTACGACTTCAGCTATGTTCCGGGCACTCTCACCATTACCCGCGCCCTGCTCACGGTGACCGCGGACAACGCCACGCGCGAATATGGTCTCGCGAACCCGGCGTTCACCGGCAGCATCACCGGGTTCCGCAATAGCGACACAGCCAGCGTCGTCAGCGGCCTGACCTATGGCAGCACGGCCGTGCTGAACTCGGGCATCGGCACGTACAGCATCATCGGCTCGGGCGCGACATCGACCAATTACAACTTCAGCTACGTGCCCGGCACGCTGACCATCACGCGCGCCCTGCTCACGGTCACCGCCAACGACGCGACCCGCGAGTATGGCCTTGCCAACCCGACCTTCACCGGCTCGATCAGCGGCCTGCGCGCTGGCGATACCGCGAGCGTGGTCAGCGGGCTCGTTTACGGCACCACCGCAACCGTCGCCTCCAATGTCGGCACGTTCGCGATCACGGCCTCGGGCGGCGCAGCGGCGAACTACGATTTCAGCTATGTGCCGGGTACGCTCACGATTACCCGCGCCCTGCTCACCGTCACGGCCAATGATGCGACCCGCGAGTACGGCCTCGCGAACCCCACGTTCACCGGCAACATCACCGGCTTCCGCAACTCCGACACCGCCAGCGTCGTATCCGGTCTCGTCTATGGCAGCGCGGCGACAGTGGCATCCAACGTCGGGACGTTCGCGATTACCGGATCGGGTGCGAGCGCGACGAACTACGACTTCTCGTACGTTCCTGGCACGCTGACGATCACCCGCGCGCTGCTGACAGTCACCGCGAACGACGCTACGCGCGAATATGGCCTGGCAGACCCGGCCTTTACCGGCAGCATCTCTGGCTTCCGCAACGGCGACACGGCCAGCGTGATCTCGGGCCTGACCTATGGCAGCACCGCGGTGCTGAACTCGGGCATCGGCACCTACAGCATCACCGGCTCGGGCGCGACGTCGACAAATTACAACTTCAGCTATGTGCCCGGCACGCTGACCATCACGCGGGCCTTGCTCACCGTTACGGCCAATGATGCAAGCCGCGAGTATGGGCTCGCGAACCCGACGTTCACCGGCTCGATCAGCGGCCTGCGCGCTGGCGACACCGCGAGCGTGGTTAGCGGGCTCGTTTACGGCACCACCGCAACCGTCGCCTCCAATGTCGGCACGTTCGCGATCACGGCCTCGGGCGGCGCAGCGGCGAACTACGATTTCAGCTATGTGCCGGGTACGCTCACGATTACCCGCGCCCTGCTCACCGTCACGGCCAATGATGCGACCCGCGAGTACGGCCTCGCCAACCCCACGTTCACCGGCAACATCACCGGCTTCCGCAACTCCGACACCGCCAGCGTCGTATCCGGTCTCGTCTACGGCAGCGCCGCCACGATCGCGTCGAACGTCGGAACGTTCGCGATCACCGGCAGTGGCGCCACCGCGACGAACTACGACTTCTCCTACGTACCCGGCACGCTGACGATCACGCGCGCCTTGCTCACCGTCACCGCGAATGATGCGACCCGCGAGTATGGCCTGGCAGACCCGGCCTTTACCGGCAGCATAACCGGCTTCCGCAACGGCGACACGGCCAGCGTGATCTCGGGCCTGACCTATGGCAGCACCGCTGTGCTGAACTCGGGGATCGGCACCTACAGCATCACCGGCTCGGGCGCGACGTCGACCAACTACGATTTCAGCTATGTCCCCGGCACGCTGACCATCACGCGGGCCTTGCTCACCGTTACGGCCAATGATGCAAGCCGCGAGTATGGGCTCGCCAACCCGACGTTCACCGGCTCGATCAGCGGCCTGCGCGCGGGGGATACAGCGAGCGTGGTGAGTGGGCTGGTCTACGGGACAACGGCAACGGTCGCCTCGAACGTAGGAACGTTCGCGATCACGGCCTCGGGCGGCGCGGCGGCGAACTATGATTTCAGCTATGTGCCGGGAACGCTCACGATCACGAGGGCGCTGCTTACCGTCACCGCGAATGATGCGACCCGCGAATACGGCCTCGCGAACCCCACGTTCACCGGATCGATCACAGGCTTCCGCAACAGCGATACCGCCAGCGTCGTATCCGGCCTCGTCTACGACAGCGCAGCGACGATCGCCTCGAACGTCGGAACGTTCGCGATTACCGGATCGGGTGCGAGCGCGACGAACTACGACTTCTCGTACGTTCCGGGCACGCTGACGATCACCCGCGCGCTGCTGACAGTCACCGCCAACGACGCAACGCGGGAGTATGGCCTAGCCAACCCGGCATTCACCGGCAGCATCTCTGGCTTCCGCAATGGCGACACGGCCAGCGTGATCTCGGGCTTGACCTATGGCAGCACGGCCGTGCTGAACTCGGGCATCGGCACGTACAGCATCACTGGTTCAGGCGCGACGTCGACCAACTACGATTTCAGCTATGTGCCCGGCACGCTGACGATTACGCGGGCCTTGCTCACGGTCACAGCCAATGACGCAACGCGCGAATACGGCCTTGCCAACCCGACCTTCACCGGATCGATCAGCGGCCTGCGCGCGGGGGATACAGCGAGCGTGGTGAGTGGGCTGGTCTACGGGACAACGGCAACGGTCGCCTCCAACGTCGGAACGTTCGCGATCACGGCCTCGGGCGGCGCAGCAGCGAACTATGACTTCAGCTATGTGCCGGGAACGCTCACGATCACGAGGGCGCTGCTCACCGTCACCGCGAATGATGCGACGCGCGAGTACGGCCTCGCCAACCCCACGTTCACCGGCAACATCACCGGCTTCCGCAACTCCGACACCGCCAGCGTGGTCTCCGGCCTCGTCTACGGCAGCGCAGCAACGATCGCCTCCAACGTCGGAACCTTCGCGATCACGGGCAGTGGCGCCACCGCGACGAACTACGACTTCTCGTACGTTCCCGGCACGCTGACCATTACCCGCGCGCTGCTCACGGTCACCGCCGATGATGCAACGCGCGAATACGGCCTGGCCGATCCTGCGTTCACGGGATCGATCACCGGGTTCCGCAACGGCGACACGGCCAGCATCGTCAGCGGCCTGACCTACGGCAGCACCGCGGTGCTGAACTCGGGTATCGGCACGTACAGCATCACTGGTTCAGGTGCGACGTCGACCAACTACGATTTCTCGTACGTTCCCGGCACGCTGACGATCACGCGCGCCCTGCTCACCGTTACCGCCAATGATGCAAGCCGCGAGTATGGGCTCGCCAACCCGACGTTCACCGGCTCGATCAGCGGCCTGCGCGCGGGGGATACCGCGAGCGTTGTCAGCGGGCTCGTTTACGGCACCACCGCAACCGTCGCCTCCAATGTCGGCACGTTCGCGATCACCGCCTCGGGCGGCGCTGCGGCGAACTATGACTTCAGCTACGTGCCGGGCACGCTCACGATCACGAGGGCGCTGCTTACCGTCACCGCGAATGATGCGACCCGCGAGTACGGCCTCGCGAACCCCACGTTCACCGGCAACATCACCGGCTTCCGCAACTCCGACACCGCCAGCGTCGTATCCGGTCTCGTCTATGGCAGCGCGGCGACAGTGGCATCCAACGTCGGGACGTTCGCGATTACCGGATCGGGTGCGAGCGCGACGAACTACGACTTCTCGTACGTTCCTGGCACGCTGACGATCACCCGCGCGCTGCTGACAGTCACCGCAAACGACGCAACGCGGGAGTATGGCCTCGCGAACCCGGCCTTCACCGGATCGGTCACAGGTTTCCGCAATTCGGACACCGCGAGCGTCATCAGCGGGCTGGTCTATGGCTCGGTCGCCGCAATCGGCAGCGATGCCGGGGCTTATGCGATCACCGGATCGGGCGCCACGGCGGTGAACTACGACTTTGCCTATGTCCCCGGCACGCTCACGATCACCAGGGCGCTGCTCACCGTGACGGCCAATAATGCCACGCGCGCGTACGGGCTTGCCAACCCGGCGTTCACCGGCAGCATCTCGGGCCTGCGCAACGGCGACAGCGCGAGCGTTGCAGCGGGCCTTGTCTTCGGTTCCGTCGCCACGACCGGCTCCGACGTCGGCAGCTATGCAATCACCGGCAGTGGCGCCACCGCGATCAATTATGACTTCGCCTATGTTCCGGGAACGCTGACGATCACGCGCGCGCTGCTCACAGTCACCGCCAATGACGCGACGCGCGAATATGGCCTGGCCAACCCGGCCTTCACCGGATCGATCAGCGGCCTGCGTGCGGGCGATAGTGCGGGGGTGGTCAGCGGGCTGGTCTATGGCAGCGCGGCGACAGTGGCATCGAACGTCGGCACCTTCGCGATCACGGCTTCCGGTGCCACTGCGACCAATTATGACTTTGCCTATGTTCCCGGCACGCTGACGATCACCAGAGCGCTGCTCACCATCAGCGCGGACAACAAGAGCCGCGAATATGGCCTGGCCAATCCGGCGCTGACCAGCACGATTGCCGGCTTGCGCAATGGCGATACGGCATCGGTCGTCAACGGACTGGTGCTGGCGACCGGCGCCACCCAGGGCTCGGGCGTCGGCAGCTATGCCATCGGTATTTCGGGGGGCAGCGCGCTCAATTATGACTTTGCCTATGTCCCCGGCAGCCTGACGATCACGCCCGCGCCGCTGAGCGTGACCATCGACAGCAAGACCCGGGTCTATGGCACGGTCAATCCGGTGCTGACCGCCAGCATCTCGGGGCTGCGCAATGGCGATACCGATGCGGTTGTCTCCGGCCTCAGGTTGCGCACCGGCGCGATTGCTCGCAGCGATGTCGGCGACTATCTGATCACCGGTTCCGGGGCGGTCGCCGCCAACTACCGGTTCGATTACGTGCCCGGCACGCTGACGATCACCAAGGCGCTGCTGCAGGTCCGCGTCAACAATGCCACCCGTGAATACGGTCTCGCCAACCCCGAATTCAGCGCGTCGATCACGGGCTTCCGCAACGGCGACCGCGCCAATGTGGTGAGCGGGCTGGTGTTCGGCACCCCCGCCACGATCGGCTCCGATATCGGCTCCTATGCCATCACCGCATCGGGCGCATCGGCGCTCAATTACGACTTTGTCTATACGCCGGGGCGGCTGACCATCGATCAGGCACGGCTGCTGATCACCGCCAACAATGTGGTGATGCATCAGGGCAATGGCGATCCGGTGCTGACCGTGAGCTATTCGGGGCTGCGCAACGGGGATACCGGGGACGTCGTCACCGGCCTGGTGCTGCGCTCCACGGGCGGCGGCACCGCAGCCCCCGGGCAGTATGTCATCAACGCCTCGCGCGGGACCGCGCGCAACTACCAGATCACCTATCGCCCCGGGGTGATGACCGTGCTGCCGCCGATCGTGCCGCCTGCGCAGGACCCGCCGGGCACCGGTGGCGGCCCCAATCCGCCAGCCGCCAATCCTCCGGCTGCCAATCCCCCTGCCGGTACCCCGCCAGCGGGCACGCCGCCAGCGGGTACACCGCCTGCAGGCACTCCGCCCGTCACCGATCCGCCGGGCACATCGGCGCCGGTGACACCGCCGCCGCCCGGCGGGGGTACGAGCGTCGCTGATCCGGTGGCCGTGGCCCCGGTCGGCACGGCCGCTCCCTCTCAGCCGCCATCGGCAACGCCTGTCGCGGCGCCGATTGCCGTCATCACCATGCCGGGCCAAGGCAGCGTCAGCGTCCCCGTTCCGCCCGACAGCACCGCGCCCCTGCAGGTTCTGCAGGGGCTGGCTGCTCCGCTGCCGGTGCTGATGGCGCCCGAAACCCGTCCGGTGGACGCAGCAGCGCCTGGCACCCCGTCGCGCGACGGTGGACAGCGCACCGGCTGTACGTATATCAGCCTGTGCTCTGCTGCGCCGACGCCTCTCTGGACCTTCCAGCCAGCCCAATGAAGAAAGATTGATCCGATGCACGTCATGCTTCGCACCCTTGCCGCTGTTGCACCCGCCCTGCTGATCTGCGCGCCGCTGGCCGCCCAGACCGCGGCGCCTGCTGCTCCGGCCACTCAGCCGATCACGCCCAAGAAGGTCGCCGATGGTGCCAAGCCATGGACCACCGGGTGCAAGGGCACGGGCGAAGCGGAAATCTGCGATACCGTCCAGTCGCTGATCGACGAGGCCAATGGCAAGGAAGTGATCCGCGTGGCCATCGCCAAGCAGAAATCCTCGGGCAAGACCGGGCTGCTGGTCAAGGTTCCGCTGGGCGTTCGGCTGGATACCGGCGCTTTGATGCAGATCGATGGCGATCAGGCCAAGGGCATCGACAAGATCGTGTTCAGCCGCTGCCTGCCCGAAGGCTGCATCGGCGAGAAGCCGCTGGCACCGGCCGATATCGATCACCTCAAGAAGGCCCAGAAGCTCGAGCTGGTCTTCCTCGATCTGGAAGGCAAGCCGATCGTGATCAGCGTAGTCGCGACCGGGCTGGGTGCAGCGCTGGCGACCTTCTGACGCGTTCGCCGATCATGGCCATCAGACCCTTTCACCTCGCGTTTCCGGTCGACGATCTGGCGGCGGCGCGCAGCTTCTATCGCGACGTGCTGGGTTGCGGCGAGGGGCGGTCTTCCGATCAGTGGATCGATTTCGACCTGTTCGGTCACCAGATCGTCGCGCATCTCGATCCTGCCGCCAGCAGGGCCGACGCGCACCACAATCCGGTCGACGGGCATGATGTGCCGGTGCCGCATTTCGGAGTAGTGCTGACCATGCCCGACTGGCAGGCGCTGGCCGAGCGGTTGCGCGCTGCGGGCACGCGCTTCGTCATCGAACCGCACATCCGCTTTGCCGGGCAGGTGGGCGAGCAGGCGACGATGTTCTTCCACGATCCGGCAGGCAATGCGCTGGAGTTCAAGGCCTTTGCCGACGACGCGATGCTGTTCGCGAGCTGAGCCCGTTTATTGCACCGCCAGATCTGAAGGCAGCGTCGGTTCGCTGATCACCCGCTCCATAGCCGCCCAGCGTGCCTTGGTGTCGGACCCGGCGGCCTCGACGAACTCCTGCACCATGTCCTGGCCCAGGCCATAATTGATGACATAGCTGCGATAGGTGTCGGTAAAGCCGATCGACTGCTTGGCGCGCGCCTCGCTCATCAACTGATACTTCTGCGTCAACGCGATTGCCTGGGCGCGATCGATCTGGCCGTCGAGATACAGCTGCGCAATGGTGAAGCGCGCTCCGCGCAAACCCGTCAGCGCCGTTTGCAGCCGGGCGAGCCGCGCGGCATCGGTGGTCGCAAGACCCGCCAGCGGATAGAGCTCGCGCATCTCGAAGGCGAGCTTTTCATTGCCCGGGAAGGCGAGGTCTATGCCGTAATTGGCCGATCCCTCGGCGATCAGGCTTTGCGGGCTGTAGAGCGGATAGACGCTGTATTCCATCCAGCCACGCGCGCGCATCAGCCGCTGTTCGAGCAGATAGTTGAGCGCGTGGTGGCCCGGATAGCCCTCGTGACAGCCCAGATCGACCGCGCGGCTGATGCGGATGGGCAGATCGGTGTTGATCTGGATCAGGCTGGCAAGGTTGCCCTGATAATAATTGTAGCCGCTCCATGGCTTGCCGGTGACGAACTCCATGCGGAAGCTCTCGCCTTCGGGCAGCGGGATGTGCGCGGCGGTGCGCGCGCGGCATTCGGCGATCGCGCGGTCGAACACGGGCTTGAGCCGGTCGGCGGGGATGACGAAGCGCTCCTGAAACGCATCGACCCGCTCGGCGAGCGTGCCGGGGCCCGGGAGCAGCGTCTCGATCTCGGCCAGCACCGGATCATAGCTTTCCAGCGGGCGGATGTCGGGAGTGGCACCGAACAGCCCGAGCGATTCCTCGCGGAAGCTCAGCTTCTCGCCGCGCAGCATGCGCAGACGGGTGCGTGCGGCGTTAAGCTGCGCGCGCAGGAAGGTCGCGCGGCGCCGGACCAGAGGCTCGCGGGCGGAGACATCGACAGCGGCGAGGGTCTGATCCAGGCCATCGACCGCCTGCGCGAGCGCCGGCAGTGCACGCGGCGCGGCCTCGGCGGCGCGCTTCCATTCGGGAGGGCCATAATAGGCATCGATATAGCCGTCCTCATGCGTGCCGATTTCCAGCGACAGCATGACATATTGCCGGGCGATGGCATCGAGCGGATCGGCGGGTGCTGCGGTCTGCGGCGCGGGCTTGGGGGCGCAGGCAGCCATCAGCAGCAACAGCGCCAACAGGCCGAAACGGTTGATCCTGATCATCAGCGCATGTCACCTTTCGTTGGTCTGCAGGCCCGTGATTCCGCTTGCGGCGCAGGCGGCCTAAGCCCGATCGCGCCCTTGCCGGGTCCGGCGGGTCTGGCACGGCTGCGGATATCCGTCTATCGCCAATGGCAAGGCCGGTCCACCCTTGGCCGAGACGCTTATGGTGAGATGACATGACCGACCAACCCGCGCCCAGCGCTGAAACCCCGAGGGCCAGGCGTCTGTCGTCGACCATGGGCGAGTTGGCAACGCGAGTTGCAGGGCCGCTGGGCAGCTGGTGGCGTGGCACGGTGATCCCCTCGATCGAGCACCGCGCGGTGATCGCCAAGGTCGATGACGAATCCAGCCTGACCCCACGTTATGCGTTCATGATCCTGATGTCGGCGGGCATCGCGGTGCTGGGGCTGCTTCTGTCCTCGCCTGCGGTCGTCATCGGCGCGATGCTGATCTCGCCGCTGATGGGGCCGATCATCGGCCTGGGCTTCGGCATGGCGCTGGTAGATGGCAACGAGATCCGCCGGACCGCGATGACGCTGGCCGGCGGGGTGCTGCTGGCGGTGCTGTTCACCGCGCTGGTGGTGTTCTTCTCGCCGATCAAGGACATCACGCCCGAGATCGCGGCGCGCACCCGCCCCAACCTGTTCGACCTGCTGGTGGCGCTGTTCTCCGCGCTCGCCGGAGCCTATGCGATGATCCGCGGGCGCGAGGGTACCATCGTCGGAGTGGCGATCGCCACCGCCTTGATGCCGCCGCTCGCTACGGTCGGCTTCGGCCTGGCGACACTCAACGGGACCGTGTTCTTCGGCGCGCTGCTGCTGTTCGTCACCAACCTGATGACCATCGCCATTGCTGCCGCGGTGATGGCGCGGCTCTACGGCTTCGGGCCCAAGCTGACCAGCCGGCAGAGCGGGGTGCAGGCGGTGATCATCACCGCAGCGTTCCTGGCGCTGGCAATCCCGCTGGGCTATTCGCTCAGCCAGATCGCATGGGAAGCGCGTGCGCAGCGCCAGGCACGCGATGTGCTGGCCGAGCAATTTCCCGGCCAGGCCAAGATCGACCAGCTCGATATCGATTTTTCGAGCGACCCGCTGATCGTCCGCGCAACGATCCTGACCCCGGAATATCGCACCAACGCTGCCCGGCTGGGCGAGGGCGCGCTGCAAAAGGCACTGGGGCGACCGGTCAAGCTCAGCCTTGACCAGTTCCGCGTCGGCACGGCGGCGGGCGATGCGGAAGCGGCGCAACTGGCATCGGCATCGGCGCGCGAAAAGGCCAGCAAGGAACGCGCGGCGGTGGCGATGGTCGGGCGCGAGATGGCGATCCTCGCGGGGGTTTCCCCCGATGCGGTGCTGGTCGACCGAGACAAGAGGCTGGCGCAGGTGCGTGCAACGCCTCTCCCGGGAGCAAGCCTTGCCACCTATCGCGCGCTGGAACAGCGCATGGCGCAGGCCGAGCCGCAATGGCAGATGCAGCTGATCCCGCCGCCGCTGGCGTTGCCGTCGATCCGGTTCGAAGGTGACGAGCCCAGTTCCGCCGGCGCAACCGACCTTGCGCTGGCGATCTGGGCGGCGCGGCGCACCGGACTGTCGGTGAACGTCGGCGGCGAGGGCGCAGCTGCCGATTATGTTTTGACGAAGTTGCGCGAAGCAGGCATTGAAGTACAGAGCAACGGATCGCGCAATTCTGACGGATCCATTCCGGTGGATTGGGCGCTTTGACAGGGTCGTGACCGACCCGCCGGGGGGCACTGCTTGGGACCGATCGAACAGGCATGGGGCGACGCACAGTGTTCGACGCTGGCCTGTCACCTTTTGGCCTGGACCGACTTGCTGGCAACCGAACTTCTTCTGTTCGCCGGGATCTGGTTCTTCATCGGCGCGGTGGATGATCTTGCGCTCGACGGCGTCTGGCTGTGGCAGCGGCTTTTCGGCAGGCGTGATGGCCAGGATGCTCCGCTGACCTTCGACAGCACGCCGCGCGATGCGGCGCCCGACCCGTCCCCCCGGCATGCGGTGTTCGTTCCCGCCTGGGATGAAGCCGATGTGATCGGCGACATGGTCGGCCATTGCCTGCATCGCTGGCGGCAGGAGAATTACCGCCTCTATATCGGCGTCTATGCCAATGATCCCGCCACCGGCTTTGCCGCCTTGCGCGGCGCGCGGGGGGATGGCCGGGTGCGCATCGTGCCGCTGGAAATCACCGGACCCAGCTCCAAGGCCGATTGCCTCAATCGCATCTGGCTTGCGATGCGCGCGGACGAGCGCGAGAAGGGCTTCGCCTTTGCCTCGGTGGTGCTGCACGATGCCGAGGATGTCGTCCATCCCGACGAGTTGCGGGTGTACGACCGGCTGCTGGGCGGGCACGCCTTTGTCCAGCTTCCGGTCAATCCGCTGATCGATCCGGCAGCGCCGCTGGTCAGCGGTCATTATGCCGACGAGTTTGCCGAAGCGCATGTCCGCGCGATGCCGGTGCGCAGCCGCCTGGGTGTCGCGATGCCGTGCGCGGGCGTGGGCTGCGGGTTTGCGCGCGACACGCTGCAGGCGCTGGCCGATGCATCGGCCGAGCAGGGACCGTTCGCCACCGACAGCCTGACCGAGGATTACGAGCTGGGCATCCGCATCCACGAGGCGGGCGGGCGCGGCGTGTTTGTCCGCGCGCGCGACGACAAGGGTGAGCTGATCGCCACGCGGGCCTTCTTTCCCGGTGATCTGACCGCCTCGGTGCGGCAGAAGACGCGCTGGACGATCGGCATCGCGCTCAGCGGCTGGGATCGCACCGGCTGGAGCGGCGGGGTTGCGGACATCTGGATGCGCGCGCGCGACCGGCGATCGGTGCTGTCCGCGCTGGTGCTGGTGAGCGCGTATCTGGGGCTGCTGTGCTGGCTGATCGTCAGCGCAGGCGGCATTCTGGACTGGTATGCCCCGCCGCCGCTGGACCCGGCCTTTCGCCTGCTGCTGATCGTCAACGGGCTGGCGCTGGCGTGGCGGGTGCTGGTGCGGGCGCTGTGCACCGGATGGCAATATGGCGCGCGTCAGGCGCTGTGGTCAATTCCGCGCGCGCTGGTGGGCAATATCATCGCGGTGATGGCCGCACGCCGCGCGCTGCTGGCCTATGCTGCCAGCCTTGGCGGAACGCCGCTCCCCTGGGACAAGACGCGCCACCACATTCCCGCGGCACCCGGACCGTTCGAGATCCCCGGGCCGGTCTTGCGGCTGGTGGGCGATCGGCCAGAGGCTGGCAGTGAATAGCGTCAGGCCGCAGCATCGGCCGCGGCGCGCGATGCGCGGCCAGCCGCTGCTGTTTCTGGGCACCGTCGTGCTGTTGTGGTGCGCGGCGCGGGTAATCCATCATCTGCCGGAAAACCCTGCGCAGCGCGCCGCGCCGTCTGCGCTCGAATTCGCGAACTCGTGGCAACCTGCCGCTGTGCAGCAGACGCATGCGCAGCCGGTGCTGGCGGGCGCGCTGGCCATGATCGGCCTGCCTGGTCCTGCTCCCCGAACGACGGCGAGGCTGGGGGCGCTCGGACCCCCGCAGCTTCGGGGCACAGATGCTGCTGCAAGCCTCGATTTCGATGTCGCGATGGCCCATCACCTGGCGTGGGTGGAAAGCCTGACCGCCTCTACCGGGCCCTCGGGTCGGCTGCGTTCGCCGTTGATCGACGCACCCTTGCTGATCGAGCCCGAGCGCGCCGCGCAGCCGCCCGCTGGAACGGGGGCGAGCGCTGTCGGCCTGTCGCGCGATAAACGCTGGTCGGTCTATGGCTGGTCGCTGCTGCGGCAGGGCGGGAGCGATCGGACGCTGGCGCCGGGCGCGCAGTATGGCGGCAGCCAGGCGGGGCTGATCGTGCGCTATGCGCCGGGCCAGGGTCCCTTGGCACCGGTGTTCTATGCGCGCGCGGCGACCGCGCTGGAAAGCGGCGACGACCGCAGCCTGGCGCTTGGCGTGATGACGCGGCCCTGGGGAGCGGTCCCGGTCGATCTGGCGCTGGAGCGGCGCTTCGGGCTTGGTCAGGGCCAGCGCGACCGGTTTGCCGCGATGCTGGTGGCGGGCGGTGGCGCCGCGCTCGAGCGCAGCAGCATCTGGCTGGATTCCTTTGCGCAGGCGGGCGTGGTCGGCTTGCAGGAGCGCCAGGGCTTTTTCGACCTGCAGTTGCTCGCGACGCGGCAGGTGGCGGTGCAGGACCGGCACAGCCTGTCGCTGGGCGGCGGGCTGTGGGCGGGCGGGCAGCAGGAACTGGATGCCTCGGGCGACAAACGCTGGGTCCACCGCGTCGATCTGGGCCCGCGCGCTTCGGTCGCCTTGCCGGTGGGGGACAGCCAGATGACGTTCGCGCTGGACTGGCGCCAGCGGATCGATGGCAATGCCCAGCCCGCGTCGGGCGCGGCGCTTACCCTGTCCACCGGTTTTTAGCGGCGGAACGCACCAGCAAGGTCGCGTGCCCCCTTCTGCTGACAGCGTAAAGCGTCTAGCGTCGCGCGCATATCATGGACGTCTATCTTCCCATTGCGAATCTGTCGGTCAACGCGCTCGTCATCATCGGGCTGGGCGGACTTGTCGGTATACTGTCGGGGATGTTCGGGGTGGGTGGCGGGTTTCTCACCACGCCGCTGCTGATCTTCTACGGCATCCCGCCGACGGTCGCTGCGGCTTCCGCTTCCACCCAGGTCACCGGATCGAGCGTGTCGGGGGTGATCGCCTATAGCCGCCGCAAGGGGGTGGATTATCAGATGGGCGGTGTGCTGGTGGTTGGCGGCATCATGGGCACATTTGCCGGTGCCGCGCTGTTCCGCGTGCTCCAGCAGCTGGGCCAGATCGATACCGTGATCAACATAGTCTATGTGCTGCTGCTGGGGTCGATCGGCGGGCTGATGGCGCGCGAAAGCCTGGCGAGCGTGCTGGCGATGCGGCGCGGCGAGCGGCTGCCGGCCAAGAAGCGGCGGCACCATCCGCTGGTTGCCAATCTGCCGCTGCGCTGGCGGTTCTACCGCTCGGGCCTCTATATCTCTCCGCTTGCACCGCTGATCCTGGGCTTTGCCACCGGCATCCTGACCATCCTGCTGGGCGTCGGCGGCGGCTTCGTGATGGTGCCTGCGATGCTGTACCTGCTGGGCATGGGCGCACAGGTGGTGGTTGGCACCTCATTGTTCCAGATCCTGTTCGTCACGCTTGCATCCACCATGGTGCACAGCCTGACCACCAAGGCGGTGGACATCGTGCTGGCGGTGCTGCTGCTGATCGGCAGCGTGACCGGCGCGCAGATCGGCGCGCGGTTTGCACAGAAGTTGCCACCCGAATATCTGCGGCTGCTGCTCTCGGTGCTGGTGCTGCTGGTCGCGCTGCGGCTGGGGATTGGCCTCGGCTTTCGCCCGGCGGAAATCTATTCGGTCGAGCTGCTGCAATGAGGCTGGCGCGGCTCCTGGCGGCGCTGCTGGGCGCATGGCTGCTGACTGCAGCGAGCGAGCCGGTGCTGGTGCCCGAAGTGTCGCAGCGCGACATCCAGATCAAATACGGGTTTACCGGTGCAGAGCTGCTGCTGTTCGGCGCGATCGTCTATCCCGGCGGCACCCCGCCATCGGGGGACAGCGATATCGTAGTGATCCTCAAAGGCCCGCCCCAATCGATCATCCTGCGCGAAAAGCAGCAGATTGCAGGCATCTGGATCAACGCTGCCAGCACCGAGTTCCGCTCGGCCCCTGCCTATTACGCGCTCGCCTCTTCGCGCCCGATCGAGAAGATCGTCGATAAGCGCACCGCTGCGATCTACGAATTCGGCCTCGGCAATCTGCAGCTCTCGCCAGCAGGGTCGATCGACCCCAAGGAGCAGCGGCGCTTCCTGTCCGGGCTGGTCGATCTCAACCGTCGCGAAGGGCTGTATAAGCAGCAGGAAGGCAGCGTCGAGATTCTGGAGGACGTGCTGTATCAGGCGCGGCTGTCGATCCCCGCCAGCGTGCCCACCGGAATGTACACTGCTGAGACCTTCCTGGTGCGCGACGGTCAGGTGCTCGCTGCTGCGGTGCGCGAGATCGAGGTGCGCAAGTTCGGGTTCGAGCGGTTTGTCGCGACAATGGCCGAATATCAGCCGTTCTTTTATGGCGTCAGCGCGGTTCTGGTCTCGCTGCTGCTCGGCTGGATCGGCGGCGTGGTGTTCCGCAAGATCTGAGACGGCCCTCGTGGCAAGCGCCAAACCCTTCGGCATAGAGGGAAAATTTACCCAACCGGGCTAGGAGCGAGCTGTACTTGCTTCAGAAAGGCACCGGACGGCGCGATGGTTGAGCTGAATCCCCGCAATTTCCAGGACCGCGCGCCAGCCGCTCCTGCTGATCTTCCCGCCATGCCCCGGATGGCACCGCGCCCCGCAGAGCACCTCAAGATCGGCGAGGTCGTCGAGATCGCCGGATCGAGCTCGCAGGTGCTGCTCGATGCCAGCCGTCTGGCCACGCTGACCGACCATAACGATCCCAGCGTGTCGATGGCAGGCCAGGTGGGCAGCCAGGTCAAGATCCGCATGGGGTCGCGCTGGCTGGTCGCCAATGTCCGCACCCAGCGCATGCATCAGCGCGAGGCCGGGCTGATCGTCTGCCAGATCGACTTTCTGGGCGAGGGCGAAGAGGAAAAGCTCACCGGCCGGATCTTCAATTTCCGCCGCGGGGTGACGCGCTATCCGGTCCCCGGCACGCCATTGTTCGCGATGACGAGCGCCGACCTCAAGCAGGTCTATGCCGCCGATTCGCGTCCGCATATCGAGATCGGCACGGTATACCCCACCGCCGACACCCGCGGCGCGCTGTATGTCGATGCGCTGCTGGGCAAGCACTTCGCGCTGCTGGGTTCGACCGGTACCGGCAAGTCCACCGCCGCAGCGCTGATCCTGCACCGGATCTGCGACATGATGCCCGATGGCCATATCGTCATGATCGATCCGCATGGCGAATATTCCACCGCCTTCAGCGAGAATGGCGCGCTGTTCGATGTCGGCAATCTGGCGATGCCGTACTGGCTGATGAACTTCGAGGAGCATTGCGAGGTGTTCCTCACCTCTTCGGGCGCGGACCGGCAGACCGATGCCGAGATTCTCGCCAAGTGCCTTCTGTCCGCCCGGATGAAGAGCAAGGCGGCGATCAACGCCTCGCGAGTGACCGTCGACACCCCGATCCCCTATATGCTGTCCGATCTTGTCGCCAACATCCAGAACGAGATGGGTAAGCTGGACAAGGCGACATCGAGCGCGCCGTTCCTGCGGATCAAGGGCAAGATCGAGGAGATGAAGGCCGACCCGCGCTATACCTTCATGTTCTCAGGCATGCTGGTGGGCGACAATATGGTCGACTTTATCGCGCGGATTTTCCGCATGCCAGCCGAGGGCAAGCCGATCTCGATCATCGACGTGTCGGGCGTGCCGTCCGACATTACCTCTACCGTCGTGGCGGTGCTCAGCCGCATGGTGTTCGACTTCGCGATCTGGAGTCGCAAGGACAAGATCACCCCGGTGCTGCTGGTGTGCGAGGAAGCGCACCGCTACATCCCGTCCGACCGCGTGCTCGAGCACAGCGCGGTGCGCAACGTGCTAAGCCGCATTGCCAAGGAAGGCCGCAAATACGGCGTCTCGCTGGGCCTGATCACCCAGCGCCCGTCCGATCTGTCCGAAGGCGTGCTGTCGCAATGCGGGACCATCATCGCGATGCGCCTCAACAACGACCGCGACCAGGCGCATGTCCGATCGGCGATGCCCGAAGGCGCGCGCGGGTTCCTCGATTCGATTCCCGCGCTGCGCAACCGCGAGTGCATCATCTGTGGCGAGGGCGTGTCGATCCCGATCCGCGTGGCGTTCGACGATCTGGCCGAGGCGCGGCGTCCGGCATCGGACGATCCGCTGTTCAGCAGCCTGTGGTGCGAGCGCGGCGGCGAGATGGAAATGGTTTCGCGGGTGGTCAGTCGCTGGCGCAACCAGGGCAACCAGTCCGGCCAGCGCTGATCAGGTTCCGCGCGTATCGCCGTACAGGTGGATGTGCAGCCGGTCGGTGAACCGCCATCCACGATCGAGGCACAAAGGCGCAAGCCAGTGCGCGCGCTGCTGCAGCACGGCAGGGCTGGTGCCCTCGGGCATCAGCAGGATGCGCTCGGCCGCGATAGCATATTGGCTGGCCAGTGCGGCAATCTCGCCGGCATCTTCAGGGCTCGCCACCACGAACTTGAACCATGCGCGCGGGTCGCGGGCATAGCCCGCCAGGCTCGTCTCGTTCACCCTGAGGTCTGCGGCATTGCCCGAATGCGCGAGCTTGGGTGACAGGTTCAGCTGATCGACATGCGCATCGAAGGCAGCCGTCAGCGCGACCGTGCCGTTGCTCTCGATCTCGATATGATAGTCCGGCCCCAAAAGGGCGCACAGGGCAGCCAGCGCGGGCTGCTGCAGCAGCGGCTCGCCTCCGGTGAAGACGATGTGGCGACACCCGAATTCTGCGATGCGCCGGGCCACCTCGGCAATGTCCAGTGTCAGGCTGTTCTCGCGCCGGACAAAGGTCTCGCATCCGCGATGCCTGGCGTTATGCCCGGTGAAATACCAGGTATAGGGCGTGTCGCACCACAGACAGGCCAGGTTGCACCCCGACAACCGCACAAACACCGATGGTCTGCCCAGCGAGATCCCTTCGCCCTGCAGCGAATGGAATATCTCGGGTTCTCCGGGATGGACAGTGGCAAGGCGCAGGCTGGTCATGGCTCCCGGCCCTTAGCGAAAAATCTTCCGCCTGCCAAAAAAAGTGGCCGCACCTGTCACAGACAGATGCGGCCACACCCCCCAATGGCAAAGTCAGGAGTGAACAGACCCCGATCAGAAGGCCGCGGTGACCCCGAACACGATCGTCGAATCGGCGATCTGGCCGCCGCCGGTGCGGAACTTCTGGAAGTTCGGAAGCAGATAGGCCGATTCGGCGCGTCCGATGTCGGTATCGACATAGCTCACGCTCAGCGTCAGCGGTCCGTAGACATTGACCGACGCGCCAACCGAATAGTCCCAGTATTCGCCGGTCGGCGTCACGCTGGTGCCGTTGGGGCCAAGGCCCGGATTGCCTTCCGAATAGCCGATATGCGCGGTCAGGCTGACCGGAGTGTCGGGGATGGCGAAGCTCGCATCACCGGAGAGATACAGGTTGTCCTCTTTCTGACCGCGGCTGAACGGCGTGTTCGAGAAGTTGCCCAGCGCTTCCTGCTTGGGGGCGTAATAGACAGCGGCGGTCAGCGAGACCGGCCCTGCGGTGCCCTTCAGCTTGGCATAGCCTTCGAAGAAGTCGGTGTTGTCGAAGCCGTCGGGGTACATGTACCACGTCACGCCTACATCGATGCCGGCCGAGCCGATCGTGGTGGCATAGCCTGCGAACAGGTCGACCTCGAGGTTCGGACCGCCAAAGGTACCCCAACCGGCAAGGTTGGAACCCCAGGTGCCGGCGTAGAAGCCCGATTCGTGGCTGACGGTGAAGCCGCCCTGAAGCGCGACGCCTTCATCGGACTGCGAAACGCCGCGGAAGCGGTAGTCAGAGACAAGGCCGACAGAGCCGGAGATGGTCACCGGCGGCGAGGCCTCTTCCTCCTGCGCGAACGCAGGGGTGGCAACAGCCGACGATACGAGAACGGCGAGGCCAGCAAGGCCCCGGTGGAATATGGACGTACGCATGTTTTTCCTTTCAACTGGATGCGTTTCGTCCCGCCTGCGCTGCGATGGCGACCCTCTGTTCTTGCGGCGTCCCTGTGCGCCGTGATGGGGTGCTCATAATCAGCGACAGCAATGCTGCCGTGTCATGCTGCGCTGCACAAGAGAAAAATGCCAAAATTATGACATTGGTTGAAAGAATGTGTCTTTCGCGTCACGCTGAACAGACCATATCGGACCTATACAGAGCTGTGCTTTATCACCGCGATCGCGCGTGTGCGCAGTATCCTTGCGAATTAGAGCGGTGTTAACCGGGGCGCCTTATTGCCTTAGGCTATGTTTGCTCCGCTCTCCCCGATCCTGGCGGCTGATGATGGCGCCGATGCCCAGGCGCAGGTCGTGCTGGGCCAGTTCGAATCGATGACGCCGGTGCTCGCGGTGATCGCCCGGCTTGCCGGGGTCGCGCCCCAGGCTCGCGCAGGGCTGCTCGAACAGAGCGCAGACCTGTCGGCTGTCCTCGCATCGCTGCCGCCCGAACGGATGCGGTTTGCCGCGGAGCAGCTGGAGACATTGGGCATGGTGTTGCAGGCAGGGCTGATCGCGCTCGAGAATGCGCGGACCACAGGACGGTTCAACCGCGCCACCGCGCTGCTGCTCCACGCCGAAGCCTCCGGTCTGTATCGCGACATTCTCCAAGACCTCGGCCGTAGCGGACACCATTGAGCGCGGTCCTGCGCGACCGGCTTTCCTTTGTTCCCGTTTTGTATTAGCAAGGCGGCATGACCGACACCCGTTTCCATGCTGCCTCCATCGTGGCGGACGACCCGCTCCCTCCCGTTCCGACCGACATCTGCGGCCTGCCTCAGGGTGCAGCAGCGGTTGCGCGCGGCATCGCCCGTTTGTTCCGCCGCAACCAGATCTGGGTGGCGCCGGAGATCGCGCTGCCCAATGGACGCCGTGCCGACCTGATGGGGCTGGATTCGCGCGGCGCCATCGTGATCGTCGAGATCAAGGTTTCGCGCGCCGATCTGCTGGGCGATGCCAAATGGCCCGAATATCTCGACCATTGCGACCGCTTCTACTGGGGCTTGCCGCCGTCGCTCGATGCCGCCCTGGTCCAGTCGCCTGCGTTTCTGCCGGACACGACCGGGCTGATCATTGCCGATGCCTACGATGCCGAGATCGTTCGCCCCGCTGCAACCCGCCCGCTGGCGCCCGCACGCCGCAAGAGCGAGACCGCGCGGCTGGCCTGCCTTGCGCTGCGACGGCTCAACCTGCTGCACGATCCGGCAGCCCCGGGCGAACCCTACTGATAACCAGATAGGTTATTAATACTTGACATCGTAACGCTGATATGGCACAAAACCTGAACATCGAGATGGAGCGAGTCGGGCAGATGGCCTGACGGGCGGCTCCTGCGGTGTCCCTTCTTCATGCTTGTCGCTGTTCTGCGCGGAGATGCCTGTTTGTCCGATACCGTGTCGGAGGAATGCCTGTGGGCGTTTCTCGATCATCTGGCTGAGACGTCGAACGTTTCGGTGGCGGCGAAGCGTGCCGGGGTGTCGCGCTCGGCGGTGTACCGGTTGCGCGCGAGCAGCCCCGCCTTTCGCGCGGGCTGGCAGTCGGCGATTGCCACCGGGTATGACGAGCTCGAGTTCCGGATGCTCAAGACCGCGCGCTTCGGCACGTTGAAGCCGGTGAAGCGTCCCGATGGCAGCATCGGGCGCGCCACCGAATATGACGATGCCCAGGGCCTCAAGCTGCTGATGGCGTACAAGGCCAATCTCGAAAAGGCGGGCGCCGACAAGGGGCGGGGCGAAGGCGCCGGCGATGCGGCGTCCGCCCGCGCGGCGCGCGATCAGCTCGCCGCCACGCTCGAGCAGATCCGCCAGCGGCTCGATGCCTCGACCGGCGCGGGCAGCACAGATGATCCAGACGCGGCGTCGCAGACATGAACGGACGCTCGCTGGCCGAACGGCTGGCGGCGATGCCGGCGGCTGCGGCGCGGCGCTATATCGACGGGCTCAGCGATCCTGCTGTGCAAGGCCTGGCGCATCACTGGCAGTTCTGGGCGCGGCCCGAACAGCTGGCACCCGATGGCGTCTGGCGCATCTGGCTGATCATGGCCGGGCGCGGCTTCGGCAAGACGCGGGCGGGGGCCGAATGGGTGCGCAGCATTGCCGAGGCTGATCCCGATGCGCGGATCGCGCTGGTCGCGGCGAACCTGGCCGAGGCGCGCAGCGTAATGGTCGAGGGGCAAAGTGGTCTTCTGGCCATCGCGCCTGATGCCATGCGGCCACACTGGGAGCCTTCGCTGCGCCGGTTGCGGTGGCCGGACGGGGCGCAGGCGACGCTGTTTTCGGCCGCAGAGCCCGAGAGCCTGCGGGGGCCCGAGCACAGCCATGCGTGGTGCGACGAGATTGCCAAATGGGACAACGCCTCGGGCCGCGCGATGGCGGCGTGGGACAACCTGCAGCTGGGCCTGCGCGTCGGTGCGCTGCCGCAGATCGCGGCAACGACCACACCGCGCGCGGTGCCTCTGGTGCGGCATCTGCTCGCCGATCCGGCGGTGGTGATCAGCCGGGGCAGCAGCCATGCCAACCGCGCCAACCTGCCGCCCGCGTTCCTGGATGCGGTCCAGCGCCATTATGGTGGGACCACGCTGGGGCGGCAGGAGCTCGACGGCGAACTGCTCGACGATATCGAAGGCGCCTTGTGGAGCCGCAGCCTGATCGAGGCGTGCCGGGTGCGCTGGAGTGCGCAAGGGTTGGAGCGGGTGGTGGTCGGGGTAGATCCGCCTGCCGGGTCGTCGGGCGATGCGTGCGGGATTATCGTGTGCGCGCTGCTCGAGGACGGGCGAGCGGCGGTGCTGGCAGACTGCTCGGTCGAACGCGCCTCGCCCGAAGGCTGGGCACGTGCGGTGGCGCGGGCGTCGGAACAATGGAATGCCGACCGCATCATCGCCGAGGCCAACCAGGGCGGCGAGATGGTGGGCGCGGTGCTGCGCGCATCGAACATCGCGCTGCCGGTGCGGCTGGTGCATGCCAGCCGTGGCAAGGTGGCGCGGGCCGAACCGGTCGCGGCGCTATACGAGGCGGGAAGGGTGGTCCACTGCGGCACCTTTGCGCGGCTGGAAGACGAGATGTGCGGGCTGATGACCGGCGGCGACTATCAGGGGCCGGGTCGCTCGCCCGACCGCGCCGACGCCCTGGTCTGGGCGCTGACCGAACTGATGCTGGGACGGCGCGGCACCCCGCGCATCC
This sequence comes from Blastomonas sp. RAC04, assembly GCF_001713435.1. NCBI lineage: Bacteria > Pseudomonadati > Pseudomonadota > Alphaproteobacteria > Sphingomonadales > Blastomonadaceae > Blastomonas > Blastomonas sp. RAC04. The sequence continues at coordinate 3,552,837 of NZ_CP016460.1, forward strand.
GCTCACTGGAGAACTGACATGGGATATTGGAAGGATCTGGCGCTCGCGCTGAAAGGCGCGAGAACCGAACGGCCGTCTCTGGCGCGCGCGTATACCAGCCCATGGAGCCTGGCTCTCGCCGATCCGCCTTTCTCTTATGCCGAGCTGGTTCGCAGCGCCTATTGCGACAACCCGATCGCGCAACGCGCGGTGCGGCTGGTGGCTGAAGGGGTGGGCGGTGCGCCGATCACCGCGTCCGATCCTGTGATGGCGGCACTGGTGGCCACCACCAGCGCAGGACAGGGACTGCTCGAAACGCTGGCGGCGCATCTGCTGCTTCACGGCAACGGCTATGTGCAGATCCTGCGCGATGCCGATGGCCGCCCGGCAGAGCTTTATGCGCTGCGCCCCGACCGGGTGACGATCGAGCCCGATGGGCGCGGCTGGCCGGTGGCCTATGTCTATCGCGTCGGCGATACCGCGACGCGGCTGGCGGCGCAGGAGGGCGATGGCGCGCCGGTGATCGTACATATCAAGGGCTTCCACCCTACCGATGACCATTACGGCCTGGGCTGCCTGGGCGCGGCGGCGCGCGCAGTGGCAGTGCACAATGCCGCCAGCCGCTGGAACCAGGCGCTGCTCGACAACGCCGCGCGGCCCTCGGGCGCTCTGGTCTATCGGCCCGACGAGCCGGGCGGGGTGCTCTCGCCCGACCAGTTCACGCGGCTCAAGGCTGAACTCGAGGCGAGCTTTGCAGGCCACGCCAATGCCGGGCGGCCGATGCTGCTCGAAGGCGGGCTGAGCTGGCAGAGCATGGCGCTGTCGCCTGCGGACATGGATTTCGTGGCACTCAAATCGAACGCCGCGCGCGAGATCGCGCTCGCCTTCGGGGTGCCGCCGATGCTGCTCGGTCTGCCCGGCGACAATACCTATGCCAACTACCGCGAGGCCAATCGTGCGCTGTGGCGGCTGACTTTGCTGCCGCTCGCGGACAAGATCACCGCCGCAATCGCACAGGGCCTTGGCCATTGGTGGCCCGATGCGGCGCTTGGCGTCGATCAGGACAAGGTGCCTGCGTTATCCGAGGACCGCGAGCGGTTGTGGCTGCAGGTCGGCGCGGCAGATTTTCTTTCGCCGGAGGAAAAGCGCGCGATGCTGGGAATCGGAAAACCATGATGGACAATGAGGACATGCTCGCCACCCTGATCGCGCAGGCGGCGGAAGAAGGCGCGGACCTTGGGTCGCTGCGCGCGATTGTCGAGGAATCGGGCGATCTGGGAGCGCAGCGCGCTCTGGCGCGGATCGGGCTCGATGACGCTCGCGCCGGGCAGGACATGCGCGAGCTGCGCGAACTGCTGCAGGCATGGCGCGATGCGCGCTCGGGGCTGTGGGGCGCGACGTTCGACAAGTTCGTCCGCGCGCTGATGGCGATCCTGCTGGCAGCGCTCGCGGTGCAACTGGGCGTTGGAGACATCGTCCAGTGACGCTGCGCTTTGCAGGTTATGCCGCATTGTTCGACCGGATCGATCGCGGCGGCGACATCGTGCGGCGCGGGGCTTTTGCAGGGTCGCTGGGCACAGGCGAACTGCCTTTGCTGTGGCAACACCGGCCCGATCAGCGCATCGGGAGCATCCGCCATGCAAGCGAGGACCGGCGCGGGCTGCGTGTCATTGCGGCGCTCGATCCTGATGCGCACGATGCGCTCGCCGGCCTGCGCAGCGGCAGCGTCACCGGGCTAAGCTTTGGCTACCGCGTCCGCCGCGCGCAGGGCCGCGCACCGCGCGAGCTGATCGAACTCGATCTGGTCGAGGTGAGCCTGGTGACACTGCCGATGATGCCGGGCGCGAAGGTTCACATGCTGCGCTGAACGCCGCGAGAGAATTTGACCATCATTCCCCCGCTCCGGCGGGGTTTTTCATGCCTGAAATCCGGGGGTGGTCCCCGTGTGATCCGTGAACTGAAGGAAAAGCTTATGGAAATGCCCCCGAACCCGATGGTACTGAAGGCCGATGCCGATCCGCTGGAGGCGTCGTTCGACGCCATTCTCGACGCCGAAGACCAGGCCGAGCGCATTGCCGCGCTCGAAAACGGGCTCGACGGTGTGCGCAGCGATGTCGATGGGCTGAAGGCCGAAGGCGCAACGATGCGCGAGCGGATCGAGCGGCTGGCGCGTTCGAGCGGACGTCCCTCGCTTGGCGGCGGCGACGGCATGGCGCCCGAGACCAAGAGCTTCGTCGACCAGTATCTGCGGCGCGGTCTGGAAACCGGGGTCAAGAGCTTTACCGCGACCACTGGCCCAGATGGCGGCTATGCAGTGCCGCGCGAGATCGATGCGCTGATCGCGCGCACGCTCGCCGATATCTCGCCAATCCGAGCCATTGCCTCTGTCGTGCAGACCGGAACCGCGGGCTATCGCAAGCTGGTGACCACCGGCGGCACGCCCTCGGGCTGGGTCAGCGAGGTGGCGGCGCGGCCCGAGACCGATACGCCTGCCTTTGCCGAGATCGCCCCGCCCTCCGGCGAGCTTTATGCCAACCCGGCAGCCAGCCAGGCGATGCTCGACGATGCCGCGTTCGATGTCGAAAGCTGGCTGGCAGGCGAGATCGCCGAGGAGTTCGCGAGGGCCGAAGGCGCCGCGTTCGTGAACGGCACCGGCACCAACCAGCCGCGCGGGTTCCTGAATGGGACGCCGACCACGCAGGACGATGCCGCGCGCGCCTTTGGTGTGCTGCAATATGTCGCCGCCGGAGCGGATGGCAATTTCGCCAGCAGCGATCCGCAGGACCGACTGGTCGATCTGGTCCATGCGCTGCGTCCCGCATACCGTCAGGGCGCGAGCTTCGTGATGAACTCCTCGACGCTGGCGCGCATCCGCAAGATGAAGAGCGATGACGGCGCATTCCTGTGGCAGCCTTCGCTGGCGGCGGGGCAGCCCGCGACTTTGCTCGGCTATCCTGTGGTCGAGGCCGAGGACATGCCCGATATCGCATCGAACAGCCTGTCGATCGCGTTCGGCAACTTCCGCGCCGGCTATCTGATCGCCGAACGCAGCGCGACAACGATCCTGCGCGATCCGTTCACCAACAAGCCGTTCGTGCATTTCTATGCGACCAGGCGGATCGGCGGCCAGGTGATGAATGCGCAGGCGATCAAGCTGATGAAGTTCGCCGCCAGCTGACCGGCTGCAGCGGCTTTACGTTACCCATCCGATTGCCGGTTGCCCGCACGGGCGCATCGGCAAGGGTGCCCGCGCGGGTCCTCCCCGCCCGCGCGGGCATTTCGCGCTGCGCGTGATCCATCAAGGACAGCTTTGACATGCCCGATCTCTTCTTTGCCGATCTGGTGCGCGAGAGCAGCACCGGTATCGGAACCGGTGCGCTGCCGCTCGATGGCGCGACGCCCGGCCATCGCCGCTTCGCCGATTGCGTGCCGCCTGGCAGCCGCTTTCATTATGCGATCGCCGGCGTCACCCACGAACAGCAAAGGGAGGTGGGCGAGGGCGAGCTGACGGACGGAGCGCTGGCCCGGATCGAAACGCTTGCCTCGTCCGCCGGCAATGATCCGGTCGATTTTCTCCAGGGGCTCAAGATCGTCACGCTGACGGTGGCGTCGGCCTGGTTCGCCGCGCGCGACGACCGCAGCGGGCACAACCATGACGCGATATCCTTCGCCGATGGCAGCGCCGCAGCGCCCGCGATCGGCTTTGCCGGTGACAGCGACACCGGGATGTTCCATCCGGCGGCGAACAGCCTGGGCTTCGCCATCGGGGGTGCAGAGGCAGCGCGCTTTGCCGCTTCGGGCGGGCTTGGCATCGGCACCCAGACCCCGGTGGGCGCGCTGCACATCCGCTGGAACGGCTATGATCCCTTCGGCAATGCGACCTCGGCGATGACGCTCGACGGGGCCTATGGCGGCGGCCTGATCTTCAAGGATGGCGCGGGCTATGTCGGGCTGTGGGCGACCGAGGGGGGCAGCGCGTTCAACGTCAGCCTGGGGGGCGTTGGTCACATGCATGCGCTGCAGATCACGCCCAGCTTCGTGCGACCGGCTTTCGATACCGCGCTGGCGCTGGGCCAGGCGGAGCATAGGTTTTCCCAGCTGTATGCGATGACCGGCACGATCAACACCTCGGACGCCGCCGACAAGCTCTGGCAGGGGGCGCCCGATGCGCAGGAAATCGCCGCCGGGCGCGCACTGATGGCGGAACTCGGGTTCTTCCAGTGGCTGGATGCCGTCGAGGCCAAGGGCCCGCAGAACGCGCGGCGGCATTTCGGGCTGCGCGCGCAGAACGCCTTTGCGATCCTCGCGGAACATGGCCTCGACTGGCGGCGCTATGGCTGGTGCTGCCACGACCGCTGGTCCGATGATGATGGCGAACACGAGCGCTTCGGAATCCGGTCCGATCAGCTGGCGCTGTTCCTGATGGCGGTGCTCGCGCACGAGACCGGCCTGACCGCGCCTTCGGAGACACCCGATGCTGCGGGGTGATCCGGTGGCTGGGGCTGCGCTCGCCAGTGCAGGGCCGCGCCGCGGCACCGCCGCGGCGCTGGGGCCGCTCGCAGACACCGTCCGCCCCGGCCATCGGGGCATGGCAGCGCGCGGGCTTCGGGCGATGACCCCGCGCCGCCCGTGAGTCAGCACCGTCCTGCGCCAATCGGCCCTGCCAGAAAGAGGATGAAGCCATGAGCCTGTTCGTCAAGGATCCGGACAGCCGGATCGATTATCGCATCGATTGGGGCGCCGCCTATCTGGGTGACACCCTGATCGTTGCCAGCAGCTGGTCGGTATCGCCCGTGCGCGCCGGCGGTCTCGCGGTGGCGGCATCCTCGCATGATGGCCGCAGCGCCAGTGCAACGCTGACCGGCGGGGTGGCCGGCGCGAGCTATGCGCTGATCAACCGCGTGACGCTGTCCAATGGCGAGATCGACGAGCGTTCGGTCGCCGTCCGGGTGGAGCAACGCTGATGGCGATGATCACCAGCGAACCCGTTGCCCTCGCACCGCTCGCGCTCGCCGAGGTCAAGGCGCATCTGCACATCACCCGCGATGCCGACGATGCGGTGCTGACCGGGCATCTGCGCAGCGCAGCAGCCTTGTGTGAACAGTTCATCGGCCAGTCGGTACTGCAGCGCCCGCACCGCGAGACCCTCGCCGTGGCGCGCGACTGGCAAACGCTGGCCGCTCAGCCGGTGGTTGCGATCACCGGGGTGACCGGCATCACTGCTGACGGATCGAGCCTGGCTCTGGCGAGCGATGCCTATGCAATCGCCCTGGATGCCGATGGCTCTGGCCGGGTGCGGGTGCTGCGACCGGGATCGGCAAGCCGCATCGAGGTGCAATATTCCGCCGGGATCGCCTCGCACTGGGGCGACCTTCCCGAGCCGCTCAGGCAGGGGATCATCCGGCTGGCGGCGCATGTGCATCTGGCGCGCGATGGCGCTGGCGATGCAGGTCCGCCCGCATCGGTCAGCGCGCTGTGGCGGCCCTGGCGGGTGGTGCGGCTGTGAGCGCGCAGGGTTTCGGCCGCGTGCTGCTGCGACAGGCAACGCGGATCGGCGCACGACGCGCGGAGACCGTGGCGCAGCGGCTGTGCGATGAGGTCGGCGTGATCCTCCCCGACATCCGCATCTGGCGGGAGGGCACACGCGTGCGCCTGGGCGCGCGCGGCCTGCGTCGGCGCTGGACCACCGATGCAGCCCTGCGCTGGCTGGGAAGGTTGCTGCGATGAGCTTGGAACAGGATTTTGCCCGCGCCGCGATCGACTGGCTGGCGGGCGATGCCGCGCTGGTGGCGCAGGTCAACGGCGTCTTTCATCGGAGCCCTGCTCGGATCGCCGCGCCCTATGTGGTGCTGGAGGATGTGCTGGCGACCGACTGGAGCACCAAGGACCGGCCCGGTCGCGAGGCGCGGCTGGCGTTCACCATCCGCGATGGATCGGACGATTCCGGCCCTGCAGCGGCGATCACCGCCGCGCTCGAGGCACGGCTCGCTGCCATGCCGCCCACCGGTGGCGGCTATCGGATGGTCAGCCTCTCGCCGCTGCGCAGCCGCACGCTGCGGATCGATGCCCTGTGGCTCGTCACGCTCGATTACCGGGCGCGGCTCCTGCAATTGTGATGAAAGGAACTCTCGCATGACAGCGGAAAAAGGCAGCGCATTCCTGCTCAAGATCGGTGATGGCGCCAGCCCGGTTGCCTACCGCACCGTCGCCGGGCTGCGCACCACGCAGATGGCGATCAACGGCGAGCCGGTGGTGATCACCCACAAGGGCAGCGGCGGCTGGCGCGAACTGCTTTCGGGCGCGGGCGTGCGCTCGGTCTCGGTCTCGGCTGCCGGGCTGTTCCTGGGGTCTGATGCGGAAAACGCGATCCGCGCGCACGCGCTCGCCGGAACGCTCGACGATTATGAGCTGAGCTTCGAAAGCGGTGCGCGGATGCGTGGGCGCTTTTTGGTCGCACGGCTCGAATATGCCGGCGATTTCAACGGCGAGCGCAACTACACGCTGGCGCTCGAAAGCTCGGGCGCGGTGACCAGCCTGTGAGCGGGGGGCAGACCGCAAATCCGGTGCGCGGCGAGGCGCTGCTGCAACTGGGCGATGCAGATATCGTATTGCGCCCCAGCTTTGCCGCGCTGGTAGCGGCCGAGCAGGAAACAGGGCCGCTGTTCGATCTGGTCGAGCGCGCGGCGAGCGGTCGGCTGGGGCTGGCGGAGATCGCCGCGCTGTTCTGGCATTGCCGGACCGAGGCCAGCTGTCCGCTGACGCGCGAGGCTTTTGGCGACGCGCTGGCGGCGGCCGGGCTGGTCGCTTTAACCCCGGTGCTGCGTGTGCTGCTGCGGCAGATATTGCAGGGCCGGTGAGCGCCGCGAGCTTTGCCGAGGCGGCGCGCGTCCTGGCGGGGGTCAGCGCCTGGGCGCTGGGCTGGCGTCCGGAGGAGTTCTGGCGCGCGACGCCCGATGAATTGGCGGCATCGCTGAACGGCCCGGCGCCTTCGTCGTCCGCACCCCCCGACACCCAGGCGATCGCGGCGCTGCGCACGATGTTCCCCGATCCCGTGGAGACACCCGATGGATGATGAAATCGAGCAACTGATGGTCGCCGTGCGCGCCGATACGCAGGGCTTTGCCCGCGATTGCACCACAATGCGCGGGGTCATCGATGGCCAGCTGATCGAAGGCTTCGGCCGTGCTGGGAAAGTGCTGGAAAGCGGTCTGCTGTCTGCGCTGCGCCGCGGCTCGCTGGGTCTCGAGGACCTGAAACAAGTCGCGCTTGCGGTAATGGAAGAGATTGCGGCTGCGGCGATTTCGCGCGGGCTGGCATCGATCGGGCTTGGCGGCGATGGCGCGCCGTCTTTGGTTGGGGGCCTGCTCACCGGGCTGCTCGGGCTTCCCGGACGCGCGACCGGCGGCCCGGTGAGCGCGGGGCGACCGTATCTCGTCGGCGAGCGCGGGCCCGAACTGTTCGTGCCTTCGGGCTATGGCCGGGTCGAGCAGCGTGTCGCAGGCGCAGGGTCCCGCGATGTTCGGGTGTCGATCAGCATCAACGCGGGCGGCCAGTCGGCGCCTGCCGCACTGCAGGCCTCCAGCCGCCAGGTGGCGCGCGCGGTGCGCCGGGCGCTGATCGAGGAGTAGGACGATGGCCTATTGGCTGTGCGATGCACGCGGCGACCAGATGGCGAGCCATATCCAGCGGTTCGATCCGCGCTTCTGGACGGTCAACTTTCCGCGCCCGATGATGGCATCGGTAGTGAATACCGCGCCGGACGCGCTGCGGGTCGATGCGGTGTTCTACGATCGCGAGGCGTTGGCCGGGCTGATCTGGGAGAGCGAAGACCGGTTCGATCACCCGCTGGTCGCCTATGCCACCGACCGGGATTATGCGCGCACCACGCTCAAGTTCCACTGGCGCTCGTCCGGGATCAAGCCGCTCGATGCGGTGCACGGGCCGACGCTGACCATCGAGGGCCGTGATGCCGCAGGCGCGCCGCGCAGCTGGTATGTCCGGCTGTGGAACCATGCAGTCGGCACGCCCGAGGATGCCGTTGTCACTCTGCCCTTTTCCTCGCTGTCGGGTGGCTTTGATCTGCCTGCGGAAGCTGACGCAGTGCACCCTTCGGACATCGACCGGATGTTCATCTCGCTGGTACCCCCCGGTTATGACGGCACCAGCGGCGCTTTGGCACAGCCTGTTTCGGGCTGGGTCGAACTGACCGACATTGTCTGCGATGGCGAGCGCGCCATGCTCGACATCGGCGATGTGCTGGTCCCGCCACATGGCCTTGCGATGGCGAGCGCCTATGACGACAGCTTCAACCTCACGCCGGCGCGGATGGTGCGCAATGTCATCGGCCTGGGGTATCGCGGGTCGCTCAACCATTATGTCGGGATGAGCCATTATTTCGCCCTGGAGCGCGACGGCGAGGCGCTGCTGGTGACCAGCGAGGGTGGCGCGATCAACGCGCCGTGCGCGGGATGGCACCGGAGCCTGGCGCAGGAGGCAAAGCGCTGGGGGCTGAGCCCGATCGTCTCGCTGTCGTATGAACTGTTCGATGCGCACTGCCCCCATGCCTGGAAGCAGCGCGCCGAAAATGGCGATCCGGCGCTGACCGGATGGGTGCCGCCGTCGACCCTGCTCAGCCCGGCGCACGGCGAAGCGATGGCCTATCTCCAGGCGGTCGGCGTCGCCTTCGCCCGGATCATCGCGGATGAAGGGCTGCCGGTGCGCTTTCAGGTCGGCGAGCCATGGTGGTGGATCATGCCCGATGGCCGCATATGCCTGTACGACGATGCCGCCACCGTGGCGTTCGGGGATGCGGGCGTGTCGATCCCCAGCATCAGGGCGTGGATGAGCCCGGCCCAGACGGCAATGCTCGACGCGGCGGGCGTCCTGCTCGCAGCATCGACATCGGCGCTGGTCGATGCGGTGCGCGAGGCGCTGGCGCCGCTGCCGGTGGAATCGCTGGTGCTGGTGTATCTGCCGACCGTGCTCGATACCGCAGCCCCCGATGCGCGGCGCGCCAATGTGCCTTTGGGCTGGGCCTGGCCGGCGTTCGATGTACTGCAGCTGGAAGATTACGACTGGGTCATCGAGGGACGTTTTGCTGCGCAGCAAAGCGGGCTCGCGCTGATGCAGCAACGGCTGGGCTATCCGCTTGCGCAGCAGCATTACATGAGCGGCTTCGTGCTGCTGCCCGACCAGGCCGAGATCTGGGCCGATATAGCGCGCGCGGCGGATTTGGCCAAAGCGCGCGGGGTGGCGGAAACCTTGCTCTGGGCGCTGCCGCAGGTGGTGCGCGACGGGTTCACCTATTTCGCCCTGAATGCAGAAGGAGACGGCGCGATGCAGGCGTTTGACGATGTGAGCTTTCCGCTCGCGCTGGGGCGCGAGGCGCAGAGCACCAGCCGCTATTCGACCCAGATCTTCCGATCGGTCAGCGGGCATGAAACCCGCAACAGCCAATGGGCGGATGCGAGCCTCAGCTTCGATGTCGGTCCCGGGGTGCGGTCCGAGGCCGATTGTGCCGATCTTGTCCGCTTCTTCCGTGCGCGGCGGGGCCCTGCGCGGGGATTTCGCCTGCACGACCCGCTCGATCACAGTTCCGCACAGGACAATAATGCCCCGCATCACAGCGACCAGCTGCTGGGCGAAGGCGATGGTGTGCGGTCAGAATTTGCGCTGATCAAGCATTATGGCGAACCGCCCGACGGCCAGCAGCGCCGCATCACCCGGCCTGTCGCGGAAACCGTCGCGGTGTCGCTCGACGGGACGCCAGCCAGCGGCTGGACGCTGCAACCTGGCGGGATCGTCCGTTTTGCCGATGCACCCGGGCCCGGTGTCGAGGTGCGCGCAGGCTTTCAGTTCGATGTCCCCGTGCGTTTCGCTTCGGATGAGCTGACGGTCAGCGCCGCGACCTATGCCGCAGGAGAGGCGGTATCGGTGCCGCTGGTCGAGATCCGCGAGGCAACATGAGGACGCGCTGGTTCGACCGGGAGCTCGATACCATCGCGATGCTGTGGCGGGTCGAGCGGCGCGACGGGGTTGCGCTCGGCTTTGCGGCGCATGATCGCGATATCGTCGCAGGCCATGTCCGCTATCACGCGGCACCCGGGATGCTGCCCTCCGCGATCGAGATGGACGATGGCCTCGACCCGCTCGACATGGATATCGGCGGCGCGCTCAGCCACGATATGATCCGCGGCGATGATCTGTCGGCGGGGCGGTGGGACCATGCTGCAGTGCGTATCGGACTGATCGACTGGGAACAGCCGGACGAAGGGGCGGGGTGGTTCTGGCACGGACATCTGGGCGCGGTGTCGAGCGAGGGCAGCCGGTTCTCCGCCGAACTGCGCGGCCTCAAGGCCGGTCTCGACCAGCCCTTCGCGCCCGCTGCCTCGCCCTCGTGCCGCGCGGAATTCTGTGGGCCGGGCTGCGGCCTAGCCCGCGCCGCATTCGAACAGGTGGCGATGGTGGAGACTGCGGACGATGCGGGGCTGGTGTTTGCGGGGGTCGGTCCGGATGCCGCTGCCGCGCTGGTGCTGGGTGGGCTGCGCTGGATCAGCGGGCGCAATTGCGGGCTGGACGCGCAGATCATCGGACTTTCGGGTTCCGGCCTGCAGATCGACGGAAGACTGGGGAACGCGCCGCAACCCGGGGATCGCGCGCTGCTGATCCAGGGCTGCGACAAGTCGCTTGCCACCTGCGCCGCGCGCTTCGGCAACGCGATCAACTTTCGCGGCGAACCGCATTTGCCGGGCAATGATCTGCTCACCCGGTTCGCGACCTTCTGAGCATGACAGACATCGTCGACGGGACCCAGGGCGACAGGCTGGCCGCGACGGCGCTTTGCCTTGTCGGCGTGCCGTTTCGCATGCACGGGCGCGACCCTGCGACAGGCCTCGATTGCGTCGGCGTTGCGGTGGCCGCGCTGGCCGGTATCGGCATCCAGGTGTCGCCACCCCTTGATTACAGGCTGCGCGGCGGGTGCCTGCACAGGTTCGATCAATGGGCCGCGCAGTGCGGTCTTACGGCGGTTCCGCTGCGGGGTATGGACGTCCAGGGCGATGTTCTTTTGTGCGCAGCAGGACCGCAGCAATTTCACGTCATGATCGATGCCGGACCCGTGCTGGTCCATGCCCATGCCACCCTGCGCAGGGTCGTCGCCCACCCCAGGCCCTCGCCCTGGCCGGTGGTGCGGCGGTGGCAGTTGAGGAAGGAAAGCTAGTTCATGGCAACCCTGGTACTGAGCACCGTTGGAACGCTGGTCGGCGGCCCGATCGGCGGCGCGCTGGGCGCGCTGATCGGCCGGGCGATCGACCAGACCGTGCTGTTCAAACCCAAGGACCGCGAAGGGCCGAGGCTGACCGATCTTGCGGTGCAAAGCTCGCAATATGGCAGCCCGTTCGCGCAGGTGCATGGCCGCGTGCGGGTGGCCGGAACGGTGATCTGGGCGACGGACCTCAAGGAAAGCCGCATCCGCGAGGGCGGCGGCAAGGGCAGGCCGGGGACGACGCGCTACAGCTATTCGGTGTCGTTCGCCGTCGCGCTGTCGAGCAGGCCGATATCCGGCATCGGACGCATCTGGGCGGAGGGCAACCTGCTGCGCGGCGCCGATGGCGTGTTCACCAGCGACACCGGCTTTCGTCTGCACCATGGGTTTGGCGACCAGCTGCTCGATCCGTTGATCGCTGCGGCCGAAGGCGTGGGCGCCTGTCCGGCCTATCGCGGGCTTGCCTATGCGGTGTTCGAGGACATGGCGCTCGAGGAGTTCGGCAACCGGATCCCATCGCTGACCTTCGAGGTGATCGGTGATGCGGGCGAGGTCGATATCGGTGCGGTCCTGTCGGGGATCGACATCGGCACCGACGGATCGATCGTTATGCCCGCCGTCACTGGGCTGGCGCTCACCGCCGCCACGCGCCGCGAGGTGCTGCAGGCCATCGCTACCGGCTTCCCGCTGGTGCTGCACGACAGTTCCGGTGCTTTGCATGCCGATTGGCGGCAGGGCCAGATGGCATCGGACCGCACCATCGCGGCCACGGCCTTGCTCCCGCTATCGCCCGACGGCGACGATCCGTTCCCCTATCGCGCGCAGCGGACGGCGCCGCGCACCGATGCGGTGGTGCTGCGCTATTATGAACCCGAACGCGATTATCAGCCTGGGCTGCGCCGTCACGGCACCAGCACCAGCGGCCGGATGCGCCAGATCGAGCTGCCGATGGTGCTGACCGCAGCTGCCGCGCAGCAGCGGGCCGAGGCACTCGCCCGGGCCGAACGCGACGGGCTGGAAAGGATCGACCTTCGCATTGCGACGCTGGATATTGCGACGCTGCCGGGCAAATGTGTTTCGATCGAGGGCGTGCCCGGCCTGTGGCGCGTGTTGCACTGGCGGTGGAGCGCCGATGGCATCGATCTGGCGCTCGCCAGCCAAAGGCCTGGGGGTGCTGCATTGCCCTTGGGCGCAGACCCCGGGCGCAGCGTCAACACGCCAGACGGCGGTATCGGTCCAACCCGGTTCGCGCTGTTCGATCTGCCTTCGCCGATGGACCGGCCGATGGCGCATTCGCACATTGCGCTGGCGGTCGCAGGACCGCTTGCGGGATGGCGCGGTGCGACGGTCTATCGGCGCGAGGCCGATGGTGACCTGGGCGATCTGCTGGATGTGCTGAGGGTTGGTGCGACCATGGGCCGCAGCATCGAGGCGCTGGGCCCGGGGTCCCCGCTGCTGCGCGATGACCTCAACAGCCTGACCGTGCAGCTCGTGCGCGATGGTCCGTTCGCGCTGGTCAATGCCGATGATGCGGCGCTGTCGCGCGGCGCAAATCTGGCGATGATCGGATCAGAGGCGATCCAGTTCGCGCGTGCCGAGCCCTTGGGGGACGGCATGTTCCGGCTGTCCGGGCTGTGGCGCGGTCGGGGAGGAACCGAGGATGCGATCTTCGGGCATGCGGCCGACGAGCCCTTCGTGCTGATCACCGAGGCGCTGGGGCTGGTCGATCCTGCGCAGATCGGAGTGGAACCCGGCTTTCGCGCCGCCGCGCAAGGCCGGGACGATCCCGAGCCCGTGCTCGCCGAACTTGCAAGCCATGGCCGCGCGGCGCGGCCGCTGGCACCGGTGCATGGCAGCTGGCGCGACGACGGGGCAGGGGGGCTGCTGGTCAGCTGGGTCAGACGCAGCCGCAGCGGTTTTGTCTGGCGCGATGGCATCGACGTGCCGCTTGGCGAGGACAGCGAGGCTTATCGCGTGGCCATATCCGCCGATGGCAGCGTGATCGCTGAGTTCACCGTCCCCGAACCTGCCATTGTGTTCGATTCTGCAACCGTCGCTGGCCTGCGCGCAGCGGCGAGCGTGTCGCTGCGCGCCGCCATCGTCCAGCAGGGTGCGTTGGGGCTGTCGCCGCCCTTGCTGGTCGATCTGCCGTTGTAAACCCGGCTCTGGCCGATGTCTCAGGAGCTTTGATCATGTCGCGTACGCCGAATTTCGACCTGCCCATGCTGTTCGCCGCGCAGGCGCAAAAGGAACTGACGCACAACGAGGCGCTGGTGGTGATCGATGCTCTGCTTGGCGGATGTATCGAGGGCGTCGCCTCCGACCCGGGTACTGTCGCTGCCGAACAGGGTAGGGCGTGGGTTGTCGGGCCGTCTCCGTCCGGCATTTGGGCGGACCGGGAATCGCATATCGCCATCTCCACGGCAGGCGGCTGGCGATTTGCGCCGCCGCTTGAGAGCATGCGGATTTACGACCGTGCCGACGGCGGGATGCGCCGCTTCGATGGCAGTGAATGGCTCGGTGCCGAGGCGATCGCGGACCCTGCGGGCGGGGCGGTGGTGGATGCAGAAGCGCGCACTGTGCTCACCGCGCTGCTGGCAGCGTTGCGCGAATTTGGCCTTGTTGCCGCTACATGATTGATCTCATGGGCATTCTGCGCTTATGATTCGCATATCGCCAGTCGCGTCTGCCCCGATCCTGCATCGACCCTCTGGCGAGCGCCATTTTTTGTCCGGCACCCCCTGAAATGGCGACATTTCGGCAACACTATCATTAAAACCGCGCTTGCGTGGCAACCGGGTTGGCGTTAGTAACGTTGCCGAGTTGTCGTTTCAAATCCTAATTATAAGGGGAATATCTATGCGAAAGTTAGTCATAGGACTGGCGTTGGCATCTACCGCCCTGACCACACCGGCGCTTGCCCGTGATGGCCAGTGGTATGTTGGCGTCGAAGGCGGCGCCATGCTCGTCGAGGACATCCAGTTCGACGTCGGTGCGGTCAACAACGGTGTCACCCTCGACACCGACACCGGCTATGATGTCGGCGGCATTGTCGGCTACGATTTCGGCCCGTTCCGTCTCGAAGCTGAAGTCAGCTATCGCGAAGCCGATGTGACCGACGTTCAGAGCACTGTGGCCATCGCACGTGGTGCGCCCCTTCCCGCTCTGGTTGGTCGTTCGAACGCAGTTGGCTCGGCCAACGTGCTCGCGTTCATGCTGAACGGCTTGGTCGACTTCGGTCCCGATGATGGCCTTCAGGGCTTTGTCGGCGGCGGTGTCGGTGTTGCCCGTACGGACATCACTGCAGCTGCCACCAACCCCGGCCGCGCTGCATTCCTGAACGATTCTGACACCGGCTTTGCGTGGCAGATCCTGGCAGGCGTTCGCGCTCCGCTCAGCGACAGCTGGGACGTGGGTCTGAAGTATCGCTTCTTCAACAGCGACTCGGTCAGCCTGATCGACGCCGGTGGACGTGATTTCGACGGCCGCTTCCGCAGCCACTCGATCCTGGGCAGCATCATCTACAACTTCGGTGGTGAAGAAGCGGCTCCGCCGCCTCCCCCGCCCCCGCCGCCCCGCCGCCTCCGCCGCCCCCGCCGCCTCCTCCGCCGCCGCCTCCGCCGGTTTGCGAGAAGGGTCCGTACATCGTGTTCTTCGACTTCGACAAGTCGAACATCACGCCGGAAGCAGCGACCATTCTGGACAACGCCGTGGCAGCCTATGGCAGCTGTGGTTCGGTCCCGGTCATGCTCGCAGGTCACGCCGACCGTTCGGGTGCAGCAACCTACAACGTTGGTCTGTCCCAGCGCCGCGCCGAATCCGTCAAGGCCTATCTGGTCTCGCGGAACATCCCGGCAAGCGCGATCAGCACCCAGGCTTTTGGCGAAACCAAGAACCGCGTGCAGACCGCCGATGGCGTTCGCGAACTGCAGAACCGTCGCGTGGAAATCACCTACGGTCCGGGTTCGGGCATGTAAGCCACTCGCCCGATCGCAAGATCAGGCAGCAAAAAATCGGGGTCGGTCTTCGGACCGGCCCCTTTTTTTGTGCGCGCAAGCCGTGCGTTCCTGGTGTCTGCGTGCTGACCGCTTGTGGCGCCCGACCGAAAGGCTTATATCGAGCCCATGGACACCACAGCCACCGCCGACATCATCCTCACCCCCAGTGCGGCAAGCCGCGTTGCCGCGATCGCGGCCAAGCAAGGCAAGCCTGCGGTGCTGCGGCTTTCGGTTGAAGGCGGCGGCTGCTCAGGTTTCCAGTACCGCTTCGGGCTCGCCGATGCTCCCGAGGACGGCGATACGGTTGCACTGCGTGACGGCGTCGCATTGGTCGTTGACGAGATGAGCCTCGACCTGGTGCGCGGCAGTGCGGTCGATTTCGTTGAATCGCTCGGTGGATCGGCCTTCCAGGTCACCAATCCCAACGCGGCCTCCGGCTGCGGCTGCGGCTCCAGCTTCTCGATCTGACTCTCTAGCCTGACGGTACGGTCTGCTCGTACTGCCGCTGTTGCGGAACCTTTTGGCGCGCCTTCGCGTAACGTCATGACAAGCGTTACTGCCAGACCCGCGACAAGGACCACGCCATGCTGAGAGCCGCCCTGATTTTTGCCATCATCGCCCTTGTGCTGGGCGTCCTTGGGTTCGGCGGGCTTGCCGGCTTTGCCTGGGACCTTGCCAAAATCCTGTTCTGGATCGCTGTCGTGATCGCGGTCGCGCTGTTCGTCCTGGGTACCTTCGTCTACAAGAAGGTTACCTGAGCAGTCGCACGGCGGGCTGTCGTCAACGCGGCTGCAGCCCACAGCGCGTCTTCGCTTTTCCAAGTTCAACACCGGTGATATCCATGTCGCCACCCACCAAATGCGCCACTGGCCTCCGGCCGGTGGCGTTCCTCTGTTGTGAAAGACTGACTTAATGGAGCCTGCAGATCGTGACGGCCGGGATGGCGTGTGGGGAGCGGGCCGGGTCGCTGCCATAACGATGGTCGTCGTGGCCATTCTCGGGGTCGCCTGGCTGATCATCGAGCTCGCTGGCTTCCTCATGATGGTGTTTGCGGCATTGGTGCTGGCCGCGGTGTTCTCGTCGATGGCGAGCCGGGTGTGCCGATATACCAAGATGAGCCGCGGGCCCGCGCTAGCCATTTCGGTGCTTCTGACGATCGGCGTGTTTGCCGGGGTCTTCACACTGTTCGGATCGCAGTTGACCAACGAGTTCGACACCATCCAGCAGAGCATTCCCCCTGCCATCGATCGCGTCGAGGCGCAGCTCGACCAGTTCGGCCTGGGCAATTCGACCCGCGACATGATCCGCCAGGGAACCGGAGACATCTCCAGCATGGCCGCGCGTCTGGGCGGATTTGCCATGACCGCGACCAATGGGATCGCGAACTTCGTACTCGTGCTCGTAGGCGCGATCTTCATCGCCAGCGATCCGATGGTGTACCGGCGCGGCCTGTTGCTGTTGATGCCCGCTCGGGCGGAAGAGCCGGTTGCCGCGGCGTTGGATGATGCATCGCGCGGTCTGCGCGGCTGGATGGTCGGACAGGCGGTGTCGTCGCTGGTCGTGGCTATCCTGACTGGCGTGGGGCTTTGGGTGCTGGGCGTTCCGGCTTCGGGCGGTCTCGGCGTGATCGCGGGCCTGCTCGACATCATTCCGATGGTCGGACCGATCATCGCCGGCGTGCCCGCCGTGCTGCTGGCGTTCACCGTCTCGCCGACGGCGGCGCTCTGGACGATCGGCCTGTTCCTGGTGGTCCAGCAGCTGCAGGGCAACTTCCTCCAGCCGATGATCCAGAAGCATGCGGTCGATGTTCCGCCCGCCGTGCTGCTGTTCGCAGTGGTCGCCGCGGGACTGATCTTCGGCTTTCTGGGCGTGCTGCTGTCCGCGCCGCTGACCGTCGTGGTCTATGTGATGGTCCAGCGCATCTATGTGAAGACGCTGCTCGGCAAGCCGATCAAGATCGCCGGGCGCGACTGATCGCGGTCAACCCGCTCTGCACCGTCAGAGCGGGTTGCCGTCCTTGTCGCGGAAAACTTCGCGGCGCCCAACGTGGTTGGGCGCGCTAATAAAACCGTCCTCTTCCATCCGCTCGACCAGCCGCGCGGCGCTGTTGTAGCCGATGCGCAACTGGCGCTGCAGCCAGCTGGTCGATGCCTTCTGGCTTTCGAACACGATCTGGCAAGCGCTGCGGTACATCTGTTCTTCGGGCGTATCGTCGAGGCTCGCGCCATCGAGCGCGAAGCCGCCATCCTCTGGCTCTTCGGTCACCGCCTGGATGTAATCTGGCGCACCCTGCGAGCGCCAGTGATCGGCGACGCGGCGGACCTCTTCATCCGACACGAACGGACCATGCACGCGTTCGACCTGTTTGCCGCCCGACATGTACAGCATGTCGCCCTTGCCCAGCAGCTGTTCGGCCCCCTGTTCGCCCAGGATGGTGCGCGAATCGATCTTGCTGGTGACGTGGAAGCTGATCCGGGTGGGCAGGTTGGCCTTGATGACGCCGGTGATCACGTCGACCGAGGGCCGCTGGGTCGCCATGATCAGATGGATGCCCGCCGCACGCGCCTTCTGCGCCAGCCGCTGGATCAGGAACTCGACTTCCTTGCCCGCGGTCATCATCAGGTCGGCAAGCTCGTCGACGATCACCACGATCTGCGGCATCGGCTCGTAGTCGAGCTGCTTCTTCTCGTATTGCGGCTGGCCGCTGACGGGGTCCCAGCCGGTCTGAACTTCCTCGCCCAGCGGGATGCCCTTGGCCTTGGCGACGCGGATCTTGTCGTTGAAATTGACCAGGCTGCGGACCTTGAGCTCGCTCATCATCCGGTAGCGCTCTTCCATCTGCTCGACCGCCCATTTGAGCGCGCGGATCGCCTTTTGCGGTTCGGTCACCACCGGCGAAAGCAGGTGCGGGATGCCGTCATAGATCGACAGCTCGAGCATCTTGGGATCGATCATGATCAGCCGCAGCGTCTCGGGGGTCATCCGGTAGAGCAGCGACAGGATCATCGCATTGAGCCCGACCGACTTGCCCGATCCGGTGGTGCCGGCGATCAGCAGATGCGGCATCGGTGCGAGATCGGCGATGACGGGATCGCCCGAGATGTTCTTGCCCAGGATCACCGGAAGCTGGCCGGTGTTCTCGGCAAAATGGCTGGAGCCGATCATCTCGTGCAGCACCACGGCATCGCGGTGCTGGTTGGGAAGCTCGATGCCCAGCTCCTTGCGGCACGGGATCGCCGCGACACGCGCCGAGCGCGCGGACATGTTGCGCGCGATATCGTCGGCAAGCTGGATGACGCGGTTGGCCTTGATGCCCGGCGCAGGGAGCAGTTCGTAGCGGGTGACGACCGGGCCGGGGCGCACCGCAGTGATCTCGCCCTTGACGTTGAAGTCGCTGAGCACCGTCTCGAGCAGGCGGGCATTGCGTTCGAGCGCGATCTTGTCGAGTGCGGGGCCGGTGCTGGTCGGTGGCGGGTCGAGCAGGTCGACAGAGGGCAGGTCATAAGGTCCGAAAAAGTCGCCCTGCTTGCTCTTGGGGCCAAGCTGCGCCTTGGCGGGGCGCAGCGATGGCTCGGTGATCTCCGGCGGCGGGCGGTTGTCGGGCACGGCCTCCTTGCGCGGGGCGGCAAGCGCCGGAAGCGGTGTTTCCACGGCATCGTCGGCTGCGTCCTCGTCGCCTTCTTCGATCACCGGGCCGATCGGCTTGCGGAACAGCGCTTCGGGAACGCTCACCTTGATCGGCGGCATGCGCAGCAGCCCGCGCTCGAGACCCAGCGCCTTCCAGCCCAGCAAGGTGCCGGCAAGCGCCAGCAGGCCCGCGGTGCCATAGACCGCCCAGGCGACGCCTGCAGGCGGCAGCAATCCGCCCAGAGCCTGGATCCCGCGCGCGCCGACCAGACCGGTCAGGCCGCCAGGCCCGGCGGGGAAATGCTGCGCGGCCTCCCCGAAGAACACCGCCGATGCGACCGCAAGCATCACGATGCTGACCAGCGTGGCCAGCACCGCGCGCCGCCAGTGGCCCAGCGGGCGGTTGATCCACATCCGATGCGCCTGGATGGCGGTGATCGGCAGGGCGAGCGCGCTGGCAGGGCCAGCGAGAAACAGCATGAAATCGGCGATCCAGGCGCCTGTCATCCCCATCCAGTTGTCCACCGGACCCCCGGCGGCGGTGTTGAACGACGGATCGGTCTGGTGATAGGTGATCAGCGAGACCGCGACGAATGCGGTGAGCGCGAACAAGGTCAGCGCCAGGATCAGACTGCCGCTGCGCAACAGGCTCTGACGCATCAGGTCGCGCCAATCGGGCGCGTTTCTGGTGGCGGCGCGGCTGGCCATATCCTGTTCAACTCCGGCAATATGGTAAATGTCGTGCATTTTGCGCAGAGGACGGACTCCGCGTCAAGCAAGGACTTGAGCGGGACTCCGGACGGCAAAGCCCCTGTTCAGAGCGGATGTTGCGCCCTACATTGGCGCCATGACCGATACCCACATTTCAGCGCAGCATAGCGACATCCTGATCATGGGCGCGGGGCCTGCTGGCCTTGCGCTTGCCCTGGCGCTGGTGCGCAGCGGCCTTTCCGTCAGGGTGATCGACCGGATCAGCCCGCAGACGCTGGCCGATCCGGGCTTTGACGGCCGGGCCTCGGCGCTCGCCAGCACCAGCTGGCAGATGCTGCAGAATCTCGGACTGGCCGATGGCCTGTGGCGCGATGCCTGCCCGATCGATCGCATCGCGGTGAGCGACGGTCTTCGCAAGGGCGGGCTCGATTTCGATGCGGGCGCAGAGGGCATGGGGGTGATGCTTCCCAACAGCCTGTTGCGCGGAGCGCTGTTCGCGGCCGCGAGCGCCGATGGCGATATCGATCTGGTGATGGGCGCAGACGTTGCGACCCGCGCGGTCGATGCGCATCGTGCGACGATCACGCTCGCCGATGGCCGGGCGTTTTCGGCATCGCTGCTGGTGGGGGCAGAGGGCCAAATGTCGCCGACGCGCGACATTGCCGGGATCACGCTGGGCCAGTGGTCCTATCGCCAGCGCGGCATCGTGACCGCGGTGACGCTGGAGAAAGCGCACCAGAACACCGCGTTCGAGATCTTCTATCCCGATGGTCCGGTCGCGATCCTGCCGCTCAACGACGACGACGACGGCCGCGCGATGGCCTCGATCGTCTGGACGGTGCCCGAGGGCAAGGCCGATGCGTGGGTGTCGCTGTCCGATCGCGCGTTCGGTGCCGCGCTCACCAAGATGAGCGGTGGTTTTTTGGGCGAAATCACCCCCGTGACGCCGCGCAGCAGCTGGCCGCTGACCTTGTGCCAGGCCAGCGCCATGGTCGCGCCGCGCATCGCGCTGGTCGGCGACAGCGCGCACATCATCCATCCGATCGCAGGGCAGGGGCTGAACCTTGGGCTTCGTGACGTCGCGGCGCTCGCGCAGGTGCTGGGGGAGGGCGCGCGGCTGGGGCTCGATCCGGGCGATCTGGCGCAGCTCAAGCGCTACCAGGACTGGCGGATGCTTGACAACGCGATGATGGCGGGCGCCACCGATGTGCTCAACCGGCTCTATGGCCTGCCGGGCAGCGCGCCTTCGCTGGTGCGGCGTCTGGGCATGCAGATTGTCGGGCGCGCCGGCCTGATCCGCCGGTTCATCATCGACGAGGCGCGGGGATCTAGCGGCGATTTGCCCGAACTGCTGATGGCGAGCGACTGAGGCGAGCGTCGGCACCGTCATTGTCGCTTTCGCGGGAATGCCGGGTCAGGACGCAACCACTTTGATGACCTTCAAGGCTTCAGCCCGCGCGCTATGAAGTCGTTCGCCGCGCTGGCGATCGCGTCGGGGGCGAGGTCCTCGCTCCAGATGCCGTAGCGTAGGCCGAGGAACACGTTCATCCCCATCACCGCCCAGGCGTGGAGCTCGCTGACATCGTCGCGCAGTTCGCCGGTCTCCGCGCCAGCCTTCAGCCTTGCCAGAATGCGCGATGCGGTGACCTGATAGTGCGCGCGGTAGCTGTCTGAATCGACGAATTCGGCCTCGTCGATGATCCGGTAGATTTCCTTGTGTTCGCGCGCGAATTCCAGAAAGCCCTTGAGCGCGGCACGTTCGCGATCCAGCGCGCTCTTGGCCTCCTGCATCGCGGCGGCAGCGTGCACGCCGACCTGCGCCGACATGTCCTGCACCAGCGCGCGGAAGATTTCGTCCTTGGAATCGAAATAGGTGTAGAAACTGCCCAGCGCCGTGCCCGCCCGGCGGGTGATGCCGCTGATCGAGGCCTCGTGGAAACCGCGCTCGCCAAATTCGATCGCGGCTGCGTCCAGCAGCTTGCGCAGGGTCGCCCGGCCACGCGCAGTGCGGGGTGTCTTGCCCGGCCTTTCGGACGGGTCGCCCGCCTCGTCCCCGATTGGGTCAGGTGCCTGTGCCGCCATAATCCACTCCCACCGCCGCACATGATGCACTGATGCAACACTTCTGGCCGATCTCTCCGGCTTTGTCTCCCCCAAACGGATAAGAGTTGAAAGCTGGTTCAACTTTCACTAATGAACATTCACGCCTTGCGCAAGGCCGGTCAACAGATGAACCGGCGCACCGCGGGACTTCAGGTTTGGATGATGGAGGGAATATAATGTCATCGTTTCGGTTCACCCGCTTTGCCGCCGCGCGCGCCTCGCTGACGCTGGGGGTTGCAGCAGCCGCGCTGACCGCGCTTCCCGCCATCGCCCAGGCGCAGGACGCGCAGGAAGAGGCCGCCACGACCTCGGCCGATGGCTCCGTGATCGTCGTGACCGCGCGGCGCCGTGCGGAAAACCTGCAGGATGTGCCGATCGCGATCAGCGCCTTTTCCGCCGAGCGGCTGGAAAACCAGGGCGCGCTCGACATCACCGACATTTCGCAGATCACCCCCAACACCACGCTGGAAAACTCGCGCGGCACCAACTCGACCCTCACCGCGTTCATCCGCGGGGTGGGCCAGCAGGATCCGGTGCCCGGTTTCGAGGCGGGCGTCGGCATCTATCTCGATGATGTCTATCTCAACCGCCCGCAGGCTGCGGTGCTCGATATCTACGAGGTAGAGCGGATCGAGGTCCTGCGCGGACCGCAGGGCACGCTTTATGGTCGCAACACCATCGGCGGCGCGGTCAAGTACGTCACCAAGATGCTGCCGCAGGAGTTCAGCCTGAAGGTGCGCGGCACCTACGGCACCTATGACCAGGCCGATGGCGTGGTCACCGTGTCGGCTCCGATCGGCGATATCGTCCGCGTCGGCGGCACCTTCGCGCGGCTGTCGCGCGGCGGCTTTGGCGACAACCTCAACATCCGCGGGCTCGAGAACTACAACCGCGATGTCTATGCAGGCCGCGGCACGCTGGAAATCGGCGGTTATGGCGCGCCGATCATGATCCGCATCTCGGGCGACTATACCCGCGACAAGTCCGATCCGCGCAACGGCCACCGCCTCATCCCCGGCATCCGCAGCGGAACCCCGGTGCTGCGCGATGTCTACGACACCCGCGCCGGCCTCAACGCGCCCAAGCAGGACATCGAGGCTTACGGCCTGGCGATGAACATCTCCGCAGAACTGACCAACACGCTGACCTTCCGGTCGATCAGCGCCTGGCGCAAGGATGACAGCTTCACCCCGATCGATTTCGACGCGCTGCCCGCAATCGATGTCGATGTGCCCGCGCTGTATCGCAACGAGCAGATCAGCCAGGAATTCCAGCTGCTCTATGAAGGCAGCCGCCTCAAGGGCCTGGTCGGCTTCTATTATCTGGACGCCAAGGCTTCGACCGCGTTCGATGTGTTGCTGTTCACCACGGTCGCCAACCTCAACGCCTTCACCGCCGGCGACGCGCGCACCGATACCTGGTCGGTGTTCGGCGATTTCACCTATGATTTCACCGATCAATTGTCGCTGTCCCTGGGCGGCCGCTACACCGTCGACAAGCGCAACTCGACCATTCTGCGCCAGACCAAGCTGGGCCGCTCGGCCGAGTTCGGCGGCAACCCGCTGGTGCTTGCCACCACCTCAAACTTCAACGGCCAGGCGCGCTTTACCGATTTCAACCCGCGCGCGTCGTTGAGCTTCAAGCCCAACAGCGATCATCTGCTGTTCGCCAGTTACTCGCAGGGCTTCAAGGGCGGCGGCTTCGATCCGCGCGGCCTTTCGACCGCCGCACCCGACACCAACCGCGATGGCGTGCGCAGCCAGCAGGAAATCTTCGACTTCCTGAGCTTCGAGCCCGAAACGGTGGACAGCTATGAACTGGGCTGGAAGGGCAGCTTTGCCGACAATGCGATCAACATCGCGCTGACCGGCTTCTACGCCGACTATACCAATGTGCAGGTGCCCGGGTCCGCAGGCTTCGATTCGAACGGCGACGGCACCAACGACACCTTCATCGGTGTCACCACCAACGCCGGCAAGGCCGAGTTCAAGGGCCTGGAATTCGAGAGCAACGCCGTGTTCGCCCGCGACTTTGCCGGCGACGGTTCGTTCCTGAGCTTCAATGGCACGCTGGGTTACATCGATGGCGAATACAAGCGCTTCATTGATGCGCGCAACATCGACGTCGCCAATTTGCGCCGCATCCAGAACACCCCCAAATGGACCGCATCGGGCACCTTCACCGGCGCCTTCCCGGCCTTCTCGGGGATGATCACCGCGTCGACCACGGTCAGCTATCGCAGCAAGACCTTCCAGTTCGAAACGCCCAGCCCGTTCCTTGACCAGAAGGGCTATGCGCTTTGGGATGCCGCGCTGATCTGGCGCGATGATGCTGACCGGTTCAGCTTCGGCCTCAACGCCAAGAACATCCTGAACAAGCAGTACATCACCTCGGGCTACCAGTTCCTGGCGACCGCGCCCGACGGTACGCCGACGCGCAATGCGGCGGGCAATTTCATCCCGACGCTGGGCACCGAGGGCGTGGCGACGGCCTTCTACGGCAACCCGCGCCAGGTATTCGTCACCGGCACGGTCAAGTTCTGACCCGCTGACCCTTTGCAAGGGGGGTGGTGGTCGCAGGCGTCAGCTTGCGGCCACCAGCCTTTGGGTCATCGCCGCCTGCGGGGCAGCGATCAGCTCCACAATCGGCCCCGCCTCCACGATCTGTCCGGCATCAAGCACCAGCGCACGGTGGCAGAACTGCGCCGCCAGCGCGAGATCATGGGTGATCACCAGCATCGCAATGTGCTGCTCGCGTTGCAGCCGCTTCAGCAGCGCGACGATCTGCGCGCCCACCAGCGGGTCGAGCGCGCTCGTCGCCTCGTCCAGCACGAGCATCTGCGGCTCTGCCACCAGCGCGCGGGCGATCGCGACCCGCTGCGCCTGACCGCCCGAGAGCGCCATCGGCGTGGCATCGGCCAGCGCGCCGTCCAGATCGACCAGTTGCAGCGCCTTTTTCACCAGCCCCGCGCGGCCCCATGCCGTAAGATCGGGGCGCAGATGCACCAGCGGCTCGGCGATGACGTCCGACACCCGCCAGCGCGGGTCGAGGCTGGCGAGCGGGTCCTGGAACACCGGCTGGATCGAGCGCCGCTGCTCGCGGGTGCGGTGTGGCTTGAGTGGTCCGCCGCGCCACGACACCGCGCCTGCGCTCACCGGCCCCAGCCCGGCGATGGCGCGGCCGATGGTTGATTTGCCCGAACCCGACCCGCCGATCAGCGCGACGGCCTCGCCTTCACGGACCGAGAGGTCCACATTGTCGACCGCGGTCACCGGCCTGGCGAACAGGCCTGCGCCCGCAAAGCGCACCGTCAGCCCGCGCGCCTCGACCAAAGGCGCGCCGGGGGCGGGCAGATCGCCGGGCAACGGCGCCCTGAGGCTGGGTGTCGCTTCCCACAAGGCGCGGGAATAGGCATGGGTGGGCGCGCGGGCGATCGTTGCCGCTGCGCCGGCCTCGACCACCTGCCCGCCCTGCATCACCAGCACCCGGACGGCATGGGCTTCCAGCGAGGCGAGGTCGTGGCTGACCAGCAGCAGCCCCATTCCGGTTTCGTGTCTCAGCCGGGTGAGCAACGCCATGATCTCCCCGCGCAGATGCGCATCGAGCGCGGACACCGGCTCGTCGGCGATCAGCAGCTTCGGTCGATGCGCGATGGCGCAGGCGATCATCAGCCGCTGGCGCTCGCCGCCCGAAAGCTGGTGCGGATAGCGTCTGAGCTTTACCAGCGGATCGGCGAGCCCGACCGCCTCCAGCATATGGCAAAGCGCTGCGCGATCCGGTCGCTGGCCTCCAGCCTGCATCACGCACTCTGCCAGATGCTGCGCGGCGGTGAGATGCGGGGTCAGCGCGGTCAGCGGCTGCTGGAAGACGAAGCCGACATGCACGCGGCGCAGGCGGCTCAGGTCCGCTTCGGGCAATCCTGCCAGTTGCTGCCCCGCCAGCATCGCCGATCCTCCGATCCGCCCGGCGGACAGGCCGAAGGGGGACAGGCTGGTGAGGCTCTTGCCCGATCCCGAAGCGCCCGCCAGCGCGACGCATTCTCCGGGCGCGATCTCGAGCGACACATCACGCACCAGCGTGCGGTTGCCGATGGTCACCGACAAACCCTCGAGCCGGTAGAGGCTCATGCGAACCGGTCCCGCAGCCACTCGCCGATCAGCGTCAGGCACACCAGCAGCGTCACCATCACCCCGCCGGGCACCAGCAGACCCATCGGCGCGACGTCCATGTCGTCCGCGCCCTCCTTGACCAGGATGCCCAGCGAGGTCAGCGGCTCCTGTACGCCAAGGCCCAGGAACGACAGGAAGCTCTCGATCATGATGATCCCGGGAAGCGTCAGCGTGAGATAGGCGAGCGCGACGCCTGCGATATTGGGCAGGATGTGCCGCCACAGGATCACGCGCACCGGTGCCCCGCTCGCCGTTGCGGCGAGCACGAACGGGCGCTGGCGCAGCGTCATCACCTGCCCGCGCACGATCCGCGCCATCGTCAGCCATTCGACCAGCCCGATGCTGACGAACACCAGCAGGATCGAGCGTCCGAACACCACCATCAGCACGATGACGATGAACATGAACGGCAGCGCATAGAGCGCATCGACGATCCGCATCATCGCCTCGTCCACCCGGCCTCCGGCCCAGCCCGCGACCATGCCCCAGGCGATGCCGACGACCATCGAGACGAAAGCCGCGGCGAGCGCCACCAGCAGCGTGATCCGGCTCGCCACCGCGAGGCGCGCGAGCCGGTCGCGGCCCAGCTCGTCGGTCCCCAGAAGATGCCCCGGCGATCCGGCGGGTGCGCGGACATGGTCCCAGTCGATCGCATCATGGCTCCACGGCAAAAGCGCAGGCAGGATGAGCGCCGCTAGCACGATCAGCGCGACGATCGTGGCGGGCAGGGCGATGCGGTTCATGCCCTGCTCCGGGGGTCGAGCCAACTGTAGAGCAGGTCCGCGATCAGGTTGAATGCAATGATCAGCGCGGCATAGAGCAGGATCACCGCCATGATCAGCGGGTAATCGCGGTTGAGCGCGCCCTGCACGAAGTAGCGCCCGAGCCCCGGCAGCGCGAACACCGTCTCGATGATGACCGCGCCGGTGAGCAGCCCCGCCGCCGCCGGGCCGAGATAGCTGACCACCGGGACGAGCGCAGGCCGCAGCCCGTGGCGCACGATGATCGCGCCGGTGCTGAGACCCCGCGCCCGCGCGGTGCGGATGTGCTCCTGCGCCAGCGCCGCCGCGAGGCCTGCGCGCGCCAGCTTGGCGATCGCTCCTGCGACCGGAAGCGCCAGCGCGATCACCGGCATCACCCAGAATTGCGGCGCGCTAGTGAGGCTATCGCCCAGCCCGCCGACCGGCAGCAGCCCCAGCCACAGCCCGAAGATCAGCGCCAGCAACGGCCCCGTGACGAAGCTGGGCAGGGCGGTGACGATCGTGGCAGCGAGCATCAGCGCCTCATCCGCCCAGCCACCGGGCTGCAGCGCGGCGACCGTCCCTGCGGCCAGCCCGAGCGCCAGCGCGAGGATGATCGCAAGACCGCCCAGGGTGAGCGACACCGGCAGGCTGTCGGCGATCAACTGGGTCACGGAGAAATCGCGATAGACCAGGCTCGGCCCGAAATCGCCGGTGAGCGTGCGCTTCAGGTACAGCGCGAACTGCTCGCCCATCGGCAGGTTCAGCCCATAAGCCGCCTCCAGTGCCGCGCGCGTCTCGGGCGCCAGCGGCCGCTCGCCATCGAACGGCCCCCCCGGCGCAAACCGCATCAGCGCGAACGACGCGATGAGGACCAGCAGCAAAGTGGGGATTGCGATCAACAGCCGGCGAAGGATCAAGGCACGCATCGGGTGCGACAATGGCGGATCGGCTGCGTGGCGTCATGCGGAAAATGGGACGAACCGGGTGCGTGGAAGCGGCGTCAGCCTGACCGCAGCGTGTAGACAAGGTGCTGCAATCCGGTGGGGGTCGTCTGCGCAGAAATCAGGTCGAGCTGGATCGCCTCGGCAGCCGTGGACAGCAGTCGCCGTCCGCATCCTGCCATCGCAGGAACGAGCACGAAATGCAGCTCGTCCATCAGTCGTGCATGGATCAGCGACTCGATCAGCGCGATGCCATGTACGCCGATGGTACCGCCATCGGTGGCCTTGAGGGAGGCGACCTCGGTTGCCACGTCGCCTGCCAGCAGCGACGAGCCCTGCCATTCGGTCGATGTCAGTGTGCCGGACACCACCAGCTTGGGCACCGTGTTGATGAAGCCCGAAAACGGCTGGATGTCGGAGGTCGGCCAGAACGCGAACCATTCCTCGTACATCTTTCGGCCCATCAGCACCAGGTCCTGCCCGGCGATCGACTGCGCGATCAGCGGCGAAAAGTCCTGATACAGCTCGGGCCGGACAAAAGTGTCGGGCGCCTCGACCACGCCGTCGAGCGAGATGAACAGGAACGACGCAAGTTTCCGCATGGTGTACCTCGCTATGTCGGACGCGATCATGACTCATGGGGCGGGGCACGTCATGCGGAAAGTCGGGAGGAGGTGCGCAGTGCCTATCCGCTCCCGCAAGCGGGAGGGGATAGGGCTGAAAAAACCCCTTGAAGCTGACGCAGCGTCAAGTGGCATAAGCAGCTCATGGCTGATTCGCTCGACATTGCTGCCGTTACCCGGCTCACCGGTCTTACCGCCCGCGCGATGCGCTTTTACGAGGCGCGGGGGCTGGTGCAGCCTTTGCGGACCGCGTCGGGGCGGCGGCATTATGATGCGGCGGCGCTCGAGCGGCTCAACCTGATCCTGTCGCTCAAGAAGGCGGGGCTGACTCTGGCGCAGATCCAGCGGCTGACCGCCAACCGGCGGATCGATCTTCACGGGCTGATCACCGCCCAACTCGACCATCTCGAGGCGCAGGCGCGGCGCATATCCGATGCGCAGGCGCTTCTCGTTTCCGTCAAGTCACGCATCGATCGCGGCGAGCCCATCGATGCAGAGACCTTCTGCTCGCTGATCCGACACGAACAACAGGACACGACAACCATGTCACAAGACCAATGGAAGGCGGTGACTGACCGCTATTTCACCCCCGAAGAGCAGGCCGAATGGGCCGAGAAGATGGGCGCAATGACGCCCGGTTTCGATAACGAGGCCTATGCCGCGCAATGGAAGGATCTGGGCGACGCAATCAAGGCCGCGCTGCCGATGGACCCTGCCAGCGAGGTGGCAGCGGGCTTTGTCGCGCGCTGGTTCGAATTGCTCAAGCCCTTCACCCAGGTCGCCAGCCCGGCGATGATGCAGGGCACGATGAAGATGTACGACGACATGCCCAACTGGCCGGTTCAGGCCGATCCCGGCTTCGATAGCGAGGTGTGGGCTTTCATCAAATTGGCCTCTGCGGCGCGGCTGGCGAAGGGGTAACAGAGGCCTCTCCCCTCCCGCGGGCGGGAGGGGAGCGGGTCACCCCCGCCGCCATCTCTTGTCCGCCAGCACCACCTTTGCCGCATTGTGCCCCGGCGCGCCGGTGACGCCGCCGCCGGGGTGCGTGCCCGATCCGCACATGTACAGCCCCTTCAATGGCCCGCGATAATCGGCATGGCCCAGCACCGGGCGCGCGGCCCAGAGTTGGTCGAGGCTCATCCGGCCATGGAAGATGTCGCCGCCGATCAGGCCGAAGGTGCGCTCCAGACCTTTGGGGCTGAGCATCTGCTTGCCCAGGATCGAAGCGCGAAAGCCAGGCGCGTGCGCCTCGACCGTATCGATGATCGTGTCCGCAGCCGCCGCTTCCTGCTCGGGCGTCCAGTCGAGCTTGGGGTCGAATTGCTGGCAGAACAGGCTCGCGACATGATGCCCCGCGGGCGCCAGACTGTCGTCGACGAGCGAGGGGATCAGCATCTCGACGATCGGTTCGCGCGACCAGCCGTGCGCCTTGGCATCGCTGAACGCGCGGTCCATGTAATCGAGGCTGGGCGCGATGACGATGCCTGCGCGCAGATGCTCGCCCCAAGGGTTTTCGGCCCCGGGCAGACATGTGAAATCGGGCAGCCGGTCGAGCGCGACGTTCATCCGGAAGCTGCCCGATCCGCAAACGTAGCCATCGATCCGCCGCGCGAAATCTTGCGGAAGTGCGGCGCGCGGCACCATCTTCCCATAGAGCAGTTTCGGCCCGACATTGGCGATGATGCGTTGGCTCCGCAGTTCCTCGCCGCTTGCCAGCCGCACCCCGGTGGCGCGCCCGCCCTCGACCAGCACCTTTTCGACCGGGCTGTTCAAGCTGATCTCGACGCCTTGCTCGGCGCAGGCCTCGGCCATCATCCGAGTGATGCTGCCCATCCCGCCGATGACATGCCCCCAGCTGCCCTTGTGGCCGTTGACCTCGCCGAACACGTGGTGGAGCAATACATAGGCCGAGCCCGGCGTGTCGGGGCTGGCATAGTTGCCGACAACGGCGTCGAAGCCGAACGCCGCCTGCACAGCCGCGCTCTCGAACCAGGGGGTGAGGAACTCGCGCGCGGACTTGGTGAACAGGTCGAGCACGTCACGCTGGACTTCCCGCGGCAGCCGGGAAAGCTGCCGCCCGGTGGTCAGCGCCTCGACCAGCCCGGCGACGCCGCCGCCGACATTGGGCGGCGGACGCAGCGCCAGCTCGCGCAGCACATCGGCGACGCGTTCGAGCATCGCGTAATAGCCCGGCAGCGCCTCGGCGTCCTTGCGCGAGAAGCGCGCGAACGCGGCTTGCGTGCGCTCCAGCCCGCCGCCGAGGATCAGATGATCGCCCTGCGCAAGTGGCAGGAAGTTCGACACCGGGCGCTCGATGACGCGATACCCGCGTCCGACCAGACCCATGTCGGCGATGACCTTGGGCTGGAGCAGGCTCACCGTGTAGCTGGCCACCGAATTGCGGAATCCGGGGTGAAATTCCTCGGTCACCGCCGCGCCGCCGATCACATTGCGCGCTTCGACGATCCGCACGGACAGGCCTGCGCGCGCCAGATAGAAGGCGCAGGTCAGGCCGTTATGGCCACCGCCGATGATGATCGCGTCCGGTGATGCGTGCGCCCTGCCCATGCTGCTGGACTAGCCCAGCACCCCCGCCGCGCCAAGCCCGCACGGGTGCACCAGGGCGGGTGACGCTGTCACAAGAAATCGCTGGCGCGCACGCGCGGATATTGATAGCGGTTCGCAACACCAGACCATGCTTCTTGACCAGCTCCCTACCGGCCAGCGTGCGGAAATTTCCGCGATCGACTGGAGCGTCCTGCCTGCAGACGAAGGCAAGCGGCTGCGTGCGCTGGGCGTCGACGAAGGCGCGAGCGTCACCATCCGCCATCGCGGCATCTTCTTCGGGCGCGATCCGATCGCGCTCAGCATCGGCCGGATGACGGTGGCGATCCGCCGCGTCCATGCCCGCGCCATCACGCTGCGCGCGCCCGACGCCGCGCCAGAGACCATCGCATGACCGTGCATCAGCCGCTGATCGCGCTGGTCGGCAACCCCAATGCAGGCAAGAGCGCGCTGTTCAATGCGCTAACCGGCGCGCGGCAGAAGATCGCGAACTATCCTGGCGTCACCGTCGAGCGCAAATCGGGCCGCTTTACTTTTGCCGATGGCCGTCCGGGTGAGCTCATCGATCTTCCCGGCAGCTACAGCCTCGATCCGACCAGCCCCGACGAGGCGGTGACCCGCGATGTGGTGATGGGCCGCCAGACGGGCGAGCGTCGGCCTGAGGCGCTGATCATCGTGCTCGATTCGGCCAATCTCGACCAGCATCTGGTGTTCGCGCTCGAGTTGCTGGCTTTGGGCCTGCCCACGGTGGTCGCGCTGAACATGGTGGATCTTGCCGAACGTGACGGGCTGACGCTCGATGCCGCGCGGCTGGCTGCGGACCTCGGCGTGCCGGTGATCCCCACGGTCGCGGTGCGGCGCAGGGGGCTGGCAGAACTCGCCGCCGCGCTCGATGCCGTGATCCTCGCCAAGCAGGGGCCGCACGCGCCGCTGGGCGAGCCGGACATGCGCGCGCGGCGCAGGCGAGCCGAGCACATCGCCAACAGCGCGATCGTTTCGCAGACCGACAGCCGCCGCTGGACCGACCGCGCCGATGGCGTGCTGCTCCACCCCTTTGCCGGGCCGATCATCCTGTTTGCGCTGCTGTTCATCATCTTCCAGGCGGTGTTCAGCTGGGCAACGCCGTTCGCCGATGCGCTGGAGGCGGGTGCTGCGGCGCTGGGCGAACTCGCGACCGCGACGATCCCGGAAGGCTTCTTCCGCTCGATGGTGGTCGATGGCGTCATCGCGGGCGTCGGCTCGGTGGTCGTCTTCCTACCGCAGATCATCATCCTGTTCTTTTTCATCCTGCTGATGGAGGCGACCGGATACATGGCCCGCGCCGCGTTCATCATGGACCGGATGATGGCGGGGGTCGGCCTGTCGGGACGCTCGTTCATTCCGCTGCTATCATCGTTCGCCTGCGCGATTCCGGGCATCATGGCGACGCGCAGCATCTCGGACGAGAAGGACCGGCTGACCACCATCCTGATCGCGCCGCTGATGACCTGCTCGGCGCGGCTGCCGGTCTATACCGTGATCATTGCCGCGTTCATCCCCTCCACCGCGATCGGCCCGGGGATAGGGATGCAGGGGCTGGTGCTGTTCGGGCTGTATGTCTTCGGCATCATCGGCGCGATGGTGGTCGCTCTGGTGCTGCGCTCGACCGTCGCCAAGGGCGGGGCGAGCGGCTTCCTGATGGAGATGCCCAAATACCAGCTGCCGCGGCTGCGCGATCTGGCATTGGGGCTGTGGCAGCGCGCTGCGCTGTTCCTGCGGCGGGCAGGCACGATCATCTTTGCGGTGACCATCGGCCTGTGGCTGCTGCTCACCTATCCGCAGGTGCCCGAAGGCAGCAGTATGAGCCAATCTGAATATTCGGCTGCGGGACGGATTGCAGGCCTGCTCGAGCCGGTGGTCGCGCCGATCGGGTTCAGCCGCGACATCGCGCTGGCGCTGATCCCGGCGATGGCGGCGCGCGAGGTTGCGGTCTCGGCGCTGGCGACGACCTATGCGATCGACGCGCCCGACGAGGAAACCGCAGCGCTCGCGCTGGGCGAGCGGCTCGCGGGACGCTGGTCTTTGCCCACCGCGCTCGCGTTCCTCGCCTGGTTCGTGTTCGCGCCGCAGTGCATATCAACGATCGCGGTGACCAAGCGCGAGACCAATGGCTGGAAATGGCCGATGTTCATGCTCGCCTATCTGTTCGGCCTGGCATGGGTCGCGGCTGGGATTACCTTCTGGACCGCGACGGCTTTAGGGCTATAAACGCGACAACAGACCGGAGCGAATTTCTGCCCGGTCATCCACCACAGCACACAATATCCGGGGAAAGCATATGTCGGGCAGCGTCAACAAGGTCATTCTGATCGGCAATCTGGGTGCCGATCCGGAAGTCCGCAGCTTCCAGAACGGCGGCAAGGTCGCCAATCTGCGGCTGGCCACCACCGAAAACTGGAAGGACCGCAACACCGGCGAAAAGCAGGAGCGGACCGACTGGCACACCGTCGCGATCTTCGGCGAAGGCCTGGTCGGCGTCGCCGAACGCTTCCTGCGCAAGGGAAGCAAGATCTATGTCGAAGGCCAGCTGCGCACCCGCAAATGGGCCGACAAGGACGGCAACGACCGCTACACCACCGAAGTCGTGCTGCAGGGCCCTGGCGCTGTGATGACCATGCTCGACGGCAAGCCCGGCGGCGGCGGCGGCATGGGTGGCGGCGGCGGTGATTACGGCGGCGGTGGCGGCGCTCGCAGCAGCGGCGGCGGCTCGTCGGGCGGTGGCTCGGGTGGGGCGCGCGGCTTCAACGATGGCGGTTCTTCGAGCGGCTGGGGCGGCGGCGGCTTCGACGACGATCTCAACGACGACGTGCCGTTCTGATCCTGCGGAAACAGGCGATGCAGTTCACCGTCTATCACAACCCGAAATGCGGCACCTCGCGCAACGTTCTGGCGGCCATCCGCGAGGCGGGGCACGAGCCGCAGGTTGTCGAATATCTCAAGACCCCGCCTTCGCGCGATACGCTGGAAAGCCTGATCGCGCGGGCGGGGGAGGGCGCGCGTGGCCTGCTGCGCGCCAAGGAGCCACTGGCCAAGGAGCTGGGACTCGATGATGCCGGCGTTACCGACGCGCAGATTGTCGATGCGATGATGGCGCACCCGATCCTGATCAACCGCCCGATCGTGGCGACACCCGATGCGGTCAAGCTCTGCCGGCCCAGCGAGACGGTGGCCGAGCTGCTCTGAGTGCGAAAACCCCGGCGGGCTCAAGCCGCGCCGGGGTCAGGAGTGTTCGTTTGGGCGCCCGTCAGGTCAAATAATCGTGCAGCACGCGGCCATAAGGCAGCGTCATGTCGGTCACCAGGTGCAGTCCGCCGGTGTGTTCGAGCACCGGCAGGTCGGCGAGCGGGCAGTTGACCGAATCGATCAGCTCGACCCGCGCCCGCCCGGTCCACGCGCCTTTCACCACCACATCGGCAAAGGTGATGCCTACCAGTTGCGCGATCGCGGGCGATCCGTCGATGTCGGGGATCAGCTTGAGCGTCACCTGCGTGCGCTTGAGCAGCGCCTCGATTGCTGCCGGATCGGTCGGGCTGCCGTGCTTGTACACCATCGTCCCGCTGGCGACGGTCTGCCCGGCATAGGTCAGAACGCCGGTCAGCGTGTCGCCCACGGTATCCAGCTTGGCGATGCCGTACTTCATCGGATAGCCCCAGATCTCGCGACCGCCCGCCAGAGGCGGGCAGTTGTCGACATACATCTGGGTGAGGAAGGTGCACCTCTCGCCGCCCAGCGTGCACGGGATCGCCTGCGCCACCGCCGAATAGGCGCCGAAGCCCTCGCCATCGGGCAGATCGAGCCATTGCACCGAGACGACATCGCCATCGGGCTCGAGCGGCTCGGGCAACATCTGGCGGATCATCGCCGGATCGGTCCGGTAGTTGATGATCATGTACTGGCGTTCGAAGAACTTGTACGGGCCCACCGGATAGGTCGGGCTCTGCAGCGGCATGGAGCTGAGCTTCAGCACATCCTGCTTGTTCATGTCCTGTCCCCCTCTCAGCCTGCGGCGTCTTTGATGTAATCGAACAGCACCCGGCCATGCGGCAGGGTGAGATCGCTGATGAAGTGCTTGCCGCCGACGATGCGCAGGATCGGCAGGTCCGCCACCGGCGCGTTGACATGAGGGATCAGCTGCAGCCGCGCTGGGCTGACCCAGCTGCCCTTCACCGTGACGTCCTCCAGATTATAGGCGACCAGCTGGCAGATCTTGGGGCTGCCATCGACATCGGGGATGATCTTGAGGTTGCACGATGTCTTGGTCATCGATTTGGCCTGCGCTTCGCAGCCGCCGGGGCTCTCCTGCCACTTGTACGCCATGGTCCCCATCGCGACGGTCTGCCCCGCATAGGATAATGTGCCGGTCAGCGTGTCCGACGCGACGATCAGCTTTGGGAGAGCGTATTTCTTGGGAAAGCCCCATATCTCGCGACCCGCGCTGATCGGCGGCTCGTCGTCGAGATACATCTGCGCAGTGTAGTTGATCGGCTCGCCCTGATAGGTGCAGGGGATGACGATCCCGCTTTCGGTATAATCGCCGAACCCCGAGCTGTCGGGCATGCGGATCCATTCGTAGAGCACCAGATTGTCGGCATTGGGCTCGAGCGGCTCGGGCACTGCGGCGCGCAGTGCAACCGGGTCGGTCTCGTAGGTCACGATCATGAATTCGCGGTTGATGAAGCGGTACGGGCCGAGCGGATAGCTGGGCGCTGCGGCGGGCATGGAAGGCAGTTTCAGGATGTCTTCAGGCGTCATGGTCAGGAACCCCCGTTTTTGACCAAAGGATCAGAGAAAAAAGGATTTGATGTCCGTCGACGATGTCACCCCGACATCGTCGAAATGATTGTCCAGCCACTGGGTGGCGCATTCGCGGCCGACATCGCGCAGCTTCTTCATGAAGCCCCAGTCGGGGTTGAGCTTGCTGGTGACGCCCAGGCTCTCCATGAACACCTCGTCCTGGATCGAGTGGATCAGCATCCGCCGGTGCCTGTCGTCGTTGAGCTGGCCGTCGTCGATCAGATGCGTGACGAAGGCGATCGCGCGCATCTCGCGCATCAGGCTGGAATTGAAGCTGATCTCGTTGATCCGGTTGAGGATGTCCTTGGCGGTCTTGGGGATTTCCTCGCGGTTGAGCGGGTTGATGTGGACGATCACGACATCGTTGGTCTCGCTGCCATAGATCAGCGGGAAGATTGCCGGATTGCCCATGTATCCGCCGTCCCAATATGCCTCGCCATCGATCTCGATGGTCTGGAACATGAACGGCAGGCAGCCCGATGCCAGCACCTGATCGGGGCCGATCTCGTGGTTCTCGAACATGCGGACCTTGCCGGTGCGCACATTGGTGGCCGACAGGAAAAGCTTGATCGGGCAACCCTCGCGCAGCACGCCAAAATCGATGCTGGACTCCAGCACCTGGCGTAGCGGATTGAAGTTGAATGGGTTGAGCTCATAAGGCGACATCACCCGCGAGAGGATGTCCATCATCAGGAAGGCGGGGCTGAAATCAAGGCTGTGGTTGCCCATCGCCTTGTCGATCCACGAAGGCTGCAGCGGCCCCTTGGCGCCTTCGTCGCTGATTTTCTTCCAGAATTTCTCGAGCTCTTCGCGCGCCCCGTCGGCCCCGCCGATGGTAAGGCCATAGCCCAGCACCGTGGCGTTCATCGCGCCCGCGCTGGTCGCGCTCACCGCATCGAATTTCAGCCGGCCATCCTCGAGCAGCCGGTCGAGCACGCCCCAGGCAAAGGCCCCGTGCGCACCGCCGCCCTGCAACGCCAGATTGACCGGTTTGCTGTTAGCGGCTGCAACATATTTGACATTTTCGGATTTCGCATCCGCAGCATTGGCCGCAGACGACGGGCTAGCCTTGGCCATCGCATTTCCCCCAGAAACTGATGCGAAACCCGTCTTTTTCCGTTGGAACGTAGGGGTAACTCACGTTAGACGAGTCGGCAAGAGTGATTCGCTGCACCTGCGAACAAAGCTCCGGGCCGCGTTGTGCAACTGCTCTGAAGGGGATCTGAAATGCTTAAGGGACTGAATGCCATCGTCACCGGCTCGACCAGCGGAATCGGGCTGGGCATTGCCAATGTTTTGGCGTCCAAGGGCGCCAATCTGGTCATCACCGGTTTCGGCGATGCCGATGCGATCGAGAAGGAACGCGCAGGCCTGGCCGCCAAATACGGCGTCGAGGTCGTCTACAGCAACGCCGACATGTCCAAGCCCGACGATGTCAAGGCGATGGTCGAACTGTGCGTCGAAAAGCTCGGCTCGGTCGACATCCTCGTCAACAACGCCGGCATCCAGCACACCGACGCGGTCGAGGACTTTCCGGCGGACAAGTGGCACCAAGTGATCGCGATCAACCTGTCGGGCATCTTCTTCGCCATCCAGGCAGCGTTGCCGCACATGAAGGCCAAGGGCTTCGGCAGGATCATCAACATCGGATCGGTCCACGGCCTGATCGCCAGCAAGCACAAGGCGGCGTACGTCGCCGCCAAGCACGGCGTGGTCGGCCTGAGCAAGGTCGTTGCGCTCGAGAACGCCGGCACCGGTATCACGTCGAACACCATTTGCCCCGGCTGGGTCCACACGCCTTTGGTGCAGAAGCAGATCGAGGCGA
This sequence comes from Blastomonas sp. RAC04, assembly GCF_001713435.1. Taxonomy (NCBI): domain Bacteria; kingdom Pseudomonadati; phylum Pseudomonadota; class Alphaproteobacteria; order Sphingomonadales; family Blastomonadaceae; genus Blastomonas; species Blastomonas sp. RAC04. Next base: position 3,590,217 of record NZ_CP016460.1, read on the forward strand.
TGGCCGCCGATCAGGGCATCAGCGTGGAAGCAGCAACCGAAAAGCTGCTGATCGAAAAGCAGCCCAGCAAGCAGTTCGCCACTCCCGAACAGATGGGCGAACTCGCCGCGTTCCTGTCGAGCGAGGCCGCCGCGCAAATCACCGGCACCGCAATCCCCGTGGATGGCGGCTGGACCGCGCAGTAACATGCGATGACGGCGGCGGGGCCGGGGGGCTCCGCTGCTGTTACCCCACCGGCGCCCGTCTGCGGTAGCTCAGTGCCTCTGCGACATGCACCCGGCCCACTGTCTGTGCGCCGCTCAGATCCGCGATCGTGCGGGCGACCCTCAAAACTCGTGTATAGCCGCGCGCAGATAGACGCATCGCCTCTGCCGCTCTTGCCAGCAGCTGCCTTGCCGGCTCATCCGGCGTGGCAAAGCGTTCCAGTGCTTCGCCGTCGATCTCGGCGTTGGTGCGGGCCTTGATGTCGGCGTAGCGCGCGGTCTGGAGGGCGCGGGCGGCGGCGACTCTGGCGGCGACCTCGGCCGAGCCTTCGGCGGGCGGGGGCAGTGTTAGGTCGGCGGCGGTGACGGCTTCGACCTCGACATGCAGGTCGATGCGGTCGAGCAATGGTCCCGATACCTTGGCCTGATAATCCGCCGCGCATCTGGGCGCGCGCGAGCAGCCGAGCGCGGGATCGCCCAGATGCCCGCAGCGGCACGGGTTCATCGCCGCGATCATCTGCACGCAGGATGCTAGGTAAGTAAACTGAAATGCAACGCTTGGGTGTTAACGGGTTTTGATGTCACAGTTTGCAATCATTTACGCCCGATTTTCAACATCAGAGCAGAGGGGCTTCTCGTTAGAACGGCAGCGAAAACTTGGCACCGATTTCGCAACCGAACACGGCTGGACCGTCGAGAAGACGATCATAGATGAAGGGCGATCCGCCTTTCATGGCGCAAATAGATACGAGGGCGCATCTCTTCACGAGTTTGAGATCGAAGCCAGAAATGGGCTGCATACCGGCAAGGTACTGGTCGTGGAGAACATCGACCGACTGAGCCGTCAGGGTGCAAAGGCCGCCGCTCAACTGATCTGGGGCCTCAACGAAAACGGGGTCGATGTTGCCACGTATCACGATGCGCATATCTATCGAGCTGCTGCATCTGGGGAGATGCTAGACATCTTCAAGCTCGTGATTATCGCGCAGCAGGCGCACGAGGAAAGCAGTAAAAAGAGTAAGCGGACCACTGCCACCTGGCAGAAACGCATGGACGCAATCAGCCAAGGCGCGAAAAATATTCCCGTGCCGAACATGCCGCTCTGGGTCGACCGCATTGGCGGAAAGATGGTGCTGAACGAGCAACGCGCTAAAGTTCTGAACGAGATTTATGACCTCTACATCGACGGGGTTGGCATTCACAAAATTGTGACAATTCTACATGCCCGCGACGAGCCAAGCTGGACGCCGCCCGAGCAGCGGAGAGGGAACAACGGTTGGTTCTATAGCTACATCTACCGTCTCCTCACCAAACGGACCGTGCTAGGCGAATACGTGACGAACAAAGGCGAAATCCTGGCTGTCGATTTTTTCCCCCAAGCAATTACCACGGAGAAGTGGAACCGCGCACAGGCCGCGCTGGCGATGCGAAAGGGCAACCAGACTACCACGAAAGCAAATTATAACCGTAACCTGCTCCAAGGCATCATCGTGTGCGGAGAGTGCGGCGGTGGTGCCCATTTTCGTCATCAAATCGACAAGGGGCAAACATACACCAAAAAGAACGGTGAGGTTATGACCTACAAACGGAATGATCACCGTCGCCTTCGTTGCGACAGAGCCCGCCGCAAACACAATTGCAGCAATGGCACAATCCTGAGCTACGATGTGGTCGAGGCAACGGTGCTGAATGAGTTATTGCCGCAATTGGTGGCAAAGCGCACCGAGGCTGCCGCAGTGGCGACGTTACGGGAACAGCTAGCAGAAATTGTGAGGCTCAGGGACGCGGATCAAAATCGGTTGGACAACCTGATCGGGGTGCTTGAGGAGGGTGGCCCGAAAGCAATCGTCCAGCGCGTGGCAGCACTTCAACAGCAGATCGAAGACCGGAGCAAATCTATCGATTTGGCGCAGAAGGCGCTAGGTATCGAGATGTCCAAACCTTCCACAGAAAGCGATGCCGCTTCTCTCAGGGCGCTTGAGGCAGACCTAGATAGCGAGCTTGATGAGGTTCGCACCTATGCAAGGGGCCGCGCCAACATGAGCCTTAGGCGGCTTCTCAAGCGCATAGTGATTATGCCAACGGATTGCTTCAGGATTGAGCCCGACGATTTCTCTTGGTGGCTTTTCGATGCCAAAGGCACCATGATCGAGGGATCATATGTGCTAGAGTAAATTGCAATGCACCCCCTCGCTTCCCATGGGCCTTTGTCGAGATTTCACCTCAACGCCCCAGCCAGTTGCCAAGATCTTGAACGAGAGCACAAAGGGTAAGGAGGATCGTTAGCCCCACGGGGGTAGCAACGATCAATATCTCGATGCGAGAAATCGGCTTCTCGTCAGGGGGTGGCCAGTTTGGCATAAAGAACCCTTCTCTTTTCCAGCATCGGTGTTCGACTTTATAACCCTGTGTGTTTGTCTGTGGCAGGCATGTAGTGCCCCGCGAGGGTCATAGCAGCGCAAAATGATCTGGGCAGCACAGCGACTATGCCTCAATCCATATTGACGTCTGTGGCCCCTTAGCGGGGCTGCCGAAGCATCGGCCTGAACCGAAAGCCTTTTGTTGACAGCCACCACCATCGGCGCTTGATCGAACAGCCTCAATTAAGGAGGCAGACCAGTGCGACAGATGTACCGAGATAGAAATGGGTTGTTGTTGGGTTGGTCCGACCGCGCCGGGGGCAGGATCACAGGCCGCAATCGAAACGGCAGGCTGGTCGGCTGGTACGAAATTGCACGGGACGAAACACGCGACCGCGACGGCAGGTTCGTCGGCCATGGCGATTTATTGGCGGCACTGATAGCGTCAGCCGATCAGGGTTAGCGGGACCATATATGGGGTTTGTTTTCTACGACACGGAAACGACCGGCACGAGCACCAGCTTCGATCAGATCCTGCAATTCGCGGCTATCCACACCGACGTTGACCTGAACGAAATCGACCGCTTCGAAATCCGATGCCGCCTGATGCCACATATCGTGCCGTCGCCCGGCGCTTTATGCGTAACACGGATCAGCATTGAGCAGATCACCGACCCGACCCTTCCTAGCCATTACGAAATGATCTGCGCCATTCGAGCAAAGCTCGCGGCTTGGTCGCCGTCCATCTTCACCGGCTGGAATACCCTCAGCTTTGATGAGCACCTGCTGCGGCAGGCGCTGTACCAGTCACTGCACTCCCCCTATCTAACCAACACGGCAGGCAACTGCCGGATCGATATATTGAAGATAGCACAGGCTGCGTCAGTTCTGATGCCGGGCGCTATCATCGTGCCAACTGGTGAAAACGGCAAGCCAACGTTCAGGCTTGACCGGCTAGCACCGGCAAACGGCTTTGCGCACGCGAATGCCCATGACGCATTGGCCGATGTCGAGGCCACGATCCATGTGGCCCGCCTCATCCGTGACAACGCGCCAGCATTATGGGCAGACGCTATTCAGTTTTCGGACAAAGCAGCTTTGGCAGCGTTTTTGGATGCCGAGCCGTGCTTCGTTCTCACGGAAAGCTATTACAATCGTCCGTACCAATTTGCGCTCGCCAAAATTGGGCATGACCCCGGCAATGCTGGCAGCGTGCTTGCCTTGAGCCTGACTATCGACATGGACCAGCTTCGCGCCATGACGGATGAAGAGTTGGCCGCACGGCTGGCCCGCTCGCCTAAGCCTGTCAGGCGCATTCGCACAAATGCTGCCCCGGCCCTGCAACCCTTAACCGAATATGATCACTTCGACGATGTTGCTGCTGGCGACCTGCTGGAGCGCGCATATCGGCTACAAGCCGACACGGAATTCTGTGCGCGGTTAATCCGCCTGTGTGCCAAGCAGGACTGGCCATCGTCGGAGTTCGTGGAAGAGCAAATCTATTCTGGGTTCGTAAACCGCGCTGATGAAAACCGCATGGCTGCGTTCCACCAAACAGCATGGGAAGATCGACCAGCGATTGTTGACGGGTTCGACGATGGCCGACTGATCGTGCTCGGTCGTCGTCTGATATTTGAACATCGGCCTGACCTGCTGTCGGACAGCCTTCGCAGCAACATGGCCGCCAAGATTGCGCGGCGTATGACCGGCACTGGATATGAAAGGACGGGTTGGACGACGATTGCCGACGCCCAAGCTGAAGCAGTGGCACGCTTGGATAAACGAAACCCTGAGGAGACTGCCATTCTTTCCGCATTTTTACAGCACTTTAAAATTCAGTGACCTGTGGCGGAATGAAGCACAGCATGCATTGATTTTTCTGGCCAAACTATGCGCAAGAAGTCAGGTCAGCTCATCATTGCTGAGCAATCGAGCGTCTAATGCGTTCCAGAGCGTTAGGGCGAGATAGCTGCGGTAGGGCGCGGCAGCGCAAGGTTGAAACGCTCCATTATCGTAGAATTTCATTTCGACTAAACGCAACGCCCGTAAAAGGCTGCCATCAGAGAGTGGAAAAACATCCGGGTGCCCAAACTGAAATATCCCGAGCATCGCGGCTGACCAATCTCCAAGGCCCCAGATAGATCGAACCGACGCATGCAGCTGCGTGTAGCTCAGTGACCGCCACGTTTCGAGATAATGCACGTCATCGCCAACGATTTGCGCGATCAGCTCAATAGTCTTTGCTTTACGCGCACTCAATCCGGCGGCACGCAATTCGTCAAACGGCAAATCATGCACACCAACGCCGATCTCGGTGGCTGTGGTTATAAGTCGTTCCCAGATCGTCCTGGCCGCTGCTACCGAAAGCATTTGACCCACCACGATCTTCACCAGCGAGGTTGATACGGGCAATGGCGTGGGATCAGGAAGAGCAATTTCACCAGTGGCGTCGAAAAGCCAGTTCAGTGTCGGATAAACATCGCGAAGGTGGCGATAAGCAGCCTTTAGATTGTTGTTCCTTGACACAGCTGGCGAGGGGTTGGACATCACCGAGACATCACAAAAGAGAGCGCGCGTAGCAATGACAAAATTTCTCAGTTCGATTGAGGTCCCCAGCTCGATCATCACACCCATTGATAGCGCGATCCGCTTCCCCGAGATATTGAAGCAGAGCTATAGCCGCTACGAAGGCGACATCGCCCTTTTCCACGATCTCATAAAATCCTCCGCTAGTAGCGCAGAGCTACTGGACCGCATCCGGTCATCCAAAATACAAAAAGATACCCGCATGTCTCTGCTGAAAATGTTTAGGCGGTGCGTGGCCCCGGTCATCGACACTGAAATGAGCAAAAAGATCACGAAAGTTACGACGGAGGAATTGGTCAACAGCTACGGCGCAACGTTTAAGCCGATTGAGAAATTACAGGAGCAATTTGCGGCCTTGCGACCGGGGGATTTTGAGACCCTTGCCGCGCTGGTCGGCGAATATGACACGCGCGGGCAGTCGGGCTATGCGTTGACAGAGCAGTTCTTTGATTGGTTTGAAACGCAATTTCCGGACGTGCTCACTATCGAAGGACCCCGTCGGGCGGGTCGTGACGTTGAACTCAGCAGCATTTTCACTGATTTTGTTGGCGGCTATCCCTGTGACTTCGTGATCCGGACCGTCGGCAAAAAGCCAAAAGTCTTAGCGGTCGGATTTGCTCGGTACGATGCAACGCGAGGCGGTGCGCAATCTGATGACCGTACTGGTGGCAACAGATACAAGGTCGAAAAAGCACGGCAGTATTGTGCAGAGACGGGAAGATCATTCCGGGTGATTTTTCTTGCTGATGGTCCTGGCTTAGCCCACCGCGACACATGGCAGGAGGCTTGTGAAATCGATGGCGAATGGGATGGTAATGTTCGGGTAGCGAGCCTTAAGCTCGCCCCCACGCGTATTACGCTCGACTGGCTGATCGGAGACAAAGATGCAGACCTTTCAGAGGTCAGCGAGGTCATCAATCTCCTTGCGAAAGCTGCTGAGTAGCTCGCTGTCGACCAAAAATGCAAATTTGCGCTCATGCTCCAAATTGCTGGGGTGCGGGGATAGGCTGGGAAGGTCAGAAAAAAGGCTGAGCGTGCCTCCACTGCTCAGCGCCGACCTATCCACGTAATCCCCCATGGGCTTGACGCCAAATCGGAGCCTGTTCAAGGTTGCGCTGGCGGCAGTGAAGCTTTCGTCCATACCAATGAATTTACGACCAAGGTCATCAGCGGCAGCAAGTGTGGTCCCTGACCCGCAAAAGGGATCAACGACGAGGTCCCCCGGATCGCTGCTTGCACCCACGATCATGCGCAACATGTCTATGTTCTTTTCTGTTGGATAGCCGGTAATTCCGATGCTTTGGTGATGCGCGTCACGAAAGCAATCCCACTGGTCAGTGTACGGCACCATTTTGTCATCGGTCAAATAGACCTTACGACGCGGATTTCCGGTTTTACTCCAATGAATTAAGCCCTGTTGATCCAGCTCGTCAAGTTTCGACGGTGCGTACTGCCAGTGCTTACCGGGTGGCGGGTTCTTCCCGTTCCAAGGCAGGCCTGTTTCACCATTTCTGGTTCCCGGCGCATGAATAGGAACCAGCTTATAGCGCCCCTTGGCATCGACTTTTGTGTATTCTTTGTTTACCCACTCCTCCGTGGGTTTCTGCCCAGGCTGGTTCCAGAGGTAATCATCGGTCTTTGAATAGAATAACACATAGTCGTGGATATTTGAGTAGCTATTTGATGTGAAATTTTTTGAACTGCACTTCCGTCGCGAAATGATATTCCTAAAATTTTTAGCACCAAAAATCTCATCCATGACCACTTTCAGATGAGCCAGCATCTGATGGCCAATATGGATATAAATCGATCCGTCATCTGCCAAGCATTCGCGTATCAGAATGATACGGCGACGCATAAACTCAACATACGCAGCTGTTGAGCGATTATCTTTGTAAGCATGCTGAAGACTACGCGAATGAAAACCCATACCCGTATTGTAGGGCGGATCGAGGTAAAATAGACGAGCTTTTTGGCCAGATTGAGCAAGGGCACTCAATCCAGCAAGATTGTCGCAGAGCGCAAAAGCGTTTGCTGCAAGCGTGGTATCTCTCCATCCCGAAGCTTCGCGTACCGAAAAATCCACTGGGATTGCTTGCAGCGCTTCAGCTTGAGTAATGCGGTTGTCGTATGCCAAAAAGGGCTCAGCCTGCCCGCTTGGAAGAGGGTGGGGATCACGATGCGGAACGTGCGCAGTGATAGCGTCCTGGCTTTTTTGCTCGCGTCCCGTAATGCCTGTTGCCACGCGTTATTCTCCGTTTTTTTGGTAACCAAATTTTTCGATGTTGTATGAGAACGATGCGGGAACGTAAAGGCGTAAGGAAGTCAATCTAGCCACAAATTTCGTCAATCTTGACGATATAGACGAGGGTGTCGCTTGGCCCTTTTTCAGGATGGATCACCAATTCTGGGATCATCCCGGCTTCGACTACCCTACGGAATTTGCGCGAAAAAGAATTGGCATCAGGCATGGAGCGCCACTCGTCGCCGCAGATTTCTGAAAGCTTGTATGAACCGGGTGCGAGCTGCCTCACAGTTTGCGCGAGCTTTTCGACACGGGCCGCATCAACGTCAGATAGATACATGGTGCCTGATCAGTTGGAAATGAGGGATCGAACAATAGGTGCGGATGGAACGCAACCCGATACATTCATAAGCCACCGACTTGCTATCTGCCACACCAAAGAATTTTGAGGTAACACAAGATCATGCGTGGTGGTATCCGACAAGCACCGATCAGTTGATCGCCTCGCCCGTGGGCACGCCACCTGCTGCACGTCGGTCAGCGACGTCACTGGTCCGCGGCCAAGCGCCCTCGCAGCGTCGAACTACGATATGGGCTTCAGCAAGGCCAAGTTTGATGAGCATCTGGAGCTGGCGGTAGTGAAAATCCCCAATGTCGCTGACTTCAAATTTTCGCATCAATATTCCTCCGCGAGCATAATCGTTATTACCCGCCTGGTCGTCGCCGGATCGGTGGGGTCGAGATCAGCGCAGCCGTCATCGTTGGGGTAGTAGTCGATCTTCCAGATAATCCGATAACCAGGCACCACGACCACCGCGCAATCGTGCTCGCCGTGGGGGTCATTATCCGTATTGAAATTAGAAAACTGGCGTACTGCCCTGATGATGGCATCCCGCAGATCAACAGGCAGTGCAGCGATACCGGCGGACATGAATATCGAGCCACCCTCTCCGCCCGTTCGCAATCGATCATTGAGGCGGGCAATTTCTGCCCGCCTCAGGACCTCCGACATGTCAGGCCGCTGCCTTCTTGGCGTGGGGTTTGAAGTTCGCCTTTCGCTCCGCGATGGCCGCCGTTAGCTGCGGGTCAAGTTCACCTGCGTGGATCGCCTCGATGATCGACCCGATGATCACCGGCACCTCCTTGATGTCCTGCACGGACACAGCGTTCATTCCTTTCGCCAGTTCCAGCGGCTTGCTGCCATAGCGCAGCTGAAAGAACATCTTGCCAGAGGCATCGGTGAACCAGCCCTTCCGGACCTGACGCGCGGTTTCGACGCGGACCTTTTCACCGGCCTCGTTGGTGCGCGTGACCTTCTTGGTTGCCTGAAATGGCGTTCCTGCGATTTCCGCCTCCGCCAAGGCCTGCTGTTCAGCGAGGTAACGCAGCAGCTTTGTGCGGAAGGAATGCTCCGAGGTCTCGGGCTTGGTGGGGGTGGCAGCGGTCAGCTTGAGGGACTTGAGGATCGACATATCATCTCCTTGGCTTGTTGTGGACAAGGCGAGCGATAACGTCGTTTTTCGTGAGAGCGACCGAAGATTGGCGGCTTTCACCAGAAAATTAGTAGAAAATAATTCACCCGCCATAAGGACGGTTTAGGTCGATCTAGCCGGTAATTTACCCTTGTCGGAATTAAATTTATGTCGTTCTATATGTCTGTGAAGCTCTGGTTGTTGTGTCTGTTTCGTTCTCTGGCTTGTCTCGTTTATCCATAAGTTTTAACTGCGGACTTAGTCTCCCAAGCCCGCCATAAATCCAAACAGTGAACGTCAGGGACCGTAGCGTCGCAAACGGTTTGAGCGATCACCTATGCAGCTTGAAATGCGGAGCAACGCTGACGCGGTAAAAGGATCTGCTCGCTAGTGTCTGGTCGAATTTCCTTGGTTATGTAGTCAGCCAAGCCTTCGACATAAGGGATTTGCTGAATATCAAGATTGCCCGCTGCTGCGAGTTCCCCCCATATCTTTGGAGCCTTCAAAACAAACGTGTTGTCACCGCCCGTGGGCAGATGGAAAACCGCATGAATGTGTAGGTTTTCTGTCGGCTTTTCGATAAATGCAATATACTGACTACGGGCTTCTGTCTTCTGAAGCCATTTCGGGCCAAGGATGGTCCGGTCAATGCGCTGGTGGAATTCTTCCAATCTGTCTCGTGATGATTGGATGCTAATTGGGCTGTTGAACACAAACGTCACGAAAAGGGATGGCTGAAATTCCCCTATCCAGCGGATGAGGGCATCTCGATATTCACCACGCGGAATATCTGTCGTATAAATCATTTTGTCTCCATCGTCCGGTTTGCCCGGCTCTCTCGTTAGTGGCCTCGTATTTTCCTATTTATCCGAAGCAATCGATCTGAGGATAAATACGAGCGTTCCCGCACGCAATGGAGATGGTTGGTATGCTACTCGATGAAGTTTTTCTATTCCTTCACAATACAGGAAGAGCGCCCAACCACGCAATATTCTCGACCGAGTATCTCGGTCACAGCGCCAGATATTACGACTACTTGCGCTGTTCAGATGCCCAGCCCAGCTTACGCTCATTGGTCAGAGCGGCATTGCGATTGACCGATATTTCTGAAGAGGCCGGAGCAGGCTGCATTGCCGATCAAGCGGCAACACTTGCTAGACGGGTTATCACGGCAGCGTTTAGGCGCTGCCTGTGACGCCCGGCAAAAACTTTGGGGACCAAATTTCTTGCTGGGCGTGAGCTCACGCTAAGAAAGTAATTCTTTCGCCTACTTCCTCAATCGATAAGTCGGTATCTTTCATTTAGCCATCGTTGTTAAATCCGACAATGAAAACTTTGCCGACTATGGGCTGGCGGTGGCCCCATTGAAAGCCCTTGAGATTGGGCTTTAGCAAGCCCTCTTCATCCATACACAGCAACTCGATTTCTCCGTCCTTTCGCTTAAATCGGACTGTCTGGAACCATTTTACCGGAGAGCTGGGCGTCGAAAGCGTCTGGTAGATGAAGGTTAGAAAGTCTCCTCTACCCCGCTCAGTAGGTGAGTTTCGTGAATATAGCGGAGGGATGGGTCGATAACGATTATTCTGGTCATGTGCGTTCCTGCTTTACGTTGACCTCAATGCGAGGTTGCTTGCGCTATTATTTTTGTAAAGCCGCGCGATGTTCCGCGTCATTATTCCTATGTGGCTTTACCGTGATAAAATTCACTTATGGGTTTACCGTAGCAAGACGCCCTAGGGTAAAGCGCAGAGCGTCGCATAAGGCTTGCTCTTTGCTTCGTACGACACAATCGCACTGTGGTCTAAGACCTGAGGAGACTGCAATGCTTGTCGGTTATGCCCGCGTATCCACGGAGGACCAGAGCCTCGATGTCCAGCTTGACGCATTGAAGGCGGCGGGATGCGAGAAGGTGTTCAGCGAGAAGCTGTCAGGCACAACGATGCGCCGTCCACAACTTGTGCAGGCGCTGGAGTTCTGCCGGGAGGGCGATGTGTTGCTAGTAACGCGGCTCGACCGCTTTGCCCGCTCCAGCGTCGATCTGCACATCATGGTCGAGCAGTTGATGAAGAAGTGCGTCGGCTTCCGGTGCGTCGAGCAAGGCGGCATCGACACGACTACGATCCACGGCGAACTCATGCTTGGCGTTCTGGGTGCCGTGGCGCAGTTCGAGACGAAACTGCGCTCAGAGCGTCAGCGAGAGGGCATCGAACAGGCCAAGCGTAAGGGCGTCTATAAGGGTCGTAGGGCTACGATAGATCCCGTGGCGGTGCGCCGGCTGCTCGATGAAGGGAAGAAGCCCGTAGAGGTAGCCCGTGAACTCGGGTGCAACAGGGCGTCGGTCTATCGGCTAGCTGGATGAGGTTTCAATCTGCAGGGAGTACATACCCCAACCCGTTACCGATCCCATAGTGGATCAGCACAGATATTTCTCCACCTTAGAAAGCCACTGCGCCCGCCCAGATTTTTTCTTTAGTCTTTAAGAAAAGCCGATCCGCCCCAAGTCAGCTTAAACAGTATGGCATCAGCCCCATTCTCAAATTGCGCAATGGCTGTCTGATGAACTTCTTCAGAGTAATAACCGAAAATATCCAATTGGCGTTCCCGGTCATACCATTTTTCGTATCGGCCTTTCCGCAAGAATGGTTCTTCCCGGAAACCGATACTGTCCTCGTACTTCATCTTAATAAGCCAATCGCCCTTCATCTTTGTGTCGAGAAACTGGCGCAACTCGCGCTTGCGGCTTCGGTCGCATTTGAACAGGACTTCATTGGCTAGGGTATCGTCACGCATGCCCAACCCCTATGCAACCTCGCCTTACCATTGCATTAATGACCAATGATATTTTTGACTTTTAGAGAACAGTTCAAGCGGCAAGCAATGGAAAGCACTCTGCCGATTGTGCAGTTCAAGGGCCTTTTATCCGGTCTGACCGCCACTTCGACACGGCTGAATGCGCGCTCAAAGACATCGCGGATATGGTCGTATGCCCGATCAGGTATACTTCTACCAGCCGCTACTCGCAGCGGCATGATCAACCAGCGGCAGTCCACTTATCCGAACCGCGAGCCTGTTAAGACAAACCGAGCCACCTTTATTGTGCGTCAAATTAACGTAAGCAGGACCAGTGTTTACCGCATTCTTAGATCGGCCATATCCTCATGCTCATCGGGCAAACTCTGCAAGGTTGCTGATCATTATTCTTTTGCAGGTGTGTTGGCGCTTTCCCAATCCCGAGCAAGTTTGGGCGCCACGGCAAACAAGATCATCTCGCCATCATCGGGAAGGCCGTTGCCGACCGCGTGGATCAACGCTTCCATGTAGCAGCGATAGGCAACCCGGGACTTTATTCGATGTTCCAACTTAGGCTTGATGTTGGCAAATGGCCGCTGAACACGCTTTAGCGTAGCGTTCTGAGTGGACAGGAGCGGAAACCATACACCTACATGCCCAAGCCTTTGCACCTGTAGCGCATTGAGCGAAAAGGCTACCCGTGCGTCGTAGATCGCATAAGCCGCCGGATTGCGGATCGACAATACCTTTGACCATGACGCCACACCGGCAAGTTTCCCGTCGGCCAATTCCTCATCCGGAGCGTTCGCGTAGTGGCTAATTTTCTCGCCCGAGTTTTTCCTGATACCGCCAAAATCGACTATGTATTGGCGTGCAATAGCCTCCTTGCTGGCGAGGCACCCCCGTTCGCTAGCGGCAAGCCATTTGAGGTTATAGTGCTTTCGCAGGGCTACATTTTTCTGAGCCTGTGTGCCGCCCCCCCATTCAAAATCATCGGGCGTGAAAATTTTATAGTCATATATTTCGTCGATCTTTGGCCTCATATCATCGACAAAGGTTTTCAGCGCGGTGAGGAATGTGCCCCATCCAGGGGGCAATTCGTTCGTTGAAGGCGAATGCTTCATGGTGATCAAACTTTCGAGGGAATGGGCAACGCCACATTTGTCTGTGTGGTATGTCCGTTTGCCGTTTTCACGAGCGGCATCACAATGTTGATCCGATCCTTTCCTGCCATATGGTCGATCAACATGGCACAATTGTCTTCTTCAGGTGTGCTAACCAGCCAGCCGGTGAGGTCGGATTGAATTTCATCAGCAACATCACACAGGCCGACGAGCATGTCACAACCGAACAGACGATCATCACCAAACTTTGGATCGATGCTCAATCCGAAAATATCGTGACTGGCACCGCCTGCCGCATATGGTTGGTAGCGGAGATGCTGCCCCGTCCAATCAAGCGTAAGGACGCCGCGATAAGCCTTGCCCTTGGCATTGCGCCGACACTGCCCCAGAAATCCAACTGCGCCGTCAAACTCTACGATGAAAGGAGCAATCTGCCTAAAGTCAGCCCTACGCTGGAAATAAAATTTGCCTTTTGGAACGGCAGGTAGGCTGTCTAGCAAATCGATATCTGCCACTGTCGCTTCATCATGGACCAAGACGGAGCCATCAAACTTCCAACTACCGCTAATTGCGAACGCCTCACAAAAGCGGGCAGCCTCAGATTGTCCAAATGCCAATATGCCATCGATTGGCACCCAATCGATCATATCTCCCAGCAAGATTTCGCCAAGCGCGCCCTCATATGCGGTCGAAATAGCCTGAACCATCACAGCACTGCCACCATACTCGTTGGCTTTCCGCGATAGGGTGATGAGCCTATCGATATTTGATTTGCCAGCAGGAACGATAGTGGTGAGCAGGCGGATCGCGCGGCAAAGGGCGAATAGCGGCTTTTCTGCCTCGACCGCCTTTTTTGCTTCTACCTTGGCGAGTTTCTGGAACAGGTCCTCAAGCTTCGCCTGATCGCGTTCGGTGTATTGAACGATGTGAGCCTTGCCTGTGTTGTCAACATGCAGAAGCGCATGCACAAAACCTTCTGGAGCGTCGCCCCTGCCTAAGTCGAATTGCTCGCTCAGGCGTTGAGCTTTGACCGCCTGCACAGCCGCGTCGAGCTTTGCCTGCTGAACGTGCTTATGTGGCTTTGGGAAAAAGTTGGCAGCGTCTTTATACAACCCATCAATGCCGCCAGATGCACGCAACCAATCACCCAATGACAGGGTCTTGTCCCGTGCGAATTCTGCATAGCGCAAAACAGCAGCGTATTGGCTACGGGAGGTTTCACTGATCCCTTCACCGCTGAAAGCCAGTTTGACGAACGGCTGAAACGGATTGTCGCGAGCCACCTTGCCCCATTTCCCAGCCTGCGCCTCGACAAATTCACGACGATAAGCTTCGGTTTCAAGCTCCGTCACGAAATCGAATAAAGCAGCTAGGGCAGCGTAAAGCGCATCTTTCGCGTTGACATCGCGCCTTTCGAAATCGTGGGCCAGCAACTTTATCTGCCTGAATTTTTCGATGTTCGAATGTTCGACCGTCTCACTGTTGCTGATGGCGGCGGCGGCTGATGACATGCTGAACTCCAGGCTAAAGGTTTGGAAATCTTTAGGCCCCAAAGATTTCGAGAAAGTAACCGGCGCGCTCACCATGCGCCGCAGCACGCGAGCTTCAATGACCTTATCCTACGAAAATAGCTTCGAAAATTGCGCCATTTATCTGCCCGCGCTCAGTTTCGGCTATGCCCGGTTCGCCCATAATGGCGCATTCCGTCGACCGCTGCCGTTCGCCGCGCAGGATCTCAATTTCCTCGATCCCCAGAGCAATCTTTTCCATTATCCATGGGCGCTTTTCAGCGCCGGTCAGGCTGCCAAATCTATCCATGAAAATGATCCGCCCACGATGGTGAGCATGCGCGACCGGAGCCGCTCAATCGTCGTTGGGGATAGCGGAGGCTATCAGGTTCAGACCGGCAAAATAGTGTATCGGGGCCCTGAAACTGTCCGGCGTATGATGCGATGGATGGAGGCCAACACCGATTTCTCGATGGTGCTGGATTTTCCGACTGGCGGCATCAAGAGCGGCCAAATCGCCACGCATACTGCGCGGCTCCGCAAAGAGGGCCACGGTCCCCTTATCGATCACGGCGCGGCCAGCAACAGACAGGCGGAGGACTTCAATGCGGCACTCGTCCAGACATCGCTTAACAACCAACAATTTGTTGTCGAGCGCACACCTGGCGCAACTGAATTCCTCAACGTCCTCCAAGGACGAACCGAGGCGGAGAGCAAGGCATGGTATGAGCATGTGAAGCATTATGCGTTTGAGGGCTGGTCCTTTGCTGCTGGCCATCGCGAGGATTTCAGCTTGCTTCTGCAAAGACTGATCGATCTACGCGACGATGGGCTGTTGGAAAATGCCCGGTGGGTTCATATCCTTGGCAAGTCCGAACTCGATCTGGCCTGCCTCTACACGGTTGTACAGCGCGCCGTGCGCCGTCATATCCATCCGGCCCTGCAATTCAGTTTCGACAGCGCCAGCCATGCGCTGATGTCTGCCAACTACCAAGTCTATGGCGGCGCGTTCCTCGACCCAAAAGGTTGGTCGATGGGCGGCACCGGCCTCGGCGACGCATCGCTTGTCGGAAATCAGCAAGGTTTAGCCGATTATCTCGGTTCAGGTGTTTTGACCCTGCCCCGCACGAGAGAGCCTGAATTTGGCTATCGGCCTCGCTTTCATCCCGCCGACACTGCCGTTTCGCAGCAGATCACAGTTGGCCACATCTGCATCGATGCGAACAAGAAGAACCCTTGGGACACGGCTAGTTTCGACCTGATTGCAAACCACAATATCGAAGCATTGATCCAGGGTATGAAGCTCGCTCACCAGACATTTTTCCACCC
The DNA here is from genome assembly GCF_001713435.1 of Blastomonas sp. RAC04. NCBI lineage: Bacteria > Pseudomonadati > Pseudomonadota > Alphaproteobacteria > Sphingomonadales > Blastomonadaceae > Blastomonas > Blastomonas sp. RAC04. The sequence goes on from NZ_CP016460.1 coordinate 3,605,834, forward strand.
TAGCGATGAACTGAAAATTCCACCGCGCGCGCGCATCGTGCGCGACATTATCAACATGGTTTTCACATCGGATCAGCCCGATAACCTGATCCGGGAGTGTCGGCACGCTCTAACGCACTAAAGGTCCGGAGAATGGCTGTGGTGATAGCCGTCAACAATCGAACGGCGTGAGATGTATCGACGGCGATGACCCGGGCGTCCTGCTCTTTGTCGTACCCAAGTTGGTCACGATGGCAGCACGGGAGACGATTGCATAAATAGTCTGACACGCTCCTAGGTATCGAGAAAGTCCCATTCGCTACCAGTTACCCAGCGCAATGCGCTCAGCTTGCCGTTGAGCATTCCCCACTCGAAATCGTCCCAAGGTCCAAGGTTTTCTTCGCCAACCTCATTCCTCGTTCGCTCTCCGGCAGCCAAGGCTGCCTCCAAAGTGCCACGCGTGATCTGGTCCTGACGGTAATGGCCCTTCTCGGTCTTGCCTAACTCGTCCACGATCTCGATCTCGCCACACTCGACGCGAAACATGAGATTGAGATGGCGGTTGTACCAGACTTGACGGAAAAGTAGGTGCTCTGCCTCCAATATCTCGCTCAAACTGCGTGGGTTCTCCTCAAACTCAAACTCCCACTTCAGTTCTTCCATCCATGCGGGAGCGTAAGCGTTCAGCACCTCCCCGAGAGCGAGAGCATATGTGGAGCCCTCTGTCGCAAATAGCTCGGCGATATCGGGATGCGGCGCTCGCTCATTGGCTTTCATGTTCGAGAAGTCGTGCTTGTTGTGGGTCACGAAGGCGAGGTGCTCTTCGTCGTCCCTACCAGCCAGCATATCGCGGTAGATTTCCACCAAAACCGCATCCGCCATGCTGTTCTTGTTTTTGTGAAACGGGCAGAGTTTATCGATTGCGCGCTGCGCGGCCCTGATTATCACGTTGTCCGAAGTCTGAACGATCGCCCCGTCGGTCAGCAGCTTCTCAATGCGATCGATGTTGAAATTTGCATATTGGCCTTGTTTGCCAATGCGATAATCCATGTCGCCCAACTGCTTGAGTAAGGTGTCACGGCCTTCCTCTCCACCATGTTCACGAATGGCATCACTGACCCGCTTAAAGACGGCGCTAATACCTTGGCTGGTCTCCTGGACGATGCGCCCCTTGTTCCGCTCGAATTCGTCAAGCGTCTGTTGAGGCACGACTAGTTCGACCTCACCATCGCTGATCAAGTCGATGAGCACGTCCAGTGTTTTGAGGTGACGATAGTCCTTGGCGATGTCGAGCCAGACGCATGTATCGATCAGAATTCTCAGCATGACGCCTCCCAAACTGGCTGTCATTGTAGGCGCAACAATTGGAGCGAAGAACAGGATTTCGGGCTGGCCGAAAAAATCTTACGACGCAGGCTTCTAGGATGGGCAAAATATCGGTCGCGGCCTTCCCAGCGATCCCTTCCCAAGAGATTATGTAGGCCGCGCCGGCCCGAGGCTGTTGGGCTATAATCCATCAAACGGTTCGGTTGGCGTTGCACGATCGAACGGCGGCTGTGCACTCCTCCTGGAAAATTCCTGCCATTCAGAAATCGACCCCATTTCTGTCATCCCAGCACGTTGTATAGAAACCTAAAAGCAGCCATTCAGATCGCCTCTGCCTCGAGGTCGCGCAGCGGCAGAATGAGGCACGCAAAAACCTTCTGGGGCGCTACATGGCTGAGGCACTGAAATCGGAAGACATCGGCATGAAGCGAGGCCGAGTGCTCGCCCAGCTCACGCCTGCGCGGCAACTGGATATCATCGCTGAAGGGCTGCCGATCCTACTAAAGAGTGCTGACGAACTTATGGCTGCTGCTGAGGCACTCGACGATCATTCGAGGGCAGCAGCAATCCTCATAGGGCAGGCGACTGAAGAGTTGTCGAAGATCCTGATCCTTGTGGACATCGTGCGTTGCCCTCCGAAGCTCCGAGGCGGGCTAGTCGGACAGATGTTTAAGTGGTTCTACGACCATCTACCGCGTCTGCTCTATGCCGAGGCCCAGGGCTGGGAACCGATGACGGTGGGGCAGCTCCAGGAATATCTCGACAACAGCCGACGCTCGCATGACATTGATGGCTTTGGCGGCGAATTTATCATGCCGAACTCCACACTGTTTGCTCGTGAAAACCGGCTCTACGCCGACATCATCACCCATGAAGATGGCGAGCCAATGTGGAGCGAGCCGTCGGACTGGCTGCCAGCGAGGTTCGGGGGCCGACGTACCTCAATCTGGTATGTGGCAAAGGCCCTGAGCGACATAGGCGCCTTCAGCCGGGCGGGGCTGGACATCGTCTCTCAGGTCTGGAGCGCGGTCGATTTCATAGGTGAGATCGAATGCTACTCTCTTCCTCGCAGCCTGACGCAGCAGATGTTGGAACGACTGCACGCGGCGGGTTTGATTTCGCAAAACGCCGAACAGAGCCAGCTACAATACCTGTATAATCAATGGCAGGTGCCTATGTATCGCCTCGATTTCAAGCCGATCCAGGTGCCTCTGGAGGATCTTCGAGCAGCGCAGGAGGCAGCGTTGCGGAGCGAGATTGGAGACTATGGGGATTACTAGCGGACCATTGGGCGGCTCTGGTACCATCCACAGACATGTTCAACTTTCTTCGAAACCCCTCCAGAAGCAGCCAGTCCGCTTTGCACTTAGCCGCAGTCATAAGCATAATGCGCGCTATCCCGAAAACCGGCATGACGGCTCCTAGCGGAACCAGACGTTCGATCTTGGCCCTGTGAATGGCTGGGTCTCGGTCTGAAGCGGACCGGCACTTTCTTCACGCGATAAGGGACCTATCCCTTGAAATCTGCAACTTGTTGCTGGCTGAATTTAGTATACGTGCGTTGCAAGCTTGACCCGCGCCGGGAAGGTGACATGCGCATTGGCGCGCGCAACGCTGACCTCGCCGGTCTCGAGCGGCTGGCGCAGTGAATCGAGCACAGTGCGCTGGAATTCGGGCAGCTCGTCGAGGAACAGCACGCCCAGATGCGCCATGCTGACCTCGCCCGGGCGCACTTTCAATCCGCCGCCGACGAGCGCGGCCATCGAGGCGCTGTGATGGGGTGCGCGGAACGGACGCGCGCGGCTGATCCGGCCATCGGTGAGCGTGCCCGCGACGCTCGCCACCATCGAGACTTCGAGCGCCTCCTCCGGCGTCAGTGGCGGCAGGATGCCGGGAAGGCACGAAGCTATCAGCGACTTGCCCGCGCCCGGCGGCCCGGTCATCACCATGTTGTGCCCCCCGGCAGCCGCGATCTCGAGCGCACGCTTGGCGGTCTCCTGGCCCTTGACCTGCTTGAGATCGGCGCCGCGCACCGGCTCCTCGGCGATGCCGGGCCGGGGCGGGCTCAATCGTCCATTGCCCTTCAGATGGTTGAGCAAAGTGAGCAGATCGGGTGCGGCAATGACATCGATGCCGCCCGCCCAGGCGGCCTCCGCCCCCTGCGCAGCCGGGCAGATCAGCCCTCTTCCGGTCGCTGACGCATGCAAGGCTGCGAGCAACACGCCGGGCGAGGCGGCGATCCGCCCGTCGAGCGCGAGTTCGCCCACCGCGACATATTCGCTCGCCAGTTCGGCATCGATGATCCCCATCGCCGCGAGCAGCGCCAGCGCGATCGGCAGGTCGTAATGCGAACCTTCCTTGGGAAGATCAGCCGGCGAGAGGTTGACGGTGATGCGCTTGGGCGGAAGCGACAGACCCAGCGAGGCGATCGCCGCGCGCACCCGTTCGCGGCTTTCGCCCACCGCCTTGTCGGGCAGGCCGACCACAGCGATGCCCTTTTGCACGCCGGGCGAAATCTGCACCTGCGCCTCGACGCTGCGCGCCTCGAGCCCCAGATACGCAACGGTCTGGACGATGGCGACCATCCCTGCCCCCTGTTTGTTCCGCGCAGAGACTGACGCGTCCGCCGCGATGAGTCGAGGGCAATTCGCGAGTTTGCGTCATTCTGGAGGCAATTGCACCCGCTCGGGCAGCGGAAACAGCGTGCAGAAGCGCGCGATCAATGCGGGGTCGCCCTGCGCGGTCAGCAGCCCCTGCTCAGCCAGCGCCTCAAGCGGCACCCCGCCATAGACCGCGCCGGCCAGCGCATGGGGGGTTCCGGCAAAGATGATGTCGCACCCCTCGGGCTCGCCGCGCGCAATCGCGATCCCGCGCGCGGTCAGGTGGCCGACATAGGCCATGTCGCCGAAGACGAAGCCGACGCGCAGGTCGAGATCGCCGACGCGGGCACTGTCCAGCATCGTGCGGAACGAGAGCATGATCGACACCCCGCTGATCGGCAGCGTCGGATCGTGCCAGGGCGATCGCGCCGCCCAGCGGCCCAGCATCTGGACCAGCGGCTCGGCCTCATAGCCCCATGGGGTCAGTTCATAGACCTGTGCGGAGGCCGGCGGCGGCAGGCGGCGGCGGGCGACCAGCAATTTGCCTTCAAGCCCCTCGAGCCGCTGGGTCAGCACATTGGCGCTGATCCCGGGCAGGTCTGCGCGCAGTTCGCTGAACCGTCGCGGGCCGAGCATCAGTTCGCGCATCACCAGCAGGGCCCAGCGTTCTCCAATCAATTCAAGCCCATGCGCCGTTCCACAGGCATCGTCGTACAGCCGTCTGGCCAAAAAATGCTCCTTCGAAGTTATAAATAATAACTAAACAGTTGCTTTTGATAACATGGCTGGCGACACTCGGCAACAACAGGCCCGAGTCGCACAGCAAGCGGCGGGCTGCGAGAGGATGAACCGATGAGCAAGATTGCACCGTGTCTGTGGTTCGATGGAGTGTCTGAGCTTGCGGCGCGGCATTATGTGGCGGTGGTGCCGGACAGCCGCATCGACCGGATCGTGCATGCACCGGCGGACAATCCCTCGACCGCCGAGGGAGCGGTGCTGCTGGTCGAGTTCACCTTGGCGGGGCAGGGCTTTGTCGCGCTCAACGGTGGCCCCGGCAACCCGCACACCGACGCAATTTCGTTCCAGATCTATACCGACGACCAGGCTGAAACAGACCGCATCTGGGCAGCCATGATTGCAGACGGCGGGGCGGAGATCGCCTGCAGTTGGTGCCGCGACCGCTGGGGCGTGCGCTGGCAGATCGTGCCCAGGCGGATGATGCAGCTGCTGGCCGATCCTGACCCCGGCCGGGCCGCACGCGCGTTCGCAGCGATGTCGGCGATGGTCAAGATCGACATCGCCGCGATCGAAGCGGCGGCCGAAGGACGGGAGGCCTGATCGTGGCTGTCGATCCGCAAGCCAGCCTGGTGATCACCGCGTTCGACTGGGTGCCCGATTTCGCGCGCGGTTTCGTCCGCGATCTGCGCCCCCGCTGGGCGTGCGAGGAGATCGGCCTCGCTTATGCCGAACGGCTGATCAGCGCGGTCAAACGGCCCGCCGAGCATTTTCGTGACCAGCCATGGGGGCAGGTGCCGGTGATCGACGACGCAGGCATCCGGCTGTTCGAATCGGGTGCGATCCTGCTGCATCTGGGAGAGAGGCACCCCGATCTGCTGCCGGTCGATCCGCAGCTGCGCGCCGATACCCTGTCCTGGCTGTTTGCGGCCTTCAACAGCGTCGAGCCGATGATGTTCGAGCTCGGCACTGTCACCCTGTTCGCCGCAGGTGAGCCTTGGGCCGAGCTGCGCCGACCATCGCTGATGGCGTTTATCGGCGGTCGGCTCGACAGGCTGGCCGCTGCTTTGGGGGACCGAGAATGGCTGACGGGCCAGTTCAGTATCGCCGATATCGCGATGGTGACGGTGCTGCGCGAGGCGCAGGATACCGACCTGCTGACCGATCGCCCGGTGCTCGCCGCCTATCTGGCGCGCGCCACAGCGCGCCCCGCCTTTGGCCGCGCGCTCGCAGCGCAATTGGCCGCCTTCGGCGAAGGACCCCCATCGCCAACACAGCACGGAGAGACCCCATGACCTATATCGATGGCTTTGTGATCGCTTGCCCCACCGCTAACCGCGATGCGTTCATCGCGCACGCGCGCATGGGCGATGCGGTGTTTATCGAGCTGGGCGCACTGCGCGTGGTCGAATGCTGGGGTGACGATGTTCCAGACGGTCACACCACCGATTTCCGCCGTGCGGTAAAGGCCGAGAGCGACGAGAGCGTGCTGTTCAGCTGGATCGAATGGCCCGACAAGGCGACGCGCGACGCTGCCATGGCGCGGATGACCGAGATGATGACCGATCCCGCCAAGACCGACCCGCGCATGGACCCGGCCAAGAACCCGATGCCGTTCGATGGCAAGCGCCTGATCTTCGGCGGTTTCGTCCCCGTCGTCGACATGACCGCCTGAAGGAGCCCAGCCATGACCAATCCGCATGGAGAGTTCGTCTGGTACGAGCTGATGACCCCCGACATCGAGGGGGCGAGCGCCTTTTACGGCGCGCTTCTGGGGTGGACCTTCGCACCATCGAGCCAGCCCGATATGGACTACCGCGTCTTTTCCGCCGGCAGCGAGCAGATTGGCGGCTTTCTGGCGCTGACGCCCGCAATGCAGCAGGGCGGAGCGCAGCCCGGCTGGCTCGGTTACATCGCGGTCGACGACATCGACGCGGCGATCGACGCGATCACGGCAGCGGGCGGCGCGTTGCACATGGGCCCGCAGGACATTCCCGGCACCGGGCGCTTCGCGCTGGTCGCCGATCCTCAGGGCGTCGTGTTCTACATCATGCAGGACACATCGGGCGAAACCAGCCAGGCCTTCGCCGCAGACATGCCGCGCGTCGGCCATTGCGCGTGGAACGAGCTCGCCACCACCGATCAGGCGGGCGCGATGGCGTTCTACACGCAGACCTTTGGCTGGGTGAAGGACGGCGAGATGGATATGGGCGCAATGGGGTCGTATGAATTCATCCGCCACGGCAGCGTCATCGGCGCGATGATGACCAAGCCACCCGAAATGCCTTTCGCCTGCTGGTCCTGTTACTTCCGGGTCGCCGATATCGACGCTGCTGCGGCGACCGCCAGCGCGAAAGGAGGGCACGTGCTTTTCGGCCCATCGGAAGTGCCCGGCGGCGATTTCATCATCACCGGGATCGATCCGCAAGGTGCGCCCTTCTCGCTCGTGGGGCAGCGCAACCAGGCGACCGCAGCGTGACCATCGAGCTTTTTGCGCACCCGTTCTCGTCCTATTGCCAGAAGGTGCTGGTGGCCCTTTACGAGAACGCGACGCCATTCACCTTGCGGATGCTCGGCCCGGACCATCCCGACAATGGTGCTGCGCTGGCTGCGCTCTGGCCGCTGGGCAAGTTCCCGTTGCTGCGCGAGGGCGATCGCGTCGTGATGGAAGCGAGCACGATCATCGAATATCTCGGCATCGCCCACCCCGGCACCACCCCGCTGATCCCCGCCGATCCGGCTGCGGCGCTGCAGGTGCGGATGATGGACCGCATCTTCGACAATTATGTCATGACCCCGCAGCAGAAGGTTGTCTCCGATGCGATGCGCGCTGCCGATGCCCGCGATCCTGCCGGGCTGGCCGATGCCAGGGCGATGCTCGATGAAATATATCGCTGGCTCGACGCCAGAATGCAGGACCGGGTCTGGGCTGCCGGTGATGCCTTTACCCTTGCCGATTGCGGCGCGGCGCCGGCCCTGTTCTATGCTGACTGGTCGCACCCGATCCCCGCCGGGCTGCAGGCGCTGCATGCCTATCGGGCGCGGCTGCTGGCGCGGCCCTCGTTTGCCCGCGCGGTGGACGAAGCGCGGCCGTATCGACCGCTGTTTCCGCCCGGTGCGCCCGAGCGCGACTGAGCCTTTCTGCTGGAGAAACCCGTTCATGACCGATGCTCACGCCCTCAGCGTTACCCGTTTCATCGCCGCGCCGCCCGCAACAGTGTGGGACATCATCACGCAGAGGCTGGAAGAGTGGTGGTGCCCGGTTCCCTGGCGAACCGAGGTCGTCGAATATGACTGGCGATCGGGCGGCCGCATGGCGACGATCATTCACGGCCCGGATGGCGAGCGGCATGAAAGTGAAGGGGTGTTTCTGGAGGTTGTTCCGCAGGTGCGATTCGTTTTCACCGATGCCTTCCGCGCAGGATGGGTGCCGCAGGAGGCCTTCATGGTCGGCACCATCGCGATTGCCCCCGAAGGCGAGGGCACCCGCTATACCGCCAGCGCGCAGCACTGGACCAAGGAAGCGATGGAGCGTCACCGCGACATGGGGTTCGAGCCAGGCTGGTCGGCGGTCGCGCACCAGCTTGCGGCGCTTGCGGAAGCGTCGGTCTAGACCTCGCGGTGAGAGGAGGCCATGATGCCCGTCAACCGGGTCACTTCCGGTCCACTTGCGCGATACGGGTGATTCGCGCTGCGCGAATCGCACGTGGCGCTTGCCCTGTGGCGATTGATGCCGTGATATGGGCCCTGCAATACGGTTACAAATGCCGTAAATTGCGGAATTCCGTGCCCCTGGCTTGCGGGGAAGCGCCTGAAAAGAGCGATGAAATTGGTCCAAATTGCGCTCAACGCATGTTGCATTTGCTAACATCCTGTGGAATACGGCGATTGCTAGCAGCACGTCTGAAGGGACTATTTATGAAACTTGCAAAGACCGCACTGGCTGCGCTTGCTCTGACCACGATGGTCGGCGCTCCGGTTCTGGCACAGGCTGCGACTTCCGCAGCCCGCGTCAGCGCTTCGAGCGAAGAGAGCGACGCAGAGGGCAGCACCGGCATCATCATTGGTGTCGTGGCCGCTGCCGCCGTGATCGGCGGCATCATCATCATCGCTGATGATGATGAGCCCAACAGCCCCTGAGCCCTTCTTCGGAAGAGATCAGGTACTGATTCGGAAAAGGGCGGCCAGCAATGGTCGCCCTTTTTTGTTGCGCTCCGGTTGATTGCGGGCCGATCCGGGCTGATATGGGTCGGGACTCACTTCCTCGCTCACTCTCAGCTGCGGAGCCCAGCCCATGACCAATTTCCCTGCCGACTATACCCCGCCTGCCGTGTGGACCTGGGACAAGGACAATGGCGGCGCCTTTGCCAACATCAACCGGCCGATCGCGGGCGCGACTCACGACAAGACGCTGCCGGTCGGCAAGCATCCGCTGCAGCTCTATTCGATGGCGACGCCCAACGGCGTCAAGGTCACGGTGATGCTCGAGGAGCTGCTCGCAGCGGGCCATTCGGGCGCCGAATATGATGCGTGGATGATCGATATCCGCAGCGGCGACCAGTTCGGCAGCGATTTCGTCGCGATCAACCCCAACAGCAAGATCCCCGCGCTGATGGACCACAGCGCGCCCGAACCCGTCCGGCTGTTCGAATCGGGATCGATCCTGCTGTATCTTGCGGAAAAGTTCGGTGCGTTGCTGCCCACCGACCCGGCCAGGCGGACCGAGGCGCTGAACTGGCTGTTCTGGCAGATGGGCAGCGCGCCGTATCTCGGCGGCGGCTTCGGCCATTTCTATGCCTATGCGCCGATCAAGATCGAATATTGCATCGATCGCTTCACCATGGAAACCAAGCGCCAGCTCGACGTGCTCAACCGGCATCTGGCGGATAACGAGTATCTGGCGGGCAGCGAGTATTCGATCGCGGATATCGCCATCTGGCCCTGGTATGGCGGCGTGGCGAGCGGCGCGGTGTACAACGCGGCCGAGTTCCTGCAGGCGCAGGACTATCCGCATCTGCTGCGCTGGGCCGACCAGATCGGCGAGCGGCCCGCGGTGAAGCGCGGCAAGATCGTCAACCGGACATGGGGCGATGATCTGAGCGAGCAGCTGCGTGAACGGCACGATGCCAGCGACTTCGAACTGCGGACGCAGGACAAGCTTGCTCCCGCTGAAACCGACTGAATTCGCTTACAAGAGATCCGCCGCCAGCAGAAATGCGCCTGCCAGCCCCGATGTCGGGGCCAGGGCAGGGCGGCGGATCACCTCGGCTGCCGGCAGCGCAAAATAGCCGCCGTCGCTGGCATGCGCAGCGGCCACCACGCGCTCGAACAGCGCGGGCGTTGCCATCACTCCGCCGCCCAGCACGATAGCATCGGGCGCGAGCGCGGCGCGCAGCGTGTTGCACATCTCGGCGAGGTAGCCCGCGATGACGCCTTGCGCGGTATGATCGGGTGGAAGGTGCGACAGAGTCTCGCCCCAGCGCGCCAGAATCGCAGGGCCGCTCGCCAGCCCTTCCAGGCAGTCGCCATGAAACGGGCATATCCCGTCAAACCCATGGTCGTCGGCATTGCGCCGTGGGCGCATATGGCCAAGCTCGGGATGGCCCGTTCCGCCGACGATCTGCCCATCGGCGATCACACCGCCGCCGATTCCGGTGCCGACGGTGACATAGACGCTCACCCCGGTATCGCGCGCTGCGCCCAGCCGTGCTTCGGCCAGCGCGGCGGCGTTGACATCGGTATCGAATGCGATCGGAACGCCAGTGGCGCGCGCCACGGTTCCGGCAAGGTCGAACCCGCTCCAGCCCGGCTTCGGCGTGGCGAGGATATGGCCCCATTGCGGCGAGCGGCAATCGCGCTCCAGCGGCCCGAACGAGCCGATGCCGATCGCGGCCAGGCCTGCATGCCGTTCGAAAAAGGCGTTGGTTTCGGCAAGCGTGGTCTCAGGATCGCGTGTCGCGATCTGCAGCTGGTCGATCACAGCATCGGGCCCATGGCCTACGCCGAGCACGAACTTGGTGCCGCCGGCCTCGATCGCGCCCAGCAGCGGCCGGTCAGCGGGCATGCAACTGGTCCATGGCAAAGCTTTCGACGATCCGGCTGGTGTCGCCGCCGAGCGCGATGCGCACCATAGGCGCAGGCGTCGCGCCAAAGGTCTCGGCGGCGACAAAGGCGTTTTCTGCCGGGTTGCGGCCCTTCAGGCCCCAGTGATCGACAAAGCTGCACACCAGCAGTTCGGCGCTGGCGAACCAGCTGAACGCCTGCATGGGCTCGGCATCGGGGTTCGCGATCACCAGCCCGGTGCCGTTGAGCGGGCGCCAGGGGCCGCAAAGCTGCTCTGCCACCATGCCGTAAAAGCCGGTGGGGCCGCTGGGGCCATCGGGAGCGAACACGCTGCGCTGGGTGGACCAGAAGACATAATACAGCCCCTGATGCGCGACGATCTGGGCGCGTTCAAGCTCGTTGTTCAGCGTGTCGGCGTGCATGATCGGGGGCAGAAGCTGCCAGCCGCCATCGGCATCCTGCCGTGCCAGCCCGATCGCACCGTTATATGCGGCGCTCGATCTCGCAAGCGTCGCGGTGAACACGATGTAGCGCGCACCATCGGCCGGATCGATGAAGAAGGCAGGGTCGCGGAAGGCCTTGACCGTGCCGGGGGCGCCGTCGTGCCGGTCGGCGACCAGATACATCGCGCCATCGGCGGCGAAGATCTCGCGTACCGGGGTCCATCCGGTGATGCGGCCATCACTTTGCAGCGTGCCGGTCGTTTCGACAAGCCGCTGCTGATAGCCGCCGGGGCGTTTCGCCAGCCCTGCTGCGGTGAAGTACAGCGTGACCCGGTCGCCCTCGAGCACGGCAGAGCCCGACCATTCGCGCTCGTGATCGCCAAGCCCCGGCGGCAGCAGGTCGCCCAGATCATGCCAGCCCGCTGAGTCCAGGTGGAGCAGCCGGATTTTCGCCTCGAAATGGCGCAGCGCCGGATCGCTCCGGTCGGGTGCAGCCAGCACCATCCACACAGTGCCGCCGTTGACCTGCGCCATCGACCCGTCTGCCTGCTGCAGCGGCCACATGTCCCACAGCAGCAGGTCGGGCAGGATCCGCGCCGCCTCGGCCTCGCCGATCAACCCTGGCGCGGGCAGGGGCTGATCGGCGATGGCGGTGACATGCGCGGCGGTCCAGGCGGTCGTCATGCGTTGAGTCAGAAGTCGTAACGCAGCGTGGCGGAGATGGTGCGGCCGTTGATCGAACGCGCGCGGACGAAGCCGTTGGCCGGGATCGCACCTTCCTCGGCCTCAGTGAAGCCGCGCGTGTCGAACAGGTTGTTGGCGTTGATCGACAGCTGCACGCGCTCGATCGGGCGCACCGCGACGAACGCGTTCACCTGCGTGAAGCCCGGCAGCACCAGCAGGTTGTTGTCCTGTGCAAAGCTGTCGGTGGTGCCCACCAGATTGGCGCCGAGCGAGAACATATCCTGTTCGTACTGGCCGCTCAGCTGATAGATGAAATCGGCCTGGCGACGCGGGGTGTTGCCTTCGTTGGCGGGGTTGATGCGGTCGCGGTTGATCTCGGCATCGGTATAGGTGCCGCTGGCGCTCATCGTGAAGCCACCGGTGCGGTACGATGCCTCGACCTCGAGACCCTTGGCCCTGAACACGCGGTCGAAGGTCTGGCGGGTGGTTGCCTCGAAGTTGGTTTCCTCGGTTTCGGCGTAGAAAGCCGTGGCATAGACCGCGAGCCCGCCCGCACGGTACTTGATCCCGGCTTCGGCCTGCTTGACGAAGTCGACCGCGATCCCTTCGTTGCGGATATCGCCGGTGACGAAGTTGACGTTGTCGTTGTTGAACAGCAGACGGTCGGCGTTGGCACGGCCGCCCTTGCTGTAGCGCGCGAACGCCGCCAGATCGTCGGAGAAGCGATAGTTCGCGCCGAATGAATAGCTGAAATAGTCATAGCTGTAATCGACCAGCGCGGGCGCGCCGAGCGGGATGGTCGATGTCTGCGCCTCGGCTGCGCTGATCACGCCATTGCGGTTGAAATCGAACGCGGTCGTGCCGACGCGGCCACCGCCCAGGTCCGCGCCGAAGGTGCGGCCCGAAGCATCGCCAAAGTCATAGCGGATGCTGCCATCGAGCGTCAGCCGGTCGAACTCGAGCGAGAGCGATGCGAACGGCGCGTTGGTATCATATTGCAGATCATAGCTGCGCCGGCAGCATCCGCCGAAGAAGCTCGCGCCATAGGCCACCGTGCCGCGGTCGGACAGCCGGGTGCCAGCGGCGTTGACCACGTCGATCAGCGCCGCATCGCCGCCACCGCGCACCTCGAGCAGATGCGAGGTCCACAGCCAGTCGGTGTTGATGTCCTGGCGCGACTTGTAGAAGCCCGCGGTCAGCGTGGCGGTGCCGCCGCCCAGATCGAAATCACCGGTCACGCGCAGATCGTTGGTGATGTTGTCGAGGCTGTTGAGCCGGGTGTTGAACAGCACCACGCTGGCGACCAGCGAGCCGCCGGGGACGTTCTGGCCTGCCTGCGTTCCGTTGGCGAACACCAGCCGCGCGCCCGCGCCGCCAAGGGCAGCCGCGGTGTTGGCGGCGGTATCGAACGATCCGGGGAAGGGCGAGGTGAAGCCGCCCGAGACATCGGAGAAGCGGAAGCGGTTGGTGACCTTCCAGCCATCGGCAATCTCGAACTCGCCTTCAAAGCCGAATGCCTTGACCAGGGGGCGCTGGCCGTTGGTGATGTCGTACCGGCGCGGCTGGTTGTTGCCGTCGAGCGTCAGCGCCGACTGGAAGAAGCGCGAGTGCAGGCTGTCCGAGCTGATGTCGAAGCCGGGGACGTTGGAATAATTGGGGTTGCCGTTGGTGCCTGTCACCCGCACCGGATTGGGCAGATAGCCGACCGCGCGGTCGTCCAGATACTTGGCATAGACGCGGACATAGCCGCCGGTGAACTCCTTGGTGATGTTGGCCTTGATCTGGCCGCCGCGGTTGCCGTCATAGCCGATGTCGCGCGGGCCTTCGCCCTGGCGCACAAAGCCGCCCATGTGGAAATACAGGTCCTGGCCGAGGCTGCCGCCATAATCGAAATCGAAGCGCTTCTCGTCATAGTCGAGGCCCAGCGTCGCCTGGATGGTGCCGCCATTCTGGTCCTTGCCGGTTTTGGAGATCATGTTGATCACGCCGCCGGGCGAGTTGGAGGCGAAGGTCGAGGCGCTGCCGCCGCGGATCGCCTCGACACGCGCGATGTTGAGATCGGCGCGCAGGAAGATGTCCGAGTTGCCGAAGGTGATGTCGCCAAATTCGAGGATCGGCAGGCCGTCTTCCTGCAGTTGCAGGAACTTGGCGCCGCCCGATGCGATCGGCAGACCGCGCACCGCGATGTTGGCATTGCCTTCGCCGCCCGATGCTTCCGAGCGGATGCCCGGGATGTTGCGGAAGATTTCCGCCGCGCTGCGCGGTGCAGTCGTGGCGATCTGCTCGGCGCTGAGCGAGCTCACCGAGATCGAGCTGTCGAGCACATTGGCGCCGCGCGCCACCGCAGTGACGACGATCACGTCACCCGAATCGGCATCATCGGCTGACGAAGCGTCCTGAGCAAAGGCTGTGGGGGTGATTGCAGTGGCGGTGGCAACGGCCAGTGCCGCATAGGCGCTGCGAACGCGCAGGGCTTTCAAAATCGACATGATACCTCTCCTGAACTGGCCGGTACTCCGGCTGCAGCTACCTATGCTATGCACACCTGCAATCGTTTGCAACAGTTAGTTGCAAACGATTGCAAAAAAGCTTGCCAAAGTGCCAGCGCGCCTATTAGCATAACGCCCAAGGCGCAAGGCAAAGACGCCCCCAGGATCGAGGACCACGTCATGACCAGCGCCGTGCAAGCACCATCCGCCAGCCATGACGCTGCACCCTTCCGGGCGCCTCGGCTGTCGCTGCCGCGGATCGTCGAGATGAACCTCGGCTTTTTCGGGCTGCAGTTCAGCTTCGGCCTGCAACAGGCCAACATGACGCCGATCTACACCTTTCTGGGCGCTGACGAGGCGACCATGCCGCTGCTGTGGCTGGCAGGACCGATGACCGGGCTGCTGATCCAGCCGATCGTCGGCGCGCTGTCCGATCGCACCAATTCCAGGCTGGGGCGGCGTACGCCGTATTTTCTGATCGGTGCGGTGATCTGTTCGCTGTGCCTGTTCCTGATGCCCTATTCGAGCGCATTGTGGATGGCCGCGAGCCTGCTGTGGCTGCTCGATGCGGGCAACAATATCACCATGGAGCCTTATCGCGCCTATATCGCCGACCGGCTCGAACCGGGGCAGCGGCCCGCGGGCTTTCTGATCCAGAGCGCGTTTACGGGCCTCGCCCAGTGCCTGTCCTATGCCACCCCCAGCCTGCTGGTCGGGTTCGGCATCAGCCAGAACCTCGTCGACATCAACGGCATTCCGGTGATCGTCCGGATCGCCTTCGTGTTCGGCGCGATCCTGTCGATTTCCACCATCGTCTGGTCAGTAGTGCGCGTGCCCGAACTCAAGCTGACCGAGGCGGAGCTCGCCGAGATGGCCGCCAAGCCTTTGGGGGCGGGCGCCGCCCTGGCAGAGATCCGCGATGCCTTCATCGCCATGCCCCGGCCGATGCGCCAGCTGGCCTGGGCGATGCTGTGCCAATGGTATGCGATGTTCGTCTACTGGCAGTTCATCTCGCTCTCAGTGTCGCGCACGCTGTTTCCGGGGGACGAGCGCGGAACGGCCGGCGCGAATGCGGATTTCATCTCCGCCTCGCTCACCGCGCAGCAGATGGGCGTGGCCTATAACGCCGTCGCCTTTATCGGCGCGCTGGCGCTGATCCCTGTCGTCCGGCGGCTGGGCGCCAAGCCGGTGCACGCAGCGTGCCTCGTCGCGTCGGGAATCGCGATGATGTCGCTGCCGATGCTCGACAGCCGCGCCGCGATGTTCGTGCCGATGATCGGCATCGGCCTGGGCTGGGCCGGGATGATGGGCAACACCTATGTGATGCTGGCCGATTGCATCCCGCCCGAGCGGACCGGCGTGTACATGGGCATCTTCAACATGTTCATCGTGGTGCCGATGCTGATCGAGACGATGACCATGCCGCTGATCTATGCGCCGCTGCTGGGGTCCGATCCGCGCAACGCCATCCTGCTGGCGGGCGTGCTGATGCTGTGCGGCGCGGTCGCGACGCTTCGGGTGCGCACCGCGGCCTGATCGCGAGCGCTTTAGCTGGGCACGGGCTGGTGCGGTAGCTGCCAGTCGATCGGGTTGCGCCCGGCTGCTTCCAGAAACGCGTTGGCCTTGCCGAAATGACCGCAGCCCAGAAAGCCGCGATGCGCAGATAGAGGCGAGGGGTGCGGGGCTTTCAGCACCAGATGCCGCGCATCGACATTCCCAGCCTTTTTCTGCGCGTGGCTGCCCCACAGCAGGAACACCACAGGCTGCTGCTGCGCATTGACGCGCGCGATCACCGCATCGGTGAAGCGCTCCCAGCCGCGTCCCTGATGCGAGCCTGCCTCGCCCATTTCCACCGTCAGCACCGCGTTGAGCAACAGCACGCCCTGGCGCGCCCAGGGCTCCAGAAACCCGTGCGCGGGGGGCATGATCGCAAGGTCACGCTCCAGCTCCTTGTAGATGTTGATCAAAGAAGGCGGCGGCCGCACCCCTGGCTGGACGCTGAAGCATAGCCCATGCGCCTGTCCAGGGCCGTGATACGGATCCTGCCCCAGAATGACCACGCGAACGCTGTCAGGCGGGGTCAGGTCGAGCGCGCGAAACCACTGGCTGCCTGGCGGAAAGATCCTGGCGCCTGCCGCCTTGCGCTCGAGCAGGAAGGCTTTCAGCTCGGCCATATAGGGCGCGGCAAATTCGTCGGCCAGCGCGTCGCGCCAGGCGGGATGGATCTGCGGAACTACGGGGGCAGGGGTGGTCATGGGGTGCCTGATGCCCGCCCCGGCCACGCCCGGTCAAGCCGCTGCATGGATTTTGACCCGGTGCGATGATAACCTTGGCCAAAGCAATACGAGTCGCGTCACCACACCATATGAGGGGGTCATGACCATGCCGCTGTCCAGTGCCAAGCCCGTCACCTTCATCAACACCGCCAGCCGCGCGGCGAGCGAGCCTTTCTATCGTGATGTCCTTGGCCTGCCATTCGTGGCGGACGATGGCTTTGCCGCGGTGTTCGATCTGCCGGGCGCGGTGCTGCGTATTACCGAGTTGCAGGATTATCAGCCCGCACCCCATCCCGCTTTGGGGTGGATGGTGGATGACATCGCTGCGACCATGCAGGCGCTGATCGAGCGCGGTGTGACCCCGACGATCTACGAGGGCTTCGGCCAGGATGCGCTGGGCATCTGGACCGCGCCCGACGGCGTCGCCAAGGTCGCCTGGTTCAACGACCCAGACGGCAATGTGCTGAGCCTCACCCAATGCTAAGGCGGCAGCGCTAAAGCGATCCCACCAGATGCCCGCCATCGACGGTGAGGATGCTGCCGGTCATGAACCGGCTGGCGTCAGACACCAGAAGCAGCAGCGGGCCATCGAGATCCGGCAGCTCGCCGTAACGCCGCATCGCGATGCGCTTGCGCAGGGGTTCACCCGCGTCGCCAGCCAGCTGGTCGCGGTTGATGTCGGTGAGGAAATAGCCCGGCGCGATGGCGTTGACGCGGATGTTGAAGCGCGCGAGCTCCATCGCCAGCTGCCGCGTCATGTGTAGCACGCCCGCCTTGGACATCGCATAGGGTCCTGTGCCCGCTGCGGTCTGGAAGCCGGTGATCGATGCGGTGTTGATGATGTTGCCGCCGCCTGAATCGCGCATCACCTTCGCGGCTTCCGTGGCGACGTTCCACGCGCCTTTCAGGTTGGTGTCCATCACGAAGTCGTAATCGGCCTCGGTCTGGTCAAGCGCGCGCTTGGTCACCGCGACGCCCGCGTTGTTGATGCAGGTGGTGATCGCGCCTGCCGCTGCGATCCCTTCGCGCACCGAGCCAAGATCGGCGACATCCATCCGCACCGCGCTCGCGCTGCCGCCAGCTTCGGTGATCTCGGCAACCAAAGCCTCGAGCGCCTCGAGCCTGCGCGCGGCAACGACGACATGCGCGCCGCACCGGGCGAGCACGCGGGCGAAATGTGCGCCGAAGCCCTCGCTCGATGCGCCGGTGACCAGGATGCGCTGGCAGGAGAGATCTGCGGTCAGGGTCATGCGGTGGCTCCCTCATTGGCGTGCTTGTGGTCGCGCTTGATCTTCTTGGCGAGCGACCATTTGTGCACTTCGGTCGGGCCGTCATAGATGCGGAAGGCGCGGATCTCGCGGAAAACCTGCTCGACGATGGTATCGCCGCTGACGCCCTTGCCGCCCATCACCTGCACGCAGCGATCGGCCACGCGCATCAGCGCTTCGGACACTGCGACCTTGGTCATCGAGCTTTCGACGGTACCGAGCTCGCCGGTATCGAGCACGCCCGCGCACCAGGCGATCATCAGTTCGGCCTGTTTGAGATCTATGAGGTTCTCGGCCAGCATGAAGCCGACGCCCTCGTGATCGACCAGCGGCTTGCCGAAGGCGTGGCGGCGGCAGGCATAATCGCTGGCGATTTCATGCGCGCGCGCACAGGCCCCATACCAGCGCATGCAGTGCGAGAGGCGGGCGGGGGAGAGGCGCACCTGCGCATATTTGAACCCCTCGCCGCTGTTGCCCAGCATCTGGTCGGCGGGGACGCGCAGATTGTCGATCGCGATCACGGCATGGCCGCCGGGCATCGAATTGTCGATGGTGTCGAGCACGCGTTCGATGCGGATCGCCGGATCGGGCAGGTCGACCAGGAACATGCACGCGCCGTCCTCGGACTTCGCCATGACGATGCCGACCTTGGCGCCTTCGGCTCCGGTGATGAACGCCTTGCGCCCGTTGATCACCCAGTGGTTGCCGTCGAGCTTTGCGGTGGTCTGCATCATCGACGGGTCGGAGCCTGCGCCGCCTTCGTCCGCTGGTTCGGTCATGAAGAATGCCGAGCGCGATTCGCCCGAGACCAGCTGGTTCAGGAACCGCGCCTTCTGCTCGTCGCTCGCCATCTTGCCGAGCAGGTACATGTTGCCCTCGTCGGGCGCGGCGGTGTTGCAGGCGACCGGGCCCAATGGCGAGAGCCCCGATTTCTGCAGCACGATCGCGGTCTGCGCCTGGGTGAGGTGACGCCCATCGGGCAGGATGTGCGGCGTCATCACCCCAGCGTCGCGCGCGAGGCCACGCATTTCGAGCACCAGCTCCTCCGACGGACCATGCGCCCCGCACCTGGGATCGTGTTCATACGGCGCGATCACTTCGCGGACGAACCGCTCGACCTTCGCGGCAATGGCATCGACTTCGGCGGCGGACAGATGGGACATGGATGTGGCTCCCGGTTGCATGCGTGTGCCTGAACCGGGTAATGAAGCCGACGGTTTAATCAACTGGTTAAATTGCCATCGGCGCGCGTGGGCAGCGTGTATCGACCGGAATGCCAGCCGGTCGGCCCGCTTTCATCGCCGCCTGATCATCGGCATCTGCGGGGCCACTCTGGCGGAGAGCTGCGCCGCCTCGTTGGCGGCGACCCCCGAAAGCGTGAGTGCCTTGGTCAGCGCGTCTTCCGGGGCGGTTTCGATATCAGGCGCAATGCCGGCGCCTTCCCAGTCCTTTCCGGTTTCGGGATCATAGGTGCGGCCTACCGGAATGAACGCGGTGAAACCGCCGCCCAGATCCTGGTCACCGCCGAAGTGGTTCGCCCCGGCGGTGGCCTGGCCTATGATCGTGGCCCGCTTGGTCTGCTTGAGCGCGAGCACGAAATGCTCTGCGGCCGAAGCGCTGAACCCCGATGTCAGAACAAACACCGGTGTCTGGGCCAGCCGCTGGTCGGGGCCTGGAACCACCCAATGTTCGCGCGTGACGAATGCAGGGTCGCCCGAAACAGTGCGCAACGATGCGACGCCCGCAATCGGTGAGCCACCGGCCTCATCGACGGACTTGCGGGTCGCCATCGTCACGAGGTGCGTCGGCTTTGCAAAGAGCCATGGGAAGACGGCATCCATCTCGTCCAGCCCGCCGCCGCGGTGCATCCGCAGATCGAAGATGATGGCCTTGGCGTCGGCATGTGTTGCCATGAAAGCCCGTGCCGCCTCGGTCGCCTCGTCGCCGCCGGGGAAGCCGTTGAAACGGACGAACGCGATACCGGGTGCGATCCAGCCGGCGTGTTCGATCGCCGGCGGTCGCGGCATGCGCATCATCACCGGTTGGCCGGTGGTCTGGCCGGTGGTCTGGCCGGTTGGCGCAGAACCTGCAGCATCGGGCGCGCGCCTGATCACAATCTGCGGGCCACCGCCTATTCCCTCGAACATCACGCGCAAATGGCCGTCTTCGGCTACGCTCTGCAGGTCATCGGACAAGCGCTTGGCAAGCTCTGCACCTGCAAGCGCATCATAGGCCCCGCGATCCGCATTGGCGCGGAGCGTTTCGGCATAGCGGGCGGCCTGTTCGGGATAGACGAAATCCGATTCCAGCCGCTTTGCCAGATCCCGCGCCAGCGCGCGTTGATCGACATCGGCGACGGCGGCCTGCGAGGGTGCCCCTGCGGGCTGGGCGGCGAGGCCGTGCGCGCAGGCAGCGACAGTCATGACGACGGCAAGCAAAGATCGCATTCTGGTGCTCCGTATATTACGATTCGTAATATGTTGACATAACCGGCCTGTGTGGTCAAGAAGGTGCAGGAGAATGCGGATGGGAATTTTGACCAACCTGGAAGGCGCAGCGCTGGCGGAAATCGCCAGCCGTGGGTCTGCCACCTCATATGCAATCGCGCAGGTCTTCGCCCGCTCGCCTTCGGAATACTGGTCGGGGTCGGCCGGCGCGGTCTATCCGCTGATCAAGCGGCTGGCGGCGCGCGGTCTGCTCGAGCCGAGCGCGGCAGCGGCGGGCAAGCGCCAGCGGCTCGATTACCAGATCACTCCGGCGGGGCGTGTTGCGCTGGAAGAATGGCTGCTCGATGCGCAAAGTGCCGCCGGCATGGGGTTCGATCCGCTGCGCACCCGCCTGGGCCATCTGCATCTCGTATCACCAGAACAGCGCCGCGAGTTTCTGGACCAGGTCAGGATACTGTCCGCGGAATTCGCGCAACGGCCTGCCTTCGAAGGCGAGCCGGTGATGGTCCAGATTCACCAGTCATGGCTGAAGGCCAGGGCAATGTGGCTCGCGATGCTGGACTTCGTCGTCAGATAGCCCTGCGATTTCCCGCCCGCTGTTGGTGCCTGCCACTGGCAGAAAAAACAAAAAACCCCGCCGCGCGATAAGCGCAGGCGGGGTTCCATGTCTCGCATCCCGGCCCTTGCAGGCCGAGCGCCCGATCAATCGTGGTGCGCGACCAGATTGACGGCGGAGTGCTTGCCGCGACGGTCGACTTCAAGGTCGAACTCGAGGCGGTCTCCCTGGTTGAGGCCATTCATGCCGGCGCGTTCGACCGCGCTGATGTGAACGAACGCATCGGGCTGGCCGTCGTCGCGGGTGATGAAGCCGAAGCCCTTCATGGAGTTGAAGAACTTGACGGTTCCGGTCGCACGCTCGCCAGTGAGTTCCCGGCGGGGCGCTTCGCCGCGCGGTGCACGCTCGCCGCGGTCACCGCCGCCGCCGCTATCGGATACGGGGATTAGTTCGCCATCGACCTTGAGGTCGCTGGCAGACACCTTGCCGCCGCGATCAACAAGCGTGAATTCCAGGCCCTGGCCTTCGGCGAGGTTGGAAAGACCCGCACGTTCCACCGCGCTGATGTGGACGAACACGTCTTCGCCGCCATCGTCACGCTGGATGAAGCCGAAGCCCTTTTGCGCGTTGAAGAATTTGACCTTGCCCTTGGCTTCGCCCACCACCTGGGTGGGCATGCCGCCAAAGCCGCCGCTGCGCGGAGCGCCGCCGCCGGCACCGCCGCCCGGACCGCGCGGGGCACCGAAGCCGCCACCACCTGCAGGAGCGCCATATCCGCCGCCGCCACCGCCGCCGCCGAAGCGGTCACGATCACCATATGCAGGCGGAGGCGAAAATGCGTCGAAATCATCCTCGCCAAATCTGTCGCGTTTGTCCCGGCCCCTGCCGCGCCGACCCCTGTCAAAACTCATGCCGAATTATTCACTTTCAATGTCGTCCTGGATCATGTGCTCAAGAACAAGGCGGACGTGAACCCTGTCGCTCAACTGATGGAACTCTTCGTGCGGACCCTTTCAGCATGGATCAATCCGCCACAAATACGCACCAAAAACCTTAGCTTACCTTAACCTTCATCAGCATCCGCCAGCGACCTTTCGACAATCGAACTGACATCAACCGATCAAAAACCTGTGGATAGCACACAGATGTTGCGTGACACACGGCAAAACATGCGCGGCAATCGCGTACTTCCAAGGTGATTCTCTTAACGCAAATCCGGCGGCATGGCGAATAATAAATGGGGCTGGCCAAGGCGTTGCCGCGCAATTGCGGCGGTCCGGCAGGCAGTGGCGACCAGCGACCGCACAGGCGGTGCGACGAACGGCAGCAAAATTCGCGCGCGCCAGCGTTTCCGGGCCTTGCCATGCCTCTGGCGCTGCGGCAATTGGGGCCGATGGATAGCATCATTCCGCTGTTGAGCGACCCCGCAGCATGGGCTGCACTTGTCACCCTTGTGATCCTGGAGGTCGTGCTTGGCATCGACAACCTGATCTTCATCTCGATCCTCTCGAACAAGCTGCCCGAGCATCAGCGGCAGCTTGCGCGGCGGATCGGCATCGGCCTTGCGCTGATCATGCGGCTCGCGCTGCTGTCGATGATCGCGTTCATCGTGTCGCTGACCACGCCGGTGTTCGACCTCGGCATTTCGGGCCCGCTGGGCGAATATGGCGAACCGACCTTCGAGACACAGTTCTCGTGGCGCGACCTGATCCTGATCGCAGGCGGTCTCTTCCTGGTGTGGAAGGCGACCAAGGAAATCCACCACAGCGTCGATGACGACCCTTCGGGCGAGGCGCTGGACAAAAAGGGCAAGGCCGCGCTCGGCTTTGGCGCGGCCATCGTCCAGATCATCGCGCTCGACATGGTGTTCTCGATCGATTCGATCCTGACCGCAGTCGGCATGACCGACCATGTTCCGATCATGATGGCCGCGGTGATCATCACCGTTCTCGTCATGCTGGTCGCTGCCGATCCGCTGGCCAATTTCATCAATCGCAACCCCACGGTGGTGATGCTGGCGCTGGGCTTCCTGCTGATGATCGGCTCTGTGCTGATCGCCGATGGCTTCGGCGTCCATGTGCCCAAGGGATATATCTATGCCGCCATGGCTTTTTCTGCGATGGTCGAATCCCTCAACATCTGGGCCCGCAACGGGCGCGAGAAACGACGCGGCATTTCGCCGGCAGCTACCAACGGCGAGAGTGCATGACCGTATATTTCCATGAAAGCGATCTGCCTGCCGATGTGCTGGCCCCCGGCCCTGTGGCGGTGGATACCGAAACCATGGGCCTGGTGACGCCGCGCGACCGTTTGTGCCTGGTGCAGATCTCCGATGGCAGAGGCGACGAGCATCTGGTGCGCTTCATGCCCGGCAGCGATTATGCCGCGCCAAATCTTCGCGCCGTGCTCGCCGATCCCGAGCGGCTCAAGCTCTATCATTTTGCCCGGTTCGATCTGGCGGCGATCCAGCATTATCTGGGCGTGATGGCAGCGCCGGTGTTCTGCACCAAAATCGCATCGCGGCTGATCCGTACCTATACTGACCGGCATGGCCTGAAGGAACTGGTGCGCGAGGTGCTGGGCAAGGAGCTCAGCAAGGTGCAGCAGTCGAGCGACTGGGGCGCGCCCGAGATCAACGATGCGCAGCGCGATTATGCGGCCAGCGACGTGCGCTTCCTGCATGCGCTGCACACCGCGATGGACGCACGGCTGGTGCGCGAGGGACGCCGCGAGATCGCGCAGGCCTGTTTCGATTTCCTGCCCGCGCGCGCGCAGCTCGATCTGGCGGGCTGGCCGGAAATTGATATTTTCGCGCACGCTTAATATATCGCGGGGCAACACCCCCTCCGACCGCGTAACCGGCGCGACACCGAAAGGCCCCTAAGGCGACATGACCGAACGCGCTGATATCATGCGCAGCCGCCGCCAGCTGTTTGCGACCCCCGGCAGCAGCCATGACCGGATGGTGCGGTTGCTGGGCATCATCCTGCCCTCGGCGATCGGCGTGCTGGTGGCGTTCCTGGCGCTTGCGCCGCTGCTGCGCAACACAGAGGTCAGCTTCCTGCTCGACAAGAACCAGGTCGATATCGCGCGCGAACGCATGCGGGTGACGCAGGCGCTGTATCGCGGGCAGGACAGCGAAGGACGGCCCTTTTCGCTGCAGGCGGGCTCCGCGGTGCAGAAGACCTCGCGCAATCCGGTGGTGGAGATGAGCGATCTGGCCGCGCGCATCCTGCTGACCGAAGGCCCGGGCGTGCTCGAGGCCGGGCAGGGGACCTACAACATGGACAGCGAACAGGTGTCGATCATCGGCCCGGTGCAGTTCAGCTCCGCCAATGGCTATCGCATGGTCACCCGCGATGTGGACATCGATCTGCCCAAGCGCAGCATGGTCAGCCGCGGCGAGGTGACGGGTCGCTTGCCCGCTGGCACTTTCCGCGCCGACCGGCTAAAGGCCGATCTTGCCAATCGCACGGTCACGCTCGAAGGCCGCGCACGGCTGCGGATGACTCAGGGCGGATTGCCCCGGTGACGAACCAAAATCGAGTGACGAGCGGAGATACAGGATTGACCAAGCGGTTTTCAGCCAGGGTTTCGATGCTGGCCCGTCGCCGGTTGCCAGGTGCGGCTGCCGGTGCGTTTTGCCTCGCCGCGCTGGCGCTGGTGCCCGGCAGCGTCACTGCGCAGTCGCTGATGAACCACAACAGCAACGCGCCGGTCGATTATGCTGCCGATCGCATCGAACTGCAGGACCGCGCCAATCGCGTGCTGCTGTCGGGCAATGTCGATATCACCCAGGCAGGTCTTCGCCTGCAGGCGGCGCGGATGACCGTGGCCTATCGCAACGCGGGCAGCATCGAGATCGAGCGGATCGACGCCAATGGCGGCGTGGTTGTCACCAAGGGCGAAGAACGCGCCAGCGGCAATGTCGGCATCTATGATTTCAACAAACGGATCATCACGCTGATCGGCAATGTCGCGCTCCGCCAGGGCGGCAACACGCTCAACGGCGGGCGGATGGTAATCGACCTGACCACCGGCCGCTCGACTGTTGACGGCCGCTCGGCCGGCGGCGCTCCGGGCCAGACGGGCTCTGCAGGCGGCCGCGTCTCGGGCACGTTCTCGGTGCCCAAACGGGATTGATCGTAAATCCTCCCACAGCTTGCTGGGGGAGGGGGACCGCCCGCGCAGCGGGTGGTGGAGGGGCGGCCAGTTCGAGCCCAGCCTATAGATGCCGTGCCATCCCGCTTCCCCTCCACCACTGACCTTCGGTCAGCGGTCCCCCTCCCCGAGCCAAGCTCGGGGAGGATTTGAAGGCTCCCCACGCCAGCCCATGCATAAATCCTGCCAACACGTGAATATCGCCGGTTTTCATCGCATTGTTCCATGCTATGGGAGAACAAAGACAAAGCGGCGCCCCAAGCTGCGGTTTATGTTTGCAGGAATGTTGCAATGAACGATGTAGCCCCCCTTGGCCTGCTCAGCGGCACCGCGGCGGACCCTGCCGTGTCCACCGATGGCCTTAACGTCGTGTCGATCGCCAAGAGCTATGACAAGAAGGTCGTGCTCTCCGATGTGTCGCTGCAGGTCGCCAAGGGCGAGGTGCTGGGCCTGCTCGGCCCCAATGGCGCGGGCAAGACGACCTGCTTCTATTCGATCATGGGGCTGGTGAAGCCCAATTCGGGTCGCATCATGCTTGATGGGGTCGATATCACCCCGCTGCCGATGTACCGCCGCGCGATCCTGGGCCTTGGCTATCTGCCGCAGGAAACCTCGATCTTTCGTGGCATGACGGTCGAGCAGAATATCAAGGCGGTGCTCGAACTGGTCGAGCCCGAAGTCGAGGCGCGCGCGGCGCGGCTGGAGACATTGCTTGAGGAATTCGGGCTGACCAGGCTGCGTGAATCCCCCGCGATGGCGCTGTCGGGTGGCGAACGCCGTCGCTGCGAGATCGCCCGCGCGCTCGCCGCCAGCCCCTCCATCATCCTGCTCGATGAACCGTTCGCAGGCATCGATCCGCTTTCGATCGCCGACATCCGTGACCTCATCATCGAGCTCAAATCGCGCGGCATCGGAGTGCTGATCACCGATCACAACGTCCGCGAGACGCTCGACATCGTCGATCGTGCCTGCATCATCTATGATGGCAAGGTGCTGTTCGCCGGCACGCCAGAGGCGCTGGTGGCCGATGAAAACGTCCGCAGGCTGTATCTGGGCGAGGGCTTTGCGCTGTGATCGCACCCGTCGCAGGTGACGAAGGACTGACCTGATGGCGCTCGGCCCGCGCCTTGACCTGAGGCAGAGCCAGTCGCTGGTGATGACGCCGCAGTTGCAGCAGGCGATCCGGCTGCTGGCGCTGTCGAATATCGAGATCGAAGCGTTCATCGGCGAGGAACTCGAGCGCAACCCGCTGCTCGAGCTGGGCGGCGAGGACACCGGCGGCGATGTCGCCTCGAGCGGCGTCGATGCTACGTTCGACGCGCCCGCTGCTCCTGCCGATGGCGATCCGGCGGGCAGCGACGAGCTGATCGGCGCAGGCATGGGCGAGATCGATCGTCCGCTCGATATCGACCTGGGCGGCGAGGTGTTTCATCACGACTGCGCCAGCGACGGCCCCGACCGGGTGGCGGGTGAGGCCAGCGGCGGGCTCGACGGGGCGCTTTCGCTCAACGATATTTCCACCGGCGGCGGTGCCGACAGCGACGGCTGGGAAGATTCGCTCGAATACGATCTCACGCTGCGCGAGCATCTGCACGCCCAGGCGGGGATGGCGATGTCCGGCGTCACATTGTTCATCGGCCGCCACCTGATCGAGCTGATCGACGAAAACGGCTATCTGCGCGGCGACCTGCTGCAAGTGTCGCACCAATTGGGCGTGCCTCTGGGCGAGGTCGAGGCCGCGCTGGCGGCGATCCACACGCTCGAGCCTACCGGCGTCGGCGCGCGCGATCTGGCCGAGTGCCTCGCGCTGCAGGCAAAGGAAGCCGACCGCTACGACCCGTGCATGGCGCGGCTGATCGACAATCTCGAGCTGCTTGCACGCGGCGCGCTGCCGCAGTTGAAGCGGCTGTGCCGGGTCGACGACGAGGACCTTGCCGACATGATCGCCGAGCTGCGTCAATATGATCCCAAGCCGGGCAGCCGCTTTGGCGGGGCGAGCGTCGAGGCGGTGGTGCCCGATCTGTTCGTGCTCGAGCGCGAGGGCAAATGGATGATCGAGATCAACAGCGCGACGCTGCCGCGGCTGCTGGTCAACCGCAGCTATCATGTCTCGCTGTCTGGCGGGCGGCACGATGCCAAATCCAAGGCTTGGCTCAGCGAATGCCTTGCCGAGGCCAACTGGCTGCTCAAGGCTCTCGACCAACGCCAGCGCACGATCATCAAGGTGGCGAGCGAGATCGTCAAGCAGCAGGAAGGCTTCTTCCGCAACGGCGTCACGCAATTGCGCCCGCTCACCCTGCGCAGCGTCGCCGATGCGATCGAGATGCACGAATCGACCGTCAGCCGGGTGACCAGTCACAAATATCTGAGCTGCGCACGCGGTCTGTTCGAACTCAAATACTTCTTCACCAGCGCGATTCAGGCGACCGATGGCGGCGATGCGGTGTCGGCCTCGGCGGTGAAGAGCCACATCAAGACGCTGATCGACGAGGAGGACGCCAAGAACATCCTCTCCGACGACCAGCTGGTCGATTTGCTGAAGGAACGCGGGTTCGACATCGCGCGGCGGACGGTGGCGAAGTACCGCGAGGCATTGGGGCTGGGCTCTTCGGTCCAGCGCCGCCGCCAGAAGAAGCTGCAAGGCGCACGGTGAGCTGGTCTCCCGTCCCGCTTGTGGGAGGGTCAGGTCCGGCCTGCCGGACCAGGGTGGGCCTGAAAGCACGACGTTGGCGCAGGCCCACGCCGTCTTCGCCTGCGGCTCAGCCACCCCTCCCGCAAGCGGTAGGGCAGAAAGAACCTACTGCAGCGTAACCCTTGGATCGTCGCTGTCGCGGCGGCCGAAGAACTGCATCAGCTGGACCAGCAGATCGGCGCGGGTAGTGAGGCCTTCGGCTTCGAGCAGCGCCTGTTTGGCGGCTGCATCGAACGGGGCGATCTGCGCGATGCCGTTGACCAGCGAGCGGTCGTCGAGCCGCGCCACCGAATCCCAGTCGACGCTATAGCCCTGCGCATTGGCGAACCGCTGCGATTCGCGTTCCAGGCTCGCGCGCTCGATGCTGGAGAGCGCCTGGTCGTCCTCGTTCTCGTTGATCAGCTCCGCCTCGATCTGGCGGAACGGCGTTGTCACGTCCAGTTCGCGCAGCACGCGGAACCGGGCAAAGCCCTCGAGCACAAGATTGTAGCGGCCATCATCGAGCGCTTCGACATCGACGATGCGGCCCACACAGCCCATGTCGAACAGCGCGGGCGGATCGCCGGGGCCGCGCGGCTGGATCATCCCGATCTGCCGGTCACGCGCCATCGCATCGCTCACCAAGGCGCGATAGCGCGGCTCGAAGATGTGCAGCGGCACCTGCAGGCCGGGAAACAGGATCACCCCGGTGAGCGGAAAGATGGAGATGCGCTGGGCGACCATGACGGGCTTGTCGGTCATCCGAACAACGCGGCGGAAAGCTTGCGCCGCGTCGCTGATACCCAGGGATCCTCGAGCCCGACCGCCTCGAAGATCTGCAGCAGCCGCGCGCGGGCCGCGCCCTCGTTCCATTCCTTGTCGGCCTTCACGATGGCCAACAGATGCTCCGCCGCCTCGTCGCGTTCGCCGCCGGCAAACAGCGCGACGGCCAGATCGAAGCGCGCGGCGTGATCGTCCGGCGTGGCATTGGCGGCTGCACGCAGCCCTTCGATCTCGCTGTCATCGGCCTTGTCGGCGACCAGCGCGATGGCGGCCTTGGCGCGATCGAGCGCGGGGTCGGCGGTGATTTCGGGGGGCAGATCGGCGAGCAGCGCCTGTGCCTCCTCCACCTTGTCGGCGGCGACCATTGCGCGCAGCAGGCCGGAAATGGCCGCAACGCTGTCCGGCACCATGTCCAGGATCTGCGCGAACATGCCCATGGCCTGCTCGGTGTCGCCCTCGGCCAGCACGTCTTCGGCCATCGCGATCAGCGGCGTGATATCGGGCGCTCCGGCATCGTCGCCATCACCCGCCTGGACGGGCAGCTTCTCGAGCAGCTGGTCAAGGATGCCGCCAAGCTGCGCCTCGGTGCGCGCGTTGGTGAGGTTGGCGACCGGCTGGCCCTGGAACATCGCATAGACGGTTGGGATCGACTGAATCTGGAACTGCGAAGCGATGAAGCGTTCCTCATCGACATTGACCTTGACCAGCATCACGCCCTTGTCGGCATAATCGGCCGCGACCTTCTCCAGCACCGGGGTCAGCGCCTTGCACGGCCCGCACCATTCCGCCCAGAAATCGAGGATGACCAGCTTGGTCATCGATGGTTCGACCACGCTGGTGCGGAATGCCTCGACGGCCTTGTGCTCTTCGGTCGTCAAACCCATGCTTGCCAAGTGAACTGCTCCTGCTGTTGCGCGTGCCGGGCGGTTCACCGCCCCGTCGCGGGTTGTGCCCCGCTTTGTCCTGGCACCTTATCCGAAACACCAAGATGGTGCGCAAGCCGCTTCTGCCAAGGGTGAAACAATGAATCGTCGCCAAATGCAAATTTGGGGCTTGCCGGACCCAAAACCCGATGCTAACTGCGCGCCTCACCTGCTGGATCGCACGTCGAACCAGCCGCCGAGCGGGCGTAGCTCAGGGGTAGAGCACAACCTTGCCAAGGTTGGGGTCGAGGGTTCGAATCCCTTCGCCCGCTCCAGTTTTCTTCCTAAATTTTCGACGGTTTGGCCTCAGGCGATCAGGCCTGAGGTGGGATACGAGCGCACCAAGGTGGCACTCGCGTATCCATTCGTATCCAATGCTTGCCAAGCCAGCGGCGATAGTTCGCGAGTGGGTATCAATACAATCACCGCTAGGCTGCAATGCACCCGTCAAATGCCGCGCTGGCTGTCGCCGCGTTTCGCTCACCATTGCCGATGGGGATATGGCTGCATGGGGCGGGCAAGGGTGTCGGCCTTCAGGCGCGCTTCCGGTTTCACCACTTATAGGCATCAACGAAGCACGTTCGCTGTTCGTTGTCATGAGATGCGAGCAGGCGGAAAATGCCTCCTGCTTGAGGTCGGTGGCGCAAGGAATTTGCCTTGAAGAACCGGCGTTATTTGAAACCTTTATCTACCAGCAGCGCGGTAAGATCGGTGTCCGAGCAGGCCTCAAGGCTGAGCAGCGCCTGATAGGGATCGCCGACAAGGCCAAGCAAGGCCGCAAATGCAGGCTCGGTCTTCATTCCATTGCTTCGCTGCGCCATGACCGCGTCGCGAAAAACGCCTGTGCCAAGCGCAAGCAACCTCTGCTCCACAACGAAATGCCGCCATCCATATTGCTCGGATACCGGAGACGCCTGACCAAACAGTTCGATCGTCCAGCCAGCGCCGGCAAAACTGGCGACGACGGGCCGATCATGCGCGATCCTCTGCCACATGCGGAACTCGGCGTGCGTGCCAAAAGCGTTCCACACCGCGCGCGTGAAGCCATCCGGATCGGGGGCGAAGCAGACAATATCTATATCGCTCGCTGGAAGGTCCAAGCCCAATGGCGGCGTTCCCACGACATGCGGATCGAAGGCAGCCAGCTCAGGCAAAACCCCCAATCGGTCCAGAGCCTCCAAATAGTGCGGTCGGATCATCGAGCGCTGATACGACGAGCCCGCGTGTTCCGTAAAGGTCTGCGCCGGATGAAGTACGTCCGCGAGGGAGCAACCGATGGAACATCCATCGGCCGGTTTCGGGCGGCCAACCGATGCTGCATGCCAGGCGCGCAGTTCGAGGCCAGCAGGGACTGTGACGGACCAGGCCAGCCAGAGAATTCCTGCGGCTCTGAAACAAGATTTTTGGTTTGCGGACAGCAAGCGGCCCGCGTCTAAAACAGGCTGAGCTTTATCATTACCCGAAGCGCCCCCGGGCGGGGCGGCTTGCTCAGGCATCGACTTCAAGCGTTGGGGCAACTGGATGCATTCTCTGTCGGAAATCCGGAAATACACGCAGGCAGCCTTCATTGGCGCCGCGTCCTTGCTGTTGAGCTTGCAGGCGTGTTCATCGCCCAAATCCGAAGCCCCAGGTGCCGTTGATCAGGCGAGACTTCTCAATGCTTCATCCGAGCCGAACAATTGGCTCGCAGGTGGCGGCGGGTTCGATGAGCAGCATTACAGTGCGCTCGACCAGATCAACGCACAGAATGTTTCACGATTGGGTCTCGCATGGTCGTTTGAAGTCGATACCAATCGAGGACAGGAAGCGACCCCTTTGGTCATTGACGGCGTCATGTACACGTCAACGGCTTGGTCGAAGGTCTATGCTATCGATGCACGTACGGGCAAGCAGCTGTGGCAGTTCGATCCGCAGGTTCCCGGTGATGCAGCCTACAGCACCTGCTGCGATGTGGTGAATCGCGGCGTGGCTGTCTGGAGGGGGAAGGTTTTTGTCGGTACGATCGATGGGCGGCTGATCGCGATCGATGCGAGGACCGGCGATCAGCTTTGGTCCGTACAGACCTTCGACCGCTCCCATCCCTACGCGATTACCGGCGCCCCCAGGGTATTCAAGGACAAGGTCATCATTGGCAATGGCGGTGCCGAATTCGGCGTCCGCGGGTATGTCACTGCTTATGATACCGAAACCGGTGCGCAGTTATGGCGTTTCTACACTGTGCCAGGCGATCCGTCGAAAGAGCCCGACGGTGCTGCATCAGATTCGGTGATGCCAATGGCGACCAGAACCTGGGCGGGCAAGTGGTACACGATGGGGGGAGGCGGCACCGCCTGGGACTCGATCGTTTATGATCCCGAATTCGACCAGGTCTATATCGGCGTGGGCAACGGTGCACCGTGGAACCGGCAGGTCCGCTCGGACGGCAAGGGTGATAACCTGTTCCTGTCCTCGATCGTCGCGGTCGATGCCGACACGGGCAAGTACAAATGGCATTATCAGCAGATACCTGGTGAAAGCTGGGACTTCACCGCGACCCAGCCGATGATGCTGGCCACGCTTTCGATCGGCGGAAAACCGCGCAGGGTGCTGATGCAGGCGCCGAAAAACGGCTTCTTCTATGTTCTCGATCGAAAGACCGGCAAGCTGCTCTCTGCCAAGGCATTCGTCCCGCAGACCTGGGCCGACCATATCGATTTGGCAACTGGGCGTCCGGTCATGAGCGAGAATGCCTATTACCAGAATGGCGCGAAAGTCATGTCCCCGGCTTCGGTCGGCGGCCACAACTGGCAGCCCATGTCCTACAGCCCCCGCACCGGGCTGGTGTACATTCCCACCGTCCGCTGGAGCATGCGATATGACCAGGACCCTGCGTTCAAGTTCCGTCCCGGCGCTGAACTGAACCAAGGGGCAGCGATCAGCCTCGATCCTGCTGCACCTTGGGGCACCGGCGCATTGATTGCCTGGGATCCGCTCAGACAGCGCGAAGTCTGGCGGGTACCACAACCCGAGATGATCAACGGCGGCACGATCGCGACGGCAGGCGATCTGGTGTTTGCCGGCGATGCGCATGGCACGTTCAGCGCATTTGGAGCAAGGGACGGTAAAAGGCTGTGGTCGTTCAAGCAGCCATCGGGCATCCTCGCAGCGCCAGCCAGCTACAGCATC
The DNA here is from genome assembly GCF_001713435.1 of Blastomonas sp. RAC04. NCBI lineage: Bacteria > Pseudomonadati > Pseudomonadota > Alphaproteobacteria > Sphingomonadales > Blastomonadaceae > Blastomonas > Blastomonas sp. RAC04. The sequence continues at coordinate 3,638,403 of NZ_CP016460.1, forward strand.
GATGGCGTTCAATATATTGCGGTGTTGGTCGGAAAGGGCGGTGGTGCCATGGGCCTGCCGGATGTCAATCGTCCCCGGATTCCGAGGCTTAACGGCCGGATGCTGGTGTTCAAGCTGGGCGGAAAGGCCGTGCTGCCCCGGGTCGATCTCGATCTTCCGCCAGCCAATCCGCCCGGGCAGACATTCTCCCCGGCCACTGTCGCCTTGGGCGGGCGGCTGTATGGCGATAAGTGCGCGCGGTGCCATGAGGGGGTCGCGGCGCCTGATCTGCGTCGCTCCAACGCGCTGTCCGATGCGGAAACGTGGAAGGCCGTCGTTTACGATGGCGTGCTGACCGACACCGGTATGATCGGCTTTTCAAAGCTGATGTCGCAGGCGCAGGTCGAAGCAATCCGGGCTTATGTCGGCGATCTGGCGCTCGAACTTCAGAAGGAAGCGAAGACAGCACCCGGCAAGGGGGCAACTGCCAAGGATATGGCACGCGCAAAACCGCAATAGGGCACTGCGGACCGCGCGGCGTCGATGAGCAGCTTGGTTTTCGCCTGAAGCCGGTCACCCCGCCTGATTTGAACATCGAGCCAACAGGACACATTGCCATGCCCTTGCCTTTGTCGAAGCGGCCAGCCTGGGCCGAAATTGATCTCGATGCACTTGCAAGCAATGTGCGCAAGATCAGAAGCCTGATCGGGCCCGATGTCAGGTTCTATGCGGTCTGCAAGAACAACGCTTATGGATGCGGCGCTGGCGAATGCGCAGCGACTATGCGTAACGCGGGTGTTGACGCTTTCGCGGTCTCTGACCCTGAGGATGCAGAGCGTATCCGCGATGCCGGCATAAATGCTCCGATCCTGCTGTACGGCGCGACGACACCCGATCAGGCCGAGGCGATTGCTGACCTCGGCTTGATCGTCACTATCCACGACCGACACGGGCTTGAGGCATTCGAGCAGCTGCAGCGTTCGGTTCAAGTCCATGTGGAAGTGGATTGTGGCTATGGCCGCCTTGGATTTGTCCCGGAAGAATGGCCCGCCGTGTTTGAACGGTTGAAGCAAGCACGTCACCTTGAGGTCATTGGCCTGTACACGCATCTGGTCAGGGCCGAAGACAGGCTGGCGATCGATAGGCAGGTCCGACGATTGAAGCAGGCCATCTCAGCTGCGCGTGCGGCCGGCTTTCAGGACCTCGAGACAATGGCCGCAAGCAGCCGCGTTCTGCTGGGCTATCCCGAGCTCACCTGGACAGCGGTCAATCCCGGGCGTGCGCTCTACGGGATGATGGAGCAGCCCTGGCTTGACGGTCTGACTTTCGACCCCGTGATCCGGTCCATCAAGTCGCGCGTCTTGCAGGTCAAGACACTGCCTGCGGACTTCGAGGTCGATGATGCCCGGCACACGGCTGATCCGGGCAGGCTGAAAACAGCGGTGATTGCCTTCGGTTTCAAGGATGGCCTGCCTGCGCAGCCGGACGGGGGCACCGTGCTGGTGCGCGGGCAGCGCGCCCGCATCATTGCAGGGCGCGCGACAGAGCACACCATTCTCGACGTGACGGAAATTCCCGATGTCGTCCCGGGTGATGAGGTCGTGCTGGTCGGCGTCCAGGGCGGCGACCGGATCACCGCAGCACAGGCGGTTCAATTCTATGGCATGCCGATGATCGAGCTGATGGCGCGCATGTCGCTCAGCGTCCCCCGGATATACTCCGGTGGTGCATGACGTTTTCTCTGCATGGCCTGGCTCGCGTGTGATTGTCTCGCGGCACGAAATCGACCAGACCTTTGGGTGACTTTCAAGGCAGTCGTTCTGACTGCCCGGATCTGGGTGACGGGAAAAAATGGCGAGAACAGCATTCATTACAGGCGCGACATCCGGCATCGGTGAAGCAGCGCTCAGGACGTTCGCGCGGGCCGGCTGGAACGTTATCGGCACAGGCCGCCGATCCGATCGGTTGCACGCTTTGCGTCAGGAGATCGGTGCGCAGATGCATGGCTGCGTATTCGATGTGCGAGATGAAGCCGGGCGCGATGCGGCACTGGCGGCATTGCCACCCGCGTTCAGCGAAATCGATCTGCTGATCAACAACGCCGGTCTGGCGCTCGGCACCAATGGCGCCGATCAATCGGATGTCGACCAGTGGAAGACGATGATCGATACCAATGTTACGGCTCTCGTATCGCTGACGCACAAACTGCTGCCCGGCCTGATCGGGCGGCGCGGCGCTATCATCAACCTGTCGTCGGTTGCCGGAAGCTAACCCTATGGCGGCGGCAATGTTTATTGTGGCACCAAGGCCTTTGTCACGCAGTTCTCGCTGGCGCTTCGCTCCGACCTGCATGGCAAGGGCGTTCGGGTCACGTCGATCGAACCGGGTATGGTGGAGACGGAATTCACGCTCGTCCGCACCGGGGGGAATGATGCCTCGTCCAGCGCCTTGTACCAGGGTGCAAACCCCATGACGGGCCAGGATATAGCCAACACCCTGTTGTGGGTCGCACAGTTGCCGCCGCATCTGAACATCAATCGCCTTGAGCTTATGCCCGTGAGCCAGTCGTTCGCCGGGTTTCAGGTTGCGCGGACCGAAGCGGGCTGATCGGGCGTCGCAGCGCTGAGTTCCCGACGTCGTCGGGGGCGCATCGCTGGTTGAAGAAACCGTGAAGGGAAACGTGTCATGATACGAACATTGCTGGTCGCCGGAGCAGCAGCTGGACTGGGTATTGTGCCAGCAGCCGCTGCGCCTGCCGAGCCGTCCGACCAGGCCATGTTGCGCCTTGCCGATGCACAATCCATCGCAACCCGCGCGCTGCAGGCTGCAACCGAAAAGCAGATGAATGTGGCGATCGTGATCGTGAACCGCGAGGGCCGGGTCATTTTGGCTCAACGCATGGACGATGCCTCGTTCATGAACATGGCGCTGGCCGAAGCCAAGGCAGCGACTGCTGCCGCTGCCGGCGTGCAGACGTCGTTGCTGGAGGATGCCGTGAACCAGGGCAAGCCCTCTTTGCTGTCCGTGCCAGGATCTGCGATGATCGGTGGCGGTGTGCCCATCATGCGGGCCGACAGGATTGTGGGCGGAATCGGGGTCAGCGGCGGATCGCCGAAGGACGATGAAAGCATCGCAACGGAAAGCCTCGGCCCACAAGGATAAGGCCGGATCTGGCAAGCAGTGTTCCGCGCGGCAAGGTCCGCTGGCGCATGGACGCGGGCGCCAGGATATGATCGGTTGCTGGCTTGGAAACGCCTGGTCCGATACCCGGCCCACATTCCTCTTCGATCAGGCGGGGCGAAGGTGACAGCCCCATTAGGCAGCTAAGAACCCAGCGTTAGATTATCTGGCGTCGAGCCCCAAAATTAGTGGTTTGCGCAGACGGGCACATTTCCGACACAACCCTCAGCAGAGGGGAAATGTCCTCTCCTGCGCCAACGACAGGGGGTTTGCGGTCAGTCCTGGCGACGTCGGTATGCCCGTGAGCAAACTCCGCTCGATGCAAGGCTTGGCGGTTGGTGGGGGTGACGGACCTTCTGCTCCATCACATGGCGCCAACCACTTGATGTCGGGTCCGATCCGGACCCGACATTCGCCGATCGCAACAGGAACGCCACCATCCTGCCGGTGACCGCAAGCGAACACCGACGCGCTATCTGCGGTGCGCTGGGCTTGGTTTTCTGTAAGGAGAAGGACGAGGTTATGCTCAACAGAAGAGAGATCATTCAGGGGACCAGCGCAACCGCAGTCTTGGCCTGGGCGCTTCCCGCGTTGGGAAAAGCGGGTGACGTCCCGGCGCTCATCAAGGACGCGGAAGCGCTTTACAGGGAATCGGTCGTCATCGACATGCTGTGCGACGAGTATCGGGACGCCAGCGGGCTCGAGCAGATCAAGCAGGCGGGCCTGACAGTCATGAGCACTACCCTGGGTGTACGCCGACCTGAAAAGCCTCGCGGTAGCTATATGAGCAATGGCTTCGAGCTCGACAGCGCAGTCGAGGATTGCGTCGAGTGCAACAAGTTCATCAAGGATAACAGCACCCTGCTAGCACCGGCGAGATCTGCGGCAGACATTTTGCGCGCAAAGCAGGAAGGGAAGACAGCAGTCATGCTCAATTTCCAGAACTGCCCGATCGAAGGCGAGCTGGACAATATCGACATGTTCCACAGCCTCGGCATCCGCGCGATGCAGGTCACATACAACGAGCGTAACCTTCTCGGCGACGGCGCGACCGAACGAACAAATGCCGGACTTAGCGATTTCGGTATCGCCGCCGTGCAACGGATGAACGAAGTCGGCATCCTCGTGGATTCATCGCACTCTGGACCTCAGACCACGATGGATACGATCACCTTTTCCAAGCGCACGCCAATCATCTCGCACGCAAACTGCGCCGCACTGAATGAGCATCCGCGCAACAAGTCCGATGAGATTATCAAGGCGCTTGCCAAGAAGGGCGGGGTCATGGGCCTGACAACGGTCAACACCATGGTGAAGCGCGATTTCCCAGTGACGATGGAGGACTGGCTGAATCATGTCGACCACGTCGTAAGGCTTGTCGGCGTGGATCATGTCGGCTTTGGCACCGACACGCTGGTGCGCGGCTGGCCGACCGACCCCAAGCTCAAGGACGAGTTCCTCAAGGCGTATGGCGAACCACATTTCAAGGCGAGCTATCGTTTCCGCTATCCCTTCGGGACCGAGGGAATGAACGATGCCCACAAATGGAAATATGCAACTGCGGGGCTGATGAAGCGGGGATATAAGGACACAGATATCGTCAAGATTCTCGGCGGCAACTGGATGCGGGTGATTGGCGACGTCATCGGCTGAGGCAAGTGCGCTGGCTGGTCCTGCCGCTTGCGACAAATGCCTGAGGTCGGACCGCCACCAAGGCTGATCAACTTCCCACGCGGAGCGAGGGGAACCGACGGTAGCATCTTGGCCACGCACGATGGCGCCCGGCCTGCCATGCAGCTTGCCGACGTCACGCAGCAGCAGCTCTCGGCCGATCCATCAGCGGTTTCTTGCGCCTGGTATTTCTAGATTGGCGCGGGGCACAAAGAGCAGCGCGATCTCGATATCCCGACAGGCTAATGACCTTGCTGCCAACCGATATTTCCCTATAAAATCAATTCGCATCTCGGGGGATGCCGAGACGCGCAGGCTGTTGCAATTCAGCCAAATGTTGGCCGAGGGACAAGGTCTAATGCTCAGGGAAACACCCAATCTGGACTGGCTGCGCGTGTTCGCCGAAACGGCGGCAACCGAGAGCTTCGTCCTGGCAGCGGCGAGGCTGAGCGTAACGCCTGGCGCGGTCAGCCAGCGGATCAAGGCGCTCGAGGCCTTTCTGCGGGTCGAGCTGTTTCAGCGTTATCCGCAAGGAGTAAAGCTGACAGAGGCGGGAAGACGTTATGCCCAGCGTATCTCTCCGGCGCTCGACCTTCTGGTGTCCGCCACCCGAGAAATCGCTTCGACCGGAGGCCCCAAGACGATCCGCATGTCGATCCTTCCAGCGCTGGCCCAGCTCTGGCTCGGCCCGAGGATGGAGAACTTTTATTCGCTCCATGCGAACATGAACGTCGAGATTTGGGCCGATGCGACCGTGATCGATATGCGCACGTCCAATTTCGATATCGCCATTCGCTATGGCCAGCCTCCCTTTCCCGGTTGCGAGTATCGCGCGTTGCTGTTCGACGAGCTTGTTCCCGTAGCCAGCCCGAAGCTGATGATGGCAACCGATGCCGACCATCTTGGCCTCCCGATTGGAGCGCCCCTGATGCTGGATATTTATTGGGAGCATGATTTTACCGATTGGCTCAATCGGACCAGCCAGATCCGACCGGAAAAGCTGAGCACGCAGACCTTCTCCCTGTATTCCATGACGGTCGATGCGGCCGTTCAGGGAAGCGGTTTCATGATCGGCCACACCGCACTGATTGGCGGGCTGCTGGAAGAGGGCAAGCTGCAACAGCTTTCCCAACTGCGTGTTCCTTCCAACAATCAGTTCTATCTGCTGACGAAATCAGGCGCGCCGTTGTCCGAGGCGGCCGAAACCTTCGTCACCTGGGTAGTGGAGCAGGCCAGAGCTGGGGAGGCCCAGCCATCGCCGGGCGTTGCAGGTCTGGAGAGTGATGGGGCTGCTGATGTCGCCGAAGCCGGGAACTGACAGTCCTGGCCGTGCAGCCGCCGGATCGCAATCCCGGCAGTACCGCCGTAATGGGCTGGTCCCGGCGGGTTCGTGAAGCCTTTCAGACCGCGATCTGCCCGAGCGATTGCAGCGCTGGCACATAAGGCCGGTTCAGCGCCCGTGCTACGGCAAGGTTGGTGACCTGCCCTGCGTGAATGTTCAGGCCCTCGAGCAAATGAGGATCGTGGCTGAGCGCTTCGAGACCCCTGGCGGCCAGTGCGAGTCCGAAAGGCAGTGTCGCATTGTTCAGCGCTTCGCTCGAGGTCATCGGGACGGCACCGGGCATGTTGGCAACACAGTAATGAATGATGCCATCGACTTCGTAGGTTGGATTTTCATGCGTCGTCGGCCTTGAGGTTTCAAAGCACCCGCCCTGATCTATGGCGACGTCTATCAGCACGGCCCCTGGCTTCATTTTGCTGAGACTTGCGCGGCTGACCAGTCTGGGCGCACTGGCCCCCGGCACCAGCACAGCACCGACCGTGGCATCTGCCTCGGCAAGTTCTTCCTCTATGTTGCCAATCGTCGACATCCGTGTCCGGACCCGCCCGCTGAAGAGTTCGTCCAGCTGGCGCAGCCGTGCAACCGAGCGATCGATGATCGTAACCTCTGCGCCCAGCCCGACTGCCATGCGCGCTGCATGGGTTCCCACGACGCCACCGCCAATGATCAGCACGCGGGCCGCCTTGACGCCCGGCACGCCGCCGAGCAGCAGGCCGCGGCCGCCGGAATGCCGCCGAAGCGCTGAGCCTGCAGCCTCGATCGAGAGGCGGCCAGCGACCTCACTCATGGGTGCCAGCAAGGGCAGGGCACCGGAGCGATCCGTGACTGTCTCATAGGCGATTGCCGTGCAGCCCGAATCGAGCAAACTCTTGGCCTGTGCGGGATCGGGAGCAAGATGCAGATAGGTGAAGAGAATCTGGCCTGCGCGCAGCTGAACCCACTCAGACGGCTGCGGCTCCTTGACCTTGACGATCATCTGAGCCCTCTGGAACACTTCGCCTGCGCTGGCGACGATCGTCGCGCCCACTGCCGCGTAGGCATCGTCTCCAGCCCCGATGCCGGCACCGGCACCGGTCTCCACCACCAGCTGATGACCGTTGGCGACATACTCGCGAGCGGACCCGGGCGTCAGTCCTACGCGATACTCATTCGCCTTGATCTCACGGGGTACGCCAACCAGCATGTTGCTTCCTTCCTTGTGTGCATCCGCAGATGGCGCCGACTGTCATGGGCGCACCGAGCCTGGCTCGTGCGGTTCTCGCGTCGTGATCATCCGGGTTTGAAAACGCGCGCTGCCTGGCCACGACGCGACGCAGACATGGGGCAGCGCGGACGATCGCGCCTTTCAATGACGCATGAAATGCAAGGTCTGGAACCGTTGCCTGAACAGGCTTGTCCGCTCGGCCACCGAGGACGGGTCGCTGCAGGTGAGAGCCTCCGTCACGATATCCGCGAGTTCGGGCATGTCGGCTTCCGTCATGCCCCAACGGACGATTTCGGGTGTTCCGAACCGCAAGCCGTTGAAATCGCCTGCAACGGGCGCGATCGGCAAACCGATTCCGGACGCAAGCACATTCGCCAGACGCAGGCGCTGGGCTGCCTTATGGCCGCCCCCGAAACGTTCGGCGCACACCGCCAGCTGGTGCGAGTCCGTAAAGTTGCGCGCGGCCCCAAACACCGGAATGCCCTTGGCGTAGAGTTCCTTGGCGAGTTTCCGCGCGGTCGCCCGCATCTGCCTGGCATAGCCCGGACCGAACTCTTTCCAGTCGAGCAGCGACAGGGCCAGCGAGGCAGTCTTCGCCACATCAAAATTGGCCGTCAGGCCAGGATACGCGATCCGATCAATCCGAGCGGCCAGCTCGGCATCGTTGGTCATCAGCAGACCGGATGGCGGGCCCCCCAGGCTCTTGTAAGTGCTGCAGCCCATCAAATGGGCGCCCTCCTCGAGCGGCTGCTGCCATTCGCCACCTGCGATGATCCCGCACAAATGCGCTGCGTCGAACAGCACATAAGCCCCGACCTCGTCTGCAATCGCCCGAATTTCACGTACGGGGTGCTTCCACAGATTCAGGCTGCCACCGATGGTGATGAGCTTGGGCCGGATTTCCCGGGCGAGACTCGCAAGGCCATCGACATCGACCGTATAGGCATCTGCATCGATCGGCGCGGAATGAACCTGAAGCCCATAGAGGCCGGCTGCTCCTGCGATGTGGTGGGTGACATGGCCGCCGATGGTATCGGGCGGCACAATGATCTTGTCGCCCGGTCTGCACGTGGCCATGAACGCGTAGAGGTTCGCCATCGCGCCGGAAGCGAGCCGGAATTCGGCATAGCGTGCGCCGAACACCTCGGCCGCCAGTTCGGCTGCGATAATCTCTATCTGCTCGATGGCCTCAAGGCCCATTTCGTATTTGGCACCCGGATAGCCGAGCGACGGGCGACTCCCAAGACCGCTGGACAGGACCTGCTCCGCCCGGGGGTTCATGACGTTCGTTGCGGGATTGAGGTTTATGCAGCCGACATCATGGATCTGCCTGTTTTCGGCGATCAGTTCGAACAGCCGTCCATCGATCGTGTCCGCCGTGCTTTCAAACACCTTGGACGCGACCTTCTGCACCAAGTCTTCGCTGGCGGCCCCGACCCAGGACCGTCTCACCAACATAGCCATATCTTCTCTCTTTCGTGCGAATTGTCCACTCTGACACCGTCAGGCGGCGTTGACCGACGCATGCTGTGGGAGGGGGTGGCGCCTCAATCAGTCGGTGCGAGCAGACAGTCGTCCGCAAGCGGCTCGACAGCGGACAGGTCGCGGTGATGACGGAAGTCTTCCCGGCTGGTCTTGGTGTAGGCATTGCTCAGCGGGTTGAGGATCAGCGAGAAGATGCTGCGGTTGGACGGCGAGATATTGGCGGGCGAACCGTGGACGAGGCAGTCGCCGAAGATCAGAGCTGTTCCCGCTTCGCCCGTGGCCGAAACCAGCGAGCAGGATTTGGAGATTTCCCGGACCTTGTCTTCCTCGACGACCCACAGCGGGTAGCTCGTGGAGACCGTGTCGTGCCGGGTGGCGACGCTGCCGAATTTCTGCGACCCCTTGAAAAAATAGAGCGGGCCGTTGAATTCGGTCACGTCATCCAGAAAGATGTGCAGGTTCAAGGCGAGAGGTTCCGGACAGCCATCATCTTCATGATGGGTCGAAAAATCCTGGTGCCACTGCCAGAGCTCGCCGTCGAACGCGGCCTTCACGTTGATTTTGACCTGCTGAACGTACAGGTCCTTTCCGGCAATCTGCTGTGCCGGCGAGACCAGGCGGGGGTGCCGGACAAGCCGCGCGAAGGTTTCATCGCGCAGATGCAGGCCCATTGCAGTCCGCACCACACCGCTTTTCTTCTCCCGGATGTTCCCCGGATGATCTTCATCGAATACCCGGTCCATCGCACTGCGAATCTCGGCAACCTCTTCGGCCGAGAACAGATTGGGGATCACGAGAAATCCGTTATTGTTGAACTCCTCAAGTTGCTCCTGCGAAAGATACATGTCCTGCTCCTTTATAGGCACGTTCTGTTTCACTGACCGGTGCGCCAGAGGGTAATCCAGCCTGCGGTTAATTCTCATCGCACTTCGGCGTATCGGCGCATGTCATCAAGCCAGTAATACTGGTCCCTAGGATTAGACTTTATGATGCTTCGATCGCGGCAGGAACTGAGGCCGCTGCGTTGACCATATCGGAGGGAAAGGCAGCGCCGGGCTTTGGCTCGCCGAACAGGACGGTTGGCACATGCCGATAGCCCAATAGCATGCGCATGATGCCATGCGCACAATGGCTGGGCTGAAGGACGGACTGGAGCGCCGCTGGCGGCGCCTTCAACAGGTTGAACCTGCGGCAACTGACCCAGCGAGAGATTTTCTGAGGCTTTGAGCCAAGTTTAATGGTTTGCGGGTTGCCGGGGCTTCGACTTTGATTGACCCACGAAATGTCCCCTTGAACGGCAGGCCAGCTCGTGCCGCCTCAGGCTGCAGGATGTTTCGGAAGGTTACCATAAGGGGCGGCGGCTTGCCGGGCTTTGGCCGGAATGCGTCAATGGAGCCTGCCCGCGAACGGACTGTGCAAAGGAATGAGGATGACGAGTTCGATGCCTTGGGATGTTGCTGCGGCTGGATTGTCCGGGAGACGCACCCGGTCCGTTGCAACGCTGCGGCGCATGGCCTCAATGGGGGCACTTCTGCTGTGCGGAGCGGCGGTTCTGCCTGCTCATGCTGAAACTGCTCAGACCGAAGCGCCCTCGGCGCAGGCCGAAAGCGAGACGGCGCGGCTCAATCAATGGTTCGATGCGAAGTTCGAGGAGCAGATGGCCTTCAGTCCGATGTGGTATTCCTATCGGGGCGAGAAGACGGCCTATGACAAGATCGACGATCTTTCGGAGGCCGGAATGCTCGCGCCCGTCGAGTGGCGCCGCAAGTCCGTCGAAGAGATGAAGGCGAAATTCGACCGGGCCAAGCTAACCAAAGACGCACAGGTCTCGTATGATCTATGGATCAATCAGTACGAGCACGCGGCGCTCGCTTATAAATTCCGCAGAAATGAATATGTGTTCAATCAGATGAACAGCCCGCATGCGTGGCTCCCCCAGTTCCTGATAGCAATCCACAGGGTTGATGAGCTGTCGGACATGGATGCGTATGTCGCGCGTATTGGCGGGATTTCACGGGGTCTCAAGCAAAGTCTCGAGCGCGCAAAGCTGAACGCCGCAGCGGGCTCACGCCCTCCCCGATTTTCCTACGATCTGGTGCTCGACCAGTGTCGAGACCTGATTTCCGGAGCGCCGTTCGGCGGGGAGGGCAGCAGCGCTCTATTGACCGATGCCCAGGCCAAAATCGATGCGCTGGTAAAAAATGGGAAGCTGGATCGCAAAGGGGCCGAGCGCTATTCCGCGGCGGTGCGCGAAGCGCTGATCAAGGAACTGGCACCTTCGTATCGCGAGATCATAGCATGGCTGGAGGCTGACCGGTCGAACGCGGATACCATTGCAACAGGTGTGGGCAAGAACCCCGGTGGCAAGGAATATTACGAAGCCCAGCTCGTGATTTCGACCACGACGGATCTGAACGCAGACCAGATCCACGAGATCGGCATCTCCGAGGTGGCGCGGATCAAGAATGAGATGGAGGCCATCAAGGAGCAGGTCGGTTTCAAGGGATCACTGCAGGAATTCTTCGCCTTCGTCCGCGACGATGATCAATTCTACTATCCCAACACAGATGAGGGGCGGCAAGCCTATATCGATGCCGCAACGAAGCATCTCAGCTACATGACAGCCAAGTTACCGCAGTATTTTGGAATTCTGCCCAAGGCCGAAGTCGTGGTCAAACGGGTCGAGCCATTCCGCGAGACCGCTGGCGCAGCGCAACATTACCAGTTGGCTTCGCCCGATGGGTCGCGACCGGGGGTGTATTATGCTCACCTTATCGACATGAAAGCGATGCCGATCCCGCAACTGGAGGTGATCGCCTATCATGAAGGAAATCCCGGGCATCACATGCAGTTTTCGATCGCGCAAGAACTGACCAATGTCCCCAAGTTCCGGACGATGCTCTATTACAACGCGCTTCAGGAAGGGTGGGGGCTCTATTCGGAATATCTGGCCAAGGAGATGGGCGGATATAAGGATCCCTATTCCGACTTCGGGCGTCTGACGACGGAAATCTGGCGCGCCATTCGGCTGGTGGTCGACACCGGGCTGCACTCCAAGGGGTGGACCGAGCAACAAGCGGTCGCGTATTTCAGCGAGAACTCGCCAGCTGCCGAGGGCCAGATCCGGTCCGAAGTGCAGCGTTACATCGTGATGCCCGGCCAAGCGACGGGTTACAAGATCGGCATGATCAAGATGCTGGAGCTGCGCAGGAAGGCAGAAGCCGCGCTGGGCAAGAAATTCGATATCAAGGGCTTTCACGACACGGTGCTGGGGGCAGGGCAGATGCCGCTCGATATCCTTGAGCGCCGGATCGACGATTGGATTGCGGCGCAACAGTCGCGTTGATCCAGAAGCGCTACGTCAGGCCAGAGGCCCTGCAAGCCTTGATGGCGGCAACCCGCGGCCCTGACCATTTGCGACAGATATTCCTGAAGAAAGGGGCCAAGATGATGATCGCATGGGTTTCTCGATTGGCGCTCGTCGCTCTGATGGCGACTGCGCCTGCCGTGGCGCAAGACAATGGGCCCGAAGCCAGACCCATCTACAAACGCGACCAGTGGCTTCCGAAATCGGTGCCCACCTCGGACGATGGCCTGCGCATCCCGGTTCCGGCTGATTTCAACGCGCCCAAGGGGTCGTTCGTGCTCGTTGGCGGGCGGTTGTTTGACGGCACCGGGGCACCTGCGCGACCGGCGACCATCGTGGTGGAGGGCAAGACCATCACTGCGGTCCTCAACCCCAGTGATCGTAACTGGCCCGAAGGCGCCGTTGTCTTCGATGTTGCCGGCAAGACAGTGATGCCGGGCCTGATCGACTTGCATACCCATCTCACCTTTCTGGATACTGCGAGCGCCAGCAGCGTTTTTTCGGCAGCGAATCTCAGCAGCGCGGAATCCGCCATGCGGGCCGTGCAGCGCATGGCGATCTATCTCCAGGCCGGCATAACCAGCGTGCGCGACGTGGGCTCGCATGGCGATGTGCCGTTCGTGCTCAAGCGCCGCCAGGCGGAGGGTTCGATCGCCGGCCCCCGCATCTTTGCCGCCGGGCAACTGATCACCCAGACCGGTGGGCATGGTGCGATACATGCGTTTTCGCCGGGATCGCCCGAGGTGACCAACGGCAACCCGAACTCTATGGCGCGGATTGCAACCGGCCCTGACCAATGGCGCGAGGCGGTGCGCATCCAGTTCGCCAAGGGCGCCGACCTCATCAAGCTCGCAAGCGAGTATACCCAGGAAGAAGTTACGGCCGCAGTAGACGAGGCTCATTCGCTGGGCCTGCCCGTGACGGTCGATGCCGAGACCCAGTATATCGACATGGCGATCAAGGCCGGCGTTGATTCGATCGAGCATCCTTTGCCGCGCAGCGACGCTGCGGTCGCGCTGATGGCGAGGCGCGGGATCGCTTCGGTGCCGACGCTGATCCCCTATCGCCTGATTTCGCGCAGATCGGGCGGCTATTATGGCACGCCTTCGCGCCGGTTCGAGTTGAATGAGACCACCATCATGGAGATGGCCAAGAAAATGCACCGCGGCGGCGTCAAGATGGGGATCGGACTGGACCTGATCCTGGATGCTCCGGCTCATCTGCCCGGCGCCTATATCAACGAGCTGGAGAGCTTCGTCGATCTAGGATTTAGCAAGCCAGAGGCGCTGGTTGCGGCGACCAGGACAAGTGCCGAGATCATGCACATGGGAGACCGGATTGGGACGATCAGAGCTGGAATGCTCGCGGATATCATCGTCATCGATGGCAATCCCGACGAGGATTTCGCAGCTTTGCGAAAGGTGACCACGGCCTTTGTCAACGGTCGCCTCATGTTGCAGGACGGCCGCATCTATGTTCCGGCCCATGAAGAGGTCCCTCTCCCTGGTGCCAGGTAAGCGGATCTGCGGACCAAAGCGCAAGACACCCCGTCTGCGTTTGCCGTGCGCCTGGGACTGACCGCTCGCTCGCTCTGGGTCCGTCGATACAACGCCGATCGCTTGACGATCCATTGCCTGGACGAACCGGATCGGAGCCCCGACACGATCAAGTATGAAGATGCTGCGAGCAACGGACGCCGTTTGGCGCTGGGGAGTTTCACCGCGATCATCGCGCGAAATGTGTCTTGCGGCGGGCCTGTACAGGCGGCGTAGATTATCTGGCGCAAAGAGCCAGAATTACTGACTTTATAATAATAAAGGTCAGGCTAAATTTCGAATGATGTAGCAAAATCTCGCTCACCGATTGCATCGGGGCAGGATGTTCTGTTGTTTAAGCAGGGCACTGACAGCAACGGCGCGTATATAATAATTTGACAGAGCCTAAGAAGCTGAATGAATAAATAAAAATTAAGGGGATTGGGACCATGATAAAGACCAAAGCAAGTAACAGGCTTTTGGCTACCATATCGATGGGCGCATTTATGTGTTCGACCGCGGCACTCGCCAATGACCAAGTGCCGGAGCAGGGCGACGCGAGAACGCGCAATCCAAGCGAGATCGTCGTGACGGCGACGCGCCGCGACACTACGATCTTGCGCACGCCGGTCAGCGTCAGTGCCTACTCCCAGGAAGATCTCGATGTGAGGGGCGTGCGCAACATTGAGGACCTCGCGCGCATGACTCCGGGGCTTTCGCTCAACCAGGGGGCATTCGGCGCCAGCTATCTTGTGATCCGCGGGCTCACCTCCGTGATCGGCGCGACGATGAACGGCGTCTATATCGACGACACGCCTGTCCAGGTTCGCTCATTGAGCACGACATCCAACTTCTACCCCGCCATGTTCGACCTTGAGCGCATCGAAGTGCTGCGTGGCCCCCAGGGCACCTTGTTCGGCGCTGGCGCCATGGGCGGTGCCATCCGCTTCATCACTGCAAAGCCGAGCGTCAGCGAATATTCCGGCTATGGGCGCGCCGAGCTGGCGACGACCGAAGGCGGCGCGCTGAGTTACGAGGCGGGGGCTGCCGTTGGCGGGCCCCTTGTCGAGAACAAGATCGGATTTCGGGCAAGTGGCTATTATCGCCGCGACGGCGGCTATATCGATCGCGTCCCTTACATCCAGAATGGGGGCACACCCAAGCAAAACGCCAACTCGCGCGATACCTATGTCGGCAACTTCGCGTTGTTGCTCAAGCCGACCGAAGATCTGACGATCACGCCATCTGTCTTCTACCAGAAAGCCAACCGGAACGAGAGCGACCAATTCTGGGAATGGCGACCCAATGTCGATCTGCCACCATTTCCGGCATTCACCAGCGGCGAAAGCATTCCCTCCTTTGGCCGGGACCGCGCCGTCCTTTATGCGGTCAAGGCGGAAGCCGATCTTGGGCCGGCAAGGCTGATCAGCAATACCTCATACCTCGATCGCAAGGTCGTGAACAGCGACGATGGCACCGGTCTTCTGCTCGATATACTCGGTCTACCCGCCGCGGGATTCGGCTTGCCGGGCATCATTGATGAACGTCTGTCGGTCGACGTCACCATAAGGCAGCGGACGTTGACCCAGGAGCTGCGCCTGGTGTCCAACCCCAGCGCGAGCCCGATCAGCTATTCGTTCGGCCTGTTCTACCAGAACGCGCGTCAGAGCGCGGTCGAATTCAACAGGGCTGCCAGGCCCGATATTTTCTACATCCCCTCCATCAACGGCAACGTCAATTTTGGCAATGACAGAGCGCTGGACCGCCAGTTTGCCGTTTTCGGGCAGGTCGACTACAAGCTGACCGACAAGCTCAGTGTCAGCGCCGGTGCGCGCTATTCGTACATCGAATTCGATTTTCGCGGTGTAACGGGCAACAATGTGCCCACCGATGTGGTCACCAGCGGAAGCACGGCAGAAAGCCCGATTACGCCCAAGTTCGGGATCGAGTATCAGGCCACCGACGATCTGATGATCTATGCCAGCGCAGGCAAAGGGTTTCGTCCGGGCGGCTCCAACGTCGTTCCAACGCTACCCGACCCCGCATGCACCGCCCAGCTCAGAAATCTGGGTTATGAAGATGTACCAAGGCAGTACCGTTCGGACAGCACGTGGAGCTATGAAGTCGGTGCGAAGGGGCGCGCTGGTCGCTGGCTGACCTTTGCGGCGAACGCGTTCCAGATCGACTGGACCGATGTTCAGCGAAGCCGGACCGTGGTCAATTGTGCTTCGCCGTTTATCGACAACCTCGGCAAATCGCGCGCCCGGGGCGTGGAGGCGCAGTTCACGATCACGCCTGTCACCGGTCTCTCGCTCGATGTGAACTTCAGCTACACCCGGGCGACCGTGCAGGAGACCCTCATCCGTCCCGCTATCCTCAATCCTGACGGGTCGGTGGCGAGCCCGGCGGCTAACATCGTCACCAAGGGGGATCGTTTCGCGCCACCCTGGATCGTTTCGCTCGCGGGCAATTACGAGACCAGCCTGGGGGCCAGCGGGTTGACGGGCTATGGCCGTGTGCAATGGGATTATCGCAGCGGCCTGGACAACCCATCGGGCAATCTCGGTTTCGATCCGCTGTATGCGCGCGTATTCACCCGAAACTTTGTGGCCGCGAGACTGGGGGGGCGTGCCGGCAATACGGATATCTCGCTGTTCATCAATAATGTCCTGAATTCACGCGACGAATTGTCGAGGCTGGGGATAGGTCCCGGCCAGCGGCTGCTGCGGCAGGTCTATCGGCCGCGGACATTCGGGGTCACCGCGAGCTACCGGTTTTGAGCCGATCCTGGCGCGATGCGGTTCCGCACGGCCTGGACGATCAGCGACACTCAGTGATTGTCTCGCAATCGAACGGTCAGGCTGGTCGGAATGGTCGCCGCCGTGGGAAGCAATATCTGCCAGAAGGATTGAAGATGGCACAAGCCCGTCTTGGTCGCGGCCACAGAACGAGCGTTGCATGATGGTCACGCAGCCCCCGGTCAATCTGAAGGACTGGCTGGTCTGGGACAATCACGGTTGCTTGCCTTTGCGGCCGTTCGATACCGATTTCCTTCCGCAACTTGCCCGCTATCGGCAGGCGGGGGTCGATGTCGCCATCGTCAATATCGGCTTTGGCGACCATGGTATCGAAGACCACATCCGGATGATCGCCAATTTTCGTCACTGGCTCAAGCAACATCCCGAAAGCTATGTGCTGATCGCGACGGTGGACGATATCGAACGGGCCCGGCGCGAGGGTAAGCTGGCGATCGCGTTCAACATGGAAGGCGCCAACGGTGTGGCCGATCAGCCCAGCCTGATCAGCCTGTATTATGATCTTGGCGTCCGATGGATGCTTATGGCCTACAACCGCGCCAACCGGGTCGGCAGCGGCTGCCATGAGGAAGAGGACCGCGGGTTGACCGCGTTCGGGCGTATCGTATTGGACGAGATGGCCCGTGTCGGCATGGTGGCCTGCTGTTCGCACACTGGCCATCGTACGACGATGGACGTGATGCATTACGCGTCGCGACCGGTCATCTTCTCGCACTCCAACCCGCGGGCGCTGCACGACCACCCCCGCAACATCCGTGATGAAGCCATGCGGGCCTGCGCTGCGACCAAAGGCGTGGTCGGGATCAACGGCATCGGTATTTTCCTAGGCGAGAACGACAATTCGACCGAAACCTTCGTGCGCCACGTCGATTATGCGGTTCAGTTGATCGGTGCCGAGCATGTTGGGCTGGGGCTGGACTATGTCTTCGATGCCGCTGAACTGGATGATTATCTCGTCAGCATGGCCTCCACTTTTCCCGAAGGCTTCAGCTATCAGGCCGGTATGAAGATGATCGAGCCCGAGCGGCTGTCGGACATCGTCGAAGCTCTCGTGAAACTGGGGTACCCCGAAGCCGCCATTGGCGGGATTCTGGGCGGCAACTTCATGCGCGTGGCCCGCGACGTCTGGCGACCTGCCTAGGTCTCGGCGATGCAAAGCCGGCACACCCGGGGCTGGTGTCCACCACGGCAGCAACCCGCGTGAACACTGCCCCGGGCGCAGACTCCGCTTGTGCTAGTCGATCGCTGCCAGAGTGTAGAGGAACTCGGCATAGGCCATGACCGAGTCGACGAGGCCTGCCACCTTGGGGTTGGTGGACTCGATCAAGAGATATTCATTGGGCGCATGGGCATAGCCGCCAGTACCCAGCCCGAACCGCCCCACCGGAACGGATACGGGTGGCTGGGTGAATGTCCCGCCAGGCCAGCTCCCCGCAAGCCTCACGGTGAGATCCGGTCTGATGCCCAGCTTCCTGTACGTTGCCATCGCAGTGCGGATGAGGCGGCTGTTCTCGTCGGTTTCGGTGGGATCGTAACCGCCACTCACCTTCATCTCGACATCGGCAAAGCCTTGCTTGTCGAGATGCGCGCGCAGCTTCTGAACGGCCTCGGCGCGCGTCTGATTGGGCACCAGCCGGAAATCGAGCTTGGCAACCGCGCGGTTGGGCAGGATGGTCATGCCGCCGGGACCGGTGTGGCCCGCGACCAGCCCTTCGATATTGACGGTCGGCGCCTGGGCCAGCCGGATAAGCGCATCCGGGAAGGGGAGGTCGTCGATCCAATGGGTGATACCAAAGGCATCTTTCATCTGCCCTTCGGTCACGGGCGATATCGCTTGTGTGATCAAGGATTTCTCGCGCTCGGTTAGCGGGCGGACATTCTCGAACCAGCCTTCGATAGCAGGGGTATTGCCGTCAGGCGTAACCAGTGTCTGCAGGGCCTGCACCAGTCGCCATACCGGAGAATCGACTATGGCCTTCAGGCTGGAGTGAATGTCGTTCTTCGGTCCTCGGCCCCATTTGTTGCCACTGGCGATCAACTCCAGCTCGATGATACCCTTCGCGCCCAGTTCGACTGCGGCATTTCCCTCCAGCCCCTGCATGGTGGTGGGCATAAAAACCCCGTCGCACGACCGCAGCGCGGCGAGCACATGGGGCGTTGTGACGAGCTGGCGGAAATTGGGGGAGCCGATTTCCTCCTCGCCTTCGCAAATGAGGACGAGGTTGACCGGCAAGGTGCGCCCAGCCGCCCGGATGGCATGCAGAGCGGAGAGAAACGTCGCCTCGGGGCCCTTGTGATTGGCCGACCCCCTGCCGACCATCGTGGTGCCAAGCCCCTTTCGCTCGACAAGCCTGCCCTCAAGCGGGGGAGAGGACCATTCGGCGGGAGTGAATTGCTTGACGTCATACATGAAATAGAGACCCAAGGTGCGTGGCGCCCCCACGTCGATCTTGCCAAACACGCCCGGATGCCCGTCTGTCGAGATGATCTCGACATCGGTGAATCCTGCATCCCTCGCCAGTCCGGCGAAATAGGCCGCGCCCTCGGGCATGTTCAGGTTTTCGGCAGCGATCGATGGCAGTGCTATCCAGTCGCGGATGCGCTTGATGGCCGTATCCTTGCCTGCCAGCGCCGCAGCGCGCACATCCGATAATGCGCCCGATTGCGCCAGAAGGGGTAGCGGTTGAGCCAGGGCAATGCCGGCGCCCAGCAGCGCGCCGGTTTGGATCAGGTCGCGACGGTTGAGGCAGGTGAAGTCATCGAAGGTCATAGGAAGCCCCTTGGAAACACGGCAATGGGCACCTGGTTTCGGATGATCGGGCGGCCAATACAAACCTGAATGTCTCAGGCTAAGCCTGAGCTTTTCTATAGGCCTGGCCGCGCGATGACATCGACAGCAGAGATTTCGACGGCACAGGTCGATCATGCCGCTGACCGAATTCAGCCAGCCCACCGTTCCAGCATGAGAATAACTACCCTTGAGCGATAAGATTAGTGATTTGCGCCGTCGCTGGCTTTCTCCGAAACTCTGTCGCGATGGCAAAACAGAAACGCTGGTTCGACGCGCTCAGCCCAACCTAGCCCGGGGCCGTGGTTGACCGGCGGAGCGACCTCTCTGGCGCTGAGGAAGGCGCCAGGTTCGCTGGCAAAGTCTGGTCCTGTGAATTGTGTGCGGGCGAAACGCAGCTTCTTCGCGATGTGCTGCGGGCATATTGCGGCGTCATCCATGACGATGGGCAGCAAAGAGAATTTCCAGGAGGCAATATTGCTGCATTTGAATGGCGTTGAGCATGTTTATCCAAACGGAATGCGTGCACTCGATGGGGTCACAATCTCGATCGGCAAGGGAATGTTCGGGCTACTGGGGCCAAATGGTGCTGGAAAATCCTCGCTGATGCGGACCATCGCGACGCTGCAGACACCGACCGCCGGCGCGATCAGGTTCGGCGATATCGACGTGCTGGCCGAGCCAGGCCGTCTCAGGGCGACTTTGGGCTATCTGCCGCAGGATTTCGGGGTGTATCCCCGCGTTTCCGCTTACGACATGCTCGATCACATGGCATCGCTCAAGGGCGTCATCTCTGCCGCTGACCGGCGCGCGACGGTGGAATCCTTGCTGGTCCAGACCAACTTATGGGGTGTCCGCACTAAGGCGATCGCGGGATTTTCAGGCGGAATGCGCCAGCGCTTCGGGATCGCGCAGGCGTTGATCGGCAACCCCGAGCTGATCATTGTCGACGAGCCGACCGCTGGTCTCGATCCGGAAGAGCGCAACCGCTTCTATAATCTGCTGGTGGAAATCGGCGAGAACGTCGTGATCATCCTGTCCACTCACATTGTCGAGGATGTCGCCGATCTGTGCCCGCGCATGGCGGTGCTTGCGGCGGGGCGCATCCAGCTTCAGGGCGCGCCCGGTGATCTGATCGCGCGCAGCCGCGGCACCATCTGGGCCAAGACGATCGAGCGCGACAGGCTCGACGACGTCAAGCTTGGCTATGAGGTCATCTCGACCCGGCTGTTTGCAGGCCGAACCATCATCCACATTCTGTCTGAAACGGACCCCGGCAACGGCTTTGTGCCTGTCGAGGGCGGGCTGGAAGACGTTTACCTGTCGACCTTGACGCAAATCCGCCGCGCCTCCGCGCAACCAGCCGTTTGAGGGGCACGTTGATGTTCGGTACGATCGCGCGCTTCGAGCTGCGTTACCAGTTCCGCAACCCGGTGTTCTGGGTTGCCACCGTCCTGTTCTTCCTGCTGACCTTCGGCGCAACGACGGTTGAATCGATCCGCCTCGGCAGCGGCGGCAATATCTTCACCAATGCGCCGACCGCGATCGCCCAGATCATGCTGACAATGTCGCTGTTCTTCATGTTCGTGACCACCGCCTTTGTCGCCAACGTGGTCGTGCGCGACGACGAGACCGGCTTTGGCGGGATCATCCGCTCAACCAAAGTCAACAAGCTTTCCTATATGCTGGGTCGGTTCAGCGGCGCGTTTCTCGGCGCTGCGGTGGCGTTTCTGGCGGTGCCGGCAGCGATCTGGATTGGCACTTGGATGCCATGGGTCGATCCGGAGCTGATCGGCCCCAACCGGCTGCAGGATTATGCGTTTGCCTTCCTCGTCATTGCTCTGCCCAACCTGCTGATCACCTCGGCGATCTTCTTTGCGGTCGCGATCTGGACCCGTTCGGTCACCTACAGCTATCTCGCGGTGATCGTGTGCATGTTTGCCTATTTTGCACTCACGGCCATGCTGCGGAAATGGCCCGATGTGTCGCTTGCGGCCTATTTTGAGCCATTCGGCACGATCGCATATGGCTTGGGCGTCCGCTACCTGACCCCGATCCAGGCGAACACGCAGTCACTGGAACTGACCTGGATGCTGCTCAGCCACCGCCTGGTGTGGATGGCCTTGTCGATTGCGCTGGTCATCATCGCCGTCTGGCACTTCCGCTTCGCCGAACGCGGCACGTCGCCGCGCGGCGCCCGGCGTCAGGCGGCGCGCGAGGCGAATCTGGCCGCCGTCAGTCCCCTGGTCGTCCGGCAGCTTCCGGACAGCATGCCCGAGCGCGGAGTATGGCATCAGCTGCGCACGCGCACCCTGCTGGAAATGAAGCTCGTCTTCAAAAGCCCGGCCTTCTGGGTGCTTGCACTGGTCGGATCAATCAACCTGCTGCTCACGCTGACGCTTGCCGGCCGCTTCTACGATGTGCCTCCCTGGCCGCGGACGTTTGTGCTGGTCGAAACGGTTCGGGGTGCTTCGGCCCTGATCACGGTTCTGATGGCGATCTATTTTGCAGGGGAAGTCGTATGGCGTGAACGCGAGCGCCGGATCAACGAGATCATCGACGCGACAGCGGTCCCCAATTGGGTTTTTCTGGTCTCCAAGCTTTGCGGGGTGGCAGGTGTCCTGATCGCGCTCAGCGTCGGGGTGGTGCTCGTCCAATCGATAGCGTTTCAGCTGGTGCGCGGGGTCGCCGATATCGAACTTGGCCAGTGGTTGGCGTGGTTCGCCGCGCCCAACATCTTTTATGTCATCCATCTGTCTGTTCTGTCGATCGTGGCCCAGGCTGTCAGCCCGAACAAGTTCGTCGGCTGGGGCATCATGCTGCTGTACCTCGTATCGACGATCGTTTTCGCCGGTCTGGGCCTCAGCCACCCGCTGCTCAATTACGCCGAAGCCTCAAACCCGCTATCGGACATGAATGGCGATGACTACGGCGGCGCCACCGCCTGGGCGCTGCGGTTCTATTGGACCGCCTTTGCCGCAATTCTCGTCATCATCGGTCATCTGATGTGGCGTCGTGGTACCGCCGTGACGCTTGCCGGGCAGTGGCGCACGCTGCCCGCGAGATTGCGCGGCATGCCCCTCGCAATCATGGCCCTCGCGCTGGCGATAACCGCGGGGATGGGCAGCTATCTCTATTACAACATGAACATCGCCAACCATTATTGGGCAGGCGGCGATGCCGAAGACATGCGCACGGCGCGGTATGAGAAGGCGTATGCGCGCTATCTGGGGCGACCGGAGCCGACGCTCACGGATGTCAGGCTCGATGTGGAATTGAGGCCTTCCCGGCGATGGGCACAGTTTGACGGACGCTATCGTTTCAGCAACGCGACAACCAGACCGATCGAACTGCTCCACGTTCGCATCCCCGCCCCGACCTTGCGTGTCGAGGCGATACACGTGCCCGGCGCAACGCTGGTGAGCGACGACAAGGAAAATCTCCACCGCATCTACCGATTTGCCAAGCCTTTGCAGCCGGGCGACCAGGGGACGCTGACCTTCAGGACCGTGCAGGAGAAGCGCGGGCTGTATGCGCTGCCTTCAAACCTTCAGGCGTATGAATTCGATGCGCAGCCTGCGGCCAACGGGGCGTATCTGACCAATTTCGCCTTCGCACCGGCGCTCGGGATGAGCGGTGCCAATTTCCTGCAAGGCAACAAGCAGCGGCGCAAATACGGCCTGCCAGCCGGAAAGACAGCGCCCAGGCTCGGCGATCCAGCGGCCCGCAACAGGAACTTCGCGAGCGTCGATCGCGTGAACACGGACATTACGGTCACAACGGATGCAGACCAGACACTGGTGGTGACAGGGGCGCGGGTATCCGAGACTGTCGCCAACGGCCGTCGGACAGCGAGGTTCGTATCTCCCATCCCATCGCTGAACTTCATCACGATCCAGGCCGGTCGCTACGCGCAGAAATCTGTCGATGCCGGTCGCGGCGTCCGTGCCAGCGTTTATTATCACCCCGAACATGCGATGAACATTGACCGGATGCTGAACGCGATGGTCGACTCGCTCAATTACTATCGCGATAATTTCGGTCCCTACCAATATGGCTACGCGCGCATCATCGAACGGCCCGATTACGGTGGTGGCGCGAACTCTGCACCCGGGACGGTGGGCTACTCCGAAAAAGTCGGCTTCATCATGGATTTCCGCGATCCACACCGGCTCGATTTCCTCGCCTACCTCACCGCGCACGAACTGGCGCACCAGTACTGGTTCCACCAGGTGATGCCCGCGGACATGCAGGGAGCCGAGGTTCTTACCGAGACATTGGCGCAGTATTCGGCGCTGATGGTGATGAAGAAGAACTTGGGGGCCGATCAGATCCGCCAGTTCCTCAAATACGAGCAGGATATCTATCTGCAGGGCCGCCGGCTGGAAGCAGCCGAGGAACAGCCGCTCGCCAAAGTCTACAGGCAGGGATACATTCACTACAATAAGGGCTCGCTGGTCATGTATCTTCTGCAGGATCGTCTGGGCGAGGACCGGGTCAATGGGGTGTTGCGCAGTCTGATAAAGCGGTATCGGTCCAAACCTGCGCCTTTTGCCAGTTCGAGCGACCTGGTGGATGGGTTGCTTGCGATTGCCCGCACGCCTGCCGAGCGCGAACTTGTCCGGGACCTGTTCTACCGTATCACCCTCTATGACCTCAGGGTCAGCCAGGCGACGGTCCGAAAGATGCCGGACGGCCGCTATGAAACTCTCATCACGGTGGCAGCAGGAAAGTCCTATGCCGATGGCAAGGGCAATGAGCGTGAAGCAACGTTCAACGAGCAACTCGATATCGGCGTATTCCGCGCCAATCCCGACGATCGGGGATTCACCCGCGAGAAGGTGATATCATTGCAGCGGCTGCCGATCCGCTCGGGCGAACAGACAATCCGCATGATCACGACGAGCAAGCCAGCCTATGCCGGTATCGATCCGTACCTCACGTTTGTCGACCGCAACGTCAGCGACAATGTGGTGGCGGTGACGGAAAGAGGTCGATAGCCTCACTTCGGCGGAACGACATCCGCATCCAAGGGTTCCACGGCCGTTGAAGCTCAATGCCGACATGCGCGGAGCCCTGCTGGTCGAGGCACGTCAATCGTCTGCGCGCAGGGCAGAGGCGAGCATTCGGGCAAGGCGTGCAATGTGATCCTTGTCAGATCGCCCACCCACGACCGACAAACGCCAGTATAGCGGAGCTGCGATAAGGTCCGCCGCGGTTTCGCGGTCTACGGATGGCGAGAGCTCGCCTCTCTCGATGGCTCGATCGAGCAATCCGTTAATTCGTTCGCGTCGTGCGCGCTGGAATGGCCGTATGGCCGTTTCGAGCGCTGGAGTTCGCTCGATCTCGGCATGGAGGTCCGTAATGATCCGCCGCATCTTTGGGTGTCGGAGCACCCGGCGAAGCGCGAAGAGCAACGCCTTCAGATCGGCTTCGAGAGACCCCTGATCGCCAACATCGGTGATCGTCAACCCGACACGCGACAGAAGGTCGCCTGCCATCACCGATTTTTCGGGCCAGCGCCGATAGAGTGCGGCCTTGCCGACGCCAGCCGAGCGGGCGACACGCTCGAGGCTTAGCCCTGAATAGCCAGCGCGGGCCCATTCCTGGAAAAAGGCGCGGGTCAGCGCGTCCGTGACGTCAGCACGCATGACTGCTGCGCCGCTCAGAGTGCGGATTCGGGTTCCGACATCGTCGGAACGGTTGCGTTCCATCCACAGATCCCTAAATATGGTCGGAACGCAATCGTTCCGACCAACTGGAGATAGATCATGAGTGAAGATATTGAAAGCTTTTCGGCCATGCTTCGCAAGGCGCTCGGGGACCGGATCGACCGGGACGCCAGGTCGTTCCCGGACATGATGGACGAACACGCCGTGATGGAGTTTCCCTATGCGCTGCCCGACCTGCCTGATCGGCTCGATGGCCGAGAGGCCGTCGCCCGCCACCTTGAAGGGCTGGGCGGCCTCATCGCGTTCGACAGGATGGGCGAACCGACCGTGCATCCCACGACCGATCCCGCCGTGGTCATCATCGAGTTCGAGGGCTTCGGTCGCGGGGTGGCGACAGGCGCGCCCTATGATCAGCGCTATATCTCAGTGATCCGCACCGAGAACGGGCGCATTGTTCTCTATCGCGATTACTGGAACCCGATCGCCGTGCTCCGTGCAACAAAGGGCGCGGCGTTCGTCGATGCCCTTGTGGGGGGAGGCGCCGGCCATGAATGAGCGGGTTCTCGTAACCGGCGGCACGGGGAAGACAGGTCAGCAGGTGGCCAGCCAGCTTGCGCTGCGCGGGATCGAAGCGCGCGTCGCCACGCGCGACCCATCGTCAGCGAACCAGGTCCGGTTCGATTGGGGTGACGCGACGACATACGGTCCTGCGCTCGAGGGCGTTGGCGCGGTCTACCTCGTTGCGCCGACCGATCAGACGGAACAGCTGTCCGCTATGCATCCCTTCCTCAAGCGGGCGGTATTGCAGGTCCCGGGACGACTGGTGCTGCTGAGCGCTTCTTCGCTCGAGGCAGGTGGGCCGATGATGGGTGAGGTTCATGCCTGGCTGGACGCCCATGCGCCGCTCTGGACGGTCCTGCGCCCAAGCTGGTTCATGCAGAACTTCACGACCCAGCATTTGCATTCGATCCTTCATGAGGGGTGCGTGTACTCCGCGACGGGGGACGGACGCGTGCCGTTCATCGATGCCGCCGATATCGCTGCCGTTGCAGTAGAGGCCCTGACCAGTTCCGCGCTTCCTTCCAGCGAGCATGTGTTGACAGGTCCGGAAGCCCTAACCTACGCCGAAGCGGCAGATGCGATCAGCGCAAGAATCGGCAGACCTGTCCGTCATTGCCGTCTGACGGTGGACGCGTTGGCGGACCGGTACGCCGGATCTGGTATCCCCCGATCCTATGCCCTCACGCTTGCCGGCATGGACGAGGCAATCGCGCAAGGGTCCGAGGACCGGATCACTCTGGAGGTGGAGCGGATAACGGGGCGGCCAGCGAATAGTCTTGCAAGCTTTCTGAAGGGTCAAAGCGCTTTGGACTGAAAAAACCTGGGACAGGCGCGGCCGCGGCGTCTGCTATCCGCTCGCCCGCCCGCGCCGTCTTGCTGCAGCCCGGGCCGCCAGCGCGCCCCCCAGTATGAAGAGGGGCGAAATCAGCATGAAGATTCCAAGCCCTATATTGGCCCCGCCTTCACCCTTCCGCACAAGCTGGTCCAGACTTGGCAGACTCCACACGATTGCGGTGAGGATGCCGGCTGTCAGCCATGCAGCCCTGCCTGCGTTGGGCAATATCGAAATGGCAATGAAGGGCAAGGCCACCAGAACGACATGAACCGCCAGAACCGACCGGGTTATCCCCCATGTTCCGTCCCCGCTCGCAACGATTGCATCGGCATTCGTCAGGGCAACGGTGCCGAGCCCGATGAGGACGGCGACCAGGCATCCAGATAGGGTCTCGCCGAGCCGTGATTTCGGTGATCTCTTCATTTTTCCATCCTGTGATTGGCGAAGTGCCCCGTTCCGGGCTGCTGCACAATGACCGAGGCTAGCCAGGGCCTTCAGTCGTCTCGCGCTGTGTTCCGCGGCATATCTCTCGCGATTGACGACAATCGGAAGCCATTCTCCTCGCTCGCCCCGAACCAGCGGCCTCTCACCGTTCGCGCGCTCGTAATGGAAATATCGCTCGGTCGGTCCAGAGGCGAGGGCGTGCCTAGCAAGGGCCTGAAATCGGAGCCACCAGAGCATGGCATATCGTTTCTGGCGTACGGCCAGACGCGGATCGCGGTTCGGCGCAAAACCGGCACGGCTGGGGTTTTGCAGCCATGCGCATCCCGGACAGCAGACCATATCCCGTCAACGCAACACGTGGAGATTACGCCGTGCAATGGGAATACAAACTTGTCACCGAAACCCTGAATGCCGATCAGCTGAACGAATTCGGTGCGGATGGTTGGGAACTTGTCATGGTCGTCTCACCCGCCCATTATGTCTTTCATTATTTCTTCAAGCGCGAATTGAGGGACTGACATGAGCCCGCTCGTTTCTCCCGCACCACGGCATGCCGCGATTCAGGTTACACGCGTCAGGGCCGCACTCACATTGTCGATGAAGGTGCGGACCCGCGGGTCGACGAGGCGTCTGCTGGGATAGAGACAAAGGATGCGCACGGTTTGGACGCCGAGCTCAGGGAAAAGCCGGACAAGGTGCCCGGCTGAAAGATCGTCATCGACAAGGAAGGCCGGAAGCAGCGCGATCCCGAGGCCCGAAAGGGCAGCCATGCGGATTGCTTCTGCGCTGTTCATGCGCAACCGCCCGTGGGCCAGCACCTTGTCGGCGTGTTCGCCGCCCGGATGGTCAAACCATTCCTGCGTTCGTGTGCGGGAACGAAACAGGATGCAATCATGCCCGCTCAGCGCTTCCACGTGTGGAGGATGGCCCCGGCGCTCGAGATAGGATGGGGCGGCACAGATCCACACCGGATATTCGGCAACGACCCGCGAAACGATACCGTCCGGCGCGCTTTCTCCTCCTATCCGAATGGCAAGATCGAAGCCTTCTTCCACGAGATCGACGGGACGGTCGGAGAAATCGATATCGATGCGGACATCGGGCCAGCGTTCAAGATACTCGCTTACCAGCGGCATGATCACGCGCCGGCCAAAGGCGTCCGGAACACTCAGGCGCAGCAGTCCCCGCGGCTTTCCGTCCGGAACGGCGATGCTCGCTTCAGCCTCGTCCATGGCTTCGAGGATGGCCCTTCCGCTCTCGCGGAATCGCTCGCCTTCTGATGTGAGGCTTACAGCGCGGGAGTTACGATGCAGCAGTCTGACACCGAGCCGGGCCTCGAGACGGGCGACAGCCTTGCTGGCGGCCGACCCGGTGAGGCCCATCGTCCGGCCGCCACGGGCGAAGCTTCCCGCATCAGCCACCGCCATGAAGATGACGATCTCGTTGAGGCTGCGTGCGGTCACAATCCGCGTTCCGCGCTACTGATATCGGTCATTACAATCCATCCTTCACCTCTCGTGATCCTGCCGCTGCTGCTGCCATGTGTCTACTGATGTGGAACTTAAAAAGCAGCGGTGATCCGTGCCGATCGGTCACAGTTGAGCGGACATCCGTTCACGGCGCGAGCGGCTAATCGGGGCGGGTGACATGGCATGGGCCATGTGGCCTGACGAGGAGCAAATCGACATGACCAGACCTCTAGTACGCCTCAATCCGCCGGCGCTTTGGGACGCCACTGGAAACCATCATTCGCAAGGGACACTGATCGAGACCGGACGGCTGGCCATCTTCTCGGGCCAGATCGCCGCACAAAAAGGCACTGATCACGTGCCTGCTTCGCTCAGAGAACAGACCGATATCGTTTGCCGGAACCTCAGGCTGTGCCTTGAGAGCATTGGGGCATCGCCTTCCGACATCGTCAGCCTGCGCGCCTATATTGTCGACTGGACACCGGATAAGGCTGCAGAGGTGTTTGAGCCGCTTGTTGCCTTTCTCGGCGATACGATGCCGGCAATGACCGGCATCGGTGTAAACGCCCTGTTCTCACCCGAACTCAGGATCGAGATCGAGATGGTTGCCCGTGTTCCTGATCAAAGTTGAACGGGTCGGCCCAAGCCGAGCGATGTATGCGACTGCTCCGGCAGCCTTTGAATGAGGGCGCTATGGGGTGCCATTGCCAACTTGCTGCAAGGCGCCGGGTCAAGGGCATCCATCGATTGCCAGGCGGCCTAGCGCGGCGCTGCCAGCGTATCGGCAGCCGGTTGTAAGGCTTGCCTCCGGCTTGCCAGCGATGTGTCCACCGGCCTTTCGTTGAACAGGCGCAATGCCGCCGCGGAATGCAGGACTTGCAGCAAGAGCTCTATCGACGCAGGGAATGTCGGACAAAGCGCACCACCTCGTCCAGCAGTTCGGCATCCTCCGGCGTCCCGCCAAAGCCGCCATGCGGCATAGCCTCGAACACATGCAGGTCAGCGGATATGCCCGAGCGCCGCAAGGATCTGTGCAACCGCACGGCGTTCGACAGAAACAGGTCGCGGGTCCCGCTCTGGATGAACGTCGTCGGGAAGCCATCAAAAAACTCGGCAAAGAGCGGGGAAAGGTAAGGGTGGGCTAAATCCGCGCCATGCGCATACAGCAGGTTTGCCGGCATCAGAGGGTTTGGCAGAACGACGTCCACGGTGCTGTTCACGTTGAAGCTGTCGCCGGATTCCGTCAGATCGATCTCCGGCGAAAGCAGCACCAGCCCTGCAGGCATCGCCTTGCCCTCGTCATGCGCACGCAGAACCGTCGCCAGCGCCAGGTTTCCACCTGCGGATCGGCCGCCGATCACGACCTTTTGCGCGCCATACCGCGCGACTGCGCTTTCATAGACTGCGAGACAATCATCAAGGGCCGCCGGGAAAGGATGGTCGGGCGGTGTGCGATAGTCGATACCGTAGCAGCACATCCCGTGCGCGATTGCCTGGCTGCGTGCGCTCTCGCGGCAGGCTTCTCCGCTGCCGAACACAAAGGCACCGCCATGCAGGTCAAGGTAGACGCAATTGTCGAAGGCTTCCTCGGACGGTGTCGCGATATGCACCGTCGCACACCCGATCTGGGTTGTTTCGACCTCGACCGCTCCTGATTGGCCGCGATCCCTGATCGCAGCGGCATAATGGGAGTCAGCAGCATGTTTCATGCGGCGCCAGGCTTCGGGATCATTTGCGCTCGGCATGGCATACAGAGCGTTAAGCGGAGTGCCATCCGGTCCGACAGCGGCGCGCAGCCGCTCTTGCGCTTCGGGACTGATGGAAGCGGGCACGGGGATAATGCGCTCCCCGACCTTCACACCTGGCTGTTCGGCGGCATTTCGGCTTTTTGACATCATATGCTCCAAATGTTTGCGGGACGGTCCGATCGTCAGTCACCGCAACCGGTAATCTTTGGGGGCGTCAGACAACTGCAAAACCCGATTATTCAGATTGTTCACTCGAAATCTCTGGCGTGCACGCGGGGCCCGACTTGCGTGTCGTCCACCAGATACCTGCGGTAATGATCGCGAGCGCTGCGCTTGGCACCAGGTTGGCGGGCGTGCCGACAATCTCGCCGCGGCTGCCGAGATCGCCTCCAACGTCGAGGTGGAGCGTTGTTGCCAGGACGAGGGCGCTGACGTTGTAGACAGCGTGCAGCACGACGGCCACCTCAAGGCCTCCCGTCCTCCACGTAATGGTCGCCATCGCTCCGAACAACACAAGGTAGGAGCCCAGGATGTAAGGGTCGAGCGTGCCGTGAAAGAGGGAGAAAAGAACGGTCGTAAGGGCGATGCCGAGGATTGCACCGGGCAGGGAGCGTCGTGTCCAGCTACCGATAACGCGAAACATCAGGCCGCGCACCCCGTATTCTTCGCCAGCGGCGGCGAGTGGGATCAGCGTCATGCCGATGACGAAGAATGCGACGAGGTCGCCTTTGCTCCACGGGATCCTGTCGTCAGGAACCATTGGCCCGACAGACATGGCGACGAGAACAAGAGGACCAAAGACGAGCAACGCGCGACCAAAAACGCCGAACCGGAAGCACCCTGCCACCGAGTGCAATGAGCGCGCGGGGACTCCATAGAGCCAGCGCTGGAGCAGCATGCTGTACGGAATGAGAAGGGCGAGCGAGATCGCGCCGGCAGCGAACTGCACAGGGGTAAAGCCTGTGCGTCCTAGGATGTGAGTGTCGATTGCAGCAGCCATTGCGAGGCACGCCTGCGCAAAGATGATCAGGCCTGCCAGGAGCAGGACGATCGCGGCAACTCCGCGGATAAGGCGTCGTCCTTCACCTGCGTAGATACGATGGTACTCAACGCCCTCAGGCACGCCGCTCGCTTCGACGGCCTTATCGGGTCGCGTTAGCCAGCTCTCACCTCGTCCGGACATTTTCTCGTTCCCTTTCATGCATCCGACGCAGCTACCAAGCGACGCCATGCGCTACCGCAGCGTCGCTTTCCGACCCTCGGCCAGGGTCATCAAAACAACGACCGGCAGTCTGCCGAAAAGTTTGCGTGCGCTCGCGACCAGTGTACGCCCGTCGAGGCGACTGGCCTGATCGGCAAACCGGAAGACGCCTGGGTCATTTCTCAATGGCTGTTCGTGCGTCCTCAATGTTGCGTGAACATGGCGCCTCGGGAAAAGCCATCACGGCGTTTCGGACATTGTCAGATCGCCTTGCGACCACGGTATCGCCACCTGTACGGCGCCGCGGTGCGACAGGGCCTGTTTGCGGGCAGAGGGCAGTCACCACCAATCTGCCGTGCGGTGTGTTGCTCACATCAGCGCGGCTTCACCTTCCCTCAGCGTGAGCACCTCGACCCCGTCCGCCGTTACTGCCACGGTGTGTTCGAACTGGGCAGACAGGCGACCGTCACTTGTTCTGACAGTCCAGCCATCGCTGTCGGTGACCACCTGCCGCCGCCCGGCATTGATCATGGGCTCTATTGTGAACACCATGCCTTCGCGCAGCCTGAGCCCGCTGTCGGGGCGGCCGAAATTGAGCACCTGCGGTTCCTCGTGCATCTCGCGGCCAATTCCGTGCCCGCAATAATCCCTGACAACCGAACATCTGTTTCGCTTCGCATGTCTTTCGATAGCGAAGCCAATGTCGCCGAGGCTGGCGCCGGGGCGCACCTGACGGATGCCCGCCCACATGGCCTCATTGGCTATGCGGACGAGTCGTCTGGCAGCCCCCGAGGCATTTCCGACGACCCAAGTCTTGCTTGAATCGGCAATATAGCCGTTCTTTTCCAGCGTGATGTCCAGGTTGATGATGTCGCCGTCACGAATGATCTCATTCGCATCGGGCACGCCATGACAGACGACATCGTTGAGCGAGCAGTTCAGCACGAAAGCAAAACCGTACTGGCCCTTGCTGGCCGGGCGGGAGGCGAGGTCGACAGTGATATATCGCTCGACCAGATCATTGACTTCGAGTGTGGACATGCCCGTCAGATCGAGACCGTCGAGCATCTCGAACACTGACGCCAGCAAGCGCCCTGAAATACGCATCAGCGCAAGTTCGTCAGGTGTCTTGACCATGTCAGGCCGCCGCGCGCTCGTCTAATTCGGACACCTGAACGCTCGCCAGCTCACGACTGATGATATCATTGAAGGAAAGTGCTGGGTTGGCTTCGGCGAGCCTGCCGATCTTCATCCAGAATTCGGCTTGCGCGTTGATCGACCGGCACATCACGGCGCTGGCCCGTCGCACCTCTTCGTGCAGTGCGTCATCGATTTTTACTATACCCACGCTTGTCTCCATTTATATACGAATCATATACGATCTGTATGCTCTCTGGTCAACCGAGTCTGGAGCCGATCGCGACCGCTTGTTTCGGCACCGGAACACTCTCTGGTGCCGGGAGGCTCGTTCCGAGTGCTTGCCGGGACGCTGGCGAGCCATTTTCCTGCACCGGATAAAGCGTGCTCACCCGTCATTCAGGCTCTGGCCAGATCGGGATCGCCAGATGGCCGCGTATGGCGGCGAGACCACTCCGCTGATCAGAGCCAACACAGGTCTGCGCGCGGCAAGGTCCGCTCGAGTGCATGACCCGAACCGATGGTTGAACGCAATTCGTTGAGCGCATTTGCCGCTCGTTGATGCAATGGGAAACGCTGTGAGAATCTTGCTGATCGAGGACGAGCCGCGACTTGCCGAATCGGTATGTGCGGTCCTCAGAAAGGAGCGATTTGTCGTCGATCATGTCGATCGGTTGTCGACCGCCAAAGAGGCCAGTCAGATGGCCGGATTTGATCTGGCATTGCTGGACAGAAAACTGCCGGATGGTGAGGGATTGTCGCTCGTCCCTGCCTTGCGGGCCCGCAATCCCGGTATCCGCATCATCGTTTTGAGCGCGTGCGGCGAGATTGCTGACCGTGTGGCCGGGCTTGACGAGGGAGCGGACGACTATCTGGTCAAGCCGTTCGCGATGGACGAGATGCTTGCGCGCATCCGGGCTGTTCGCCGGCGCCCGGCAGAGTTGGAGGGTGCCGAGATCCGGGCGGGGTCCGTGGTCTTCGATCTCGCGAACGAGGAGGTCGAGGTAAAAGGGGGGCGCCTCGACCTTCCTCGCCGCGAACTGCGCGTCCTTGCCGCACTGATGAAACGGCGCGGCAGGACAGTGCTGCGCGAAACGCTCGAGCAGGCCGTGTTCGGGTTTGATGACGAGGTCCAGTCCAACACGTTGGACTCGCATATCTCGCGACTGCGGAAGAAATTGACGAAATCGGGAGCGGAAGTCGAAATCCACGCGATCAGAGGTGTCGGCTATTTGCTTCGGGAGGCAGCATGACACGGCCTTCATCTCTCAGGCGCCCACTGATCATTTACCCCCTCGCCGTCAACTTTGCGATCCTCACTATCTCTTTTGCCATCATCATTGCGATAGCGATCCGCTTCGACAGCGGCGGCCCCTACACGGACGAGCAGATCATCCCGGTCATAGCCCGCGCGATCGAGCGCGATGAGAACGGGCAGCTTACGGTCGAAATGACCCCTGAACTGGCCCAACTGCGCGCCGAGACGCCACAGTTATGGTTCCTGGCGGAGGACGATACCGGTCGCAGTGTCAGCTTCGGACCCGTTCCGCGGCATTATGATTCCCTCATTGGACGACTGAGCGATCTGTCCTTCGCTCAGTTGCGCGATCGAAACCCGCCCTACAAACTTGCTGCCGTTGTCAGAAGGCAGACGACCGATATCGGAGTGCTCACGATCCTTGGGCACGGTGCCCTTTCGGATCTGAACCTGACAGTGATCCTCGCTTCAAACGTCATTGTCCTGCCGATTTTCGTGGTGCTGGCGCTGACCTCGCTTCTGGTGACGCCATGGATAGTGCGGCGGTCACTTGCAGGGGTTCATCGCATCGCTCGCGAGGCGGAGGCGATTGATGCGCATGCGCGCGGGCGTTCTCTGAGCGAAGATGAGGTCCCTCGTGAAGTTGCGCCATTGGTGAGTGCATTCAACGCGGCCTTGCGACGGCT
Source organism: Blastomonas sp. RAC04 (assembly GCF_001713435.1). NCBI lineage: Bacteria > Pseudomonadati > Pseudomonadota > Alphaproteobacteria > Sphingomonadales > Blastomonadaceae > Blastomonas > Blastomonas sp. RAC04. Next base: position 3,672,781 of record NZ_CP016460.1, read on the forward strand.
TGACGAGGATCATGAGCGCCAACGGCGCTTTTTGGGCCTGGCAGCGCATGAACTGCGCACGCCGGTCGCAGTGTTGCGCAGCAAGGTGGAAAGCTCCGAGAACTCCGAGACGCGTTCGCTCGCGGGCGATATCCAGCGCCTCGCGACTCTGGCGGAGCAGTTGCTGGACCTTCAGCGCATGGAGAATGACGAGCGCTGCGATCGTATCGATATCGCAGCCCTCATACGCAACACGGTTGCGGACCTCGCTCCGCTCATGATCGCCAGCGGTAAGACGGTCGCGGTGGAGGTCGCCGCAAACCAACCGGTGCTGGGGGATCCTGCGGCAATTGAGCGTGTGGTGATGAACCTCGTACAGAACGCGGCGCAGCATGGCGGACAGCATATCATCGTTCGTGTGCGGGACGTCGGGTTCGAAGTCGAGGATGACGGCCCCGGGATCCCGCCGGACGAGCGCGAACGCATCTTCGAACCGTTCTACCGGCTGCGGCCCTCTGCTGCCGGCAGCGGGCTGGGTCTCAGTCTCGTGAAAGAGGTGATCGCTCGCCATGACGGCCGGGTGGACATCCTCGATGCGCCAGGAGGCGGCGCGATCGTGAGGGTTGAACTGCGTGGCAGACACTCAGGGCAAGATACGCCCGAGGCCAAAGGCAGGGCTTAGGCCTTGCCTCTTTGGAAATGCCTAGTGGCGCGGCTGAAGTCAGGAAATTGTGGAGCCCGCGCGGTGCAGCCTGTTGTAGACCATTTGGACCAGGATCCAATCCGCCTCGCTCCGCCGCGAAATAAATGGCCTGCGAGACGTCTTTAGTACCGGTCAAACGTTGCGCGCACCGGCGGAGTGAACCGGAGGGAACGGGGCAAACCGCCCCCTCCGGCCTCGCACCGGTGTGCGCGATGAGCGAATTCACTGGCCCTGGCTTGCACAACAGCCGAGATGTCTGCTCTTAGCGGCGACGACATTCGCGGTGGCTCGGGTCACGGTCGCAGCGCCAGGCACGGTCGCGCTCCGCCTGCTCCCGATCAAAGCGGGGGCACTCCCGTCGGCTCGGGTCGCGGTCGCAGCGCTGGGCCCGCGCCCGGTCGGAAATGATCTGGGCGTTGAGAGCCGTCTCGCTGGCAAGGTTGGCTCTCGCGGCACTCCTCAGATCACCGCCATTGGCGTTGCAGGCAGCCAGAGAGGCGCCCAGCAAGGCAGCCAGGCCCAGGCTACGGGCAGGTCGCAGGATATTCTCGTACAGATAGGGGGGCATCATTGATCCTTTCAATTGACGCATCCTTGTCGCGGCGGTCGGACGACAGTCGCGAGATGCGGTTCGGGCTCAACTGAGAGGCGCAGATTGCGTGAACATTGCGTACTGCAGGTTATGCGACGACATGGGGGAAAGCGGGGCGGGTGGTCGATCCCGGGCACAGATCGGGTCGATCAATAGAGATGGGCAGCGAGCCGATCGGCCACATGGCGCAGCGCGGGATCGCTCTCGCGGCGCCGGTGCCATGCCAGTGAAAGGCTGATATTCGGGACAGCAACAGGTGGCCTGAAGACGGAGAGACCGGGTGTGCGGCTCACCAGTTTTTCCGGCGCCATGGCGATCATCGGCGTGCACCGCAGGAGCGGTATCACCATGCCAAAGGTCGGAACCACCACGCCAATGCGCCGCCTGAGCCCACGCGCGGCAAGTTGGCTGTCGAGTGATGTGCGCGCATCGCCCCGGCCCGAGACGACGATGTGGGGAAACGACATCCACTTCTCGAGCGTGAAACCGTGCGCCGCAGGATGATCATCGCGCATGGCGACCACATAGGCCTCTTCCGTCACAGGCGCGCAGAAGAGATCGTCGTCGCCGGTCTCGAACACCGAGACGGCAATGTCGGTTGAGCCGTCCTTCAGTGCACGTCTGGCGTGCGCCGCCCCCGTCCACGGCTGCAGGACGATGTCTATGCCGGGGGCGGACAGGGCGAGATCGGCGAGCAGGGGCTCAAGGACAAGCAATGCGGAGAGATCGGCCATCGTCAGTCTGAGTGTGGCCTTGAGCTCGTCAATCGGCACTACAGGAGGTGCGATGATCGTTGTCGCTGCCGCGAGCAGTTCCTTCAGCGGCTGCCGCAGACTGTCGGCTTTTGGTGTGGGGCGCATCGTTCCACGGCTTCGCTCCAGAAGCTGGTCGCGAAAAAGGTGGCGGCATCGCTGGAGCGCTGCAGACATTGCCGGCTGCGACAGACCAACGCGCTCGGCCGCGCGCCCGACGTGGTGCTCCTCCAGCAGGACATCGAGGAGCACGAGCAGGTTCATATCTACCGACCGTAAATTCATGCCCTCGATAATAGGATAGAATCAATATCGATTGGAAGGATCGATTGCGGTTGGCCATATGCCGCACTTGTTGTGAGGTTGCCTTCCTGCAGAGCAACAGACGCAAGGCGAGTTTCGAGCAATGCATGAAGACGATGAGCAGACAGTCACACAGATCCTGCTCTTTCATCCGAATATCGAGCGATCAACGGCCAACGCAGCGCTGGCACGAGCGGCAGCTGGCCTGCGTCATGTCGAAATTGCCGACATGGCCGCCCTGTACCCGGCAGGGATCGAGATGGAGCGCGACAGTGAGCGAGAAGCAGCCAGGCTCCTGCGCGCCGACCGCATCGTACTTCAGTTTCCGATGCAATGGTACTCGACCCCCGCATTGATGAAACAGTGGCAGGACATCGTCCTCACCCGGATGGCGTACATCTACGGGGACACTGAAGGCGCCGGTCTTGCCGGCAAACCTCTCATGGTCGCTGCGACAATGGGGGCCGAGGAGTCCACATACCGGCCGGAAGGGCGCAACCGCTTCACCGTCGCCGAGCTTCTGGCGCCCTTGCAAGCCTCTGCGAACCGCTTTGCAATGGACTGGCGAGATCCCTTTCTCGTGTTTGATGCAGATGGATTACCCGCCGATGACCTTGCCGAAGCCGGCCGCGCCTACGGCCGCGCCCTGTCACGCCTGGCCAAAGCGGCGTTCGGCGCCTGGCCATACGGATCCAGCTCTGATTGCCATGAGAATGGACACGCGGCCAGAGCGAGCCGGGCCTGAACTGGTGAGCAAGCCTCCGCATTCATAAGCCTGCTTCGCCACGCCTGAACACATCCCGATGTCACCGGGCGCTGGCGGAACGGTCGGCCAGTCCCCGGGCCGGCCCGAAAAAACCTGGAGCACGCTCCGGCAAAAGGAAAAAATGCAATGAACAATCTGATCGGCCTTGCCCGGCTCATTCCGACGCCGGAGGCGACCCTGGCCGCTTCCTTCAGCCCGGTATCGTTAGCGATGCCCGGGCGCCCGCAACCGTTGCAGCTTCGCGTCACGGCACCTGTCCAGGGCGACGCGTTGCCGATCGTGCTTCTGTCACATGGTCACGGCCCCTCGCTCTATATCCCTTCGAAAGACGGCTATGGGCCGATTGCGAACTTTCTTGCCGAGCGCGGCTTCGTGGTGATCCAGCCCACCCATGCCAACAGCAAGGTTGGCGGACTGCCTCGCGACATGTCCGGCGCCCCTTTGTTCTGGCGCGAGCGTACCGAGGAAATGACCGCCATTCTGGATGGACTGGGCGCCATTGAAACGGCGTTGCCCTTTTTGAAAGGGCGGCTGGATCACGAACGGATCGGCGCCGTTGGCCATTCGCTTGGTGGCCATACGGTTGCTTTGCTGCTTGGCATGCGGGTCACGATTGAAGGAGCCGAGATCGATCTGCGCGAGCTACGGATCAAAGCCGGAGTGCTGCTTGCATCGCCCGGCGCCGGCGGCGACAATCTCAGCGAAAACGGCAAGAGTTATGGCCCGGCTTTTTCTCCCGACTTTGCTCATCTGGCCACCCGCACCCTTGTCGTCTTCGGTGATATGGACGTCAGCCCTCACTTGACCGTCCGCGGTGCCGACTGGCACGCCGACCCCTACCATCTGGGTCCGGGTGCCGATGCGCTGCTGACGATTGCCGGCGGCAGGCATGGCCTCGGCGGTATCGCCGGTTATGATGCGAAGGAGACCGATGATGAAGATCCCGACCGGCTCGAGCTCACCTGCCGAATGGTCTGGGCGTATCTGCGTTCGGCCCTGATCGAAGGCGACCAAGCCTGGAACGATGCCAGTGCCGCCTTTGCGGGGCCAGCGGGCGCGCTGGGCCGTCTCGATCGAAAGGCACGGGAGGCAGTCTCTGGCTGAGACGTGCTCAGTTGAGCCCGCTGATATCGGCACGCGGCGGAGCACCGAAAAGCCGGCGGTACTCTCGGCTGAACTGCGATGGGCTGTCATAGCCCACCGCAAATCCGGCAGAACCAGCATTTATTCCCTCGGCTATCATCATCTGGCGCGCTGCCTGCAATCTCAACTGCTTTTGAAACTGAAGTGGTGTCAGACCGGTGATTCTCTTGAAGTGATGGTGCAGCGAGGAGATGCTCATCCGCGCCGCACCGGCAACGTCACGGATGCGAAGCTGCTCGTGCGAATGGTGACGGATCCAGCCGATAGCGCGGCTCACCTGTCCCAGATGGCAGTCGCCCGAGGCGGCATGGCGAAGCATGGCACCCTGAGGTCCAATGAGGAGATGGTAGAGGATTTCCCGTTGCACCAGCGGCGCGAGAACCGGGATCGAATGAGGCCGGTCAAGCAGGCGCAGCAAGCGGGTCGAGGCATCGAGCAGTTCAGGCCCGATAGGGTGCACCGCCAGCGGCGGTGGATTGCCCGGCGGCAACGCGTTGCCATCGGCCGTGATCAGATCGGCCAGCACAGTCTGGTCGATATCGATCTTGCAGCAAAGGTACGGATGATCGGGTGAGGCAGCGGTGACCTGGCCGATCAGCGCAAGATCCACGCCAGCCACGAGGCAATGCGCGTCATCGTAGTGCAGCGTCTGCGCGCCGAGCGACACGGTCTTGGCGCCTTGGGCGATAATGCAAAGCGACGGCTCGTAGACTGTCGGCATGGGCATTCCCGGATCATCCGCCCGGATCAGCGATAGCCCCGGCACAAGTGTCTGGAACACCCCCTCCTGCGGCGTGTTTCGGGCAATGATCCGAGCGAGGTCCGGAGTGTCTGACATGGGCATCTTGTTGCCGATAGCGAATCAGCGCGCAAGCAAAACTACGTAAGGTTTGGAAAATCGTGCAAGCAATCCGGATGATCGGGCTAACGCCGGGAGATCCGTTCTGGCACCTTGATCGCACCGGACAAAAGGAACGAAACATGGCTCAGCTACACAACAGGACCATCCTCATCACAGGCGCATCAAGCGGAATTGGCGAAGCCACGGCCCGCGAACTTGCACAAGCCGGCGCCAATCTGTTTCTTGGCGCGCGGCGTACCGATCGGCTTGCTGCGCTGTCACGGGAACTCGGTGACCGAATCGGGTGGTGCGCCCTCGACGTCACCGATGCCACCAGCTTTGATGGTTTTGTCGATGCAGCCGAGGAGCGGTTCGGCCGTGTCGATGCGCTGGTGAACAACGCCGGCGTGATGCCGCTGTCGCCTCTGGCATCGGTCAAGCGTGACGAATGGAAGCGCATGATCGACGTCAACATCAATGGCGTGCTCAATGGCATCGCGTCCGTGCTGCCGCGCTTCACGGCGCAACGCGACGGACATGTCGTCAATGTCGCCTCGATCGGGGCACACATGGTTCTACCCACAGCAGCAGTCTATTGCGGCACCAAGCACGCCGTGCGGGCAATCACCGAAGGCCTGCGGCTCGAGCATGACGACATCCGTGCCACCCTGATCTCGCCCGGCGTGGTCGCCACCGAACTGGGCCATGATATCAGCGATCCGGCGCTGGCCGCCGATCTGTCGGAATGGCGCAAGAAGTCGCTGACCCCAGATGCTATCGCTCGCGTGGTGCGGTTTGCCCTCGAACAACCGACGGGCGTCGACATCAACGAAATCATCGTACGCCCGACGGCAGCGGGAATGTGACGTGTATCGGAGAGGGTTCACAGTTCCCTGAGAACCCTCTCCCAATATAGCACGCGAGCGCCCTGAGAGCGGGTTGCATGACCTTCCACGCGCCGCCCGCTCTCGCCATGTCCCGGTGCTGCTCACGCACAGCGCGCTGGCGACACCTGTGTTCATCCCAACCAGTCTCTTTGGATATCGGCGCCGCCGAAAACGATCTGGTTGCGCGTTTCTGGCGTGAACAGGGTGTAGAGGAAAGCTTGATCGCCTCCGCTGACAGCATCGAGCGCCGCGCGGTGCGCCGCTGGAAGATCGAGCGCAAGAGCCAGGACGTTGTCGGTTACCTGCCCAGGACGGCTTACGCCCATCAAGGTCGATGCGACCCCCGGCGTGCCGACCACCCAGGCTAGTGCGACGCGCGCAGGCGTCTGGTCCATCTTTGCAGCGACGTCACGCACCACGTCGACAATTTTCCAGTTTCGCTCGGTAAACAGCGTGTCGCCAAAGGGATTGTCGCCATCGAGGCGCTTGTCGGATTCCAATCGTGCGGTGTCTTCTGCGGCGCGTGTGTTGGGCACGCCGCCCTCCCGTTTCGGCGATGCTTCGACAACCTCGCGATCGTATTTGCCGGTCAGCAGTCCATAGGCCAGCGGACTCCATGGCACCAGACCCATGCCTGCAGCACGCGCGAGCGGAAGGTGCTCGCTCTCCGCCCCGCGCTCGACCAGCGAATAGAAATATTGCAGTCCGATCGGTCCGGCAGACCCGAGCATCTTGGCCAGGGTCGCGACCTGGGCGACATACCAGGCCGGGCTGTTGGAGATCCCCCAATAGCGAATCTTTCCGGATGCCACGAGCGCGGTCATCGTCCGCAGCAATTCGTCAGCCGGGGTCAGCCCGTCCCAGATGTGGACCCAGTAAAGATCGATGAAGTCGGTCCCCAGGCGTCGCAGCGAGGCATCTACCGAAGCCAGTATATGGCGCGCACCATTGCCCCCCGCATGATACCCGCGGCCTGTCGCGAAGCCGGATTTGGTCGATATCACTGTCCGATTTCGGATCGAGCGCTCAGCAATGAATGCGCCGACCATCTCTTCGGATCGACCACCGGCATAGACATCGGCGGTGTCGATGAAGTTTCCGCCGAGTTCGGTATAGCTGTCCATCACAGCGCGGCTGCCTGCTTCGTCCAAGCCCCAGCGTGGCGTGCCAAACGTCATGGTGCCAAGCGCCAGCGGACTGACAAGCAGGCCAGAATGGCCCAGCGGTCGGTAGGTGTCGAGATTCATGGGTTGGAGATCCTTGCATTGGCGTCCGCAGTAGATGGACGTAAAGTCCCGGCATGATTAGATAGCAATCGGCGCATGGGTCGCTGAAGGATTTTCAGTAATGGATCGCGATCGTTGGTCAGGCCTGGCGATATTTGCCGAGATCGTCGATGCCGGGAGCTTTGCGCGAGCTGCAGAGCGCTTGGGGCTGTCAGCGTCGGCGTTGAGCCATGCAATGCGATCGCTTGAGACGAAGCTGGGAGTCCGCCTTCTTGATCGCACCACTCGGTCGCTGGCGCCCACTTTAGCGGGCGAGGCGCTTCTGGCCAGCCTGAGACCCGCGATCGCGTCGGTCACACGCGCGCTCGACGATCTCGATAATGCGCGCGATACCCCGGCGGGCCGTATCCGGGTGAGTGCCCACCGGGTTGCTGCGGTCTACGCCATACTGCCTCGGCTGACGGACTTCGCGCGAAACTTCCCAGACATTGCAGTCGAACTAGTGGTGGACGATGGCTTCGTCGATATCGTGGCCGAGCGCTTCGACTGCGGAGTTCGGCACGCACAGGCGCTGCAAGGAGATATGATCTCGGTGCGCCTGGGCGATCCCGTGCCGCTGGTTTATGTTGCTTCCCCTGCTTATCTCGACGGGCAAGCCGCACCGACGTCTCCTTCTGATCTCGATGACCATCGGTGCCTCTGCTACCGCTATACATCTTCCGGGGTAGTCCACCGCTGGGGTTTTGAACGCGATGGCCGGTCTTTCGAGCGGACGATCCGCGGTGACTTCACCACCAATGATATCGATGTCCTGCGCGACGCTGCGGTCTCAGGGCTCGGTATAGCCTGCCTGCCGCTGCCGCATGCCGCCCTTCAGTTAGCGGCCGGGACGCTGGTTGAAGTTCTGTCAGGTTGGGCACCGACGTTGCCGCCAAACCACCTGTACTATCCGAGCCGCCGACAAGCCACTGCGGCATTCCGGGTGTTCGTGGATGCCATGCGCGCCGATCCTGCGGATGGATGAACGCCGCCCGGGCTGCGCAAGCGTTTTCGTGAGGTAGGCTGGCGATCACCATCGCGCGAAAAGCTGACTGCATCTTAGGCTCATTCGTCCCATGGGCCGGGTTCAGACGACGTTGTCCTTGTCCTGACCAAGGCCGAGATGGCAGCCGCATCCTCTGGGCAGGTCGGGTGATAGGTAATCATCGACAGATCAGGGCGCCCGTCCACGGCAAACGCCGAATACTCCAGGGGAACGAGCCCGAGAATTGGGTGACGCAACATCTTCACCCCATCACCATGCGAACGCACGTCATGGGTCTCCCACATCATGGCGAACTCGGGACTTGACCGGCTCAGTTCCGCCACCAGCGGCGCGGCCAGTTCGGTTGCGCCGGCGCGTGCCACCTCGGCGCGGAAAACTGCAACGACAAAGCGGGCAACATCGTCCCACTCGACCTGCGCAGCGCGTGCTTCGGCATCTAGGAAGATCAGGCGGAGAATGTTGCGCCGGTCTGGCGGAAGTGCCGCATAGTCCGTAAGCACTGCAGCAGCTGCGGCGTTCCAGGCGACCACATCCCATGTCATGGTGCGCAGGATTGCTGGCGTCGTCTCCATCGCATCGAGCACGCGCTGCAGCCGCGGGGTGACACCCTCAGCCGGCTTGTAGCGCACGTCGGGCAAGCGTCCCAGCGCCATCAAGAAAACATGCTCGCGCTCCGCCTCGGTAAGCAAGAGCGCAGACGCAACGCGATCCAGGACGTTAGCAGACGGTGCACCGCCGCGTCCCTGTTCGAGCCAGGTATACCAGGTGGCACTGATATTGGCCCGCTGCGCGACCTCTTCGCGCCGAAGCCCTGGTGTGCGCCGCCGTGAGGCTGAAAAGCCAAGCGCTGCGGGATTCAACCGTCTCCGCCGCGCTTTGAGATACGCACCCAAGGAGCCTTCGTCGGTCCTTTCGATTGCCATGCTGGTATTCCTTATACCATGATAAAGTCTCATCTTTACCCGGAAAGATTTTCGACCTTTAGCGCTTGCTTAGCAATCAGGGGAGCAAGAAATATGCGGGTTTTCGTAACCGGAGCCACGGGGTTTGTCGGGTCGGCTATTGTCGCTGAACTTCTGGGGGTGGGTCATCAGGTGGTCGGCCTCGCCAGGTCAGACAAGTCAGCCAAGGCGTTGGAAGCGGCAGGCGTCGAGGTCCGTTTGGGAAGTCTCGAGGACTTGAGCGGCCTGACGGAAGCGGCATCGGCTTCGGATGCAGTGATCCACACGGCGTTCGGCCACGACTTCACGCGCTTTGCCGAAAGCAGCGCCGTGGATCGCCATGCGATTGCCGCACTCGGCGAAGCCCTGTCAGGCAGCAGCCGCCCGCTGCTCGCAACAGCTGGAGTAGCCTTCCTTGCGCCCGGCCGCACAGCGGTTGAATCGGACACGCCGCCTGTTGATCCCGGCTATCCCCGCCAGTCCGAAGCTGCGATCGCGGCCCTGGCTGCGCGCGGTGTGCGCGCTTCCCTCGTGCGTCTGCCACCGTCTGTGCACGGACCCGGTGACCGGGGCTTCGTGCCGATGCTGGCCGACATCGCCCGCCAGAAAGGCGTGTCTGCATATATTGGTGAGGGCAACAATCGGTGGACGGGGGTTCACCGAAGCGATGCCGCGCGTGTCTACCGGCTCGCGCTGGAACATTGTGCGACCGAGCGCGCCTACCACGCTGTGGCCGAGGCGAGCATTCCGTTTCGCGCCATTGCCGAAAAGGTCGCCGCCGGGCTTGGCCTGCCGATCCGGTCGATTTCAGCGGACGAAGCGGCAGACCATTTCGGCTGGTTCGCTCCGTTCGCTGCAATGGACACGCCAGCTTCGAGCGAGCGGACGCGCGCAGTGCTCGGCTGGCAGCCGGACCAAGTCGGCTTGCTCACCGATCTGTCATCCCCAGGCTACTTTGACGGGGAGACTACAGGATGAACGCCAGAGTGAGGGTTGTGTCGGTGCCGTCACGTGCAAGAGAACCGCTCATGGTGCAGTTTGCCAAGCGTCTGCGAGGGGCGCGCGGGTCCCGATGGAGGCGTGATCGGCCTTGAACGATCGGATCGGGCCCCACCACCGCGCGGTCAGTGGCCGGCACCTTGCTGCCCAGCCTGCCAACTCATCCTGCGAAACCCGTTTGGAGGGCGCGCGAACGATCATCGCACAGGCGCCGGCTTCGGCAGCCACAGCAGCATCGCGGCAGCGAGCAGCGATCCGCACGCCATCGCCAGCCCAACCGAGGCCAGGCCCAGGTCGATGCTGAACAGGAACCCGGCGAGGATCGGTCCGACGGCGGCGCCGCCTCGGCCGAAGCCGATGACGAACCCGGTGCCGCTGGCGCGCACCGGGGTGGGGAAGGCCTGGGCGATCAGCGCGTACAGCCCGACCACACCGGCGTTGGTGCAGAAACCTGCCGCTGCCGCGACCGCTGCCAGCATGGCGATGTCGCTCTGGCCCTGGCCGAAGATGGTGACCGTCACGAACGACAGCAGCATCGCGCCGATCACCAGATTGCGGATAGGGAACCGCCAGCTCAAAGCGCTCAGCAGCAATGCGCCGATCAATCCGCCGACATTCGCCCAGACCAGGACCCCGCCCGCAGCCGATGCGGCGTATCCCATGTCGACGACGATCTTGGGCACCCATTTGAGGATGAAGTAGAAGGTCATGATGTGGCAGAAATAGGCCAGGGTCAGGAAAACCGTGGTTTTCGCGAGACCGGGAGCGAACATCTGGCGGTAGCCCGCCTTGGGCGCCGCAGGGTCCGGGTCGGGCAAGGCATCAACTTGGTCGTGGCCCATCCGCGACAGGATCGCATTGACCCGCGCCAGCGCGCCCGCTGGTCGCTTGTGCACCAGAAACCCGATCGATTCAGGGAGCAGCAGGAAGGTGACAGGCAGGAACACGGCGGTGATCACCGCGCCGAAGGTGAAGACGTCGCGCCAGTCGCCATCGACCAGCAGCTGCGATGCGAACGATCCGCCCAGGATAGCGCCCATCGGATAGCCCGCCGCCATGATCGCGACCGCGAGGCTGCGCGCGCGGGCGTTGGCGAATTCAGCGACCATCGCGTTGGTGCACGCCAGCATGCCGCCGATGCCAAGGCCGGTGAACAGCCGGTAGGCAGACAACTCCTCGACCGTCCCGGCAAATGTCGCCGCCGCCATGCCCAGCGCCATGATGACCAGGCATATCAGCGTTGTCGGCCTGCGTCCGATCCGGTCTGCGACCGACCCCAGAACGATCGATCCTGCGGCCATGCCGATCAGTTCCATCGACAGCACAAGGCCGAGCGCGGCGCGGTCGATGCCCCATTCGGCGGCAATTCCGGGCGAGGCAAAGCTGATCGCCAGCACGTCGAAGCCGTCGAGCGCGTTGAGCAGAACGCACAGCACGATGGCCGCGATCTGCAGCCTGCCCATCGGTGCCCTGTCGAGAGTGGCCCTCACGTCTGCGGTCATTCTCTCGCCCCCTCCGGTGCCATTCTCGTCGTTGCGGTCGTCACTCGTGCTGCGCGGCCGTCACCATCAATGCATCGAGCGCGATCACGCCTTTGCCGCAGGGATAGATGATGACGGGGTTGAGGTCGATCTCGGCGATGCCGGGCTCGCTCAAAAGGATGCGCCCAAGGGTGGCAACCAACCGGGCGACCGCATCGACATCGAGCGCAGGCGATCCGCGAAACCCGCGCAGGATTGCCGCGCTCTTGAGCAGATCCAGCTCGCGCAGGATCGCCTCGTGCGTCAGGTCTGGCGGCAGCAGCCGCACATCCTGCAGGATCTCGGCGGTCACCCCGCCAAAGCCGACCAGAATGACCGGCCCCCAATCGGGATCGTTCCTGGCGCCGATAATCAGCTCGGTGCCGCGCTCGCCCATCCCCTCGACCAGAACACCATCCAGCGCCATGCCCGGATCGTAAGCGGCGACATTGGCGTGGAGCCGGTCCCATCCTGCCCGCACAGCGTCCGCATCGGCCAGGTTCAGGATCACGCCACCGGCATCGCTCTTGTGGCTGAGCTCAGCCGACTGCGCCTTGATCACCACCGGAAACCCGATGCTGGCTGCTGCGGCCACCGCTTCGTCGGGCGAGGTGCAGAACGCGCCGCGCGGGAACGGCAGGCCGAGCGCGCCGAGAACCTGCTTGGCGCGGTATTCGGGCACGATGGCATTGCCGCTTGGCAGACCGGGAGCGGGAAGGGGGCTGACATCGCCGATCGCGAAATCGCGAAGGGCAAAGGCGTTCAACCGCCGCAGCGCCCGCAATGCGCGTTCGGTCGATGGGAAATAGGGGATCCCGAGCGCGCGAAGCTGATCGATATAATCGGTGCCGATCGGAGCGCCTTCATCGAGCCCGGCAAAGATCACCGGCTTGGCGGGCGAAAGTTCGCGCACCGCCCGCAGGATGGGCGGCAGCTTGATCGCCATCGTCACCGGGTCGGTCTGGATGATCCCGGCTAGCACGCTGCCGAAGCGATCGTCGTCGAACAATGCGGCGAGGGTGCGGTAATACAGGTCCGGTTCGACCAGCCCCTGTGCGGTCAGATCGAGCGGATTGCTCACACCGACAAACGGGGGCAGCGCCGCACGCAGGGCGGGCGCGTTGTCGTCGTCGATCTTCGGCAGATCGAGCCCGAGCCCCTCGCACAGATCGAGCGTCAGCGCCTTGAACGCGCCCGATTCGCCGAGCACCGCAACCCCGGCTGCCGGGATGATCGGACAGCGCAGCGCGATCTCGGCGATATCGCCCAGCTCTTCGAGCGTTTCGGCGAAGATCGCACCTGCGCGTTCAACCTTCACCCGCATCAGTTGATAATCGCCCGCCATCGCGCCGGTATGGGTGGCAGCGGACTCGCGTGCGGCGCTGCTCTTGCCGGGGTGGAGCAGCACGATCGTCTTGCCCAGCGCCCGCGCCCGCCGCGCCGCTGCCATGAAGCGCTGCGGATGGCGGAACTGCTCGACGATCATCGCGATGACCTTGGTGGCGGAATCGTCCAGCAGATATTCGACATAATCCTCGACGCCGCTCGCGGCCTCGTTGCCGGTCGAGATCGAGAACGACAGGCCCAGGTCCCGGTTGGCCAATGTGGTGCACAATACGCAGGCCATCGCCCCGCTTTGCGAGACGACACCGATGCCGACGCGCGCGCCCAGCGCCTTGGCGTCGGTTTCGACGAAGGTCAGCGGAACGCGGTCGATGAAGTTGGTCATCCCAAGGCAATTGGGCCCTTCGATCACCATCCCGCTAGCCGCAGCGACCTGCCCGATGGCGCGCTGCTCGGCCAACCCCTCTTCGCCGCCCTCGGCAAAGCCTGCGGAGAAGATGATCGCCGAACCGACCCCGCGCCCCGCCAGCGCGCGCACCGTGTCCAGCACAGCCGCGCGCGGAATGGCGAGCACGGCGCAATCGACCCCATCGGGCAACGCCTCGACCGAGGGAAGGCATGGCCGTCCCTCGATCTCGGCCCGCTTGGGGTTGATCAGGTGGATATCGCCTGAAAACCCGTTGCGGACCAGATTGGACAGCACAGAGTTGCCCAAGGCACCGGGCTTTTCGGAAGCACCGACGATCGCCACCGAGCGGGGGCGCAGCAGGCGATCAAGCGATGCGGCGCGGGTGGCCGGGACAGGCGGAGCGAGGGTGTCGGCTGACATGGCAGGGCGTTTCCGGCTTTGGTCTGGGGCTGATCAGGCAGAGGTTTTCGAGCGGTCGTAGGCGCCCAGACCCGGCTTGTAGGTCTTGTCGTCGATGAACTGCTTGATGCCTTCCTTGCGGCCATCATTGTCATAGCTGTTGGCGGCCTCCTGCGCGCGGATCAGATAATCCTCGGCATTGTCATAGCTCATCTCGCGCACCCGGCGGATGGCGTCCTTGGTGGCCTTGAGTGCGATCGGGTTCTTCTTGAGCAGCACGTTGGCGACCTCGGTCACGCGCGCCCTGAGCTGGTCGAGCGGCAGCGATTCGTTGACGAAGCCCCATTGTGCTGCGGTCTTTCCATCGACATTCTCGCCCATCATCGCGTGGTACATCGCGTTGCGGAAGCTGGTGAGCTCGGTGGCGACCTTGGCTGCGCCGCCGCCGGGCAGGATGCCCCAGTTGATCTCCGACAGCCCGAACTGCGCGTCGTCCGCGGCAAACGCCAGGTCACAGGCGAACAGCGGGCCATAGCCGCCGCCAAAGCACCAGCCGTTGACCATCGCGATCGTCGGCTTCTGGTACCAGCGCAGGCGGCGCCACCAGCCATAGCTCTCGCGCTGGGCGCCGCGGGTGCCGCGCAGGCCGTCAGCCTCGGTCTCGCGAAAATACTCCTTGAGATCCATGCCCGCCGACCAGGCGGTGCCTTCGCCGGTCAGCACCAGCACGCCAACATCCTCGCGGAACTCCAGTGCATCGAGCACGCGCATCATCTGACGGTTGAGGCGCGGCGACATGCAGTTGCGCTTGTCGGGGCGGTTGAAGTTCACCCATGCGATGCCGTTTTCGACCGAAAAGGTCACCGTGGCGAGTTCAACCGGGTCGATTCCGTCGATATTCAAGGTGTTGGTCATGTCAGGCGCTTTCCGAGATTGTCGTGATGGACATGTCATGACGGACATGTCGTGATGGAAAAGGGTTCAGATGGGAAAGTGGCCGGGCTGGGTCTCGATGGTGATCCAGCGCAGGTCGGTGAAGCTGTCGATGCCGGCCTGGCCGCCGAACTTGCCATAGCCAGAGGCCTTGGTGCCGCCGAAGGGCATCTGCGCCTCGTCGTGCACTGTGGGGCCATTGACGTGGCAGATGCCGGACTTGATCAGCCGCGCAACGCGAAGCCCGCGCGCGATATCGCGGGTGAAGACCGAGGCGGACAGCCCGTATTCGGTGTCGTTGGCAAGCTCGACCGCATGCGCCTCGTCGGCTGCGCGGACGATGGCGACGACGGGGCCGAAGCTTTCCTCGCGGAACAGCCGCATGTCCGGCGTGACCGCGTCGATGACATGCGCGGGCATCAGAACGCCATCGGATGAGCCGCCGTTGATCTGGCGTGCGCCCTGCGCGACCGCCTCATCGACCAGCGCCTGGACGTGCGCGACCGTCTTGGTATCGACGACAGCGCCCAGCGGGGTCTTGCCTTCGCGCGGATCGCCCACCGCCAGCGTCGCAACCTTGGCGCGGAATTTTTCGGCAAAGGCATCGGCCACCGCATCGACGACGATAATCCGCTCTGTCGACATGCAGATCTGGCCCTGGTTCATGAACGCGCCGAACGCTGCCGCCTTGACCGCCTCGTCGAGGTCGGCGTCGTCTAGCACGATCAGCGGCGCCTTGCCGCCCAGTTCGAGCAGCACCGGCTTGAGGTGCTCGGCCGCGCGCCTGGCGATGATTCGGCCCACGGCGGTCGATCCGGTGAAGTTGATCCGCCGCACCGCAGGGTGATCGATCATCGCGCCGACGACATCGCCTGCATCTTCGGGCGCATTGGTAACCAGATTGACGATGCCATCGCCGAAGCCGGCTTCGACAAACGCCTCAACGATCAGCGCATGGGTGCGCGGACACTGTTCGGACGCCTTGAGCACCACGGTGTTGCCGCAGGCGAGCGGCACCGCGATCGCGCGCACGCCCAGGATGATCGGCGCATTCCACGGCGCGATGCCCAGCACAACACCGGCGGGCTCGCGCACGGCCATCGCGATGCAGCCGGGCTTGTCGGAAGGGATGACCTCGCCGCTGATCTGGGTGGTGATCGCGGCCGCCTCGCGCACCATGCTGCTGGCCAGCATCAGGTTGAACCGCGCCCAGCCTTCGGTTGCGCCGACCTCGTTCATCATCGCGTCGATGAATGCATCGGCCTTGGCGTCGAGTGCATCGGCCGCCTTGGCGAGCTTTGCGCGGCGGGCGTTGGGGCCGAGCGCGGACCATGCGGGGAAGGCGGCAGCGGCGGCATCGACTGCGGCACAGGCGTCCTGCGAAGTCGCGGCCGCCGCAGCCGTTGCGGCAGCGCCGGTAACCGGGTTATGGCGGGTGAACGTCGCGGCTGTCGTCATCGGTTGACCACCGATTGAAAGGGAAATGGTGTGCATCATTCAAGTTCCTCTCACTCACCGTTATTGCTATAAAGCATAGCTATGTTGATTGTTATGCACAATAGCGGTTTTGGACTTTCGTGATGGATGCAGGCTCCCCGGACAAGGATGTTTCTCGGGTCCCCGATCCGCTGGAGGATCTGCTGGGCTACTGGCTGCGCCGCGCATCAACAGCGATGATGGCCGATCTGGGTTCGTCGCTCGCGCCGGCGGATCTGCGCCCGACCGAGGCGACGATCCTGATCCTCATCCGCGCCAATCCGGGTCTGACCCAAAGCGACATCGGGCGGGTGCTGGGGATCGCGCGTGCCAACATGGCGCCGTTGATGGGCGGGCTGCTGAAACGGGGGTTCATCCAGAAATCACGGGTGGATGGCCGATCGCAGTCGCTGGCTCTGACGGAATTGGGGGTCGACAAGGTCTGCGCCGCGCAGACGATCATCGATGCGCACGAGGCCCGGTTTCGGGAAGGACTGGATGTCGCACTGCTGCCAGACATGATCGCTGCGCTCAGGACGCTGGCTGGCAGCGAGACCTAGACCAGGCTGTTCGATCCGGTAGTGCTCTTCTCGGGCTTATCGCAGTTGCCCCGCCGGCCGGGGATCACCGCGGCCTCTGCGCCTCCATCAGCCGGATGATATCTGCGAGCGTCGACGTCACCGGCGTCGCGATGCCCGCCTGGGCGGCGGCGAGCACAACGGCACCGTTGATCGACTCGATCTCCGTTGCGCGGCCGGCCAGCATGTCCTGCAACATCGATGCCTTGTGGCCACGATGATTGGCCAGCGCAAAGTCGATCTTGCCCCAGATCCGCGTGGTATCGATCGGCACTCCCCGGGCAGCGGCGGTTGCGACGACCTCTGAGACCACCGCTGTGATGATGCGGCGACCCGCGGGATGGTCCATGCCGCCCACCGTTGCGCCGCTGACCGTGGCAAGTGCATTGAGCGCGGCGTTGAACGCCACCTTCTCCCAGATCGCCACCTCGACCCGGGCGTCGGCTTCGGCGTTCATCCCGCTCAGGGTTAGCAGCTGCGCCACCTGCTCGGCGACGGGATGCATCCTGGCCGCCATGCTGCCCAGCCGGACATGCCCCAGGCCATGCGAAGCCACGCAGTTGGGGCCTTCGAGATCGGCGGGAATGTCGGTGACCCCCATCATCACCCGCTCGGGCGTGAAGACCTCTGCGAGGATTTCCGCATTGCCGATGCCGTTCTGCAATGTCAGCGCAAAGCTTTTGCCATCTGCAAGATGCGCGACCGATTGCGCGGCTGCCGCGCTATGCATACCCTTGGTGAACAGCATGACGAGGGCCACCCCGGGCGCGACATCCTGCGCGCGCATGGCACGGGTGGCGACAACCCGCTCTCCCCGATCGTCGCTCACCTTGATGCCTTCGCGGGCCAGCAGCTCCAGCCGCACCGGGTCGATGTCGACCAAAGTCACGGACAACCCCGCCTCCCCGAGGCGCGCGGCGAAATAGCAGCCCATGGCACCTGCTCCGACGATCACGATATTCTGCATGGCGCTCTCCCCTGTTCCGCGAGGTTGAAGCGCTACTCGCGATGACGCAGCGCTGCAAACGGGCCCATTCAGGCCGTCTCCGCGACCTGTGGCAGCATTTCGAGAAAGCGCCGCGCCGCGTCTGGCAGCAGGCCACGCGACCGCCGATAGACGTAGAAGCTGCGGTGCAGCGACAGTTCGGGGATGGTCAGCAGCTTGATCGTCCCGTTGCCGACCTCGCTCTCGATCAGCGGATGCGGCAGCCAGCCCAGCACCCTGCCGTGCACGACACAGGCGACCTGCGCGCCCACCGATGTGGCTTCGATCGCAACGGTCGGAAGCGCTTGTCCGCTTGTGCGGACCAGCGCATCGAACAAAGATCGCGGCGTCGATCCGGCAGGGGGCATCACCCAGTTCTCCTTCAGCACCCTTTCCAGATCGACATCGCTGGCGCGCGCCAGCGGATGCTGTGTCGAGCAGAAGACGGTGAAGACATCATCGAACTGGCACTGGCTGATCCGCACCATGTCGGGATGATCGGGCAATTGAGGGGCAATCATCAAATCGATTTTCCGCGCAAGCAAAGCCTCGGTCAGCGTGCCCTGAGGCGCTTCCAGAAGCGCAATGCGCAGCGCGGAAGCGGCCTTGAGCAGGCGGGCTGATGCCTTGGGTACCAGGCTGCGCGTGGCTGCGGCGACCGCCCCCAGACGGACCGTGCCCCGCTGGATTCCTTGCACCGCGTCGAGCGCCTCGCTCGCCTGCTGCATCTCGAACAGCAGCATGCGGGCGTAAGGGGCAAACACCTCTCCCGATGCGGTCAGCGTCATGCCCTTGCTGTGCCGCTCGAACAGGTCGACCCCCAGCCGCTGTTCCATCTCTCGGATCAGCCTGCTCAGGGTCGGTTGCGTCATGTTGTTGACTATCGCGGCGCGCCCGACGCTGCCGGTGTCGACCACAGCCACAAAGGCTGCGAGCTTGCGTTGATCGAAAGTCATGCAAAAAACGTATGACATTGCTGATAATTTGCAATGGTTGAAATGTCCGTGTTCGCTCAATGCTGCTGCAACAGGAGAGAGCACCGCGCCATGACAACCGTGAGAGAGGCCACGATAGCGCTGCTGCGCGCGCTGGACATGCAAACCATCTTCGGCAACCCCGGATCGACCGAGTTGCCGCTGTTTCGCGATTTTCCCGACGATTTCCGCTATGTTCTGGGGCTTCAGGAATCGATCGTGGTGGCCATGGCGGATGGCTATGCGCAAGCCACGCGCAACGCCGCGCTGGTCAATCTCCATTCGTCTGCCGGAACCGGCCATGCGCTGGGCAATCTGTTCACCGCATTCAAGAACCAGACACCGTTGGTGATCACCGCCGGACAACAGGCGCGATCGATCCTGTCGTGCGAACCGTTCCTGTTTGCCGAGCGCGCAACCGAATTTCCGCGACCCTTTGTCAAATGGGCGTGCGAGCCTGCGTGCGCGCAGGATGTGCCGGCCGCTATCGCGCGCGCGTATTACGTCGCGATGGAGCCGCCGTGCGGGCCGACGTTCGTTTCGATCCCGGTCGATGACTGGGACAGGCCCTGTGAACCGATCAGGGCGCGCAGGGTTTCCGCCATCAATCCCGGCGATCCGGCCGCACTCACGGATGCCGCCGACGCGCTGGCGATTGCCGATCGACCGGTGATCGTGGTCGGCGCTGGCGTCGCACGCGAACAGGCCTGGGACGAGGTGATCGCGCTGGCCGAACGGCACAACGCGCCGGTCTGGGTGGCACCGATGTCGGCGCGCAACAGCTTCCCCGAAGACCACCGGCTGTTTGCAGGCTTTCTCGATGCTGGCCGCGAAAAGATCGTCGCCCGCCTCCAGGGACATGATCTCATCCTGGTTCTGGGGGGACCGCTGTCGCTCTATCATGTCGAAGGCTTTGGGCCGCATGTGCCCGAAGGCTCGCGTGTCATCCAGATCGTCGACAACCCTGCCCAGGCCGCCTGGGCGCCCGATGGCATGGCTGTTGTCGCCAACACCCGGCTTGCGATCCTTAGCCTGCTTGCCGGACCGCTGCCGATGGAGCGTGCCGCTCCGCCGTTGCGGCAACCGGCGCCCGTGCTGCAAGGCATGGAGTTTTCGGATTCGTTCGTGATGCAGCAGATTGCCAGGCTCCGCCCACGCGGCGCCATTGTCGTGGAAGAGGCACCGTCAAGCCGCGGACCGATGCACGACCATCTGCCGATGCTCGAGCGTGACACGTTCTATACCTGCGCCAGTGGCGGCCTTGGCCATGGTCTTCCTGCCGCGGTCGGGGTCGCGCTGGCACGCCCATCCGAAAAGGTGATCGCCATCCTGGGCGATGGATCGAGCATGTACGCGATTCA
Source organism: Blastomonas sp. RAC04 (assembly GCF_001713435.1). Lineage (NCBI taxonomy): Bacteria > Pseudomonadati > Pseudomonadota > Alphaproteobacteria > Sphingomonadales > Blastomonadaceae > Blastomonas > Blastomonas sp. RAC04. Next base: position 3,692,937 of record NZ_CP016460.1, read on the forward strand.
AGGGCTCTGGTCGGCGGTGCAACTGGGCTTGTCGATCAGCTTCATCATCATCAACAACGGCGGCTATGCGGCGCTGGCCAGTTTCGGCAGGATCTTCGGCCTCGACAAGACCGTCGGGACGCAATTGCCCGACATCGATTTCTGCGCGCTGGCCGAAGGCCAGGGGTTGAGCGCAGTCAGGGTCATAGATGCCAATGGACTTGATGCTGCGCTGGCCGCATCCTTCAGTGCCCGTGGCTCGACGCTTGTCGAAGTCGTGGTGTCCTGATGCGCACATGCCAAAGGATCGCAGAATGTTGAAAGGTCGGCTCGCCGAACTCATCGATGACCGTCCGGATGATGGGGTGTTCCGCGTCAGCCGTGCGATTTTCGATGACCCCGATGTTTTCGATCTCGAGATGCGCCACATCTTCGAAGGCGGCTGGGTGTTTCTCGGGCTGGCGGCGCAAGCCCCTGGGCCGTATGATTATTTTACCACCACGATCGGGCGCGTTCCGGTTCTTGTCAGCCGCGATGGCGATGGAAAGCTCCACGGGCTGGTCAACAGCTGCCCCCATAAGGGGTCGCGCGTTGCCCAGAGGTTGCACGGCAATGCCCGTTTGCACGTCTGCCCCTATCACAGCTGGTCGTTCGACAGTGCCGGCCAGAACAAGGCGATCAAGTGGCGAAAGGCCGGTTGCTATGCCGACAGCTTCGACGCATCGAGCCATGATCTTCCCGCGCTCCCTGTTTTCGGGGAGTATCGCGGATTTCTGTTTGGCAGCCTGAACGCCGCGGTGCCATCGCTCACCGAACATCTGGGCGAGGCCGCAATCCTGCTCGATCTGATCGCCGATCAAAGCGAGGAGGGGGTCGAGCTGGTCCCCGGCGAGGTGACGTTCACCTACGATGCGAACTGGAAGCTGCAGCTGGAAAACTGCTCCGATGCCTATCATTTCACCTCAGCACATCCGTCCTACATCCGCGTGCTCGAACAGCGTAAAGAACAGAACGATGCCAGCGTGGTGCGCTCGGTCTGGGAAAGCAGCGAATACTGGACGGGCGACGCCGAAGGTATCCAGGGTGGGAGCTACAGCTTTCAGTACGGCCATGTCCTCAACTGGGGCCGGTTTGAGATATCGGACGCTCTGCCGCTTTATGGCCGGGCGACGGTGCTGGCAGAGCGGCACGGTGAGGCCAAGCGCGACTGGATGTTCAACATGCGCAACCTGACGATCTTTCCCAATCTGCAGATTGCGGAGAACGCCTCGAGCCAGCTGCGCGTGATCCGACCGGTCGGGGTCGGCAGGACCGAAATGCGCACCTGGTGTATCGCTCCCAAGGGCGAGACGGCCGAGGCACGCCGCCAGCGCATCCGCCAGTACGAGGATTTCTTCAACCCCAGCGGCATGGCCACGCCCGATGATACCGTGAGCTACGAGAACTGCCAGCGCGGCTTTGCCAGCCGCGTCGAGCCATGGTTGCAGGGCTATGCGCGCGGCATGACGGCGAGCAGGCCGGGAGGCAATTTGTTCTCCCAGCCTTTGAGCATGGAACCCCAGTTCAGCGTGCTGGCGGATGCCCAGCTGTGCGACGAGACGCTGTACCACAGCTATTATCGCGAATGGGCTCGCCGCATGCTGGAGGGATCAGCGTCGTGACCGGCCCCCTGTCCCGCAACGACGCGGAAGAATTTCTCTACACCGAGGCTTTGCTGCTCGATGAGAGTCGCTGGGAAGAATGGCTCGAACTGTATCTGCCCGACTCGGTGTTCTGGGTGCCGGCGTGGCGCGATGAGACAACCCCGACGCAAGACCCGGAAAGCGAACTGTCGCTGATCTACTATCGCGGGCGCCGCAATCTCGAGGACCGGGTCTGGCGGGCCCGATCGGGAGTGTCCGTGGCTTCCACGCCACCTTCGCGCGTCGTGCACGCCATCACCAACGTGCTGGTCGAGCGCGCCGACAGCAGCGAAGCCATCATCTCGTCGTGCTTTACCGTCCACCTCTACGACCGCCGCAGCGATCGCAGCCATGTGTTCTTTGGGCGCTATCAGCATGCCCTGCAGCGTGTCGATGGAGCCTGGCGCATCGCGGCCAAGAAAATCCTGCTGCTCAACGACGTCATCCCCACCGTCGTCGATTTCTACTCGATTTAGCAGCGGATCGCACAGGCAGCCGTGGTTTCGAGACCATCCTGACCCGTGACGCGTGCGATGATGGCGCTGGCGGACGTGTCCAGCCGATCGCCCGCCCAGGCAACGAAACCGTCGGGGCGCAGCAAGACCAGCCGCGCGCCATAGGCCTCTCGTCCATTGTCGAACGTGTCATGCAGCACCGCCAACGGAACACGGCAGGCGTTTGCTGCGGTCTCGAAGGCCGCCACGTCGTCCGCCTCGGCGTCGAGCGCCAGCAGGGTCAATCCGGCTCTGGCGATATCCGGCCCTGCGTTGCCGTTCGACATGGCCCTTGGCGCGAGATGATGGCCGGGCCGCGCGGCAAAGCTGTGCGCACCGACCGCGCTGCAAACCGCGCCGTCCGGTCCGAACACGATCGGCGAACCAGCATAATGCGGCGCAAAGCTTTCCACTTCGGCCTTTGCATCCGTACCTCGGTTGCGCCACTCCGTCTCGAAGGCGTCTTGGTCCTTGGCGGGCGAATACCGGGCAAGAAACCGGCTGTCTTCGCGGATCGACTTTTCGATGAAGTCTCGCGCGGTGGATTCGAAGACCGGATGGCGTTCGGCATGGTAGCTGTCGAGCAGATGCGCGCCGCCCCAGCCGTGCAGAACTGCGGCCAGCTTCCAGCCCAGATTGCGCGCATCTTCCAGGCCGGTGTTGATGCCATAGCCGCCATAAGGCGGATGGCTGTGCGCCGCATCGCCGGCCAGGAAGATCCGGCCGGCCCGATAGGCGTCGGCCTGCGCAAAGCGCAGATCCCAAAAGCCGGTATATTCGATCGCCACGTCGAACTCGGCCCCCACCGCGCGGTGAAGATAGCCTGCAAAATCGAAGGCCTCGGTTCGCGCGCTGTCTGGCACCGGGGCGTGGAAGAACCAGTTGCCGTCAAGATCGACCCGGCCAAGGAACATCCAGTAGCCCTCAAGCTCGGGTGTGAGGACATTATAGAAGGATTTGCCGGGAAACCGCTCGAGCAACTGGTTGAGGCCATCGGAGCGAAAGACGATCAGCGCCATGGTCCGGTCGTGGTCGGACCGCGTCTCGGTGATTTGGGCCTCGTGACGGATCAGCGACCTGCTTCCGTCGCAGCCGACCAGATACTGCGCTGTCGCCGCATGTTCGGTCCCGGCGGTATCCCGGTAACGGATTGTGACGCCGCCCTCGTCTTGCGAAACGGCCTGCGCCGTACAGCCCAGCGCGGTGACGACAGAGGGCAGGGCGGTGACCCGATCGCGCAGGACCTGCTCGGTGCAGTATTGTGGCAGCCTCTCGTTGTCCGTCCGGTAATACTCACGCACCCGTTCGCGGGCGAGCCAATCGTAACGATATTCCCCCAGCAGGGTGCCATAAGCCGTGAGCCCGCCGATGCCGTATTCCGGGGGGATTGTGCGCGCATTGCGCAGGGCAGCTTCGGCGTCCCACGCCTGAAAGTGCTCCATGGTGCGCTGCGTGAGATTCTGCCCCTTGGGCACCCGCACCGGGGTGGCGTGGCGCTCGACGAGCAGGACCGAAATCCCGGCCTGGCCCAGTTGCACCGCGAGGCCGAGGCCCACCGGTCCGCCGCCCACAATCACGACGTCATAGGTATCGCCCACGCCTCACCCTCCAGATATGATAAGACGTCGTATCATTTTTTCCGGACCCGTCAAGCGCAGCATCGGCCGGGTTATATGATGATTTGTCAACGACCCAATCTGTGGTTACGACGGTGCTGCAAGCGGCCTGGCAAGAGAGTCGCGGATGGGAGAGCAAGGTCATGCAGTCCTTTGACGTTCAACAGTTTATCGACCGCCAGCAATTGAAGCCCGTGCATTTCAGAGTGCTGGCCATGCTGACCGTGGTGATGTTCATCGACGGGTTCGATATCTTCGTCGTGGGCAAGATCGCCCCGGCCATCGCTGCGGACTTCGGGGTTACGCCTGCCGCCATGACTCTGGTGTTCCTGTTTCAACAGATCGGGCTTGCGGTCGGCGCGTTTCTGGTCAGCCCGCTGTTTGACAAGTTCGGCCGCAAGCGGTCGCTGATGCTGTGTTGCGCGATCTTCGGGATATTGTCGGTCGCGACGACCTTTGCGACGTCGATCGTTGCCCTCGCCGTCCTGCGCGGACTGGCCGGACTGTTTCTGGCGGCTGTCCTGCCCGGGGCCGTGGCTCTCGTTGCCGAATTCACGCCGGAACGGCGGCGATCGACTTTCATCGCGCTTTCGATCGCGGGCTATAGCGCCGGCAGCGCGGCAGGGGCCGCAGCCGCGCTGCTCATTCCCGACTATGGTTGGCAGGCCGCGTTCTGGATCGGCGGGCTGCTGCCGCTGGCTCTGGTTCCGCTGCTTGGGCTGTTCCTGCCTGAATCGCTGACCTTCCGGGTGGAACGCAACGCCAGCGATCCGGGGATTGCGCGCACCATCGCGTTGATCGAGCCCGATCTCCAACTGACCGGCGAGGAGCGTTTCGTCACACCCGATCGGCCCGGCAAGGGCCGCAAGACGCGCGTCGTCGATGTGTTTCGCGATGGGCGCGCGCGCACGACGACCCTGGTCTGGCTGGCCTGCCTGCTCAGCATGGGCAACATTGCGCTGCTTGCCGCCTGGCTGCCGACATTCTTCCAGGAGATGGCCGGCATCAGCATCCAACGCTTTGCCATCGTCTCGATGATCGGATTTCTCGGCGGCATGGTGGGAACGGTAACCATCGGGTTCCTGATGGACCGGTTCCCGCCCAACCGGCTGATCCCGGCCTATTATCTGGGTATTGCAGTATCGCTGACGCTGATCGGCACGGTGCCGTTCGAATCGCCGTATTTCGTCCCGCTTCTCCTGGGCTGGAGCTTCTGCCAGTCGGGCGGGCAGGCTGGCCTCAACATGCTGATGACGCGGGTCTACCCCACCGCCATCCGGTCCACCGGAATTGGCTGGGCGGGCGGAGCGGGCCGCATCGGAGGCATCATAGCCCCGCTGCTGGGCGGTTTTGCCCTGGCATCGGCGTTTTCGCTGCAGTTCACGCTTGCGATCATTGCGATCTCGCCCGTGATCGTCGCGCTGCTGGTGGCGAACCTTCGTCCGATGCGCGAGGAACCTGCTGCAGGCGAACCTGCCGTCGCCTGAACCGAGCGGCGCAACCATGCGGCAGGCGGTTCGTCCCGCCTGCCGCAGCCGGTCAGGTCAGACTGTTTCGGCCATCTCGCCAGGCGCGTGCGCGCGCAGTTTTTCGCCATCGACCCAGGTGCCGTGGAACGTGGAGCGCACCCGCACCGGCAGATGCAGCCGCGCCACCGGGCCGCGCGTGATGTCCTGCGCATCAAGGATCGCAAGCTCACTGTGGCCGGCATCCAGTCGGTTGACGATGACGAGCAGCCAGCCGTCCCCTTCGGCAGACCCCTTGTAGCGGGGCACAAATTGCGGCTCGTGCACCGAGGCGAGCGCTCCGGGCGCCCAGCGGGTGAGTTCGCCGGTCGCCAGATCGACGCACCCGATGCCGCTCGATCCGTCCGGCTGACGTCCGACGATCAAATAGCCTTTGCCGCACGCCTGGCCCTGATAGCGATCATCGGCGCGAGGCATTTCGCCGGGCGTGTTGATCAGCGGACGCCGGTCGAAGCCATCATCGTTGCGGCTGAGGTCGAACGTCAGGCGTGACAAGATCGGCGGGCAGCCCTCCACATGCTTGCCTTCGGGCGTGGGGAAGAACGGGAAGCAGTTACCGTCATAATAGCAGGCGTCGAGGTGAACCTTGTCGCCATCCTCGAAGGCATTCATCATGTGCGACAACGATCCGGCGGGGCCACGGAACCAGCGGATATCCTCTGCCTTTCCGCCGCGCTTCACCAATGCCACGACGACCTGCTTGTCGGGATGCCATTCGTAGAAGGTGGTGCCGCGCTTGATATTGTCCAGCGTGGTCACCAGCGGCATGAAGGGAAAGATCGCGTAATGGGGCGTCACCGCGAAATCATGGCAGATCGACGCCCATGGCATCTCGAACCAGATCTCGTCGTGAATGTTGCCGTGGTCATCCATGTCATAGAACACGACGTCGTTGCTGCCGTCGCCCTTGGCCTGATAGCTGTAGGTGAGCAGGCGGCCGTCATCGGGAAACCATTTGGGATGCGCGCTGAGCGAGGTGGCGCGGACCTTGCCATCGAAAGCGTAAATGCCGATCGGGTCGAGCGTATCGGGGTCGACCTCGAACGGCAGATCGTCCTCCTTCAGCACCAGCAATCGGCCGTTGTGAAAAATGACATTGGTATTGGCGGTACCGCCGCTGATCCCCTCGACCGATGGATCGTCGGTGAAACGGTTGCGATATTTGCCGAACAGCGACCGGCCGGCTGCGGCCTGGGCGTTGAACCGGGCGTTGCGCACCCAGCGGCTGCGATAAGACACGCTGCCGTCGCGGATCCGGATCATGTGCGCCATGCCTTCACCGTCGATGAAGATGTCATCGCCCAGCATCGGGGCATATTGGCGATCGGGACCGGCGCGATACCATGTCCCGTCCAGCTCGGCAGGCACGGTCCCTTCGATCAGCTCCAGCCCGTCGACGGTGGATTCGGTCCGCAACGGCTTTCCCCAGCCGGTGTAGAGCGGTAAATCAGGGAAGCGGACTTCCATCGTTTCTCTCCTTGGTGGCTGCTGCCCTCATCGCGGGGCGGCTGAACGGGGATCGCGAACATCGATTGCAGACATCAAATTCCACTCCCCAATTTCATTGATTGTTCAACATACGGCCGCCAAAGTCAATCTTGGGCCGCCGCGCGGGTGGGCAGAATGGCGGCGTCTGACAGGCAGCGGTTGCGCCTGGCGCCCTTGCACCCGGCTCGCCAATCGCAGCACGACGTGATAGCGATTGCGTCATGAAACCTGACGATCGATTGGACAACGGCAGTCTCGCCGACCTTTACGGGCGCCCCGGCTTTTTGATCCGCCGCGCGCATCAGATCACCAGCGCGCTGTTTGCCGAGGAAACCGACGATCTGGCGATCACCTCGACCCAGTTCGGCATGCTGATCGCATTGCAGGGCGGCATATCGATCGACCAGGCCAGTCTCGCGCGCCTCCTGGGCCTGGATCGTTCGACGACCGGGCTGGTGGTCACCAATCTCGAAGAGCGGGGGTTCATCGAGCGCAAGACAGATCCGGGCGATCGCCGCCGCAGGATGCTGACGATTACGCCCGCCGGCGAGGCGATCCGGGCGCAGGCAGAAACGGCTTCGCGCCGGTCGCAAGCCCGCGCGCTGGACGTTTTCAGCGAAGACGACGCGGCCGCGTTCGTGCGGCTGCTCGGACATTTCGTGGACGCTTTCAACACCAGCATCCGTACGCCCATCACCGACGCTTGACCTCCCCTTGCAAATAAGTAAGACGTCTTACTTGTTTGAGGGAGACTCGGTTATGGCATGCGACGTTCTCGTTATCGGTGGCGGTCCCGTCGGCATGCTGCTGGCCATAGACCTGGCGGCGCGCGGGGTGACGGTGACGCTGGTAGAAGCGCGGCCCGCCGGTCAGCTGCCCAGCGTCAAATGCAACCATATCGCATCGCGCACGATGGAGATATTTCGCAGGCTGGGGCTCTCGAGGGCGGTGCGCGCGGTCGGCCTGCCCGATGATTTTCCCAACGACATCGTCTTTCGTACCCGGATGACGGGCAAGGAGATGGCCCGTATCCGCATTCCCAGCCGGCAAGACCGATATACGGCAACGGGCGGACCGGACACCGACTGGCCCACGCCCGAGCCGCCGCACCGGGTCAACCAGATCCATTTCGAGCCGATCCTGTTCGCGCGCGCCGCTGCCGATCCCCGCATCACGATCCTGTCGCACTGCCGCTTTGTATCGGCAACGCAGGACCGAGATGGCGTTAGCGCGACCATCGAGAGCCTCGATGATGGCAGGACGATCACGGTGCAGGCCCGCTACATGGCCGGTTGCGATGGCGGCACCTCGACTGTCCGCAAATTGATCGGCGGCCAGCTCGAAGGCGATGCGGTGATCCAGCGGGTGCAGTCGACATTGATCGATTCCCCAGCGCTGCTTGGAGCACTCGGCAGCGGCCCGGCGTGGATGAGCTACAACTACAATCCCGAACGCGCAGGGACCGTGCTGGCGATCGACGGCATCCGTCGCTGGCTGGTGCACAACTATCTGCTGCCCGACGAGGCCGACTTCGATTCGATCGACCGCGACGCCGGGATACGCGCGATCCTCGGCGTGGATTGCGACTTTCCGCTCGAGATCGTGGCGCATGAGGACTGGATCGGCCGCAGGCTGGTCGCCGATGTCTTCCGCAAGGACCGCATTTTCATCGCGGGCGATGCGGCGCATCTGTGGGTGCCGTATGCAGGCTATGGCATGAACGCCGGCATTGCCGATGCGATGGACCTGTCATGGCAGCTGGCCGGGGTGATCCAGGGATGGGCCAGCCCCGACATTCTCGATGCCTATGTCGCCGAGCGCAAGCCGATCACCGAGCAGGTGTCGCGCTTTGCCATGAGCCACGCCGCACGCGCGATCCGCGAGCGTACCACGCTGCCGCCCGAGATCGAGGACGATACGCCTGAAGGCGAAGCTGCGCGCGCGCAGGTGGGGGAGGCGGCTTATCGGCTCAATGTCCAGCAATTCGCCTGTGCCGGGCTGAACTACGGCTATTTTTACGATGCCTCGCCGATCATCGCTTATGACGGTGACGCGCAGCCGGCCTACACCATGCACGATTACGTGCCGTCGACCGTGCCGGGGTGCCGGGTTCCGCATTTTGTCGTTGCCGACGGTCGCCCGCTCTATGACCTTTTGGGAGCGGGTTACAGCCTGCTGGTGTTCGATCGATCCATGGACACGGCGCCCATTATCGAGGCCGCCGCGCGGTGCGGACTGCCCCTTACGGTGCTGCATTTCGACCGAACGCTTGACCGTGTGCCCGCCGAGTATACGCACAACCTGTTGATCGCTCGGCCAGACGGACATGTCGCATGGCGCGGCAATGCCATCGATGATCCGTCCGGCCTGGTCGATCGTCTGCGCGGCGCGGCTAGAGAACCTTGAAATAATGGATGCGGTTGGCGCCGGGGATCTTCTCTGCGACGCCGACGAACACGTGCTTGGCCATCCAGTCGTACGGACCTTCGGGGACGTCGAACTTGGGGCTGACGCGCATGTAATATTCCGACGGGTCGGCAGGTTCGTTGCGCGCCATGCGCTCGGCGACTTCGGGGGTGAACGCCCAGCGGAAGCCGCGGTTCTGCATGTAGATCAGGGTGCCGTCATCGGTTTCGAGCAGATAGCGCGCATCGAAATCGATGACGCCGTCGGGGCGCTGCAGCGGCCAGTCGCCGCCGCTCATGGGCACGACCTTGCCCTTGATGTTGGGGCCTTCGACGGTGCCTTCTGCGGCATAGACCGCTGCGCGGGTGGCACCCATCGTGGTCGGACGCAGCCAGTGCGCCTTGGTCAACGTGATGGCGATGGAAAAGGCATATTCCATCTGTGGGGCGAAAGGGTGGGGGGCTTGCGTCATGGAGATCCTCTCAAGCAGGGTGAAGCTCGGGCTGCCCGGCGCGGGCGACCTTGATGTGGCTGATGCGTCCGGCGGTAAGTGTGTAATGAACCAACACTCGCACCGAGACCGCCTGTCCGGCCTGCAGCGGCATGACCTGGAAGTCCGGCGCGTCGGCGTGCGCGGTGAAGGTGCTGATGATGTCGGCGGCAATCCCGCCATCGTCGACAACCAGATGGTTGATGGTCAGCGTTTCGCGGACCCGTTCGAACATCGCTGTGTAAAAGCCGACAATCGCGGCGCGGCCCTCCAGCAGCGGTGCAGACGGCAGGTCGAGCACGACATCGTCTGTGTAATAGCTGCCAAAGCGCGCGCCGTCGCCGGCGCTGAACGCGGTAGCATAAGCGTGAAACGCCGCGCGCTGCCCGGCGTGGCTGCCCAGCATCGGGGCCTTGCTGACGTGATATTCGGCGGGCCAGGTCATCGATTTGAGCTGGGTGACCATGCCATCGCGCAGTGCGTACAGCACGAAGAACTTCACCGTCTTGATGTCGCCGGGCATCAGCGGGCCGAAGGGAAAATCGGGTCGCGGCGCGGTGGCGACAAAATCCATGTCGATCTCGGCAAAGATGCTGTTATCGGATTCCAGAACGGTGATCGGCCGGATGATCTCGCGCACCCCGTCATGCGCCCAGCGCAGGAAGTCGAGAAACTCCGCCCGGCTGTTGTACGCGCGGGTTGTGCCGATGAACTTGAAATCCTCGACGAAATAGCGATCGATCAGCGCAGCGTCGTCGCCGCGATTGAACGCCTCAATATATTCGGCGTAGTCGAAGCCGCTCATGCCGGGGTCCCCTCACCGATCGCGATGTGGGGCACCAGCAGATGGCTGTCATGATGCCCGCCGGACAGCAGCTTGTGGGTTCCATGGTTGCGCAAATCCTCATGCCGCGCAAAGGCGAGATTGTAGCGGTCCTCGGTGAAGAAATCGCTGCCCTTCACGGAAAGCTGCAGCGACTCGCCCGCATCGAAACGCACCGATGTCGGCCAGATCTCGATCTCGAGCGGTACAGGTTCGCCGCGCGGCAGCGGGTTTTCGGCATCATGGCGATGGACAGGCTGCCAGGGGGTGGACCGTGCATCGTCCAGGGCGCGGTGCGATGCCCGCAGCCAGCCCAGCGCCAGCGGGCCATCGTCATACAGCGCATAGAATGTGAAGGGAACGCGCGCACCGCTGGCGTCGAGCTTGTCGAGTGCGATGAACAGATCCATGTCGTCGGCTTCGTCGGACTGCACCCACAACCGCAGCTTGAAATGGCCGGTGAGTTCGGTGGCGGCGGCGAAGGTGTGAACGAATGTCGCGGCGGCATCGGGATCGTTCGATTCATATTCCACCCGGGATACGGCTGCGGGCAGGTTATCGACCAGCGCCCCGTCGGCGGCACTTAGATAGAGCGGGCGATAATCGGTGCGCGCCAACGGGTACTCGGTCTCGTCTCGCCATTGCCCCTCGCTGCCTTGGGTGCGCACCTGGATACGCACCTTGGGCCAGCCGGCCATCGTATCGGGTTCACTTTTCAGGAAATGATCGAAGAACTGCCGCTGCAGCACGACGTTTTCGGGCGTATAATAATGCCGCCATTTCTTCTGGCCGTGGACCAGCAGCCACTTCTGCTCGCTGGATATGGCCTTGTACGCTTCCAGCGTCCCGCGCGTGTGCAGCCCGTGATCGGACCAGCTGGCGACCACAAAAACGGGCAAGTCGATGGCCGAAAGGTCCACCTCCTTGCTGCGCCAATAGGCATCGTGAAGCGGGTGGAGCCGGGCGTTCTCGGCGGTGTTTTCGGTGCGCGTCGTCGACCAGTTCAGATTGCGCGCTGCGCGTTCGACAAAACAGGTCTCGCGCATTCCGCCGTGATAGCAGAACTCGCGATACCAGTCCGAAAAGCCCTCCCACGGGTTGAGCGCGGCGAGGTGCGGGGGCTTCATCGGGCCGACCAGATACTGGATACAGGCCAGATAGGACACGCCCGTCATGCCGACCTTGCCGTTCGACCAGTCCTGCGTGCCCAGCCATTCGATCAGGTCATAAACATCTTCGCCTTCACCCTGGCCGTTGTGGCGCAATTCGCCTTCCGACAGCCAGCTGCCGCGCGGATCGGGATAGCACACGGCATAACCTGCTCTGGTCCAGTAGACGGGGTCGGGGGCCTCGAACGCGGTGTGGCGGCTGATCCAGCCGTTCTCGATTCCCGCAGGTGGCCACAGATTGTCCGCCTTGCCGTGCTTGCCATAGGGGCTCCAGGCGAGCAGCACCGGGAGATTCTGTTCGCCTGCCGCTCCGTCGGGCCGAAACAGATCGACATAGATGGTGATGCCGTCGCGCATCTTGACCGGCACGTTGCGTTCGAACAGCATCCCGTCGATGACTTCGCTGTGCACGCCGAGCGGGGGGAGGGGCGGCTTGTAGGGATTGGTCGCAGGATCCGTGCCCGGAAGCATCGCCAGCTCGAACGTTTCGGTCATGCCCTCGCCTCGTCATTTATTTGTTGATTAATCATGATAATGCGTCTTATCAATTGCGCAAGCCCAAGTTTATGCTGGGTGCCGGCAAACAACAAAAGGAGAGCCTGATGGACGAATCCGCGCTCGCGCTGCGCCACAGCCACGCCTTCGATATCCGCATCAATTTCGACAAGCGCTGGTCGCTGGGGCCGATTTATGGTGGCGCGCAGCAGGGCTACACGTCGATCGGCGAAGGCAGCACCGTGACCGGTCCGCGGCTCAACGGCATGCTGGTCGATTACAGCGGCGCCGACTGGCCCGTCGTCCGCGCCGACGGCGTGGTTGAACTCAACGCGCATTACATGATCAAGACCGACGACGGCGCGCTGATCTACATCCGCAATCTGGGCTATGTTCATGGGCCGCTGCGCGCGCACGGCCAATCGCCCGATGAAGAGCCCGCCATCGCGCGCTATTTTCGCTGCACGCCCTATTTCAGGGCGCCCGAAGGGCCGCATGACTGGCTCAACCGCACGGTGATCGTCGGCGTCGGCCAACGCCGCCCCAAGCTGATCGATGCGGACGAGCCCGACCATTCGCTGTTCCGCTATTATACGATCGATTGACGCGTCACCTGGTCGATAAAGCCGGCCAGGATCGGGCCGACGGCATCGGCCGATGACCCGATCTGCTGAACCGGGGTGATGTGATTCTGCCCGGCGAGCCGATGAAACTCGGGCCAGGCACCGGTCGCAGCCACGCGCCGCGAGATCATTGCGGCGGCCTGCCGCTGGAAATCGGGCGGATCGAACTCCGCGACGGTGTACAGGCAGGGCAGCGGCGTGGCTGCCAGCCCCTCGATGCTCGACTGCGCGGCGAACTGCGTGGGATCGTCGCCATAATAAGCCGATTGATAGGGATTGCGGTCGGCGTTTGCGACATCGTAGATCCCCGACAGCATCGCAGCGCCTGCCAATGCGCCCGTAGCGGCGTCGGTCGCTGCAAAAGCCGCGACATGGGCCGCGCCAGCCGACTGCCCGATAAGCACGATACGATCGGCATCGCCGCCGATGTCGGCTGCATGGGCGCGCAGCCAGCCGATCGCCGACGCCACGTCATCGCGTCCCGCAGGCCATGGATGTGCGGGTGCCAGCCGATAGGTGATCGTGCAGCCGACCCATCCGTGCCGCGCGGCCCATGCACCGACATTGTTGTAGAACGGTGCTCCTGCCGCGCCCTTGTCGCCACCGATAAAGCCGCCGCCGTGCACGAACGCGACGATCGGTCGCGCGATACCGGGCTTGCGCGCGCCGAACAGGTCAAGCCGGTGACGCGGGTCAGGCCCGTAGGCGACATCGCGCTCGACGATGGTTTCGTCGCATGCAGGCAGCAAAGGCGCAAATATCGCCGCCGACCCCTGTATCTGTTCGAGGCTGAAGGCGCTGCCCAGCGCGCGGATACGCTCAAGAACGTCGCTCATGCAGCCTCCATCGGCAGGATCGGCTTGATGGCGGGGCCTGCGGCACATTCCAAACCACCAGCCGGTCGAAGGGAAGGCGACCTTGCTTCAGGGAGTCGATCGGCAAGGGGATGCAGTGTGCCGGCGCGCGGATTGGCCGCCGCGAGTCTCACCACGGGTCTTTCGACTGGACGCTGAACGGTCTGCAATCAGCCGCAGGGGCATTGTTGATCGGTCGTGGCGTCATCGTCCGTTCAGCTTTCCAGGGCACCTGATCGGCCTTGGTCCACGCATTCACGAACAGCCGGAAGAACTTCCAGCGGCCGTCGCGCTTGACGAGGCGGTCATCTCGCGTTCCGATGCCGAAGATGAAGTTGGTGCCATAATCGGCATTCCACTGAACGATCTGGAAAAAGCAGCGCACCCGCGCGCCTTCGGGATGCGGCTCCATGATGAAATGGTTGAACAGGTGCTGCCTGCCGAACCACCAATGCTGCCGGTCGAACCACAGCCCGTGCAAGTGTTCCCTTATCGCCTCATGGCCCGAGGCCTTTCCCTGCCAGAGATGATCGAATTCGCCATCTTCAGCAAATGTGTCCAGCACCTGCTCCTCGTCGGCAAGATCGATGCCCCAGGCATAGCGCGCGAAAAGCTCGGTGATTTCGGCGCGATCTTCCGCCGGCATGATGGCCGGCACGCCATTGGGCCATGCGCATTCCGACATAACGCTCTCCTTGCCAATCAACTGCAGCCTGCTCGCCTGCTTTTCTTTGATTGTTCAAGGAAAGTTGCGCAATGTCAATCGGGCGCGCGGGTTGAGTCCCGGAAAATGTCGAGCAGGCGCTGGCCCACGCGCAACAGCAGCGTGTCCAGCAGCGCGCGTTCGGCATCGGTGAGGTCGACCAGCAGCGCTTCGTGAAAGGCACTGCGCTCTGCCAGATTGGTGAAGTAGAGCTTGCGTCCGACCGGGGTCAGAAACAGGATCGGCTTGCGGCGGTCCTGAACATTTTCGCGGCGAGACGTGAGTCCACGCAGCTCGAGCGCCGCCGCCGCCCGGCTGACTTCGGCACGATCGACCCAGGCCAGTTCGGCAACATGACCCACCGTGCCGCCTTCGGGCAAGGTGCCAAGGCGCGAGAGCACGCGCCACTCGGCATAAGTGAGATCACCCTTGTCGGTAAATTGACGAATCGTCAGCCGATCCATGATCTTGGCGAGCAGGGTGATGCGGAAAGTCGGGTAATCGAGGTTGTTGAGCTTCCAGCCCGAGAGGTCCTCGATGGAACTGACAGCCGACGCTGTGCCTTCCACAATCGCTTTGGCTTTGCCATTATCAGCTTCTAAGCCTGGGTCGTGTCTGCTCATCAATCTTCCGCTTGTGATCCGTCCGCCTTTTCCCGGCGACCTTTGACTTATCATAGCGCACCAATCGTCGCTGTCACCCCGCCATTTGTGGCGAGGGCATTCAGCACCGAAGCGCTGGCAGTACGAAACCGGCCTGCAACCCTGGCCTGTCGGGGAGCGAAGAGGGGTCTTCGCGGGAGCCCGGCGCTCCGCATCACGCGCAAAAATTATTGGGACGCGACCCGCATTATCGTTGACTTATCAATTTGATTGTTGATAGATCAACGAGAAGGACGTGCCGCGAAAGGCGCGCCGCGACTAGGGAGATACAGGATGATGACACGGCCGAAACGTCGCCCCTTTGGCACAGCGAGCATGGCGGCAGTGAGTGCGGCGCTGCTTTGGGCACCGAGTGCACATGCACAGGATGCACAGCCGGTCGAGTCGCAGCCTGAGGAGGCTCCTGCAACCGAGATCATCGTCACCGGCTCGCGCATTGCGGCCACCGGCTTCACCGCTCCTACGCCCGTCACCGTCATCGGGCAGCAGGACCTGCAGCAGCAGGGGTCATCGAACATTGCCGACCTGCTCAACACCATCCCGGCCTTTCGTCCGCAATCGACCCCCGCCACGGTGGGCATCTTCTCAAGCAATGCCGGTGCCAACCTTGCCGATCTTCGCGGTCTGGGCGCCAGTCGCACGCTTGTGCTGATCGATGGCCGGCGCGTTGTCGCCGGTACCGTCGCAGGCGGCGGCTTCTCGCCTGCCGGTGCCGTCGATCTTTCGCTTATCCCGACCGTCCTGATCAACCGGACCGAAGTGGTGACCGGCGGTGCATCGGCTGCATACGGGTCCGACGCGGTTGCAGGTGTCGTCAACATCCTGATCGATACCCAGCTGCAAGGGCTGCGCGGCAGCGTGCAGTACGGAATTTCGCAGCAGAACGACAATGAGGAGTTCTTCGCGACGCTGGCGGGCGGCACGCAGTTCGCTGATGGGCGCGGCCATGTCGTGCTGGGCGTCGAATATTCCGACAACAAGGGCGTGGGCGACTGCTACACCCGCGACTGGTGCTCAGTCAGCTACAACACGATCTCCAACCCTACCCCCCAGACCAACGGCCTGGCGCGGCAGGTGCTGCTGCCTAACACCCGCACGTCGACGTCCAACTTCGGCGGCCTGATCACCAGCGGCGTGCTGCGCGGAACGACTTTCCGCCCAGATGGCAGCAGCTTTGCGCACGACTACGGCACGTTCTTCGGAACCGGACCGACCTTTGCCAATGGCGGCATCTTCCAGTCGGGTGGCAGCGCCGATCCGGTCAACGGCTTCTACAACAACTTCCCGCTGGTGGCCCCGGTCGAGCGGATCGTCGGCTTCGGACACGTCAAATTCGACATCAGCGACAATCTCCAGATTTTTGCCGAAGGGTCCTATGGCCAGGTCAACTCCGCAACGCTGGGCGCAGCGTCGCGCAACACCGGCAACATCACGATCCAGCGGGACAATGCTTTCCTGCCCGCAGATCTGCGCGCCAGGCTGGTGACGGCCAACCAGACAAGCTTTTCGTTCGGTCGCGTGTCGAACGATATCGGGCCGCCGGTGGCAGATGTTCAGCGTGAAACCTATCGCGGCGTTGTCGGCCTGTCGGGCAGCTTCGGCAGCACGTTCAAATGGGACGCCTATTATCAATATGGCCGCACCAATTATTCGCAGGACACCACCAATACCCAGATCACCGACAATTTTGCCCGTGCGGTGGATGCAGTCGATCAGGGCCTGTTTCAGACCGGCGTCGCCAACGGCAACATCGTCTGCCGCTCGACCCTCACCCAGCCGACCAATCCTCTGGTCGCAGGGTGCCGCCCGCTTAATCTGTTCGGCGAGAACCGGTTCAGCCAAGCAGCGGTGGCCTATGCCTATGGCACCGCTTCGCAGCGCACCAGCCTGACCCAGCACGTGGCCGCACTCAACGTCCAGGGGGACCTGTTCGAACTGCCGGGTGGATCATTCTCTGTCGCTGCCGGCGCTGAATACCGCGTCGAAGATGCCGAAGGTACGGCAGATCCGATCTCCACCGCGCTGCGCTTCATCACCAGCCCGGGCCAGGCGATCACCGGTCCAGCGATCAAGGTCAAGGAAGCCTATCTCGAAGCGGCTGCACCGCTGCTGGCCGATGTCCCGTTCTTCTATTCGCTTTCGCTCAACGGAGCGGTGCGCATCACCGATTACTCCACCAGCGGTTCGGTCACCTCCTGGAAGGTCGGCGGGGTGTGGGAACCAGCCGAAGGCCTGCGGATCCGGGCTACCCGGTCTCGCGATATCCGGGCGCCCAATTTCTTCGAGCTCAACGCCCCGATCAGCACCAGTTTCCAGTTTCTCACCGATCCGCGCAACTCGGGCAGTTTCCTGACCTCGGTGCAGCTCGGCGGCAATCCCAATCTGGTGCCCGAAGTGGCCGACACCTTCACCATCGGCGCGGTCATCAGCCCCGCGCGCAATGTCAGCCTGTCAGTCGATTATTACGACATCTCGCTCGACGGGGCGGTCTCGACGCTGGGCGGACAGATCATCGTCAACCGCTGCCAGGCGGGTGCGACCGAGCTGTGCAACCTGATCACGCGCGATGCCGGCGGGCTCCTGAGCAGCGTGCGCAACGTCAACCTCAACCTCAATTCGCTCAAGACCCGCGGTGTCGATGCCGAGTTCAGCTATACCACCGAACTGTCAGGTGTCGGGATCTCGGTGCGGGCTCTGGGTACCTATGTGCTCGACCTGATCACCATCGATGGCACCGGTACATCGGTGAACCGTGCGGGCATGAACGGCGGCCCGGTTTCGCAACCGTCGGGTCTGCCCACCTTCACCGGCAGCCTGACGCTTGGTCTTTCGGCCAAGCCGATCAGCGCCGCCATGCAGATCCGCTACATTTCGTCGGGTGTCTACAACGCGACCCAGATCGGGCCGCACCAGCAGGGCTATAGCCCCACTTTGGCCAACAGCATCAGCGACAATTCGGTCGACGAGGAATGGCGTCTGAACTTCAACGTTCAGTACGACCTGTTCGAGCGCGGCAACACCAAGGTGCAGCTCTTCGGTGTGATCAACAACCTGTTCAATCAGGACCCGCCCAACGACCTCCCCTCCAGCTTCGGGGTGACCAATCCGGTGCTGTATGATGTGATCGGGCGATCGTTCAAGTTCGGCGTCCGTTTCGCCTACTGATGCCACTCAAGGCCCGGGAAGCGGCTGTCGCTCCCCGGGCAGGTGGCCAAATGAATGGATAAGCAATCTGTGGCGGTCATCGACCCAGCAAGCAAGACGATGCCAGCGAGCGAAAGTGCGACCAGTCTCCCCGCAGAACGTGTCTATGGCCCTGTGTACCGCGCAGTTCTGCTGACCCTCATCCTGTTGACGGCAGCATTTGCCTATATCGACCGTGTCATCGTCCAGACGCTGGCCGAGCCGATCAAGCAGGAGTTCGGGCTGAGTGATTTCCAGCTGGGGCTGCTGGGCGGTCTCAGCTTTGCGATCCTGTATTCCTCGCTCGGCCTGCCGATCGCGCGGCTCGCCGAACGCAAGGATCGCGTGACGATCATTTCGGTCTCGATCGGCATCTTCTCGATCATGAGCGCGCTGTGCGGTTTTGCCACCAGCTTCTGGCAACTGTTCGCCGCGCGTGTCGGTGTCGGCATCGGCGAGGCCGGTGTGCAGGCGCCCAGCGCATCGCTGATCGGGGATCACTTTCCCCCGCATCGCCGGGGCTTTGCGCTTACCATCATGCGGCTTGGGGCGCCGGTGGGCTCGGTGATCGGATCGGTCGCCGCCGCCTCGATCGCCGCGGAATATGGCTGGCGCACGGCGCTGATGGCGGTTGGCGTGCCGGGGCTGGTGGTGGCGTTGCTGTTCCGGCTGTTGCTGACCGATCCGCCGCGCGGAATGAGCGATCCTGCCGCACAGCGGGCAGAGGCTGCCAAGCCGCCGCCGATGATGGCGGTGTTCCGGCTCCTGCTCACCCGGCCTGCGTTTCTGCATATGCTGATCGGGCTCGCGCTGGCATCGATGGGGCTCTACGCTGGCGGTGCCTTCACGACGCCGTTCTTCATGCGGGTGCACAGCCTGACGCTGGCCGAGGCGGGTGGATATCTTGCGTTTCTTTCCGGAATTGCCGCCACCGCGGGCATGAGCCTGGGCGGCTTCGGCATCGATTTCATCGCGCGGCGCGGCGAACGCTGGTATGCGTTGCTGCCGTTCTGGGGGCTGGCGCTGAGCCTGCCGCTGTATCTGTTCGGCTATATCGCACCCGATCCGCGCGTCAGCCTGGTCTGCCTGACGATTGCCGGCATCTTCCTGTTCTTCCATTCGGTACCGACGCTGGTGGCGTTCCAGAACATGGTGGCGGCCAACATGCGCACCACCGCAGCGTTCGTGTTCTTCTTCGTCTCGACGCTGATCGGCGTCGGCTTCGGACCGCCGATCATCGGCCTGGTGAGCGATCTGTACACCGGCCATGCGATGGATGGCGCGGGGCTGACCGCACGATGCGCCGCTGACGCAACGGCCGCAGGCTGCGCCGCAGCATCGGCATGGGGCGTGCGTGCCTCGCTGCTCACCAGCCTGAGCCTGTATGCCTGGGCCGCAGTACACTACTGGATCGCGGCGCGCGCCATCGCCAGGGATGCGGTGGCGGCATGAGCGAGAGCGCAACCCGCGAGGTGCTGGACCAGCCGATGCACGCGCCGGGCTATCGGGCGTGGATGATGACGCTGCTGGTCGCGGTTTATGCCTCGTCTTCGCTCGACCGGCTGATCATCGCGGTGCTCGGCCCCGCGATCAAGGCCGATCTGAGAATCAGCGATCTGCAGTTCGGTCTGCTCGGCGGGATCGCCTTCGCGTTTCTCTACACCGCGTTCGGCATTCCGGTGGCAAGATTGGCCGACCGGCGAAACCGGATCGTGATCGTCTCCATCGCCACCGCGGTCTGGTCGGCCATGACGGCCTTGTGCGGGCTCGCCGCCAATTTTACGCAGCTGTTGCTGCTGCGCATCGGCGTGGGCCTGGGGGAGGCGGGGTGCTCGCCACCATGCTATTCGCTGATTTCTGACCAGTATCCTCCGCGGATGCGCGCAGGCGCGATTGCCATCCTGGGCTTGGGTGTGCCGCTGGGTTCGATGGTCGGTGCGTTTCTGGGTGGCTGGGCGTCCGAGTTCATCAGCTGGCGCAGCGCCTTCGTGATGGCGGGACTGCCTGGCCTGCTGCTCGCCGCGCTCGTGTTCTTCACGCTCAAGGAGCCTGCGCGGGGCATGTTCGATCCTGTAGCCTCGCGTATCGGGACGCCGCCAACGTTCGGTGCCGTGCTGCGCGCGATCGGCGCCAAGCCCGCCTTTCTGCACCTCACCGCAGCGGCGGCCTTGTGCATCTTCTGCAATCTTGGGCTCAACCTGTTCATCCCGACGTTTCTGGTCCGGTCGCACGGGCTGTCCTATTCGCAGGCGGGCTTCTACTTTGGGCTGGTCACCGGAATTTCCGCAGCGATCGGCACCACCGGACTGGGGTTGCTGATTGCGCGCCTCGCGAGGCGCGATGTGCGCTGGTACGGATGGGGACCGGCTTTGGTGCTGGTGGCAGGCGCGCCATTCTACATCCTTGGGCTCGTGCAGACCGACTTCGCCGCTGGCTATGGCCTGATCCTCGCGTCATCGTGCATCGGATTTGCCTTTCTCGGCCCCTCGATCGGTGCGACGCAGAACATGATGGAGCCGCGCATGCGCGCATCGGCGGCGGCGGTACTGCTGTTTGCCATGCACATGGTCGGCGGCGGCCTTGGGCCAACATTCATGGGCTGGGCCAGCGACCTGTTCGCCGCGCGCGCCTTTGGAGTGGGCTATGCGGCAAGCTGCCCTTCCGGGCTCGCGCCGGTCGATGCCTCGTCTTCGGTCGTCAGCGCCTGCAATGCCGCGTCGGAAGAGGGGCTTCGCTATGCGCTGGTCGCATGCGCGCTGTTCTTCTTCTGGGCTGCATTCCACGCCTTCATGGCAACACGCACAATGGCCCGCGATCTTATGCCCGCCGTGCCGCAACCCGTTCAAACACCCGCTCTTTCGCAGGAGGTATCACCTTGAAATTCCCTGAAACCCCCAGCTTCACCGGCTTCTTCGCGCCTTCTGGGGTGGAAGCGACGGTGCACGACCTGACCGTGATCGATGGCGAAGTGCCCGCCGATCTCGATGGCGCGTTCTACCGCGTCGCACCCGACCCGCAGTTCCCGCCGCTTTCGGGCGACGATATCTGGTTCAACGGCGATGGCATGGTCACGCAGTTCCGCTTCAGCAAGGGCAATGTCTCGCTGCAGCAGCGCTGGGCCCGCACCGACAAGTTCGTGGCGGAACGCGAAGCGGGCGGGGCGCTGTTCGGTGCGTATCGCAACCCGCTGACCGATCACCCCAGCGTCGCTGGCGAAGTGCGCGGCACCGCCAACACGAATGTGCTGGTCCATGCCGGGCGGCTGTATGCGCTGAAGGAAGACAGCCCGCCGGTGGTGATGGATCCGCACACGCTGGAGACGATCGACTCGAAATTCGATTTCGGCGGCAAGATGACCAGCCAGACCTTTACCGCACACCCCAAGATCGATCCCAGAACCGGCGAGATGCTCGCATTCGGCTATGCCGCCAAGGGGCTCTGCACGCGCGACATGGTTTTCTACACGATCAGCCCGGACGGCGAGATCACCGACGAAGTGTGGTTCGAGATTCCGTATTACTGCATGATGCACGACTTCGGCATCACTGAGGATTACGTGGTGTTTCACGTTGTCCCGATCGTCGGATCGTGGGAGCGGCTCGAGGCGGGACTTCCCCATTTCGGTTTCGACCGCGGACGGCCGGTGCATCTGGGCGTGCTTCCGCGCGGCGGCCGGGCAGAGGATATCCGCTGGTTCAGCGCCCCGACCTGCTTTGCCAGCCATGTCATGAATGCGCACAACGAAGGCGGCCTGGTGCATTTCGATGTGCCGATGGCCAAGGGCAACATGTTTCCCTTCTTCCCCGACACCGAAGGCCGTCCGTTCGAACCGCACGAGGCTGCCGCGCAGATGACCCGCTGGACGGTGGATATGCGCGCCAACTCGGACGAGATCACCATGACCCCGCTGGCCGATTTCATCGGCGAGTTTCCCCGCATCGACGATCGGTTTGCCGGGCTGAAGAATCGCTATGGCTGGCAGCTGGTGCAGGACATGACCAAGTCGGTCGATCTGCCCGGCGGGCGCAGCGCATCGGGCATGATGATGAACACGCTCGGCCTGATCGATCTGGAGACGGGCGAGACGCAGAGCTATTGGGTCGGCGCGACATCGTCGTTTCAGGAGCCCGCCTTCATCCCGCGCCCCGGATCGACAGCAGAGGGCGACGGCTATCTGATCGTCATCGAGAACCGGCTGGCAGAAATGGGTTCGCGGCTGCTGCTGTTCGATGCGCTCCAGATCGCCTCCGGCCCGATTGCAACGATCGCGCTGCCCTTCCGCATCCGTCAGGGCCTGCACGGCAACTGGGCAGACGCCGCAGCGCTGCGCGCCGCTGCCTGATCACAATCCAGGAATCCTAGAAAGGTCCCTCATGGCTGACTATGAAAACACCGGCTATCCCCAGCTGGGCATGTACATCGATGGCGAGTGGCTGACCGCCGCCGGTCGCCGCACCCAGACGGTGATCAACCCGGCAACCGGCGATGCGCTGGGCGATCTTCCGCTGGCCGATGCCTCTGATCTCGACCGTGCGCTCGAGGCGGCCGAGCGTGGCTTCCGGCTGTGGCGTTCGACGCCGGTCGAGGAGCGCGCGAGGGTGCTGCGCGGTGCCGCCCAGTTGCTGCGCGACCGGATCGACATCATCGCCGCCAACGCCACGCGCGAGGAGGGCAAGACCCTGCTGGAGACGCGGATCGAGACGATGGCGTGCGCGGGGCTGTTCGATTTCTATGCCGAAGAGGCCAAACGCAATTACGGGCGCGTGCTGGTGCGGCCGGCGGGAACCCGTTCGATCGTGACGCGCGAGCCTGTGGGACCGGTGGCGGCCTTTGCTCCGTGGAACTTCCCGATCCACAATCCCGGCCGCAAGCTGGGCGCGCCGATTGCCGCAGGCTGTTCGGTCATCCTCAAACCGGCCGAGGAAGCCCCGGCCTCTGCCATGGCGGTGGTGCAGGCGCTGATTGACGCGGGGTGCCCTGCCGATGTGTGCCAACTGGTGTTCGGCGTCCCCGATGAGGTGTCGCGCCATCTGCTCGCCAGCCAGGTCATCCGCAAGGTCAGCTTTACCGGGTCCACTGCGGTCGGCAAGCATTTGATGAAGCTGGCCGCTGACACAATGAAGCGCACCACGATGGAACTGGGCGGTCATGCCCCGGTGCTGATCTTCGACGATTGTGATCTGGACAAGGCGGTCGATCTGCTTGCCACCGGCAAGGTGCGAAACGCGGGCCAGGTATGCGTGTCGCCGACCCGTTTCTATATCCAGGAAGGCATCCACGACCGGTTTGTCGCCGCATATACCCAGCGCATGGCTGCAGTGCAGGTCGGCGACGGGCTGCTGCCGGACAGCCAGATGGGGCCGATGGCCAATCCGCGCCGTCCCGCTGCCATCGCCGATCTGGTGGCCGATGCCGTCAGCCATGGCGGAGTGATCGGCACCGGCGGCGAGCGCATCGACCGCGATGGCTTCTTCTTTCAGCCCACGGTGCTGTCGAACGTCCCGCTGTCGGCCAGGATCATGAACGAAGAGCCGTTCGGACCCGTGGTGGTGACCAGCCCGTTCCGCACCTTCGATGAAGCGATTGAGCAGGCGAACCGGTTGCCCTTCGGGCTGGCAGCCTTTGCCTTCACGGAAAACGGGCGCCAGGCGAACCTGCTGGGATCAGCGATCGAGGCCGGGATGATCGGCATCAACACGACCTCGCTCGCCGCCGCCGATTCACCGTTCCAGGGAATCAAGGAAAGCGGCCACGGCTCGGAGGACGGCCCCGAGGGGCTTGCCGCCTGTTACGTCACCAAATCGATCCATCAGGTCTGAGAGGAAAACGACCATGAACGCACCCCAGACCGGCGGCGCGCAGGGCTATCTGCGCATCGCGACGGAAGAGGCCTTTTCGACGCCCGAGCTGATCGCGGCGTTCCGCGACGAGCTCGCCGCGCCCGATGTCGACCCAGGGTTCCAGAGCCTGATCGGCTTCTATCTCGATCATCCGGCAGAACGGCCGCAGTTCATCGCCAATGCCTTGGTCGATCTGGGCGAACAGCGGATCGCGGACATGGACATCCGGGGCATTGACCGGCAAGTGCTGGCGCTCACCGCGCCGGCCACCAACGCGCTGCGCGACCCCGATCGCGCGGTGATGGTGGCGCAGACCGCAAACGACCGGCTTGCTGATGCCTGCCGCAAATATCCCGACCGGTTCAGCGGGATGGCGGCCTGCGCGGTGCAGGTGCCCGATGTTGCGGCCAGGGAGATCGAGCGCTGCGTGACCAAACTCGGTTTCACCGCCGTCGTGATCAACAGCCACATCCTCGGCGAATATCTGGACAATCCCAAATTTTCTGCAGTGCTCGAGGCGGCAGAGGCGCTCGACGTGCCGATCTATATCCATCCCAACACACCGCCTGCCAACATGATCGGCCCGATGCTCGAATCCGGGCTGGATGGCGCGCTCTTCGGCTTTGGCGTGGAAACCGGGATGCATGCGCTGCGGGTGATCACCAGCGGGGTGCTCGACAGGTTCCCCAAACTCCAGATCATCCTCGGCCATATGGGCGAGGCTTTGCCATACTGGCTCTACCGGCTCGATTTCATGCACCAGGCGGGCGTGCGCGCTGGCCGCTACGAGTGCATGAAGCCGCTGAAGAAGGGCAAGGTCTCGAACTATCTGCGCGAGAATTTCCATTTCACCAACTCGGGGATGGCGTGGGAACCGGCGATCAAGTTCGCGCAGCAGGTCATCGGTGAAGACCGGGTGCTGTATGCGATGGACTATCCCTATCAGTGCCCGGTGGAGGAAGTGAGCTATCTCGACGCGATGGACATGCCGATCGAGACCAAGCGCAAGTTCTTCCAGACCAATGCCGAAAAGCTGTTCAAACTGGCATGAACCAGCCAGCGGCAGAGTATGACTATATCGTGGTGGGCGCGGGCTCTTCGGGCTGCGTGCTCGCCGCGCGTCTGTCGGAAGACCCGGGCTGCCGAGTCCTGCTGATCGAGGCAGGCGGCAGCGAAAAGCGCGCGATCGTGTCGATGCCGCTGGCGTGGTTCGAGGCGATGAAAACGCCGGGCATCGGCTGGGGCTATCTGTCCGAGCCCGAGCCGCATTGCGACGATCGGCGCATCCCCGCACCGCGCGGCAAGCTGATCGGCGGCTGCTCCTCGATCAACGGCATGATGTATTCGCGCGGACATCCGGGCGATTACGACCAATGGGCGCAGATGGGCGCACGCGGCTGGAGCCATGACGAGGTGCTGCCCTATTTCCGCAAGTCGGAGAGCAACTGGCGAGGTCCGTCGGAGCACCATGGGGGCGATGGGCCGATCACCGTCGCGCGTCACGCCAGCGATTCGGTCGTCTATCCCGCGCTCATGGCGACGGCGCAAAAGCGGGGGTGGAAGCAGCTCGGCGATTTCCATGGCGAAGATCGCGAAGGCTGGAGCGCGCCCGATTTCACCGTCCACCGTGGTCGCAGGGCGAGCCCCGCCGCGCGGATGCTGCGCCCCGCGATGGCGCGTGCCAACCTTACCGTCATCACCCATGCGCTGACCCATCGCATCGTCATCGACAAGGGCAGGGCGACCGGCGTTGTCTATGAACGCGACGGGCAGCTGCAAACGGTAAACGCTGCAGGCGAGGTCATCGTGTCTGCAGGCGCCTTCAACTCGCCGCACCTGCTGATGCTGTCGGGGATAGGCCCCGGCGATGCCTTGCGCGAACACGGCATCGACGTCGTCTGCGATCTGCCGGGCGTCGGCGCCAACCTGCAGGATCACGCGTCGATCGGCATGGTCCACAAGGCAAGCGGAGCTTTTTCATTCGATCGCGAACTGCGGCTGGACCGGTTTGCGCTTTCGCTGCTGCGCTGGCAGCTGTTCGGGACCGGCCCTGCAGGCGGGCTTCCGGTGGGGGCGCAGGGGTTCCTGCGCACCCGCGAAGGGCTCGACCGGCCCGACCTGCAGCTGCTGATCAACCCGCTGGCGATGGACTCGCGGCTGTGGTTCCCCGGCTGGCGCGCGCGCAAGGGCGACTTTCTGTCGCTTTCGGCGGTGCTATTGCACCCGGAAAGCCGTGGCCGTGTCGCCCTCAAGAGCGCCGATCCGCGTGACAAGCCCGCGATTCATCTCAACCTGCTCGCCACCGATGGCGACCGTGCCAGCTTCCGCAGGTTCGTCCGGTTCACGCGCGACTTTCTGGCGGACAATCCGGCGAGCGACCTTATCGACCATGAGGTCGTGCCCGGCCCCGATGTCCAGTCGGATGCCGAGATCGACGCCTTTGTCCGCCAGCGTATCGGCACCGCGATGCACCCCACCAGCAGCTGCGCGATGGGCACAGGCGCCATGGCCGTGGTCGATCCCGAGCTGCGCGTGCGCGGGGTGGAAGGGCTGCGCGTCGTCGACTGTTCGGTGATGCCGACCATCCCAGGGGGCAACACCAATGCGCCCGCGATCATGATCGCGGAGAAGGCCGCCGACATGATCCGCCACGGCCAGGCAGCGGCGATCGCGGCATGAACGTCTTCGACTATGTCATCGTCGGTGCCGGCAGCGCAGGCTGCGTGCTCGCCAATCGGCTGAGCGCGGATCCTGCCAACCGGGTTCTGCTGGTCGAGGTAGGCGGCACCCACAAGAAGTTCCTGCTGACGATGCCGCTGGGCTTCATGCGCGCGCTGCGCGATCCGCGCTATACCTGGCCCTATATGTCCGAGCCAGAGCCGCATCTGGACGGACGCCGCATTCCGATCCCGCGCGGCCGGGTGCTGGGGGGGTCGTCTTCGATCAACGGCATGTTCTACATGCGCGGCCATTCCAGCGACTATGACCAGTGGCGGCAGATGGGCTGCGAAGGCTGGAGCTTTGCCGA
The DNA here is from genome assembly GCF_001713435.1 of Blastomonas sp. RAC04. Classification (NCBI taxonomy): domain Bacteria; kingdom Pseudomonadati; phylum Pseudomonadota; class Alphaproteobacteria; order Sphingomonadales; family Blastomonadaceae; genus Blastomonas; species Blastomonas sp. RAC04. Next base: position 3,719,998 of record NZ_CP016460.1, read on the forward strand.
GGTCCTCCCCTATTTCAAGCGGATGGAAACCAGCTGGCGCGGGGCGGGGCCGTGGCATGGCGATCGCGGTCCGCTGCACGTGGCCCCCGTCGATACCAAACGCCTGTTGCACGATCCGCTGATGGCAACCGCCGCTGCTGCGGGATTTCCCGTATCGCCCGATCTGCAGGCCGAGCAGGAAGAGGGGTTCGCGCGCGGCGAACTGACCATCGACCCGAAGGGCAGGCGCTCCAGCACCGCACGCGCCTATCTGGAGCCTGCACTGGGTCGGCCGAACCTGACCGTCGTCACCGGGGCGCTTACCGAGCGCGTCGTGCTGAAAGCGGGCCGCGCCACCGGCATCGTCTATCGCGCCGAGGGCCGGACGCACGAAATCCAGGCAGAGCGCGAGGTCATTCTGTGCGGGGGATCGTACAATTCTCCGCAGCTGCTGATGCTCTCAGGCATCGGCCCAGCCGACGAACTTGTCCGGCACGACATCGCGGTTGTCCATGATCTGCCCGGCGTCGGGAAGAACCTGTCGGAACATCCGCGCGTTCCGGTGCATTTTGCGCTCCAGCGACCCGTCAGCTTTCTGAGCGAACTGCGGTTCGACAAGGTGGCGTTGGGCGTGGCGCGTTGGGCGCTCACCGGCAAGGGGCCGTTTGCCAGCCAGGTCAACAGCTGCAACATCGTGCTGCGCACCCGGCCGGAACTGGACCGCCCCGACATCCAGCTGTGGAGCAACCCCGTGCGGATGGACGCGCAGATCTGGTTTCCCGGCGTGCGTGCCCGCCAGCGTGATGCGATCACCGCAGATGTCATCCTGCTGCATCCGTTCAGTCGCGGGCAGCTTACGCTGCGCTCGGCCAATCCGGCCGACCCTCCCGCCGTGCTGCTCAACAATTTCTCCGATCCTGCCGATCTGCGCACCGCGATCGACGGCATCCGGCTGGCGCGGCATATCTATCGTACCCAGCCGCAGGCGGCGCTCACCGGAGAGGAGCTTTTGCCGGGACAGGACCTGCAGAGCGACGAAGAGCTTGTCCGGCACATCCGCCAGACCGCGCAGGTCACCCAGCATCCGGTGGGGACCTGCACCATGGGCCACGGCGCGATGGCCGTGGTCGATCCACAGCTGCGGGTGCACGGCATCGCCGGGCTGCGTGTTGTCGATGCATCGGTGATGCCCACCGTTCCGGGCGGCAACACCAACGCCCCGACGATCATGATCGCCGAAAAGGCCTGTGACATGATCCTGGGCCTGCCCGCACTGGCTCCGGAAGACCCGCGCGTGCCGGGTACCAGCGCAAGGAGAGCGGCATGACGAGAGAAGACTTCCAAATCTATATCGCCGCGTTCAACGCCAAGGATTTCGAAGGTTTCGGTCGCTTCTACCGCGACGATGTCACGCTGTCCCTGTCGGGCAAGCGCGTGCTGCGCAGCCGGGATGAAATCCTGTCCTTCTATCGCGATGTTGCGATGCGCTGCGACGAAAAGCTCGATCTGAGGCGCATCGTGCTCGACGACACCGGCATCGCGGTGGAATTGGACACCGAGTTCAAGGGCTTGGTCGACGATCCCGGCTTCATCGCCGGGCCGCTGGTCACGGGCCAGTCGATCTTCATCACCAGCGTCATCTTCTACACCATCAAGGACGGTCGCTTCAGCGAGATACTGGCGCGCCGGGTAGGCGACGCGCGAACCGGCCCTGCCACATTCTGACGGAGAATGCTTGAATGAACGCCCCCTTTTCGCCCGAAGCTCTGACTGCATTGCGGGCAGAGCTCGCATCCGGTGCGCGCCCGCTGTTCATTGACGGGGTGTTTGGCCCTGCTGCTGCGGGAGCGACGATCGACGTGATCGATCCGGCAACCGGCGATGTCTTTGCCACCGCTGCCTGCGGCGATGCCGACGATATCGATCGGGCGGTGCAGGCGGCGCGGCGGGCTTTCGACGGCGGGGCATGGCCTGCGACCACCCCGGCCATGCGGGCAAGGCTGATGACCCGGCTGGCTGATCTGATCGAGGCGCATGGCGAAAGGATTGCGCTGACCGAAAGCCTCGACAACGGCATGCCGTTCATGATGGCCAAGTTCGGCGGCGTGATGGGCGCATCGGAGCAATTGCGTTACAATGCCGGCTGGGCGACCAAGATCACCGGAGAAACGGTAACGCCGTCCGCTCCCGGAGAATGGCACGCGTTCTCACGGCGCGAGCCGGTGGGTGTCGTCGGTGCCATCGTGCCGTGGAATTTCCCGTTCGTGATGGCGGTGGCCAAGATCGCGCCTGCGCTGGCGGCGGGATGCACCGTGGTGCTAAAGCCTGCCGAACAGACGCCGCTGAGCGCGGTGATCCTCGCCGAGCTGATCGCCGAGGCGGGGTTCCCTGCGGGCGTAGTCAACGTCGTCAACGGCTATGGCCAGACCGCAGGCGCAGCGCTGGTCGATCATCCGCTGGTCGACAAGATCACCTTCACCGGATCGACCAGCGTCGGCAAGGCCATCGTCCGAGCCGCGACCGGCAATCTCAAACGGGTGACACTGGAGCTGGGCGGAAAATCGCCGGTGGTGATCTTTGCCGATGCCGATCTCGACAAGGCGATCCCCGCCGCTGCCATGGGCATATTCGGCAACGCCGGGCAGATCTGCGCTGCAGGCTCACGGCTGTTCGTGCACGACAGCGTGTACGACCGCGTCGTCGAAGGCATCGTGGCGCGCGCCGGAAGTCTGCGGGTCGGCAACGGCCAGGCTCTTGGCACCGAGATGGGGCCGCTGGTCAGCCAGGTACAGTGCGACAGGGTGATGGGCTATATTGCAAGCGGCGCAGACGAGGGCGCGACTGTTGCATGCGGCGGGCAGCGCGTGGAGGGTCCGGGCTATTTCGTCCAGCCCACGGTGCTGACCGGCACCATGGCTGGCATGAAGGTGGTCGACGAGGAGATCTTCGGGCCGGTGCTGTGCGTGATGCGTTTTGGCGAGGATGACATCGACACCATCGCGGCAGCCGCCAATGAAGGCAGCTATGGTCTGTCGTCGTCGATCTGGACGCGCGACATGTCGAATGGGCTGAGGCTGGCAAATCGTCTCAAGGCAGGGACAGTGCGGATTAATGGCGGCGGCGGCGTGGACCCCGCACTGCCGCTGGGGGGCTTCAAGCAATCCGGCTGGGGTCGGGAAAACGGTCGGGCCGGGGTCGAAGCCTTCACCGAGCTCAAATCGGTGACGGTCGCGCTGTAGCTTTCAGACGTTCACGCAATGTCGCGGAGCTAGAGGATCGGGGCGAGCGCGAGGCGGCCGTTGGCGAGCGGGGCGCGGGCGTGCTGGCGCATCAACTGCTCGGCCTCTTCCGCCTTGCCCGCCAGGATGGCGTTGCACACCGCCACATGCTCGCGATGCGCGGCGGACAGCTGGTCATAGGTCGCGGGCAGATCTTCCCAGTCGAGCGCGAGCGCGGCAGCCGATCCGAACGGCAGGTGATTGTTGCGCGACAGCGCATAGGCGATCGCGGCATTGTCGCTGGCAGCCACCAGCAGATCGTGGAACGCACAATTATAGGCGTAGAACCGCTCGAGATCGGCCTCTTCGAGATGCCCCTTGGCGAACAGCGTCTCGCCTTGGGCCAGGCAAAGCTCCAGCTTTCGCGCGAGGGCAGGCGGGGCGGGGGTGGAGGCGACGATCCGCGCCGCAAGCCCCTCAAGCACCCCGCGCACCTCGATGGCATCGGTCACCTGCCCCATCGTCGGGCCTCGCGCGGCATAGCCGCGGGCACCGATCCGAGTCACCAGCCCTTCCTGCTCGAGCGTTCGCAGCGCCGTGCGCACTGGCATGCGGGACACACCAAGCCGCTCCGCGGTCGGAATTTCCGCAATGCGCTCGCCATCGGCGAGCTCGCCAGACGCGATCATATTGCGCAGCGCGACGATCACGCGCTGTCCCGGCTTCATCCGCTTTTCCATGCGGGTTTCTTAAAGTCTCGAGGTCGCCCGGCAAGCCCCAATCGCGCTTGACGGCGATCAGCCATCATGCTTATTGGATCCAATAGCGCGTCGGAAAGCACCGCGACCAAGGATGTGGGGAGAGCAACATGACCAATGCAGCATCGGCTTCATCGACCGGAAGCGCGCCGACATGGCCGGTCAATGCCTGGTATGTCGCCTGCACGCCCGACGAGATCGAGGGCAAGCCGCTGGGGCGCCAGATCTGCGGCGAACACATGGTCTTTTTCCGCAATGGCGAGGGCAACGTTGCCGCGCTCGAGGATTTCTGCCCGCATCGCGGTGCACCGCTGTCGCTCGGTTTCATCCAGGACGGCGCGCTTGTGTGCGGCTATCACGGGCTGGCGATGGGCTGCAATGGGCGGACGGTCGGCATGCCCGGCCAGCGGGTCAAGGGCTTTCCCCCGATCCGCACCTATCCCGTCGTCGAGCGCTACGGCTTCATCTGGGTGTGGCCCGGCGACGCTGAAGCCGCCGATCCTGCGAAGCTGCGGCATCTGCCATGGGCGCAGAACGACGATTGGGCCTTTGGCGGCGGGCTGTATCACGTCGCGTGCGATTATCGGCTGATGATCGACAATCTGATGGACCTCACGCACGAAAACTATGTCCATGCCAGCAGCATCGGGCAGAAGGAAATCGACGAGGCGCCGGTCAAGACCCGGATCGAAGGCGACGAGATCGTCACCAGCCGCTTCATGGATGGCATCATGGCGCCGCCGTTCTGGCAGATGGCGTTGCGCGGGGCGGGGCTGCCCGACCAGCAGCTGGTCGACCGCTGGCAGATCTGCCGCTTTTCGCTGCCCAGCAGCGTGCTGATCGAGGTCGGCGTCGCGCTGGCGGGGCATGGCGGTCATGAGGCCGACAATGCGCACAAGGCGTCTGCGATGGTGGTCGATTTCATGACGCCCGAAACCACGACATCCCACTGGTACTTCTGGGGTCTTGCTCGACGGTTTGCCGTTCAGGATGCGGCGCTCACCAACACCATCCGCGAAGGCCAGACCAAGATCTTCGCCGAGGACCTGGAAATGCTCGAGCGCCAGCAGCGCAATCTCGAGCTCCATCCGGAGCGCAGGCTGCTGCTGCTGAACATCGATGCCGGCGGCGTGCGTTCACGGATGCTGATCGATCAGGCGATCGCCGCCGGCCAGGCCGGGCAGGCACCCGCCGATCAGCGCTCGGTTGCTGCGGTCTGATCAGGGGTCAGAACGCCAGCGAGCCGCACCGCTCGGCAAACAGCCACACGCCGTCGTGCAGCTCCATGCGGTCGTGGAAATCTCCGATCAGCGTCTTGTCCGCCATGTACAGCACGACATAGCTGTGCGCGCGCACTTCGCGATCCGACAGGATGTCGATAGTCGTGTTGGCCATGACATGCCTGGTCACCCGCCTGGGCCGGTCGCGGAAGAAGGCGCAGATTGCCTCCCGGCCAGCTACCGGCGCGTCGGGCTCGCTGGGGCGGGCAAAGCTGCCCTCAGCCGTGAACATCGCCGCCAGCCCATCGGCGTCGTGCGCATCGTTGAGCATGGCAAAGCGCCGGATCTGCCGTTCGACCGCCCATTCGATTTCCATCATGCCGCTTGTCCTTCAGGTTCGTGCATCCATTGCCAAAGCGCGTCGCTGACCGCTTGGGCTGCCTCCATCGGCGCCATGTGGCCGCTGCCTTCAAACACGACATAGCGCGCATGGGGAATGGCAGCGGCGATCTCCTCGTGCTGCGCAGGCGGGCTCCAGCGGTCGAGCGCGCCGACCCCGATCAGCACCGGGCGGCCGATCAACGGCAGCAGCGGGCGCGCATCGGGTCGGCCGAGCAGTGCCGTGATCTGCGCGCGGTGTATCGCGGGCGACATGCGTTCGACCATCGCATACAGCGCCGCGCGCACCGCGAGATCGGCATCGAGCAGACCGTCCTTCACCATCGGTGGCAGCCAGGCATCGGCGAGCGCCGTCATGCCGTGGTTGGCGCTGATGTCGAGCATCGCCTGGCGCTTTGGCAGTTCGTCTGGCCCCGCCGGGTGCACGGCGGTATCGAGCAAGGCGAGCCGCTCCACCCGCTCGGGCGCCTGCTGCCAAACCTCCAACGCCACGCGCGCGCCCATCGAATGCCCCGCGATCGCAAAGCGCGGCGGGGCATCGGCAAGCACGTGCGCTGCCATGGCGGCAATCGAATCCTGCCCGGTCAGGTCGGGAATGCGAACGTCGTAATCTGCCGACAGCGCCGCAATCTGGTGCTCCCAAATCGCAGCATCGCACAGCAGCCCGGGTACGAGGATCACGGTCTCGCGGGCTGGCGTTCCGGTCGTGTCAGGGTTCGACATCGGGCAGCGCTGCTCCGTTGACCACCACCGGCGCGGCCTCGATCAGCACGAAGGCGATCCGGCATACGGTATCTGTCGAAGGGTTGCGCCACAAATGGATGGTGCCGCGCTGGATGACGATATCGCCAGCAGAGGCGCTGGTAACCGCGCCGTCATCGAGCTCGAGCTCGACCGTCCCTGCGAGCACGATGCCGTAATCGATGCTGCTCGACCGGTGCATCGGCGATGTGCCGCCGGGCAGCATGTCGACGATGCGGATCACCGAGCCCTGGTGCAGCGTCAGCCCGGCATCGCGCAGGCGACCATCGGTCTCGTCGTTGTTGTCCGCAGGTACGCTCGCGGTGGTCCACACCAGGCTGAAGGCGGCGTCGCCCGAGGGAATCGGTTCGACCGGCAGCAGGTCGTCGCTGCGGACGACGGCCTTGCCTGCGGCATCATGGCCGGTGACGATGCGGCGGACGGGGGGAGAAGCGGGCGCGCTCATCCCCTGATCACCTTCTGGTCGATGGCGCCGAACAGCACCGCGCCATCGGGCAGGCGCGCTTCCATCCGCACGGTATCGCCAAAGCGCATGAATTCGGTGCGCGGCTTGCCTTCGTCGAGCATCTCGATCCCGCGCCGCTCGGCGATGCACGACGATCCAATCTCGCGGAAATTGCTGTTCGAAACGGTGCCCGATCCGATGATCGTGCCTGCGCACAGCGAACGCGTGCTCGCGGCATGCGCGACCAGATCGTGGAAGCCGAACTCCATCACCCCGCCCAGAGCATCGCCAAAACGCTTACCGTTCCAGTCGACGCTGAGCGGCAGGTGGACGCGGCCCTCGCGCCAGGCATCGCCCAGCACATCGGGAGTCACCGCGAACGGCGCGACCGAGCAGGCGGGCTTGGCCTGAACCCAGCCGAAGCCGGTCTTCATCTCGATCGGCGCCAGTGCGCGCAATGACCAGTCGTTGATCTGCACGACCAGCTTGATGTGCGCCAAGGCCTGCTCAGGTGTCACGCCCATCGGCACGAAGTCGGTGATGATGCCGAACTCGCCCTCGAAATCGATGCCGTCTTCCTCGCGCGGCAGCGGTACGTCGGCGGTGGCGGAAAGGAACTGGTGCGACAGCCCCTGATACATCAAGGGGCGGCCCGCAGGCGGCGGCTCGGTGCCGAACAAGGTCTCCATCAGCTCGCCATGGCTGCGGAAGGCCGAACCATCGAGCCATTGCCACGCGCGGGGCAGGGGCGCGGCAAGAGCGAGGTCCGAAGCACTTTCGCCTTCGCCATCGGCCAGCCGGTCTGCCAGCGCCCGCAGCGCAGGTTCGGCGGTGGCCCAGCCATCGAGGGCAGCCTGCAGCGTGCCAGCGACATCCGATGCGCCGAGGAAGCGGGTGCCATCGGCGCTGACGACGACCAAAGCGCCGTCGGGGGTGCCATTGTCCTGGGTTGCGAGTTTCATGCGGGGTCCTTTCAAGGGATCAGAGATCGGCCAGCGCCTGCGCCACCAAAGCGCCAAGGCTGCCATCGTGGCGAAGCCCCAGCGCATCGGCGCGGGGCGTGGCGAGCGGGGGCTGGCGTCCGAACGCCGCCTCGATCGCGGGATCGGGCGCATAGTCCACCAGGGCAGGGTCGCGCCCCGTCTGGCGTGCAACCTCGGCGACGAGATCGCGCAGGATCACGCGCTGTGCAGGAAGGTTGAGACGGGCATCGGCAGGGTGGGCGGGCAGATCCAGCGCCTGGCACAGCTGCGCGATCAGCCCGCGTCGCGACAGCAGCCAGCAGCTTGCCCCGGCGGAGACCGGCAGGCTGATCGGCTCACCCGCCTTGAGCGCGTGGAACAGGTTGCTCAGGAACGCCGATTTCATCCCCGATGGCCCCAAGGGCCGAGCAACGATTCCGGGGAGCCGCAGCGAGAGCCCGCGGATCGCACCGCGCCGCGTCATCGTTGCGATCCACTCCTCGATCATCGCCTTGTGCGCGCCATAGCGCAGCATCGGGCGCGCAGCCGTGGCATCATCGACATAAGCGGGAAGGGGGTCGCCGAACACCGCGATGCTGCTGGCAAACAGGACGCGAGGGCGGTTGCCGTGCGCGGCGGCGGCATCGATCAGCGCCATCGATGCTGCGACGTTGACGCGCGCGGCAAGTGCGGGATCGGCTTCGGCGGCGCCGCCCGGCACGGTCGCCAGGTGCACGATGGCATCGAACGGCGCTGCGGTCAGCGCGGCCAGCAGTGCTGGGTCATCCAGGTCACCGGGCACACCCGTGACCCCGGCAAGATCTGCAAATTCCAGCCCGCTGCGGTCCGTCGCGGTCACGCGGCAGTGCTGCGCCAGCGCGCGCACCAGCGCCTGGCCGACAAAGCCGCCCGCGCCGGTGACGAGCACTTGGGAGGACGGGTCAGCTGCCATCGGTGATCGACGTTCCGCCATCAATGGCGATCTGCTGGCCGGTGATGAAGCCGCTGGCGGGCGAGGCGAGGAAGACGCACGCTGCAGCGACATCCTCGACCGATCCCACCCGGCGCAGCGGCGTCATCTGCAACCGCCGCGCCATGAAGCTCTCGTCGGCCATCAGCGGCTCGGACAGGGGCGTGGCGATCAGCCCGGGGGCAAGCGCGTTGACCCGCACGCTTTTGGGGCCCCACTGCACCGCCAGATTGCGCGCGAGCTGCGCGACGCCTGCCTTGGCGAGGGCATAGGCGTTGATCGCGCCGTTGCCGCGCAGCGCCGCCAGGCTCGACATCAGGATAACACTGCCATCGCCGCTTGCCGCGATATGCGGCAGCGCCAGCGCCGTCAGCGCGACGAGCGATCGCAGGTTCACCGCCATCACACGATCGAAATCCCCGAGGTCCCAGCTACCTGCCTCGCCGGTGATCCCGGCGTTGCAGACCAGGATATCAAGACCGCCAAACCTGTCGACCGTGCCCTCGACAAGCGTCGCGAGCGCGGCGGCATCGGTGACGTCACAGGCAATCCCATGGACATCATGGCACGCTTGCGCGAGCGATGATGCGGCGGCTACCACCGCCTGCGGATCTTCGCTCGATATCACGACCCGCGCGCCGGCCTGCGCCAGCGCCCGCGCGATACCCAGCCCGATCCCCTGCGTCGATCCGGTGACGATGGCCGTCCGGCCCGACAGACAGAGGGGATCGAAAGCCATGGTCAGTCTTCGATGATCGCCACAGCCCGCGTCCAGCCAGCCGATGCGCCGCGGATTTTGTGCGGGAAGCAGCTGACGGTGAACCCGTGCGCGGGCAGGCTTTCGAGGTTGTGCAGCTTTTCGAGATGGCAGTAACCGATGTCGCGCCCGGCCTTGTGGCCTTCCCAGATCAGCGACGTGTCGCCGCTCTCGGCGACCTTCTGGGCGGTGTAACTGAACGGGGCGTCCCAGCTCCAGGCATCGGTGCCGGTGACGCGGATGCCGCGCTCGAGCAGGTACATCGTCGCCTCATAGCCCATGCCGCAACCGGTATCGACGAAGTCGGGCTTGCCCACCGCGCCGCCCGCAGCGGTGTTGACCAGCACGATATCGAACGGCTGCAATTCATGGCCGATCCGCGCGAGCTCGGCTTCGACATCGGCGGCGGTGACGACATAGCCGTTCTCGAAATGGCGGAAGTCGAGCTTCACGCCGGGGTTGAAGCACCATTCTAGCGGTACCTCGTCGATCGTGATCGCGCGCTGGCCGCCATCCATCGTCGGGTGAAAATGCCAGGGCGCATCCAGATGCGTGCCGTTGTGCGTGGTCAGCGTCACCCATTCGGCAGCGGCAAAGCCCGCGCCATCGGGCAACTGCTCGGCGGTGACTCCAGGGAAGAAATGGCCGAGCTCGGTGACCGTATCGGCATGCTGCTGATAGGTGATCTTGGGCCGCATGAACGGCGGATCGGTGATCACGTCGTTTTCCAGATAGATCGACAGGTCGATGAAGTGACGGGCCATGGTCTTATCCTCTTGTCAGTACGGAGCGCAGGGCCAGGGGTGTGATGATCAATCCCAGAAGCGCGCCGAATGCAACCTTGATAGCAAATGCGGTCCCCCAGGCGAACGTCGCGATACCGTTGAGTTGCAACGCGCCGATGGCCATGCCCGCCAGCCCCAGCGCCAGCAGCGCGAGCATGATCGCGCGCACGACGATCGATCCAATAGTGGGCGGCGTGCCAGGAAGCTTGCCCTTTATCATCGCGGCGCGCGTCTGCAGCGCGGGCATCAGCGCGGCCATGAACGACGCTGCGCCCGCTTGCGGCAGGAAGTCGAGCGCGAGATTGTCGGGTGCCCAAACCGCTATGGGGTCGGTCCGGCCGAAGACAGCCAAGAAGAACCCGGCGCTGATCGCCATCGTGATCACAATCGAGATCAACGTCTGCCTGCGCACATAGCCGCGCGCTTCGTTCATGCGTCGGTCCAGTTGTACGCCAGCGGTACTTCGCGGAAAGCGAAGCGGTCGATATGCCGCTCGAGCGCGCCCTTCAGCCCGTCGCGCTGGCCCTCGGCGCTGGCGGTGATCGTGCAGACCAAAGTATCGGCCTCGGCATCCAGGGTCACCACCGCATCGGCAGGCCAGTCGGCACCGCGCGCATCCTTGGCAAAGGTGATCTGTCCGTGATCCTTGTCGAAGCTGACGGGCAGGGTGTGTTCCCAATGCTTGCAGACCTGCTGCAGGTACTTACTGGCGCTGGCCGTGGGGATGCGCGCGGTGGCGACGAAGCTCATGGCCTGGCCGCCGATGTGCGACCGCCCAGCGTCTCGGCGAACCAGTCGGCGATGTAATCGCGCCCGAACGACATGTTGTCCGCGCCGACATGCTCGACCCCGCCTTCACGCGCGGTGAAGATCTTGAGTTCGCGCTTGGGGCAGTTGGTCAGCTGCTCGAAGCTCTGGTGCGCGTATTCCAGCCCGATCTGGCGGTCTTTCTCGCCGTGCGTGACGAGGAACGGCACCTTGATGCGGTCCATCACGCCATTGAGCGTCATGTCCTTCGACTTGGCGTGGAAATCATCCATGTCGGTCGCGCCGAACACCCACATCACATGCGCCCAATAGTGCGGCACGGGGTTCTCGCCCTCGCGGCGCAGGCGCTTCTGCTGGACCTCGGCCCAATTGTGGTTGGCGCCCCAGACGACTCCGCTCGCAAAGCGTGGCTCGAACGCCACTGCGCGCGGGGCGAAATGGCCGCCCAGCGAGATACCGGTCATGCCGATGCGCGCCGGGTCGACATCGGGCTGCTTTTCAAGCCAGTCGACCGCAGGCGAGGCCCATTTTTCCGAGTGCGGCGTGGCGGGAAGGTTGTTGAGGCGCAGCGCCTCGCCGGTGCCCGGCTGATCGACGCACAGGCTCGAGATGCCGCGGGCAGCCAGTGCATGCGGCAGCTTGGACCAGTAGAGCAACTCCTTCGAGCTATCGAGGCCGTTGCAATAGACGACCACCGGCTTGGGGCCATCGCCCGGCGCGCGGCAATACAAAGCGGGGAAGGTGCTGCCTTCATAGGGGATTTCGACCCGCTCGACGGCGTGATCGCCCAGGGTCATCGCGCGCTTGAAGGTGTCGAGCGCCTTGGCATAGGTCGCAGCGCGGTCGGGGCTGCCCTGGCCCTGCATCCGTTCGGCGACCAGCAGATACAGCGCCGCGCGCTCGAGCTTGGCGGCAGCGGAGAACGCGCGGCCGCGTTCCTCGTCTTCGCCCGCCAGGCCGATCAGCTTGTCGCCGGTCTCCACCCAGGCGCGCATGAACTGCGGCGTGCCGGCATCGGCGCCATTGGCCGCGGCATCGCGGATGGGCTGGCACATGTCGATGATCTCGCCGATCTGCCCGCCGCTTTCGATCGCGATCGCGACCGAGAGGTTCCAGATGTAGTTGGGAAAATACTCAAACAACGCCATGGCTTATACTCCCGCCGGCTGGAACAGGCCCTTGTCGGGGGCAGGGTGTGGCATGGTCTGCGGACCGCCGGTGCCGATGCCCCACTGGTCCATGACCAAAGGAGCTGGCGCGTGCACCGTGGCCACCCAGGTGGCATCGTCGACCTCTTCGAGATCGGCGGTGTATTCGACCGCAAAGCCGCCCGGCGTGGTGAAGTAGCTGAAAGTGTTGTTGCCCGCGGTGTGGCGGCCGGGCCCCCAGCGGATGTCGGTGCCCTGCTGCTTGAGCCGGTGGATGCCGCGCATCATGTCATCGACGCCAAGCATGTCATAGGCGACATGGTTGAGGCACGGCGGCCCGGGGAGCAGCGCGATACGGTGGTGCCACTGGTTGCAGCGCAGGAAGCACATGAAGTCGCCCAGCCAGTCGCTGACCTTGAAGCCCAGCACGTCGGTGAAGAACCGCACCATCTCCTGATGATCGGGCGAATGCAGCACGATATGGCTGATCTTCTGCGGGATGCCTTCCCAGCGGACCAGCTCGCGCGAGGTGCCGCGCGCGACATCGCTGGAGATTTCGAACGGCAGGCCGTCCTTGCTGAAGAAGCGGAAGCCATAGCCGCCGCCCAGCGTGTCGAGCTCCCTGGGCGCAAACACCACCTGGCAGCCATAGGCCGCGACCTTGTCGTGCAGCGCATCGACATCGGTGCGGCAGTCGGCAGCCAGCGTGATGATGTCGATCTTCTGCACATCGGCCTGGCGCAGGCGAACGACGTACAACTCGTCGTTTCCTTCGGCGGCGAAGTGCAGCATGCCGTCCTTTTCGCCGGCGTCCTTGAGACCCCAGGTGTCGCGATAGAATGCAGCCTCTGCTGCCAGATCGGTGACGGCGTAGCCGACGTGGCGAATCTCGCTTACTCTGGCCATGATGAATTTAACTCCTTGAAAGATGGGGGAAACGCCGACCTCAAATGGGCTCGGCAACCTTCATGAACATTTCCCGGGTCGCGGTGGCGTTATCCACCAGCGGGCCCTTGCCGATCTGGCCAAAGCAGATCGCCTTAGACGACTCGACGATATAGCGGCAGCGCTCGAAGCGGCGGTCACGATAGGCGGCAAGCGCGGTCTCGATATCGTCGGCGGCCTCGAGCTCTTCAGCGAGCACCAGCCCGTCCTCGATCGCCATGCCGGCGCCCTGCCCCAGATGCGGGGTGGTGGCGTGGACCGCATCGCCGAGCAGCGCGACGCGGCCCTTGTGCCACGCACCTTCGAGCAGCAACCATTCGAGCGGCTTGTAGACCACCTCGTGGTTGTCGGTGATCTGGTCGACCAGTGCGGCGATGGCGGGAGAGGGGACCCCGGCGATCTTGGCGCGCATCGCTGCTGCCAGCTCTTCGGTGGCGTACCAGGGGTTGCCCGGCTCGGGCGTGGTCACATACATGTACATCAGCTCATCGGAGAGCGGCACCAGCCCGATCCCGGTCTGCCCTTCATAAGCCTGCAGCCCGATGACATCGGGCGTCCGCCGGAAATTGTAGCGCCACACTGATTGGCCGGTGAATTCGGGCCTTGGCGCGTCGGGGAAGATCGTCTGGCGGGTCTGCGAATACAGGCCATCGGCACCGATCACGATATCGTAGCGGCCCGTGCTGTCGTCGCTGAAGGTGACCGAAACACCCGCGCCGTCATCGTCCAGGCTGGCGACGGTCAGGCCCAGCCGGACGGTCGCGCCCGCGCCGATGGTCCGGTCGCCCAGCACCTTGTGCAGCGCGCGGCGGCCGATGCCGACATTGCCGGGATAGCCATCGACCAGCCGCGGCGTGGGGATATCGGCGACGCACTGGCCAGTGGGGATGTACACCTGCACCCGGTCGAAGCCGAACCCGGCGCTGATGTAGTCGTCGATCAGGCCAAGCTCGGTCATCGCGCGGACGACATTGCCCTGCTGGATGATGCCTACCCCATAGACCGACCAGTCAGGGTCGCGCTCGATCACATCGACGGTATGGCCCTTGCGACGCAGCGCAATGGCCGATGTCAGCCCGCCGATTCCGCCGCCAACGATCAGAATTCTCAAGTCTTTCACGCGTCCGCTACCTCTCCGACACCCCCGTTCAGCCGGTGGGCGCATCATGGTGCTGAAATAGAGGGTTCGGCGTAAATCTGTAAATTTTATTGTTTGGATTGATGTCTATCAGCACTGTCGATGCTTCGCAGTGCAATCACGGCAGCGCGCTGTCGTGCCGGAGCTGGTTGCGCAGCCATTTGAGCCCTTCATCGCTGGCGCGGGCGCGGTTGAACTGGAGCATCTCGCGCATCATCGGAAAGGGGAAGGGGATCGGCGCAATCGCCAGCGGGAACATCCGCGCCATTCGCCGCGCGAGGCGTTCGTGCATCAGCGCCAGCCGACCCGTCTCGATTACCAGCCACGGCACGACGGTGAACGACGATGCCATCACATCCATCCGGCGGAACCGGCCGAGCTGCTCCATCATGCTGTCACCGAACGCGCTGGTGCGCTGATTGCCCATGTGCACCCCGACATGGCTGGCCTGCATCAGCGCCTCTTCGGTGAGCACGTCGGCGAACAGCGGGTTGCGATCCCAGCCGACGACAACATGGCGTTCCTCGAAGAACAGTTCTGCCGGCTGGCCGGGGTTGATGAAATCTTCGGGCGTGATCAGCAGATCGAACGCGCCCTGCGCGAGCAGATCCGAGCTGCCGTCCGAGGGGAGCACCGATTCGAGCCGGATGCTCGGCGCGATATCCGCCAGCCGGCGCGACAAGGGGGCGATGATGGCGGCGGTGATATAGTCGGATGCGATCAGCCTGAAGGTGCGCTGCGAGGTGGCCGGATCGAACGCGGTCGAGGTCGTGATCAGCGCATCGACCTGCCGCAGCGTCTCCTGCACCATCGGCAGCAGCGACTCGGCATAGGCGGTCGGAAACATCCTTTTGCCCTGCAGCACCAGCAGGTCATCGCCGAAATATTCGCGCAATCGGCTCAGCGCCGCACTCATTGCCGGCTGGCTGAGATGCACCTGCTCGGCCGCGCGCGAAACGCTGCGAGTCTCCATAAGGCAGCTGAACGCCACCAGCAGATTGAGATCGAGACCCTTGAACCGCATGAAATTAACCTATCGATGGCGTGATTGGATTACCATTAAAACAAAAGATTTAACCTATGGCTAGCCCCTGCCTTAAAAGGTCCGCCAATACAGCGGGTGCCCGTGCAGGCAGTCGCGCCTTTTTGGGGAGATGAATGATGAGAGCTTTTCTGCTGGCGACCACCGTATTGGCCGGGCTGATCGTCCCGGGTGCCGCATGGGCGCAGGACCAGGCCGATACCGCCCAGACCACCGAAAACCAGGAAAACACCGGTCTTGGCGAGATCGTCGTGACCGCGCAGCGCCGCGAGGAAAGCCTTCAGCGCGCCGCGGTTGCCGTTTCCGCGGTGACCGGAGACGATCTCACCAAGTCGGGCATCACCGAAACCGCGGGCCTTGGCCGGCTGGTTCCCTCGCTGGTCGTCCAGCCCACCGGCGGCACGACCAGCTTCTTCCTGCGCGGCGTCGGCACCAATTCGCAGAACTCGTTCGCCGAAAACGCCGTCGCGTTCAACTTCAACGGCATCTATGTCGGCCGCCCGACGGCACCTGCAGGCGTGTTCTACGATCTGGAGCGGGTCGAGGTGGTCAAGGGGCCGCAGGGCACGCTCTATGGCCGCAACGCCACCGGCGGCGCGATCAACGTCATCCCCAAAAAGCCGGTGCTTGGCTCGTTCAGCGGCGAGGGGTTGTTCGAATACGGCAACTACGACAGCAAGAAGGCCTCGCTGGCGCTCAACATTCCGATCGGTGACACGGTGGCGTTGCGACTGGCCGGGCAGATCGTCGATCGCGACGGTTATATCTCGGACGGCTATGACGACGACAAGGGCGAGGCGTTCCGCGCATCGCTGCTGATCGAGCCCTCGGACCGCTGGTCGATGACCCTGGTCGCGGACTATTACAACCAGCGCGGCAAGGGTGCCGGCGCGGTGCTGCTGCCCGAAGCGCGCTACACCGTGCCTCCGCTCGAAGACCGGGTCAGCATCTCCGATCCGCGCGCGCAGGCTGCGGTGCGCAGTCTGGCAAGAGGGATCTTCGCGCCGCCGTTCTGCGGAGGGCCCGGCAATTTCGTCAACAGCGGCTGCGTCGCGCTGGCCGGCACCGATGGCTTCCTCGACAACCAGTTCTTCGGCGTCAGCGCCACGGTCGTCGGCGATATGGGCTTCGGCACGCTGACCGTCATTCCGGCCTATCGCCGCTCGGACGTCAACGTGCTCACCTATCTTCCGGGCTTTGCCGGCACGATCAAGGATGTCGCGGAGCAAAGCTCGCTCGAAGTGCGGCTTGCGTCCAACGAGGATCAGCGGCTGCGCTATGTGCTGGGCGTCTTCTACTTCGGCGAGAACCAGGTCACC
The DNA here is from genome assembly GCF_001713435.1 of Blastomonas sp. RAC04. Classification (NCBI taxonomy): domain Bacteria; kingdom Pseudomonadati; phylum Pseudomonadota; class Alphaproteobacteria; order Sphingomonadales; family Blastomonadaceae; genus Blastomonas; species Blastomonas sp. RAC04. The sequence goes on from NZ_CP016460.1 coordinate 3,736,613, forward strand.
GAGAACTTCTTCCGCCAGGGCAATATCTCGAGCACCCGCTTCACCCCGCGGCTGAGCACCGAGAGCATCGCCGCCTTTGGCCAGCTGACCTTCGATATCACCGATACGCTGCGGCTGGTGGCGGGCGGGCGCTACACGAAGGAAGACAAGGAGCAGTTCACGTCCGTTGCGGCGGGCGGTCTGCCCGGCCCCGTGGCGCCGCCGCTCAGCGCGCCGTTCACCGGTGACCTGTCGTTCGAGAAATTCACCTGGAAGGCCGGGCTGGAATGGGACGCTGGTCCTGCCTCTTTGGTCTATGCCAATGTCGCCACCGGCTTCAAATCGGGCGGGTTCTTTGTCGCCCAGCCGCCCAACAACACCTTCGCACCCGAAGAGCTGACCGCCTTTACGCTGGGCGCCAAGAACCGCTTCTTCGACAACAAGCTGCAGCTGAACATCGAAGCGTTCTACTGGGACTACAAGGACCAGCAGATCACCTTCGTCGGCGGCGTGCGGACGGCAGGCGGCATCTTCGCGCAGGGCTCGACCACGGTCAACGCGGGCAAGTCGCGCATCTACGGCGTCGAGTTCGAGGCCCGCTTCGCCCCGAGCCGCAACGATCTGTTCAATCTCAACGTCCAGTATCTCAACGGCAAGTACGACAGACTGCAGACCGCCAACTTCTCGCCCACCGGCGCGCCGGTGACGACGGGATGCACCACGCTGGGCAGCCGGCTCGCCAATCCGGGGGTCAACGGTGCGCGCTTCTTCGACATCGATTGCTCGGGCAACCCCACGGTCAATTCGCCCAAATGGGCGGTCAACCTAGGATATGAACGCACGTTCGAGCTGACCGGCGATCTCAACCTGGTCTTCGGTGCGCGCGGCAACATCGAAAGCAGCCGGTTCCTCAACTCGAACTTCCGGCCCGAGGAACGCCAGGGAAGCTTCGCCATGGCCGATGCCTATCTGACGCTGGAAAGCGCGGGCGGATGGAATGTCACCGGGTTCATCAACAACATCACCGATGAAGAGGTGCTGGCGCGTGCGGGAACGCGGCCGATCCTCGACTTCCCGGTGGCGACGCTGCGCCCGCCGCGGACCTATGGCGTGCGCGTCGGATTCAACTTCTGATGCGCGCGGCCTGGCTGACGCTGGCGCTGGCGGTCTTCACGCCGGCGCTGGCGCAGCCCGCTGCGCCCGCAGCGGATGCGTTCATCACGCTGGGCACCATGGGTGGCCCTGTTCCCTCGCCGGACCGGTCGCAGCCCGCCAACGCGCTGCTGCATGCAGGCCAGGTGTATCTGGTCGATGCAGGCGATGGTACGGTGCAGCAGCTCAGCCGGGCCGGCATCATGCTGCCGCGGGTGCGCGCGGTGTTTCTCAGCCACCTCCATGTCGACCACACCGGCGGGCTTTCAGCGGTGCTGGGGCTGCGCAATCAGACCAATGTGCGCGAACCGCTGACGGTCTATGGTCCGGCGGGAACGCGCGAACTGGTCGCAGGGATGGTCGCATCGATGCAGCCTGCCGCGCGGGCCGGATATGGCATTCCGGGCAAGCCCTGGACGCCGCCTGCCGATACGGTCACCGTCATCGAACTGGCCGATGGTGAAAAGACCACGCTGAACGGCATGACCGTCACCGCAGCGCAGAACACGCATTATGATTTCGCGCCCGGAAGCGTCGAGGATCGCAACTACAAGTCGCTCAGCTTCCGTTTCGACCTGCCGGGCCGGTCGATCGTCTACACCGGCGATACCGGGCCCAGTGCTGCATTGGAAAAGCTTGCCAAAGGCGCGGATCTTCTGGTCAGCGAGATGATCGACATGGCTGGCACGATGGCCAATGTCGCGCGCAATTCCCCCAACATGCCGCCAGAGGCCAAGCGTGATCTCGAGCAGCACCTGTCGACCCATCACCTCACCCCCGAGGCTGTCGGGCAGCTTGCCGGCAGGGCAGGGGTGAAGGCGCTGGTGATCACGCACTTTGCGGCCGGCACCCCCGATCCGGCACGGACAAAGGGCTATGTCACGCAGATCGCGAAGAGCTATTCCGGGCCGGTCACGCTGGCAAACGATCTCGACAGGTTCTGATCCGCGCTCAATCGGCCCAGTAAAGCCGCATCGGATTGGCGACCAGCAGCTTGTGCTGCAGCTCTGCCGTCGCGGCGATCTGCGGGATGGTATCGACCAGCGCGCCATCGTCGGGCAGCACGCTTTCCATGTTCGGATGCGGCCAGTCGGTGCCCCACAGCACGCGGTCGGGATAGTCCTCCACCAGCGGGCGCACCGCGCGCACGAAATCGGCATAAGGCGGGCCTGAAGGATCGAGCCGGTCGGCGCAGGTGACCTTGGTCCAGATGTCGTCGCGGCTATCGAGCAGCTTGCGGAACGCGGTCATGTCCGCGCCATCTGGCCCTTGGCGCACATCGGGGCGACCCATATGGTCGATGACGATCGGCACCGGGATCGCGGCAAGGAACGGCAGCATCTCGTCCAGGATGTCCGCCTCGAAATACACCACGACGTGCCAACCCAGCCGCTCGATCCGGCGTGCGACGTCGAGGAACCTGTCCTTGGGCGCATCGTCGACCAGCCGCTTGAGGAAGTTGAAGCGCACCCCGCGAATACCGCCTGCGTGCAGCGCATCGAGCTCGGCATCCGAAATCGCCGGATCAACCACGGCGACGCCGCGCGCCATGCCGTTGGAGAGCGCGATGGCGCCCAGCGTCGCGCGGTTGTCGGTGCCGTGGCAACTCGCCTGGACGATGACATTGCGCGCAAAGCCCAGCCGGTCGCGCAACGCGAACAGCGCGTCAGGACCGGCATCCTGCGGCAGGTACTTGGCCTTGGGGCTGAACGGAAACTGCGCCATCGGCCCGAAGACATGACAATGCGCATCGACCGCACCCGGCGGCGGGGTGAAGCGCGGCTTCGAGGGGGCGAGTGTCCAGCTGCGGACGCGGCCCTGGGCGTCGGTGGTGCTCATCGGATATATCCTGTTTTCATTGAGGCTCGGTCACCCTCACCCTTCCCACACCGCTGCGCGGTGCGGGCCCCTTCCCTCTCCCGGTGGGAGAGGGAGGGAGGCGCGAAGCGCCGGAAGGGTGAGGGTGACAAGCGGAAATTCACCCGAAAACCTCGCCATCCATCAGCTTGCGCGCGGTGCGCAGCATCCCGGCTTCGACCGGCTGACCGTTCTCGCCGACCGTCACCACGCATTCGGTGACGCCGCTGGGGTGCTCGACGCCCAACGTCTTGATCTGCCCTTCGCCAATCTGCGCCAGGTCTGCAGCGGGCGATCCTTCGATCAGGCAGGCAGTGGCGACGCTGACCGCGCCGAGCACGCCGATCGAGGCATGCACCCGATGCGGGATCAGCGAGCGCACGCTGATCGCGCCGCCCTCGCGCGGGGCTGCGACGAGCATCATCTTGGGCACCGACTTGGCGCTGACATCGCCCAGGTTCATCATTGGCCCGGCCTTGAGGCGGATCGCCTCGACCTGCGCCTTCATCGCGGCATGGCCGTCGAGCGTGTCGCGGTCTTCATAGCCGGTGATGCCGACATCGGCTGCGGCCATCACCACACAGGGCATGCCGTTGTCGATCAGGGTGACGCGCACCCCGTCGATTTCGTCCGCCGCATGACCGGTGGGCAGCAGCGCGCCGCACGACGAGCCTGCGGTGTCGCGGAACGCGAGCGGGATCGGCGCCGCGCTCCCGGGCACCCCGGTGATCGTCGCATCGCCATCGTAAGTCACTCGCCCGCCGGGCGTCTGGACGCTGGCGACTGCGATCTGGCCGGTATTCTCCATATAGACCGCGACCCGCGTCACCCCGTCCCGCGCTGCAACCAGCCCGCGCTCGATCGCGAACGGGCCGACCCCGGCAAGGATGTTGCCGCAGTTCTGCGCATCGGTGACGATCGCCTGATCGACGAACACCTGCAGGAACAGGTAATCGACGTCGACCCCGGGCCGCTCTGACTTGCTGATGACAGCGACCTTACTGGTCAGCGGATCGGCGCCGCCCATGCCGTCGATCTGGCGCGGATCGGGCGAGCCCATCGCGCGCAGCAGAAACGCGTCGCGCGCAGCCGGATCGGCGGGCAGGTCGTCCTTCAGGAAGAACCCGCCCTTCGAGGTGCCGCCGCGCATCCACATGCAGCGGATGGCCTTCACATTCCCTCTCCCATCGGGAGAGGGAGGGAGGCGCGCAGCGCCGGAAGGGTGAGGGTGGCCGGGAGGGCGTCGCCCTCACCCTTCCCACTCGGCTGCGCCTCGCGGGCCCCTTCCCTCTCCCAATGGGAGAGGGTAACTTTGCCCTCAGACATACTTCAGCCCCATCTCGGCGAGCCGCGGGCGCATGTCGTAGATGTCGAGGCCGAGTTCGCCAGCCGCCAGCCGCTGGCGCTTGGCTTCCTCGGCGGCCTCGCGCGCCTGCGCCTTGGCCAGCACCGCCGCTGCGTCCGCCCGCTTGACGACGCACACGCCATCGTCATCGGCGACGATCACGTCACCCGGCTGGATCGCCGCGCCCGCGCAGACGATCGGCACGTTGACGCTGCCCAGCGTGTTCTTGACCGTCCCTTGTGCAAACACCGCCTTGGACCAGACCGGAAAGCCCATCTGGGTGAGGTCGCGCACATCGCGCACCCCGGCATCGATCACCAGCCCCCGGCATCCGCGCGCCATCGCGCTGGTCGCCAGCAGGTCGCCGAAATAACCGTCGACGCACGGGCTGGTCGGCGCCAGCACAAGGACATCGCCGGGCTGCAGCTGCTCGATCGCGACATGGATCATCCAGTTGTCGCCGGGAGCCGCAGAGATCGTCACCGCATTGCCCGCGATGCGGGCACCGGCATAGATCGGGCGCATATGGTGCGCTAGCAGGCCGATGCGGCCCTGCGCCTCGTGCACGGTTGCGACACCCGCAGCCCCGAGGCCATCGACGATGTCGAGCGCGGTCCGCTCAATATTCTGCACCACCACATTCATGCGCAACACTCCCTTGGAGCTTCCCCGTGCTCCCATGATCCCGCCGAACGCCAATCCAACTTGTGGACAGCCAATAGGTTTTTGCTATGTCTGGTGTTCATGCTCAAGCCGTTCGATCTCAACCTGCGCCATCTGCGCGCACTCGGCAACGTGGTGGCGCTGCGCAGTCTCAACCGCGCGGCAGAGGCCGCAGGCCTGTCGCAACCTGCGCTGACACAGGGCCTTGGCAAGCTTGAAAAGCAGATCGGCGTGCTGTTGTTCGACCGTCATTCGGGCGGCGTCACCCCTACCGCCGCGGGCCTTGCGCTGGCCGAACGGGCAGAACGGGCGTTTGCCCATCTGGCATCCGCGACCCGGCGGCCAGGGCGCACCGGCGCGCGCGGCTTTTCCCGTCCCGAACAGCTGATGACCGCGACCCAGCTCGAAGCCTTTCTGCATTTTTCCGACGCGCAGGGCTTTGCCGGTGCCGCCGCCGCGAGCGGTCTGTCGCAACCCGGTATCCACCGCGCGGTGCGCGAGCTCGAGCAGGTGTGCGGGACAGCGCTGGCCGAGCGACGCGGGCGCGGCATGGTGCTGACGCCTGCCGGGCGATCGCTGGCGCGCGGGGTCCGGTTGGCGGCGGGCGAGCTGGCGGCGGGAATGGACGAGGCACGCGGCGATCCCGAGGTCGGCGGGCGGATCGCAATCGGTGCGATGCCGCTCAGCCGCGCTTTGGTGGTCCCGCGTGCCATCGCGCATTTCCTGCGCGAAAGCCCCGGCACGGTGATCGACGTCGTCGAAGGATCGTGGCGCGAACTGATCGATCCGCTGCTCGACGGGATCATCGACGTGATGGTCGGTGCGTTGCGCGAGAACCCGCCGCCGCAGATCGATCAGGTTACGCTGTTCACCGACCGGCTGGCGATCTTCGCGCGCAAGGACCATCCGCTGGCCGGACGCCGGGTGACGCTGGATCAGCTGCGCGGTCAGTCCTGGGTCGTGGGCCCGCAGGGAACGCCGCTGCGCGCGCACTGGCAAGCGCTGTTTGCAGGCGATCCTCCCCCGGTTCCGGTGGAATGCGGGTCGGTGATGGTCATCCGCGGGCTGGTGATGCAGAGCGATCTGTTGACCCTGCTGTCCCCCGACCAGATCGCGGTCGAACTCGACACCGCGATGCTGGTGCGGATCGATCTCGACCTGCCCGGCAGCGTTCGCACGATCGGCATCAGCACCCGCCGCGGCTGGCGGCCCACGCGCGCGCAGCAGCGGCTGGTCGATCTGCTGCATCAGGCCTCCGTCGAGACAAGACTTCACGAAAACCAATAGGGGACCCAGCAATTGGATTGGTGAGAGCAAGGCTCGCTGCCCTAGGGCCACGCCATGATGCCAGCGACCACCTTTATCGGCTTTGGAGAAGCGGGCCGCGCCTTTGCCACGGCGGGCGCGCGGGCGTTCGACCACAAGACGCTGCACGAGCGCGAACGCGGCGCGATGGTCGCTGCCTATGACGCTGCCGGTGTCGATGGCATGGACGATGCCGCGAGCGCCCTGTCGGGTGCGCAGGTGGTGCTGTCATTGGTGACTGCAGACCAGGCGCTGGCTGCGGCGCTCGATTGTGCCCCGCTGCTTGGTGCGGGGGCGCTGTGGCTCGACATGAACAGCGTTGCGCCGGGCACCAAGCGCCGCGCGGCCGAGGCGATCGAGGCTTCCGGTGGACGCTATATCGATGTCGCGGTGATGGCGCCGGTGCTGCCCGCGGGCAAAAATGTGCCGCTATCGGTATCTGGCCCGCATGCTCAGGCTGCGCTTGAGGCCCTGACGCTGCTTGGCTTTGCCAACACCGCCGTCGCCGGGGCGGCCATCGGGGATGCGTCGGCGATCAAGATGATCCGATCGGTGATGGTCAAGGGGTTGGAGGCGCTGAGCGCCGAATGCGCGCTGGCCGCAGACCGCGCGGGGGTGACCGATGCAGTGATCGCCTCGCTCGACGCGAGCTGGAAAGCGCAATCCTGGGGCGAGCGTTTCGATTACAATCTCGACCGAATGATGGCGCACGGCCTGCGCCGCGCCGCCGAGATGGAAGAGGTCGCGGTGACGCTGGAAGACCTTGGCGTCGACCCTGTGATGACCCGCGGCACCATTGCGCGCCAGCGGGACCTGGGCGCGCTCGCGATCACGCCGCCCGAAGGCCTGGGCGCAAAACTGCATGCCATCACCGCTGCCGGACAGAAAGCCCCCGCATGACCATGATCATCGACTGCCACGGCCATTACACGGTCCTCCCCAAGGCGCACGACGCCTGGCGCGAGGAGCAGAAGGCCGCGTTCAAGGCGGGGGCGATCTGCCCGCCCTATCCCGAAATTTCGGACGACGACATCCGCGAGACGATTGAGGCCAACCAGCTGCGGCTGATCAAGGAACGCGGTGCGGATCTCACGATCTTCAGCCCCCGCGCCTCCGCGATGGCACCGCATGTCGGCGACGAGGGCGTGGCGCGCGAATGGGCGCGGCGCTGCAACGATCTGATAGCGCGCGTCGTCGGCCTGTTCCCGGGCGTGTTCGCAGGCGTGTGCATGCTGCCGCAAAGCCCCAAGGCGGATATGCAGGGCTCCATCGAAGAGCTCGAACGCTGCGTCACCGAGCTCGGCTTTATCGGCTGCAACCTCAACCCTGATCCGGGCGGTGGCCGTTTCGAGCACCCGCCGCTCACTGACCGCTTCTGGTACCCGTTCTACGAGAAGATGGTCGAGCTCGATGTGCCCGCGATGATCCACGTCTCGGGCAGCTGCAACCCGGCGATGCACGCCACCGGCGGCTATTATATCGCGGCGGACACGATCGCGTTCATGCAGCTGCTGGAAGGCGACCTGTTCGCCGATTTCCCCACGCTGCGCTTCATTATCCCGCATGGCGGCGGCGCAGTGCCCTATCACTGGGGGCGCTATCGCGGCCTTGCCGACATGCTGAAAAAGCCCGCGCTCGACACGCATCTGATGAACAACATCTTCTTCGACACCTGCGTCTATCATCAGCCGGGGATCGATCTGCTTGCCGATGTCATCGACAACAAGAACATCCTGTTCGGCAGCGAGATGGTGGGCGCGGTGCGCGGCATCGACCCCACCACCGGGCATTATTTCGACGACACCAAGCGCTATGTCGATGCGCTCGATATCGGCGAGGCCGAGCGGCACATGATCTTCGAGGGCAATGCCCGCCGCGTCTTTCCCAGGCTGGATGCGCAATTGAAGGAGCGCGGCCTGTGAGCCACCCTACCGACATCCACGCCTATCTCGCCGAGCTCGAGGACATTCCGGGCACCCGCGTGTTCACCGCGGCGCGCGCACGGCAGGGATATCACCTCAACCAGTTCGCGATGAGCCTGATGGATGCCGAGAAACGCGCGCGGTTCAAGGCCGACGAGCGCGCCTATCTCGACGAATGGGCGATACCGGAAGAGGCCAAGCGAGCGGTGATGGCGCGCGATTACAACGCGATGATCGATCTGGGAGGCAACATCTACTTCCTCTCCAAGCTGTTCTCCACCGACGGCATCGCCTTTGCCGAGGCGGTGAGCACGATGACCGACATGAGCTGGCCCGAATACCGCCAGATGATGATAGATGGCGGCCGCTCGCCCGAAGGCCTGCGGTCGATCAGGGAGAAGCGCTGATGGCCCGGATTACCGCAGGCGTGGCCAGCAGCCATGTTCCTTTGCTGGGCGTGGCGCACGACCAGGGCAAGGAGCGCGACGACTATTTCGGTCCGATCTTCGCAGGCTATGACTGGACGCGGGAGTGGGAGAAGGCGCAGCAGCCCGATGTCGTTATCCTGATCTACAACGATCATGCCTCCGCGTTCGACATGAAGATCATCCCGACCTTCGCGATCGGGTGCGGCGAGCGCTACAAGCCGGCGGACGAGGGCTGGGGACCGCGTCCGGTTCCCGATGTCATCGGCAATCCGGACCTCGCCTGGCATATCGCCCAAAGCCTGATCCTAGACGAATTCGACATGACGATCATCAACGAGATGGACGTCGACCATGGCCTGACCGTGCCGCTGAGCATGATGTTCGGCAAGTGCGAGGCTTGGCCGACCACGGTGATCCCGCTGGCGGTCAATGTCGTCACCTATCCGCCGCCGTCGGGCAACCGCTGCTGGGCGCTGGGCGAGGCGATCGCGCGCGCAGTCGCCAGCTTCCCGGAGGATCTCAACGTGCAGATCTGGGGAACCGGCGGGATGAGCCATCAGCTGCAGGGACCGCGCGCAGGCCTGCTCAACCGCGAATGGGACAACCGCTTCCTCGACATGCTCGAGTCGGATGACGATGCGGCGCGGCACATTCCGCACATCGAATATCTGCGCGAGACCGGCAGCGAGGGCATCGAGATGGTGATGTGGCTGATCATGCGCGGCGCACTCGGCAAGAGCGTGAAGACGCTGCACCGCCATTACCACATCCCGTGCAGCAACACCGCCATCGGCCATCTGGTATTGGAGCCACAGACATGAGAATTGCCCTCGCAGGCGCAGGTGCCTTTGGTGAAAAGCATCTCGACGGATTGAAGCTGATAGACGGGGTGGAGATCGTCTCGATCGTCAGCCGCAGGCTGGAGCAGGCGCAAGCCGTCGCCGAAAAATACGGCGCGGTGCATGCCACGACCGAACTGGATGAAGCGCTGGCGCGCGATGACGTCGATGCCGTCATCCTGTGCACGCCGACGCAGATGCATGCTGCACAGGCCATCGCCTGCATGAACGCGGGCAAGCATGTGCAGGTCGAAATCCCGCTGGCGGACAGCTGGGCCGATGCGCAGGCGGTGGTCGACAAGCAGCGGGAGACCGGCCTTGTCTGCATGGTCGGCCACACCCGTCGCTTCAACCCCAGCCACCAATACGTTCACAACGAGATCACGAGCGGCAAGCTCAACATCCAGCAGATGGACGTGCAGACCTATTTCTTCCGCCGCCGCAACATCAACGCCAAGGGCGAGCCGCGCAGCTGGACCGACCATCTATTGTGGCACCATGCCGCGCACACCGTCGACCTGTTCGCCTATCAGGCCGGACGGATCGTGGATGCGCACGCGCTGCAGGGGCCGATCCATCCCGAGCTCGGCATCGCGATGGACATGTCGATCCAGCTCAAGAGCGAGAGCGGCGCGATCTGCACGCTGTCGCTGAGCTTCAACAATGAAGGCCCGCTGGGCACCTTCTTCCGCTATATCGGCGACACCGCGACCTATATCGCACGCTACGACGATCTGGTGAATGGCAAGGAAGAGCCGATCGATGTCTCCAAGGTCGCGGTATCGATGAACGGCATCGAACTGCAGGACCGAGAGTTCATCGCCGCGATCCGCGAAGGACGCGAGCCCAACAGCTCGGTGGCTCAGGTGCTCGATTGCTACCGGGTGCTCGGCGATCTCGAACGGCAGCTCGGCGCATGACGGCCCAGCGGACCCAGGTCGCGATCATCGGCTCCGGTCCCGCCGGGCTGATGCTGGGCCATCTGCTCAAGGCCGAGGGCATCGACTGCGTGGTGCTGGAACGCCAGACCCGCGCGCATGTCGAAAGCCGCATTCGCGCAGGGGTGCTCGAGACGGTGACCACCGACATTATGCACCGGCTGGGGCTGGGGGCGCGGATGGATGCCGAAGGGCTGGTCGAGGACGGCTTCAACCTCGCCGATGGCGACATGCTGGTGCGGATCGACATCAAGGCGCTGACCGGGCGCAACGTGGTGGTCTATGGCCAGACCGAGCTCACCCGTGACCTGATCAACGCAGCCCCCGAGCGCGGGCTGAACATCGTGTTCGAGGCGGCCGATCTGGCGCTGCACGATGTCGACAGCGATCATCCCAGCGTGACCTATGATGCAGATGGCGTCGCGCACACGCTCGCATGCGATTTCATCGCCGGATGCGACGGCTTCCACGGCCCTTCACGCCGCGCCATTCCTGCAGACGTGGTGCGCGAGTACACCCATGAATATCCGTTCGGCTGGCTGGGTATCCTCGCCGATGTGCCGCCCTGTCATGACGAACTGATCTACGCCAATGGCCCGCGCGGCTTCGCGCTCGCATCGATGCGATCGCCGACGCGCAGCCGCTATTACATCCAGGTGCCGCAGGGCGAGAGCATCGACAATTGGTCGGAGGACCGGCTGTGGGACGAGCTCGAAGGCCGCTTCAACGGCATTTCGCGGCACGGCGTCACGCGCGGCCCGGCGCTGGAGATGTCGATCGCTCCTTTGCGTTCCTATGTCTTCGAGACGATGCGCCATGGACGGCTGTTTCTGGCCGGTGACGCGGCACATATCGTGCCGCCGACCGGCGCCAAGGGCCTGAACCTTGCCGCATCCGATGTCATCTATCTGTCCGACGCGCTGATCGGCCATTATCGCCAGCGCGATGAAGCCGGGCTGCTCGGCTACGAGCGCCGCGCCCTGGCGCGGATCTGGAAATCGGAGCGCTTCAGCTGGTCGCTCACCAAGCTGATGCACAGCTTTCCCGAGCAGGGCGCCTTCGAGCGCCGCATGCAGATCGCCGAGCTCGATTATCTCGCCAACTCGCCCGCGATGCAGACCGCAATCGCCGAGAATTATGTCGGGTTGCCGCTTTAGCTAGGCTGCACCGGTCCTGAGCCGGGACGCAGTCGCCTCGCACTGACCTGCTGCAAACAGGAAAGGGCGCCAACCTTGCGGATGGCGCCCTCCTGACGGTGGAAAGCTTGCGCTCGGGTCGCAATCTAACGCAGGTCCTCCACCGAAACCCATCCCTTGGTGCCGTAGGTGTCTGTCACCTCGACGAAAAGCCCTTCCTTCTGACCGGTCGGGATCAGCGCGGTCTCTGCCCTGAGCGCGCGGACCTCGGGTGCTTCCGCCGCTGCGGTGGCGCGCATCTTTGTGTCCACCGCGACGATATATTTCGCCGTCTCGGCTGCGGCTGGCGCGGCAGGTTGCACGGGTGCCAATGCGCCTGCCTGCGATGCCAGCGTATTGTACGCCTCGATAAACGCGCTGGTCAGCATCTTGCCATCCGCCGACGATCCATACTGACCGAGCTGCCCCTGGCTGGCCGCGACCCAGTCGGTGCTGCTGAGCACGCTGATGGTCGATTTCTGGCTCTGGCCGCTGCCCGACAGCAGCGTCTGTCCGTTGGCCGGATTGACGAGACGAAGCCCGGCGGTAACCGTCTTCTTCTTGCCGCCCAGACCGCCCAGCATCCCGAACATCGCACCGCCGAACGGCACTCTGGAGAGGATCGCACCGGCTGCGCCCGAATGCACCAGCCCGGTGGTCAGCGCGCCCTTGGCGGCGTCCATCGTGCGGTCGATCTCTTCTTGCGACCCTGCCACGGCGGACATCAGATAGTCTGCAGGCTTGCCCTCGGCGCCGGTGTGCAGCGTGAAGCAGCCCGATTGCTGCACGATCGCGCCCAGCATGCCGCGCGGGCTGGACAGGCCCATCTTGGCCCAGCCCTGGGTGTCGCCATCGGTGATCGCGATCGAGCCATGGGGCGTCGCGCACTTGGTGACCTCGACCTCGGCGGGCGGCTTGCCCGCATGCGCCGGTGTAACTGCCAGGGCTGCGAAAGCGGCGGCAGACAATGCCGATGCGAACTGTGTGCGGGCTTTCATGAGGTGCCTCCTGCAGAGCGTTGCTTGATGAAGGCAGGTTAGGCGGTGGCTGCGATTCTTGCGCGTTACAAGCATTGAGCGAAAGATGACAAAATCCGTTAGAGACCCGACCTATCCGAAAATTTCACACTTTCGCCTGCAAATCCGAAAGGCTCGGCCGTTCAACCAGGCGCGGTCGCGGGGAGTCGGCCAACCGGCCCAGCACGGTTCGCGCGCGCCCTAACGGGATTTGTAACAAGCTTATTGTGCCAGGCTTGCTAGAAGGAAGCGCTCAAGCCCGGACGATCGGATCAAGGCCGTGGTTGCCCGATGCGCGGTCCATGGGCCATAAACCCGGATCGCCGGTTGCCCGCGGGCACGACTGGGCAGGGCTGGGGCAGGACAGGTGTAACGCACATGATGAAGATCCTGTATGTTGAGGACGATCAGCGCGCCGCCGCCGAGGTGCGCCAGCTGGCCCGCGAAAACGGCGATCAGCTGGTGTGGGAAGACAGCGGTGCGGGCGGTCTGCTGCGCGCCGGTCTGGAAAAGTTCGATGTCATCATTCTCGACAGGATGCTGGGGGATCTCGACGGTCTCACCATCCTGCGGCGGCTGCGCGAAAGCGGCGTGGGCACGCCGGTGCTGATGCTCTCGGCTTTGGGCCGCACCAGCGACCGCTCCGAAGGGCTGGAAGCGGGCGCGGATGATTATCTGGCCAAGCCGTTCGAGGCGATGGAGCTCATGGCGCGGATCCGCGCGCTGCACCGGCGGGCGTCGGGGCAGGAGCACAGCGCGGTGATCCTGTTCGGTGCGTTCGAATGCCATGTGAAGGCGCGCACTGCCTTTCGCCAGAACCGGCACCTCGCGCTCAGCCCGCGCGAATTCGAACTGTTCCGCTATTTCATGGACAATGCCGGCGAGATCGTCACCCGCGAGATGCTGCTGCGCGATGTGTGGAACATGGCGTTCGACCCGCAGACCAATGTGGTCGATGTCAATATCGGGCGGCTGCGGCGCAAGCTCGAGGACGGCTTTGCCACCCCTGCGCTGGAGACGATCTGGGGTTCGGGCTACAGGCTGCTCGACGGCCGATGACTCGCGCTGCCCGCCGTTCCATCTTCACCCGCATCGTGGTGATGGCCATCGCCCTTTCGGGGGTATTGGTCGCAGGACTGTGGCTGGTGACCGACCAGACCATCCGCGCGACGCTCGAGGCATCCGCGCGCGAGGCGGTCGATGTCGATCTGGCGGGGCTTGTGGATATCCATGCCAGCGGCGGGCGCGACGAGCTGGCGCGGCGCATCGGCGACCGGCTGATGATCCGCCCCGCCGATGGCAGCCTGCCGCACTATCTGCTGGCCGATGCAAAGGGCGCGCGGATTGCAGGCGACATCGCCGCCTGGCCCGCGCTCGATGCGCGCGTGTCGGAAAGCGGCTTCATCCGCATCGGCAACGCCACCCATGTCTATGCCCGCGCGACCCAGCTTGGCCCCGACCTGAAGCTGGTGGTCGCGCAGGAGGCGGGCGATGGCCAGCCGCTGCTGGGCCGCATCGCGTTGGTATTCCTGGGCGGGGGTCTGGTGTTTGCGCTGGTCATCGGGCTGTTCGGGCGCAGCGCCGGGGGCAATCTCAAGCACCGTGTCGAAGCGATCAACCGAGCGTTTCGCAGCCTCGATGGCAAGCCGCTCCGCAGTCTAGCCGATGGCGCGGCGGCTGAGGGCGCTCTGGTCGATGGCAAGGCGGCCAATCACAACAGGGGCGACGAGATCGACGAGCTTGCCGGCCACAGCGCCGCCTCGCTCGCCCGCATGCGTGATCTGATGGAGGCCTATCGCGATACCTCCGATCAGGTCGCGCATGAAATCCGCACCCCGGTGATGCATCTTGACCGGCGGCTTGCCAAGCTGCTCGAGGGGCAGCCCGATCCGGCGACGGCGCAGGCGCTGGTCGCGGCGCGCGGCGACATCCGCCATCTGGTCGGCACGCTCGAATCCTTGCTGGATATCGCCGCAAGCAAGGCGCGGCGCGGCGACCGGACCGGGTTGAAGCGCATCGATCTGTCCGCCATGCTGCGCGGCATCTGCGAGCTTTATGCCGACAGCTCGGAGGAATCGGGACACCGCTTTGCGTGGGATATCGCGCCGGACGTGTTTATCGAGGGCGAAGAGGCGCATCTGGGGCGACTGGTGACCAATCTGCTGGACAATGCCTTCAAATATGTGCCCGCAGGCGGCAGCGTGACGGTGTCGCTTGCTGCCGGCCCCGTACTGACGATCGCGGACGACGGCCCCGGGATTCCCGAGGCCGATCGTGCGCGGATTTTCGAGGCCTTTTATCGCAGCGGAAATGTCGACCAGCGCCAGCCGGGAAGCGGGCTGGGCCTGGCGCTGGCGCGCGCGATTGCCGAGCGGCACGGCCTCACGCTGGGACTAATGGACAGTCCCCAAGGCGCCTGTTTCCAGCTCAGCAAGGAGGCGGCATGATCCGCGTGCGCATTCCCCTGATGGCAGGTGTGCTGGCGTCTGCGCTGGCGTCCTGTGCCCCGGGCGCATCGAACACTAAGCTTGCCGGCCCCCCGGCGGCAGCACCGCAATCGGGCGCCGCGCGGCTGGCCGATGCGCTGGCCAGCGCGGACGCCGCCGTCCAGGCCGGCAACGACACCGCGCTTGCCAGGCCGCTCGCGATGATCCGGGGCATGGGCGCTCGGCCGCTGGATGATGCCACCGCCGCGACGACCGCCCAATGGGAGGCGCGGCTACCCGATCAGGCCCCGCCGCTGCGCGGACGCGCGCTCGGCCCCGGCTATCGCCACGGCATGCTCGGCGCGGGCGGTGACGTCCGCATCGAACAGACCTTCCTCTCGGGCCAGAAGGCCTCGATCGCGCTGTCATCGCCCGATGCAGTGGAGCTGCGGCTGCAGGTGGTCGACGGGACGTCGCAGTCCGTCTGCCAGCACACCGCCTCGCGGCCGATCTGCGAATGGGTCCCGGTGTTCACGCAGCGCCACCTGATCCACGTCATCAACCCGGCCAAGCGCAAGGCGCGGTTCTATCTGGTGGTGGAATAGCAGGTGGCCGCACCGGTTTCTGGCCAAATGATTGGCGGTTGATCCAGCGTGATGCCTCGCTGTTGCCCGCCCGGCGAGATGTCTGCTGTCATTCGCGAATAGGCTTTGGGCATTCAGGCGTTGCACAAGTCGCCCAGGGGCGCTCCGGCTTCAGCCATGCAGGGCCTGGATAAGCCGCCGCCATCACCTCAAGCTCAATCCCCGCAACCCCTAGCGTGGAACAAGGCTGAGCGGCAGCCGGCGCAGACCATAAGGGTGCCAGAACTCGTGCTCGATTTCCCCATCGGGCCTGAAGCTGTGCGTTGCCGCCAGAAGCTCTTCCAGCACCACGCGGATTTCCTGGCGTGCCAGGATATTGCCGATGCAGCGGTGAATGCCGACGCCGAAGGCGATATGCTGGCCTGAGCGACGGCCCATGTCGAAGCATTCCGCATTTTCGAAGGCTGACGCGTCGCGATTGCCCGATGCAAAAGCCAGCAGCACGCTGTCGCCCGCTGCCAGCTCCCTCCCGCCGACCACTGTGTCCGCCATGACCGTGCGCGGCATCTGCAGCACCGGGGTGCGCAGCCGCAACATCTCTTCGATCGCTGCGGGAATTCGGGTGGGATCGCTGCGCAGGCTCTGTTGCAGATCCCCGTCTCCTGCGACGAAGCCGATGCACATGCCAAGCGCGCTGGTCGTCGAATCATGACCCGCCGCCAGCAGGAGCCGCACCACGCCGTCGATCAGCGGGCGGGTGACCGCGGGCTCGGTCGGCATGGCGGCGAGCATCGCCGATACCGGATCGTCATCTGCCTCGTGCGTGCCCCGCTCGATCCGCGAAGCGACGGTGTCGCGCGCATAACGCCAGAGCAGCGCCTCTGCCTCCTCGAAGGCTGCGCGCTCGGCGGGATCGGGCGATCCCTGGAAATAGGCGTGTTCGCATGCGAGCTTGATCGTCTCCCAATCCTCCGAAGGCTGGCCAAGCCAGCGCAACAGGATCTGAGGCGGCAAGGGCCGCGCAACGCCGTGTGCCGCATCGCCGCTGCCGGTGGCCAGGATCGGCGCGAGCAGGTCTCGCGCCAGCGCGCGAGTGAAGGGCTCCATCTGGTTGATCGCCTTGGGCAGGAAATAGGGCTGGAGCATCCGCCGCCAGATGCGGTGTTCGGGCGGGTTCGATTCCAGCGGCGGTCTGCGTTCACCCGCAAAGCGCTGCGATTGCCCGAAGGTTTTGGGATCGTTGGCAGCGGCGACGATGTCGTCGTACCGCGTTAGCACCCATGCGGCCCGCCCTGCGCCATTGGTGCCGCTTCCTGCCTGCAACGCGACCGGACACTGCGCGCGCAGCTGCGCGAAGTGCACCTCGGGCGCAAGACCGGAGGCACCCGGGGCTGTCGAGACATCCGGCGCCTGGGTTCGCAGCGCCCTGGGCGGATTGCCGCGCCTGACCTCCATCAGCCAAGGTCCGCCGTTGCCCGAGCCCGTGCCTGCAGGCGGGCGGCCTTGCCATATGCCAGCCCGCACAGCAGATCGAAGCATGGTGTCGCGATGCCGTGCTGCCGTGCAATCATCTGCGGTGCGGTCAGCAAGGCTGCTGCCTCGATCGGTCGCCCGGCGCGCGAATCCTGCAGCATCGAGCTGAAGTGCCCGGGCGCGGGGGCGGCCCTGGCGGCGTCGACTGCCAGGCCTTCGGCGCGCGCGACTGCCGCCAGCTCTTCGGCGATGGCCGCACCCGCCGGGCCGAGCCAGGCATCGTCGAACACCTCGCGTGAGGTGCGTTCATCCAGGAACGAAAGCACCGAGACCGACGCATTGCCGATCAGTTTCTGCCAGATTGCGGCCCGCAGGTCGTCGGTGTCGGGCGACTCGATGCCAGCGGCGCGCAGCACCCGTCTGAGCTGCGCAACGCGGGCCTGCGAGCCTGGATCCACGGCGCCGATCGTCAGCCGGTTGCGCTGGGGCGAGGTGTTGCGGATGATGTTCGGGGCCAGCTTTGCGTTGGCCGAATAGATCACCGCGCCTGTGCTCCGTTCCCGGCCGACCACGTGTTCCACAGCCCCATCGGGATCGAGCAGCGGCTGCAATCCTGCCGCCGGATACCACCAGGGAATGCCGTTCTGGGCGAACACCACCAACGTATCGCGATGCAGCAGGGGGGCCGCGGTTGCAGCGAACGCGGGCAGCTGATGGGCCTTGGCGGCCACGATCACGGCGTCTTGTGCGCCGAGGCTCGCCGGGTCATCGCTCGCGCTGAGCCGCGCTTCGAGGACGTCGTCGCCTGCCAGTACCTGCAGCCCGTCGGAATTGATCGCGGCCAGTGCAGCGCCGCGTGCGACGAGCGAAACCTCGTTTCCGGCCAGCGCCAGCCGAACCGCCAGATTGCCGCCAACGGCTCCTGCCCCGAAGACGCAGATCCGCACCGCGCCCGCCTAAAGCAGCTTGCGGTAAATGCGGTCGAGCCACACCCGGAAAACGTCGAGCTCTTCGGGAGACAGCGCCTCGCGCGCCTCGCGTTCGTTTTCCACTGCAGCCGCAAACAGCTCGTCCAGCGCCTCGCGTCCGGCATCGGTTATGTGGACCTGATGGCGGCGGCGATCGGCGGGGTCGCGGGTGCGCGTCGTCCAGCCGCGCGCCTCCATGTCGTCGATGATGCCGACCAAGGCGGTCTGGTCGTATCCTGCAAAGCGCGCGAGATCGATCTGCGAAATGCCCGGGTTCGCCGCGATCACCGCCAGGATGCTGAACGCGCCGGCGCGCTGGCCCATCTTCAGCGTTTCGTTGCGGTACTTTTCGGTCAGGCAGTTGCGGATCCGGCGCAGCCGGAAGTTGAGCAGCTCGTCGAGCACGCCCATCGAGAACTTGTCGGCCACACCACGCACCGACGCGCCTGGCGGGGCGGGTTCTGCATACAGCCGGGTTGGATCATCGCGCTTCATGTCATCACTCTATCTTCCAGAAATGCTTCGACCCTGGCGATCATTGCATCATTGTCCCACAACCGCGCATCCACCATGCTCGCGGTCAGCGTCAGCACCGGAATGCCGGCCTGCTCCAGCGCCAGGGCGCACAACTTGGTGCCAAACGAGGCCATGCGGTCCCCCACAGGAACCAGCATCACCGCCGCGTCGCACTGATAGTCGCGCGCCTGCTGGATGATCCATTCGGACATCCATCCGGGCAGGTGCAGCTGCTCATTCATCGAAATGTGCCGCGCCGCAAGTGCTCTTAGCGGATCATCATCTTCGCCAAAATACTTGCGATACCCGTCCGAAAAGAAATTCGAATACATCGACCACACGAACACCGCGCCGTATTTCTCCTCGAACGCGCGGTAGAATGCGGTGTTGAACCACAGGCCATTGTTCACCCACAACAGCCGCACCCGCTCGTTCGGACATGCCGCCACGCCCTTTTCGGCGCGCATTTCCAGTTCTTCGCAATAGGCCTGAAGGTGATCGATCGCCCATTGGCTGCCACGCGACCAGGTTGCGGCCATGATGTTGGTGAGTTGCTCGGGCAACGCGACAGGGGCGGGCCGGGTGCGCGCGATGATCTGCTTGGCCTTGTCGACCAGCTCGCCCGCGCGATTGACCCGGTGCATCACCGCGCGAAACTCCGCCATATCGAGGTTGCGATGCGAGAGCGTTTCGCTGACGGCAATCAGCCCGCGCAGCTGCTCGACCTGGAAGTCTAGCCTGGGTGTCTCGTACAGCTCTTCCCAATCGTGCTGGGACCGGGTGTACCAGGAGGGCCGCAGTTCGCTCACTGACGAGGAATCGAGCGCCACCAGCGGCGCTCCGCCAAAGGCACGCGACCATTGTTCGCCGATCTTCTGGCCGAAATCGCCGCGCAACCTCTCCAGGATCAGCATCGGCTTGGGCAACCCGCCATAAGGCGCGCGCTCCGGGTCGCCATCCAGCGTGGTCATGAACGGCAGGCTGCCATAGCGCGGCAGACCGTCATGATAGCCCAACTGGTCCATCAGTTCGAAGTAATAAGGAGACAGCCGCTTGGCGGCGATCACCGCCGAATACCAGGCCAGCGAAATCACCGGGATGTCGAGCGTGTGGAAGATCTCGTGCGGGGTGACGGCATCGGCGATGACGTAATCACCGCCGCCCTCGATCACCTCGGTGCGAAAGCGCGCCTGCGTCTCCTTCTGGTGCGCCTGCGCGGCCAGGGTGGCGGCCATCTTTTCCTGAGGTTCGCTCATGCCGCGCCTTCCCTGATGCTTTCGATAAAGGCAGTGACCGCCCGGCGCTGCTCGTTTTCCGGCGGATCGAAATAGGGCTGGCGCTTGAGGAACAGCACCGGCAGCCCGCGCGCATCGAGCAGCCTTTTCTGGTCGGGATATTCCCAGCCCAAAGTGTCGTCCCACTCGTCGTGAAAGATGATGACGCCATCTACTGCCGCAGATTCTGCCAGCGCGATGAACCGGGCATCCTCGCGGGCCTGCGGATAGGCACGCGGACCGGGGATCTCGCGCTGATAATGATGCACCAGCGCCTCCCATGGGTTGCCCTCTTCGCTGACCAACGTCTCGAAGGTGCGGTCACCTCCCAGATGGTCATGCGCCACGACCTCAGCGCCGCAGGATTCGACCAGCGATGTGAACCGGGTGTCGTGCTGCGGGCTGCCCTTGATCAGCAGCCGGGGTCCGTTGCGCGCCAGTTCCGGCGGCGGTTCGGCAACCAGCGCGTTGATCTGCGCGATCGCATCGGCAGGATCCAGCACGCCGGCAGCACCGATCACGCACAGGGCATCGCTCCCGCTCAACCGCGGCGATGGCCCGCGCCACAGCACCGACGCCTCGGCCAGCGCCGTCCTCAGCCGGTTGGCGTCGACGATGGCCGCCGACAGCGCAGTGTCGTCGATCGCCCGTCCGCCGATCGCGGCCAGCTGCTCGGCCAGAGCCTTCATCCGCCCCAGATTGTAGCGCGCCGTTGTATAGCCCGGTGTCTGCAGCAGATCGAACAGGCTGGTCTCGGGCAAGCGGGCCTGAGGCTCCCAGCGGGGAATTTCGCGGATCAGATAGTAGAGCTGAAGGTAGACCTCCGACGTGCGGGGGACCACCAGCAGGTCGAGCAGCGCATAGCGGTCCGCCAGCAGCGCCTCGAAGATGGCGCGCACCTCTCCATCGAAATACTCCTCCATATAGGCGCCGGCGCGATGCGGCGTGTCGGCAGGCATCCCCCGCAGCCGGATCGGATCGAGCCCCGCCGCCAGGATCAGCTCGACCGGAACCGAATTGAGGAAAGAACCGATCAGCCTTGCGCCTGCCGCCTTGCGCGCCTGAGCGATGGCATGCGGGTCGGCATAAGCGGTCCGCAGGCGATCAAGCGGGGTTTCAGCCATGCGCGAAATCTCCCACCTGGACGACAAGCTTGCCCAGCGCCCCGCGTCCGGCGATCGCCGCGATTGCGTGGGGTGCATCGGCAAAATCATAGACGCGCGAGACCCGGGGGCGCACCTTGCCCTGTTCAAAAAGTGCGATCAGCTCACGAACATTGTCTGCCGCGACGTGCGGTTCATTGGCATTCAGCCCACCATTGAACACGCCAACGATCTCGCAGCCCTTGAGCAGCGGGAGGTTGAATGGAAGCCGGGGAATGCCCGCGGTGAAGCCGACCACCAGATACCGGCCCTTCCAGCCCAATGCCCGCAGCGCCGGTTCGGCATAATCGCCACCGACCGGATCATAGACCAGATCGAAGCCGCGTTCGCCGCCCGCGTTCTTGAACTGCGCGCCCAGCGCGCGGGCTGCATCCTTGTCCAGCGGTCCGGCGGGGTAGATCACCGTTTCATCTGCGCCGCATTCGCGGGCAAACTCTGCCTTTTCCTTGCTCGACACCGCCGCGCAGACATGAGCGCCAAAGGCCTTGGCCAGCTCGATGGCCGCAGCCCCCGTGCCACCCGCCGCGCCCAGAACGAGCATGCGGTCTCCGCGTGCGATCCGCCCGCGCTGGACCAGCGCGTGATAGGATGTCGCATACGTGAAGAGGAACGCGGATCCCTCGGAAAATCCCATATCAGCAGGCATCAACGCGCATTTCTCGGCAGGCACCGCGATGTATTGCCCCAGCCCGCCCCAGGCCGTGCGCGCAATTACCCGGTCGCCTGCTGCCAGGCCTGTGACACCGGAACCCAGCGCCGTGATGGTGCCTGCGATCTCGCCTCCCGGGACGAACGGCCTTGGCGGACGCGTCTGGTACAGATCGTTTATGATCAGCGAATCCGGAAAATTGATGCCGCAGGCAGCCACCTCAACCACGACCTCGCCAGGCGCAGCTTCGGGGATCGGAAGGTCGGCCAGCACCAATGTCTCCGGGCCTCCTGGAGATGCGCTCGTCCAGGCCTTCATGGTTTTTGCTCCAAAGCAGCGATGCCGACCCGCAGTGCGGCTATCAGCGCGATCGGTTCATCCACCATGATGTGGTGACGGGCATGCGGAATGGCCGCAGCAAACCGGCAATCGGGCAGCCGCGACGCCAGCTGCGCAACATGATCAGCCGTCACCAGCGCCGAGCTCTCGCCATAGATCAGCCCGATCGGCAGATTGGCCTGCTCGACCAGCGGATCGGCGGCGCTGCGATCGAGTGTCGCCCACATGCGCGGATCGAACCGCCAGGTCCATTGCCTGCCAGGGGGCGTATCGGCTGCGACCTCGCGCACCGAATGGCGCGCAAGATAATCGACGATATCGGGATGCGCGCTGTCCTGATGCGGGGCGAAACGATAGCGCATGAGGATCTCGGCCTCGCTGGCATAGCGCGGCGGGTTCCTGCCGGAAACCGCCCAGCCGGGCTTCTTGCGCTCGGGTGGCGGGACGAAGCTGTCGACCATGATTCCGCCGCGCAGCCGGTCAGTGTGATGGACCGCTGCATACATCAGGGGAATGCCGCCAAAGCTGTGCCCGATAACAACCGGTGGCCCGGCATCGGCCAGTCCTGCAGCATCGATCGCACCGACCAGCTCGCGGGCATAGGCTTCGATCGAATACTGGTCGCGCCAGTCCGATCCACCCATGCCCGACCACGATATTGCCGCGCATCGCCGATCTTTGGCAAAATAGGGGGCAATGAAGCTCCACCAGTCGGCGTGGCCGCCATTGCCATGCAGAAACAGCAGCCCCGGCCGTCCTCTTTCACCCCATGTCAGCAGTTCGATGGCTGCACCGTCGCACAAAAATTCGCTGCGATCCGGCGCCGTGGCCAGCGCCTCAGCCAGCCAGGGTGCCTGCGGCGGCGGTGAACCGCCGAACCGTGCGAGCGGCGGTTCACCCTCGACTTCACTCATCAGAATTTCTTGGTCAACGTGAACGCCACCAGCCGACCGAGCGCGCTTGCCTGGCCCGGATCCCAGCCGCCGGGAATGTTGACGAACGGCGGGTCCTGATCGAAGAGGTTGGTCACCGACAGCCCGAGCGCCAGCCCATTCAGCATGCCGCTGTCCTTGAACTCATAGCTGATGTCGATATCGACGGGGTTCCAGCTGCCGACATTCTGTTCGGGTGCCACCAGCGTGTTGGTATAGCCGCTGACGTGGTTGACCAGCGCGTTGACGGTGAACCCACCCGAACGAAAACCGGCATAGGCGCGGGCGCGGAACACCACAGGGAAGCTGATGTCGCCAGCCCGGTCCAGAGGCCGGGCGATCTGGGTCACCGCAAAGTCGTAGCCCAAGGTGTAGGTGCCGTTGAAGCCCAGTGTCAGTTCACCGCCTGCAGCATCGAATGCATAGCTGGCATCGAAATCGAAACCGTCGGTATGGATCGAACCCAGGTTCTGGGCCGAGCCATCATACAGAAACGCGATGACCGGTGGCACGACGCCTTGCAAGGTCAGCCCCTGCGAGGTCAGCGCGGTGATCTGCGCGGCGGTGGGGTTGCGTGTCACCGCGAAGGCATAATTCGGGTCGAGCAGGCTGCTGGTCGTTCGTGGCGGAAACCCGATCAGGTCCTTGTAGAGCAGGTTGAAATAGGTCGCTGCCAGCCGCAGACCCGGGACAAGGCCGGGGTTGAGTTCGGCCGAGATCGACCAGGTTTCCGCGCTTTCCGGGCTGAGGTTGGGGTTGCCTGCGTTGAGCTGCAAACCGACGCTGGTGCCGGTGGGGGAGAGCGGATCGGTCCAGGTGGCGGTCGTCAGCCCGGCCCCGGTGCGCAGCAGCGGCAGATCCTGCAGGCCAGGTGCGCGGAACGATGTGCCATAGCTGGCCTTGAACAGCACACCGCGCGCAGGCGACCAGTTGAGCCCGAACTTGGGATTGGTGGTGCTGCCGACGTCGCTGTAATCATCGTACCGGACAGCCGCTGACAGATCGAGCCGCTCGAACATGCCGGTCGCGTTGGCGGAGCTGAAGATCGGGATGTAAAGCTCTGCAAAGGCCGATTTCTGGTTGCGTTCCAGCTTGGGGTTGATCGTGACCGTGGGAGCTGCGAGCGCGCCCTGGGCGTTGCCGGCATCGGAGGTGTAGCGCAGGAATTCTGCCCCCACCGCCAGCCGGACATCGCCGCCAGCAATGCTGAACAGGCTGCCATCGGCCTGGAGCGAACCGCCACGGGTGCGGCTGATCGCGAACGGATTGAACACGCCCGAATAGATCGCGGCGATATTGTCCGCGCTGTTGGCCCCGCCAAAGGGATTGAACGCCAGCGCCGGATTGGTGCTGCGCAACCTGTCGGTCAGCACCGTGGTGTTGATGCGCCGCGTGTTCTGGGCGCTGCGATCCTCGCTGAACACGCCATCGAGCGAGACCTTCCAGTTGTCGTCGATGTTCCACGCCAGCCCTGCCGTCAGGAACAGCGTGTCGGTAAAGCCGGTCTGCTGGATCGGACCGATCAGCGGAGTGAAATCATACTCCACCGTCACCGTCGTCGCGGTCGTGCCGACCGGGCGCACGAAGAACGGGTTGGTGTTCGGCACCGCCAGATTGACGATGTTCGATGTCGATCCCTGCTGGATCGCCTGGGCGGTGTAGTCGCGCAGCGAGTAGATGCCCTGGACATGGACGCGCAGACGGTCCCCGATTTCCTGATAGGCATAGCCGTAGAACTTGTGCCGCTCTTCCTCGGGCAGGATGTCGGCAATGCTGAGGTTTTCGCACAGATTGCGCGTGCCCGCGACGAGCTGCCCGGCGGTGGCAGGGGTGACCCCGGCCTGCGGAATGGCGTAGGTCCGGCCGGCCACAACAATATTGCCGGGCGAACACTGGCCGTTGCGATAATCGCGGCCACCCCGGCCGGTAAGATCGAACCGCACGAAGTCGCGCTCATCGCCGCCAAGCGCATCGTTGCGGGTATATTCATAGGCGAAGACGACCCCGCCCGAGCCCCAGTTGGTGCCCGCCATGAAACTGGCCTGCGCCAGCCAGTAGTCGTCCGCCACGCCATAGCGGCCACGCACCTGAATGCCCTCGAATTCCTTGCGCAGGATGAAGTTGACGACACCTGCGACCGCGTCCGAGCCATAGACTGCCGAGGCACCGTCGGGGACGATTTCGATCCGGTCGACGGCCGCTGCGGGAATGGCGTTGGCGTCGACATAGTTGGACGAGACGCCCGAGAAGCTCAGCCGCTGGCCATCGACGAGGGTCAGCGTTGCCGAAGGCCCGACGCCGCGAAGGTTGATGGCGCTGCCGCGGGTGGTGTTGGTGCCGCCCTGTCCGCCGCTGACCACGGCGCTCGAGGAATCGACCCCAAAGCCCTGGATCTGCGGAACCTTGCGCAGGAATTCGGTGATCGTTGCGGTCGGCTGGGCTTCGATCTCCGCGGCGCTGACCGAGACCACGTTGGAGCCCACCGGGCCCGTGCCCCGGATGCGGCTCCCGGTCACCACGATCTCCTTGCCTCGCGCGCCTTCTTCAGCCTCGAGGCCAGGGGCTTCGGCCGGGCTAGACAAATCGGCTGTCTGGGCGATTGCGGGCATCCCCGCTGACAAGGCGATGGCGGAAACGGTGATGCCTAGTTTCATGGTCTCTCCCCCTCATCGCAGATCTGCGTCTGCGCTGTCTTCTATGTTCTCATAGTCGATCGAATCGTAGCATTCCTTAGATCATCGGAAATTACAATCATTTTGTCGTTTCAGGGCTATGCGGTCGCATGCTCTTTCAGTTGGGCGAGCGTTTCCGGATCGAGATCCAGCTCTGCGAGAATGGCATCGGTATGTTCGCCCAGGGACGGGACCGCGCCCGATGAGAACTTGCCGCTGCTGAGCTGGAAGCCGGGCCCGACCATCTTCACCGGCTCTGGCGACCCGGGCAATTCCGCCTCGAGAAAGATGTCGCGCTCCTTGAAATGCGGGTGGCTCAGCACCTGGCCGAGATTGCGGACGAAGGCGACCGGAACATGCCGCGCGGCGAGCCGGGGCTCCACCTCCTCTCCGTTATGCTCGCGGAAAATGTCGCTGAGTGCCGCCCGCAGCGCATCGTGATTGTCAACGCGCGCGCGGTGGGTCGCAAACCGCTCGTCCTCAAGCAGCCACTCGCAATGCAGCACCTGGCACAGCGCTTCGATCTGGTGATGGTGATTGGCGCCGATCGAGATGTACCCGTCGGCCGTCTTGTACGTCTCCGACGTCGCCACCAGCCGATAGCCGCGGTTGCCCGTTCGCCCGCGCACCTCGCCCGAGTAGAAATAGACCGGGATGGCGGCGCCCATCAGGTTGAATGCACTGTCGAGCATCGCGACGTCGACATAGTCGCCTTCGCCCGTCTGGTCGCGGCGATGCAGCGCGGACAGCAGGCCGATGACCGCCATGTACCCGCTGAAAGTGTCGATGATCGGGAAGCCCACCTTCATCGGTTCCTCGTCCGGGTTGCCGTTCATCCACATGATCCCCGACATGGCCTGGACGATATGATCATAAGCGGTCCAGTCACGCAGCGTCCCGGTCTGGCCGAACCCGCTGATCGAGGCATAGACCAGCCCTGGATTGATGGTGCGCAGCGACGGCCAGTCGAGGCCAAGCTTGGTGGCGACACCGGGACGGAAGTTCTCGACGAGCATATCGCTGCGCTGGGCCAGCTTGCGCACCACCTTGATCGCGGCGGGCTGCTTCAGGTCCAGCGTGATCGAACGCTTGCCGGCGTTTGCCGCAGCAAACGGAATGCTCATTCCCGGCAGCCCGGCATGCTCGGTGTAATGCCGAAAATCGTCGCCGATTTCGGGGCGTTCGACCTTGATGACATCCGCCCCCAGCAGCGCCAGCAGGCTGGTGCAGGTCGGTCCGGAGAGAGCGTGGCTGAGATCGAGCACCCGCACACCTTCAAGCGGCCTGGCAATCGGGCGCTCACTGACAGATTCCATATAGCTCTCCATTCATCTGAATTCTCGATTATTAATATAGCCAAATACTCTTGTCACTTGACTTTTTTCCGGTGGTCGGTCAGCCCAAGCGGATACCGGCACAATGCCGGGGGGAGAGGCAGTCGCATGAGCGACCCACAAGACGCGCAGTCCATGCCATCGGCAGGGATGGAAAGCCCTCCGCCTGACCATGGCGCCAAACCCCCGGCCAGGCGGTTCTGGACACCCTTGCAGATCTGGGTGCTGTTCCTGCTGGTGCTGGTCAACATCTCGAACTATCTCGATCGCGGGGTGCTCGCCATCCTGCAGGAGCCGATCAAACAGGATCTGCTGCTCGCCGATTGGCAGCTGGGGCTGATCAGCGGTCCTGCCTTCGCACTGCTCTATTCGATTTCGGGCATCCCGGCGGCGCGCATCGCCGACAAGCTGAACCGGGTCACGGTGCTGTCGATCGCGATCACGGTCTGGTCGGGAATGACCGCGCTGTGCGGCGCAGCCAGCAGCTTTGCGCAGCTGGCCCTTGCGCGCATCGGGGTCGGGGCCGGCGAAGGCGCGTGTACGCCGGTCAGTCATTCGCTGGTGTCGGATCATTTTCCACCGCGTCAGCGCGGGATGGCACTGTCGGTCCTGACGACCAGCATTCCGATCGCGCAGCTGATGGCGCCGCTCATCGGCGGGGTGGTTGCGATGCAATATGGCTGGCGGACCGCATTCGTCGTCGTCGGGCTCCCCGGCATCCTTGTGGCGGTGCTGCTTCGGCTGACGCTGCGTGATCCGCGCCACGACATGACCAACACGCTGGTCACGCGCAAGACGCAGGGGTCGGGCAAGTTTCTTGACGATATCAAGCTGCTCACGGCCAACCGCTCGTTCGTCTGGCTGTGGTTCGGCGCGACGTTCCTCGGACAGGCGGTCGGCGCGACCAACGTCTTCACTGCGTCCTATTTCCTTCGGCAGTATGATCTTACCCTCGCGCAGGTAGGGGCGATGATGGCGGCGGGGCTTGGCGCAGCCGGGTTGATCGGCACCTTCATGGGGGGATGGCTGGCGGATCGCTATGCTGGCGAATACGGCCGGTCGTACCCTTTCATGTGCGCTGTCGCCGCGACCGGTGCGGGTCTGATGTTTGCCGTGGTGTTCACCAGCCCGTCCTGGCAGGTCGCGCTGGGCTTTCTGCTGCTGGCCAACATCATGGGGGACATGAAGAATGGCCCGGTCTACGCCGCAGTCCAGAACATGTCGCCGCCACACATGCGCAGCACGGCAACCGCGGTCATCCTGATCGGCGTCATCGCTTTGGGGACCGGAATGGGTCCGATGATCGTCGGCCTGGTCAGCGACAGCGTCGCGGCATCATCGTTCGCGCAATCGCTGGGGGATTATGGCGTGGTCTGCCCGGGTGGAAAGCCTCTCCCCGCAGCGTCGGCGGAGATGGGCCTTGCCTGCGCGCAGGCGTCCGCTGCCGGCATGCGCGCAGGGCTGCTTGCTGCGTGCCTGGCTTATGCTGCGGCGGCACCGTGTTTCCTGATGGCGGCACGCACCATCCGCGAACCCTTGCAGAAAATCGCCGCAGGCTGAAACGCCGGCGGCCAGCCCCTCGGCGGGTGCATGGCGTCTTCAGCGCGACGGATGTGGAGAAATGGTGCACCCGACTGGATTCGAACCAGTGGCCTCTGCCTTCGGAGGGCAGCGCTCTATCCAGCTGAGCTACGGGTGCGTCTGGCCAAGGCGCATGCCCTTAGCAAGCCATAAGGAATGCCGCCAGCCCCTTTGTGCGGCGATCATTGACCCGGTGGCCCCTGCGGCGCTATAGCTGCGGCCTGCAAGCTGGCGGCCCTTTGGACGGGGTCGCCTTTTTACGTTTGGTGCAGCGGCCCCCTGCGCCTTGCCTGGCTTGCGAACCATGCAAACGGGGCCCTTGCGAGAAGGACGAGGCCGCCATGACGATCACGCCGCTTATGCCCGTATACCCCCGGTGCGCCGTGCGCCCGGTGCGCGGCGAAGGCTGTTATCTGATCGGAGAGCGTGGCGAGCGATATCTGGATTTCGCCAGCGGCATCGCGGTCAACCTGCTCGGCCACGGCCATCCGCACCTCACCCAGGCGATCCAGAAACAGGCCGAGACGCTGATTCACGTCTCCAACCTGTACGGCAGCCCGCAGGGTGAGCATCTGGCGCAGCGGCTGGTCGATTCGACCTTTGCCGACACGGTGTTCTTCACCAATTCGGGCGCCGAGGCGGTCGAGTGCGCGATCAAGACCGCGCGCGCCTATCACCAGTCCGAAGGCGGCGATGCCAACCGCACGGTGCTGATCACCTTCAACAACGCCTTTCACGGGCGCACGATGGCGACGATCAGCGCGTCGAACCAGGAAAAGATGCACAAGGGCTTCGCGCCGCTGCTGCCCGGCTTCCGCTATGTCGATTTCGACGATCTGGAAGGGGCGAAGGCGGCGATCGGTCCCGATGTCGCGGGCTTCCTGGTCGAGCCGGTGCAGGGCGAGGGCGGTGTCCGCCCGGCTTCCCCTGAGTTCATGAAGGGCCTGCGCGATCTGTGCGACGAGCACGATCTCATGCTGGTGCTCGACGAAGTGCAGTGCGGCGTCGCGCGCACGGGCACATTCTATGCCTATGAGCAGTACGGCATCGAGCCCGACATCATGGCGACCGCCAAGGGCATCGGCGGCGGCTTTCCGATGGGCGCGTGCCTTGCCACCGAAAAGGCGGCACGCGGCATGGTCGCCGGCACGCACGGATCGACCTATGGCGGCAATCCGCTGGCGATGGCGGCGGGCGAGGCGGTGCTCGACGTGGTCGACAACCCCGAGTTCCTGGCCCATGTCCGCACCATGAGCGACCGCCTGCGCGGCGCGCTCGAGCAGCTGATCCCCAACCACGATGCGATCTTCGATTCGGTGCGCGGCATGGGGCTGATGCTGGGGCTGAAGCTCAAGGACAAGGCCGAAAACCGTGCGTTTGTGGCGCATCTGCGCGATCATCACGGGCTGCTGACGGTGGCTGCGGGCGAGAATGTGGTGCGCATCCTGCCGCCGCTGATCATCGAGCAGGCCCATGTCGACGAGTTCATCGAGCGCCTTTCGGCAGGCGCGCGCGACTTTGCGATGCCGGTGGCGGCTTGACGTAACGCTCCTCCCCCCCTGGCGGGGGAGGATAGGAAGCCTTGGCGCCGCAGGTGCCTGGGCGAACTTGGAGAGGGAGGGGCGTTTGCACTCACCCTCTCCCAGCTGCGACTAGGACCTTTCAGGTCCAAGTCTTCGCAACCCTCTCCCGTCAAGGGAGAGGGGGGAAGGACCACAATGACCCGTCATTTCCTGAACCTGTCCGATGCCGGACACGATGCCATTGCCGCGATGCTCAACGATGCGCTGGATCGCAAGGCGGTCCGCCATGGCTGGCCGCGCGGCAAGGCGGACCCCGATGCGCCGCTCGAAGGGCACACGCTCGCGATGGTGTTCGAGAAAAACTCGACCCGCACCCGCGTCTCGTTCGATATGGCAATCCGCCAGCTGGGCGGCACCAGCCTGATCCTCGATGCGGGCAGCACCCAATTGGGCCGCGGCGAGAGCGTTGCGGATACCGCGCGCGTGCTGTCGCGGATGTGCGATTGCATCATGATCCGCACCGACGATCACGCCAAGGCCGATGCCATGGCGCATTTCGCAACCGTGCCGGTGATCAACGGCCTGACCGACCTGTCGCACCCGTGTCAGATCGTCGCCGACCTGCTCACCATCATCGAGCACCGCAAGGCGCTGCCGGGGCTGGTGGTCGCGTGGCTGGGCGATGGCAACAACGTGCTGCATTCGATCATCGAGGCGGCCGGGCTGATGAAGTTCACCGTGCGGATCGGTTGCCCGCAAGGCTATGATCCCGACCAGGGCTTCATCGCGCGCGCGCAGGCGGCGGGCGGCACCGTCACGCTGCATCGCGATGCCGCCGAGGCCGCAGCGGGTGCGGACGTGATCGTTACCGATACCTGGATCTCGATGGGACAGCAGCATGCCGAGGCGAAGCTCAAGGCGATGATGCCGTTTCAGGTCAACCCGGCGCTGATGGCGCTGGCCAAGCCCGATGCGCTGTTCCTCCACTGCCTGCCTGCGCACCGTGAGGAAGAGGTCACCACCAGCGTGATCGATGGCCCGCAATCGGTGGTGTGGGACGAGGCAGAGAATCGGCTGCACGCGCAGAAATCGGTGCTGCGCTGGGTGTTCGGCCAGATCTGAAAACAAAAAAGCCCCGGAGCATCGCGCTGCCGGGGCTTTTTTGATGGAATGCCGTGCGGATCAGCTGGTGATCAGGTCACTGTGCTTTTCTGACAGCTTGAACGCCTTTTCATACCATTCCGAACCCGGATAGTTGGCGCCCAGAACCGCCGCCGAACGCTTGGCTTCCTGCGGAATGCCCAGCGCCAGATAGCATTCGGTCAGGCGATACAGGGCTTCTGCGGTGTGGCTGGTGGTCTGGTACTTGTCGACGACCTCGCGAAAGCGCAACGTCGCGGCCAGCCAGTTGGAGCTGCGCTGGTAATAGCGGCCGATTTCCATTTCCTTGCCCGCAAGGTGATCGTTGACCAGATCGACCTTGAGCCGCGCGTCCGAGGCATAGCGGGTGTTGGGGTAGCGCCGCATCACTTCGCCCAGCGATGCCAGCGCCTGCTGGGTGATCTTCTGGTCGCGGGTGACGTCGCTGATCTGCTCGTAATAATTGAGCGAGATCAGATAATAGGCATAGGACGCGTCCTTGTTGCCGGGATGGATGGCAAGAAAGCGCTGGGCCGACTGGATCGACTTGTTGTGATCCTTGGCGAGATAATAGCTGAACGCGCTCATCAGCTGCGCGCGACGCGCCCAGGGCGAATAGGGATGCTGGCGCTCGACCTCGTCGAACAGCTCGGCGGCAATCTTGTTCTGTCCGCGGTCGAGCCGGTCCTTCGCCGCCATGTACAGCGTGCTGACATCGCGTGCGATGTAGTTGGTGTTGACCTTGTTCTTGCCTCCGGCGCAGCCAGAAAGAAGAGCCAGCGCGCCCGCGCTTGCCAGAGCCAGTTTGATCGCCTTGTTCATGGCCGCAACCCTTATCGGCTAAGCACCCGTGCGCCAAGCGCAAATCAAGCGGGTTGGCGAGGATTCGCCGTGTCGTTCCGATCGCTAGGTTTCGCACCCTGTATCACCGATGAACCGGGTGCCTGGTCGGCTTGCGGTCAGAAGCTGCCGTTGACGCCGAGCGACACCACCGGGCCGAAGAAGCGCTCGCGATCCTCGACGAACGCCACCGGACCATCGCGCCGGCCGACATAGAAGGTGCGGCGGAACGCCTCGTTGGTGCCGATCAGGTTGGACATGCCCGCCCGCACCGTCAGCCCGCGGACATTCTTGTTCTCGATATAGAAGCCCAAGTCCCCGCCGCGGATCGGGAATTCGGCGAGCTGGCTCAGCCGCACCTCGTCGGCCTGGCTGAAATCGCTGTAGTTCGCGCCCATGGCCCAGTCGCCGCCGGGGATGTCATAGCGCAGCTCGGCGCTGAACTCGTGGATGGTATCGCCCGAGATGCGGCGGCGGATCCCGGTGAGCGGATCGGGCAGGCTGCTCTTGCGGTAGGTATAGTCGATGTCGAACCGCACCCCGGTCCAGCCGATGACGTCCATCTTGAAGGTGCTGTCGAGCGACACGCCCCAGATCGTCGCGCTTGCGATGTTGCCGGGCGCCTCGCCGGTGGCACCGATCGGCACCTGATCGACGATGTCCTCGACGAAGTTGACGAACGCCTTGGCGTTGATCGATCCCAGCGCGCCCAGGTTCTGCGTCGCCTGGAAGTCGATGTTCCAGCTTTGCTGCGGGACCAATTCGGGATTGCCGCTGTTCTGGTTCTCGGCGCCCAGATCGGCCGAGGCCACGAAGTCGAAGAAGTTGAGCTGGCCTACATCGCGCTGCAGGCGCAGGGACAGGTCGAGCCTGGGGGTGGCCTTCCAGGCGAGTGAGACGAAACCCTTGGGGCGGATGAAGCTGCGCGTCAGCCCGCCCGCGCCGCTTTGCACGATCTGCGAATATTCACCGCCGAGCGAAGTCTGCAGCGTCAGCGTCGAAGACAGCGGGCGGCCGTAGCTCAGCCCGATCTCGGCACGCTTTTCCTCGACCACCGCGTCCGATCCGGGGAGCGGCACCGGCTGGAAGGTGCCTGTGGTGTCGAGCAGGTTGAGCTGGGCGCGGGTGTCGAGCTTGTTGATCGCGCCTTCCACGCTGAGCTGCCAGTCGGCCTTGCCCGCCTTCCAGCCATATTCGGCGCGCGCGATGGTCTCGGTCTCGTCGATCACAGTGGCCAGGCTGTTGCCCTCGCGCGGGCGGCGGTCCTCGAAATCGAGGAAGATGCGGGTGAAGAACGGGCTGTGCTCGAACCGCCGCAGGCCGATGAGCTTCAGGTTGCCGCCCCACAAGGGAAACAGGAAATCGCCGCCGATCTCGTAATTATACTCCTTCTCGGTCTCCAGATAGTCGCGGTCGCGCACCACCTCGCCATCGGAATCCTCGCGGATTTCGGTCCAGCCGCGTTCATAGGAGAGGTTGAGGTTGCCGACCTGGCCGCCATCGCCCTGATATTTCACACCCGCAGCGATGCGCGGCCGGTCGCCATCGACATAGAGCTCCTCATAGCGGCGGTCGGTCACCGCGCCATTCGCGTCCAGCACCCGCTCGATGCCCGCATTGCCGTTGCGGAAGCTGTCGTTGGAAAGGCTGAGCGTATAGGCGATCTTGCCCGCCTTGCCGCTGATCGACACCTCGCCATCGAGAAACTGCGGGTCGGTGCGGCGGAAGCGCACGCGCGGGCTCCAGCGGAACTGGCCGGTCAGCGAATCCACCTTGCTGACGATGTTGACCACCTGGCCGGTGAGCCCGGGCAGGTTCAGCGTCGCGCCATCGATCAGCTCGATGCGGATGACGTTGCTTGCCCCGATCCGGCCGAGCTCGGAGACGACATCGTTGCTCTTGCCTGAAAAGCGCTCGCCATTGATCAGCACGTTGCTGCCGCCCTGGCCAAGGCCGCGGCGGTCTTCACCTTCGGCGATCGAAAAGCCGGGGATCTGGCGAACCATGTCGAGCGCGGTGCGCGGAGCGAACCGGTCGAAATAGCCCGGATCGAAGCTGCGCAGCGGCGTCGTTGCGCCTGCACCGGAAGCCGGCACCGGGGCATCGGGCGCGTCCTGCGCCAGGCCCATGCCCGGCGTGCACAGCAAGGCAGCCAGAGCGACGGTTGCAAGCAGACGATGTGTCACGGACATTCCCCCAAGCGGGCGGAACACACTGACATGCGCTTTCAACTACACCCGTAGTCGTCCTGTGTGACCAAGCCTGCGCTTTGCGGCATCGGCTTCGACCGGCGACGTTCGCACTTCGACCAAATGCAACTGGGCCCTGATCGCGCGCAATCCCGTTTACCGCCACACAGATGGCGGTTAAGACCATGGCATCGGCCTTGGGCCAGGGGGGGGAAGGGATGCGATATGGACCCGCATGACATCATCGAACATCGCCCGATCGAGGCGCGCTCGGGCGTGCGCCGGATGGAGGGGCTGCCGCGGATCGAGTTTCGCTCGTCCACCTTCGCGTTCCTGTTCCAGTCGGGCACCGGCTGGATGATCCTGGCGCTCGCAGTCGCGGTGATGGCGGGCGGATCTTATGCGGGATATTGGTGGCAGACGCTTGCGGTGCTTGGCGTGGTGCTGGGCGTCTATATCGCCTGGACGCATATCGAGAACCGCACCAGCCTGTTCTGGATCGACGACCAGAGGCTGTTCATGCGGCGCGGCATCCTGATGCGCAGCGAGGAAGAGATCGAGCTGTACCGGATCAAGGACGTCAAGGTTTCCTTCTCGGTCATCCAGCAGATGTTCGACAACGGCACCATCCAGATTTCATCATCCGATTCGAGCGGGCGGCTGGCCTCGGCCACGCCGCATCCGCGCACTTCGATCGAGGTGACCAATGTGCGCGACGCGCGCGCCATCCGCGCCGAACTGCGCGACCGGGTGGAGGCGATCCGCCAGAAGCGCGGCGTGCGCGAACTTGATATCGGCTGACAGGGAAACACCATGACATTGAAGACGTTCGGCCTTGCTGCGGCCACCGCCATGCTGGCCTTTGCCACCCCCGCTTTCGCCAAGCTCAGCTCGCAGGAAGCCAGGATGGTCGAGGCGGTGGACAAGGGCCACGACCGCTGGATCGGCGTTCTCGAGGCGATCACGCGGCAGAACAGCGGCAGCCGCAACATCGCCGGGGTGAAGAAGGTCGGCGAGATGGTGACGCCCGAGCTCGAGAGGCTGGGCTTCAAGGTCGAATGGGTGGACCAAAGCGCGGCCAAGCGTTCGGGCCATCTGATCGCGACGCGCCCAGGACGCCCCGGCAGCACCAAGATGCTGCTGATCGGCCATCTCGACACGGTGTTCGAACCCGATTCGCCGTTCCAGAATGTCCGGCGGATCGATGCCAACACGCTCGAAGGGCCGGGGATCGAGGACAACAAGGGCGGTGTGGTGACGATGTTTGCTGCGCTTGAGGCGATGCAGGCGGCGGGGACATTGTCGGCGGCGACAATCACCATCGTGCTGACCGGTGACGAGGAGGATGCCGGCGATCCGATCGAAATCGCGCGTGCGGACCTGATCAAATGGGGCCAATGGGCCGACGTCGCGCTCGATTTCGAGGGCCTGAGCCGCGAGAACGGCAAGGACATGGGCGCGATCGCACGGCGCTCGTCGTACAGCTGGCAGGTCAACGCCACCGGCAAGGAAGGGCACAGCTCGGGAATATTCTCGGCCAGCGCGGGGCATGGCGCGATCTACGAACTCGCGCGGATCATCGACCAGTTCCACGACGAGCTGCCCGAGGACAAGCTTACCTTCAACGTCGGCCTGATCGCGGGCGGATCGGTGGCGCAGCTCGACGCTGACCTCGTCCGCGCGCAGGCGGCGGGCAAGACCAACATCATCCCCGCGCTCGCGGTGGCGCGCGGCGATTTCCGTACGCTGAGCGACGAGCAGTCCGAACGCGTCAAGGCCAAGATGCAGGCCATCGTCGCCCAGCACCTGCCCGGCACGAGCGCCGAGATCGTCTTCGAACAGGGCTATCCCCCGATGGCCCCGACCGAAGGCAACCGCGGCCTGCTGCGGCGGCTGAACGTCATCAACACCGACCTTGGCCTCGAGCAGATGGCCGAACTCGATCCCCTGAAGCGCGGCGCAGGCGATATCTCGTTCGTCGCGCGCTATGTCGACGGGCTTGTCGGCATGGGTCCAACAGGCGACGGCGCGCATGCCCCGGGCGAAACGGTCGACCTGCCGAGCATCAAGCGCCAGGCGAAGCGCGCGGCGATCCTGATGACGCGGTTGTCGATGGAGAAGAGGTGAGGGGGTTGGTTGGTAACTCGTCACCCCGGACCTGATCCGGGCCCCAGGGCGTCCTGTGTGTCGCTGTGCCGGTTCTTTCCGCTCATCTTTC
Organism: Blastomonas sp. RAC04; assembly: GCF_001713435.1. Classification (NCBI taxonomy): domain Bacteria; kingdom Pseudomonadati; phylum Pseudomonadota; class Alphaproteobacteria; order Sphingomonadales; family Blastomonadaceae; genus Blastomonas; species Blastomonas sp. RAC04. Next base: position 3,773,053 of record NZ_CP016460.1, read on the forward strand.
TTCGTCACCCCCGCGAAGGCGGGGGTCCTGCTTATGCGCGACCGTGGCGAAAAAGCGGGATTCCCGCGTGCGCGGGAATGACGGTGGTGGCGTTTAGGGGAATAGTGGAAACCGGACGCCCCGATTGCTAGCGGGCAACGAACGGGTAGGGCATCCGGCTTCCGAGACAGGGTTAATATTAACCTCGGCGATTCGCTGTGACCCAGTTCACACCCGATTAAGCTTTCGTTCTATAGCTGAACCGTGCATTTTCATCGATGAACCGTTAGGAGTGCCGCATGGCCAAGGACCGCAGCCCGGGATTCAAGCTGGGCATGACCGTGCTGATCGGCGCGCTGCTCGCGATTCCGCTGTTCATGGTCTATGCGCTCGTCTGGGACCGGCAGAGCCAGTCGGAAACCGCGCGCGCCAGCGTCGCCGAGGGCTGGGGCGGGCCGCAGATGCTCGCGGGGCCGGTGATGGTCATCCCCTATCGCCAGCAATCGGTCGAAACCGTCACCGAAAACGGCAAGGCGACGACGCGCGCGGTGACGATCGACCGCGAGCTGTTTCTCGCCCCGGTGAAAAACACCGCCAAGGTCGATGTCAGCCCTGAACGGCGGGTCAAGTCGATCTACGAAACCGTGGTCTATGAAGCGCGGGTCAAGGGAACCGCGCGCTTTGCGCTGCCTGCCGACCTGGCCCGCTTCGGGGTAAAGCCCGAAGAGCTGTTGCTCGACCGCGCCGAAATCCGCGTCGGCATATCGGATGCGCGCGGTCTGCTCGCGGACAACGGCATCAGCGTCGGCGGCACCGCGCTGCCGCTGCGCCCCGGCAAGGGACTGGGCGCGACCAACGGGTCTGGATTTTTCGCCTTTGCCGACTGGTCCGCTGGCAGCGCCGCACCGCTCGACGTTGCCTATCGCTTCGGGGTGCGCGGCAACGGCCAGCTGACCCTGATCCCGGACGCCGAATCGACCGACTGGACCATCGCCTCGCAATGGCCGCACCCCAGCTTCGGCGGCCAGTTCCTGCCCAACAGCCGCTCGGTCACCGACAAGGGCTTTACTGCGCGCTACACGATCAGCAACCTCGCGCTCGGCCGCGCCATCGTCCAGCTGCCGCAGCCGGGCGAGCAAGTTGGCCAGGGAGCGCAGTCGGCGCAGATCGACCTGATCGAGCCGGTCAACCTCTACAGCCAGGTCGACCGCGCGGTGAAATACGGCTTCCTGTTCATCGGCTTCACCTTCCTCGCCTTCCTGATGTTCGACATCATCGCGGGCGCGCGGGTCGCGGCGGCGGAGTATCTGCTCACCGGCGCAGGCCTGATCCTGTTCTTCGTGCTGCTACTCGCCTTTGCCGAGATCATCGGCTTCACGCTCGCCTATCTGTTGGCGTCGGGCGCGATCATCGCCCTGATCAGCGCTTACAGCGCTGCAGTGCTGGGCAGTGTGAAACGCGCAGGCTTCATCGCCGGGCTGCTGCTCGGGCTGTATGCCTTGCTCTATGTGCTGCTCAACCTCGAGGCGTATTCGCTGATCATCGGGTCGCTGCTGCTGTTCGCGGCGCTGGCGGCGGTGATGTACGTGACGCGCAAGGTCGACTGGTCGGGGCTGGGCAAGCGCGATGAGGCAGCACGGGACTTGCCGGACGCGTAAAGCCGTCCATAGTGCATCCAAACGATAAACCGAGGATGCACCCATGGATTTTGCGCTGCCGGCGGAGCTGACCGCCTATCTGGCCGAGCTTGACACGTTCATCGAGGCCGAGATCAAACCGCTCGAGCAGGCGGACGACAACATCCGCTTTTTCGACCATCGCCGCGAATGGGCGCGGACCGATTTCGATGCGGGCGGCCTGCCTTCGCACGACTGGGAAGAGCTGCTGCGCGAGGCGCAGCGCCGCGCCGACGCGGCCGGGCACTGGCGTTTCTCGGCACCGAAAAAATATGGTGGCAAGGATGGCTCCAACCTGTGGATGGCGGTGATTCGCGAGCATTTCGCGGCCAAAGGTTTGGGGCTGCACAATGATCTGCAGAACGAGCATTCGATCGTCGGCAACTTCCCGTTCGTCGCGATGTTCGAGGAGTTCGGCACCGAGGACCAGAAGCAGGAGTTCATCCTGGGCGGGTTCGAGCGCACCCGGATCACGGCCTTCGGCCTGACCGAGCCCGACCATGGATCGGACGCGACGCATATGGAAACCCGCGCGGTGCGCGAGACCCGCGATGGCGTTGCCGGCTGGCGGATCGATGGCGAGAAGATGTGGATCACCGGGATGCATGTCGCCACGCACTGCGCCTTGTTCGTGCGCACCAGCGGCGCGGATGGCGACGCCAAGGGGATCACCTGCCTGCTGGTGCCCACCGAGACGCCGGGGCTGAAGATCGAGGAGTATCTTTGGACCTTCAACATGCCCACCGATCACCCGCGGCTGTCGTTCACCAACGTCTGGGTGCCCGAAACCGCGATGCTCGGCGAGGAAGGGCGCGGGCTCGCGCTGGCGCAAAGCTTCGTCCACCAGAACCGCATCCGCCAGGCGGCCTCGTCGCTGGGCGCGGCGGTGTTCTGCATCGAGGAGAGCGTTAAATACGCCCGGAAGCGCAAGCCCTTCGGCAAGGCGCTGTCGGAGAACCAGGGCATCCAGTTTCCTTTGGTGGAACTCGCGACGCAGGCCGAGATGCTGCGCTGGCTGATCTACAAGACCGCCTGGGACATGGACCGGCTGCCGCACAAGGCCATTGAGCGCGAGATCTCGGACAAGGTCAGCATGTGCAATTACTGGGCGAACCGTTTGTGCTGCGAGGCAGCCGACCGGGCGATGCAGGTGCACGGCGGCATCGGCTATTCGCGCCACACCCCGTTCGAACACATCTACCGCCACCACCGCCGATATCGGATCACCGAGGGGTCGGAAGAAATCCAGATGCGCAAGGTGGGGGCGTATCTGTTCGGCTATCTCGGCCCGCGGAAGGGCTCGTTCGACTGAACTGTCAACTTTTCCTGACACCCCGCTTGTCGCGGCGGATCAATCTGTTAGACCTAGCCTTATGCCTTTTCCCTTTTCCGCCATCGTCGGCCAGGACGAAATGAAACGTGCCCTGCTGATCAGCGCGGTCGATCCGCGCATTGGGGGGGTGATGGTGTTCGGTGACCGCGGCACGGGCAAGTCCACCGCCGCGCGTGCGCTGTCGGCGCTGCTGCCGCCGATGCTGGCGATCGCCGGGTGCCGCTACAATTGCGCGCCTGAAGAGGCTCATCGCTGCCCCGACAAATGCGCCGAGAAGAAGGGCGTCAAGACCGCAAAGGTGCCGGTGCCGTTCGTCGATCTGCCGCTGGGCGCAACCGAGGACCGGGTGCTGGGCGCGCTCGATCTGGAACGCGCGCTGGGACGCGGCGAAAAGGCGTTCGAGCCCGGGCTGCTCGCCCGCGCGCATCGCGGCTATCTGTATATCGACGAGATCAACCTGCTCGAGGATCACCTCGTTGACCTGTTGCTCGATGTCGCGGCCTCGGGCGAGAATCTGGTCGAGCGCGAAGGGCTTTCGGTGCGACATCCCGCGCGCTTCGTGCTGATCGGCAGCGGCAACCCCGAGGAAGGCGAACTGCGCCCGCAATTGCTCGACCGCTTCGGGCTCTCGGTCGAGGTCAAGACGCCGCAGGATCTTGAGCAGCGCATCGAGATCATGCGCCGCTGCGATGCGCTGGAGCGCGACGGCGCGGCGTTTGCGGCGGACTGGGCCGAGGCGGACGCCAAGATCGTCAAGCGGCTGGCCCGGGGCAAGAAGGCGCTGCCCAATGTCGCGATGCCCGAATCGACGCTAACCGATGCCGCTACCCTGTGCATGGCGGTGGCCGCGGATGGCCTGCGCGGCGAACTCACCCTGATGCGCGCGGCGCGCGCTTTTGCGGCGCTCGAAGGCGCCAAGTCCGCCGAGCGCAAGCATCTGCGCGCCGTCGCTCCCATGGCGCTGCGCCACCGTCTGCGCCGCGACGTGCTCGACGAAACCGGATCGACCGTGCGCATCGATCGCGCGCTGACCGAGCTTTTCGGATGAGCGATGCGCTGCTGGCGGCGGACCTGCTGGCCGCCGCGCCTGCCCGGCTGGGCGGGATGTGGTTGCGCGGTCCCTCGGCAGAACGCGACGCGGTGCTGGCCTTTCTGGCCGAAGAATTCGCCGATCGCCCGGTGCGCCGCCTGCCGGTGCATATCGACGAGGAGCGGCTGTGCGGCGGCATCGATGTCGCCTCGAGCCTGTCTGCCGGACGCCGGATCGAACAGGCAGGCTTGCTCGAGGAGGTTGCAGGCGGGCTGCTGGTCGTCCCGATGGCCGAGCGGATGAGCGGCATGGTCGCCGGGCGCATCGCCCAGGCGATGGATGCTGGCGCAGGCTTCGCTCTGGTACTGATCGACGATGGCGGCGAGGAGGAAGTTCCGCCTGTATCGCTCACCGAGCGGGTGGCGTTCTGGTGCGATTTTTCGTCCCAAGAACCCAAACCCTCATCTGCCGTGTTCCCGAGCGAAGTCGAGGGACCTCGCGCAACCGGTAGCGCGCACGTCCTTCGACCTCCCGGTCAGACCGGGAAGCTTATCCCGAGCGGCCGGCCAGCAGGCCAGCCGAGGGGCTCGGCACAAACGGAGGGGGGAAGGCTTGTCGGACAAGAGCACCGCCAGACCCTCGCCAATATCACCCTCGCACTCGGCATCGACTCCGCGCGCACCATGCTGTTCGCGCAGGCCGCGCTGTCGCTTTCCGCACAGATCGATGAGCGCGACTCCATCACCGACGACGACATCCAGTTCGTTGCCCGCACCGTCCTCGGACCCCGAGCCACGCGCATCCCGCAGCAGGCCGAAGAACCGCCTCCGCCTCCGCCCCCTGAAGGCGAGGAAGAGCCGCCGCCAGGCGACAACGATGGCGAAGACGAACAGCATGATCCCGATCAGCTCGATGACCTGATCCTCGCTGCCGTGCTTGCCTCGATCCCCAAGGATGTGCTGGCGCGCATCGGCGAGGGGCGCAGCGCGCGGCGTGCGACCGGCGCGGGCGGGGCAGGGCGCAAGCAGGCCTCGCAGATGCGCGGACGGCCTCTGGGCGCGCGTCCCGGCCTGCCGCGCGGCGGCGCACGGCTGGCGCTGATCGATACCTTGCGCACCGCGGTCCCCTGGCAGGAGATCCGCCGCCAGCAGGAGGGCATGGACGCGCCCAAGCGGCTGCGCATCCGCAAGGGGGATCTGCGCATCCGCAGGTTCGAGGAGCGCGCCGAAGCGCTGACGATTTTTGCGGTCGATGCGTCGGGCTCGTCGGCACTGGCGCGGCTGGCCGAAGCCAAGGGTGCGGTCGAGCTGATGCTGGCGCAGAGCTATGTGAAACGCGCGCAGGTGGCGCTGATCGCGTTTCGCGGGACCTCGGCCGAACTGCTGCTGCCGCCGACGCGGTCGCTGACCCGCGCCAAGAAGGTGCTGGGCGAATTGCCCGGCGGGGGCGGCACGCCGCTTGCGCTAGGGCTGTCGGCCGCCGCCGAGCTCGCCGAAACCCAGGCCGCGCGCGGGCGCACGCCGTTCGTCGCGGTGCTGACCGACGGCAAGGGCAATATCGACAGGAACGGCCAGCCAGGCCGCGCGCAGGCGGGCGAGGATGCGCTCGCGGCGGCGCGGCGTTTTGCCCAATCGGGGACGCAAGCCGTGGTGATCGATATCTCCGCCCGGCCGCAACCTGAGGCCGCAGCGATTGCAGCGGCGATGCGCGCGCGCTATCTGGCGCTGCCGCGTGCCGATGCGCGCGGTGTCGAGCGCGCCGTATCCGCGCTGCAATTCGGGAAAGCATCATGAGTTCGGTACGCTGGGAGGTTGACGGGCACGACTGGCCCAACCGCGAGCACAGTCGCTTCGTGCGCGCTGGCATGCTCGACTGGCATGTCCAGGTCGCAGGGCCCGACGGCCGCGCCGCACCTGTGCTGCTGCTCATCCACGGCACCGGCGCTGCGACTCACAGCTGGCGCGACGTGCTGCCGCTGCTGGCGCAGCACTTTACCGTGATCGCGCCCGACATGCCCGGGCACGGATTTACCCGCGGCCGGATTGCCGGGGGGCAGAGCCTGCCGGGGATGGCCAGGGTGCTGGCCGAACTGCTCGGCAAGCTGGCGCTGGGCGCGCCCGATGTGATCGTCGGTCATTCGGCTGGCGCAGCGATCGGCGTGCGGCTGGCGATCGATCTGGGTATCGATGCCCCGATCATCGGCCTCAATCCTGCGCTGCTGCCCTTCCCGGGCCTTGCCGCGCGGCTGTTCCCGGCGATGGCGCGCGCTTTGTTCGTCAATCCGTTCACCGCGATGATCTTTGCCCAGATCGCCAGCAGCGAGACCGAAGTGGCGCGATTCCTGAAGAAATCCACCGGGTCGCGGATCGATGCGCGCGGGGTGGAGCTGTATCACCGCCTCTTCCGGACATCCGACCATTGCGCGGGCGCGATCGGTATGATGGCGAACTGGGATCTGGAAAGCCTGGCGAAGGAACTGCCCAGCGTCGCGGCGCGCTCGCTTCTGGTTCATGGCGCACGCGACAGCGCGATCCCGCTCGATTCGATCGAGCGCGCGGGCCGGATGATGCCGCATGCCGAGGTCGTCACGCTGGCGGACCTGGGCCATCTGGCGCATGAGGAAGCTCCCGAGCAGATCGCAGCGCTGATCGGCGAATTCGCGGCCCGAACCCCGGCCGTGGCAGCTTGATTCTTATGGTTGGATGGAAGCAACGCTGGGTCGGCTGGCGCAATGGCATCATCTCGAGCCCGGCATTCCAGTCCTGGGCATCGCGGTTCCCGCTGACCCGCCCGGTGTCGCGGGTGCGGGCGCGCAGGCTGTTCGATATCATCGCCGGGTTCACCTATTCGCAGACCCTGTTCGCGTGTGTCGAAAGTGGCATCGTCGCGCGGCTGCAGCAGGGGGCTGCGGCTTCGGCTGAGCTGGGCACGCTGGCGCGACTCGGGCCCGATGCGACGCGCCGGCTGCTGCGTGCGGCGGCGGCGCTGGGGCTGATCGAGCGCGTCGGCGACGATCTGTGGATGCTGGGCGAACAGGGCGTCGCTTTGGTCGGCAATCCCGGTGCGATCGCGATGATCCGTCATCACCACCTGCTCTACGCCGACCTTGCCGATCCGTTGTCGCTGCTGCGCGGCGAGCGCACCGTGCCCGGCGCGCTCGCAGGCTATTGGCCTTATGCGCTGGGCGATGGCAGCGAGGGTGAGGACCAGGCAGCGGTGTCCCCCTATTCGCAGCTGATGGCGGCATCGCAGCCGATGGTCGCCGATCAGGTTGTGCATGCCTGGCGATTCGACCGGCACAGACGCATGCTCGATGTCGGCGGCGGGGCAGGGGCGTTCATCGCGGCGGTGGCCAAGGTCGCGCCAAGGCTCGACTTCGGGCTGTTCGATCTGCCCGCGGTCACTGCGATCGGCGCGCGGCAGCTGGGCGAACAGGGGATCAAGGTTAACCCGCACCCCGGCGATTTCCGCAACGACGCGATTCCCACGGGCTATGACCTGATCACATTGATCCGAATCCTGCACGATCATGATGACGAGCTGGCCCAGGCGCTGCTGATCAAGGTCCGCGCCTCGCTCAAGCCCGGAGACACGTTGCTGATCGCCGAACCGATGGCGGGAACCAGCGGCGCAGAGGCGATGGCGGACGCCTATTTCGGCTTCTATCTGCTCGCCATGGGCTCGGGCAGGGCCCGTACTCCGCAGGAAATCGGCGCCATGCTGACCCGCGCAGGCTTTGCATCGTGGCGGGAACGACCCACCGGGCTGCCCATCGTCACCCGCGTGATTGCCGCTACCGCCTGAACTGCCCCATACCCCCTCATGCCATCGCCGTGTGTCAGAGTGTCCAAAAACAAATGCACCTGAATGTGTAAACCTACATTGACACTATGGGGAGTTAAGTTAAGATGACACCTTGTTGAGGGGTCTCCTAACTGACCCTGCAAGGCTCAAAACAAGGGGAGCGCACAATGCAGGCAATGGCCGTCATTTTCGAAGCGCCGCACCGCCTTGCCTTGCGTCCCCTGGCGTTGAACGCGCCTGAATCCGGCGATGTCGTGGTCGAGATCGTGTGGAGCGGGATCAGCACCGGAACCGAAAAACTGCTGTTTACCGGCAAGATGCCGAGCTTCCCCGGAATGGGCTATCCTTTGGTCCCCGGCTATGAGTCGGTCGGCCGCATCGTCGACTCCGGCGCCGAGTGCAGGGGTCGGATCGGCGAATGGGTGTTCGTTCCTGGCGCCAATTGCTTTGCCGATGCGCGCGGTCTGTTCGGCGGATCGGCCCGGCGACTCGTGGTGCCTTCGGCCCGCGCGCTTCCCATCGACGAGAGCTGGGGATCGGACGGCGTGCTGTTCGCGCTGGCCGCCACCGCGCTCCACGCAATGGCGGGCGGCGAGCCTCCCGACCTGATCGTCGGACACGGAATTCTGGGCCGCCTGCTGGCGCGCCTCACCATCGCCAGCGGCGCGCCCGCGCCCACCGTGTGGGAAATCGACCCCTCGCGCAGCGCGGGGGATCATGGCTATGGCGTAATCCATCCCGATAGCGACGAGCGTCGCGATTATCGCAGCATCTGCGATGTCAGCGGCGACAGTTCGCTGCTCGACACGCTGATCTCTCGCCTTGGCAAGGGTGGCGAGGTCACGCTCGCCGGCTTCTACCAGGCGCCGCTCAGCTTCACCTTCCCGCCCGCATTCATGCGCGAAGCGCGCATCCGAGTCGCTGCCGAATGGGGCCCTGACGATCTGGTCGCGATCCGCGCGATGGTCTCGAGCGGGGCGCTCAGCCTCACCGGGCTGGTCAGCCATGTTCAACCGGTCGCCGATGCGCCCAGCGCCTATCCGACCGCCTTTACCGACCCCGCCTGCCTTAAAATGATACTCGATTGGAGCGCTTGCGCATGACGATGCTGGAAAACTCTGGTCCCGATGTAACCGCGCTGCGCGATGAAGCGTCGCACGAGCCCGATCCGGTCCATACCGGCCCGGTAACCAAGGAAACGCAGATCATCGCGATCTACGGCAAGGGCGGCTCGGGCAAGAGCTTCGCGCTCTCCAACCTCAGCTACATGATGGCGCAGCAGGGCAAGCGCGTGCTGCTGATCGGTTGCGATCCCAAGTCCGACACAACCAGCCTGCTGTTCGGCGGCAAGGCATGCCCGACGATCATCGAAACCAGCAGCGCCAAGAAGCTCGCCGGTGAAGAGGTCAAGATTGAGGACGTCTGCTTCCAGCGCGACGGCGTGTTCGCGATGGAGCTGGGCGGTCCCGAAGTGGGACGCGGCTGCGGAGGGCGCGGCATCATTCATGGTTTCGAACTGCTCGAGAAGCTGGGCTTCCATGATTGGGGCTTTGATTTCGTGCTGCTCGATTTCCTGGGCGACGTGGTCTGCGGCGGCTTCGGCCTGCCGATCGCGCGCGACATGTGCCAGAAGGTCATAGTCGTCGCCTCGAACGACCTGCAGTCGCTCTATGTCGCCAACAACGTCTGCAAGGCGGTGGATTATTTCGGCAAGATGGGTGGCAATGTCGGCGTCGCCGGCATCCTGATCAACAAGGACGACGGCACCGGCGAGGCGCAGGCTTTCGCCGCCGAAGTCGGCATCCCGATCCTCGCTTCGATCCCTGCGAACGAGGACATCCGCCGCAAGTCGGCCAATTATCAGATCATCGGGCGGCCCGACACCGAATGGGCGTCGCTGTTCGAGGAACTGGCGATCAACGTCGCCGAAGCGCAGCCCGCCTCGCCGCGGCCGCTGACCCAGGACGGCCTGCTCGGCCTGTTCAAGCCCGAAGACACCGGCGGCAACGTCGAACTGGTCCCCGCTACCCAGGCCGACATGCGCGGCGGCACCTATGAACAGAAGCCTTCGCTCGAAGTGGTTTACGACAGCGTATGACCGACACCCCCGCCTCTTCCGCCTCGCGCACACCTGACCGGATCGACCTTGTGGCCGCTCCGGTAGAGGGAGGGTGCTCGTCAAAGGACACCATGCGCGCGGCCGCCGAAGAGGCTGGCAAGGGCGAAATCCTCGCGCGTTACGCTGCCGATTATCCCAAGGGCCCGCACGATCAGCCGCAGAGCATGTGCCCTGCATTCGGATCGCTCCGGGTGGGCTTGCGCATGCGTCGCACCGCGACGATCCTCTCGGGATCGGCGTGCTGCGTCTATGGCCTGACCTTCACCTCGCATTTCTACGGCGCGCGCCGTTCGGTCGGCTATGTGCCGTTCAGCTCGGAAACGCTCGTCACCGGCAAGCTGTACGAAGACATCCGCGACGCGGTGCATCTGATGGCCGATCCGGCTTTGTACGACACCATCGTCGTCACCAATCTGTGCGTTCCGACCGCTTCGGGCGTGCCGCTGCAGGGCCTGCCCAAGGCGATCAACGGCGTGCGGATCATCGGCATCGATGTTCCCGGGTTCGGCATACCCACCCATGCCGAGGCCAAGGACGTTCTGGCCGGCGCGATGCTCGCTTACGCGCGCAAGGAAGCCTCGCAGGGCCCGGTCGCCGCTCCCAGCCATCGCCCGGATCGCCCGACGGTGACGCTGCTGGGCGAGATGTTCCCCGCCGATCCGGTCGGCATCGGCCAGCTGCTCGAGCCTCTGGGCCTGGCTGCAGGGCCTGTCGTTCCCACCCGCGAATGGCGCGAGCTCTACAGCGCGCTTGATTGCGCCGCGGTCGCTGCGATCCATCCGTTCTACACCGCCAGCATCCGCGAATTCGAAAGCGCCGGACGCCCGGTGATCGGTTCTGCCCCGGTGGGTGTCGATGGCACCGCCGCCTGGCTCGATGCGATCGGCGCCGCCTGCGGGATCGCGCAGTCTGCGGTCGATGCCGCCAAGGACAAGTTCCTGCCCGCGATCCGCGCGGCGCTCGATGCCAACCCGATCAAGGGCCGCATCACCGTTTCGGGCTATGAAGGCTCCGAACTGCTGGTCGCGCGTCTGCTGATCGAAAGCGGCGCGGATGTCCCTTATGTCGGCACGGCCTGCCCCAAGACGCGCTGGTCGGAGCCCGATCGCGCCTGGCTCGAAGAGCGCGGTGTGCGCATCCAGTACCGCGCGAGCCTGGAGCAGGACATCGCGGCGGTCGAGGAATTCCGCCCCAATCTTGCGATCGGCACCACGCCCGTGGTCCAGCACGCCAAGAGCGAGGCGATCCCGGCTCTGTACTTCACCAACCTCATCTCGGCGCGCCCGCTCATGGGCCCGGCAGGCGCAGGCTCGCTGGCGCTGGTGATCAACGCCGCGCTCGCCAACCAGGACCGGTTCAACCGGATGCAGAGCTTCTTCGACGGCGTCGGCATGGAAGAGAATGCCGGCATCTGGCGCGACACCCCGGTCGACCGCCCCGAGTTCAAGAAGAAGTACGCTGCCCGCATGGTCGGCCTCAACAAGTCCGAAGAGGCGGTGGGCACATGACGCTCATTATCGATCACGATCGGGCCGGCGGCTATTGGGGCGCGGTCTACGCGTTCACCGCGATCAAGGGCCTGCAGGTTATCATCGACGGCCCGGTGGGCTGCGAGAACCTGCCCGTCACCTCGGTGCTGCATTATACCGATGCGCTCCCGCCGCATGAACTGCCCATCGTCGTCACCGGCCTGGGCGAGGAAGAGCTTGGCAAGACCGGTACCGAAGGCGCCATGCGCCGCGCCTGGCAGACGCTCGATCCCGATCTTCCCGCGGTGGTTGTCACCGGCTCGATCGCCGAGATGATCGGCGGCGGCGTGACGCCCAACGGCACCAACATCCGCAGGTTCCTGCCGCGCACCATCGACGAGGACCAGTGGCAGGCCGCCGATCGCGCGCTGACCTGGTTGTGGACCGAATTCGGCCCCAAGAAGGTCAAGCCGCTCGCCCCCCGCAAGGAAGGGGTAAAGCCCAAGGTCAACATCCTGGGCCCGATCTACGGCACGTTCAACATGCCCAGCGATCTGGCCGAGATCCAGCGGCTGGTCGAAGGCATCGGCTGCGAGCTCAACATGGTCTTCCCATTGGGCAGCCATCTGGCCGATGTGAAGAAGCTTGCGGACGCAGAGGTCAACATCTGCATGTACCGGGAGTTCGGCCGCAACCTGTGCGAAACGCTCGAACGACCCTATCTTCAGGCCCCGATTGGCCTCGAATCGACCACTTTGTTCCTGCGCAAGCTGGGCGAGCTCACGGGGCTCAACCCCGAACCGTTCATCGACCGCGAGAAGCACACGACGATCAAGCCGCTCTGGGATCTGTGGCGTTCGGTCACGCAGGATTTCTTCGGGACCGCGAGTTTCGGCATCCACGCCAACGAAACCTACGCGCGCGGCATCCGCAATTTCCTCGAGCACGACATGGGGCTGCCGTGCAATTTCGCCTTCAGCCGTACCGCCGGGGTCAAGCCCGACAACGAGGCGGTGCGCGAGGCGATCCGCACCAACCCGCCGCTGGTGATGTTCGGCAGCTATAACGAGCGGATGTACATGGCCGAGTGCGGGGCACGCGGCATGTACATCCCGGCGAGCTTCCCCGGCGCGGTGATCCGCCGCCATACGGGAACGCCGGTGATGGGCTATTCCGGGGCGACCTGGCTGGTTCAGGAAGTGTGCAATGCGCTGTTCGACGCGCTGTTCCACATCCTGCCCCTGTCGACCCAGATGGATGCAGTTGCGGCAACGCCTGCCAGGATCGAGCGGGAACTCGACTGGACGGATGAAGCCAAGGCGCGGCTCGACCAATTGGTCGACGCGCAGCCGGTTCTTGTGCGCATCTCTGCGGCCAAGACCCTGCGCGATGCGGCCGAAAGGGCCGCACGGCGCGCGAACGAGAATACAGTAACCGAGGTGCGGCTGGTGGAGGAAGCCGTCGCACAGAATATGGGGCAGCTCGCGTGAGCGGCTGGTCCAGTCATCGGCCTTGGGACGGGGCCTCCAACATCCGCGTCGGGTTCGCCCGCACGGATAATCGCCTGGAAGGCGCCTGCTGGCGTCCTTCCAAATCTGGAAGCTAAGGAGAATATCTCATGGCAGATGAAGGGATGGGTCCAACGACCTACCTCACTGAAAGCGAGGCGAAGGAGTTCCACAAGCTCTTCGTCGCCAGTTTCGCTTTCTTCACCATCGTCGCGATCATCGCGCACGTACTGGTTTGGCAATGGCGCCCATGGTTCCCGGGTACGCCCGGCTATGAAGCGACATCGAGCCTCGACCCGGTGACCGACGTTCAGCTCAGCTAAGAAGGAAACCTGATCATGCATAGAATGTGGCAATCATTCGATGGCAACAGGATCCTGACTGCGCTTGCGGTCTTCCTGTTCGTCCTCGCACTTCTCATCCATTTCATCCTGTTGAGCACCAATCGCTACAACTGGCTGGAAGCTCCGAACCCGACCGCTGCTCCTGCAGCAGTGGCTGCGGCATCGGCAATTACGCCCTGACATCAGGGTAAATGCCAGTGTGTCGCCTTGCCAGGCGATATGGGCGGGCCGGCCGGGCTGGTTCCAACCGGTCCGCCCCTTGCACTGGTGATTAAACAAACGGGGCCTCGAGGAAATCGGGGAAGAAACTATCAGGCTCGCTGCGCCCTTGCCGCAGCGGCTAACGAAGGAGTCTGGCAATGGCGCTCTTGAGCTTCGAGAGAAAATATCGCGTCAGAGGCGGAACATTGGTCGGCGGAGATCTGTTCGATTTCTGGGTCGGGCCATTTTATGTCGGCTTCTTCGGGATCACGACTTTGTTCTTCGCCTCGCTCGGTACCGCGCTGATCTTTTACGGCGCATCGCAGGGTGGGACCTGGAACCCCTGGTTGATCAGCATCGCTCCGCCTGACCTGAAATACGGGTTGGGCCTGGCGCCACTGAAGGAAGGCGGCCTCTGGCAGATCATCACGGTCTGCGCGATCGGCGCCTTTGTCAGTTGGGCGCTGCGAGAGGTCGAAATCTGCCGCAAGCTGGGCATGGGCTATCATGTGCCCTTCGCCTTTGCGGTCGCGATCTTCGCCTATGTCACGCTGGTGGTGTTCCGCCCGATGCTGCTGGGCGCCTGGGGACATGGCTTCCCTTATGGCATCTTCAGCCATCTCGACTGGGTGTCGAACGTCGGATACCAATACCTGCACTTCCACTACAACCCGGCACACATGCTCGCCGTGTCGTTCTTCTTCACCACCACCCTCGCGCTGTCGATGCATGGTGCGCTGGTCCTTTCGGCCACCAACCCGGCCAAGGGTGAAGAGGTGAAATCGCCCGAATATGAAGACACCTTCTTCCGCGACCTGATCGGCTATTCGGTCGGCACGCTCGGTATCCACCGCGTGGGCCTGCTGCTGGCGCTGAATGCCGGTTTCTGGAGCGCCGTGTGCATCATCATATCCGGCCCGTTCTGGACCCGCGGCTGGCCGGAATGGTGGAGCTGGTGGCTCAACCTGCCGATCTGGATGTGAGAGGGGTAATTCACCATGGCACGCTACCAAAATATCTTCACCCAGGTTCAGCTGCGCGGGCACCCCGAAATCGGGATGCCGCACAAGGACGACAGCGAACCGCGCATCAACGCAACCGGTTTCAGCTACTGGATGGGCAAGTTCGGCCAGGCCCAGCTTGGTCCCCTGTATCTGGGCAAGCTTGGCCTCGCCTCGCTGCTGATGGGTTCGCTGGCATTCCTGATCATCGGCCTCAACATGCTGGCCTCGGTGAGCTGGAATCCCAACCGGTTCCTCAAGGAGCTGTTCTGGCTCGCGCTGGAACCGCCCGGTCCTGAATGGGGCTTCTCGCCGATGGTGCCGCTGGCCGAAGGCGGCTGGTGGATCATCACCGGCTTCCTGCTGACCGCATCGATCCTGCTGTGGTGGCTGCGCACCTATCGCCGCGCCAAGGCGCTGGGCATGGGCACGCACATCGCCTGGGCTTTCGCCAGTGCGATCTGGCTGTACCTCGTGCTCGGCTTCATTCGCCCGGCACTGCTGGGCAGCTGGTCGGAAGCCGTACCCTTTGGCATCTTCCCGCACCTCGACTGGACCGCAGCCTTCTCGATCCGCTACGGCAACCTGTTCTACAACCCCTTCCATGCGCTCTCGATCGCCTTTTTGTACGGCTCCACCTTGCTTTTCGCGATGCACGGCGCCACAATTCTGGCTGTGGGTCGCTATGGTGGCGAGCGGGAGATCGAACAGATCTACGACCGCGGTACAGCCAGCGAACGCGCCGGACTGTTCTGGCGCTGGACCATGGGCTTCAATGCCACCATGGAATCGATCCATCGTTGGGCCTGGTGGTTTGCGGTGCTGACCACACTTACCGGCGGTATCGGCATCCTGCTGACCGGCACGGTTGTCGATAACTGGTATCTCTGGGCTCAGGAGCACAACTTCGCTCCCGCCTATCCCGATACCGGTGTCGTCGATCCCAGCACGACGCTTATTGCGCCGAGCGAGGCTGTGATCGATCCAAACCAGATGGTTGAGGATCCGGGCGCGCTGCCCGCGGCCCCCAGCCAGACGCAAGGGAGCTGACGGCCATGCTTAGTCTTTCCAAACTGACCGCCATGGGGGCGCTGGCTATTGCCGGCCTCGCCCTGGCGGGATGCGAACTCGGTCCCAAGCAATCGCAGCAGACCGGGTATCGCGGCACCGGCATCGTCCAGATCGTCGATCCGCAAAATGTGGTCGCGCCCGGCGATGTGCCGCCGCCGCCTTATGCTTTGCCCGCCCCCTCGGGGCCCAAGGCGGGCGAGGTGTATCAGAACGTCAAGGTGCTGGCGAATGTCAGCCAGGAAGAGTTCGACTACACCATGGCGGCGATCACCCAGTGGATCGTTCCGGCCGATGCGCCGGCCGAGGAAGCCGGGTGCAATTACTGCCACAATGCCGAAAATCTGGCTGACGACAGCAAGTACACCAAGGTTGTCGCGCGCCGGATGATCCAGATGACGCAGAACATCAACCAGAACTATTCGGATCACGTCAAGCAGACCGGCGTCACCTGCTACACCTGCCACCGCGGCAATGCCGTTCCGAAATATGTGTGGACCGATCCCAGGCCGTCCGACGGACGTCTGATGGGTAACAAGCGCGGCCAGAACACCCCCGACCCGTCGGTGGCCTATGCCTCGCTGCCGGTGGGCACCTATGCCAAGTACATGCGCGGCAATTCGGGACCGGCGCGGGTGATCTCCAAGACCATCCATCCGACCACCGCCAACCGGCAGAGCGTCAAGGATGCAGAAGGCAATTATGCCATCATGATGCATCTGTCGCAGTCGCTGGGCGTCAACTGCACCTATTGCCACAACAGCCGCTCGTTTGCGCGCTGGGAACAGAGCAGCCCGCAGCGCGCCCTGGCCTGGTATGGCCTGCAGATGGTGAAGAACACCAACGAGGAATACATCCATCCGCTGGCCAGCGTTTTCCCGGCCAACCGGCTTGGCCCTCAGGGTGATCCCTACAAGACCAACTGCGCAACTTGCCACCAGATGCAGCGCAAGCCTCTGGGCGGTGCCCAGATGGCCAAGGACTATCCGGCGCTGCGTACGGTCGGACCGGTTGTTGCTCCGGCGGTTCCGGGCGCGGCTCCTGCCACCGGCGCAGCCGCAGCAGCAGCGGCTCCTGCCGCAGCAGCGGCAGCCGGGAACTGAGCTGATACAATTCCTCTCCCAGCTTGCTGGGGGAGGGGGACCACCCGCGCAGCGACCTGCGGTCGGCGCTCCCCCTCCCCGAGACAAGCTCGGGGAGGATTTTTTTAGGCCCCATGCATGCACCTGTTTGAAGCCCTGGTTGTTCTCCACGTCATCGCCGGAGCAACCGGGCTGATTGCGTTCTGGGTGCCGATCGCCGCGCGCAAGGGTGGCCCTGCGCACCGCAAATGGGGGCGGATCGGGACATACGCATTCCTCGCCGCAGGCACGCTGGCGGTCCTGATGGCGCTGCTCTCGCTCTACGGGCCCGAACAGCGGCTGCCGATGATCACCAACCGGGTGCTGTTTGCCGGGCTGTTCGGCTGGATGATGCTGTATCTGGGTACGCTCACCATCGGTTTTGCCATCTATGGCCTGGCGGTTGTGCGCCACCGCGCCAACCGAGCCGCATTGCGCGGGTTGCGCTATCAGGCAATGTTCGGCGCGGTGATCGCCTCGGCGCTGTGGTGCGGCTATTTCGGGCTCAGCATCGGCCAGCCGTTGATGGCGGCGGTGGCAACGGTCGGGCTGGCGGCGGTGGCGACTCAGCAATTCTATGTCTGGCGTGCCTCACCCCCGCCGCGCGCGCATGTGCCCGAACATTTCCGCGCTTTGCTCGGCATGGGGATTTCCGCCTATACCGCGTTTCTCTCGGTCGGGCTGATCCGGTTGGTGCCCGATCATGTCTTCAACCCGCTGATCTGGGCAGTGCCCAGCATCATCGGCATCGGCCTGATCATCCGCTTCACGCTGGGCGCACGCCCGGCGCGGCGCGGTCAGCCGGGCCGGGCGCACAAGCAGGAGGCGTGAATGGGCGAATGGATCGGCAACAATATCGGCATCATCGAGATGGCCTTCACCGGGGCGGTCGTGCTGGGCCTGTGCGCATGGCAATACTGGCAGGTGCGCGATGCGGGCAAGCCGCCCAAGGATTGATGGGGCCAGGGGTATCTTCCCACATCCGCTCAGCCTGAGCGGGAGTGGAGTATCACCGGTCCTTCTTCTTGGTCGGCGCGTTGAAGTCCGCGGGCTTTCCCGCCACCCAGGTCAGGAATTTCGCGACCTCCGGGTGATCGCGCAAGGCCTGCGGGTCGCCATTGGTGCGGGCAAGCTCGCTGTTGGTGAAATGCGCGTGGATGGTGCGGTGGCAGATCGGGTGGACCGGCTCGCGGCCCTTGCCGCCACGGCTCTTGGGCACAGGGTGGTGATATTCCACCACCTCGCCCAGATCGCGGCCGCACAGCCAGCACGGGACGGGCGCAGGCGCTGCCGCCTCGTCGTCCTCTTCCTCTTCCCAGGCACGGCGTTTGGCCATCAGACGTGCATCAATCCGCGGTCGGGCCGTTGCCGGGGCCGAGCAGGTCGACCACCGCGGTCACCATCGCCTCTGTCGCCAGTGTGATCGATTCGCGCGGGGCGACCTTGAAGAACGGCGAGTGGTGCGCAGGAACCGGCGGCCCGCCCGCCTTGGCCGCGTCGATATCCGCCTGCGGGGTGCCGCCGACGTTGAAGTACAGCCCTGGCACATCGGTATTGGGCGCGACGAAATAGGCGAAGTCTTCCGCGCCCATGCCGGTCTGCGGCTCGCTGGTCAGCAGCGCCCCGGTCCCGAAGCGCCGCGCGAAGGTCTTGGTGATCCGCTCGGTCAGCGGCTTGTCGTTCACCGTCACCGGGGTCGATTCAAAGCCCACGCGCACCTTGGGCAGTTTGTCCTCGGGCAGGCCGTTCAGCCGTCCGACATTCTCGGCGATCCGCTTGATGCCATCAAGCAGGGTCTTGCGCACCTTGTTGTCGTTCGACCGCACGGTGAGTTGAAGTTCGGCCTTGTCGGAGATGATGTTGTGCTTGAACCCCGAATGGAACGATCCGACCGTCACCACGCCCGCTTCAAGCGGCGAGATCTCGCGCGAGATCAGCGTCTGCAGCGCAACGACGATCTCCGCACCGATCAGGATCGGATCCTTGCCCATGTGCGGATAGGCGCCGTGGGTGCCGACGCCGAAGACTGTGATGTCGACCGAGTCGGATGAGGAGGCGGCAAGCCCCGGCTGGATCTCGATCTTGCCGGTGGGGGTGCCGGCTGAAACATGGAAGGCGAGCGCGTAATCGGGCTTGGGAAAGCGGGTGTAAAGGCCGTCTTCCATCATCTTGGCCGCACCGCCGATGCGTTCCTCGGCGGGCTGGACGACGAACACCACGGTGCCCTTCCACTGGTCCTTCATCGCCGCCAGCCGCCGCGCGGTGCCGACCATCGATGTGATGTGGGTGTCGTGCCCGCAGGCGTGCATCACCGGCTTTTCGGTGCCGTCGATATCGATCTGCTTCACCTTGGACGCATAAGCGAGGCCGCTGTCCTCGGCGAGCGGCAGGCCGTCCATGTCGGCGCGCACCATGATCACCGGACCATTGCCGTTCTTCATGATGCCGACGACACCGGTGGTGCCCACGCCCTCGGTCACCACCGCACCTGCCGCGCGCAGTTCCGCCGCCATGATCTTTGCGGTGCGGGTTTCCTTGAACGATAGCTCGGGGTTGGCGTGGAAATCGAGGAACAGCTTTTCCAGCTTGGTGTCGTAATCGCTGGCAACCGCCTTGCCGAGCGCATCTTGCGCCTGCGCCGGTGCTCCAAGAACGAGTGCCATGGCACTGCCGACCAAGCCCCAAGCGGTTGCCTTATTCATCGATTTCCCCTTTTCCCCAGGCGTTCACGCGCCGTCCAAGCGACTATAGCGCTTAGAATCGCTTAATCTATCGTCATTCCCGCGAGCGCGGGAATCCCGCTTTCATTTGCGGTCGCGCAGAAGCGGGACCCCCGCGCTCGCGGGGGTGACGATAAAAGTTGCGCAAAGCAAACCGGCCAATTGCGCCGGAGAGCAGAGGGGCAAATCAGTCCGCCGGACCCACCTTGAATGCGCACAGCTTGTTGCCATCGAGGTCACGGAAATAGGCGCCATAGAAAGCCTGGTCGCCTTCGGGTCCGCGCAGGCCCGGTTCGCCCTCGCAGCTGCCGCCCAGTTCCAGCGCCTTGGCATGGAGCATGTCGACCTTGGCGCGGGCATCCAAGGCCAGCGCGATCATCGTGCCGTTGCCTACGCTGGCTGGCTCGCCGTTATAGGGCCGGGTCACCGCGATGCCGGGGACGCCCCATTGCGTGCCGAACAGCGTGAAGCCGTTTTCCTCCATCCGCATCAGCTCGCTGCCACCCAGCGCACCGACCAGGCCTGCATAGAATGCGCGTGCCTTGTCGAGATCATTGGTGCCAACCGTCACATAACCGATCATCGCTTATCTCCTGCATGCTGCCCGTCGATTCGGGTTGCGCTTTGCAACCTATCACGGGCATGCGACAAGACAATGACCTACGGGGTAATCTTCGGCATGGCCGGTGCTGATCCGCACCACGCCTTGCCCGCCGGCGCGGTCGACCCACAGTCCGGCGCGCAGGCCATAGGCCTCCCCCGGATGACCGATCCACACCCGCCCATCGGCCTGCTCGATGCGCTGGACCCCCAGTCCAAAGGCGGTGAAATAGCCCTTGTCGTCATCGCCGTTGCTGCCGTCGAAGCGCCATTGCGCGCGGATCAGCTCGGCAAAGGATTGCGGGGTGAGCAGCCCGTCGCCGCCACCCAGCAGCATCTGACCCAGCCGCGCCAGACCGCCTGCGGAAATGCGCAGACCGCCCTGCGGGCCAAAGGCCGATCCGTTCTGTCCGGGCAGATAGGCGTCGAGATCGCATCGGCCATCGCGGGTCGTCATCGACGCGCATTGCTCGGGCTGGGTGATCCAGTCATCGCGCGCGATGCTTCCATCGGGGCGGTAGAGCGTGATCGCGTCCTTGCGCGCGTCGGTCTTGCAGCCCGACCAGTTGTAGCAGGCCGGGATTGCGAGCGGATCGAATACCTCTTCGGTCATGATCCGGTCGAACCGGCGCCCCGTCGCCGCTTCCATCACCGCGGCGACCACGGGATAATTGACATTGGCATAGCGGAAAAAACTGCCGGGGGCGTGGCTCGCATCCCAGGCCTCGGGCTGGGCCAGCAGGTCGGCAAGTTTCGCATCGAGCGGGATGAAATAGCCCGCGTCATCGGTCAGCCCCGATTGGTGCGACAGCAGCAGCCGAAGCGTGATCTTGGTTCCGGGGTGCTGCGGGTGGACCAGTCGCCAGCCGAGATACAGCGAGACGTCGCGATCGAGATCGAGCGCCTGCTTGTCGACCAGCCGCATCACCGCAACGCCCACCGCGAGCTTTGAGATCGACGCGATCCGCACCGGATCGTCGAGCGTCGCCTCGCGCATCGAGGGCCGGTGGGCAAGGCCCGAGACCTTCGACCGACCGAGCTGGTCGGCGGTGAAGGTCAGCTCGATGCGGACATTGTCGTCGGTCTGCGCGGTGGCGGGGGCGGCGAAGGCCCCCAGCATCAGCGCTACCAACACCGTCATTTCCGCGAAGGCGGCAATCCCGCTTATGCGTGATGTCCAATCAGAAAAGCGGGAGCCCCGCTTTCGCGGGGATGACGGCACAACAGGCATGGACAGGCAAATCAGCCCTTGCACTCGCCGATGCGCTTGGCGCTGTTCTTCGCCTTGATCGTCATCGAACCGCTCTGCGGCGATGCCATCACCATCGCCATCTGCATGTCATAGCTGGTGGCGGTGTAGGTGCCGGTCAGCTTGATGTCGCCCTGCTGGCCCGCTTCCTTGCCCTTGCAGGCGATGTCGGCATCGATCTTGCCGCCGGAAAGGTCGAACTTTTTGTAGGTGCACTCGTCGTTCTCGGCCCCGGCGAGGAAATCGGCGCCCGGCTTTTCGGCCTCTTCCTTGGTCAGGCAGTTCTTGGTGGTCTGCACCTGGCCGACCATCTGCTTGACGATCGCGCCGGTCATGCCCTTGGCCTCGGGAGGGAGCTTGCTCTCGTCGAACTTCACATCGACGATCTCGACCTTGTTTTCCCATTCGCCAGCGCTGAACTTGATCGCTTCGGCTTCGGCAACGACCTCTTCCTTGCTGATCTTGCCGTCGCCATCCTTGTCCGCGCCGCCGCCGCTGCAGGCGGCCAGCGCCACCAGCGGGAGCGCCAGGATCGATACAGTCTGCAACACCTTCATCATCTCATCTCCAAAAACCGGTTGGTGAACGCGCGACCGCATCTCCTGCGCCGAACCCTAGAGATGCCGTTTGGCGATTGCAATTGTCCCGGCATATCGCCCCGATTTGTCGGGTGCCAGCCCTTGCGCCGCGCCCTTCGCCTGCGCATATCCCGGTGCATGGCAGAACTGGTAATCCGACGTGGTCTTGAAGAGCCGCAAACCGATGGCACGTTCGTGCCGCACAAGCCGCAGCGCCCCGAAAAGGCCGAGGGCGGGCGCGCGTTCAAGCTGGTCAGCGAATACACGCCCTCGGGCGACCAGCCGACCGCGATCAAGGAACTGGTCGAGGGCATCAGGGCGCACGATCAAGATCAGGTGCTGCTCGGCGTCACCGGTTCGGGCAAGACCTTCACCATGGCCAAGATCATCGAGGCGACGCAGCGCCCCGCGCTGATCCTGGCGCCCAACAAGATCCTCGCCGCGCAGCTTTATGGCGAGTTCAAGAGCTTCTTCCCCGAAAACGCGGTCGAGTATTTCGTCAGCTATTATGATTACTACCAGCCCGAGGCCTATGTGCCGCGCTCGGACACGTACATCGAGAAGGAAAGCTCGGTAAACGAGGCAATCGACCGGATGCGCCATTCGGCCACCCGATCGCTGCTCGAGCGCGACGACGTGATCATCGTCGCATCGGTGTCGTGCATCTACGGTATCGGCTCGGTCGAGACCTATTCGGCGATGATCTTCGACATCAAGGCAGGGACAAGCGTCGACCAGCGCGAGCTGATCCGCAAGCTGGTCGCATTGCAGTACAAGCGCAACGATGCGAGCTTCACCCGCGGCAACTTCCGCGTGCGCGGCGATACGCTCGAGCTGTTCCCGTCGCACTATGAGGACGTCGCCTGGCGCATCTCGTTCTTCGGCGACGAGGTGGAATCGATCAGCGAGTTCGACCCGCTCACCGGCAAGCCCGGCGACAAGCTCGAGCGCGTTCGGGTCTACGCCAACTCGCACTATGTCACCCCCGGCCCGACGATGCAGCAGGCGGCAGCGGCCATCCGCTTCGAGCTGACCGAACGATTGAAGGAGCTCGAGATCGAGGGACGCCTGCTTGAGGCGCAAAGGCTGGAGCAGCGCACCAATTTCGACCTCGAGATGATCGCCGCGACCGGCAGCTGCGCCGGGATCGAGAACTATTCGCGCTTCCTCACCGGTCGCCTGCCGGGCGAGCCGCCGCCGACTTTGTTCGAATATCTGCCGGAGAACGCGCTGCTGTTCCTCGACGAAAGTCACCAGACGGTGCCGCAGATCGGCGCGATGGCGCGCGGGGATCACCGCCGCAAGCTGACGCTCGCCGAATACGGCTTTCGCCTGCCCAGCTGCATCGACAACCGCCCGTTGCGGTTCAACGAGTGGGACGCGATGCGCCCGCAGACGGTCAGCGTCTCGGCGACGCCGGGCAACTGGGAGATGGAGCAGACCGGCGGCGTGTTCACCGAACAGGTCATCCGTCCCACCGGGCTCATCGATCCGCCGGTGGAGATCAAGCCGGTCGAGGAGCAGGTCGATGACCTGATCAACGAGTGCAAGAAGGTCGCGGCGCAAGGCTATCGCACCTTGGTCACCACGCTGACCAAGCGGATGGCCGAGGACCTGACCGAATACATGCACGAGGCGGGAATCAAGGTCCGCTACATGCACTCGGACGTCGAGACCCTGGAGCGTATCGAGCTGATCCGTGACCTCAGGCTTGGGGTTTACGACGTGCTGATCGGCATCAACCTGCTGCGCGAGGGATTGGACATCCCCGAATGCGGGCTGGTCGCGATCCTGGATGCAGACAAGGAAGGGTTCTTGCGCAGCGAAACCTCGCTGATCCAGACCATCGGCCGCGCCGCGCGCAACGTCGAGGGCCGCGTGATCCTCTATGCCGACCGGATTACGGGCAGCATGGAACGCGCGCTCAACGAGACCGACCGCCGCCGCGAGAAGCAGGTGGCGTACAACGAAGAGCACGGCATCACCCCCACGACGATCAAGCGCAACATCGGCGACATCATCGCGCATGTCGCCAGCAAGGACAGTGTGCTGATCGATACCGGCGATGCGGACCGCCCGCACATGGTGGGCCACAACCTGCGTGGCTATATCGAGGAGCTGGAGAAGAAGATGCGCGCCGCCGCTGCCGATCTCGAGTTCGAGGAAGCCGGAAGGTTGCGCGACGAGATCCGCAAGCTGGAGGCGGAGGAGCTGGGGCTACCGGTCGAACAGCGCGTGGCTGCGCCGAAGGGTCGGGCGACTGAGGGTAAGCCTGGCACGCGCAAGATGCGCTACGGGAAGACGCAGCGGAAGTTCTGACGAAATCCCTCGATTCTTGAGGATAAGTTTTCCCCCGGGATGCTGGAATTTTGTTTATTAGTCCTGTTGGGTTCAATCCGACGAGGTCTTCATGTGCTCGCCAGCCAAACTGCACCGTCCACTTCTTGCTACTGGATATGATCTTGGCTTCGCAGGGAAGCCAGCATGATCCGTTCGTTTGGCGACCGAGAAACCGAAAAGATCTGGCAACGCAAGCCAAGTCGCAAACTGCCGCCGGATATCCAGGCCACGGCCTTGCGCAAGCTGTTGCAACTCGATTCCATCGAGCAACTTCAAGAGCTGAGGGTGCCGCGCGGCAACCGGTTTGAGCAGTTGAAAGGTTATCAACCGTTGCGATATAGTGTGCGTATCAACGACCAGTGGCGGCTGACGTTCAACTGGTCCGACGGAGGTGCCCACGATGTCCGGATCGAGGACTATCACACTGGATGATGAGCGGCTGGACAACGTCCATGTCGGCGACATCCTGCGTGAAGATTTTCTGATCGGCACCGAAATTCCGGTAGAAGACGTCGCGGCAGGTTCCGGCATCGATGTGGACGAGATCATCGCCATCATGGATTGCCGGAAGGATGTGGATGCGCGTATCGATCTGCGCCTCGCCCGGTATTTTGGAATGTCAGACGGATTTTTCCTGAGGCTCCAAAACCATTGGGATATCGAGGAGGTCCTTCGTAGCGAAGGCGCAGAACTCGACCGGATCATACAGCGGGCCGCCTGAACACTTCACAGGACTCGCTACCGCCTGCAGCGCCCCTCCTGATCTAGTTTCTCACTAACATATATCAGGAAAATCGGTTTTCTAAATCAGGCGGGTTGGGCTTAACCTCTGGTGAACGGCGAATTCGCCGGTTTGCCAGGAGCCACAACCCATGAATCGCACATCTGTTTCCGTGTTCGCCTTGCTGGCGTTCAGCCTGTCCGCGCCTGCAGCGCTGGCGAGTGCCGAGAACGCCCCCACCGTCACCGATGGACCCGCGCGCTCGGCTGCGATGTCCAACCAGGATTGGTGGCCCGAGCGGCTCGACCTGTCGCCGCTGCGCCAGCATGCTGCGGAGTCGAACCCGATGGGCGACGATTTCGACTACGCCAAGGAA
The DNA here is from genome assembly GCF_001713435.1 of Blastomonas sp. RAC04. NCBI lineage: Bacteria > Pseudomonadati > Pseudomonadota > Alphaproteobacteria > Sphingomonadales > Blastomonadaceae > Blastomonas > Blastomonas sp. RAC04. Next base: position 3,798,290 of record NZ_CP016460.1, read on the forward strand.
TTCCAGACGCTGGACATCGCTGCGGTGAAGAAGGACATCGAGGCGCTGATGACCACCTCGCAGGATTGGTGGCCGGCCGATTACGGCCATTACGGTCCGTTCTTCATCCGCATGGCCTGGCACAGCGCGGGCACCTATCGCGTCACCGATGGCCGCGGCGGTGCGGGCGGTGGCCAGCAGCGGTTCGAGCCGCTCAACAGCTGGCCCGACAACGTGAACCTCGATCGTGCGCGCCGTCTGCTGTGGCCGATCAAGCAGAAGTACGGCCGCAAGCTGAGCTGGGCCGACCTCATGGTGCTCACCGGCAACGTCGCGCTCGAATCCATGGGCTTCAAGACCTTCGGCTTCGCCGGTGGCCGCACCGACGACTGGGAGGCCGACAAGGTCTATTGGGGCCGCGAGAAGAAGTTCCTCGCCGCCGATCGCTATCATGGCGACCGCCAGCTGGAAAAGCCGCTCGCGGCGGTCCAGATGGGCCTGATCTACGTCAACCCCGAGGGTCCGAACGGCAACCCCGATCCGCTGGCAGCGGCACGTGACATCCGCGAGACTTTCGGCCGCATGGCGATGAACGACGAGGAAACCGTGGCGCTGATCGCGGGCGGCCATACCTTCGGCAAGGCGCATGGCGCGCACAAGCCCGACGATTGCATGGGCGCCGATCCGGCAGGTTCCGCGACCGAACAGCAGGGCATCGGCTGGGTCAACAAGTGCGGCACAGGCAAGGGCGCGGACACCATCACCAGCGGCCTGGAAGGCGCCTGGTCGGTCAATCCGATTGCCTGGACCAGCCAGTATTTCGACAATCTCTACGCGTTCGACTGGGTGCAGACCCGCAGCCCGGCAGGTGCGATCCAGTGGATCCCCAGCGACAAGAACGCGGCCAATCTGGTCCCCGATGCGCATGACAAGACCAAGCGCCACGCGCCGATCATGTTCACCACCGACCTGTCGATGAAGATGGATCCGGGCTATCGCAAGGTGTCCGAACGCTTCCACAAGGATCCGGACGCGTTCGCCGATGCCTTTGCCCGCGCCTGGTTCAAGCTGACCCATCGCGACATGGGCCCGCGCACCCGCTATCTGGGCGCAGACGCACCCAAGGTCGACCTGATCTGGCAGGATCCTGTGCCCGCGGTGACGCATCCGCTGGTCGATGCAAACGATGTCGCATCGCTCAAGTCGCAGGTTCTCGCCAGTGGCCTGACCGGGCCCGAGCTGATCCGCACGGCATGGGCGGCAGCCGCAAGCTACCGCGACACCGACATGCGCGGTGGCACCAATGGCGGCCGCGTGCGTCTGGCCCCGCAAAAGGACTGGGCGGTCAACAATCCGGCCGAGATCACCCGCGTGGTGAGCAAGCTGGAGGCGGTGCAGGCATCGTTTAACAAGGCGCAGAAGGGCGGCAAGATGATCTCGCTCGCCGATCTGATCGTGCTGGGCGGCAATGCGGCGATCGAACAGGCCGCAGCCAAGGCCGGGCACAGCCTGACCGTGCCGTTCACCCCGGGTCGCGGCGATGCCACCCAGGCGCAGACCGATGTCAGCTCGTTCGCATCGCTCGAGCCCACTGCCGATGGCTTCCGCAACTATTACAGCGCGGCCAGCGAGATGGCGCCGGTGGACATGCTGATCGACCGGGCCAACCTGCTCAGCCTGACGGTGCCCGAAATGACGGTGCTGGTCGGCGGACTGCGCGCGCTGGATGCCAATACCGGCGGGTCCAAGCATGGCGTGTTCACCACCACGCCGGGGCAGCTCAACAACGCATTCTTCGTCAACCTGCTCGACATGGGCAGCAAGTGGTCGAAGTCGGCGGGCAATCCGGGGCTGTATGAAGGCCGCGATATCAAGTCGGGCCAGGTCAAGTGGACCGCAACCCCGGTCGACCTGGTGTTCGGATCGAACTCCGAGCTGCGCGCGGTGGCGGAAGTCTATGCTGCAAGCGACGGCGAGCAGAAGTTTGCCCAGGACTTCGTCGCAGCCTGGACCAAGGTGATGAACCTCGGCCTGATGTAAGGCTTGATGACCTGACACGAAGCGGCGGCGCAGGGGCAACCCTGCGCCGCCGTTTTCATGTCCGGTCAGAAGATGCCGAGGAACTTCTTGTCGTCCTTCTTGCCGCTGGTCGCCTTCTTGCCGTTGCCGACATCGTCTCGCGGCTTGCCCTTGGTGGTGCGCTGGCCGGCGGCCCTTGCGCCCTGCAGCACCGGACCGCAGGCGGCAGACTTGGCATCGCCGACATCGACGAACGCCAGCAGCGCAGCAGGCGGCGCGGCGAGCACCGCCAGCCCCAGGCCCAAGCCTGCGCGGCCCAGCAGTTCGGGGCTGATGACGTTGAGCTTGGCGGACGAGAAATAGCCGCCGATCTGCACCGGCGACTGGCCCGACACGAGGCTGAACTTCTTGCCATCGGCGCGGAAGGCCATGTCCATCTGCTCGGTGGCGAAGCTGAAGCCGCCGCGCCCGGTGATCACGTTCTTAGTGGTGTCGATCAGGATCGGGTCCGCCGCCGCCGCGCCCTTGCGCACGGTAAACGCGACCAGCCCGCAATTGATCTGCACCGGGTCCTTCAGCTTGTCCTCGAACATCTTCTGGACGAAGGTGCCGAAATCTAGCTCTGCCAGCTGGACGTTGCGCGTCCAGAAGGTGCCCTTGGGGATGACGAACGCCATCCGGCCCGATGCGCTGCCGAGCGAATCGTGCAGCGCGTCGCCATCGCCGGTCAGCTGGATGCGGCCCTTGACCGTGCCGGTGGTGCCCGCCTCGGCGACGCCGAACCCGCTGAGCAGCTGCGCCATCGGGGTCGAGGCCAGACGGATGTCATATTGCGTGCGCGCCGGGCGGCGGCGCCAATCGATGGCGATATCGGACTCAAGCTTGCCCCGCGCCATGGTCAGCACCAGAGGCGACAGCTTGAGCATGCCATCATCGAGATCGACGGTGACCGAGATGTCGCTGATCGGAATGCTGTCCGACCGCAACCGGGCAGCGGTGTAACGCACATCGGCGTCGAACACGCGCAGCCCTTCGGCGCGAAGGCTGGCATTGGGCAACAGACGGGCAGGGGCCGCACCGCTTTCCGCAGCCGCCGCCTGGACGCCGCGCGCCGCCACGACATCGGGATTGTAGCCGATAAAGGGTGAGACATCGATGATGTCGAGTGTCTTTGTCGCCAGCGTCGCATCGACATGCACCCGTTCGCCCGCCATGTTGACGGTGAATTTGCCCGCGATGTCGCTGTCGCCGAACGTGCCCTTCAGGCCGGTGAAGCGATATTCGCGGTCGCTCTTCACCAGCGTGGCATTGAGTTTGTAGGTCCGGGTGCGCGGGATGACGACGCCGATGATCCCCAACAGCTCGGCGGCATTGCGGCCCCGCGCCCTGGTGGCCAGCGGTACGCCCTCGATATCGGCGAGACTGGGCAGGGTGCCCGAGATATCGATGATGTTGTTGGCAGCGCGCGCCTGCAGCTCAAGCTTGTTCTGGCCGCGCTGTACCGTGGCATCAGGGGTCAGCAGCGCGCCCTTGAGCGTGAAGGGGGTCGAGCGCAACGTGCCGTCGCCGGTGAACCGCACCGCCTGGCCGATTCTGGCATCGTTCGACACCACCGAGGCGAAGTCGAGATCGGTCAGCAGCTGGAGCACGGGGTCGCGGTATCGCACCTTGGTATCGCGCAGCGAAGCCCGGTCGATCGTCGGCAACTCCAGCGGCTTGGCATCGCCGCTGCTGTCGAATGTCCAGGTGTTGGCGGTGCGCCGGGCGTTCCATTCGAGATCGACCGCGCCCTCGGTCAGGTCAAGCCAGTACAACCGCCAGTTGCCGAGCAGCAGCGGCAGCGGCGCGATCCGGGTGTCTATCCTTCGCGCGGTGAACAGATAGGGGCGCGTCGCCCATTCCGGGTTCGAAACCGTCAGTCCTTCGGCGAAAAACTTGATCCTGAAAGGCGCGAAGTAGAGCTGGAAGTCTCCCTTCACCGCCACCTCGCGTTCGGTCAGCGATGAGGCGATGCCTTCGACCGGGCCCTTGAGAAAGCGCCCCTTGGTGATGAAAAGGATCAGCCAGATGGCAAACAGCGTGCCCAGCACACCGACCGCGATATTGCGCGCGATACGCAGACGGCGCTTGCGGCGTTCGGCGCTATCAGGCGGGGTCAGCTCCGACGGAGTGGGAACAGGCGCGGGGGTGACAGAAGCGGGATCGGATGCGTCGTGCGATGTCGGGTTCATTATTGCGCCTAGCACGAATGGCCCGAGCCTCTGCCCTTTTTTCCTCGGCTGGAAAGGAGCGCAGCTGCGGACGGCGGAAAAAAGCTGTCTGGAGCCAACACACGAACGGCCATATCGTTGCCCGCAGCTCCGATTTGCCCTTTAGCCGTCATGCGCGCAGTGTTTCGGCGGGCTGCGCGAATTCCGGTAGCGGCAGGACGTCAGCGAGGCCCGAAAAAGTCCTTCTTCAGCCGCGTGCGTTCAATATCATACCATTTGGGCAACTTGTTGATCAGCGTCTTGCTGACACCGTCGTCGGTCATGATATAGGGTCGATCGACATAGTTCAGCTTCTCTTCGTAGAATTTCATGCAGTATTTATAGATGCTGTTCTTGTCGATCGGGTTCTTGCTGAACAGGAACTGGTCGGCGATGACTTCGGATGAATCGCTTTTGCTCATGTCGATCCAGAAGATCGGGTAGGGCAGGCCGCCCAGAACTCCTTGCAGAATTTCTGAGCCGTCATAGTTGATCTTGACATTGGATAGCGAACCGCCGTCGCCGGACAGTTCCGACAGGACGTAGAGGAACACCGCATCAATGCTCAGAACGAATTTTCTGGGTGTTGCCTTTTTGGTCAGTCGAAACCCGATATCGATCGCAGGGCCGATGAAATCGATCTCGACGCCATTTTTGACCGGGTTGCTCTCAAAGCCGTCCAGGATGTCCAGCAACTGGGCTGGAGAGGTTCCAAGCTGATCTGCTTTTTGCGAACGGGTGGCGGCTTCCGCGCTTGTTGCTTTTTCCAACTTGGCATTATGCTCGGGCCCAGGGTTATTGCCATCCTGGCCCGAAAATCCTGAAAACTGGACGCCAACCAAAACCTTGTTCTGTATCGGAAATTCACCGACCCAGGCGGTCGATTTGATCGAAATCTCGGGATTCTTGAGATCCTTTTCGAACCTCTTGTAGAGCTCCTGGATCGCATTGATCCAGATGTCGATGCACTCTTTTGCCTAATGACGATTGGCCACGTATTTGCGGTAAACCAGTTCGTCGCCGATCGTTTTCCAAAGTATAGGCTTGGTGCCCAGCCTTTTTTCAACCAGCGTCGCATCCTTGAGGCTCAGCAGATGTGCCTTGCGTTCGCTCCATTTCTTGTCGAAGCAATGTCCGAGACTGGTGAAAAAGAACTGCAGTGTCGTTGCCCACTCCTGCGTGTCAGGATGATGGACATTTCTCTTTCGCTGTTTGCGTTTCTTCTGCTTTAGGGCGGTTGATCCGACTAGGTCTGCACTCAGAAACAGTATCTGTTTGGGTTCGGCAAAGCGCACGAACTTCTGTTCAAGGTCATCATCTGTGATCGACATGCAAACGCCCCCGTTGCTTCGGCAGCAGTAACGCTGTCAAAGATCAGGGATGTCAATACGCATTGTGATTATTTGTCCTTCATCACCCAGACGCCGTCCCACGCCTGTGTCGGCGGGTTGGCCTGCATCGCGCGGCAGCGGTCGACATAGGTGCGCGACAGGCCGTCGCCCGGGTTCAGCGACAGGCATTTCTCGAAGCGGGCGATCGCCTCGTCCCAGCGGGCGGCGCGATAGGCGATCATGCCGTCCTCGAAATGGCCGAGCACATCGCGCATCGCGGGAAACGACTGCGCGTCGTGATAGTCGAGCAGTTCGAAGACGCGCACCGGTGCAGTCTTGCCCTTGACCACCACCAGATCGATATCGCGCATCCGGTAGGTGCCGTTGAACTTGGCAACGGAGGTCTCGCTCGCCAGGATGCGCGCGGAATAGGCCTTGCACGCGCTTTCCAGCCGGCTGGCGAGGTTCACGCCATCGCCGATCACGGTGTAGTCCATGCGCTTGGGGCTGCCGATATTGCCCGAAACGATGTTGTCGGTGTGGATGCCCACGCCCATGTCGACGGTCTTCAACCCCTTGTCGCGGCGCTGCGCGTTCCATTCCCACAAGGTGCGGATCATATTTATGGCTGCGCGCGCGGCGCGATCGGGATCATCGTCGTGCGGCATCGGCAGGCCGAAGCAGGCCATGATCGCATCCCCGATGAACTTGTCGAGCATGCCGCCCTGCGCGGTGATGCAGTCGACCATCAGGCTGAAATATTCGTTGAGGAACGACACCGTCCCTTGCGCGCCATATTCCTCGGTGATGGTGGTGAAGCCGCGGACATCGGTGAACATGATCGTCGCTTCGGCACTGACCCCGCCCAATAGGTCGAGCGCATCGCCATCCATCATCTGCGCGGCGATCACCGGGTCCATGTAGCGCGACATCGTCGATTTCATGCGCTTTTCGCTGCTGATGTCTTCGACCATCAGCATTGATCCCAGCTTGCTGTCGTCGCTTTCGGACACCAGGGGCATGATCGTGAGGTTGACCGACTTGTGCACGCCCGACAGCGCGACATCGGCATCGGGGAAGATGTCGCTGATGCGCTCCTCCTTCACCTTCTCGATCCGCTCGATGATCCAGCCACCGGTCTCGCCGAGCAGATCGGACAGCAGCTGGCCCTGGACCTCTGCCGCCTTGCACGCCCAGATCCGCTCGATCGCCTGGTTGCAGGTGATCACCTTGCCCAGCGGATCGAGCGTGATCACCCCGTTGGACATGCTTTGCAGCACCGACTCGTTGTAGAGCTTCATTCGCTGGACGTCGTCGAACAGCTTGGAGTTCTCGAGCGCGATCGCGATCTGCCCGGTGAAGGTCTTGAGCTGCTGCTCGTCCTTGTCGGTGAACGCGCCGGTCTTCTTGTTGAGCACCTGAGTGACCCCGATGACCTCGCCCTGCTTGTTGATGATCGGCACGCACAGGATGCAGCGGGTGAAGAAGCCGGTCTGCCGATCGAAGCTGGGGTTGAAGCGCAGATCGGCATAAGCGTGCGGGATGTTGAGGCTCTGCCCGCTGGTGAACACCGTACCTGCGATCCCCGCGCTCGACGGGAAACGGATCTCGTTGACCTTGCCGCCGGCTGAAAACATCGAGAACAAGGTATCGGTGGCCTTGTCGTGGATGAAGATAGTCGCACGTTCAGCCTCGAACATCCGCACCGTTTCGGCGACCACGCGCTGCAGCAGCCGGGTGAGATCGACTTCCGAGCTGATCTCGGAAATCATCGAGAGAAACGCGAGCTCCTTGGCGCGGACCTGCTCGATCTCCTCGATCGATTGCAGGCTCTGCAGGAACACCGTCGCCTGGCTGGTCATCTCCTCGAGCAGCGAGACGTCCTCGGCGGTGAAGTCGCCCTCGTGCTTGTTGATGTTCTGCATCACCCCGATGATCTGGCCCAGCGGAGTGCGGACGGGAACGCACACGATGTTGCGCGTCCTGTAGCCGGTGCGCTGGTCGACCGTGCTGTTGAAGCGCGGATCGGCATAGGCGTCCTTGACCATCAGCGATTGCCCGGTCTGGAAGACCTCGCCCGCGATGCCCGATGTGTTGAGGATGCGGATTTCCTGGCTCTGGCTTCCTTGCGCAAAACGCGAATAGAGCTCGCCGGTCTTGGGATCGTTGAGGAACAATGTGCCGCGATCGCAATTGAGCTCGCGCGAGGTGAGTTCGACGAGCATGGCGAGCACGCCATCGATCTGCGTCATCGTCGCGCATTTGCGGGTGACCTCGAGCAGCACCTCGGTGCGGCGCAAGGCCGCGGCGCGCTGGTCTTCGGTCATCGGGCGGGCAAGGGTGTCGGCTATGGGGGGTGTCATGCGGCGGTCTGTCCCATGTGTGCGACCACGTGTTCGTCCAATCTTTCGCGCAGCGCCTGGACCTGCTGCTGCAGGGCCAGTCGCTCGCGGGCATGTTCGGCTTCCATCGTCATCCGCGCCTGATCGAATACGGCGCGTTCGCCGTCCAGCGTCAGCCGAAGGGCATCGATGCTGCCCCTGAGCTGGGCGATTTCGGCCTGCGCACCCGCGCGGTCTGCCTGCAGCGCGCGGTCATGCGCCTGTTGCTGCATCTCCATCTGATCGCGCATCTGCTGGATCGTGACGGTCAGGTCCGCGATCCGCGCGGCCTCTTCGGACTGGACGCGGGTGACGCGCCGGTCGGCCTCGACCGCTGCCGCCTCGAGCGACTGGCGCAGGCCATCGATCGTCGCCTGCAGATGCAGGTTGGCCGCGCGCATGTCGGAAAGCGTGTCAGGTGCAGTTTGGGCAAGTGTCATGTCGCAGTCGATCGTCCCCGCTGCCTGTGGTCCTATCGGTAACGGCGCAAGTCAAGCGCGGTTAACAGACCATTTGCCATATTTGGGACAATAGGCTGTGACAGCGGACACGTGGCTGAAATTTTGTCCAGCCGAACACCGGGTCGATGTTCAGCCGTCGAGTTTCAACGCCTTGCGCAGTTCGGCATTGATCCGGCTCTGCCAGCCGGGCCCCGTCCAGACGATAGCGACAGCGCGACCATCCAGTTCACCGAAGGATACGATACGATCTTCGCCATAGACAAAACGATCGTCTGGGATTTCAATCAAACCCCTTGCGTCAAGCTACTCCGCCGCGAGCAGATCAACCGCGCCGCCAAGATCTACTGACACGAGGCGGCTGACCCCCTGCTCGACCATTGTCACCCCGAACAGGCGGTGCATGCGGCTCATCGTGACGGCGTTGTGGGTGACGATGAGGTAGCGGGTGTCGGTGACTCGGGCCATGTGGTCGAGCAGGTCGCAGAAGCGATCGATATTGGCGTCGTCGAGCGGCGCGTCGACCTCGTCGAGCACGCAGATTGGTGCGGGGTTGGTAAGGAACAGGCCGAAGATCAGCGCAACCGCGGTCAGCGCCTGTTCGCCGCCCGAGAGCAATGTGAGCGAGGACAGGCGCTTGCCGGGCGGCTGCGCCATGATCTCTAGCCCCGCCTCGAGCGGATCATCGCTGTCGATCATTTCGAGATGCGCCTTGCCGCCGTTGAACAGCCGCGCAAACAGATCGCGGAAATGGCCGTCCACGGCGGCGAATGCCGCCAGCAGGCGCTGGCGCCCTTCGCGGTTGAGCGCGCCGATCGATCCGCGCAGCCGCCCGATCGCCTCGACCAGCTCGTCATGCTCCGCGCGGATCGTCGCCATTTCGGTTTCCAGCGTGGCGAGTTCGTCGGCGGCGATCAGGTTGACCGCGCCCAGCCGTTCGCGCGCCTGGGTCAGCCGCTCGTGCTCGGCGGCTTCGCTATCGGCTCCGGCGATGCCCTCGGGGTCGAAGCCGAAGCGCTCGGGCAGCACCGGGGGCGGGCACTGGAAGCGCTCGCCGCAGCCCTGGGCAAGCTCGATCCGCCGCTGGTCCTGATGCTCGGCGCGCGCGCTGGCCCCTGCGCGCTCCTCGCGGGCAAGTGCCAGGGTTTCTGAGGCCGCCGCGGCGATCCGCTCGGCTTGCACCAGCGTCGCTTCTGCCTTGGCTGCATCGCTTTCGGCCTGCGCCTGGGCTGAGCGCGCGTCCTTCACCGATTGCTCGAGCGCGGCGATCTGCGCGGTCAGCGCTGCGGGCTTGTCGGCGATCGCCTCGCGTTCGCCTGCCAGTTCCGCGGCACGCAGCTGCATGTCGCGCAATCGTTGCGCCGCCTCGCCCGAGCGGCCCTGCCAGCCCTTGATCTCCGCGCGGACCGTCGCGCGGCGTTCGCGCAGCGCAGCCAGCGCCTGTCCTTGCGCGGCGAGCGCGGCATGCGCCGAGCGCAGCGCGTTCTGCGCGGCCTGGGTGCGTTCGGCAAGCAGGGTGACCTGCTCGCGCTGGGCCCCGCCATCGGGAAGCGACGCGCGTGCTGCCTGTGCTGCTGCGCGCTCCGCCTCTGCAGCGGCGGTATCCTGCGCCAGCCGCTCGATGCGCTCGGCCAGATCGTCGCGGCGCTCGCCATCACGGGTCAGCGCGTGTTCGGCCTGGTCGCGGTCACGCAGCGCCTGGCGTTCTGCGACTTCGGCGGCATTGAGCGCGGCGGTCCCCGCAGCGATCCGCGCCTGCACCTCGGCCAGCCGCTGCTGGCTCTCGCCAAGCATGGCGTCGGCAGCGTCCAGCCGCGCCGCAAGCGCGGGCCGGGCGGCTTCGAGCTCGGTCAGCCGGGTGCGGCGTTCGAGCCTTTCCGCCGCGCCCGCGCCATCGCCCGAAGACATGAAACCGTCCCAGCGCCGCATCCGGCCATCACGGGTGACCAGCCGCATCCCGGGGGCGAGCGCCTGGCCGTCATCGGTGTCGGCGACCAGGATCATCGCCAGCCGGGCGCGCAGCGCATCGGGCGCGCGGACATGATCAGCCAGCCGGACGGTAGCCTCCGACGCCGTGATTGTAACGGGCTCGCTGGCGCTTCCGGTCCAGAAATGGCCGTCACCCTGCGCCGCGCCGATCACCGCACCCAAATCCTCTCCTAGCGCTGCCGCCAGTGCTTTCTCAAAGCCTTTGTCCGCCTGAACCTGATCGAGCGCGCGATCGCCTTTGCCGGAGCGCCTGGCCAGATCGCGCGTCAGCGCCTCGATCTCGCGCGCCATTGCGTTGGTCTCGGCGCGCAGCGTGGCAAGATCGGACTGCGCGGCATCGCGCGCTGCCACCAGCGCATCGCGCCCGGATTGCGCCTCGGCCAGCATTCTGGATGCCGCCTCGCGATCGGCCGAGGTGCGGGCGCAGTCGGCCAGCGCCTCGTCGCGCAACCGTGCCAGCGCGGCGGCATCGCCCAGACCACCCAGCTGGGCGCGGGTCCGCTCGAGCTCGTCGCGCGCGCGGACCTCGCGCGTGCGTGCGGTGGCAAGCGCGGCATCGGCGACCTTGATATCGGCATCGGCGCGGGCAAGCTCGGCGCGTGCTTCGGCCAGCGCGACTTCCGCCTCGCGGACCGCGCGCTCGGCGCCATCCTGCGCCTGGGTCAGCGCCGGGCCGCGCGCGTCTTCGGCGGCAAGATCGGACTGCACCCGCGTGTTTTGCGCCTCGAGCCGCTCCAGCGCCGCGGTGGCATCGTGCGTCAATCGGTCTTCGCGCGCACTGTCCTCGGCGATCCGCGCCTGCTGGCGGTCGAGATCGGCCAGGCGCTGCGCTGCGGCGTCGCGCTCGGCGGTCAGGCTGGCGACCCGATGCGCGAGCGACTGGCTCGCCTCGCGCGCGGTCTGCAGCGCCATCCGCGCGGTTGCCACCGCTTCGATCGTCGTGCGCTGGCGGGTCTGTGCTTCATCCTGAGCGGTCTGCGCTGCGACCACCCGTGCTTCTGCAGCCCCTGCCTCGTCGCGCGCCTGCTTCGCCGCGTCTGCTGCGGCACGCCAGCGGGCGAACAGCGCGCGCGCTTCGGCGAGCGCGATCTCGCGGCTGAGCGCGCGATAGCGCTCGGCGGCGCGCGCCTGCTTGGTCAGCGTCGCCGCGCGCGCTTCCATATCGCCCAGCACCTGCAGCAGCCGCTCGAGGTTCGCCTCGGTTGCACGCAGTTTCTGCTCGGCATCCTTGCGGCGGACGTGAAGGCCTGCGATTCCGGCGGCTTCCTCAAGCATCTGGCGGCGTTCGGAAGGCCGCGCGGAGATGACCGCGGCGATCCGCCCCTGGCTGACCAAAGCCGGGCTGTGCGCGCCGGTTGCGGCATCGGCGAAGAGGAGGGCGACATCCTTGGCGCGCACATCGCGGCCATTGGCGCGATAGGCGCTGCCTGCGCCGCGCTCGATCCGCCGGACGACTTCCAGCTCGCCATCCTCGACCGAGACCGCCGCCAACACCGGCTGGCTGACCTCGGTAAGCAGCGAGACTTCGGCGAAATTGCGGGAGGGGCGGGTCGCGGTGCCGGCGAAGATCACGTCTTCCATCCCGCCGCCGCGCATCGACTTGGCCGAGCTTTCGCCCATCACCCAGCGGATCGCCTCGAGCAGATTGGATTTGCCGCAACCATTGGGGCCGACGATGCCGGTGAGCCCGGGTTCGATGCGCAGTTCGGCAGGTTCGACGAAGCTCTTGAACCCGCTGAGCTTCAATCGCTTGAACCGCATCGGCGCGGTGAAGGCAGGGGTATTGAAGGCGGGGGCGCTGATCGGCGCGCCGGGCGTTTCCGCCCGGTCGTCACCTGTCTCGATCAGCCCCCCCTGGTTCAGCTTAACGTGCTCCCATCGCCTGGATTTCGGTTTCCAGCGCCGGCCAGCCGGTGAACTCCACCTGGCGTCCGTTGAGGAAGAAGGTCGGCGTGCCCTGGATCTTGTCCTCGCGGGTTGCCTTGCCTGTGGCGTCGGCCAGCGCGCGCGCTGCGTCGATATCGGTCAGGCACTGGTTCGACTGATCGCGCGAGATGCCGCGCTGCGCGAAGAAGTCGGTGAGCCCCGTGCCCTCGGCCAGCGCGACATAACGCTGGTTGTCGGGGAGCGCGAGCACCTGGTCGAAGCGTTGCTGGCCCATCGCCTGCGCCTTGGTGAAGATGTCGGCCTGGTTGGCCAGCACCTGCTCGGTCAGCGCGAAATAGCTTTCCTGCGGGCCGCAGCGGGTCAGCATCGATGCGGTGAGATCGAGCGGTTCGCGCACGAAGTTGCGCAGTTCGAAGCTCACCCGGCCGCTGGCGACATATTTGTCGCGGATGGTGGCGAAGGCGGTTTCGGCGAAATCGGCGCAATGGCTGCAGGTGAGCGAGGCATATTCGACCAGCTTGATCGGAGCTTCGGGGTTGCCCAGCACGAAATAGCCGTCCGCCGTCTTGGTGACGGTCTCGGACCAGTTCTTGCCGGCGGGTGCGGGGATCGCCGCGATCGGCTCCTTGCTGGCGGCACCTTCGGCGGTGGTGTCCGCCTCGCCACCGCACGCGGCGAGCGACAGCATCAGGGGCAGGGCAATCAGGCTGGCAATACGCTTCATAAGGGCTTGGTCCTTGTCATTCAGATCCGCGCATGTCGGATAACCTCGTGTGATGGCGCTTTAGCGGCTGGCCAGCAGCGGTTCCAGACTTTTCCAGTCGTACACATTGGCCAGCAGCTTGCCGCCCAGCGTGAAGCTGGGGGTGCCCTGCACCTTGACCGTGTCGGTGGCGAACTTGGTCATCGCCAGCACCTTGTTCTGTTCGGTCTTGTTGGCCAGGCACGCATTGATCTGCGCATCGGTGGCGAGCGGCGCGTGGCGGCGCAGCTCGTCGTACAGGCCAAGATCGCTGGCGATCCGCTGCAGCCGCGCGTTGGTATCGCCTTGATACCATGCCGCCTGGCCCTCGCGGCCCATGCTGCCCGCCTTGCCCAGCCAGGTCTTCTGGCTGGCGAGCAGGCCCTTGTGCCGCCGGAAGAAGCTGCGCGGCTCGCCGCAGCGCGCCAGCAGCGCGACTGTCAGGTCGACAGGGTCTCGGATGAAGTTGCGCACTTCAAGGCTGGTCTTGCCGGTAGCGATGAACCCGTCGGCCAGCGCAGGGTTCGATTCCTGCTCGAATGCCGCGCAATGCGGGCAGGTATAGCTCATGTATTCGATGATCTTCTGCGGCGCGGCGGTGTTGCCGCGGACATGGCCGCCGACATCCGACTGGCTGACCTTGTCGGTCCAGGCGGTGGCGGCGCTTTGCGCGGTCCCTGCCACGGGCAGCAGCGCGGCCGAAGCGGCGGTCAGGGCAAATGCGGTCAGGGCGATCAGGGGGCGCAGGGGCGCTTTCATCAATGGACCTCGTCAGATGGTGGCGGCGCAAACAGGCGCACGGGTTTGAGATTGTCGCTTTTCAGCTTAACCGGGGCTGCACGCGCGGCCTCAGCCGCAGCCTCGCGTGCCTCCTTGTCGGCCATCGAGCGTGCGAGCGATTCGAGAACGGTCTGCAGTTCCGGGTCGCCGATCGGCTTGAGGCCATCGGCCGGCGCGATAGCCATCGGCTTGAGCGACGGCGGCGCTGCGGGGCGCGGCTCGGGCCGCAGCGGGCGGCTGAGCGCGCCATGGCGGTATCGCACCCGCGCCACCGCCTCATAGCCGAAGAAGCGGTTCACCCGCGCAATGATCTCGGGCTCGGCATGCTGCATGAAGATCGCGGTCGCACTGGTGACCACCAGGTTGAGCGTGCCCTGCGCCTTCTGGCCGCGCGGAAAGGCAATCGATTCGGGGCTGGCCATCGCGGCATAACGCGGCCCTGCAATCTCGGCCCAGCGGCTGACCAGCGAGCTCTGCACGAAACCGAAGCGGCGAAAGCTGGTCTCGCCGATCGCCGGGATCAGGTCGGCAATGCCGCGCGCCTCGCCGCCGCGCGCGCGCGCCGGGCGGGCAGGCGCCGTCGCTGCCTTCTTGCGCGCCGATGCAGACGGCTTGGCAGGAGGCTTTGCAGTTTGGGGCTTATCGCGTTCCATATCGCAGCCGACCATGGCATAGCCGGGCCATGCCCGTCGAGTGTCGCGAGAAAATTGTGGATGAGCGCGAGGCTCCGCGAATCGCGGCTGCCTTGCTCGATCATTACGATGCGCACGCCCGTACGCTCGCCTGGCGCATTTCGCCGCAGCAGCGCGCAGCCGGGGTGCGGCCCGATCCGTATCGTGTCTGGCTGTCCGAGGTGATGCTGCAGCAGACCACGGTCGCTGCGGTCACCAGCTATTTCAACGCCTTCATCGGACGCTGGCCAACGGTCGAGGCGCTGGCGGCGGCTCCGGCCGAAGACGTGCTCGCGGCCTGGGCGGGGCTGGGCTATTATGCCCGTGCGCGCAACCTGATCGCCTGCGCGCGCGCGGTGGCGGCTGATTATGGCGGGCGTTTTCCCGACACCGAACCGGGATTGCGCGCGCTTCCCGGCATCGGCGACTATACCGCCGCTGCCGTCGCGGCGATCGCCTTCGACCGGCCATCGGCGGTGGTCGACGCCAATGTCGAGCGGGTCACCGCGCGGCTGTTTGCGATCCACACCCCGTTGCCCGCCGCAAAATCCACAATCCGTGCAAAAGTCGAGCAGATGCTGCCCGCCGCGCGGCCCGGGGATTTTGCGCAGGCCATGATGGACCTGGGCGCCACGATCTGCACCCCGCGCAACCCCTCGTGCCTGCTGTGCCCGGTCGCCGGCTGGTGCGAGGCGCGGGCGCAGGGGATTGCCGAATCATTGCCGGTCAAGCCGCCCAAAAAGGCAAAGCCCGCGCGCACCGGCACCGCCTGGTGGATCGAGCAGCAGGGCCATGTCCTGCTGGTCCAGCGCGCCGACAAGGGGATGCTCGGCGGCATGCGCGCGCTGCCCGACGACGGCTGGTCTGCAAGCCGTAACGGCAATCGCGCGCCGCCGCTTGCGGGCCAGTGGACGCAGCTCGATGCCGCGGTCGCGCACGTCTTCACACATTTTTCGCTCGACCTGTCATTGGCGCTTTATCGCGGGCCCCAAATCGATAAGGTTGCCTTTGAAAACCTGAATGGTGCGTGCTGGTGGCCCGTCGAGCGGATTGAGGAGGCGGGGTTGCCGACGCTGTTCGCCAAGGCCGCGCATATCGCCATTCAGCATCGATAAAGCCGCGTCCGCCAAAGGCGGGGCAAAGACGAACAGGAGCAGACTATGTCGAAGGTATTGAACCAGATGCCGAACTTGAGCCGCCGCCATGTGCTGGGATTCGCCGGACTGCTTGGCCTGTTCGCGGCGATGCCGGGCTATGCCCGGGCGATGGCGACCGGCGATTTCGCGCTGATCCGCGCGCAGGTGGAAGACTATGTCGCGTCCAAGAAGGTCGCCGGCATGCTGGTGTCGCTGGGCTTCGGCGCGCAGGAAGCCGCATTGATCGGCGCGGGCAATCTGGCTCTGGACATCCCCACCCCGGTCGATGCCAATTCGCTGTGGCGCGTCTATTCGATGACCAAGCCGATCGCGGGCATGGCCGCGATGATCCTGGTTGACCAGGGCAAGCTCAAGCTCGACCAGCCGATCGCGGACTTCATCCCCGAATTTGCGAACATGAAGGTGCTGACCGATCCCGCCAAGAGCCTGGATGCAGTGCCCGCCAAGACGATGATCACCCCGCGCCACCTGATGACGCACACCGCTGGCCTGGGCTACAACATCGTCACCAAGGGCCCGCTGCTCGAAGAATACAACAAGCTCGGCATCAATCCCGCCGCGGTCAGCAAGACCCCGATTCCCGGTTTCCCGATGCCCGCGCCGACCCCGCCGATTGACGAGTTCGCGCGCCGTGTCGCCTCGCTGCCGCTGGTCGCCGAGCCGGGCACGATCTGGAGCTATTCGATCGGGCTCGACCTTCTAGGCTATGTCATCCAGGTCGCCAGCGGCATGGAACTGGGCGCCTTCCTGCAAAAGGCTATGTTCGATCCGCTGGGCATGACCAGCAGCTACTGGACCGTTCCGCAGAGCGAAGTTCCGCGGCTGAGCACCAATTACGCGCCGTTTGCAGGCGCGCTGATCCCGATCGATCCGGCGCAGGACAGCATCTTTACCACGCCGCCAGCCTTCCCGTTCGGCGGCGCCGGACTGGTCAGCAGCGCGCGCGATTACGACCGGTTCCTCGGCATGCTGGTCGGCAAGGGCCAGCTGGGCGGCACGCGGATCATGTCCGAGCAGACCGCATTGCTCGGCATGTCCAACCTGCTTCCCAACACCGCGGTCACCAAGGGCACCTGGGTGGAAGACCAGGGCTTCGGCGCGGGCGGACGCGTGGGCCTGGGCAATGCCAAGGGCCCTGCAGGGACCTATGGCTGGGGCGGTGCAGCCGGAACGGTGGCGTTTGTTGACCATGTCCGCGGCATCCGCGCATCGGGCTTTACCCAGTACATGCCGGCCGAAAGCTATCCGTTCCAGCGCGAATTCCCCAAGATGATCTACGACCAGCTGCAGGCCATGGGCTGATCGGCCGCAACGGGGGAAGCGCTATGTCCTTGTCGCTGATTGCTCCGGCGCTGACCGGGGGGCGGATCGACCGTGCCGATCAGGTCCGCGTCGATCCCGACCGGCTCGCCGGCTACATGAACTGGAAGGCGAAGCTGCTCTCGCTCAATGGGCTCGAGCCCGAGGTCAGCGTCGAGGGGCGGCTGGTCTGGCACAGCCTTGCCGATGCCGCGCCCGACAGCGAGCTGATCTTCCTGGGGCTGATGGACGACAAGGCGCATTTCGCCGAATTGAAGCGCAGCGAGCCCGGCTCGAGCCTGCACTACAACCCGCGCGTCTGGCAGATGCTCGCCAGCCTGCCCGCCGACGAGCTCGCGTTGTACGGCGGCGCGCGCACCCTGGTCGACTGGCACGCACGCCACCGCTTCTGCTCGCTGTGCGGGGCCGCCAGCACGATGTCCAAGGGCGGCTGGTCGCGGACCTGTTCGGGCTGCGGCGCGGAGCATTTTCCGCGTGTCGATCCGGTCACGATCATGCTGTCCGAATATCAGGGCAAGGTCCTGCTCGGCCGCCAGCCGCGCTTTCCCGCGCGCCGCTTTTCCGCGCTGGCAGGCTTTGTCGAGCCGGGCGAGGGCATCGAGGAAGCGGTCGCACGTGAGCTGTTCGAAGAAGCGGGAATCCGCGTGCGCAACGTGCGCTATGTCGCCAGCCAGCCCTGGCCGTTCCCGTCCTCGCTGATGATCGCCTGCACCAGCGAGGCGCTGAGCGACGAACTCACGCTCGACACCACCGAGATCGAGGAGGCGGGCTGGTTCAGCGCCGCCGAGGTCCGCGCCGCGATGGCAGGCGACGAGACCGCCCCCTTCATCGCGCCGCCCCCATTCGCCATCGCGCATGACCTGCTCAAGCACTGGCTGGACGCGCAGTAGACACCGGCTCTGGCTCCGACTGTCGTTTTGCAGTCAAACCAGATATTGACGCTCCCGGTAGCAAGTGGCATGAGCGCCCTCGCATCGCACACGCGACCCATGCGCGCGGGTATAGCTTAGTGGTAAAGCTCCAGCCTTCCAAGCTGGCTATGAGGGTTCGATTCCCTCTACCCGCTCCAGGGCCTCTCGCACGAGGTCCGAAAACGTAGCGTAAGCTGCCGTTTTTCAGCGCTTTTTTTGTGATATGCCTTCCCAGCGGTTCGAGCGTAATGTTGCCCTGCACATTGTCCATCTGGTGGGGTTTTTGATGGACCTGCGGCATAACTTGCCGGCGAAAGGTCCATCGCAATGACCGGAAGTGCCAGATAACCGGGGCTTGCAATTGCAACACTCGCGCACGCGAAGCCCAAGCCATCGATTGCAAACTGTCTGACCGGGACGGAATACTGGCGGATGAACTACCGTCATATTGCCGGGCAGACGCGAGGCAGGCCTCCTTGAGGCCCGACGCCTGATCGCAGACGGCATCGATCCGGGCGACCAGGCCAGGCTGCACAAAATCGCCGACCGCATTGCGGCGTCCGACTCCGCCAACTTGGTGGCTGCCGAATGGCTGGAGAAGGTCAGGCTTGCTGGTCTGCCCGCCATCTTCCTCCAGATTTGAGCAATTTCCGGCTCTCTGGAAGGAGTTGGATAGGATGCGTGGTCTCGCGGCGGATCGTCGGCGCGCCAGCGAACCGAATGGTTTCATGCAAATAAGCCTGCCCAGCCACGGAATTCCGGGGGCGCCAACTCTATCTGCCGGGGATCGACAGGTGTGGTGGCGTCGCAAATTGGAGGCTGATGCTATGTTGGATGACTTCCAAGCCTTGCATATCAACCGGGTTATAGATATCACCTAGTTAGACGATTAGGACAGGAGAGATCGCATGGCCACGAAGGCTGACGACATCAAGCAGAGTGAGGAATGGCAAAAAGCCGTATCCTACGAAATCAGAGACGAAGATATCGAACGGCAGAAGCAGCTGATCGGCTTCGAAGAGCCCGGCAAGATGGCGCAGTACGTGCAAACGCTGAGCCATGATTCGATCCGCAACTGGTCGTACGGCTGCGGCGACGACAACCCGCTGTTCACCGATCCCAATTACGCCAGGCGCACCCGCTGGGGCGATGCCATCGCTCCGGGCATGATGATCGGCCAGGTCGGCAAGCCGTTGCTCGGCGACCCCACGCCTGACGAAATCCGCGCTCTCAAGAAGAGCCTGTTTCGCGGAATTCACGTGTTCGTGTCGGGCGCCGACTGGGAATTCTACCGCGCGGCGTATCCCGGCGACACCATCTACACCTTCTCGGGCGAGGAAAGCTGCGAGGTCAAGCAGTCCGAATTCGCGGGCCGGTCGGTGATCAACGTGCGCCGCCACGTCAACATGAACCAGCGCGGCGATGTCGTGTCGGTCTATCGCGTGCTCAGCGTGCTGACCGAACGCAAGACCGCGGCGAAAAAGGGCAAATACTCCGCCATTGAACCCAAGGTGTGGACCGACGAAGAGTTCGCGGCGATCGAAGAAGTCTATGCCGCCGAGCAGGTCCAGGGACCGGCCAAGCGCTGGGCGGAAGAGGTGGCGATCGGCTCGCCGCTGGGTCGTCAGGCCAAGGGTCCGCTGACCGTGACCGACGTGGTGTGCTTCCACGCGGGCGGCTACGGCTTCGTGCCCTATGCCCCCACCGTCGGCCGCCGCGCGCACAAGAACCGCAAGCGCATTGCGCCGTTCTATGTGAAGAACGAATATGGCGTACCCGACGTGGCGCAGCGGCTGCACTGGGATCCGGTGTGGGCGCAGGCGATCGGCAACCCGATGGCCTATGATTATGGGGTAATGCGCGAAAACTATCTGTGGAGCTATCTCAACGACTGGGCCGGTGACGACGCGATCATCACCAAGGTGCACGATGAGATCCGCAAGTTCAACTACATGGGCGATGTGCAGTTCGTCACCGGCGAAGTCGTCGGCAAGCGCACCGAATATGGCAACGAACTGGTCGACGTCGTGGTCCGCTTCACCAACCAGCGTGGCGAGGAAACCATCAAGTCGACCGCGACGATTGCCTTGCCCAGCAAGGCGCGTCCGTTGCCGCTGTATCCGCCGGTGCCCGAGGCGCTGGCTGAAAAGGCTGTCAAGATGATGGCTCGACACCGCGAACTTGGCGGCGATTGATCCTAGGGCTGCAATGAGCACCGCAGCCTGACGAACACTTCGATGCGGGGAGGATATTGGCGTTTACGCCGGCATCCTCCCCCTTTTCGCTTATGGGATCAGGTGGATAATCGGCATGGCACTCGATCATATTCGTATTGAAATGCATGACACCGGCCTTGCACAGGTGATCGTCGCGCGCGCCGATATCGGCAATGCCTCGTCGCCTGAAATGCTCGAGGAAATCCGCGACGCCTTTGCCGCGCTCGGCGATGATGCGGATGTCCGCGCCATCGTGCTGATGGCCGAGGGACGCCATTTTTCGGTCGGAGCGGATTTCGGTTTTCTCGACCGGCTGACGGGCATGTCGGCGCAGCACATCCGCGACACCGTGTATTCGCGCTTTCAGGGCGCTGCGCGCGCGATCTATCGCTGCCCCAAGCCGACGCTGGCGCTCGTGCAGGGCGCGGCAGTGACCGTGGGGTGCGAACTGGCGCTGGCCTGTGATTTCCGCATCGCGGCAGATACCGCCCGCTTTCAGGAAAGCTGGGTGAAGCTTGGCATCATGCCGCCGCTGGGAGGATTGTTCCTGCTGCCCCGGCTGGTCGGTCTTGGCAGGGCGATGGACATCTGCCTGCTCGGGCGGCCGGTGCTTGCCGATGAGGCACTGCGCATCGGCATGGTTGGCGAGGTGATTGCCGCCGATCTGCTCGCCGAACGTGGCATGGCGTTTGCCCGAGAGCTCGGCCAGATTCCAGCGATGGCTTATACCAGCATCAAGCAGGGGCTGCAGCGCGGGCTGGAAACCTCGATGGAGGCGGAGTGGCAGGCCAACCTCGCCAATCAGGCGCTGCTGCTGGGCAGCGACGATTTCAAGCGGCAACTGGCCGCAACCAAGGCCGCGGTGGCGGGCGCCAAGCGCAAACAATAGGAGCCAATGGTATGGAAAAGCGGTTTCTCGGCAAAAGCGGGCTCGAACTTTCGGTGTTTGGCTTTGGCTGCATGACCTTTTCCGATGGTGAGGGCCGCTTTGGCGCGACCGGATCGACCAGGGGTGCAGATGCTGCGCGCCAGGTTGATCTGTGCATCGATCATGGCATCAATTTCTTCGACACCGCCGATGTCTATGGAGCCGGCCGGTCTGAGGAAATCCTGGGTGAGGCGCTGGGCAAGAAACGCAAATGGGTCTGCGTGGCGACCAAGGCCTTCAACCGTATGGGCAAGGGCGTGCATGACATCGGCCTGTCGCGCCGTCACCTGATCGATGCGTGTGACGCATCGCTGCGCCGCCTAGGCACCGACTGGATCGATCTGTATCAGGTCCACAGCTTTGACGGTCTGACGCCGCAGGACGAGACGCTGCGCGCGCTTGATGACCTCGTGCGCTCGGGCAAGGTCCGCTACATCGGGTGTTCGAACTTTGCCGCCTGGCAACTGGCCAGGGCGCTGGGCATTTCCGAACGCGACCGGCTAAACGCTTATATCGGCCAGCAGATCGAATATTCGCTGGTCGCCCGGACGGCGGAAGAGGAATTGCTGCCCTGCGGTATCGACATGGGCGTTGGCGCAATCATCTGGAGCCCGCTGGCGCAGGGTTTTCTCTCTGGCAAGTTCCGCGGCCAGGCGAGCGGCAACACCCGGCTGGAGTTGATGGGCGCGCTGACAGCCTATGACAATCAGCGGTGCCGCAATGTGCTGGCCGCAGTCGATGCAATAGTTGAGGAACGCGGCAATGGTGCGACGCACAGCCAGGTCGCACTCAACTGGCTGAGGGCACGCAGCGGCGTTACCTCGGTGTTGCTGGGTGCGCGCACCGACGAGCAGTTGCTCGATAATCTGGCCGCGACAGGCTGGACGCTGACCGAAGCGGAGATCGAAAGCCTTGACCGGGCCAGCCAGGTATCGCTGCATTACCCTGTGGCGATGCAGTATCGATACGGCAGGGAACGCTTCAAATCGCCTTTTCGTAGGTACGAATGAGCGACGGGGCAAGCGTCTGCGACGCTCGCCCCCGCACAGCACGCATTCATTGGCTCAAGCCGCGTAACCTTCATCCAGGAAGTCCTCCAGCGACCGGTGGAAGTTGAGCACTGCCACCTCCTGCTTGGGGTTGGGCCGGGCACCCTTGAAGCCGATCGACTTCATGCCTTTCTGGATTTCGGCGACATTGGCAAAATCCTGGGTCAGGATCAGGCCCCAGAAATCCTTGTCCTTATGGTCCTGGCTCCATTCGTGCTCCACCTTGGGGGCTTGCCCTTCAGGATAGCGCTGGAGCGAATAGACATCGAAAATGCACTTGTCGGGGTCATTGCCATAGGGCCGCGCGCGATAGCCGAGCAGGCCGGTGGCTCCCATCAGCATGATCTGGTTGGGGAAGAGGTGCCAGTCGATCCCGGCCTCTTGCATCTGCTGCGGGGTGATGTCGGGCCATTTCAGGCCGAGCGAGAGCGCATGCTCATAGATGAACTGGCCGAATTTCATCAGCACTTCCAGGTGCGGCGTACCCGGCGGCACTTCCTGCTCCACCCGGCGCGCGGCATGGACGGTCTGCACCGATGATCCTGCGTTGAGCGTCGCGGCCATGTCTTCCATATAGTCGCGGATGCCGGGGCGGATGTCCTCGGTTGGCTGGCCGCCGGTCAGTCGCGCTGAACGCGACCCCATCGGCATGGCTTCCCAATAGCCGAAATGCGCGTGGCGGCCGTGCGCGTAGCTTTGCGTCCAGTCATCCATATAGCGCAGCATCTGGCTGTGTGTCGTCTGGACGTGATAGCCCTCGTTGAACGCCTCCAGCGCGACCTTCCAGTTGCAGTCCAGGATCGTCGATTTGCGCCAGTGATAGTTCATGCCGCCGATGTCGAACGGATCGAGAAACGCCTTGGCGGGGGCGAGATGCTCATCGAGCGTGCAGCTGTCAGGGGCCATGTTGATATAGACCCAGCCGCTCCAGCGCCCGACCTTGACCGGCATCAGGCTGAGGTCGTCGTCGGTCAGGTCTTCTGCGGCCCATTCGTGACGGTCCACCACGCGCGGGTCGGTGCCGTCGATCTTCCAGTTCCAGCCGTGATAGCGGCAGAACAGCCGCGCGGCATGGCCGCAGCCTTCGGTCAATGTCCGCCCGCGATGGGGGCAGACGTTGTGGAACGCCTTGATTTCGTCTTCGCCGGTGCGAATGACGATGATCGACTGATCGACGATCTCATAGGTATAGAAATCGCCGACCTTGGGGATTTCCTCCTCGCGGCAGGCCATCTGCCAGACCCTCTTCCAAAGACCGTCCGCCTCACGCCGGGCAAATTCGGGATCGATATAGTTGCTCGCCGGAATGATGGCTTCTTTGCCAGTCCAGCTCTTCATGCCCTGGGGCGAGTGAATGTTCATCGGGCTCTCCTGATATTGTTTGCGTCCTGCAACGAACGCTTCACGTCTTGGCCGGGTGAGCGATCAATGCGGCGGGCGGACCACCGACGCGCGGTCGCCGTCATAGGCTATGATCACTTCGCGGCCGATGGTGTGGAAATCGGTGATCGCGGTGCCGTTGAGCTTCTGCCCCACGGTATTGCGGACATAGGTCTCCGGATCGATCGTCAGCCGATGCTCGCCTTGCGCGTTGCGGATGACGACGTGGCTCTCGCTGATGTCCTCGATAATGCCGACCAGCGGGCATTTGTCGCCCTTGGCCATGACGCGATGATCCATCGACAGGCGGAACCGGTCGGACCGGTTGGCCAGGCCCGTGTGCGGGGTCCACAGGTTCATCAGCAGCACATCGCCTGCCTGATAGGTGGTGCGGCGCCAGCGGTCGGCAGGGATTGCATCAAGCGGGATCGCGCCGTTGGATCCGCCTTCGACCTTGGGGTGATAGCTCACCCGGTCTGCCGCCATGCCCTCGGCCAGCATCAGGCCGCCGATATCGGCGTCAATCTCGGCCAGCGGAATCCAGCAGATGCGAAACGGAATGCCAGGGCTGAACGGGCCGTCCTGGTGGATCGCATCGATTCGCGATTTGGTCCGGTCCTGCTGCGGCGGTGTTGCCCGGTATTCGACGACGGGCACCCAGAACGGGTCATCCTTGAACAGCCGTGTGAAGAAGGCATTGATCGGTTGTTCGGCAACAAACTGCACCCAGGGCCGCTTGGCCGCGATCGGCTCCATGCGAAACGGAAAGGTCTCGAGGCTGCCACCGTTGTAGGCGACGCTCTTGTCGGTCGCTGAGCTGCCGACCGGGTCGATCACGCGGTTGCGCTCCAGCTCATCAATCCACGACTGGCGCAGCCGCGCTACCGCCGCCTTGTCGAGGACATCGCGGAAAAACCAGTATCCGTCCTGCTCCCAGGCAGCATCGAGCGCCGCCTTGTCATCGATCAGATGGTTGTGCGTCTTGAGTTCCTGCGTCTGCGGGAATGCTTCTGCGGCGTGCTGCACTGCCTGGCTGGCCATATCACTCATCCTCCATCTTCCTGTCCGCCAAGCCGTGTTGCGCTTTCGGGCCCATGGTATCGTTACGCAACTTGTCCCTTGGGTTGCGCTCGGCCATGCTGTTACCCGCTTGCGTTTCGCGACGGAGCGTCGGTTTCCTTTTGTACCCAGCCATTGGACAAATTCCAAAACTGGGGTTGAATGCTGTTACCTAGTTATATAATTCCCCCGGCTAATGAGTCCAGAGGGGATGGCCACTGGATCAAAAAATGGTTGGTCGCACCACGGTGGCGGTCAATCGATCAATGAAGACATGGAGAGAGCCTTGCCGCTGAAAACGAGAGTGACCGACATGCTCGGAATCGAGCATCCCATCGTGCAGGGCGGGATGCAATGGGTGGGTATAGCCGAGATGGCGAGCGCGGTGTCCAACGCCAGCGGGCTTGGCATCCTGACCGGGCTCACCCAGCCGACGCCGCAGGCGCTGGCCGAGGAAATCGAACGCTGTCGCGGCATGACCGACAAGCCTTTCGGGGTGAACCTGACCGTTTTCCCGACGATCAACCCGCCCGATTACCGCGCCTATGCGCAGGCCATCATCGACAGCGGCGTCAAGATTGTCGAGACAGCCGGCACGCCTGCGGTGCGCGAACTGTGGGAAATGATGCAGCCGCATGGCATTCGCATCCTCCACAAATGCACTGCCGTGCGTCACGCCTTGTCGGCAGAGCGCGCCGGGGTCGATATCATCTCGATCGACGGCTTCGAATGTGCAGGGCACCCCGGGGAAGACGACATTCCCGGATTGATCCTGATCCCGGTGGCAGCCGACAAGGTGAAAATCCCGCTGCTGGCGAGCGGCGGCTTTGGCGACGGACGCGGGCTGGCGGCAGCGCTGGCTTTGGGGGCAGAGGGCATCAACATGGGCACGCGGTTTACCGCGACGGTCGAGGCGCCGATCCATCAGAGCTTCAAGGATGCGATGGTTACCACCGACGAGCGTGGCACCGATCTGATCTTCCGCACCTATCGCAACACCGCGCGCGTCGCGCGCAACGAGGTTTCGCAGCAGGTCGTCGCCGCCGAGCGCGAGGGCAAGCCGTTCGAGGCGGTTGCCGATCTGGTCAAGGGTGTTCGCGGTCGTGAAGGACTGGCGAGCGGCGATACCGACCACGGCATCTGGTCGGCAGGCATGGTGCAGGGGTTGATCCACGATATTCCGACCTGTGCCGAGCTGATCACGCGGATTGTCGCGGATGCCGAAGCGATCATGCGGCAGCGTTTCCAGGCCATGCTCACCGACTGAATTGCTGAAAGGATGTGAATATGGCGATGCTCGAGGGAAAGGTCGTTGCGGTGACCGGCGGCGGACGCGGTGTCGGGCGCGAGATTGCGCTGCTGTGCGCGGCACACGGCGCTGCGGTCGTGGTCAATGATCCCGGCGTCAGCGGTGGCGGGGAAGGGGGCGATGCTGCCCCCGCGCAGCAGACCGTGGATGACATCATCGCAGCCGGCGGACGGGCCTACGCGAACCTTGCCAGCGTTGCCGACCCGGCAGGGGCCACGACGATCATCGAGGATGCCGTCCGCCAGTTCGGGCGGATCGATGCCGTCGTCAACAATGCGGGTATCCTGCGCGACACCATCTGGCACAAGATGAGCCACGAGGACTGGCGCGCGGTCATCGACGTGCATCTCAACGGCAGCTTCAACGTCTCCAAGGCCGCCACGCCCTATTTTCGCGACCAGCAATCAGGCAGCTTCATCCATTTCACCTCGACCAGCGGTCTGGTGGGAAACATCGGCCAGGCCAACTACTCCGCCGCCAAGCTGGGCATCGTGGGCCTGTCGCAGTCGATCGCGCTCGACATGGCGCGCGCCGGCGTCCGCTCCAACTGCATCGCGCCGTTCGCGTGGAGCCGGATGATCGCGTCGATCCCCGCCGAAACGCCCGAGCAGAAGGCGCGGGTCGAAAAGTTCAAGTCGATGAGCGCAGACAAGATCGCGCCGCTGGTGGTGTATCTGGCGTCCGATGCCTCGGCCCAAGTAACCAACCAGATTTTCTCGGTGCGCAAGAACGAGATCGTGCTGTTCAGCAAGCCGCGTCCGGTGCGCTCGATGACCAAGGCAGAAGGCTGGACGCCCGAGACAATTGCAGACGAACTGATCCCGGCGTTCCAGCCAAGCTTTGCCCGGGCCGACGAGGTCTCGGCGCATGTGTTTCCCTACGATCCGATTTGAGCAGCATGTCGACTGGGGCGATTAACCTTGTCTTCGCCCGTTTGCGCGATCCGCGACAGTTTTGCCTCCATTTGCCAGCATGCCAGGAACAGCGACCATGGATACCGATGTCTTCGAACAGTTTATCGATCAGTTGCAGCGCTATGTGCGCGAACGGCTGATCCCGGCGGAGAAGGAGATTCTCGAAACCGATCTTATCCCGGTGGCGATCATCGATGAAATGCGCGACATGGGGCTGTTCGGCCTGACCATGCCGGAGGAATACGGCGGGGCGGATATGAACATCGAGCAGTATATCCGGACGATCCGGGAGCTGAGCTATGCCATGCCCTGCTATCGGTCGATCACCTCGATCAACATCGGCATGATCTGCTCGGCGTTCAAGAATGGCGGTACCGATGCGCAGAAGACAGAGTGGCTGCCCCGGCTGGCAGCGGGCGAAATCGCATCCTTTGGTTTGACAGAGCCCGGCTCGGGATCGGACTCGGCCGCCATGCAGACGACGGCGACCCGATCCGGCAACGGCTGGGTGCTGAACGGCGCCAAGCGCTACATCACCAACGCCCCGTTTGCCAAAGTCGCGCTGGTGATGGCGCGGACCAGCAAGGAGGCCTTGCCCAAGAACGCGCATGTCTCCGCCTTTATCGTGCCGATGGATACGCCAGGGGTCTCGGTCGGCAAGTCCGACAAGAAAATGGGCCAGGCGGGAAGCCATATTGCCGATATCATCCTGCAGGACGTAAAGCTGCCTGCAGACGCGCTGCTTGGCGAGGAGGAAGGCAAGGGCTTTGCGATTGCCATGCGCAGCCTCGACAACGGACGGCTCTCGGTCGGCGCAGCCGCCGCAGGCTATGCCCGGCGCGCGCTCGACAGCGCGCTGCGCTATGCCAATGAACGCAAGGCGTTTGGCGAGCCGATCGCCAATTTCCAGCTGATCCAGCAGATGCTCGCGGAAAGCGAGATCGAGATCTACGCCGCGCAATGCATGCTCGAGGATGCAGCCCGCAGGGCCGACGCAGGCGAGAACGTGCTGCGCAAGGCCGCCGCGGCCAAGGTGTTTGCCACCGAAATGTGCGGGCGCGTGGTCGACCGCGTGGTGCAGATCTATGGCGGGGCCGGCTATCTCGCCGAATATGAGGCCGAGCGCTATTTCCGCGATGCGCGCGTCTATCGCATCTATGAAGGCACCACCCAGATCTTGCAGCTTCAGATCGCCAAGCACATGCTGCGCGAATGGGCGGCGCAGGCATGATCGATGTATAACCTGCTCGAAGGGCTATCGATCATCGAGGCGTCATCCTTCGTGGCGTCGCCGACGGCAGGGCTCTATTGTGCGCAATTTGGCGCAGATGTGATCCGGGTTGACCAGATCGGCGGCGGACCGGACTTTCGCCGCTGGCCGGTCACAGAGGCCAATGACTCGCTCTATTGGGAGAACCTCAATCGCGGCAAGAAATCGGTGGCGCTGGACCTGTCGCGGCCCGAGGGGCGGGAACTGTTGCAGGCCCTGATCCGCGCCACGGGCCAGTTGATCACCAATTTCCCGGCGGAGAGCTTTCTGTCGCACGCCACCCTCGCGCAAGGACGGGCCGATCTGGTGACGGCGCGGATCATGGGCTGGGCCGATGGCGCGCCGGCGCTCGACTACACCATCAACAACGCGGTCGGCTATCCGATGATGACCGGGCCGGGGCCCGAGCCGGTCAACCATGTGCTTCCCGCCTGGGATCTGCTGAGCGGGGCCTATGCCGCGTTTGCGATGCTGGCGGCGATCCGGCGGCGCGAGCAGACGGGCGAGGGGAGCGAGGTGCGCGTGCCGTTGTCCGATGTCGCCATCGGCACGGTCGCCAATATGGGCGGCATTGCCGAAGTGCTGCACAACAGTGCCAATCGCCCGCGTCTGGGCAATGCGGTATATGGCCTGTTCGGGCGGGATTTCGTGACGCGCGATGGTATGCGCACGATGATCGTGGTGGTCACGCCGCGGCAATGGGCGAACCTGCTGACCGCGCTGGATCTGAATGAAGCAGTGACCGCGATCGAGGCAGCGCGCGGCGTCAGCTTCGCGCGCGATGACGGGCTGCGGTTCGATCATCGCGATGCCTTGTACCCGCTGTTCGAGGCGGCGATCGGCGCGCAAGATCACGCCGCGCTGGGCGAGGCGCTGGATGCGGGGGGCATCGTGCATTCGGCGTACCGCACGATGCTCGATGCCGCGCACGACCCTCGCCTTGTGGGTGACAACCCGATGTTCAGCCCGTTCGACGCTAACCCCTCGGGCTTTGCCTATCCGGCTGCAGGCGCCTTTGGCACTATACCACAGCTGGAGCGGACGCCCCCGCAAGCCGCCCCGCGCAATGGTGCTGACAGCGAGCAGGTGCTCAGCCAACGGCTTGGCCTGTCTTCCGGCGAAATTGCCCGTTTGATCGACTCGAAAATTGTAGGAACCGCCCCATGACCCTTCGCCGTGCTGCCATCGTCGCTCCCATTCGCACCGCTGTCGGCAAGTTTGGCGGGGCGCTGTCGTCGCTCACCGCTGGCGAACTGGGCGGCATAGTCCTGAACGCGCTGATCGAGCGGACCGGGATCGATCCGGCGCGGGTCGATGATGTCGTGTTCGCGCAAGGCTATGGCAATGGCGAGGCGCCGTGTATCGGCCATTGGTCATGGCTGGCAGCGGGGCTGCCGCTGGAGGTGCCGGGCTATCAGGTCGATCGGCGCTGCGGGTCCGGGCTGCAGGCCATCGTCAATGCCGCGATGATGGTGCAGACCGGCGTCAGCGATGTGGTGGTCGCAGGGGGCGTCGAGAGCATGTCGAATGTCGAGCATTACACCACCGATCTGCGCCAGGGGGTGCGGATGGGCAATCTGACGCTGCATGACCGGCTGACCCGCGGGCGGGTGATGTCGCAGCCTGTAGAACGATTCGGCGTGATCACCGGGATGATCGAGACCGCAGAAAACCTGGCGAAGGATTATGGCATCAGCCGCGAGGCGTGCGATGCGTATGCGGCCCGCTCGCACCAGCGCGCGGCTGCGGCCTGGAGCAAGGGCCTGTTTGCCGACGAGCTGGTGCCGGTCGCGATCCCGCAGCGCAAGGGCGATCCGCTGATCTTCGATCACGACGAAGGCTATCGCGCCGATGCCAGCGCGGAAACGCTGGCGGCCCTGCGCCCGCTCGAAGGCGGTGTGGTCACGGCGGGCAACGCCAGCCAGCAGAACGATGCGGCAGCGGCCTGTCTGGTGGTGGCGGAGGACCGGCTGGAGGAGCTGGGGCTCGAACCCATCGCCTATCTGCACAGCTGGGCAGCGGCGGGCTGTGATCCCTCGCGGATGGGCATTGGCCCTGTCCCGGCCACCGAGCGTTTGCTGGGGCGCAATGGCCTGTCGTGGAGCGACATCGGCCTGATCGAGCTCAACGAGGCGTTCGCGCCGCAGGTGCTCGCCTGCCTCAAGGCCTGGGGCTGGGCCGAGGACGACAGCCGTCATGACATGCTCAACGTCAACGGATCGGGGATCTCGCTGGGCCATCCCATCGGGGCGACCGGCGGTCGCATCCTCGCCGACCTCACCCGCGAGATGCACCGCCGCGATGTGCGTTACGGGCTCGAGACGATGTGCATCGGCGGAGGGCAGGGGATCGCTGCCGTGTTCGAGCGAGCATGACCTTTGCCGCAGCCCTAGCTGCTGCCTCCAGCTATCGCGATGCCGCAAAGTCGGCGTTGACCGAACGGTTGCAGCGCCGGTCGATGGATGAAGAGCAGCGTGCCGCGCATGGCTTTGCCTGGGTGGCGACCAGCGTGGCGGCGCTGGAGGCGGTGGCCGAATGGCTGGAAAGCAATGATGGCGGCTCCGCGCTGGACCGGCAGGTGGCGACGCTGGCCTTTGCCGAGACGCTGGGTCAACTCACAGGCGGTCTGCCGATGGTTCAGAACGAGCTGTTTCGTTCTGGCGACCTTGGGCTCGGTGATGCCGCCCGGACCCTGATTACAGAATGCGCCTGGTTGCTGGAGGCAGACCACGCCGCAACCCGGATGGCGGTGGCGCAGGCGGTGGCAGCAGGGCAGGGCGTCAGCGAAACGCTGCACGATACGGATCTGGACACGGTGCGCGACCAGTTCCGGCGGTTTACCCAGGCGGAGATCCTCCCGCACGCGCATGGATGGCATCTCGCCAATGCCTTGATCCCCGATGCCACCATTGCCGCGATGGCCGGGCTGGGGACGTTCGGCGTGTGCATCCCCGAGGAGTTCGGCGGGCTGGGCCAGTCGAAGCTGGTGATGTGCGTGGTCACCGAAGAGCTGTCGCGCGGCTGGATCGGCGCAGGCTCGCTTGGCACGCGGTCGGAGATCGCGGGCGAATTGATCGTGCTGGGTGGTACGCCAGAGCAAAAGGCCCACTGGCTGCCCAGGATTGCCAGCGGCGCAATATTGCCCACGGCGGTTTTCACCGAGCCGGATACCGGCTCCGATCTGGGTTCGCTGCAATCCAGGGCGCAGCTTGGGCCGGACGGCTGGGTAATCAGCGGTGCCAAGACCTGGATCACCCACGCCAGCCGGTCCGACCTGATGACCATGCTGGTGCGGACCTTGCCCGACGTCAAAGGCTATGCCGGCCTGTCGATGCTGCTGGTGCCCAAGACTCGCGGCACCGATGGCGATCCCTTCCCCGACCAGGGGATGAGCGGCAGCGAGATCGAGGTGCTGGGATATCGCGGCATGCGCGAATATGCGCTGCAGTTCGACGGGATGGCAGCGCCAGTCGAGGCGTTGCTGGGGGGCGAGCAGGGCCAGGGCTTCAAGCAACTGATGCGGACCTTTGAAGGCGCTCGCATCCAGACCGCAGCACGCGCCGTGGGCGTGGCGAGGCGTGCGCTCGAGCTTGGCGTGGACTACGCCATCGGCCGCAAGCAGTTCGGCAAAGCGATCGTGCATTTCCCACGCGTGGCTGACAAGATTGCCATGAGCCTGAGTGACCTGTTGCTGGCGCGCGAGCTGACCTACGCGGCGGCCCGCGCCAAGGATTCGAGCAAACGCTGCGATATCGAGGCGGGAATGGCCAAGCTGCTGGCGGCGCGTGCGGCGTGGAGCAATGCCGACGCAGCGCTGCAGATCCACGGCGGTAATGGCTATGCGCTGGAATATGAAATCAGCCGGGTGCTGTGCGACGCGCGCATCCTTAACATCTTTGAAGGCGCGGCGGAAATTCAGGCGCAGGTGATCGCAAAGGGACTGGCCGGGGGGCGCAACTGATGGTGGACTGGAATGCATGGATCGGGCGCGAGGAATCCCGCAGCGATCGGATCGATCCAGGTGGGCTGGGGCGCTGGTTGGCAACGCTGAATCGCGATCCGCTCGCCGATGGTGCGGTTCCGCAAGGGTATCATTGGTGCCTGTGCCTGCCCGATGCGCCGACTGCCCGGTTGGGGCCGGATGGCCATCCGCTGCGCGATGACAGCGTGCAGAGCTTCCTGCCCCCTGTACCGCTGCCCCGGCGCATGTGGGCATCGAGCAAGCTGGAGTTTTTGACCCCCCTGCGCGCAGGCGAGGCGGTCACCCGCACATCGCGCGTGTTGTCTGTTGTGGAGAAGAGCGGCGCTTCCGGGCAGCTGGTGTTCGTCGAAATCGGCCATGAGACGTGCGGCGAGAACGGTCTGGCGGTGCGCGAGACGCAGAGCATTGTCTATCGCGATGCCGCTGCAGCCGATGCGCCGCTTTCGCCCCCGCCGGCTGGCGAGGCAATGTTCGATCCGGCAGGCTGGGACGTTCACCGCGTCATCACGCCCTCTGAACCCCTGCTGTTCCGGTTTTCCGCGCTGACCTTCAACAGCCACCGCATCCATTATGACCTGCCATATGCGCAGAGCGTTGAGCGCTATCGCGGGCTGGTGGTCCACGGGCCGCTGACTGCCAGCCTGTTGCTCGATCTGGCGCGGCGGCAGCTGGGTGACAATGCGATTGCCAGCTTTGCCTTTCGCGGGCTTTCGCCTGCGATCTGCGGCGAGGCGCTGCACCTGGTGATGCGCGGCACCGACACGACATTCGAACTCGCAGCCTTTGCCGCCGATGGGCGGCAGGTGATGGCGGCCAGCGCCACAAGGAAAGACTGATATGACAGAAAGCGAAGATGTTGCCGAGATCCGCCGCGCCGTTCAGGCCTTGTGCGCGGATTACCCGGGGGAATACTGGCGGGCGAAAGATGCCGCGCGCGCCTATCCGGGCGAATTCGTAGATGCTCTCACCAAGTCGGGCTTCCTGGCGGCGCTGATCCCCGAAGCCTATGGCGGATCGGGCCTCAACCTCGATGCAGCCGCGGTGATCATGGAGGAAATCCAGGCCGCCGGTTGCAACGGCGCATCGGCGCACGCGCAGATGTACATCATGAACACGCTGCTCAAATATGGCAGCGAGGAGCAGAAGCGCGCCTATCTCCCGGGTATCGCCAGCGGTGAATTGCGGTTGCAGGCGTTTGGCGTCTCCGAACCCACCAGCGGCACCGATACCCTCAGCCTGCGCACCGTGGCGGTGCGCGATGGCGAGGATTACGTCATCAATGGCCAGAAGATCTGGACCAGCCGTGCTGAGTATTCGGACCTGATGCTGCTGCTAGCCCGCACCACCCCGCGCGACCACGTGGCGAGCAAGACCGAAGGCCTGTCGATCTTCCTCGTCGATATGCGCATGGTCGTGGGGAATGGCATGACGATCAAGCCGATCCGCACGATGATGAACCACTCGACCACCGAAGTGTTCTTCGACGACATGCGCATCCCGGCCTCGGCGCTGGTCGGGGAAGAGGGCAAGGGCTTTCGCTACATCCTGTCGGGCATGAACGCAGAGCGCATCCTGATCGCCGCAGAGTGCATCGGCGATGCCAAGTGGTTCATCCAGAAGGCGACCGCTTATGCCAATGAGCGCAACGTTTTCGGGCGTGCGATCGGCCAGAACCAGGGCGTGCAGTTCCCCATCGCCCGGGCCTATGCGCAGATGCGCGCGGCCGAGCTGATGGTCCACCACGCAGCGCAGGTGTTCGATGCCGGCGGCAATCCGGGGGCGGAGGCCAACATGGCCAAGATGCTGGCGTCCGAAGCTAGCTGGGCCGCTGCCGATATGTGCGTGCAGACCCATGGCGGCTTCGGCTTTGCCGAGGAATACGACGTCGAGCGCAAGTTCCGCGAGGCGCGGCTCTACACCGTCGCCCCGATCAGCACCAACCTGATCCTGAGCTATCTTGCCGAGCATGTCCTCGGCCTTCCCCGCAGCTATTGATTGAAAGGAACTGATCCCATGATCATCGACAACACCACCGCAGCCGTGGTCACCGGCGGAGCCTCGGGTCTGGGGCGCGCCTCGGCGGAGGCGCTGGCAGCGGCCGGCGTCAAGGTCGCGATCTTCGATCTCAACGAGGCAGGCGGCGAGGAAGTGGCCAAGGCGATCGGCGGGCTGTTCTGCAAGGTAGACATCATGGATGAGGACTCCGTGGTCGCAGGCTATGCCAGGGCACGCGCGGCGCATGGTCAGGAACGCATCCTGGTGCACTGCGCGATGGCATCGCGCCGGGGCAAGACGCTGGCGTTCGACAAGGAGGCAGGCCGCCTCAAGCGCCTTTCGACCGAGGATTATGCTTATGGCGTCCACGGCATCCTGATCGCCAGCTATCGCATGGCATCGCTGGCCGCAGAGGGCATGGCGACGCTGGAACCGCTGGAAGATGGCGAGCGCGGCGCGATCACGCTGACCGCATCGGTGGCAGCGCAGGATGGCCAGATCGGTCAGGTGACCTATGGATCGGCCAAGTCCGGCGTCAACGGTCTGGTGCTGCCGATGGCGCGCGATCTGATGGACCTTGGCATCCGCGTTAACTGCATCATGCCCGGCATCTTCGCCACCCCGCTGATGCTGGGGGCCAGGCCGCAGGTGCTCGAAAGCCTTGCCGCATCGGTTCCCTTCCCCAAGCGGCTGGGCAAGCCCGAGGAGTTCGGCAGCCTGGTGATGGAATTGGCGCGCAACAGCTATTTCAACGGCCAGTCGATCCGGCTCGATGGCGCGATCCGCATGGCCCCGCGCTAGGCGCGCGGCAGAATTCCCTCGCCCCGATAGGCCGCGCGGACATCATCCGGCCTCTGCCGCATCACCTCGCGCTGGTTGATATAGCCCTTGTCGGCAATCTCGTCGCCTCCAGGTGGCGTGGCGAGCAGGCGCAGAGCCGCGATCTGGCGCGACTGCCCGCCGGCTGCAGCATTGCAGCGTGCGAGCGCGGCGGCGCAATGCGCGTGGATCAGCGGGTGCGCCACCAGCAGGTCCAGCGGCAGAGCCTCGCCGACCAGCGCCCGAGCATCGGCGACCCGAAGCCAGCCGAGCGCACGCACATCCGCCTCGCCTTCGCCGAGGATGACCGCATCCATCAGCAGCGGGTCGAGCGCCGCGATCAACGCCAGCCGCAGGTTGCCGACGTCCACCCATGTGCCCGATTGCAGCTTGAAGTTTTCCGACAGGCGGCCGTCGAACACCACGCCCAGTTCGGGTTGCTCTGCGTCGATCAGCCGGGCGGCATCGCCGGTGCGATAGAAGCCCTCATCGTCAAACGCATCGGCGGTCGCCTGCGGATCGTTGACGTACCCCGGCGTCACGGTGAGGCCTTTGACCCGGATCTCGAAGCTGTCGACGACAGGTGCAAGCTTGACCACATTGCCCGCGAACGGCAGTCCGATCGGGCCGGTCTGCTCGATCGGCCACGGGGTCGCGAACGTGCCCTGCGTTTCGCTGGTGCCGTATTTGGCGATGATCGGGATGCCCTGTCCGGTCGCGGCGACGGATAAGGCCTGCAGCCGCCGGAACACGTCCTCGGACAGGCCCGCAGCGCCAAAGCTCAGATGATTGAGCTGGCTGAAGAACCTGTCACGCAGACCCGGGTCCGCCTCCATCGCGTTCACCAGTTCGGAATAGAAGGACGGGGTGGAAGTGAACTCGGAGGGCGAAATCTCGTGCAGGTTGCGGATGGATTCGCCGAACTGTCCCGGCACCGGGCGGCCGTCATCGATATAGAGACACGCGCCATCGTTCAGCACATCGGCCATCAGCGTGTTGTTGCCGCCGACATGGCTCCACGGCATCCACGACAGATACGACCGCGTGCCCAGCGGCCGTTCGGAATGCTGGTACATCGCATCATGCTGCGCCACGACGCCGGTCAGCATCCGCTGGGTCTGGATCACCCCCTTGGGCTTGCCGGTCGAACCCGAGGTGAAGATGGTCTTGGCATGGGTGTCTGGCATGATCGCGGCGATCGAGCGTTCGACCGCCTCGCTTGCAGGTCCGGTCATCAGCTCTTGCAGGGCGGTGCTTTCGCCTGAAGGAGCGGCTTCATCGGTGACGAACATCACGTCGCCCGAGCCGCTGATCGCACGCATGGCGGGAAGGAACTGCTGCCAGTCATCGGCATAAACCAGTTGCGGCGACAAACGTCGGCGCAATGGCGCAGCCGGGTATGGCCGCCACCTGCCATCGCATAATTCACCGACACCGGCGCGTAGGGAATGCGGGCCATCTGCGCGGCCAGATTGACCACCAGATGGTTGGCCGATGCGCCCGACAGCACCATGATGCACCGGTCTGAAGCGATGTTCATGTCCAGCAGCGCCTGCGCCAGGCTGCGCGCGCTGGCGATGATGTCGGCATAATTGCGGCGCTGCCATGCGCCCCGGCTGCCATCCTCCAGCAGCGCACGCCGCGCGATCAAGGGTGCATCTGGGATGCGGCTTGCCCGGTCGATGGCCAGGTGCGGGATCGATGGCCATTGTGCGACGGCTGGATAGCCCGGCGTGAACAGCCAGCATCCGTCCTCCCGGTGTTCGATCCGCGTATCGTGCGCCCGAAAGGGAAGCGGTCGGTACTGCATCGCGCGTCGGTCGGCCGAGGGCACGGCGTCTGTCACACCGCTTCGAGCAGCTTCTTGAGCTCGGGCTGGCTGGGTTTCATCGACGGCGTGCGGGGGAACTCGTCCACCGCAAGCAGCTTGGTCGGAACCTGATAGGCGGTCAACTTCTCGCGCAGATATGCACGCAGATCCTCTTCGGTCAGCGTATGGCCGGTGCGCACCCGATAGCCTGCTGCCGGAACCTGGCCCAGCCGGGCATCGGGCAGCGCCACGACGCATGCCTCGAGCACATCGGGGTGCGATTCGATGGCCTTGACGACATCGTCGGGGATGATCTTGAAGCCGCCGCGAATGATGGCGTTGTCGGCGCGGCCGAGGATCCACAGGAACTGCTCGGCATCCATTCGTGCGAGATCGGTCGTCCGGACCCAGGCCTGTCCATCGCCCAGATGCTTGGCGCGCAGCTCAAGCAGTCCCTGCTCGCCGAAGGCAAGCGGTTCGCCGGTTTCCGGATGGACGACGCGGCCTTCGATGCCGGGGTTCATCCTGCCGACGCTGCCACGACGTTCCGGGCCGTACTTCTTGAAGTCCGGGAGGGTCCATCCCGCAACGCCGCCGGCAAATTCGGTGGCCCCATAATTCTGCAGGACCGGAACGCCGTATATTTCATAGAACTGATCGGCCAGGCTGGGATCGAGCGGGGCTGTCGCGGTGCGGAACACCACAAGGCTGGACAGCGCCTCCCTGGGCACCTTGGCATCGATGATCATCCGCAGCGCAGACGGCGGCGCGCCGACCACCTTGGGCTGATGCCGCTGGATGGCATCGACGAACTCATCGACGCGGAAGCGATCGAGCATGCAGGCCTTGCGCCCGGCAGACAGCGTGACGAACAGCCCGAAAATGCCGCCGATATGCGAGAACGGGGTGTTGGCGATGGTTACCGAGCGAGAGAGCTTCGGCGCCGCTGCGATATCACGCTTTTCATAAACCGCTGCATCCAGCACCATCTTCGAGAAGTTCTCGGCCATCAGCGGAATGCGCTTGGGTGCCCCGGTTGTCCCGCTGGTCAGCATTTCGATTCCGACGCCTTTGGCATCGGTGTCAAAATCCGATCCGGTCATCTCGAAGACCGTCTTGACGGGGGTGTCGAGATCGCCGGTCACTTCCAGGCACAGCGCGCCGGTCCTGCGCGCCGCTTCCCGGATTTCGGGCCGCTGCCAGTCGAGGCTCTGCGCGATGAGTACCGGCGTTTTCAGCGTGGCGATGTCGTTGACCAGCTTGGCATCGGGCAGCGCCGGGTTCAACGTGACGACACACCGGTCGTTGATGATGGTGCCGATGATCACGGCTGCGATCTGCGGCGTATTGCGCAATATGCCGCCGATGCGCGCGCCTGGACCGATACCGTTCTCTTGCAGCACCGTCTCCACGGCATCGATGATCGCCGTCAGCTCGCCCCAGCTGTGCCACGTCTTTTCATATTCCAACGCTGGGGCGGACGGCTCAATCGTCAGGACGTTACGGACGATCGAACTCAAGCTTGTCATTATCGGGAGTCCCCATCGAGTCGGTTGATTTAATGTGTAACGGATTTATATGAATATCGCTGATTGAATGCAAGGCACTTGCAAAAAGCGTCAACCGGAGAGGACAGATCGTGGGCCATTTTGCAGACAAGGTTGTAGTGATCACAGGTGCCGGGCGCGGTATCGGCCGGGACACGGCGCTGCTGATGGCCCGCGAAGGCGCCAGCGTTGTCGTCAACGATCTTGGTGGAGGCCCCCAGGGCGGCGGGGGCGATACATCGCTGGCGCAGCAGGTCGTCGATGATATCGTTGCCGCCGGAGGAAAAGCGGTTGCCGAAACCTCGAGCGTCTCGTCCATGGCTGGCGGAAGGGCTGTCGTCGAATGCGCGATGGACAGTTTTGGCCGCCTCGATTTCTTGATCAACAATGCAGGGATCATCCGTCCCAAGCGGATCACGGAGATGAGCGAGGAAGATTTCGACACCGTCATGGCGGTGAACCTGAAAGGCTATTTCGCGACCATCCGCGCGGGGGCTGAGTATATCAAGCGACAGGGTGGCGCGATCGTCAACCTCAGCTCGCCCTCGGGTTTTGGCCACCTCGGCATGGCCAACTACAGCGCATCGAAAGAGGGCGTTGTTGGGCTTACGCGCTCGATCGCGCGCGAACTGGGCGAATTCGGCGTCCGCTGCAATGCGGTACGCCCGATGTCGCAGGCGACGAACATGGCAATCCCGGAGGTTATGGAAACCATCGGCTACCAGACGCAAACACTGGGTATTCCGCCGCTATCCAACCAGTGGCTGCTGCCCCATAACCTGCAGACCGAGGCGTTTTCGGTGGCAGCGGTGCTAGCCTGGCTTTGCTCGCCCTTGTCGGAGAATATCAATGGGCGCGAGGTGTTCATCTGCGGCGCGCAGGTTGCGCTGGTTCAGGAACCCGAGCTTATCCGCAATCAGTTCATGGCGGGCGGCTGGACATGGGAGGGGATTTGCGATCCATTGGTGACCGGGGCTCTGACCTATGATGTCAGGAACCGGTACACCGGACGCTGAGCGATCTGCCGGCACCACGTTAAAAGAAGCCAGGAAAGCGTCGCACATGAATTTCGAGCTCGCCCATGAGCATCAGATGTTGAAGGACCTCGTCGCCAAGTTCGTCAAGGCGCAGCTTATGCCGTTGGAAGCTGACGTGCTGGCGCGCGAGTCATCGGGCAAGGGCAGCTACCTGTCAAAGGACGAGCTCGCCAAGGTCGATGCGGTATCGCGCGATCTGGGCCTGTGGGGGCTGGATGCTCCCGAAGAGGTTGGCGGCATGAACCTGCCGATGGTGGCCATGGTCGGGGTGAACGAGGAACTGGGCCGCACCGCGACACCTTATACGCTGCCACCGGACTCGCCCAATCTGCGGATGATGATGGTCGCCGCCGACGCGCGCCAGCGCGAAGCCTATCTGGAACCCTATGTGCGCGGCGAGACCATATCGGCGATCGGGATTTCCGAGCCCGGCGCAGGCGCAGACCCTTCGCGGATGACCACCACCGCGGTGCAAGATGGTGATGACTGGGTGATCAACGGCCGCAAGATCTGGATCACGCGCGCCGCCGAAGCCGATTTCACCATCCTGATGGCGGTGACCGACAAGAACCCCAACGGCCGCAACGGCATGTCGGCGTTTCTGGTCGACAGAGACACGCCCGGCTTCAATGTTCTGCGCAAGATCCCGATGATCGATGGCAGCGCAACCTACGAGATCGCGCTCGAGGAGTGCCGTGTGCCGGGATGGAAACTGCTGGGAACACGCGGCCAGGGCTTTGCGCCGATGCAGGTGCGGCTGGGCACCCGGCGGATCGAGATGGCGTCGTGGTCGATCGGCATGGCGCAGCGCGCGCTCGACATGATGGTCGAATACGCCCCCCAGCGGGTGACCTTCGGCAAGCCGCTGGCCGCGCGGCAAACGGTACAGAATTGGGTGGCCGACGCTGCAACCCGCATCCACGCGATGCGGTTGATGACCTATGACTGCGCCTGGAAGATCGATGAGGGCCGCGATACCCGTCAGGAAATCTCGATGATCAAATCCTATTGCACCGAATCGGCCTATGAGATCGTCGATCATGCCATGCAGATGTTCGGCGGAATGGGCATGACCCGCGAGCTGCCCTTGTACCTGATGTCGAACAAGCTGCGCACGATGCGCATCTATGACGGGCCGAGCGAAATCCACAACTGGGTGGTCGCGCGCAACCTGCTGGGGACACGCGAATGACCGCTGCACAAGAAGCCTTTCGCCTGGCGTCGGTGGTCGAGGGGCATATCGGCGTCGTCACATTTGCCTGCCCCCCGTACAACCATGTCTCTGTCCCCCTTCTCAGGGCGATCGCAGATGCGCTGGATGCGCTGGACAAGGATGATGCCTGCCGCGTCGTGCTGCTGCAATCGGAAGGCAAGGTGTTCTGTGCTGGTGCCGATTTCACCGCAGGCGGCGATTTTGCGCAGGACGATGAGAACGCCCAGACGCTGGAATTATATGCCCAGGCGGTGCGGCTTTATTCGAATCGAAAGCCGCTGATCGTTGCGGTGCAGGGGGCGGCAATCGGCGCGGGCCTGGGGCTGGCGCTGGTCGGCGATTTCAGGATTGCGACCGACGATGCGCGGTTTTCCGCCAATTTCGTCAAGCTCGGCTTTCACGCAGGGTTCGGAATTTCGGTGCGCCTGCCCGAGATCGTCGGCGGGCAGAAGGCTGCGCGGATGCTGCTGACCGCCGAGCGGATCAGCGGTGTGACCGCATTCGATTGGGGGCTGGTCGATGAACTGGCAGCACCCGGTGATCTTGCGCGATCCGCCCGCGCCTTTGCTGCGCTGATTGCGGAGAATGCGCCGCTGGCAGTCGAGGCCACGCGCGAAACGCTGCGTGCAGGGCTGGCCGACCGGATCCGCGCCGCTACCGCAAAGGAGGCGGTGCTGCAGGCAGGCTTGAAGCAGACGCAGGACTTTGCCGAAGGGATCAAAGCGGTATCCGAACGTCGCGCCGGAGCGTTCGTGCGCGGCTGACTTTGCAAGCTCTGCGTCAAACGCGGATGACGATCTTGCCGACATGCTGGCGCGACGCGAGATACGCCAGAGCTTGCGGGGCTTCGTCGAAATCGAGGACGCGGTCGATGACGGGTGCGAAGCTTTGATGCATATCTGCCAGCAAGGCGACCAGATCGGCGCGCGAGCCAACAGAAATTCCGCGGATAACGCCCATGCTGGACATCAGGGGCAGCGGGCTGATCGTGTCCATCGGATTATCCAGCAAGCCGATCAGAGCGATCTCGCCCTCCGGGGCAAGCGCTTTCATCGAGTGCGGCAGGCTGCCTGCCCCGCCGACTTCGACAACCCGGTCAACCCCGTGACCGCCGGTGATGTTGCGCACCGCCGCGCTCCAATCGGGGGTGGTCACGTAATTGATCACATGGTCCGCGCGCAGTGCGATCAGGCTCTGCGCCTTGGCATTGCTGGACGTCGTGGCAATGACGGTGCAGCCCATCGACTTGGCGATCTGCAGCGCGAAGATCGAGACGCCGCCGGTTCCCAGCACCAGAACATGGCTGCCCGCGTTGACCGGGTTGCCGCGAGTCAGCGCCGACCAGGCAGTGACACCTGCGCACGGCAAGGTGGCAGCAGCTTCAAAGCTCATGTCATCGGGAATGGGCACGACGGCGCGCGCGGCGATGGCGACATACTCGCACAAGACGCCGTCCACGGCTCCGCCCAGATCCGTGGCGGCATCGGCAGGCTTGAATGGCCCGTCGATCCAGCCCGGACGAAACGGCAGCACAATGCGTGTGCCGGGTTTCAGGTCGCTGACGGCTGACCCGCAGGCGACGACCTCGCCCGCACCATCGGAAACGGGAATGATATCAGGCTTCGGGCCATAAGGCTGCGGGCCGTGCAATATCATCAGATCGCGCGCGTTCAGCGAGACCGCACGGATGCGGACCAGCACATCATCAGGGCCGATGTCCGGCTGACGCTCCTGTCGCTTGACCAGATTGTCGAGCGAACCGGCCGCGCTCAGCCGATAGGCGTGCATCTCGTTCATCGCTCCGCCGTCAATCGGGCGCGTAGCCGGGCGGCAGGATATCGAGGTTGATGCCGATCCGCGCCGGATCGACCGTCAGCGGGCGTTCATAGGACGAATCGGATCGGTCGCGCGCGACCACGCCGCTTTCGCGCAGCATCGCCATGAACTGCGGCGGCACCTTTGAGGGTTGCGGGACGCCGCCCCATTCGGAGACACACTTGCGCGCCGCGATGCGCCACTGGCCGTCGCGCTTTTCCATCCGGTCGACATAGCGGCCACCGCCGATCGCGAGGGTGAAGTCCTTCGCGTCCATGCCCGCCATCATCCAGTAGGTTTCTGCATGCGCGACATCGCCCTCGAGGTCGCAATTGTGGTTGGTGATGATGTGCTGGTGGGTGGCCTGCGCGTTGTTGTGATAGTGGTTGACCCAATCCCAGAACGCTTCCGGCCCGCCGACAAAGAAGCCGTGATCGTCCACCGCATCGGGATGATAGCAGGACAACAGCAGGTCGCGATCCATCCGGTCCACGCCGCGGCAGTAATTGGTAACCACCTCGCGGATCTTCTGGCGATCATACAGTTCGCGCACCATAGCTTCGAGATCGGGTTGCATTGCAGGCGTCCTTGTCGCTGGCGTCAGTTGGGCGCCTGGCCCAGCGCGTGCCGGGCTGCGACCCAGCCAAAGATGAACGCGGGCGAGATGCTGGCTCCGGCTCCCGGATAGGTCTTGCCCATCACCGAGGCGGTGGAATTACCGGTCGCATACAGCCCCTGCAGGACCGACCCATCTTCCTTGAGCACGCGCGCGAATTCGTCGGTCAGGATGCCGCCAAAGGTGCCGACATCGCCCGGATAGATCGCAACGGCGAAATAGGGCGGCTTTTCGAACGCGCCCAGGCCCGGGTTGGGGCCGTGCGTCGGATCGGCAAACACCAGATCATAGGCCTTGGACCCGCGCCCGAAATCCTCGTCGATGCCCTTGCGGGCAAAGCCGTTGAACCGCTCGATCGTAGCCTTGAGGTTTGCGGGCGGCACGTT
This sequence comes from Blastomonas sp. RAC04, assembly GCF_001713435.1. Classification (NCBI taxonomy): domain Bacteria; kingdom Pseudomonadati; phylum Pseudomonadota; class Alphaproteobacteria; order Sphingomonadales; family Blastomonadaceae; genus Blastomonas; species Blastomonas sp. RAC04. Next base: position 3,841,509 of record NZ_CP016460.1, read on the forward strand.
GATCTGCTCGGCGAGGCCCTCGATCGTTTCCGAGCTTTTCATATAGCCGCTGTCGAACCACGATTGCGGGGTCTTGCCGGCGTTGAAGCTCCAGGGATAGCGATCGCGGTGGCGCGATTCGATGATCGCCCAGACCGGCACGTCGCCATTGGCATAAAGCGCCTGGCCATTCGCCATATAGCTCTGCGCCTTATTGGTATAACGCTGGCCCTTCTGGTTCACCAGAATGCAGTGCGGCTTGGGGATGTCGAGCACGTGGATGTACCGTTCGCCCGATGGCGGGGTCGATGTCAGGATCCACACCGCGCCATCCATGAAATCCAGCGCCGCGCCATGCGCCTTGGCCACCTGGATCATTTCCCCGGTGTCGCCGGGGTTGGCGTTGGTCCACGCGACCGATGACGGCTGCGGACCGTATTGCTTGCGCATCGCCTCGTTGTGCGAAAAGCCGCCGGCGTTGATGAGCACGCCTTCGCGCGCCTCGACCCGCCAGGGCTCGCCATTCTTCTGCGTAACGACCCCGGTAATCCGGCCATTTTCCTCGATCAGCTCGCTGACGCCCGAATTGATGCGGATATCGATGTTCTGCCGCACCGCCATCTGCAGCATCCGGCCCTGGATCGCGGTTCCGGCACCGACCAGTTCGCGGCCCTGGATCTTCGCCTTGATGATCCGCATTCCCAGCTTGAGCGCAGCCACCTTGCCGCTGAAGGTGCGCTTGAGCAGCATCAGCTGACGCCCTTCGACCCCGCGCACCGGAAGCGCCGACAGGCCCCGGCGCAGCTTGGATGCCCATTCGCCGGGCAGTTCCTTGACGTTGAACGGCTCGACGGCGAGCGAGCGACCTTCCGCCATGCCGCCTGGCAGATCATCGTGATAGTCCGACCAGCCATCGCAGCGCACGAACGGCATGCCCTTGGCTTCGAGGTAATCGAACAGTCTGGGTCCCTGTTTTAGGAACATGTCCTTGCGCGCTCGCGAGGTGGCAGGGCCAAGATCGCCGACCGCCGCGTCCAGATAGGTGCGGCCCTTCTCGTCGCTGTCGGCAATACCGTCGCGTGCCTGCAGCGGATGGTTGGGAATCCAGAACACGCCACCGGACATCGCGGTCGATCCGCCGATCTTGTCGGTCTTTTCCAGAATCAGCGGCCGCTTGCCTGCATCGGCCACCGCCAGCGCCGCGACCATCGATCCGCCGCCGCTTCCGACAATCACGAAATCGGCGCTTTCGTCCCAGTTAGCCATCAAATCACCCTTCAAATTCAGCAAAACATCACTCTGGCGCAGGGCGACAGCAGACGGGAGGGAGGCTGGATCGGAGGCTGAACGCCCCCTCAACCGCATACTCCATGATCACATCCTGCTCCTGACAAGCGCTTGGCCGGCGGTTCATATCCCCCTTACGTGAGGTGGGCCGCTCCCAATTATCATCTAACTAGTTAATACGTCTAAATGCAAGCGTGGAAAACGCGATGGTTCTTGCCGAAACAAGCGTTTGCAGGGTAAGAACGGACAGGCTGACGAAGGAATATAAATTGTCTAACGGATTTGCGGTCATTCCTGTGGGAAGCCGGAGCAATGCTGACGCTGTAAGGGTTCCGAAAACTGCCGAACTGGTGGCGCGGCAGATACGCAATGCCATCATCCGCGGCGAGCTCAAGGATGGCGATACGCTGCCCGCAGAGGCCCAGCTTATCTCCGAATTTGAGGTGTCACGGCCGACGATCCGCGAAGCTGTCAGGATCCTGGAGTCAGAAGGGCTCGTCACGGTCGCTCGCGGGGCCCGCGGCGGGGCAAAGGTCAGCTCTCCGAACTACGAAATGGTCGAACGCGCCGCCGGGATCATCCTGCAGGCGCAAAGCGTGACCATCGGCGACCTATACGAGATGCGCACGTTGATCGAGCCGCCTGCGGCGCGTCTCGTCGCGGAGCGCAACAGCGAGGTAGCGGTGCCGATTCTGCGCTCGTTCATCGAAGACGAGATGAGAAACATCAAGAATCGCATGGCCGTGACTTTGCAGATTGCAGAGTTCCACCGGTTGTTGATGGAGCTTTCTGGGAACCGCACGCTGAACATGTTTTCTCAAGCGCTGCGTGGTCTGGTTGATGCACACCTGTCGCTGTCCTCGCGCCGGCGCCAGGGGGAGGATCCCGATTTTTCGGAAAGGCAATTGCGCTTCGGCTTGAAGTCGCACACCCGCCTCGTCGATCTGATCGAGGCCAAGGACGGCGATGCCGCCGAGGCACACTGGAAAAAGCACATGGTTGCCGCCGGAGAGGTCTGGCTGGCGCAGGTGGGGCGCAATACGGCGGTCGATCTGCTCGACTGATCAGCGCACCAAACCCCTCGACAGCAGTCGTGTAATCATATAGCGGATTACACTGATTAAACTGCTTTAGGTAGAGGGAGCCGGTGCATGGCCAATAGGCAACTTGTAGCAGATTCCGGAGCGTTGCTGGATATTTACCGGCGTGCGGCCTTGCTCAAGGCCAATGACGAGCGCGCCCGCAAGGTGATTCTGTCCGGGCAGATCGCGATGGTCTATTATTCCTATCGCGGCCAGGAGATCATCCCGTCGGTGATGGGCAACATTCTGCGTGATGACGACACGCTCTGCACGATCTATCGCGGCATCCACGACATGCTTGGCAAGGGCTTTCCCCTGCGCGAGCTGTGGGCGGAGCTCGCAGGGCGCACAACCGGTTCGTGCAAGGGCAAGGGAGGTCCGATGCACCTCACCTATCCGCCCAAGGGCATTATGGTGACGACCGGCATCGTCGGATCGTCCGCGCCGATTGCCAATGGCCTGGCCTGGGCAACTCAGCTGGACAAGAGCGACCGGGTTTCGGTCTGCACCTTCGGTGACGGTGCCTCGAACATCGGCGCGGTGCACGAGGCGATGAACCTCGCTTCCGTCTGGAAGCTGCCGACGATCTTTGTGTGCCAGAACAACCTGTTTGCCGAGCACACGACATTCGAGAAAATGACCGGCGGGCAGAACATCGCCAATCGTGCCGAGGGCTATGGCATGCCCGGCGTGCGCGTCGATGGCAACGATGCCGAAGCGATGTATTCCGCCTTCGCCGAGGCGGTCGCCCGCGCGCGGGCAGGCGAGGGGCCGACCTTGCTCGAATGCATGACCTTCCGCTTCTATGGCCACAACTTCGGTGACGACGACAGCTACATTCCGCCGGCGCAAAAGGCCGCGGCGATTGAGGCTGATCCGGTTCCGCGCCTGCGCGCCCGGCTTATAGCCGACCGCATTGCGACCGAGGAGGAACTTGCTGCCATGGAAGCGGATATCGAGGCGCAGATCGACGACGCGCTCGAATTTGCGCTGGCATCGCCATGGCCTGAACCGGATTCGCTGCGCTTCGATGTGTTCGAAAAGGAGATGTCGGCATGACCGATGTTGCACAGGCAGAAAAGCCGACCAAGGCGCCCAAGCCCACCGTTTCGATCCTCGCGGCGATTGCCAAGGCCTATCACGACGCGATGGCCGATGACCCCAAGGTCATCACGCTGGGCGAAGATCTTGCCGATCCCGAAGGCGGCGGCATCGCCAAGATCACCAAGGGCCTGTCGACGGCGTTCGGCGATGACCGTGTCCGCTCTACCCCCATATCGGAACAGGCGATCATGGGTGCGGCGATCGGGGCAAGCCTCGCCGGCTACAAGCCTGTCGCCGAGATCATGCTGATGAATTTCACCACGGTGGCGATGGACATGATCGTCAACCATGCCGCCAAGCTGCGCTTCATGTCGGGCGGCCAGACCAACGTGCCAATCGTTATCCGCACGATGACCGGCCTTGGCTTCGGCTCGGGCGGGCAGCATTGCGATTATCTCGAGGCGTGGTTTGCGCATACCGCGGGGATCAAGGTGTGCGCGGCCTCGACGCCCGAAGATGCCTATGGCCTGTTGCGCTCTGCCATCGATGATCCCGATCCGGTGCTGTTCATTGAGAACCTGCCGACCTATTTCATGCCGATGGCGATGGAACTGCCCGACAGCAGTCACCGCGTGCCGCTGGGCAAGGCAGCGGTGCAGATCGAGGGAAGCGACCTGACCATCGTCACGTACGCGCGCATGGCGATCGAAGCCCGGCAGGCGGCTGCCAAGGCGGCAGAGCAGGGCATCTCGGTCGAGGTCGTCGATCTGCGCACCATCGCGCCGTGGGACCGCGAGACGGTCCTTGCCTCGGCCGCCAAGACGGGCCGGGTGCTGATCGTTCACGAGGCGGTGAAGGAACATGGCGTTGGTGCGGAAATTGCCGCCGTCATCAGCGAGGAACTGTTTGGCCAGCTCAAGAAGCCGGTCAAGCGTCTGGGCGGTACCTTCAGCCCCGTCCCCTATTCGAAGCCGCTCGAATCCGCCTTTGCGCCGAACGCAGAGCGCATCCTTCAGGCCGTCGTCGAACTAGCAAGCTGAGGAGTATTTTCATGGCATTTCAGGTTACCATACCCAAGATCGGGTTCTCGATGAACGAAGGCATCTTGAGCGAATGGCTGATCGAAGACGGCGGCCAGGTCACCGAGGGTCAGCCGCTGTATTCGCTGGAGAGCGACAAATCGACCAACGAGGTCGAGAGCCCTGCCACCGGCACGCTGAAGATCATCGGCGAGATTGGCGAGACCTATGAAGTCGGCGTGGTGATCGCCGAAATCGTCTGACCGCTGATAGGGGAGTGCAGCCTCGGCTCCACTCCCCATGGGCTCGCGGCTAGAGCGCGGCAATCGCTTTGCATCCACGCACGAGCCTGCCCGGCAGCGCATCGGTCGCTAGACCCTGGCGATAGGTCACCACCCCGGAGACGATGGTGGCCACATAGCCGTCTGCCAATTGCCGCAAGCGTCGGCCGCCAGCCGGCAGGTCATGCGCCACTGTCGGCGCATGTAGGGCCAGCCGGTCCAGGTCGATGATGTTGATGTCGGCCTTGGCCCCTGCCACCAATCGTCCCCTGTCGCCCAGGCCAACGGCATCCGCGGGGACGCTGCTCAGCGCCGCAACGGCAGTTTCCAGCGCGATCCGCTGGTCCGCTGCCGCGTCGCGCGCCCAGCGGGAAAGGTAGAACGTCGGGAAGCTCGCATCGCAGATCATTCCATAATGCGCCCCGCCATCGGCCAGCGCGACGATCGTGTCGCGGTGGGTCAGCATTTCCCACACGGCATCCAGGTTGCCATCGCGGTAATTGGCTCCCGGCTGATACAGGATTGCACGGCCTTCCTGCTCCAAGAGCAGGTCATAGGCATGTTCCTGCCAAGTGACGCCCAGCGCTGCCGCGCGGTTATCGATCCGGTCTGCCAGATCGGGTTCATAGACGGGCACGTCGCCCATCGGATAGGCAAAGCGGCTGGCGATGACGGTCTTGACCGACACCGGATTGCTGTCCTCCGGTTCTTCGGACAACAGCTGGGCGCGGAACGCCGGATCGCGCATCGCTGCGACCTTTTCAGCCAGCGGCTTGTCGAGCAATGGCCGGAAACTGGGGTGCAGCGAGAAGGGATGGAAACTGAGGTCCAGGCCATAGAGCATACCCACCGGGCGCGGCGCCACCTGCGCCTTCATGGTCAGCCCGCGATCATTGGCGACGGTCAGCGCGTCGAGCGAAACACGCCATTCGTCAGGATCACCTGCCGGCATCTGCAACAGCGAATAGGACAGGGGTCGTTCCGCCACCGAGGCGATCCGCTCCATCAAGGCAAATTCGTCGACAGCAGAACCCGTCACGCGCGGGATGATCTGGTAAACTCCGGTACCTGCATCGCGCAGCCCCGTGGCGAGAGCTTTCAGTTCGTCTTCTTCGGAAAACAGGCTGGGGGCGAGCGCGCCCGCCTTGGTCCGGTGCATCATGTTGCGTGATGTGGAGACGCCGATCGCTCCGGCCTCAATCGCCTCCCGGGTCAGCGCGCGCATCTGTTCCAGATCCTTGGCACTGGGCGGCTCGTGGGCCGCCGCCCGATCCCCCATGACATAGACCCGCAGCGCCGAATGCGGCAGCTGGGCGGCGATATCGACGTCATAGTGGCGGGTGTCGAGGACATCGAGAAATTCGGGGAACGTCTCCCAAGACCAGGGCAGTCCTTCGGTCATCACGACCTCGGGAACGTCTTCGACTCCCTCCATCACCGCGACCAGCATGTCGCGTTGATCGGGCTTGCAGGGGGCGAAACCGACACCGCAATTGCCCATCACTACGGTGGTGACACCATGATTGGAGGATGGCACCATCCGGTTTTCCCAAGTGGCTTGCCCGTCAAAGTGCGTGTGGATATCCACAAAGCCGGGGGTGACGATCTTGCCTGCCGCGTCGATGGCTTCGGCTGCAGGACCTGCAATATCACCGATATGCGCGATCATGCCATCCTTGATGCCGATATCGGCACGAACGGGCGGGCCCCCCAGGCCATCATAGACCAGCCCGTTTCGCACGATCAGATCATAGTCGGTCATTGCAAATCCCCGTCCCGCTTCAACTGGTGGGAGCATAGCGTGAAGCTGGAACCATAAATGTCACATCATTGACAATTGAGGGCGTGCCGTTCAAATTTGCGCAATGAGCCCGGAGGATATCGCCCTGCTGGAAAGCGACACCTGGTTCTGCGGGCTGGCGACCGATCGGCGCCGCCGGATACTCGACCATGTTCGCGGACGCACCGTCTCTCGCGGTGCCCATGTCTACCGGCTGGGCGATGCCCCCGATGGGCTGTACGCCTTGCTCGATGGCGAAGTACGCATGGTAAGCTATAGCAGCAGCGGGCTGGAAATGGTGGCGATGGTGGTGCGGCCAGGCCTGTGGTTCGGCGAACTGTCCGTTATCGATGGTCAGCCGCGACCGCATGATGCCATCGCCACCACGGCCGCACGCATTGCCCGTTTGCCAATGGGGGCAGTGACGGCGCTGACGGATGCAGACCCTGGCCTGTGGCGCGATATCGCCTTGCTCGGCTGCGCGCACCAGCGCTGGGCGATGCGCCACAGCGAACGTATTCGGACTCAAACCGCGATTGTCCGCCTGGCCGGATTTCTTCTGGGCAAGGCCGCCCAGGCGTCCGATGGCGTGGTGCGCATGCCGCAACAGGCATTGGCCGAGATTATCGGCGTATCGCGCCAACGGACCAACATGCTGCTGCGGGAAATGGCGCAGCTGGGCCTGGCGCAACCTGCCTATGGCGGGGTTGTCGTGCGAGATATCGCGCGGTTGCGCGCGTTTCTCCAAAGCCACAGCTGATGGGCCATCATGGCCTGCACGATGGCCAATTCTGGCGCTCAGACCTCTTCCATCGCGAAATCCGCCTTCTCCGCCCCGCAGTCGGGGCATTTCCAGTCGTCGGGAATATCCTCCCATGCGGTGCCGGGGGGAATGCCGCCCATAGGATCACCCAAGGCCTCGTCGTAGAACCAGCCGCAGTTCATGCACATCCACTGTTTCATGCCCGTGTCCTCAGCTGTCGAAGCGCACCCACAGGTGCTCTGGCGCGCGCAGGATGTGGCCGGTGACGCGAGGCTCGGGCTTGTCCGGATCTAGCCGAAGGTTCACAAGCCGATCCAGCAGCGCGCTCAGCGCCCGCGTCATTTCAACCCGCGCCAGATGCTGGCCGATGCACAGGTGCGGGCCGCTGGCAAAGGCGAGGTGCCGGGGTGTTCGGCTTCGGAAGATATCGAAGCTGTCCGGTTTCGGGAACTTTGAAGGGTCGCGGTTGGCCGAGGCCAGCACGGTGTTTACGAAGGTGCCCTTTTTGATGGGCACGCCCGCTATCTCGGTATCGACAGAGGCATAGCGGAAGGTCGAGGCGACAGGGCCTTCCCAGCGCAAAGCCTCGTCGATCGCCTGCGGGATCAGGCTGCGGTCTTCGGCAACCGCCTTGAGCTGTTCCGGGTGGGTGAGGAGACCTGTCAGCAACACGCTGGTCCCGCGATAGGTCGTGTCGCCACCCGCGTTCATCAGCTGCCGCAGGAACGAGATCAAAACGTCATCGGGCAACCGCTCGCCATCAGCTTCGACCGTGGCGAGGTGGCTGATCAGGTCGGTGCCAGGCTTGGCACGCTTCTGCTCGACCAGCGCGCCAAAGAAATCGCCCAGTTTCTTGCTCGCCTCCTGGCCCTGCGGTGCGCCAATCGATGACAGCAATTGCGCGATGGCCAGCTTGTGGAACACCGGTGCCTGCGCCGGATCGAGATCGACCTGCGCATAGATCACCTGGAAGGGATAGTGGTGGGTAAAGTCCTCGATGAGATCCGCGCGCCCGTGCGGCAGGAATTTCGCCATCAGCCGGTCCACGACCGGATCGACGACGGTTTCCCCCCATTTGGAGACCACCTGTGGCAGGAAGGCTTTCTGGAAGATCTTGCGGTATCTTGGGTGCTCGGGCGCGTCCATCACCGTGACCGTATTGCCAAAGGCCCGGCCCAGATTCGGAGAGAACGCCTCTTTGTTGGTGAAGATTTCCGGATGTGTCAGCACGTGCAGCACCGCATCATATCCCAGCACCATCACCTGCGGCAGATGGCCCATCTGCACGTCGGGGACGGACGTGAACTGGCTGCGGTAGCTACCCTCGACCACTGGTCCTCGCTGCATCAGCGCGTGGATCTGCGGATAGGGGTCGTGGCAGTCCCCCGTCGAAAGCTTCTCGATCACAAAAGGATCGAAACCGGGGTCGGACAGGTCTTCGAGTTGCGGTGAGGGCATCATGATTTCCACTCCAGACCCAGCGCTGCGACCACTGCCTTAGAGATCGGCAATATCGGATCGTCCTTGGGGTCGCGGGCGTTGAACATTCGGTTATGGCAGATCGCCACGGCAAGGTTCTGGTCGGGGTCGGCCCAACCGATCGATCCCCCGGCGCCTGGGTGCCAGATCGCGCGCGGGCTGCTGACGCGGTGCCCCCCCAGCCAGTATCCGCCGACGCTGATCGGGATCGGCATGCCGAACATCACCGGATCGGGTTCGTCGCCATTGTCGCGCAGGGCAGAAAACGCAGCGACGCGCTCAGGCGACAGCAGGCGGACGCCATCGAGCGTGCCGCCATTTGCCAGCATCGCCCAGAACCGGGCTTCGTCGCGCGCGTTGAAGATGCCGCCCACGCCTGCGATGCAGGCACGCTGGACATCGGCCCGCCCGAACACGCGCGGCACCAGATCGACCGCATGCGGCATCGATCGCGCGTACAGCGTTGCCTCGGGCGGGGGCGGAACATTGTCGTTGCGGTTGGACATCGCCGCGACCCTGCCCGCCACGCTGTCGGGAATGCCGATCCACAGGTCGGCAAGGCCCAGCGGCTGCGCGATCTCCTGCTGGACGAAGCTGCTCAGATCGCGCTGGCCCGGATCGCTGCGGCGGACGATCTCGCCGACGATCCACCCGAAGGTCATCGACTGGTACAGCGTCTTCTCACCCGGAGGCGCCAGCGGCTCCATCGCCGCAATCGCGCTCGCCATCCAGGCGGTGTCGCACATAAGTTCAGGCGTCACGCCTTCGGGCATAAGGGGAACGCCGGCGCGGTGCGTCAGCGCGTGGCGCACCGTTGCGGCAGCCTTGCCGTTCTGCGCGAATTCGGGCCAATAGTCGGCGATCGGGGCGTCACAATCCACGAACCCTTTTTCGACCTGGATATGCAGCGCCGTGGCGGCGACCGCCTTGGTCACCGAGTACACGTTGTACAGCGTGTCGGCGGTGGCGGGCGTGCCAGCTGCAGGGTCGGCCAGACCGTGCCAGACGTCGATGCACAGCTTGCCGTCCTTATAGGCAGCGACATGCACCGCCTCTTCATGTCCGGCCTCGATAGCGGAGCGGATGGCTGCCCGGACAGGGCTGTCGTCGATCATGCCCATCGCCTCACGCCTGCCATTTCAGGTGCAGTTCCAGCACCCCGTTGACCGGGCCGGATTTCATCACCAGCGGCTTGTCGGGATCGATCTCGAAATCGGGGATCAGCGGCAGCCATTCGTCCATGAACACCATCAGTTCGCGCCGGGCGAGCGAGGCACCCGGGCAGATGTGCGGCCCGGCACCAAAGGCGGCATGCTTGATCTGCGAGGGCTTGCGGTGGAAATCGACCGTCAGCGGATCTGCGTTCTGCCGGTCATCGAGCCCGTAGAGGCATTTCGGCAGCTGGATCATGTCGCCCTTGCGGAACTGCACGCCCTTATAGGCATAATCCTGCGTCAGCACGCGCGCGGTGTTGGGCAGGCCGAAGCGGCGGATCAGCTCTTCGGTGGCGCGCGGGCGCAGCTCGGGGTGCTCGATCAGCTCGCGACGCTGGGCGGGATTGCGCGCCAGATGCAGCGCGATGAAGCCGAGCTGCGAGGCGACCGTATCCAGCCCGCCGAACAGCAGCAATGTCGACATGCCGAATACCTCATCGCGCGAAGGCGGGCGGCCACCGATGTCGCCGGTGATCACCATGCTGATCACGTCGTCCCCCGGCGTCTGCATCCGCGCATCGATATAGGGCGTCAGATACTCGCGCATCTTGCCGTGCACCTCCATGCGCTTGGCAAGATCGGGGGAACGCACCGCGACCTCGGCCCATTCGAGCAGGAAGTGGCGGTGATCGAGCGGCAGATCGACCATGCCCAGAAAGACGTTGATCGGCAGAACCTTGGCGAAATCCTCGATGAACTCGCATTGGCCGCGCGGGGCGATCTGCGCCACCAGTTCGCGCGCCGTATCGCGCGCCACGCCTTCCAGCGCCTTGATCATGCGCGGGCCGAAGGCGGGCATGATCGATTTGCGAAACGGGGTGTGGTGGGGCGGATCAAGCCCCAGCGGCAGCGAATACTGGTCCATCTCGCTGCGCGGCAGGTTGAAGTTCCTGTGGCTGAAATGCTCGTAATCGACCTGCATGACGTCGATATCTTCACCACGCGTGGCGATCCAGTGACCGCCATTGTGCGGGGTCCAGACGATATCGGGGCCATCGTGCAGTGTCGCCCAAGCCAGTTGGATGTCGTCCTTGCCAAGCTGATCCAGCGCGAAAAAATCGAAATCGACGACGCGGTCAGCGGGCACGTTTTCCGGAATCGAATCTTGGGGAACCAGCATGTGCGTCTCTCCTTGGTCCGGGCATCCTGACAAAATGGCAAAAAATGTCAATATGACTTTGGTGTCATTCGGTGGTTGCCCGATCGGTGGCTTGTAGCACAATATCCGCTCAATCAGTTATAGGATTATCGCTTGACTTGGGTGCCCAACCCGTTTTCAGATGGGGAAAATCGGGCCAGAGGAATTTGCGATGGAATTGGGTTTCGGCAGCGCGTTTGATGCCTTCCGCGAGGAGGTGCGCGAGTTCATCAAGGGACATTGGCCACCTGCGGACGGCAATTTCAAATCGCACGAGAACGAGCGCACCTTCGTCATCGCCGCGATCGAGCGTGGTTATATGCACCGCAGCATCCCCAAGGCCTATGGCGGTTCCGAGCAGCCTTCGGACATCGTCAAGGCAGAGATCATCCGCGAGGAACTGACCAAGGCGCGGGCACCTTCGGGGCGGATTCCGGGCAATGGGCTGGTCGTGCCGACCCTGCTCGAATGGGGCACCGAGGAGCAGAAGCAAAAGTGGATCGCGCCGACGCTGCGCGGCGACATCGTCTGGGCGCAGGGCTTTTCCGAGCCCAATGCCGGATCGGACCTTGCCTCGCTGCGCACCCGGGCGGAACTTTCCGCCGACGGATCGAAATGGATCATCAACGGCCAGAAGATCTGGACCAGCCATGCGCACAAGGCGACGCACATGTTCTGCCTGGTGCGGACCGAGCCCGACGCCGCCAAGCATGCCGGCATCTCTTACATTCTGGTCGATATCCGCCAGCCCGGCGTCACCGTGCGTCCTTTGGTCCAGATGACCCGGCAGAAGGAATTCAGCGAAGTGTTCTTCGACAATGTCGAGGCACCTGCCGACATGCTGGTGGGTGAACGCGGCAAGGGCTGGAACGTCACCCGTTCCACGCTCAAGCACGAACGCTCAGGGATCGCGACGATGACCTGGAGCCTTTCGATGTTCCGCGATCTGGTCAAGCTTGCCAGGGAGGTCGAGTATGACGGCGCGCCTGCGATCAAGAACCCGCGGATCCGCGAGGAACTGGCCGCGATCGAGGGGCAATTACTCAGCCTCACCTATTCCACCTACCGTGCCACCTCGCACGATGTGCATGACCGCGAAATCGGGGCGTTCCAGACCATGCCCAAGGTCTACATGACCGAACTGGCGGGCCGGATCTCGAAACTGGCACGCGATATCGTCGAGAACGACTTTGTCGACATGGGTGGCGAGCGGCTGAAATGGATCGAACGGTTCATGATCTCGCTGTCGATGTCGATCGCCGGGGGCACATCGAACATCCAGCGCAATATCATCGCCGAGCGCAGCCTTGGCCTGCCGCGCGACAAGACCCAGGGAGCGCCGGCATGAACTTCCTGCTGACCGAGGACCAGCTGGCGCTGGTCGATAGCGTGACCAACCTGCTGCGCGACAAGTGCGATCCGCTGCGTGTCCACAAGATATTCGATACCCCTGGCGATGCGCAGTTCGATGCAGAGCTTTGGAACGCGCTGTGCGCCATGGGCGTGCCTGCGATCATGGTGCCCGAAGAGCATGATGGGCTGGGGCTCGAGCTGGTCGATCTGGCGATCGTTGCCGAGGCTCTGGGCAAAGCGGTCGCGCCGGTGCCGTTCCTGGGCCATGCGCTGGCGACGCTTGCGATCGCGCTGGGCGGATCGGAAGCGCAGAAGGGCAAGTGGCTGCCGCGGCTGGCGTCCGGCGAAGCGCTGGCGACGATCGCGTTCTGCGAAGGCAAGAGCGGCTGGATGCCCGACGCCTGGACATTGCCGGGCACCAGCCTGAGCGGGGTCAAGACGCTGGTCCCCAACGCAGCCGAGGCTGACCTGATCGTGGTCGGCACCGCAGACGGGCTGGCGCTGGTCGAAAAGGGTGCAGCCTATAGCTGCGTGCGCATCGACAGCGCTGACCGCACCCGCCCGGTCGATACCGTGACGTTCGATGGCGCTGCGGCCGATCCGATGCCGGGCGATGCACAGGTCGTCACGCGGCTGATGGACGCGGCTGCGGTGCTGCTGGCGGCGGACTCGTTCGGCGGCGCGCATCACTGCGTCACGATGTCGGTGGAATATGCCAAAATCCGCGAGCAATATGGCCAGCCGATCGCGGGCTTTCAGGGACTGCGCTACCAGCTGGTTGCGATGGCATTGGCGACCGAGCCTTCGCGCGGGCTGTACTGGTATGCCGCGCATGCCTGGGACGCGATTCCCGACAAGGCATCGCACGCTGCATCACAGGCCAAGGCGCACCTGGCCGATACCTATCTTCAGGTTACCCGCGATACGGTCGAGGCGCATGGCGGCATCGGCTTTACCTGGGAGCATGACACGCATCTGTACATGAAGCGCGCGATGCTCAACTGGGCCTGGCTGGGATCGCCCTCGCGTCACCGGCTGCGCGCCGCAGATCTGGCCGGCTGGTGACCGCGCCCGAGCCAGACCCGGTTCTCTATGACGCTGCCGATGGCGTGGCGGTGATCACGCTCAATCGTCCCGACCGGTTGAACGCATCCAACGCGGCGATGTCGGCAGGGCTGACCGCAGCCTTCACCCGCGCCGGGCTCGATCCGGATGTGCGCGTCATCCTGTTGCGCGGGGCAGGGCGGGGCTTTTGCGCGGGCGCCGATACCGAGGTGCTGAATGCGCTGTCGGTGGGGCCCGACACGCCCAGCAATGCCTCGGCAGGCCTGCGCTACGATGGCTTTACCAACCTGCCCAAACCGGTGATCGCTGCGATCCATGGCCCGTGCGCGGGGATCGGGTTGGCAATGGCCTGTGCGGCCGATATCCGGATTGCAGCAGACAGCGCGTTCTTCCTCGCCCCGTTCGCATCGCTCGGCCTGTGTGCCGAAGGCGGGCTGGCATGGTCGCTCTCGCGGTTGATGGGGCAGGGCAACGCCACCGAAATGCTGCTGTCTGCCCGGCGCATCGGCGCGCAGGAGGCTTGCGCCAAGGGGCTGGTGTCGCGGGTTCTGCCGGCAGACGGATTTGCCGATGCCGCGTTGGACTATGCGCGTTCCATCGCAGCGCACGCACCATCAAGCTTTGCGCACATAAAGCGCCAGATGGCCGAGGTCGATGCCCAGGATTTCGAGACCGCGCGCGCGAACGCTGCGGCGCTGGTGCCTGCAACGCTGGACCATGCCGACTTCAAGGAAGCGATGGCCGCACGGCGGGACAAGCGGACGCCGCGCTTCGCCCCGGTCATCGCCGACTTCGCCCCGCCTGTCAGCCAGGGCTGAAACGCTGTCAGCTTTCCGCCGCGGCCGATAATGTCTTTGGCAGCATCTGGCACAACAGCAGGCTGATGAACGCGGTGCCCGCGACATACAGGAAGGCGGTCTGATACGCCGCCGCATCGGGGAAAGCATGGCCGCCAGCGCCGCCATGTCCGCCGCCCCCTCCAGCTGCGAGCAACGTCGCCACGGTTTGCGCGCCTACCGCCATGGCGGTCGATCGGATCACCGCCATCATGCCGCTGGCCTCGCTGGTCCGGTCGGGCGGGGTGGCGTGGACGATGATGATCGGCATGGTGACAAGAGTCATGCCCAATCCGATACCCTGGAGGATCATGAGCGCAATCACGAGGCCTGGGTCGCTGTTGTAGAATGCCAGGATCAGGAAGGCAGAGCACATCATCGTGCAACCCATCCGCGAAATGTTTCTGGGCCCGAACCTTTTCACTGCGGACGCCACAAACGGGGTGGTCAGCCCCGTAAGGATATTGGCCGGAAGCAACAGAAACCCCGCCATCGTTGCACTGAGACCTAAGCCGATGCCCGTCGCCAGGGGCTGCTGACCAAAGAGCGCCATGAGGTGCCCTGCCTGGTAGACCCCCAGAGCGATGAAAACCATGAGGATGTTTGGCCAGGCGATTTCCGGCTTGGCCAGCAGGCGTACATCCAGCAGCGGGTTCTTGACGCTGAGTTCCCGCCAGACCCAAGCGGCGAGAAACGCTGCAGCCCCGCCGAGCCAGGCGAGCGACGTTGTGTCTGCAAGGCCGTACCTGGAACTGTGCGTGATCCCCAGCAACAGGCTGACCACGGCCGGAATGAACAGCAGGCCTCCGAGCAGATCTTCCAGCACCCCGACGCCAGCCCGCAGCCGATCCTTGGCGACAAAGACAAGCACGGTCAAAAATGCGCATGCACCCAGGCCAACCGAGATTTTGAAGATCATCGTCCAGTCGGCATAATCGATGATCAGGCCGCCGATCACCAGGCCGGATCCTGACGCAATGGTCACTGAAGACGAGATGAGACCAATGCCCAGCGGTACGCGATCGATGCTCACCCGTTCGCGGATCATGCCGAAGCACAAGGGAACGATGGCGCCTGCAAAGCCCTGCAACGTCCGCCCGAGGATCAGCCATTCCAGTTCCTTGGTCACGCTGCTGATGGCAGAGCCCAGGGTGGACAGGGCGAGCACCCAGAGCAGGATATTGCGCCTGCCCAGAAGGTCGCCCAATCGCCCGAACAGCGCCGCGCCTGCCGCTGCCGACAGCATGAACGCGGTGACCAGCCACCCGGCCTGCGCGGTGCCGCCGAAATCGGCGACCAGACTGCGCATCGCGGCATAGATCATTGTCAGCTCGAGAGCCGCGACTAGCTCTGCGATCATCAGCGGGATGACGAGGCGATAGAAATCGCCCCGTTCGGTGCGCTCGGTGGCGGCCTGATCCATTGCACTCTCCTGTGGCACTTCGCCGGTCTTGGATCGCCGGCTTGCTGTGCTGGGTTCGACTAGCCTTTGGGCATTCCCAAAATTCTCTCGGAGATGATGTTGCGCATGATCTCGTTCGATCCGCCCGCGATGGTCCAGCCATAGCTGTTGAGGAAGTCGTTGAACCGCAAGCGGCTGCTGTGCCCGGTGCCGGGAATGGCAGGCTGCCATTTTTGCGTTTCCAGCCCCTCTGCGCGCAGCAGGAACTCGGTGTACCGCTGCAGGAACGGGCCCCAGGTCAGCTTTATATAGGTCGGCAGCGTGGGCGATGCCTTGTCGGGATTGGCCTCAAGCTCGATCAGCAGCTTGCGGATCATCAGCCTGACGGTCTGCAATTCGCCATAAAGCGCGGCATACTCCCGCCGGAACTGCACGTCGCGCATCCATGTGTCACGCGCCGCCTGGCCATCGAGCTCGAACGAGCGGGCGAGGCGCTCGACTTCGCCGAAGATCAACAGTCCCCGCTCGGTCGACAGTGTCGATTGGGCAATGTTCCAGCCATTGCCCTCGGCGCCGATCAGGTTGGCGACGGGGATCTTGACATCATCCATGAAGATCTCGGCGAAGTGCGCTTCGCCGGTGATCTGGTTGATCGGGCGGACTTCGACACCGGGCGATTTCATGTCGAGGATGAAATAGGAGATGCCGTCATGCTTGCGCTTGCCGTTGGGGTCGGTGCGCGCGAGCAGAAGGCAATAATCGGCGTGCGCTGCGCCCGACGACCAGATCTTCTGGCCGTTGACGACATAATGATCGCCCTCCAGCCGGGCGCTGGTGCGCAGGCTGGCAAGATCGGATCCCGCGCCGGGTTCGGAAAAGCCCTGGCACCAGATGTCGGTGCCATGGATGATTCCGGAGAGATACTTGTCCTTCTGCTCGGGCGTACCGTGCTCGAACAATGTGGCGGGCGTATGGAACAGCGAGATGATGAACATCTCGACCTCGGGCGCATCGGCGCGCGACAGCTCTTCATAGACCATGATCTGGTACGAGAATGGAAGGCCCGGCCCACCCCATTCCTTCGGCCAGTGCGGCGTGCCGAGACCCACTGTGCGGCGCGCCTCGAGCCACTTGACGATCTCGGTCTTCAGCGCCGAACCGCGAACCTGCTGCCACTCGGTCCGCCAGTTCCGGGGCATGTGTTCTGCCAGCCAGTCGCGGATTTCCTGCCGGAAAGCCTGCTCATCGCCAACCTTGCCCAGAATGTCATATGTCCGGCTCATCACGCGGCCTCCAGAATGTCTGCAATGCGGTCCAGCAATACCGTTCGGGTTCCGAACAGGGCTTCGTTCAGCTTGGCGCGTTTGAGATAGATATGCGGGACGTACTCCGACGTGAATCCGACGCCGCCATGCAGCTGGATGCAGTCACGCGCCACTTCGGCGACGATGCGGGTGACATGCTGCTTGGCGGTGAGCGCGGCGAGCAGCGCGCCGGGTGCGTAGGGCGCGAGAGCAGAGGCGTGCTCGACCAGACCGCGCGCAGCCTCGAGCGCGGCCTTGTGATCGGCGACCCGGTGCTTGAGCGCCTGGAAGGAGCCGATAAGCCGCCCGAACTGTTCGCGCACGCCCATATATTCGATGGTCGCCACCAGAACGGCATTGCCGCACCCCAGCGAGTCCGCGGCCAATGCGATCGCCGCGAGCCGCAGCAGTTCGTCATCGAGGCCTGGCCCGCAATTCCCGGCCAGCACATGGGCGTCTGCCAGCGCGACGTTGTGCAGCGTGACCGTGCCCAGCGATCGCGAAGTATCGGCAAGCAGCGAGCGCTCGATCGTCACGCCAGCCGTAGCCGCCGGGAGCGCGATCCACACCGGTTGGCCGACGCGGCTGCCCCGCAGGAAAAGCACGGTGGCGGACGGGGCGTCGAGAACATCGGAGACCACGCCGTTCAGCACCGCGCCATCGGTGTCGATCACGGCGGAGCCTGGGCTGGCCAAGGCCGCACGCTGGCTGCTGTCGGACAGTCCTGCGACCAGGGCGTCCTGCTGTTCTTGCGTGGCAACTGCGTCCAGCAGGGCAACGGTCAGGGTGTTGCCCAGCATCGGCAGAGGCGCTGCGGCTGCACCCAGCGCCTCATGCAGCGCCGCGGCAGCCTGCGTGCCCAACCCGAGCCCGCCCTGCGCTTCGGACACGGTGAGCGCGGTCCAGCCCAGCGCGCCAGCCTGGGTCCACAAGTCTGCCGCCATCGTCGCATCGCCGCGCGCAAAGGCCACCGCCTTCTCGCGGGGCCATTCGGCACCCAGGAACTCGGCAAAGCTTTCGGCGAGCACGCCGATGTCGATTTCGTCGGACATTTCAGTGATCCTGCTGGTCAATTTGAGGTGAAGCGGGGGGCGCGCTTTTCGAGGATGGCGCGCACGGCTTCGGGGTGGTTGGGCGATTCCCACGACACGGTTTCCAGCCGCAGCATCTCGTCCATATAGCGCCGTGCCTTGTCGAGAATGTCGAGGTTGAGGCATTGCTTGGTGGTCTGCACCGCCTCGGGCGACTGGGAGAGGAACATGTCGGTCCAGTGCTGGACCGTTGCGTCGAGCGCGTCGCGCGCGACGGCTTCGGTCACCAGCCCCTTCGCCTTGGCATCCGCGCCGGAAAGCGGCTTTCCTGAAAGCAGGTGCCGCCGCGCTTCGACCAGGCCGATCAGGTGCGGCCAGATCAGCGCACCGCCGTCGCCGGTGGCAAGCCCCACGCTGACATGCGAATCGCCGATCTTTGCGTCTTCGACGATGATGGTGATGTCGCCTGCCAACGCAATGCTCGCACCCAGCCCCATGGCGTGTCCGTTGATCCTCGAGATCACCGGCTTGGGGCACTCGAGCATGCCGATGATGATCGCGCGGGCTTCGGCCATGCCGACCTGCCAGCGGGGGCGGTCGGGCCAGTTCTCGATCATGCGATTAAGGTCGCCGCCGGCGCAGAATGCGCGGTCGCCGCCGCCCGTCATCACGATGACTCGGACGTCGGGGTCTGACCCTGCCACGGCCCAGATTCGCCCCAGGTCGTCATGCGCCTGGCCGGTCATGGCGTTGAGCGGGGGATTATCGAGCATCACGGTCAGAACGGAATTTGCGAGGCTTACCTTCAGGCCAGTAAATGGCGCATACCGAGACGGCACCTTAATCCTCCTAATTGTTTATCTGATTACTGTGCATGGAACCGTGCGGCCGGGCAACCCCTGATCTGCACGGTCGGTCAGCTTTCGCGGCTGGGTGAACTGGCGGAAGGGGTCCCATCACGGTGAAGATTATCGCGGTTCGCAACGTCTGCAACCGCCTTGCGCATTGGGGCCAGGCCCACAGCCAGCAGGATCATGATCACCGGCGGCAGAACGCCAAAGGCCAAAGCCATCGCCGGGCCGAGATTGGCGTTGTCCCCGAACATCAACCGCGACGCGAGCGCGATGGCGGGTGGGCCGAGGCCGAACCCGATGAGGTTGTAGACCAGCAGGAATGTCGCAGAGGCGATTCCGCGGCGTTCGGGAATGGTGGCTAGCTGCAGCCCGGCTGCAGCCACCGCGATGAACGGCGAGATCAGCGAAACAAACGACAGCGCGGCGAAGGCGACCCACATATTGGGCGTGAGAAAGGCGATGATCCCGGCCAAGGCGTGGATCGGCAGGATGTAGAGATACATCCGCAGATGGGCATCCTGCCGCCCGCGCCTGATCAGCCAATCCGCGATCAGCCCGCTGCCGATCATGCCCAGCGCACCTGCCACCAGAGTCTTGATACCTAGCAGCGCGCCGACGCCCGCAGGGGTCCAGCCAAACTCGCGCATCATATAGGTGGCCGACCACGCCGTCGTCGCCGCGCCCAGAAAGCAGAACAATGAAAAGGCGGAAAAATGACAGGCATAAAATCGCCAATGCCGTGCGAAATGCTGACGGCTGGCGCTCGCTGTCACCGCACCGGTGGTGGCGGCGCGCCGCCTGCCCGGATCCGGAAAAGCGAAAACCAGGAACGCCATCGGCAGGCCGACAGCGCCGATCGCAAGGAACACCAGCTGCCAATCCCGTAGCGCACCAATTCCAGCCAATGCGATACCATCAAGGGCGCCGACATAGCCGACCAGCGCGCCGCCAACCGCATAAGATAGCGATGCGCCGACGATGCTGCCGAGCGAGAAGATCGCCATGGCGCGCCCCAGCCGGGATTTGTCGACCATGTCGCTGATGATCGAATAGGCTGCGGGCAGCAGCGCAGCCTCGCCCGCGCCAACCCCGAAGCGGGCCAGCAGCAGCTGGCCATAGCTGTTGGCAAATGCGCTCGATGCCGTGCTCAGCGACCAGATGACGATGCCGGTGAAGATGATCAGACGGCGGTTGTAGCGATCGACCGTCCAGCCCACAAAAGGGCCGCACAGCGCGAAGAAGAGCGTAAAGCCAAGCCCCTGCAGGAACCCCATCTCGACATCGCTGACACCCAGATCGGCGCGGATCGGATCGACCAGCAGGGTCAGGATCTGGCGGTCGAGATAGGCAAGCGCATAGATCGTCAGCAGGATGATCAGGGTCCACCATTCGGCAGGGCGCAGCCGTGGCACAGCGGATGTTGGACCCGGGGTCATCGACCGGCCTTGCTAGAATTGCAGTTCGGCGCGGATGCCGTAGGTCCGGGGCCGTGCATAAGCGATGGAATCGCCTGCTGCTGCCTCGGTGACATAAAGCGAATACAGTTCGTTCGCCAGATTGCGGCCCCACAGCGCCACCTTCAGGTTCTGGCTGGGGAAGGTGTAGCCAAGCTCTGCATTGATCAGGACATAGGAAGGCTGCTCAAGCCGGTTGGCGGGGTCCCAGAAAAAGCGACCCGAGTAAAACGCGTTGGCCGACAGGTCGAGCGCCCCGCTGTCGGCAAATTCGTGGCGGTAGCTGGGGCCGAACGACGCGGTGAATTCAGGCGTGCGGATCAGTTCGCCTCCGGTGGCACCGGCAAGGTTGCGCTGGCCATCACACGGGTTGATCGCCCCGATCGGGATGGAGGCATTGCCGAAGGCAGGCGCACCACGCGGGCAGAAGATGGTCGCCCCCGGAAA
Organism: Blastomonas sp. RAC04; assembly: GCF_001713435.1. Classification (NCBI taxonomy): domain Bacteria; kingdom Pseudomonadati; phylum Pseudomonadota; class Alphaproteobacteria; order Sphingomonadales; family Blastomonadaceae; genus Blastomonas; species Blastomonas sp. RAC04. The sequence goes on from NZ_CP016460.1 coordinate 3,862,321, forward strand.
GTTCTTGTACTTGCTACGGGTATAAGCGACCGAGCCGCGGATCAGGAACCCTGTCGCGATCTCGACCGATCCTTCGATTTCGCCGCCATAGATTTCGGCCGCCGCGGCATTGAACACCTGGGTCAGGCCACCCGCATTGGGGTTGAAGGCCTGAAACTGGATGTTCGAATAATCGTAGTAAAAGCCTGCAGCCGAAAGGCTGGTGCGGCCCTTGCCGAACTTGAAGCCAAGCTCGTAGGCGTCGACCTTTTCGGGGAACACCGGATTGACCGCCAGCGCCCCTGCGGCAAGGATACCGTCGAACCCGCCGCTCTTGAAGCCCTTGCTGAACGTCCCGTAGACCGAGGCGTTGGGTGACACCGCATAACGCAGGCCGACGCGCGGCGTGAAGGTCTTGAAGGTCTGCTCGCGCAGCACCGCTGCAGGGCCGCGAACGATGCTGTAATCCTTCTTTTCGATATTGTAGCGCGCGCCGGCAATCAGGGTCAGGTCGCCCAGTTCCACATTGATCTCGCCAAATGGCGCAAACGCCTCGGTCTTCTGGCGGATGGTGTTGAACACCGCGCCATTGTTGACGATGGTCGCGTTGGTGGAATCGTCATTGTAGTAAAACGCGCCGACAAACCACTTCACCGGGCCATCGCCCTGCGATACCAGGTTCAGCTCCTGGCTCCAGGTTTCCTGACGCCCGGGAACCTGCGCCTGCACCAGTGCCAGGTTGGTGCGATCAACATCGGTGACGAGGTCGGTAACAATCTTGGCATAGCTGGTGATCGAAGACAGTTCGGCAAAGCCCAGGTCTGCGGTGGCGTTCAGGCTGACCTGATCGCTGTCGACGGTGATCGTCGGATCAAAGCTCAACGACACCTGGCGCGGGCCGACCGGTTGCAGCGAGCCCGGCAGTCGCAGCGCGTTGCTGTTGCCGTTGAGCACACCGAGGGTGAACGCCGGGTTCGCGGAACGCTCGGATCGGCTGGCGGTCAGGATGAACTCTAGCCTGTCGGTCGGCTGCAGCAGGATCTTGCCGCGCACCGACATGGCATTGCTATCTGCGACCCGGTTGCCGGTACCGATGTTGCGGACATAGCCCTGATCATCGCCGTACAGGAACGCAAAGCTGACGGCGATCTTGTCTGACAGCGGGGCCGTGCCAAAGGCGGTCAGCCGCACGTCATCAAACCGGCCGTAAGACGCGGTCAGCCGCGCTTCGGGGGTGAACGATGGCCGTTTGGTGGTGACCCGGATCGCGCCACCGGTCGCGTTGCGGCCAAACAGCGTGCCCTGCGGCCCCTTCAACACCTCGACCTGCTCAAGATCGACTAGATCGCTGAAATTGGCGATCTGGTTGGGCTGATAGACGCCATCGATATAGATCGCGACATTGGCGTCGTTTCCGGCCGATGTCACCGTCGTGCCGATCCCGCGCACGGTAGGCTGGGCAAAGGCGCCGTTGGTGGCAAAATTGAGGCCCGGGATGACCGCGGTCAGGTCTTCGGTGCTGCGGATGCCGGCTTGTTCGAGAGCATTGCCGCTGAGCGCGCTGATCGAGATCGGAACATCGATCAGCCGTTCGGCGCGGCGCTGCGCGGTGACGATGATCTCGCCACTATCGGCGTCAGCATCCTGCCCGGTTTGATTGTCCTGCGCCCACGCGGCCGGGGTGGTCAAAATCGTTGAAACGCACAGCGCTGCCAGAAGCCTTTGCATCGACGTCCTCCCTATCCATTCTGGATCTTTTTATTAATCCTATATATAATATATCTGAATCGGCATTGGCAAGGGGATTCTGTTTGTGCCTTCCTGCCTTGAGGGGCTGCAGCGTCGGCACACGCAACCGCTGGCCGGGGGGCGCTATTGCGTGGTTTCAATCGGGCGAGGTCAAACACCCGACACTCCCATTGCCGAGCGAGCATCAATCCTTTAGATCATTGTGACGACAAGCAGCTTCCAGATAGGGGATCAGCATGCAGGATGACGTGACGCTCTACGCTTTCAATTGTGGCTGGTTTCAGTGCAAGCCAGGCTATTATGTCGAAGGCGACGAGGGTCCGCACATGCGCGCGCCGGTGCCCAGCTATCTGATCGAGCATCCCAGGGGGCGCGCGGTTTTCGATACCGGAATGGGGGTGCGTTTTCGCCGGGAGCAGGCCAATGCGCTGCCCGCCGACAAGTTCGGGCTCGAATGGTTCGAGGGCATGGACATCGCCACGCGGCTGAAGGCGATCGACGTCGATCCGGCGAGCATTGACTGGATCATCAACTCGCATCTGCACATCGACCATTGCGGCGGTAACGCGCATCTGCCCAACGCGACGGTGCTGGTGCAGGCAATCGAGTTCGAGACCGCGCGGACCAGCGAGCAGCCGATGCTCTATACGCCCGACGATTACGATACCGGCCAGCCGATAAGGACGGTCTCGGGAGAGCATGACCTGTTTGGAGATGGCAGCGTGCGGATCGTGCCGACCTTTGGCCATACGCCGGGGCACCAGAGCGTGATCGTAAAGCTCTCCGGTGGCGAGGTGCTGCTGGCAGGGGATTGCTGCTACACCGAGCGTAACCTCGATGTGATGGTGCTGCCCAATGCGACCGCCAACTTGGAGCAGGGGATGGAAACCTATCGCCGCCTCGATGCGCTGCGCAAGAGCGGTACGCACATCCTGTTCGGGCATGATGGACTGCAGTGGAAATCGGTGACCGAAGGCGTGCCGTTCGTGTTGTGAAACGCGGCTATTTCTTGCCGAACCCTTCAGCCACCCGCTCTTCCAGATCGGTGCCGCGTCCCTTGGTGTTGAACACCTCGTGCGCCAGACCCGCTGCCAGCGGCAGATCGGCCTGCGCGATATAGAGTTCCTTGTAAGCGAACACGCTGTGGCGGCTTTGTCCGGCAATCGCGCGCGCCATCTCCATCGTCCGCGCCTCAAGCTGGTCGTCGGCCACGCACTGGTTGGCAAGCCCGATCCGCTCTGCCTCACGCCCGGAAACGGGGAGGCCGGTAAAGCTGATCTCGCGTGCCTTGAAGCTGCCGACGCGGCGCGGCAGGCGCTGGCTCATTCCCCACATCGGCACCATGGAGAATTTACCATGCGTATCGGCAAAGCTTGCGCTTTCGGATGCCAGGATGATGTCGCCTGCAAGCGCAAGTTCCAAACCGCCGGTGAAGCAGCCGCCCTGCACCGCGACGATCAGCGGCTGGGGGATCGACGCAAGCCGGGTGACGATATGCGGCTGGTAGAACGGCCGGGGAAATTTCACCCCGCGTTCCTTGAGGTCATTGCCCGCGCAGAAGACCGGCCCTGCCGCGCGCAGCACGACCACGCCGATGGCATTACCTGCCGCCTCGATCGTATCGAGATGGCCTTCAAGCTCCTGCCACAGCGCCAGGCACAGCGCATTGCGCTTGTCCGCCCGGTTGAGCGTCAGGATGGCAATGCCATCGCTGCAGTCATAGGTTACCAGCTGGGTCATATCGCTCTTGCTCCTTGCGGGCCTCGACTATTTGCCCTGCTGGGCTTTGCGCCGCCGCAGCCACCAGCCATATTGCGGCGGCATCAGCTTCCAGCCATTGGCCTCGTCATGCTCGGTCGCGATCTGCATCGGCCAATTGGGGTTCCATAGCAGCTCTCGGCCCAATGCGATCAGGTCGGCGCGGCCATCCTGCAGGGCTATGGCGGCTTGCTCCCCGGTGCGGATCAGCCCGACCCCCATCGTCGGTAGCCCAGCTTCATGCCGGATACGCTCGGAGAACGGCAGCTGGAAACCGGTCGTGCGGGCGACTAGATTGTTCTCCGCTGGAAGCTTGAATCCGCCCGACGAGCAATCGATCATGTCGATGCCAAGTTTTTTGAGTTCCACGGCATAAGCCACCGAGTCCTCAAGCTGCCAGCCCACGCCCATGCCATCGACCGAGGATATGCGCACGAAACAGGGCAGGTGATCGGGCCAAACGTCGCGCATCGCGGCAGCAATGCGCAGCGGTAGCTTCATCCGGCCTGCGCGGTCGCCGCCATATTCATCCTGACGCTGGTTGCCCAATGGCGACAGGAAGCTGTGCATCAGATAGCCGTGCGCGCAGTGCAGTTCGCACACATCAAACCCGGCATCGCGCGCGCGGATGAATGCGGCGCGATAATCCTCGACCACCTGGTCGATAGCCGCATGGCTCATTTCGGTGGGGGACTGGCAGCCGGTATCGAACGCGATGGAGCTTGGCGCGCAAATCTCCCATGGACCTTCGCCGCGCGCCGCGATATCGGCATCGCCCAGCGGAGAGCCGCCCTCCCAGGGCCTTTGCGATGCGCCCTTGCGTCCCGAATGCGCGATCTGGATCGCCGAGGCCGCGCCCAGGCTGGCGATCAGCCGGGTCAGCCGCCGCAAGCCTTCGACATGATCGTCCTTCCAGATGCCAAGGCAGCCATGGGTGATGCGCCCTTGGGTGTTGACCGAGCTCTGCTCGACAAACACCAGCCCCGCGCCGCCAGCGGCCAGCTTGCCGATATGCTGGACATGCCAATCGGTGACAAAGCCATCCTCTGCCGAATAGGTCGCCATGGGCGAGACGACGATGCGGTTGCGCAAGGTCAGCTCGCGGAGCTGATAGGGCTGGAACAATACATCCAGATCGGCGGTGGTTTCGTTGATCGTCATTGGGCGTCTTTCAGTGTCAGCGTACCGCCAACGGGCAATGGCCCAGCAAGGCCGATAACGGCGTGCGGCAGATAGGGGCTTTCCAGCCGCTTGATTTCGTCGGGCGACAGCGTGACATCCACCGCCGCGATGGCATCGTGAAGGTGCGAAGGCTTGGTCGCACCGATGATCGGCGCGGTGATGCCGGCTTTGCCCAGCAGCCAGGCCATGGCGATCTGCGCACGCGGCAATCCGCGCTCCAGTGCCACGGCGGCGACCGCCTCGACGATCTGCCGGTCATTGTCTGCGGTCGCGCGATATAGATAGGCGCTGAACATGTCGGTTTGCGACCGGGCGGTCTTTTCGTTCCAGTCGCGGGTCAACATGCCGCGCGCCAGCGGACTCCACGGCAGCACGCCCACGCCCTGGTCGATGCACAGCGGGATCATCTCGCGCTCTTCCTCGCGATAGACCAGATTGACCTGTGGCTGCATCGAGATGAACCTGGTCCAGCCATGGCGTTCGGCGGTGAACTGCGCCTTGGCGAACTGCCATGCGTACATCGATGATGCGCCGATATAGCGCGCCTTGCCGGCCTTCACGATGTCGTGCAGCGCCTCCATCGTCTCTTCGATGGGAACGCCGTAATCCCAGCGGTGGATCTGGAACAGATCGACATAATCGGTGCCCAGCCGGGCCAGGCTGTCATCGATCGCCTGGAACAGCGCCTTGCGCGAGAGCCCGCCGGTGTTGGGCGCCGCGCGCCACGGCGCATAGGCCTTGGTCGCCAGCACGATCTCGTCGCGGTGCGCGAAATCGGCGATCGCCCTGCCGACGAACTCTTCCGATGTGCCAGCCGAATATTCGTTGGCGGTATCGAAGAAGTTGATACCGCCCTCAAGCGCCTGCCGCATGATCGTGCGGCTGTCGGCCTCATCGATCGTCCATTCATGGCGACCGGCACCGGGACGACCAAAGCTCATGCAGCCAAGGCAGATGCGCGAGACAACCAGACCCGACGCCCCCAGGTTGATGTATTTCATGGGCTAGTTCCTCAATTGCGTTCGATGGAAATGACGGCGGCGGTGAAGCGCGAAATGCACACCAGTCTGCCCTGTTCGTCGGTGATGCGGATCGACCAGATCTGCGTGGTGCGCCCGCGCGATTCCGGGCGCGCAGTGCCGATGACCCAGCCCTCGCGCACCGGACGGATATGGTTGGCGTTAATCTCCATCCCCACCGCCATGAATTGCTCCTGATCGAGCGTATGCACCGCGCCCAGCGAGCCGAGCGTTTCAGCGAGAACGATCGATGCGCCGCCGTGCAGCCGTCCCCATGGCTGGTGGGTGCGCGGTTCGACCGGCATCCGTCCGATCAGCGCATCATCGGTGACATCGGTAATCTCTATCCCCAGAAACGCCTGCATCGTATCGGCACCGATGCGGTTGAGCGCGTCTGCCTGAGGGCGTGCGCCCTGCCACCAGATCGAAGCGGGTGCGGTGGTCATGGCGGTCACTGGGCTTCGGCTTTCATGTCCGCAGCCACGGCAGCGATGACGCTGTTGACCTCATAGCGGTCCGCGTTGCGCTCCCATGGGGCCTGCGCTGCGAACGCGGACTGCATCTCATCCAGCCGCTTTTCTGCGGCGCGGATGGTATGCGAATGGGTGACGATGTAGAAATCACCGCGCAACGTGCCATCCACCGCATCGCGCGCAGCTTCATCCACCGGCATGCCGCGCGCCTGGATGCGGGCGCTCATTTCCAGATTGCGCTGTTGCGCGGGCAAGCCTTCGGGACGACCGCCGCCGCCCAGCGCCGTGCCGACGAGGCCGGGGCAGAAGATGCTGACGTGCAGATTTTCAGGCGCTTCGGCGCGCAATATCTCGGCCAGCCCCAGCACCGCGTGCTTGGATGCGGTATAAACCGCAGCGCCAGCGTGCTGATATCCGAGCGAATGCTCCGATCCGGTGAAACAGATGCGGCCACCTTCGGGCTGCTGCTCCATCATCCGGGCGAAAACCGATGTGGTGCTCCACACGCCGCGGACGTTGACGCCGAGGATCCAGTCGACTTCGGCTGCCGTGATCCTGGTGTAGCGCCCTGCAGCGATGACCCCGGCATTGGCGAACAGCATGTCGCAACCGCCCATCGTGGCGCTGACATAAGCGGCCAGCGTCTCGACCTGAGCGTGGTCGGAGACGTCGCAAACGAAGGTGCTGCAGCGCTCACCCAGCATGGACAGCGTTTCTGCCAGTCCGGCCTCGTTGACATCGCAGGCGATGACCTTTGCGCCGCGCGCGGACAGCTCCTGCGCGATGGCGCGGCCGATGCCCGAGGCTGCGCCGGTGACGACGGCGCGGGTGTTATCAAGCAATAAAGACATAAAGGCGGTTCCTGCTGGCTGAAGCGGATCAATGATGATGATGCGGCTGATGGTGCGGCAATGTCGAACGCAGCGGCGCCGCGATGGCTTCGACCAGCTGCGGGAGGCTGCTACCCGCTGCCAGCCCGTCGACGATCACCGGCAGCGCCAGCTTCACCTCATGCGTCGGGCCGGGCAGGGCAAAGACCGTGGACCAGCCCAGCCGGGCGATGGCGATCCGCACAGCGTCCTTGACATGCCTGCCATGGCCCCGCGTGTATTGCGCCAGCACGGCGGTCGACAGTTGTGGATCGAGCCGTTCGAGCGCCTCGACGGTATGGTCCTTGTCTTCCGCGCCGACCCCGCCGGTGGTGATGATGATGCCAAAGCCCTCGCCTGAAAGCCGCGCGACCATGCCTGCGATCTCGGCCTCGCTGTCGCCCGCGATGCCGCCAAACTCGACCTCGAAACCGGCTGCCACCATCGCCTCGCGGATCGCGGCGTAGTTGGTATCCTCGATCTCGCCCGCCAGAATTTCGCTCCCGGTGCTGACCACCGCAACGCGGCGCGAAGCATAGGTGGCGATCTGGCTTTCCAGCTTGCGCGCATCGGCCAGATAGCGGTCCACGTCAGCGCGCGGGGTGCCGATGACGCCCAGTATCCCTTCGGAATGCACGGTGGCATCCGCAGCGACACGAATGCCCGGAACAGCCGCCAGCGCCGCCAGCAGTGCGTCCTGCTTGCCCGCGACATCCTCAAGCTCAACGCGCGGTGCCAGAATATCCAGCACCACCAGCTGCGGGCGCACATCGGTGACAAACACCTTGTCGCGCGGCAGTGACAGCACATCGGCCACCACGTCGGCGAGACCCGGCAGGTTGGCATTGTCGAGGTCGATGCCGTGCAGCCAGACCTCGGTCTTTTCGAGCAGCTGAACAGAGGTCATGGCGTAAGCCCGCGCTGGCGCAGCCATTTGGGCAGATAGACATTATCCACTTTATCCCGCACCGCAGGCGCGCGATCGAGAAGGTGCTGAGCCAGCTTGCGGCTGACGCGGAACGCGCCGGGGGTGCGGTCAAACACGATGACATTGTCCGTGCCACCATCGCGGCAAGCCGCCGCCACCGCCTCATCCAGCGTCGGCCAGACGGGAGCCTTGGCACGGTCGAAATGATAGTTGGACGGGTCGTTGAGCATCCAGCGGTTGACCGTGTCGCCGACCACGTGGACGGGGTAATTGTCCCACAGAAACGGCTGCGGCACGCCGCCTGCCATATAGTTGATGACGATGCCCTTGATCGCATTGTTCTTGCCCATGGTGAGACCCGGCTCTGCGCTGTCGTGCCGTTCGGCGGCGAGCAGCGAGAGGTTGTCGAGATCCATGAAATCGACATCGGCGCACAGCATGTTGTCGAACGCGATGCCGCCTGCATAGCAATAGACGCCGCAGCCGTGATCATCGAACACCACGACGCAATCCTCGATCTCGCCCAGGATCTTGATCGCCATGCCGTAATTGCGCATGATTCCGGCCGCTAGCCGCCGATCCAGCGCCTTGAGGTCGTTGTCCGCCTCGACACTGGCGACGCCTTCGGACGTGGTATCGAGCACCATCGTCGCAACGTAGCGGTCCTGGATGAAGTCGCTCTCGAAGATGCAGCGTGACACGATCTGCCCGGTGCGCGGGCCAAAGCCGAAATGATAGGCTGATCGCGATTCAAGCCGGGCATAGGCCATGCCGAAAGGTTTCATCAGCCGGTCGAGCATCCGGTGCAGATAGCCCTCGCGCATTTCGGTGACATGGGTGTGGATGAAATACGGCGCATCAAACAGCTTCTTGGTGACATACATATCACCCAGCTTGGTATCGACCTTGGTGCCTGCGCCCATTTGCGGGCATTCCTCGACATCGCCGAAACGCTCTTCCAACCGGTAAATCTTCACCCAGTCGGGGTTTTCGATATGTCCCATGGATTCGGCGATCCGCAGCCGCACCTTGGCCCCGCGCGTTTCCTTGACGTGCGCCGCGATCACCTCGAGCATCGTCACATAGGCCTCGCCGCACAGCTGCAGGCCGTGCGGGTTGGCGATCAGGTTGACCATGCGACCGGGCTGGATCTTCGACCAGTCTATAGCCTCTGCGCGCTCCTGCGCCTGCCTACGCACCTCATCGAGCGAGGTCGGGCCAAGCAGCGCGTCTTCTGACCAGATCGTGGGCGGCAGGTCCGGCATGAGCGCGCGGATGGGCAGCGCGGTCATGTCCGGCAGATCAGCGGCGCGCTTGGCGACGACCTTGCCGGGCTCGCGCTTGTTCCAGGTGCGGTGGAAGGCGGGCGGACGCAAGGCGTCCATGAACGGGGAGAGGAGGGCCATATCTATCGCCTCTTCAATTTGGTCATGTCGCCGAATTCCTTGTCGAGCGGATATTCGGGAAAGGCGTCGCGGATCGAATCGGGCAGGGTGCCGTCGGCTTGAACATGCTGCCAGAGCGTGGCGGATTCGCCATACCACTGGAAGCCGTTCTTGGGGTTGCGCGGCGCATCGCCATGGCCTGCGCAGGCGAGCAGGTGCAGGATCGGCTGCATGCACAGTTCGAGGCACCCGGTGCGCGCGCCGGTCGCCAATGACACCGCTTCGGGCGAGTGCGCGCCTGCGACAATGGCCGTTGCGATCTCGCCCGCCTTGGTATCGGTGCACACGCAAATCTGCATGTTGCGGCCATAGCCAGCCTTGCGGCACAGCGCCTTGACCGCATCTTCGTCGACCTGGGGCAGGTCGAACCCGATGTCGAACGGCTCGGCCAGTTCGACCATCTCGATGGCATCGTCCGGGCAGATTTCGACGCAGGCCTGTGCGTTATAGCAAGCTTCCGGGGCGAGCATCGCGATGTTGCGGCTTTTGCCCGGTTCGTCTTCGCGCCGTGGACGCATGCCGATCGCGACCGTGGGGCACACCTGCTCGCACAACCGGCAGCCGGTGCATTTGTCTGCCACGATCTGGGCCACCATGCGGACGCGCTTGGGCAAGGCTCTCTCCTCAATGCCGGGCTTGATTTCCGGCTGTTTGCCCAACGCATGAAATCGCCGTCAAACCTATTTACTGTCTGACAGTAAGTTTGTAGGGTGGCCAAAGCAAGATAATTTGAGAGGATGGCTATGGCTGGCGTCGCTGCAATCGCACGGACGCAGGAAGAGCGCACCGAGGCCGCGAAACAGCGGCTGCGGGAGGCGGCGCTTCAGCTGTTCGGCAGTGATGGCTATGATGCCACGACCTTGTCGGCGATCAGCCTGAAGGCCGGTTTCAGCCGGACTCTTGCGCAGTATCACTATCCCGAAAAGTCGGCGCTGGCGCTTGAGCTGCTCGAAGAACGCATCAGCCGCGATAACCATCTCGACCTGCTCGATTGCCCAGATGACGCGACGGCCGAAGAGGCTTGGGGCTGTCTTGTGCGGCACCTCGCTGCCGTGGCGAGCTATTATGGCAGGCTGCACGGATCGTGCGATCTGGGGGTGGCCGTGCGTGGCGAGATGGCGTTGCATTCGGCCGCGCTGATGGGTGCCGACGCCTCGATCACCGCGAAGGTTCATGCGCTGACCGTGGACCTGATTGCTCGGATCGAGCGCCTATTCGAAATCTGCCGCAAGGGTGGGCTGATCCCTGACGCATCGGACTCGCATGCACTGGCGATCCTGCATGTCCACTCGATCTGGGGGCTGGCACAGGCGCTGTTCGCCAACCCCAAGGGTATCCGGCCGGTCACTGCAGCGTTCGCGCAGATCGGCGTGCTGCTGGATGCCTTGCGCGTACCTGCCCCATCTTCAGGGAGTGTGTGACGTGGCGATTGTCAAACTGGTCGCAGACTATAACGCCGATCCCTGCACCGGCTGCAAGCTGTGCGACATCGTCTGCCCCAGCGGCGCAATCCGCATGGAGGCGCGCAAGCCGGTCATCAACGATGATCTGTGCATCGGCTGCGGGCGTTGCGTCGATCGCTGCCCGGAAAACATCATGTGGATGAAGCCGCGCGAAGCGCCTCTGGTCACCACGGTCCGGGCTGAAGAGGTCGATCAGGATGCGGTTGCCGCGCTGCTGCTCAAGGCCGGTATCGAGGCGTCCGTGTCGGTGTGCGTGTGTACGCTGACCCCGGCATCGGAGATTGCAGGCGCGGTGATCAAGGGCGCGGAGACGCTGGAAGAGGTCTGCGCGATGACCGGTATGCGCTCTGGCTGTGGCATCTATTGCGTCGCGCCGGCGCTCAGGCTGCTGGAGGCGGCGGGCCGCGACATGACCCCGCCGCCGCAGCATCGCTGGTATCCCACGACGCTCTCGCTGTTCGACCTGAGCGACGAGGCCTGCGCTCGGTATCCTGATGCGTACATCGCCGAAGATCGCGAGGTGTTCGATCCCGGCCACAAATACGGCCCGCTGCCCAAGGAGATCGTGTGATGACCGCTCTTGCCGCGATCAAGCCCCCCGCCTTCATGCATTCGGATTACGGCCCGGCGCTGCAGCCTCACGTGTCCGAGACGGTCGATTCGATGGTCTCGGTGCCGCTGACCGATTTCTTCCCGAGCTTTGCCCCGCCAATCACTTCGGGCTATCCCGAGACGCTGGAGGCGGATTTGGAACGCGTGCGGGCGGAAACGCGCAAATCGCTGGCGCTGGTCGATATGTCGAACATCGCGGCGACCGACAGCGTCAACATTCTGGCATCCGAGCACGGCTTCGGCCTGATGGGCGGCTGGCCCTATGCCGAGATGATCAAGACGATCCGCGAAGTGGTGATGGAACGCACCGGATGCCGCAAGATCCACCTGCGCCTCGCCATCTATCGCGGTTTCCGCGAGGCCGACGAGGTCGCCGAGCATTTCGGCTTTAACGAGGCGTTCGAGGGTCGGGTCAAGGGGCTAGGGCCGTTCGACCAAGGGGTCGAGGTGGAGACCGCCATCGGCCCGATGTACCTGATCAAGCGCGCATTCGATGCGCCCAAGTTCATCCACGCTTATTATGACGACCCGCGCGAAATGTATTTCAACCGGCTGCTGTACAAGTCGTTCAAGTCGTTCTGCATGTCCTATGCGCGCTACGAGACCCGCTCGGTCTATCACAGCATGTTCGGCAACCGCAGCGGCAGCGTGATCCCGCGCGCGTTGTTCGATTCCGACTTCATTCAATCGCGCTATACGTTCAGCTCGGTGCTGTGCACCACGCCGATGGGGGTTGTGGGAGTCGATGCGACGACGGATCTTTATGCCATCGACCGGCGCATCACCAAAAGCCATTTGGAAACCTATGGCCGGATGCAGCGGCTGTTTGCCGAGATCAAGGATTGTGTCGCGGTCTGGGATGGCGGACGCTGGGGCTATTATCTGCACGGCGGCGGGCTGATCTTCGGCACGTTGCTCACCAACCATTCGGATGCGTTTGATCTCGACCAGCCGGTGGTAGCAGGCTTCATGCAATCGCCCACCAATCCTGTGAACTTCTCGCGCAACAAGAATATGCGCGGCGTCGTCGTCAACCAGGCGTGGGTTGGCGCAGGTATCCCCTATGTCACCATGCCGTTCACCACGCCGATGTATATCGTGGGGGAGGAGCAGGCGGAGATGTGGCGCGAGGACCCGACCAACCCGCTGCTGATGGATCGCGCCAAGGTGGTCGACAGCCTGGAGCAGGGCATCGCCATGGCCTGCGAAAAGGGCCAGACCGACAAGCTGATCGTGTTCGATGGCAGCTATGGCCACCTGACCTGCAACCAGCAATTGGCCGATCTGTTGAAGGAACGCGCGCCTGCGGTGGACAAGCTGGTGGGTGAAGAGCTGCTGCCCAAATGGCTTGCGCAGCGCGGACTGGCCTGACCTGCGATGACCGGGCTCGATCTGCTTGAGAAGACCGAATTGTGGGTCGAAGACATCCTGCTCAGGGATGTCGACCTGACACAGCTAGCCAAGTGCGCGGGGCAGGTGCTGGGGCTGGGCGCACAGGATATCTTCGTCACCGATGTGCGCGATGGCCGGGTTGTGTTCGATGTCGTCTCCCCCTCGGTCAGCCTGGATGCGATTGCGGGCAAAGAGGCGCAGCTTCTGGCCGCGCTGGCGGCATTCCCTGGTGTGCAGCTTGGCCGTGCGGCATCGGTGCACAGCCATGGCGTGCTGGGCGTGATCGGTGCCCCTGCAGAACAGGCGGCCGACATCATCGCCAATGCGGCCCGGCTGGAGTCGAGCCTGCAGGCCTATGTCTCACGCGCTGTTGTGGTGCTGTCCACCGGTGGAGAGGTGGCACGCGGTGAGATTGAGGATACCAACTACGCGGCGGTCAAATCCGTGCTGGGAGACATGGGCTACCTTGTCCACCACGCAGGCGTTGTCGAGGACGACGAGGCGCTGATCGCGGCGCGTATCGGGCATTTGCTGGGCGAGGGCTATGGCCTGCTGATCACGACCGGCGGGGTGGGGGCAGAGGACAAGGACAAGACCATCGAAGCGATGCAGCGGCTGGCCCCTGACCTGTCCACCGCCATCCTCGCGCAATATGCCGTGGGCCACGGCCGCCACGTCAAGCCGCATGTGCGGGTCGCTTGCGGGCGCGTTGGCGAGACATTGCTGGTCGCGCTGCCGGGGCCGACGCGCGAGGTGCTCGCCGCGCTGCCTGAACTTGCCATTGCCATGGGCCAGGGCCAGTCGCCTTCCGTGATCGCCGAAGCGGTCGCCGCGCCCATCCGTGCGCTGTGGAAGGCACACAAAGTGGGTCATTCTCACTCATGATGGCGCTGGGATTTCTCTCGGTCCTGTCCGCCGGACTGCTGATGGGCATCCTGCACGCGTTCGACCCGGACCATGTCATGACGATGTCCTCTTTGGGGGCTCGCCCCGATGCGCGCGGAGCGACGGCGCGCTATGCCGTGTCCTGGGGCGTGGGCCATGGCGGCATATTGGTGATCGCGGCGCTGGCGCTGCTGCTGTTCGATGTCCCGATGCCTGAAACTTTGCCCAAGGGCGCAGAACGCTTTGTCGGCGTCATCCTGATCGCGGCGGGCGGCAGCCTTGCGCTGGCGCTGTGGCGCAGCCGGGGCGGGGATCAGCCTCCATCCAGCCTGCGCTCCAAGGCACCGTTCCTGATCGGAATGGTGCATGGCACGGCAGGCAGCGCAGCGGTGTTTGCGCTGCTGCCGATCGGGTTGCTCTCTCCGTTGCTGGGGGTGCTCTATGTGCTGGTGTTCTCGTCCGGGGTGCTGATCGGCATGATGGGCTTTGGTCATGGCTTGGACCGGGTGCAGACGCTTATCGCGACCCAGGCCAGGACTCTGGACAAGCCGCTGCGCGGCAGCGTTGCGGTGCTGGCCATCGGCATGGGCAGCTATTGGCTGGTCGGAGCCTGATCATGCGGGTGGGCTTGTATGGCGGGTGCTTCAACCCGGTGCATCAGGGCCATCTGGCCGCTGCGCGCGGTGCCATGCGCGCGCTGGCGCTTGACCGGGTGTTGTTCATCCCTTCCGGCACGCCGCCGCTGAAGGGCGTTGGTGGCTTGGCGCACGGGGCCCATCGTCTGGCGATGCTGGATGCGGCCTTGGCTGAGGAGTCGGCTATGGACGCCAGTGCTATCGAAATAGAACGGCAAGGGCCAAGCTTCACAGTAGACACGGTGACCGACCTGCGAATCCACTATCCCGCCGGTACAGAGCTGTTTTTTCTGCTCGGCGATGATTGCATCGAACGACTGCCGCGCTGGAAGGGAATAGACCGCCTGCATGCCATGCTGCGCTTTGCCATCCTCCCGCGCATGGCCAAGCCGCCCCAGATAGCAGATGAACGTTTGATCTGGCTGGGCCTTCCGCACGTTGCAGTGTCGTCCACTCAGATCCGCGCGATGCTGGCATCTGGCGAGCGCCCAACTGCCAAGCTGATGCCTGCCGCTGTCATGCATTATGTTGCGCAGCATAAGCTTTATGTCTCAACCGCAAAGCCAGCTTATGCCTGATCTTTTGGCCCGTATCCACGCTGCACTCGACACGCTGGACCACGTGATCATCGCGTGCAGCGGCGGGATCGATTCCACGCTGCTGGCCGTCGTCACGCACCGCCACATGCCCGGGCGGGTGACGGTTGCACATGCGATCAGCCCTGCGGTCCCGCCCGAAGCGACGCAGCGGGTGCGCACGCTGGCGCAGCAGGAAGGCTGGGCGCTGTCCATCGTGCAATCGGGCGAGTTTGAGGATGAAAGCTATCTCTCCAACCCGGTCAACCGCTGCTATTTCTGCAAGTCCAACCTGTATGACAGCCTGATGCAGATTGCCGCCGGCCATAGCAATGGCACCGTGGTCAGCGGCGCGAACCTCGACGATCTGGGCGAATATCGCCCTGGCCTTGATGCCGCAGCCGAACGCGGGGTGCGCCATCCGTGGATCGAGGCGCAGTTTGCCAAGGCCGACATCCGCGTGCTGGCGCGTCAGCTGGACCTGCCGTTTGCAGAGCTGCCCTCTTCGCCCTGCCTTGCCAGTCGGCTTTACACCGGCACCCGCGTCACTGCAGAACGGCTGCGCGCCGTTCATGCGTGCGAGAGCCTGATCAAGCAGCGCACCGGGCTTGCCGTGGTGCGGTGCCGGGTGCGCGGTGAGCTTTTGATTGTCGAGGTGGCCGATGGCGACCGCCCGGCTATCACGGCGCCGCTCCTGGAGGATCTGTGCACATTGGCAGCATCGGTGGAGCCAGGCATTGCCGCCGCCGTATTGGATGACGAGGCGTATCGCCCGGGAAGGGCCTTTGTCGGCCAGAAAGCGAGCGCCTGAATGACCAGCGGCTTTGTCCATGATG
Source organism: Blastomonas sp. RAC04 (assembly GCF_001713435.1). Lineage (NCBI taxonomy): Bacteria > Pseudomonadati > Pseudomonadota > Alphaproteobacteria > Sphingomonadales > Blastomonadaceae > Blastomonas > Blastomonas sp. RAC04. Next base: position 3,878,121 of record NZ_CP016460.1, read on the forward strand.
AAGAACGGCTGACAAGGCTGGGCATGCCCGAGGCGATATTCTGCGAGGGCAAGGATGTCATCGCCCTCAAGGCGATCGTCACAGAACTTGCCGCCAAGCCCAATGCGCCGGTGCTGTTCACCCGGCTGCCCCCGGATCGCTATGACCATTTGCAGACGCTGGGTTGCCCTGCGCTGGACTATGACCCGCAAGGCTGGACGGGGACATTGAACGGCAATCTGCCTGCGCGCGCCGGATCGGTCGCGGTGGTGACCGCGGGCACATCCGATCTGCGCGTAGCACTGGAGGCGGTGCGGACGCTGGAGTTCTCCGGACTCGCAACAGAACTGATCGCAGATGTCGGCGTGGCGGGTATCCACCGGCTGCTGGCGAGGATCGACCATATCCGCAGCCTTGACATCGTCATCGTCGTGGCGGGCTGGGATGCGGCGCTGGCATCGGTAATGGGCGGGCTGACCGGGCAACCGGTGATCGCGGTGCCATCGTCGACCGGCTATGGCGTGGCCGCAGGCGGCACCAGCGCGCTGCATTCGATGCTGACCAGCTGCGGGCAAGGCGTGCTGGTCACCAATATCGACAACGGATTTGGAGCCGCCTGCGGTGCGATCCGCATGCTCAACATGATGGCAGGGAAAACGGCGTGAAACAGCAAGCCATTGTCCTGCGGACCCCGTCGGGCATCAGCGGCGATATGCTGCTCACCGGGCTGGCGCGGCTGGCGAATGTCAGCAATGCCGAGCTGTCCGCGATCGTCGACAGCATCGGGGTCGAGGCGCTGCACGATTGCGTGACCATCGAGCCGCACCACGTCAACTGGATCACCGGATGGCAGGCGCGGATCACGCTGCCGCACGAGCATCATCACCGCACCCCGGCGGTGATTTACGACATTATCGACCGCAGCGCCCTGAGTGATCCCGCCAAAGCGCTGGCCCGCCGCGCTTTTGCGATATTGGCCGAGGCCGAAGCGACGGTGCACGGCTGCACGGTCGATGAGGTGCATTTCCACGAGGTCGGCGCGCTCGATTCGATCCTCGACACCTGTGTCGCGGCTAGCCTGTTCACCCGGATTGACCCGGCGGAGTTCCATTGCAGCCCCCTGCCGATGTGCGACGGGGTGATCCGTTGCGAACACGGCCTGCTCGCCAGCCCGCCGCCTGCGGTGCAGGAAATGCTGAGCGGCATTCCGGTCTATGGCGCCGACGGCATGGGCGAGACCGTCACGCCGACCGCGCTCGCGTTCCTGAAAGCGGCAGGTGCGCGCTTTGGCAAATGGCCGCAATGCGAGGTGGTGACCTCTGCCAGAGCTTATGGCGGCAAGGTGTTCGAACATCTGCCCAATGGCGCGAACTTCTTTCTGGTGACCTTGTGACCGCAGTCCCCGCAGCGGCGGATATTGCAGGCGCGCTGCTGGCGGGGGCGACGGGGCGGTATCGGGCTGTGGTCGAAGCCTGCGAGCCCGGCACCATCGCGGGCACCGGTTTTGTCGATCCTGCCACCTCGCTGGGCGAGGGCGGATCGTGGCGGCTGCTGGTCGCTGAAGGCCAGGTCGTCGAGGCTGGCCAGCCGCTGGTTGAGCTGATCGGTATGGCCCCCCGGCTGGGCATTGCAGAAGACCATGTGCTTGGCGCTCTGGGCTTTGCATCGGGCATTGCGACGCGCGCGCGCGTCTTTCGGCAGGCAGCGCCTGAGGGGCTGTCGATTGCCTGTGGCGGCTGGAAGAAGCTGCCTTTGGCGCTCAAGCCGTTGCTGCGCGCAGGGTTGGCTGTCTCGGGCATCTTGCCGCGTCTGGTCGATGGCGATTTCGTCTATGTCGCCAAGAATGCGGTGATGATGCTGGGCGGGGTGGATCAGGCGATCGCGGCGGGCATTGCGGTGGGCCACGGCCCGGTTGCGGTGCAGGTCAAATCGGTGGCAGAGGCGGTTTCCGCCGTCACCACCGGGGCTGGCATCATCATGGTCGATACGGCCGATCTCAATGATCTGGCCGATGTCCATGCCGCGCTGACAAGGCTGGACCTGCGCAGCCGCGTGCGGCTGGCCTTTGGCGGCGGCGTGCGGTTGCAGGATCTTGGCCCCGCCGCCGCCGCCGGGGCAGACGCGGTGGACGTGGGCCGCGCGATCCTCGATGCGCCGTTGCTTGATCTGCGCATGCGCGTCTGTTCCAAAGTCGCTGACTGACCTGATTTCCCTGGTCAAATAAGGATATTAGCCATGACCCATCCCGCCATTGCAGCCGGAAAACTCGCCGTGATTACCGGCGCGGCAGACGGCATCGGCCTTGCCGCCGCGCACCGCTTGGCTGGCCTGGGCATGACCGTGGTGCTGAGCGACATCGATGCCGACAAGCTGTCTGCGGCCCGCGATGCGGTGGGTGGCAATGCCGTCGCGATTCCAGCGGATGTGTCTGACCGTGCTTCGGTTCAGGCGCTGGCCGATCGGGTGGCAGGGCTGGGCACCCCGGTTTCGGTGCTGATGAACAACGCCGGCACCGGTCGCGGCGGCAACGCCTTGGTCAACCCGGACGGGTGGGACCGGGTGATCGGCACCAATCTGCTGGGGCCGCTATATGGCATCCAGGTCTTTGTACCTGCCATGGTGGCAGGCGACGCGCCGGGGCTTGTGATCAACACCGGCTCCAAGCAGGGTATCACCCAGCCACCGGGCGACACCGCTTACAATGTCAGCAAAGCCGGCCTCAAGTCGCTGACCGAGGGGCTGGCGCATACGCTGCGCGAAGAAACTCAGGGAAGGATCAGCGCGCATCTGCTGATTCCCGGATTTACCTATACGGGCATGATGAAGGGCCATTTCGCCGAAAAGCCCGCCGCAGCCTGGACCCCCGAGCAGGTGGTCGACGTGATGATGGAGGGCCTGTCGCGCGGTGATTTCTATCTTTGGTGCATCGACAATGAAACGTCGCGCGAGACCGACAATCGCCGCGTCCTGTGGAATGCGGGCGACATCACCGAAAACCGTCCGGCATTGTCGCGCTGGCACCCCGATTACAAACAGGCCTTTGCCGACTGGATGGCAAAAGACTGAGGATCATTCCTCGAAGTCGATGAAGGTCACCGCCTCCTCGACCGATTTGCGGTGCGAAACCACCGCGTTGGCGGGGAAGCTTTCATCCGGCCAGCCCATGGCGACGCACATCATGATCAGCTGATCATCGGGGATGCGGGCGTTTTCGCGCACGACCGGGGATTGCATGATTCCCTGGCTGTTGATCACGCAGCCCAGACCCCGCGACCATGCCGCGTTGACCAGCGCGTTGACCACCGCGCCGCAATCGAACGGCGCGATGTCATTGCCTTGCAGCACCTTGTCATAAGTGATGATGATCGACACCGGCGCATCGAACTGGCGAAAGCCGCGCAGCACCCAGTCGAGGCGCTTTGCCTTGTCTTCGCGCGGAATGTCCATCGCGGCAAACAGCTGTTTGGCGACCCCGATCTGCCGTTCGCGGTGCGCGCCTTCATAGCTTTCGCTCGCTTTGAACTCGCGCGAGGAGGGGACGCCTGCCAGGTTGCGTTCGGTATTGCCCTTGCGAATCGCATCCAGCGCAGCGCCGCTGACGACGGTGAAATTCCAGGGCTGGGTGTTGAGCGACGAAGGCGCGCGCATCGCCATGGCGATCACCTCTTCGACCAGCGCCTTGGGCACCGGCTTGGGCAGATAGCCCCGGATGCTGCGGCGTCCCATGACGACGCTTTGATAGGCCTGTGCGATCTGATCGTGCTCGCTCATATCCATCCTTGTTGCTGTTGGCTCTGTGTTCCCATAATCGCTTGCCAGAGCCGCCGATAATTATCTATATCATTATACCGATAAAATGACATGTCGTCGTGAGGGGAAGGCTTAGGATATGGCGCTTGAACAGTCCATGCGGGACCGGCTGATACTGCCTGCAGTGTGTGCGCCGATGTTTCTCGTGAGCAATCCTGATATGGTGCGAGAAGCCTGTCTTGCCGGGATCATGGGGGCCTTGCCCCGCCAGAACGCCCGCAGCTTCGAGATGTTTGAAGGCTGGCTCGCCGAAATACGGCAGGCTCTGGACGAGCACAAGGCGGCAAGCCCCGATGCGCGCATTGGCCCGCTGGCGGTCAACCTGGCCACGCAGATGGACGCCGAAGAGGCATCTCGCCACCTCGATCTCGCCAAGCGCTATGGCGTCGAGGTGATCATCAGCGCAGTTGGCAATCCGACCGAGCTTGCCGCCCGCGTGCATGATGCGGGCCTCAAGATCTTCCATGATGTCACATCGATGCGGTTTGCCGAAAAGGCGATTGCGGCAGGGGTGGACGGGCTGACCTGTATCGGATCGGGCGGTGGCGGTCATTCGGGCAATGTCGGCCATCTGGTGCTGGTTCCGCGCATCCGCCGGATATTCGATGGCACGTTGCTGATGGCAGGGTCGATCTCGACCGGCGCGGCGATCCGTGCAGCGGAAATCCTGGGCGCGGACCTGGCCTATATGGGCACGCGGTTCATCGCGACGCAGGAAGCGGCCGTCGATCCCGATTATACGCGCATGCTCACCGAGGGACACTCGGAGGACCTGATGTTCACTCCCAAGATCGCCGGGGTCGCCGCCAACTGGCTGGTGCCCTCGATGGAACGTGTCGGGCTCGATCCCAAAAATCTGCCGCAGCCTGCGGGCCATGGCATGGGGTCCAAGCATTTGCCCGAAGGGGTGAAGCCGTGGAAGAACCTGTGGTCGGCAGGGCAGGGGATCGATCTGATCGACGATGTCCCCAGCATTGCCGAGCTGGTGACACGGCTGCGGCGCGAATATGTCGCAGCCTGCGATGCCGCCAGCTTTGCCGATGTCGCCCGGATGGTCGATCAGGCGCTCGATGCCAAAGCCGTTGATTGAGGAACCCCCGCATGAACCGAATTCCGCTCGTCCCGGTTGAGGACCTCACCCCCGAACAGCGCGACCGCTACGACAATGCGCCGGGGGGCAAGCTGAACCTCAGCCGCCTGCTGGGTCACGCCGTATCGATGCAGCCGGGCATCGGCATGGCGGTGCAGGGCATGATGTCCGGGATCGAGATTCCCCCGATGGAGCGACAGATCTGCGTGCTCGCGGTGCTGCATCTGGACCGGGGCGAATATGAATGGGCGCAGCACATGCAGGTGTCCAAGATGATGGGTATCGCGGACGAGAAGGTCGCGGCGATTGCCAACGACCGCTTTGGCGACCCGATATTCGACGACCGCGAAAGGGCGCTGCTCGCCTTTACCCGGCAGGTGGTCAAGACGGTGCGGGTCGACGACTTCGTCTTCAACGCTGTCGCCGCCTTTTACACCCCGCGCCAGATCGTCGAACTTATCCACGTCATCGGCCTGTATATGCTGTTCGTCCGCGTGTCCGAGGTTGCCGAGCTCGAGATCGATGCCGTGCTGGGCGGTGATTTCTGGAAAAAGGCCAATGAGGACGCCGGCCTGTCCAACGACTGAGCCTGGCTCGCACCTCCCATGATTGAAGGACTGAGACCTTGGAAAACGCAGCAACAGAGACGATTGACTACCCGTTCGTGCGACTGGAATTTGATGGCCCGCTGGCCATCATGACGCTCAACGACCCGGAGCGGCTGAACGCGATGGGAATGGAGATGGGCGAAGCCATCGCCACCGTGCTCAACGAGATCGCCAAGCCGCGCCGCAAATGCCGCGCGCTGATGATCACGGGCGAAGGCCGTGCCTTCTGCGCCGGAGTCAACCTGATGGGCAGCCGCAAGGCGCTGGCCGATGGCACCAACAAACTGCCGGTCATGGGCGGGGTCGAGACATTCTTTCACCCGCTGCTGCGGCGGCTGCATGCCGTTTCGATCCCCGTTATCGCCGCGCCCAATGGCCTTGCGGTCGGCATAGGCCTGGGCATGTGCCTGGCCGCCGATTACGTCATCGCCTCGGACAAGGCCTGGTTCCAGGCTCCGTTCAAGAATTTGGCGTCAGCCACCGATTCCGGGCTGGGCTGGCTGCTGTCGCGCAATATCGGCATGCTGCGCACCAAGCGCATCCTGATGCGCGCCGAGCGGATCGATGCCGCCACTGCGCTCGATTGGGGGATGGTGAGCGAGGTTGCGCCTGCTGATGGCTTCGCCGCGCGCGCCCGCGAAGTTGCGATGGAAATCGCCAATGATGCGACGATTGCGCTGTCCGAGATCAAGCAGATCGTCAATGTCGCGCAGCGGATCGACCTGCATTCGGCGTTGGAAAGCGAGGCGCAGGCCGTTGCACGCACATCGCGCACCAAGGACAATGTCGCTGCGATCCGGGTGTTCGGATCAAAGGAAAAGCCGCAGTTCAGCGGTGAATAGTCACCGCCGAACTCGGTGACCTCCGTTTGACATCTGGACAGTTATAGTCGTTGTGTTTGCGCGCATCTGCATCGCTCGCTAATGTGGATGCTAAACCAGACCGGGGCAAACGACAGTGGCGGACGACAAGCTGGGCAGGGCCATCGCAGCGGCGGCGGATGTGTTTTTGCGGTATGGCTATGCCCGGACCACCATGGGCGACATCGCCAAGGCGGCCGGAATGTCGCGCCCCGCGTTGTATCTGCTGTTCCCGGGCAAGGAACAGGCGTTCGAGGCGGGCACGATGTTCCTCGCTCGCCGCCACCTGGACGATATCCGCGGCGCGCTGCACGAATGCGAGGGGCTGCAGCAAAGGCTGACCACGGCCTGTGTCATGCTTCTGGTGCGGGTATTCGATCTGCAACAGTCCGCGCCCGATGCCCGCGACATGGATGACCTGACCTTTCCGGTGGTGCGTGCGATCTATGCGATGTTCGAGAGCTTCTTTTCCGCGCTGATCGCCGAAGAGATGCCTGCGCCTGCCGTTCAGCCCGACGAGGCCGCACGGGTGCTGTTGTACGGTGCGCGCGGGCTACGCGATGTGGCAGGCAGCGCCGAAGGCTATGCCCGGCTGATCGAGACGCATGTCGCCCTGGTGTGCAGCGGACTGGTTCACGCCAGGCCCCTATAGCTGCGCCTGCCGATTACGCAGCAGGCGCTTCCTGTGACACGCGTTCATAGGCAGCAAGCGGACCCAGAACCGTGACTCCGCCATCGACAGGCAGCGTGATGCCGCTGATGAAGCGGCTTTCCGGCCCGGCGAGGAACAAGGTGGCTTGGGCGATGTCCCAGGCATCGCCCTCGATCCCGATCGGGGCGATCGCACTGCGCACCCTGCGTCCTTCGCCCTTCACATAGGCTTCCACCATCGGCGTCATGATATGCCCGGGCGCCACGCAATTGGCGCGGATGCCATCGCGGCCATACATCACGGCAAGTTCGGCGGTCAGCTGGATGACGGCAGCCTTGCTGGGGCCGTAGGCGCTATTGCCGTGCGCCAGAATGCCCGCGACAGAGGCAATGTTGACGATCGACTTGCCTTGGCCTTCAAGCAGGGCCGGCATTGCCGCGCGGCACATGTTGATCACCGTGCCGAAGTTGACCGCCATCACCTTGTCGATATCGGCCTGCGGAACCGTGTGCAGCTGCCCGGCGCCTGCGCCGATGCCGATGTTGTTGATCAGCGTATCGAGCCCGCCAAGCCATTCCAGCGCCTCGGCCGTCATCCGTTCGGCAGCTTGCGCCTCGGCGACGTTGCCGGTGAAGACGCGGGCCTCGCCGTTCAAGCCGACGATCAGCTCAAGCGTGGTTTGCGCGCGGGCCTCGTCCAGATCGAGCAATGCAACCTTGGCGCCCTCGCCTGCGAACAGCGCGGCAATCGCCTTGCCGGTGCCGACACCATCGCCCAGCGTACCGGCTCCGGTGACGATGGCTCTCCACCCGTTCAGGCGGCCGTGAAAAACTGTGGGTTGTGGCACGCAAAAGCTCCCTGGAATGTGTGATCGGCTGGTGGCGCGTCGCCCGTCAGGAGGTGCCGGTGACCATCTCGCGCAGCCTGGGTTTGACGACCTTGCCCATCGCGTTGCGCGGCAGGCTTTGCAGGAAACGCCATTCGTCCGGCACCTTGTAACGCACCAGCCTCTCGGTACACAGCGCCTTGAGGTCTTCCTGCAGCTGGTCCTGATCGATATCGTCGCGCGCGGTCTGGATGCACGCGACGGTCAGCATGCCCATCCTGAGGTCCGGCTTGCCGACGATGGCGCAATCGGCGACATCGTCGTGCGTGTGCAGCACGCGCTCGATCTCTGCCGGATAGACGTTTGAGCCGCCGCGCAGGATCAGCTCTGAGCTGCGGTCGGCGATGGTCAGCCAGCCATCCGGATCGACACTGCCATGATCGCCGGTATGCACCACCCCGCCGCGCAACAAAGCAGCGGTCTTTTCGGCATCATGCCAATAGCCGAGGGGCGGCGTGTAGACGTGCGCCCAAGCTCCGGTTTCGATGGCGCTGACGCAAACCTCCCCGACAGTCCCTGCGGGCACCGGCTTTCCGTCAATGTCCAGAATCGACAGCTTGAGATGGGGCAGCACGCGGCCACTGGCGCCTTCGGGTGCTACCGCATCCATGGGGTGCGCGACGACCGTGGGGGCCTCGGTCAAGCCATAGCTGGTGGTGATATGGTAGCCATAGCGTTTGAAAAACGCCTCGCGAATGACCTCTGGCAGCGGAGCGCCGCCGCTGCCCAGAATCAGTCCGTCAGGCAGATCGAGATCGGCCTGCAGCAGGTCATAGACCATGGTGGGAACCAGCGAGATCGTCTCGACCCGCTTCTCGCGGCACCATTCGACCAGCGGACCGATCTTGGCGGACACGCCGAACAGGAACGGGCTGCAGGACAGGAACGCTGCGACCGGGCCGAGAATCATCAGGTTGGTGATGGTCAGCGGAAGGCAGGATCCGCGCCTGGCGCCCGGTTGCATCAGTCCATGCGCAAAGGATGCTGCCGCCACAACGATCATGTTGTGCTGGCTGTGCACCACGCCCTTGGGAACGCCCGTGGTGCCGCTGGTGTACATGATGACCGCAGGTGCAAACGGATCGATCGGCGCGCGGGCGGGGGCTGCCACAGGCTCGGCAGCCATCGCCGCGGCCCAGCCACCATCCGCATCGTCGGTGTCGAGCAACCATACGCAGGTCAGGGCGGGGAGGGCAGGGCGGAGTTCGTCGATCTGGGATCGCAGGCTCGAATCGGTGATCAGTACCTTGGCACCGCTGTGCTCGAGGATGTAGCACTTGTCGGTGGCGGGCAGGATCTTGTTTATGCCCACCCAGATCGATCCCAGCTGCATCGCCGCGAAGAACGCGATGACCAGGTTGGCCTCGTTGCCCAGCGATGCCGCGACCCGATCGCCTTTGCGTACGCCTGCAGCGTCCAGCAGCATGGCGGCGGTGGACACGGCATCTGCCATCTGCTGGAAGGTCAGCTGCCGTCTGGTGTCATCCAGCGCCTGAGCATCCGGGGCAAGTGCGCACGCGCGTTCGATCAGTGATGCCACATCGCAAGGCCCGCCTGGCGGATTGATCCTGCTGGGCGGAGGCTGAAGGCCCAGCGCCCTGAAGTCCTCGTCCGTCATCGCTCTCCCGCTTCCCATGCTTCTCTGATTGAGATTAAGATGTATATGATTATGATGTATTGGCGCGAGTGAGGCAAGGGCCTCTGTCTGCCCGCGAAGCAGAATAGCCGCACAAAAACAGGATGCCAGATGACCGAGATGAAGTTTGAAGATCAATTCGCTCCATTTGGATCGGTCGAGCCGGTCGCGATGACCAGTTTCCAGAAGGTGGTCGCGCGCAGGCTGACGAAAAGCTGGACCGAAATTCCGCACGTGACCCATCATGACAGCGTGGACGTGACTGAGCTCGATGCCTTCAGGCGCTCCATGCCCGCGGACACCAAGGTTTCCCCGCTGATCTTCCTGGTCAGGGCGCTCGCGGTTCTGCTGCGGGAGTTTCCTGCGTTCAACGCGTCGCTTTCGGATGACGGCAAGACGCTGTTTGCCAAGAGCTATGTCAACATCGGCGTTGCGGTGGATGGCCCGCTGGGACTGCTGGTGCCGGTGTTGCACAACGCCGACACCAAGGACGTGGGGACGCTGAATGCTGAGCTTGCTGCATTGAGCGCACAGGCGCGCGACAAGGGCCTGCCGATGAGCGCGATGTCCGGAGGATGCATGACCATCTCGTCGCTTGGCGGCATCGGCGGAACCGGCTTTTCGCCGATCATCAACCAGCCCGAGGTGGCGATTCTGGGGGTCACCCAGACCCGCATGACGCCGGTGTGGGACGGCACCGCCTTTCAGCCGCGATTGATGATGCCGTTGTCGCTAAGTTACGACCATCGTGTGATAAATGGTGCCGACGCAGCGCGATTCGTCCGCCGGATCGGCGAACTTCTCGCGGCCCCCGCCGCTCTTTGAATATCCATCTCGACACACGCTTGATACAGGGCCAGCCATGTTTGATCTGAAAGCCACCCACAATCCGCACCGCTGGTTTCTGAAGGTGGAACGCAACCTGTGCACGGGCCCCGAGCATAGGCAGTTCCTGTTCGGCGGGGTTGGCATGGCGGCATCGATCCAGGCAATGGAGCAGACCTGCAATCGCCCGGTCATATGGGCAACTGCGCAGTATCTTTCGTTCGCGCTGCCGGGGCGCATCGTCGACCTTGATGTCGTGGTCCCGGTTGCAGGAAGGCTGACCACCCAGGCCAATGTCCTGCTGCACATCGATGACCAGAAGATCATCGCGGTGCAGGCGGCGCTGGGTGCGCGGGAAGATCCGGTTCAGGACCAATGGGTCCGTATGCCCGATGTCAGCCCGCCCGAGGATTGCAAGGAGGCCAATTACTGGCGCGGTGATGGCAGCGGATTGAACGCGCGGCTGGAAATCCGGGTCGCGGCAGGACATTTCCACGGTGATCGCGCGATCGCCGAGCGCGGCGACGGCAGGCTGATCTTCTGGCTGCGATCCCGCGAAGGGGATATGATCGATTCTCGGATGCTCGCCATCGCCGCCGATTATGTCGCGTCCGGTATCGCCGGAGCCACCGGAATGCACGCCGGTGGCAACAGCCTCGACAACACCATCCGCTTTGGCAGGATCGTGCCGTGCGAATGGGTCCTTTGCGATGTCCAGATCGAATCGCTGACGCATGGCATCGTGCACGGCCGCATGCATCTGTATTCCCCCGATGGCGTGCTCATGGCAACCGCGGGTCAATCGATGATTCTGCGGGTTCACCCTCCCGCAGCATGACGGGGTCGGGGCACCCGTCCACCCATGGTCGCGGGTTGTTCGCGCCTGGGCCGTAATCGCCGCTCCTGCAAAATTGTCGTCAAACTGCAACACTTTTGCAGAACTCCGCCGGAACCGCGAATGGCCCTTGACAGCCCCCCACTCTAATCGTCTATCTACGTTGCATAATAACGACGATAAAATCATCCACGGAGGGGATTATGACCAAATTCGGCCTGTTGAGCGGCGTAGCGCTCGTATCGATTCTGGCGACGCCTGGCGTAGTGTTGGCCCAGAGCGCTGAAGATCCCCAGCCAAACCAAGGGATTGCCGACATCGTCGTCACGGCGCGCAAGACCAGCGAAAGCCTGCAGTCCACCCCGGTCGCGGTCAGCGCCATCTCAGGCGAATCGCTGGCCGATCAGCAGATCGTCGGCATCCAGGAAATCCAGGCGATCACGCCCAACATCACCTTTTCGAGCGCCGTGGCGCAGCCGGGATCGTCGACCGTGTTCATTCGCGGCCAGGGTTCGTCCGATGGTCTGGTTGCGATCGACCAGGCCGTTGGCGTCTATCTGGACGGCGTCTATGCTGCACGCTCCACCGGCGGAGCCACCGATCTGCTCGACGTCGAGCGGGTCGAGGTCCTGCGTGGTCCGCAGGGCACCCTGTTCGGCCGCAATACGACGGGTGGTGCTATCAACATCATCGCGAACAAGCCGAGCGACGAGTTCGAAGGCTCGGTGCGCGTCGATTACGGCAACTACAACGCCTGGCTGGCGCAAGGTGTCCTCAACGTTCCGCTGGGAGAAGGCGTAGCGGTTCGCGCCGCCTATCAGCACCGTGAGCGCGATGGCTTCGGGCGCAACGTCACGCTCAACCGGCCGCTGAACGATCTGGAATCCGACTTCGGCCGCCTGACCTTCGGCTTCGAGCCCGTGGGTAGTGGTTTCACCGCGCTGATTTCCGCGGATTTTTCCAAGTTCCGCAATTCCGGCGAGCTGGTCGGCCTGAGAACCTATGATCCCACCTTGTCGGCGACCAATCCTGCGGCGGCTGCCAGCCCTGCAGCGCGTCCCTTTCTGTCTCCCGAACTCCTGGCTGCCGCCTGTGGCACACAGCCTATACCTGCCGGTCTGCCTGCGGCGACAGCGGGCTTTCTGGGGGGCCTGAAATCGGGGGCTATTCCCCTGTGCCCTGCAGTGGGCGCGCGTCCCGGTCCGATTGGCACTTATGCGCTCGGCGGCGTCAACAACGCCGGCTTTTATAATCAAACCGGTAACGTTCCCGCATATGGCAAAAACGATACGTACGGGGCATCCGGCGTCCTTGAATATGAGTTCTCTCCAGCGGCAGCACTCAAGTCCACCACAGCCTGGCGCGGCGTGGAGCTGGAGTCGCTGACGGACAATGACGGCACGCCCTATCAACTCAGCGGAGGGCTGGCACCGGTTCCGGGTAACCGCATCGAGCAGGACCAGTTTTCGCAGGAACTGCAACTCACCGGAGAAATCGGCTCGTTCGAATACATTCTGGGTGGCTTCTACTTCGTCGAGAACGGCACAGACAGATCGGACAGCGGCAGTCTCTTCCCGCTCAATCCCGCTGTCGGCACGGTCGATGCGGTGGTGCGAAACGAGAGTATTGCAGGCTTTGGCCAGCTCATTTTCCAGGTAACCGATTCGGTCCGTTTGACGGGCGGCCTGCGCTACACGGAAGACAAGCGCCGGCTTGAACTGCGCAATCGGGACAGAAATGTTCTGACCAATGTCACGACATCGGCGCTGACCCTGACGAATGCGGCCGGAGCCATCATCTCCGATCTGAGGGATGGCAATCCCGCCGATCCGTTCCTGGCCACGTTCGAGCGCAAGTTCAATTACTGGTCCTATCTGGTGAGTGCGGACTGGCAGGCGACCGATGATATGTTCTTCTATGCAAAAACCAGCCGATCGCAGCGCTCGGGCGGTCTCAACACCCGCGCAGTGGCGGGCGGCATTCCGTCGGTGGCTTTCGACCCTGAAATTGTGACCGACTATGAAATCGGCGCGAAGATAGACCTGTTCGATCGTCGCGTCCGCCTCAACCTCGCCGCGTTCAACGCCAACATCAACAACCAGCAGCGCAACGTGATCGGGGTCGGCAACGGCCGCCTGGTCTCGGGTGTGGAGAATGCCGCGAAGGCCCAGATCCGTGGCTTCGAGGCGGAGCTGACCGTTGCGCCAACGACCGGCCTCACCTTGGGTTCGAACCTTGGCTATACCGATGCCAAGTACAAGCGCTTCGTCAACCTCGACGGGTCCGACTGGTCGGGTTCGGAGTTCCCCTATACGCCCGAACTCACGCTGGCATTCTTTGGCGACTACTCGGTGGATGTCGGCCCTGGTCGGCTGAAGCTGCATGCGGACTATTCCTGGCGGTCCGAAGCGTTTGCCCAGCCGATTGCCGCCTCTGCGCCACAGCGCGCAGGCAGGTCGGCCGCAGAGATCCAGACTATCAGCGATAATCTGCAGAATACGGCGCGCATTCCTTCTTATGGCCTGCTCAACGCCCGCGTCGCCTTCGAGTTCAACGAACCGCAGATCGAAGTCGCATTCTTCGCGCGCAACATCACCAAGGAACAGTATTTCTCGAGATTGCTCGCCGTGCAGGGCACTGCGCTCGGCTTCACCAGCTATATGCCTGGCGATCCGCGCACGTATGGCATCAGCGCATCATTCCGTTTCTGAATTCTCTCCAGCAGACGGTTTTCCTGGGCGGCCCGCAAAGGCCGCCCATTTTTTTGGCATTTCTATTCGTGAACAGGCACGCTGAGCCGCAGGGCTATGTCCATCCCGCCCGAACTGGGTTGATGCCAAGCGATGTCGGCGAAACTGGGCAAGCGAAAAGGGGGATATGGACATGGGACTAAGGACCAAGGCGGCGATCGCGCAGGGGCATGGCGAGCGGCTGATCGTGGACGAGATCGAGGTGCGCAGCCCGCTGGCGGGCGAGGTGCTGGTCGAGATGAAAGCGTCCGGGCTGTGCCATACCGATCTGTCGGCGATGGAGGGCAAGTTCCCGGTCAGGTTGCCCGCCGTGCTGGGGCATGAGGGCGCCGGTGTCGTGGTGGAATGCGGACCGGGGGTTTCGGGGGTTGCGCCGGGCGATGCCGTCATCCTCAACAACACCGCGCATTGCGGCCAATGCCTGCCGTGCCTTTCGGGCAAGACCGGCTATTGCGACAGCATGGCGATGGATGCGCGCGCGCCATCGCCCTTCACCTGGCGCGGCGAAAGCCTGGGACGGATGGGACCGGCGGCGAGCTTTGCCGGGCACACCATCATCCCGCCCGACCGGCTGACCCGGCTCGGGCCCGGCATAGGCTTTGACACCGCATCGCTGGTGCCATGCGGGGTGATGACCGGCGTGGGGGCAGTGAACAATGTCGCCAAGGTGGAAGCCGGCAGCAAGGTGCTGGTCTTCGGAATGGGCTCGATCGGGCTGAACGTGCTTCAGGCCTGCAGGCTGGCGGGTGCCGCATCGATCGTGGCGCTGGACACCAACGCGGCCAAGGAGGCGGTTGCCCGCGAATTTGGCGCGACCGATTTCCTCAATCCGGCCGACAGTGACCTTCCGCTTGAAAAGCGTGTGAGGACGCTGCTGGGCAGCTGGGCCGATTACGCCTTCGATTGCGTCGGCCACCCGGCAACCGTCCGGCAGGCGGTGGCGATGGTCAATCCCTATTGGGGGGTGATGGTCGCAGTGGGCATCACGCCTGTCGGCGATCAGCTCAGCCTGCCAGCCTCGACATTCTATTTCGGGCGCACCGTCCGTGGCACGTTCATGGGGGACTGCAATCCCGTGGTCGAGACGCCGCAGATCCTGGACTGGTACCGCGATGGCAGGCTGGCGATCGATCCGCTGATCACCCACCGCATTGCGCTCGAAGACATCAACACCGGTTTCGACCTGATGAAATCGGGCAAGTCGATCCGCACGGTGGTGATGTTCTGAACCGAAATGCGCGCCCCCGGGACCGGACCAGGCCGGTCCCGGGGATCAGCCTCAACCGATCAGCACGGTCTTGGTGCTGACGAATTCCATCACCCCTTCGCGGCCACCTTCGCGGCCAAAGCCGGAGATGCCCACGCCCCCGAACGGCGCGCCGACATGCATGTTGCCGGTCCCGTTGATGCCGATCGTGCCCGAGCGCAGATCGCGGGCGAGGCGGCGCGCGCGGCGCATGTCCGATGTCTGCACATAATTCGTCAGGCCATAAGCGGTGCTGTTGGCAATCTCGACCGCCTGCTCTTCGGTGTCGAACGGAATGATCGACAGTACCGGCCCGAACACCTCGTTCTGCGCCAGGCTGCTATCCGGATCGACATCGGCAAAGATGGTGGATTCGACGAAGAACCCATTAGCCAGCTCGCCGCCGGGGCGTCCCCCACCCAGCACGACACGTCCGGCGTTCTCCGCCTTGGCTTTGTCGATGATGCCGCTGACCCGCTCCAGCGCGGCCTGGTTGACCAGCGGCCCGGCAAAGGTCGTCGGCTCTAGCGGATCGCCGGTGATGTATTGGCGGACCACCGCGGTCACGCCCTCGACCACCGTATCGTAGATGCCGCGCTGCACCAGCAGCCGGGTGGGCAAAGCGCAGCCCTGGCCGGTGTTGACCAGCGCAAAGGTTGCCGAAAACGGAATGGCTTCGGCCAGATTGGCATCGTCGAACACCAGGTTTGCGCCCTTGCCGCCCAGTTCGAACAGCACCGGCACCAGATTGCTGGCGGCAGATTGCATGATCTTGGTCGCGGTGGCAGGGCCGCCGGTAAAGCTGATCTTGTTGATGCCGGGATGCGCGGAAATCGCTGCGCCCGTATCCGGCCCGCCGATGACGAGGTTGAGTACGCCATCGGGCAGGCCGGCTTCCCTTGCCAGCTCAAGAAACCGCAGCGACGTGAACGGGGTGAACTCCGCGGGCTTGAGCACCACGGTGTTGCCGGCCGCCAGCGCCGGCGGGATCTTCATCGCCAGCGACAGCAATGGTGCATTCCAGGTGATGATGATGCCGACCACACCAAAGGGCTCGGGGATGGTGTAGACCAGCGGCTCATCGCGATGGGTATCGACCACCAGCCCATCGAGCTTGTCTGCCCAGCCCGCGTAATAGCGTGTCCATTCCGCCGCCATGTTGACAAAGCGGGTCGCGCCAAAGCCCATGGTCGCGCCGTTTTCCAGCGTCGATATGGTGGCCAGCTCTTCGCCGTTGCGCACGATCAGTTCGGCCAGCTTTTCCAGGATCTCGCGCCGACGTGATCCTGGCGTGTTGCGCCATCCGGCGGCTGCCGACCGTGCTGCTGCCACCGCAGCATCGACACAATCCGTTCCCGAAAGCGGGATGCTGGCCTGGGCCTGGCCGGTTGCCGGGTTGATATGGTCGAAGGTACCGGAAGATACCCCGGCATAACGTTCGCCGCCAACCAGCGAGCTGACTGCAGGAAGGATTTCCGCAGCTTTCTTGTGTCGTTCCATCAGGGTCATTGTCGTTCCTTTCCTGCACCGTCGGGGTCTGGCCGCGCCAGTGTCCCTGGGCTGTTCTAGCTTGGATCCTGTTGGATCATCTGGGCGAGCCGCCAGGCGGCGGCCATCGTCGGCGCGTTGGTGTTGCCTGCCGGAATTTCGCGGAAGATCGAGCAATCGACGATACGCAAACCGTCTACCCCGCGCACCCGCAGGCGGCTGTCGAGCACGTCGGTATCGTCGGGCCCCATCGCCGCAGTGCCCACCGCGTGATAGCCCGAGTGGCCGAACTGCTTGTGCAGCTTCAAAATCTCGTCATCGCTTTGCGCCCAGGACGACTTTTCGGTTTCTCCGACCACCAAAGATTTGAGCGCATCCTGTTCCATGATCCGGCGGATCGTTCGGGTTCCGGCGATGCTGGTGGCCTGGTCGATTTCTGCTTCCAGATAGGCGGGGCGGATCGCCATCGGCGCGGCGGCGTCTGCTGACGTTATCAGCGCGGTGCCTTCGCTGACCGGGCGCAGCATATAGGAATAGCACTGCATCCCCGGTTGCTGCTCGAACGCGATGCCCTGCCCGTTGGGGTCGAGCGAATAGGGGTTGAACATGATCTGCGTGTCCGGACGAGTCGATCCGGGATGCGCGCGGACGAAGGCTATGGCTTCGGCTGCGCCGCGTGCCAGCGGGCCTTTGCCGCGTGCCAGATAGTTGAGCATGTTGCCGATCAGCCGCGCGCCGCCATATTCACGGTTGTCGCTGTAGCGCCAGTCGCGCAGCCGGAAGTTGATCGCCAGCGTCAGATGCTCGCGCATCCGCTTGCCGACATTGGGGCTGTGCACCACCGTCTCGATGCCTGCTGCCTGCAGCACCGCGCCATCGCCGATGCCTGACAATTGCAGGATCTTGGGCGAGACCAGCGCGCCTGCGCACAGGATGACCTCGCGCCCGGCATAAAGATTCACCGCCTGGCCCTCGCTGGTGCAGGCCACGCCTGCCGCCCTGCCATCGGCGATCAGCACCCTGTCCACCCGGGTCTGAGTGCGGATGGTGAGGTTTGTTCGGCCGCTGGCCTTGTCGATCAGCACGCGGGCCGAACTGATCCGGCGACCGGATCTATCGATATTCCACTGTGCATAGCCGATGCCTTCGAGCTCGGGACCGTTCTGATCGTCCTTCTCGCGCAGCTGCAGCGCGCCGCCCGCAGCGATGAATGCATCGGCGAGCGGGGTGCGGTTTGGGTTGGTGGTGATGCTGACCGGGCCACCGCTGCCGCGATGGTCGCTGGCGCCCATATGGTGATCCTCCAGCGCGCGCAGGCACGGCAGCATGTCCTTCCAGCCCCAGCCGGGATTGCCCAGGGCTTCGATGGCGTCGTAATCCTCGGCGACGCCCCGGTTCCAGACCATGCCGTTGATCGCGCTCGATCCGCCCAGCATCCTGCCACGTGCCCAGACTTCCTGGGGGCCAGGCGCGCTTTCATCCACGCTGGTGGGGTAATAATGGCTGTACTGCGGATCCATCAGCAGCTTGCCGAAGCCCTTGGGCATCCGGCTCAGCCAGGTGTCACCGCCGCCTTCCTCGAGCAGCAGAACCGTATGGCGGCCATCGGCAGAAAGCCGATCAGCCAGCACCGCGCCCGCCGAGCCTGAGCCGACGATGATGAAGTCCGCCACAGGGACGTGAGCGTCAGGCTGCGTTGCCATCGGGATCCTCTCGTTTTTTGAAATTAATAGAGAGTTTCGTCTAGTATGACAAGGCGGTATGCGGGAGCACCGTTTCGAAACGCACGCGTGCTCGCCGCCGGAGCGCGTCCAGCCGGGCATCATCTGCAGCCATGGTTCAAATCAGGCGGGCGTTGCTTCCTGCGTCAGCAGATAGGCGGTCAGCGCAACAGGAATGCCGGGCACCAGCGCGCGTCGCGCCGTGTCATGATGATCCAGCGCGAACGCAAGCGTGCCTGTCGAAATCGCATAAAGCATGCGCGCGACATCTGGCCCGCGCCGATCGCCCAGGCGCAATGTCATGACGCTCTCGACCAGCGCTAGAAAGGCATCGGCGGCCCGTTCCTCGTGCAACTGGTGCAGGTCAAGCGCGAACGGGTGGTCGGCATAAAAGCGGATGGGCTTGCCGAACAGGCAATCGATCGCATCGCCAGCCGACATGGCGATCCACTGGTCCGGCGTGACCGCGGCCAGGCTGCCGATGATGTCGGCGATTGCCTGCCGATGGCGCTCGCGCAACGCGTCGAGCAGCTGGTCCTTGTCCCGGAAAAAATGGTACATCGAGCCGATCGAGGCGCCGGCCCGCTTTGCTGTTGCGTGAAGGGTCAGCCCTGCAATTCCCGTTTCGGATATGATCGCGGCAGCGGCATCGAGAATGGCCTCGCGACGCTTGACCCCATTGGACCGCTGGGGCGTGCGTGCGGCGGTGGATGGTGGCTTGGCAGTGGACATGTTCGAAAATCTATCGCACGCCAGCCCAAGAAAAGTCGAGTCCGCAGCAACGGCTCGGCCGGACAGTGCGCGAGCAAAGGCCACGAAGGAACCGCCATGCACCCTGCAATCCCGTCGCCAGCGATGATCCTGTTGCCGGGTGGATCGGTGACTATCGGCAGCACCGATTTCTATCCGGAGGAAGCACCGGTGCGGACCCATGAGGTCGCACCGTTCCTGCTCGATCCAACGCCGGTTACCAATGCGCAGTTTGCCGCGTTTGTCGCCGACACGGGCTATGTGACGCTGGCGGAAACGGCGCCGGATCCGGCGGATTACCCCGGCATCCTGCCCGAAATGATCGTAGCAGGGTCGATCGTTTTCACCGCGCCTGCAAAAGGCGGTCCGGTGGGACCTGAAAGCTGGTGGTGCTATGTGGCGGGCGCCAATTGGCGGCAGCCTTATGGCACCGGCATCGATGACCCATCGCCACTGCCCGACCACCCCGTGGTGCACATCGCTTATGGCGATGCGCTGGCCTATGCTCGCTGGGCCGACAAGCGCCTGCCGACCGAGGTAGAGGCCGAATTCGCGTCGCGCGGGGGCCTCGCCAATGCAGCCTATGCCTGGGGCGACGAATTTCTCCCGGGAGGCGAGGCGCAGGCCAATATCTGGCTCGAGGGCTTTCCGTTCACCCATCCCGATCGCAATGGCCCGCCTTATACCACTCCTGTCACGCGCTATCGGCCCAATGGCTACGGACTATTCGACCTGATCGGAAATGTCTGGGAATGGACGTCGAGCGACGCCAGCGGTCCGGTCGGCAACAACAGCTGTTGCCACCTGAAATCGGGAGAATTCACCCCAAGCCCTCATTTGCACAAGGTGCTGAAGGGCGGATCGCATCTGTGTGCGCCCAATTACTGCCAGCGCTATCGCCCCGCCGCCAGATGGTTTCAGCCGGTGGATACATCAACCACCCATGTCGGCTTCCGCTGCGCCAGATCGATCTGACAGCAGCGGACCTGTTATTTGATCTGGAAGGATACCTTGCCCAGCCTGCCGGAAAACGGCTTGTCGGGAGCATAAGTGGGGCTGACCGTGCTGCCGCGATCCAGGCCTATATCGAAGGTTTCCGCGACGCCATAGGCTGCAGGAATGACCGCCTGCACATCGCGCCGGACCAGCACCTGATCGCCTGCCATGATGGTCACCGTAACGGTCTCCGCAGACATCGGCTTGGGAGTGGCACGCTCGACCCGCAGTGTCAGGTCGCTGGTGCCTTTGGGCAGGGCCGCTGCCGCCTGCACGGTGGTGAGCTTGCCCGACAGATCTCGGAATGCAAAACCGGGGACGCCGTTCAACAGATAGGCTGCCATGCCGCCGCTGGATCCTCCGAACGCAAAGATCGGCCCGCTTTCGTCTCCTGATGTCAGCTCGATCTGCGCCTTCATGTCAAAGGGCCGGATCGCAATCGGCGGGGCAGCGCCATAGCCGATATTGGTCATCGGCCTGTCGAATGACCACAGGCCCTTACGCGCCGCCATTTCGGCCTGGAACGCCTTGGCCCCGAACGCCCGGGAATCGCCGAAATTGGATATCGGGTTGACGTTGTATAGCCTGGCCTGCTCCTCGAACAGCGCAGCCAGTTCGCCGACCTTGTCAGGTCGCTTTGCCGCCAGGTTGATGGTTTGGCCAGGATCGATATCGGTGTGATACAGCTCCCAAGGCTCGGTGATCGGCGACATCTGGTCCATCCGCCACGGATCGAGCCGGTGCGATGTTACGATCGTCCAGCCATCGTGCCACAGCCCCTTGTTGCCATACATCTCGAAATACTGCGCGCGGCTGGTGGTGGGGGCATCCCTGGTCAGCAACTTCGGCTTCAGGCTGACGCCCTCCATTGGAACCTGTGCGACATTGTTGATCGTCGGGGCGAGCGGAACCCCTGCCAGATCGAGCACGGTCGGCATCACATCGGCGACGTAGGCAAATTCGCTGCGCAGTTCGCCGTGCGCCGCAACCGCCTTGGGCCACGACACGATCAGCGGAACGCGGATGCCGCCATCGTGCGTGGTCTGCTTGTAATTGCGCAGCGGAGTGTTACCCGCGACAGCCCAGCCAAAGGCATAATGCGGCTGAGTCTCGGGGCCGCCCCAGCGGTCGACGAAGGTGCGGTTTTCCTGCGCCGACGGATAGTATCCGTTCATGAACAGAGTTTCGTTGTGGGTGCCGTGATACGCGCCTTCAGCGCTTGCGCCATTGTCGGAGGTGATGGCGATGATGGTGTTGTCTAGTTCGCCCTTGGCTTCCAGCGCATCGAGGATGCGGCCGAACTGTTCGTCGGCGTGGCTGACAGCGGCGGCGAACACCTCCATCTGACGGGCGTAGAGCTTCTTGTTGTCCGGGCTCAATGTCTCCCAGGCGGGCATGCCTTCGGGGCGGGGGGCCAGCCTGGTCCCCTTGGGCATGATCCCCATCGCGATCTGCTGCTTCAGCACGACGTCGCGGGCCTTGTCCCAGCCCATGTCGAACTGGCCCTTGTAGCGGTCTATCCAGGCTTGCGGAGCGTGGTGCGGGGCATGGGCCGTGCCGGTCGCCAGATAGATGAACACCGGGGCGGCATCCCGCCTTGCGCTGCGGGCATCGAACGCGGCAATCGCCCGGTCGGCAAGATCGTCGTTGAGGTGATAGCCGGGGCCCGCCGGGGTCGCGACCGGCGAGGTGCCATCCAGCAGCACAGGCTGCCAATTGTCTGCATCAGCACCGATGAAGCCGTAGAATTTGTCGAAGCCCTGGCCGGTCGGCCACAGATTGAACGGGCCGGCCTGGGTCATGTCCGCGCCCGGCAAATGGTCCCACTTGCCCAGCGCAACCGTCTGATAGCCCGCCGCCTTCATGTTGGCAGCGATCGTTCCGGCACTGGCCGGGACATGCGCGTCATAGCCGGGATAAGGCAGCGGCGCGCCCGCATGGCCCCCGACATGGACGCTGTGCGGGTTGCGACCGGTCAGCAAGGCAGCCCGGCTCGCCGAGCAGATCGGCGCGGTGCGGTAATTGGTGTAGCGAACCCCACGGTTGGCGACCCGATCGATGTTCGGCGTCCTCACCAGACCGCCGAAGCACGAAAGCTGGGCAAAGCCGATATCGTCCAGCATCCAGACGATGACATGCGGCTTGAGCTGGGTCTGTTGCGTCTGCGCCACGGGCGCTTCGGGGACAGCCTGCGCAATGGCGGGCGCGTTTGAAAAGATCACCGCAACGCTGGCGAGCAGGGGCTTATAGGCACGACGGGTCATCGCAGATCCTTTGAGGCTGGGGCGGCTGGAGCGACATCGAGCCAAGCTGGATTATACATCTATAGGATATATCTATATAAAACAGCCTTCCCCCGCAAGCCGCCCGTCATGCCAAAAATCGGTCAGCTGATCAGAAAGCCGCCATCCAGGGCGAGCGATTGGCCGGTGATGAATTTTGCGGCTGGCGAGCAAAGATACAGGATTGCGCTGGCCACATCTTCGGGTTGTCCCATGCCCAGAGTCAGCCGTCCCGGTTGCATGGCGGGGCCGCCCAGCTGCACCGCATCGCTGGCGGGCTGACCGCACGGGACCGCGCCGTGAAGGACCGTATTGGCTCGAATACCATCACCGGCATGATCCAGCGCCGTCGCGCGGACCAATGCATTGAGTCCCGCTTTGGAAGAACCATAAGCCGCATTGCCCATGAGCACCGGATGCAGCGACCCCATCGTGGAAACCGCCACGATCACGCCACCACCCTGACCTTTCATCTGGCGAACCGCATCACGCAAGGCGATGAAGGCGCCGCGCAAATTGATGTCATGCATGACGTCCCATTGCGCAAGCGTCATGTCCGGCAGAGCATAGGTGCCAATTCGGCTGGCGGCATAGACGACGATGTCGAGGCGGCCATGCCGTTCGACAAACCCCGCATAAGCATCCGCCATTGCGGCTTCTTCCGTGGCCACATCGATCAGTTCGACCGTCGCGCCAGCCTGCGTGAACAGTGCCAAAGTCGCCTGGGCGATCGGGTTGTCGCCAATGATCAGCGCCGTTTTGTCTGCGATTCCAAAGATGCCGTCCAACATCATGCATGCCCCTTGATGATATCTGCACCGCGCTCTGCGATCATGATCGTCGGCGCGTTGGTGTTGCCGGAAACCGGCTCGGGCATGATCGAGGCGTCGATGACGCGCAGCCCGGTGATGCCCCGCACCCGCAATCGCGGGTCGAGCACGGCCATGGGATCGCCATCCGGCCCCATGCGACAGGCTCCGACAGCGTGATAGCCAATGCCTCCGAACTGGCGGACATAGGCTGCCCAATCTTCGTCCGTTTCGGGTGTCGGATCCGGTTTCAGGGGGCCGGTAATGATGCTGGCCAAAGCTGGTGCCTTGCAAAGGCGCTCTATGAGCTTCAACCCCTTGACCAGCTTGTCCACATCGCTCTGCGCGCTTTGCAGCCGGTGATCGATCACTGGCTTGTCAAATGGATCGGCAGTGCGCAGTCGAATTTCGCCTCGGCTCTGGGGGCGGGCGACATGGAACGCGATCGAAAAGGAAGGCCGCCTTTCCACCACCGCATCGCCCTTGTCGTTGAAGGTAACCGCAACGGGCAGGGCTGACAGAATGATGTCAGGGTCCACAAGCTCTGGATCAGTGCGAAGGGCGGCCATCACCTGCACGGCTGGCGTGGTCAGCAACCCTTTGTGGAACAGCAGATAATTCAGCAGATTGCCGATCATGCTGATAGGCCCCAGCCGGGCGCTCATCGTCGGGATGTTGACCAGCTTGGAAACGGAAATCGTGTTATGCTCGCGCAGGTTCTGTCCCACGCCTGGCAGATCGCATTGAACGGGAATACCCAATGCCTTGAGATGCGCCGCCGGGCCTATGCCCGAACGCATGAGGATCGCGGGAGAATGCATCGTCCCAGCAGAAACGATGACCTCAGCCGTCGCGCTGGCCTGATGTTGCTCGCCGCCGACACGATACTCGACCCCCGTTGCATGGCCATTGTCGACGGCGATCCGCTCGACATGCGCGCCGGTAACAACGGTCAGATTCGCCCGTGTGCGCGCCGGTTCGAGATAGGCGCGCACCGTGGAGCAGCGTTGTCCGTCCTTTTGGGTAGCAAAGTTGCGATAGACGCCGGCCTGGCTGCCGTTGCAATAATCCTCGTTCACCGGGATACCGATCTGGGTGAAGGCCTCAATGACATGGGCACCGATCGGCTCGGGCTTCTTCACCGGCGAAACGCTTAGCGGGCCGTGGCTGCCGTGTGATTGCGAGGGCGCGCCTTGAAAGCACTCCGATTTCAGAAAATAGGGGAAGATGCTGTCATAGCCCCAACCCGAACAGCCCAGCCGTTCCCATGCGTCGTAATCAGAGCGCTCGCCCCGCATGTATACCTGCCCGTTGATCGCAGAACCGCCACCCAGAGCCTTGCCCGCCACCCATTGCATGGTGCGGTTGCCGATGGTGGGATCGGGCTCGGTGGGCAGCCGCCAATCAAACGTCTTGTGTCCCATCAGCTTGGCGGTGCCCGCGGGCATCTTGGTGAGAAAGTTCTCCCCCTCGCCGCCCGCTTCCAGCAACAGGACCGTACGGGACGGGTCTTCGCTCAGACGCGCCGCAAGCACGCAACCTGCGCTCCCGCCTCCGATGATGATATAGTCGGCGCTCTGTATCATGTGTCCATCTCCTCGGGCTGGATCACAGATGCATCAAGACCTGCTTGATCTGCATGAACTCTTCAAGGCCGGGGCGTCCACCTTCGCGCCCGAAACCGCTTTGCTTCACACCGCCAAAGGGCTGATTTGGCGACATCGGCAGCATGCCATTGACTGCGACACAGCCGACCTGCAGCCTGGCCGCAAGGCTGTGCGCAAGGCTGTGCGCACGGCTGAGATCGCGGGTGTGGACATAAGCACCCAAGCCGAAACGCGAATCATTGGCCTTTGCGATGACCTCTTCATCGTCCTTGAAGCGCATGATGGTCAGCACCGGGCCGAACACCTCTTCGCGGGCGAGGTTGCTGTCATGGGCGACATCGGCGAAGATCGTTGGCTCGACATAGCTGCCTGCCGCCAGCGCACCCTGTCCGCGCCGCCCGCCGGCAACCAGTCTGCCCCCCGATTCAACCTTTGCCTTCTCGATAACCCCCATGATGCGCTGTGCCGCCGCTTCATGGATGACCGGCCCGATCAGGGTTGCCGGATCAAGCGGATCACCCATTGTGAATTGCTGCGCCGTGCCGCGAACGCGGTCCACAAACTCATCGAAGATCGCATCATGGGCATACACGCGGGTGGGCAGAACACATCCCTGGCCAGACAGGGCCACCAGGCTGCAGGTGGCTGACATGGTGGCCGCCTTGTCCAGATCGGCATCAGGAAAAATGATGTTTGCAGATTTGCCCCCCAGTTCGAGCGCGAGCGGCTTCAGATGCTCGGCGGCGGTATGCATCACCGCCCTGGCGACTGACTCGCCGCCAGTGAAACTGACCTTGCCAACAGCCGGGTGCGCGATGAGAGCCTCGCCCGCTACAGCATCGCCTGGCACCACATTGAGGGCACCGACCGGCAATCCCGCCTCTAGCGCCAATTCCCCGATGCGCAGCGCCACAAATGGCGTTTGGGTCGGCGGCTTGAGTACAACCGCATTGCCCGCCGCCAACGCAAGAACTGCTGTCATCGCTGTGGCAATGAGCGGTGAGTTCCACGGGATGATGACCCCGATCACGCCGATCGGCTCATGCCGGGCATAAGCAAAACCATTGATCCCGAACGGTTCGCTGCAAGTGCCTTCGATCTTGTCAGCCCAACCGGCGTAATAGCGGATCCACGCGACGGCCTGCGGCGTGCCCTTCAGGCTGATCGGCGTACCACCTTCCAGCGCGATCATGGTCGCCATATGCTCGGCGTCCTGCTCCACCAGATCCGCCAGCCTGAGCAGACAATCCCGCCGCTTTTCCGGCCCCATCTCGGCCCAGGCCCTTTGCCCCGCAACCGCGGCGGCCACGGCTGCATCGATTTCGGCCTTGCCGCTGACCATGACGCTGGCCTGCGCCTTGCCGGTTGCAGGATTGATATGTTCGCGCGCGCCAAGACTGGTGAAGGAAGGTCGGTCCGATCCTATCAGCGGGCTGCTGCTGCCGAGAACGTCAAGCATCGACTATCCTTTTGTGAACCCGCCATCGACGAGCAATTCAACGCCTGTGATATAGCTTGCAGCGTCGCTGGCCAGAAACAGCACCGCTCGCGCCATTTCGATGGGATCTGCGATCCGTCCGATAACATTGCGACCGGGGAGCAGCGCGGGTCCCTCGATCCTGGGGCCACCCTGCGCTGCCATGGCGCGCATCTTGTCTGGCCCCGGAGTGGCCATGCCGCCCGGCAACACCGAATTGACCCGGATTGCGTCCTTCGCAAACTCGACAGCGCTCAGCCGCGTGATCGCGTCCACACCCGATTTGGCCGAGTCATAGTGCATGTTGGGGTAGATGGTCGGGTGCTGCGCGCTCATCGACGAAATGTTGACGATGGAACCGCCGCCACGCCGGCGCATCTGCTTCACCGCTTCGCGCAGGCACAGGAACGTTCCTCTGGTGCAGACCGCGTGCATGATGTCCCATTCGGCCACGGACATGTCCATGGTATTGGCCTTGTTGCGATAGGCCGCGTTGTTGACGAGGACATCAATCCCGCCAAATGTTTCTGCGGCAGCGGCAAAGCCTGTCTGCACAGAGCCTTCATCCGCGACATCCATCGCAACGCCCAGGGTTGGTCCCCTGGCGGACAGTTCTGCTGCGGTGGAGGCAGCCGCCTCGCCATTCAGGTCGGCGATCACCACCGATGCACCTACATCGAGGAAGAGCTCGGCAATGGATCGGCCCAGCCCCTGCGCGGCGCCCGTAATTAGCGCGACTTTGCCTTCAAGCGTAAATGGCGCGAGCGCGCTCTGCTGAATTGTCATGTGAGCTCTCCCGTTTCAGTCCCAGCGGAGGTGGAGTTCGTCAAATCCCGGCACCGAGCCGCAGTGCTCCACATTGACCTGGTCCGGGTCGAGCCGGAACTCGGGCATCCGGCCAACAAACTCGTCCAGGAACACCTGAATTTCCGCGCGGGCCAGTCCTGCGCCGATGCATTTGTGTGGCCCATTGCCAAATGTGTTGTGATCCATCGGCCCGACCCCTCGGTCGAAGTCCACAACCAGCGGATTGGGATAGGCCCGGTCATCAATGCCCGACAGATTGTTGGGCACCATGATCATGTCGTCCTTCTTGAACAGCACGCCCTTGTATTCGAAGTCCCGCGTCAGAATGCGCCCGGTGTTGGACAGGCCAAAACGGCGCAGAAACTCCTCTGCGGCCTTGGGAATGATGTCCTTGTCCTTGCGCAGGCGCGCCTGCTGCTCAGGATGTTGCGCCAGATAGTGGGTGATATAGGACAGTGAGGAGGCAACCGTATCCAGCCCGCCGACAAAGAGCAGCGTGGCCATCGACAGCGTTTCTTCGTCGGATTCAAACCGCGGATTGCGCCGCCAGTTGGCTACGCGGGTCAAAAGGTCTTCGCCTTCGCCGCCCTCACGTTCGTCCAGCACGGTCTTGAGATATTCCCGAACCCGCATATTCGCCTTCATGCGCTCGTCCGGCTCGTAGGATGACATGATTGCCAACCCCCACTCCACGAACTCCTCCCGGCGGTCGAGCGGCAGATCGACGATCCGCAGGAACATCGCCACCGGCATGATGCGAGCGAATTCGCTCACAAATTCGCAGCGACCCTTGGGTCTGATCTGCTCGATCAGTTCAATGGTCAGCACCTTTGCATCCCCGCGCATTTTGGCGATTTTGCTGGGGGCAAAGGCCGGGTTCAAGACCGCGC
This sequence comes from Blastomonas sp. RAC04, assembly GCF_001713435.1. Classification (NCBI taxonomy): domain Bacteria; kingdom Pseudomonadati; phylum Pseudomonadota; class Alphaproteobacteria; order Sphingomonadales; family Blastomonadaceae; genus Blastomonas; species Blastomonas sp. RAC04. The sequence continues at coordinate 3,906,125 of NZ_CP016460.1, forward strand.
GATAGCGGGCATGATTGGGGGGATCGACCGAGAGCGGAACAACCTTGAACGGATTCAGCAGGCGCGGAATCATGAATTCCTCGTGGCTGAAGATCGCGTAGTTCTCCTGAACGAATTTCACATCTTCGGCGCGCGTGACCAGCCAATGGCCGCCATGCCGCTGCGTCCAGATGATATCCGGCCCGTCATGCAGCCGCTTGGATGCCGCATAAACGCCCAGTTCTGCCATCCCGGCCAGGTCCACATAGTCATGATCGACCACCAGGTGATCGGGAACATGATCTGGTTTGGGAGTGAGCACATTTGCCATCATCCATCCTCTCCGGTGTGTCTTTGACGCTTGACATGACATCGCCCAGCTATCACGTCCAATGCATATTAGATGCAGTTACCATAATGGAGACGCATGATGCTCGATCTGCGTGTGCTGAATAATCTGGTGGTAGTGGCGCAAGAGGCGAACATCTCACGCGCCGCAGAGCGCCTGAATCTTTCCCAACCTGCACTCAGCCGAAGCATCGCTCAATTGGAGGCCAAGTTTGGCGTGCGCCTGCTGGATCGCAGCCGGATTGGTGTAACCCTTACCAACGCGGGGGAGGACCTGCTGGCCAAAGCTCGCAGCCTGTTGGGCCAAGCCGTCGCGATCGAGAACGACCTCCTCATGCAGAGCCGGGGGGATTCCGGACGCATCAGATTGGGTGTCGGCCCCTTGGTTTCGGGCATCGTGATGGAGTCGCTGCTGATCAAAAGTCTTGAACGATGGCCGATGTTATCGGTTGTCGTCGATGTCGAGCCGACGATGAATCTGGTGCTTCGATTGATGGATGCGGAAATAGACTGCTGCATTTGCGCGGCGTCCACGCTGGAACCCAATCCTTCGCTGGCCATCACTGTCCTGGCGCAGATCCAGATGGGCTTTTTCGTGCGAGCCGGCCATCCATTGTTAACCGGCAGCGCGGCATTCAACCCGAACGATATGGCGCTGTACCCTCGCATGACAGGGCGCTCTCCCAATCCGCTCGCGCCTTCCTTTCAATCGATCTTCGAAGGGCAACCACCCACGCTTGAATGCGACAATTTCAGCATCCTGAAACAGGTGGCATTGCACACCGATGCCATCTGGTACGCCAGCGATCGTGTCATCTCCGACGAATTGCAGTCCGGCAGGTTGATCGAGTTGCCAGTGTCGACGATGCCGGCGAACCGCAAGATCGACATCGTTCTTGCCCATCTCAAAAATCGAACCTTGAGCCCCGCTACCCGGCAGGTCGTCGGTGTGGCAAAATCGATACTGCAGTTGGGGTAGGCAATTACCGCATGCTCCATTTTCCTGACCAGCATCGTCGGTTGGACCGCCCCTCCGGCATCCTTGTCGCGGATGCTGCTGTGACATCAGGTCCGCGCCGGGCTACTCGATCGCTTCAAGCCGCACTGCAAAGCCGCCGCCTGCGGCCATGCGGATGGTCATCCGGTCGCCGGCGGTCAGCGGTTTCTGCTCGATGACGATGTCGTGCCGCGCGGCGGTGCGGTAATCGGCTGTGTCGCCATCGCGCCAGACGTGCGCGCGCCAGCGTGTGCCTGCGGGAAGAAAGGCCGTGTCGATCACCACCTCGCGCGGCTGGGTGTCGGTGACGCCGCCGATGTACCAGTCGGGCCCGTTGCGATCCTGCCGCGCAAGAACCGCCAGTTCGCCCACCGCGCCGGTCAGCACCCGGGTTTGGGCCCAATCGGTCGGTACCTTGCGGATGAAGTCCATCTCGCGCGGATGCGCCTCGAGATTTTCGGGCAGGTCGGCCACCATCTGGATCGGCGAGTACAGCACGACATACAGCGCCAGTTCACGCGCAAGCGTCGATTCCAGATCGCGTCCGCCGCGTCCCTTGAGCGAGAGAATCCCCGGGGTGTAGTCCATCGGCCCCGCGAGCATGCGGGTGAACACCAAGGTGGGGGCATGGGCAGGGCCGTTGCCCGGCGTTCCCCATGCCTGATACTCGCCGCCACGCGCGCCCTCGCGGCTCACCCAGTTGGGATAGGTGCGCCTCAGCCCGGTGTCCTTGATCGGCTCGTGCGGGTTGACCGCGATGCGCCGCGCGGCCGCCTCGCGCACGACCTTGAGGTGGTGCTGCGCCATGCGCTGGCCGTCGTGCCATTCCATCCGCTGCTCGCCCGGCGCATTGCCCGGAGCGATGATGCCGCCGGCATCGGCGACATAGCCGGTCTTGACCGCATCGACGCCGTGCCGCGCATACAGGTCGAGCGCGGCGTCGAGGCCCGCCTCGTACTTCGCGATGTTGCCGCCGGTTTCGTGATGGCCGATCAGCCGCACGCCTTTCCTGCGCGCATAAGCGGCAAGATCGGGCAGATCGAAATCGGGATAGCTCTGGGCAAAATCGAAGTCGCGGCCGTTGCCGAACCAGTTGCCGTCCCAGCCGGTGTTCCAGCCTTCGACCAGCACCCCGCGAAAGCCGTTCTTCGCGGCGAAATCGATGTGCCGCTTGACGTTGGCATTGGTCGCGCCGTGGGTGGCGCCGCTCGCCCAGCTCTTGCTCTCGAGGTGCATTTCCCACCACACGCCGACATATTTGTGTGGCGTGAACCAGCTGACATCGCCCAGCACGTTGGGATCGTTGAGGTTGAGCTCGAGATCGTTGTCGTAGAGCCCGGCGGCATCGTCGGCGATGCGGATGCTGCGCCAGGGGGTGGTGAACGCGCCGGTTCGTTCGACCTTGGCGCCCCGGCTGGAGGGCGAAAGCGTCGCGCGGAAACGCAGGCCGTCGACACGCTTGAGCCACATCGCGGAATAATCGACCAGCGCCGCCTCGTGGAACGCCAGGTGCGTCCCATCGGCGAGCTTCACCGTCATCGGCGTGTGCGCGGCGGAGACCTCGCCGATCGCGGTGTGGTGGTAGAGATATTCGTAGCGGTTCCAGTCGCCCGCCTGGATCCACCACGCTGTACCCGGGGCTGCGATTACGAACTCGGTCAGCTCGTCTGCGATGCGCCAGGGCTTGCCATCGGCGCGCGCGGAAAACTCGTAGCGAAAGCCCACGCCGTCGTCGAACGCGCGAAAGCGGATCGCGATCGCTCGGTCGGCGCGGTTGTCGGTCAGCGCATTGCTCGCGCCGAGGGAGGCGAGGCGCACCAGCAGCTCGTTGTGCGAATCGGTGACGAACCGCCGCTCGCCCCAGGGCTGTTCCCAGCGGGTGTTGCGGCTGGTGGTTTCGCTGCCGACAAACCGGCTGTTGCGCCCGATCGCATCCTGGTCGGTAAACTGGAAGCCCAGCCGCGACGGCGCGATCAGCGGCTTGCCATCGCGGCTGACCGCATAATGCGCCCAGCCCTCGCCATCGATGGTGATGTCGATCCGCACCCTGCCATCGGGCGAGGCGACGCTGGCGAGTGCCCCCTCCTGTGCCATCGCCGGAGCGCCCAGCGCCGCAAGCAGCATGATCACGGTGAGGACGAGCGCACGCATGGCATTTCTCCAGTCAGCAGGGTCAATCGGGCACGAAGAGCAGCGCGCCATGGCCGGGCAGGGCGCCGGGGGCGGCATCGTTGACCGCCATCAGCACCTCGCCTGTCCCCGGCACGCCCTCAGGCCAGCGGGCAACGTCGGCCTGCATGTTGAACATCGCGATGATCCGCTGGCCGTGGCCCACCCGCTCGAAGGCGAGCAGCTGCGCATCGCAGTGCAGGATTGCGACGCTGCCGGTGGCGAGCGCGGGATGTGTCTTGCGCAGGCGCAGCGCGGCGCGGACGAGGTTGAGCAGCGAATGCGGATCGCGCGCCTGCACGTCCACCGACAGCGCGGCATGATCCTCGCCGAACGGCAGCCAGGGATCGCCGCTGCCGAAGCCCAGATCGTTCGCGCTGTGCCGCCAGGGCATAGGGGTGCGCGCGCCGTCGCGGCTCAGCGTCAGCGGCCAGTTGGTGATCGCCTCGGGGTCCTGCAGCCGCTCGAACGGGATGTCGACCTGCGGCAGCCCCAGCTCCTCGCCTTGATAGAGGAAGATGTTGCCGCGCAACGCGACAAGCAGCAGCATCTTCATGCCCGCAAAGGCGTCGCGATGCTCAGCATCGACCCAGCGCGACAAGGCGCGTGGCGCATCGTGGTTCTCGAACGCCCAGCTCGGCCAGCCGGTCCCCGGCGTGTCTGGCCAGCTCAGCAGCGCATCGGCGACCATCTGCGGGGTCAGCTTTTCGGCGTAGAGGAAGTCGAAGCCATAGGCGCTGTCGAACCGCGTTCCGCCCGCGGTGAACAGCTTCATCTCGCGCTCGGCATCGTCGCCGCCGACCTCGGCCACGGTGAACTTGTCGCCATGGCTGTCGATCAGCGCGCGCATCCGTTCGACAAAGCCCGGGATATCGGGGTGCGACTGGTTGTAGAGCTTGAGCTGGAAATCGAACGGCCGGGTGCGGGGCTTGTCGGTGAGCGGCGCGGGCGGATTGTCGCGCAGTTCGGGGTCGTGCATCGCGAAGTTGACCGCATCCATGCGGAAGCCGTCGACGCCGCGATCGAGCCAGAAGCCCAGCACATCGAGCAGCGCCTGCTGCACATCCGGATTGTGCACATTGAGCTGCGGCTGCTCCTTGAGGAAGTTGTGCATGTAATACTGGCCGCGCCGCGCATCCCAGGTCCATGCCGGACCACCGAACACCGACTGCCAGTTGGTCGGCGGGCTGCCATCGCTTTTCGCATCGGCCCAGACATACCAGTCGGCATGCGCGCTCGCCTTGCTCGAACGGCTGTCGACGAACCAGGGATGCTGATCAGAGCTGTGCGAGAACACCTGATCGATCAGCACCTTGAGCCCCAGATCGTGCGCGCGCGCGATCAGCGCGTCGAAGTCTGCCAGCGTGCCGAAAATCGGATCGACATTGCAGTAATCGGCGACGTCATAGCCGAAGTCCTTCATTGGCGAGGGGAAGAACGGCGACAGCCACAAAGCGTCCACCCCCAAAGAGGCGATATGCTCGAGCCGCGCGGTGATGCCCGCCAGATCGCCGATTCCGTCGCCGTTCGAATCGGCAAAGCTGCGCGGATAGACCTGATAGATGCTCGCGCCCTTCCACCAGGGCGTGTCCTGCAGCGAGGGATGTGCGGGCCGGGTGTCGCAGATCGGCTTGGTCATCTTGGAATGGGCTCTCAGTCGATCGGGGTGGCGCGGCAGACCGCATAGCCAAATGGCGGCAGCGCGATCGCCACCGATCCCGGCGCGCTGGCGGTGGTCGGGCAGGTCCCGGCAAGGCCGATGAACGCGCGCGAGCGATAGCCGACCTCGACATTGAGGCTGACCGGCTCGCTCGAGGTGTTGACCGCGACCAGAATTTCCTCGCCGTCATCCTCGCCGCGGGTGAACGCCAGCAGCCCGGGTTTGGGACCGGAATGCCGCAGCACTGTGCGGCCCTCGCGCAGCCGCGGATGCTCGCGGCGCAGCGCCGACAGCTCGGCAATCAGCCGGTAAAGCGGGTGGGCAGGGTCGAAGTTTTCGGCAGCGGTGGTCGCGGTGGTGCCCACCAGCCGGTTGTCGTTGTAGCTGGCGACGCGGCTTGCGAACATGTCCTCGCGCGCGTCCTGATCGTTGCCGTCGCCGGTAAAGCCCTGTTCGTCGCCATAATAGATCGTCGGCACGCCGCGCGCGGTCATCAGCAGCACGTGCGCGAGCTTCATGCGGTCGAGCCGCTCGGCCTCGCTCGCCTGCGGATACGCCTTGTCGAGCATATGTCCCAGCCGGCCCATGTCGTGATTGCCCAGGAACGTCGGCAGGATGAGTGCGGTCGCATCGCCGCCCTCATAGAGCACGTCGCCCGCGATCAGGCTGGCGAACAGGTCGGTCCCCGCCTTGCCGGTGAGCATCTCGCGCACCGCCGCCTGAAAGGCGAAGTCGAGCACGGCAGGCAATTTGTCGCGCCTGGTGTGCTGCGCGAGAAAGCCGGGGTCCATTGCATCGTTGGCGACCTCGCCGAAGATATGGAAATTGGGGATGCCCTTGGCCTTGGCCCGCTCCAGCATCGCGGGCGCAAAGCTCGCCCAGAATTCGGGGTTCACGTGCCGCGCGGTATCGATGCGAAAGCCGTCCACGCCGAAGCGGTCGATCCAGCTGCCGTAGATCTCGATGAAGCCTTCGACCACGCGCGGGCTCTCGGTCATCAGGTCGTCAAGCCCGACGAAATCGCCATAACGCGAATCCTCGCCGTAAAAGCTGGTGTTTCCGCGGTTGTGGTAATGGATCGGATCGTTGAGCCAGGCGGGGACCTTGATGTCCTTTTCCGCTGCCGGAACCTGCGGACTATAGGCATAGGCCGGATCGGTCAGCCGTGCGAAGTTCTCCTTCGTTGCGACCGTATCGCCCTCGAACCCGCCGTTGATCCGTGCGCCTTTGATGCCCCCCTTGGTCCAGTAGGGGTAATCCGCCTTGGAGCGATAGGCGCATACCGGTTTTCCAACGCATTCCTTGAAATAGATGACATCGGCGGTGTGGTTGGTGATGATGTCCATATAGACCTTGATGCCGCGCGCATGGGCTGCATCGACAAAGGCCTTGAATGCGTCGTTGGTGCCGAAATGGCTGTCCACCTTGGTGAAGTCGGTCACCCAATAGCCGTGATAGCCTGCGCTTTCCTGCCCCGGCTCGCCCTGCACGGGCTTGTTCTGGAAGATCGGCGCGAACCAGATCGCCGTGACGCCCAGCTGCTGGATATAATCGAGCTTCGCGGTCAGCCCGGCAAGATCGCCGCCGTGGAAGAACCCCTTGTGCTCAGGGTCGAAGCCGGTCCTGAGCCTGTCGCCCTTCAGCCCACCACGATCGTTGGCAGCATCGCCATTGGCGAAGCGGTCGGGCAGCACGAAATAGATGATCTCGTCCTGCGGTGCCCGCGTCCGGACGGTATCGGCACCATAGCCGGGGGACTGCGCCGCAAGCGAAGCCGACGCGAGCAATGCCGCTGCCGCCGCTGCCGTCATCCAGTTTCGCGCCATGTGCCTACCTCACTCAACAATCAGGGGGCGGGTGGGGAAGCCCGCCCCCTGCACCGGTACCGGGGTCAGAATTCGTACGTCGCGCCCAGGAAGAAGGTGCGGCCGAAGTTCTGGATCGTGCCCGTCTGGGCGATGTTGCCCCAATAGGTCCGGGTGGGTTCATCGGTCAGGTTGTTGACCTGCGCAAGCAGCTTGAGCCCCTGCAGCGCGCTGCCCTCCTGGAACTGGTAGGAGAGCTGCGCATCCATCACCGTTTCCTTGGCGCTGGTCAGGATCAGCTCGCTGATGCCGATCTGCGGGCTGACGAAGCTGGAACGGTGGCGTGTGCTCAGACGCGCGCCGAACCCTGCCTTTTCGTAGAACACGGTCGGATTGAAGACATGCTCGGACAGGCCCGGCAGCGGCAGGTTGATCGATGCGCCGCTGGTCGCGCTGGGGAATTCCAGATCACTCTTGCTGTAGGCATAGTTGATCTGGACCCCAAGACCATCGAACGGAGCGGGCAGTTCGACGAAGGTCTTGGAGAACTGGATTTCGAAGCCATAGACATAGCCGCCGTCGCCGTTGATCGGCGAGGAGAAGCTGCCGACCGCGTTGCCGGGCCGGTTGGTCCCCGGGATCGGCGGCGGGGTGATGCCGTTTTCGACATAATTGAACTGCGGGATCGTGCCGTTGATGATGTACGAGCTCAGATCCTTGTAGAACGCGCCGAACGCCAGCACGCCCGAGTTGCCGAAATAATGCTCGTACGCCAGATCGAACTGGTTCGCGCGATAGGGCGACAGGTCGGGGTTGCCGCCGCTACCGCTGGTGTTGCCGTCGGATCCGGTGTTGACGCTGATCGATCCGCGCAGCTCGAAGAAGCGCGGGCGCGAGATCTGGCGGCTGTAGCTGGCGCGCAGGATGTCGCGGTCGGACAGGTCGAGGATGAGGTTCACCGCGGGCAGGAAGTCATTGAACGTCCGCCCGCGGGTGACCGGCCTGCGGTTTTCGCGCGCCGGTGGCGGCGTCGCCGGGTTGTCGACCAGATTGGGATCGGCGAAGTTCACCGTCGAGCTCTGGTCGGTGCGGATATAGCGAGCACCGATGTTGCCGTGGAAGCGCAGGCCGCCCAGCTCGGTATCGAAGTCCATCTGCGCATAGCCCGCATAGGTTTCCTCATCGATTCGGAAGCTCTGGTCGATGGTGAAGTCGAACGCGATCTGGTCGGTCGGCTGGCGGACGCCGAAACTGTTGCCGAAGGCGAAGTTGAACGCGCCGTCGATATCGACCACCGCAAAGTTGGGCAGCCCGGCCTTGGCATAGCCACCCGAAAAGCCCGCCTGCTGCACGATGTTGGCCGGAACCGCTATCGCGTTGCCCGGAACGCCAAAGGTGTTGAACGAGGTCACGAGGCGATCGCCGCGCCGGTCGGCATAACGGAAGCCGACCCGCAGCGCGTCGAGGAAATTGGCCTCGTCGAAGCGGACGACCAGATCGGCGGCAGCCGCGAACAGTTCGTCGCTGTCCGACTGCGGCACCAGGAACTGGCCGTCGAGCAGATAGCCGCCACCGGCAGGATCGACATCGGTGAAGTCCGAGGTGATCGACCGGATCGTCGGCAGGCGCGTGCCGTTGAGTTGATAGTCGACCGAGATCAGGCCCGGGATCGAATCCGCGCGGCGCAGCCCGGCGGGCGTCGCCGCATAGGGCCGCAGGTTGATCCCGGCGTTGTTGAAGAAGCTGGTGCCCTTGGAATAGCCGACATCGACCGACAGCGTGGCGCGGTCGCTGAAGTCATAGGCCAGGTTGCCGCCGATGGTGTAGAGTTCGTCGCGGCGGCTTTCGTCCTGGTTGACCAGCTCGGTCCCGAGGCCAAAGCCGAAGCCGTTGCTGCCGACGCGGTTGACGATCTGCCCGCCGACCAGCGCGTTGTTGGCGATCACCGGATTGATGAACTGGTTGTCGCCCGACTGCGGCGAGACGATGCGGATGCCGCGGCGCTTCACATCGGACCTGAAGCGCGAATAATAGCCGTCGATCAGCACGCGCAGGTTGCTTGTCGGCTCCCACTGGATTACGCCGATCGCGGCATCGCGGGTTTCGCGCCCGCCGAACTGGATGCCCTCGAACCGGAAGTTGAGCGAATCGACGGTGCCATCGCCGTTGAGATCGCGGCTGGGCGAACCGTTGGTGCCCGGCACAGGGAAGTCGAACTGTACGAAGCGCGTGGCGACATTGGGCTGGTACAGCCGCGCATAGCCGAACGCGACGCCCAGCGTGTCGTCAAGCAGCTTGGCCTGAACCGAACCCGAAACGCGGTAGCCATAGGACGAGACATCGGGGCTTTCGCTGGCGCGGTCGTTGTACAGCCCGCGCAGGTTGATCGCGCCCTTGAAGCTTTCGGTGTTGTCGAGCGGCCGCACGGTCTTGAGCTCGACCTTGCCCGCAATCCCGCCTTCGATGTGGCTGGCAAGCGGGGTCTTGTAGACCGCAGCCTGGCTGATCAGTTCGGACGGGTACTGGTCGAACTCGATGACGCGGTTGCCGCTGGTCGCGACCTGTTCGCGCCCGTTGAGCGTGGCGGAGACCAGGTCCTGCGAAAGGCCGCGGATGTTGATCGCGCTGGCCTGGCCGCCGGTGCGCTGCGAGGTAACGCCGGGCAGGCGGGCGAGCGATTCTGCGATCGAGACATCGGGAAGCCCCGCAATGTCGTCTGCGGTCACCACATCGACGATGAAGTTGCTCTCGCGCTTGGCGGCGATCGAGTTTTCCACGCTGGCACGAAAGCCGGTGACGATGATGACGCCCGCGTCCTCGTCTATGGCAGCGCCCGATTGCTGTGCGGCATCGGCATCCTGAGCGGCAGCCGGGGCGGCGAACGCGGCGCCGATCATCAGCGCGGTGGAAAGGGTGGCAAGGCTGGCGCGGCCGGATGCAAGGCGCAGACGACGGGCGCGAAAAATCGCTTTCATAATCACTCTCCCCAGGGACCCCGTCCAGCGTCTGGCGGGGATCAATTCATGGCGTCTGGACGGCTGCCAGAGCCGCCGGTTTTCAGATGAACCGGTCGGGCAGTTGAATAACCTTTGCAGGGCGATGACAAAAGGCATACGCATACGTATTCAACATTATGCAGACCAAAAGGCCCGGAAAACGGCGGTTTTGTCAGGGTTTGAAGAGGCGCGGGGCATCATGGGGCGCAGGCCGACGTCATTCGACATCGCACAGCTGGCGGGGGTTTCGCAGCCCACGGTATCGCGCGCGCTCAGCGGAAATCCTTCGGTCAACGAACAGACCCGGCGGCGGATTCAGGCGATCGCAGCCCAGCTGAATTACTCGGTCGACAAGAACGCATCGTCGCTGCGCAGGCAGCAGGCGAACACGCTGGCGCTGCTGTTCTTCGAGGACCCGACGCCCGATGATTCGATGATCAATCCGTTCTTCCTCGCGATGCTCGGATCGATCACCCGCACCGCATCGCGCGCGGGGTTCGATCTGCTGATCTCGTTCCAGCAGCTCTCCAGCGACTGGCATGTCGATTATCAGGACAGCCACAAGGCCGACGGCATCATCCTTTTGGGCTATGGCGATTATGAGGACTATCGCGCGCGCCTCACCCATCTGGTCGAACAGGGCACGCATTTCGTGCGCTGGGGCTCGCCCATGGCCAACGAGCCGGGGATCACTCTGGGGTCGGAGAACCGCAGCGGCGGCTATGCCGCGACCCGGCACCTGGTCGATCACGGACGGCGGCGGATCGGTTTCATCGGCACCGCATCGAGCCACGCGCCCGAGTTCGAGGACCGCTGGCGCGGCTATTGCGATGCGCTGGCCGAGGCGGGGCTGGATGCCGACCCCGCGCTGCAGCGCAACGCGGTGACCTCCGAGGAATCGGGGCGCGAGGCGATGCTCTCGCTGCTGGCCGCGGGCACGCCCTTCGATGCGGTGTTCGCCGCGTCCGACCTGATCGCCATCGGCGCGATGCGGGCGCTGGCCGAACATGGGTTGTCGATTCCCGGCGATGTCGCGGTGATCGGTTTCGACGATATCCCCGCCGCAAGCTTCACCAGCCCGCCGCTGACCACGGTCAGCCAGGATGTGAAGGCCGCAGGTGAGGCGCTGGTCGATACGCTGCTGCGCAAGATTCGCGGACAGAAAGTCGAGCCCTATATGCTGCCGACCCAGCTTGTCGTGCGCGGCTCGAGCGGCTGACCCGCCGGGTTGCACAGCCAAGTATACGTATGCGCTGATGTTGTGCGCCACAGGTGGCTCTGCCACGGTCTGCCCGCTTGAAGACCCGGATCAACACGGGCCCGAGCGTATCGTTTGATCCCGGGGAGAGGCACATGATCGCGGAAAAACCGCGCAAGAGCTTTTGGCAGCTGTTCAACCTGAGCTTCGGGTTCTTCGGCATCCAGATCGGCTTTGCGTTGCAGAATGCGAACATGAGCCGCATCTTCCAGTCGCTGGGCGAAAGTCTCGACAACCTGCCCGCGCTCTGGGTCGCAGCCCCGCTCACCGGCCTGCTGGTGCAGCCGATCGTCGGCCATTATTCGGACCGCACCTGGACGCGGCTGGGGCGCAGGCGACCCTATTTTCTCGCTGGCGCCGTGCTCGCCGCGCTGTCGCTGGTGATCATGCCGATGGCGCAGTCGCTGCTGCTCGCCGCGATGATGCTGTGGATCCTCGATGCGTCGCTCAACATCTCGATGGAGCCGTTCCGCGCCTTTGTCGGCGACAGCCTGCGCAAGGACCAGCACACGCTTGGTTATGCGGTGCAGACCGCATTCATCGGCGCAGGCGCGGTGGCGGGATCGCTGTTCCCCTATCTGCTGACCGGTCTTGGCGTCGCCAACACCGATGCCGCAGGCGGCGTGCCCGATACCGTGCGTTACAGCTTCTGGTTCGGTGGCGCGGCGCTGTTCGTCGCGGTGCTGTGGACCATCGTCACGACAAGCGAATACAGCCCCGACGAGATGCAGGCGTTCGCTGAAGCCTATACCGACGAGCCGCAGGCCCCGCCGATGCGCGCGCTCGCCGCGCGCGGCCCCAGCACCGCGCTGGCCTGGCTGGTGGCGGGGGTTGTGGTCATCGCGCTTGTCTGGCGGCTGGAGCTTGAGAAGGAGGTCTATCTGCTCGGCGGATTGTTCGCGGCTTATGGTCTGATCAGCCTGGCTGCGATCCATCTCGCCCGCGCCGGACGCGACAACAACCTGCTCAGCCACATCGTCGGTGACTTCTCGGGCATGCCGCCGATCATGAAGCGATTGTCGCTGGTGCAGTTCTTCAGCTGGTCAGCGCTGTTCATCATGTGGATATACACCACCCCCGTCGTCGCGCAGGCGATGTTCGCCACCACCGATGCAGGCAGCGCGGCGTTCAACGATGCGGGAAACTGGGTGGGCGTGCTGTTTGCGGTCTACAACGGCGTCGCGGCGGTCGCGGCGCTGACGTTGCTGCCGTGGCTTGCGGCCCGGATGGGCAAGGTACGCACCCATGCGCTGTGCCTGCTGTGCGGCGCTGCGGGCTTTGGAAGCTTCCTCGTCATCCGCGATCCCCAATGGTTGATCGCCAGCGAGATCGGCATCGGCATCGCCTGGGCATCGATCCTCGCGATGCCGTATGCGATCCTCGCCTCCAGCCTGCCGCAAGCCAAGCTCGGAATCTTCATGGGGCTGTTCAACGTCTTCGTGGTGCTGCCGCAATTGCTGGTGGCAACGGTGATGGGCAGCTTGCTCAAGGCGTTCTTCCCGACCGAGCCGATCTGGACGATGGCCTTTGCCGCAGCGGTGCTGGCGCTTGCCGCGCTCGCCACCTTGCGGGTGCCCGAGCCGACGAGCTGACCCTTACGCGGCGGCCCGGCTGCGCATAGCATAGATGCCGAAGCTCGCGATCACCGCATAGCAGGCGATCGGCACCAGCATTGCAGCGGCAAGGCCCACGTTGTCTGCGGCAAACCCGATCAGCACCGGCACGATCGCTCCGCCGACGATGGCGGTGCACAGCAGGCCCGACGCCTGCGGTGCTTCTGCGGTCATGCCTTCGGTCGCCAGGCTGAAGATCGTCGGGAACATGATCGAGTTGGCGAGCCCCACCGCGATCAGCGTCCACGCCGCCAGCGCGCCCGACGACAGCGCCGAGGTTGCGATCAGCGCGATCGCAGCGGCGGCAAAGCACAGCAGCACCAGACCCGGTTTCACCAGCCGCAGCAGCACGGTGCCCGCCAGCCGCCCGACCAGCGCGCCGAGCCAATAGAGCGCCAGCAACCGCCCCGCCTCGACCTGGCTCAGCCCGAGCACGCGCTCGTCGCCAAGATAAGAGACGAGGTTGCTGCCGATGCCGACTTCGGCGCCGACATACATGAAGATGCACAGCACGCCGAAGGCGAGGCGCGGGCGACGCAGCAGCGCGAAGGTGCCCTCCAGCTTCACTTCCTCGACGGCCTGCCCGTCGAGCGCCTTGCGCCACAGCCAGAAGAACGCGGCAATCGCGGTCAGCACCACCGCAAGCCCCAGATAGGCCTGCCCGATGATCGCGGTCTCCTGCACCCGGATCGCCTTGAGCGACGCGGCGCTGAGCCCGGTCGCATCGACCGGCGTGCTGTCACCCAGGATCAGCTCGGCCCCGCCATAGACCATCACGAACACGCCGATCGAGTTGAACAATTGCGCGAAGGTCAGCCGGCTGTGCGCGGTCTCTGCCGGGCCCAGTTGCAGGATCAGCGGGTTCACCGCCACCTGCAGCAGCGTGATCCCGCCGCCGATCATGAACAGCGCGACGAGGAAGGAGATGTATTGCCCCGAATAGGTGGCAGGCAGGAACATCACGCACGCCAGCGCCATGATCGCAAAGCCCAGCACCACGCCGCGGACATAGCCCAGCTTCTTCATCACCAGCCCTGCTGGGATCGAGAAGATCGCATAGCTGGTGAAAAAGGCGAACTGGACGAGGTTGGCCTGCATGTAGGAGAGCTGGAACAGCCCCTTGAGCTTGGGGATCAGCACATCGTTGATGTTGGTGATCCCGCCGAACAGGAAGAATACCGCGACCACCAGCAGCTGCATCCGGCGGATGTCCGCCTGGCTCATCCCGGGACGCTGGGGGCTCCCGCCGCGATCGATGCTGCCCATTCCCATGCCTGCCATCCGTCACCTCTCCCTGCCGCGCCCCGCTTTGCCGGGGGTCGTGCCAAAGCCGAAGAGTGCCGCACTCGCGGCCATCATGCGCCATGAATACGTATGTGCTGCACCCCCGCGAGCACCAGGGCATGACCGCCCGTCGCGCCAGGATCGGTCTTTGGCACCGCTCGTCCGTCTTGCCGGGTGTAAACTTTGGCTTATCTTCTTTCTGGCATAGGCTGGGTGTTGCCACCTTGCCGGGAGCCATTCATGCTGGAGATAAACCACAAGACCATGCTGGCCAATGCTGCTCCACTGGGAGCGATCGATTGTGCGGTGGTGCCGGGGGTGGCATCGGCAGTGGACCGGCTTGCGGCGCAGGCTCCCGCCAGCCACGCCTTCCTGCGCGCCGCCTGGTTCTGCCGCGGCGAGCCCGAGGCAATATCGACGCTGGTGGCGCGGCGCGGCGATGGCAGCGAAATTCTGGCCCTGCCGATGCGGCAGCTTGGCCCGGCGGGGCTGAAGGCGCGTGCGCTGGCGGGCAGCTACTGGCCGTTCCGCAGCGCGGCGATCGATCAGACTGCGGGGGTCGGCGACATGCGTGCCGTGCTGGATCATCCCGCCGCGCGCGCGGCGATCGGTCCGATGCTGCGGCTGGGGCCGATCTACCAGGACGACCGGCTGGCGCAGCTCTTGGTCGCCGCCGCCGAAGCTACCGGCTGGCACGTGCTGACCCGCGACATGGGGCAAAGCTTCATGCAGGATCTTCCCGGTCCCGGCGCACCCGATCCATGGCCCAGCAAGTCGCGCCGCAAGAAGATCCGCCGCATGATCGCGCGGCTGGAAGAGCTCGGGCCGCTGACTTTGCGCATCGTGCGCGGCGACGCCTGGTCGCGCCGGGTGTTTCATGATCTGGCGCGGATTGAGGAAAACAGCTGGGTGGGCAAGCGCACCGATCGCAGCGGCGCCAAGTTCCTCAACCCGCACATGCTGGCGCACTGGCAGCGGGCGGTGGTCGATCCCGAGCTGGCCGAGATGCTTGCCGCAACGCTGCTCTATGTGGGTGACAAGCCGGTGGCATTCTCGCTCGATCTGACCTGCGGATCGCTGCAATATGGCATTGCCAGCAGCTATGACGATGCCTTCGCCGCATTTTCTCCGGGCCAGATCGTCACGCTGCATGGAATCGATGACAGCCTCGCGCGCGGCGTGCGCCAGATCGACTGGGGTGCGGGCGACAGCGGTTACAAGCAGGAGCTTGGCGCGCGGCCCGGTTCGCGAATCCACGACCTGCTCCTGGTGCGCAGCGCGACGATCGCCGCAGCGCTGCGCCCCAGATGGGAGGAATCCGCCGGATCGGGCACGCTCGCCATCGCCACCGGGCTCGCCGATGCGATCAAGGCCTCGGGCCTGCCATCGAGCGCCACGATCAAGCGGCTGCTGATGTCGGGCCTGACGCTGTCCGCAGCCGCCGCGCTGATGGTCGAGTGACCACGGCGCTGAGCCGCTATCACGCTGCCAGATCGCGCTCGATGACCGTCTGGCCGTCGCCATCCACGCGCTGCCAGTCGAGATCGCCGACATAGCGCCACGCGAACTGCCCCGCGTCATCCAGCGCCAGCAGGTGCAGCCAGCGATTATCGAACAGCGCGCGCACGCCCGGGTGCTTCTCCAGGATCGCGGTCATCGCCTCGACCGGGGCCTCGATGCACACGCTCAGCCGCAGTGGTTCGTGCACCAGGCTGCTGCCATCGTGCACCGACTGAAAGGGCAGCCCGGCGCGCATCGTGCCGCCATATCCTTCCACGACCCCGATCCCCCCGATGACGTTGTGGATCAGCTTGTTGCCGCCGCCGAACACCTCGGGCGCCACGGCCGAGCCGTAATATTGCAGGCTGATCCAGCTTGCGACCACCACCGGCGCGGTCATGATCAGCTCCAGCACGCCAAAGCCCTGATCCTGCTGCCATTCATAGTCATGCAGGAAGGCGCGACCCTCCAGGCTCCTGCCGCTGGTGCGGCTGCGCGGTGCGGCGATGAACGCGCGGCATCCTGCCAGCGCCCATTCGGGACGGATTTCCGCCCAGTCGCGGCTGCGGCGAGCAACGTCCGCAGCCGATCCGGCGCGCGGCAGGCGCAGCGCGCGCTCGCCGCGTGCGACCAGTCCGGCGCTCGCCAGCCACGTGCGCGCGCGGGCCAGATCGTCGGCATGCGCGGGCGAGGGATGGTCGCCGTCATAGATCAGCACGGTGTCGGTGGTGGTGTCGTGCAGCGCTGCCAGAAACAGCGTTTCGGCCGGAACCCGGATGCCCGCAGCCGCAAGCCCGCCGCGCACCGCGGGATCGTTCAGCAGGCTCGCCAGCAGCCGGGCGTTGACCTCGCCCGAATAGCCGCCGCAGGCGCCGCAGTGCAGACCGCTGGCGTGCGGATTGTTGACGACATTGGCGCCATGGCCGACCAGCAACACCAGCGGCGCAAAATCGGCGGTCAGCGACATCGCGCGCAGGATCGAACCGGCTGCAGCGATGCGATCCTCCAGGCTCAGCGCGGGATCGGGCCGCGGCATGGGATCGTTGGGCAGCCTGGTGCGCTTCAGTCCCAGCCCGTCGCGCAGCAGCTTTCCGAGATAGACCGGGCCTGCCGCCTCGACAAACGCGAAGGACGATACCGCCGCCAGCTTGAACCGCCCCCAGGCTCTGCGTGCGCGCGACAGATAGCGCGCGGCGCGATCATCGGCAGCGTCTTCCGAGCTGCCTGCGCAGCTGGTCAATTTGGGGTTCAGCAGCACCGGCAGCCGGTGTTCCGCCACATCCGAGGCAAAGCGCCGGTGCGAAGCGCCCAGACCGAAGAAGCCGGCAAAGCCCAGCGTGCGGATGCCGGGATCGACCGCCTCGAGCGAGCGGCGGAACACTTCGGAACGCACGTCGATGCAGAACGCCGCCTGCAGCAGCGGGGGGCCGGCAGGGCAGACGGGAGCACCGCCGGCGAGGATCTGGCCGATATCGCGCTGGCCCGCTCGCTCGGCGGCTTCCTGCAGGATGGCGTCGATCACCTGCTCCTCGCCGGGCAGCGCCGGGGCGGCATGCGATGCGACCACATGCGTCCAGGCGTCGATGATGCTAGAGCGGTACTGCGCGAACAGCGCATCCTCCCACAACAGACGGATGCACAGGAAATCGGTGAGCGCGCTGTCATGCTCGCCCGCAAGTTCGGCCTGCCACAGCCGGTAGCGCGCATATTGCGCCCAGCCGCCAAGGCTCGCCAGCAGCGCGTGGAAATAGGTCGGCATCGCCTCTGTGGGCATCGATAGCCGGCCGACGCTCGCGGCCATGGCGTCGGCCGGGCTGTCGGGGGCTTCGGCGACAAAGGCGGCAAAGCCCTTGAGACCGACGATCTCGGGCGTCAGGTCATGCGTTGCCACCGCCTGCCAGGCGCGCCATGCGCATTTGCCGCGCGGCGCGGCCCACAGCGCCTGGCCTTCGTCGCTCCATGCACCGGCCCAGGTGCCGAAGCGCTCGGCGATGACCGCGGGCCAGTCGATCCCGGAGACGCGGGCGGCCAGATCGGCGATCGTGGGCAGCGGGTCCTGACGGACATGCGGGCGCTGCGCGGCGAGTTTCAGTTCTGCGACCGAGGCGGGTCGCGGTGACGAGGTGCTGGCGGCCAGCGCCGCTGCCAGATCGGCATCGCTGATCGCACCGCTGGTGATCCGCTCGCGGTACCAGCTGCGCTGCATGGTGACCGGGGCTTCGCTGATCCGGGCGAGCAGCGCGCCGGTCGCGGCGAGATCCAGATCGGATTGGCCGAGATAGGGGTTGACCGCCACGCTGGAGGCCAGCGGCCAGACCGGTGGGATGGCGCGCGCGGCGGTATCGGCCAGGGCTGCGATATCTGGCCCTGCCGGGGCGGTCTCGATCGGGGTGGTGTGCATCACGGCAATCTCCTTGTGGGTCGGCAGCGGGGTCACGGGTGGGTCACTGGCAGGTCACATGCGGGTCACAGGGGACGACGCAGCGCCCAGCCGCTCAGCAGCCGATCGAACAGCGCATTGGCATACAGGCCATTGGACAGATGGACCCTCAGGCCCGCCGCTGCGGGGTGATAGGCCCACAGCGGGAACATCGACTGGGCAAAGGCGACCAGGCCAAAGCTCACCACCGCCAGGATGATCAGCACCCATTCCAGCGGGCCGGGGGCAGGGGTCGCAGGCAGCGTCCCCATCATCAGCCAGTCGGCCAGGATGTGCAGCATGAAATAACCCAGCGAGGCGACCAGCGAATAGGCGACCATCCGGCGCATCAGCGCCACCGGCGCGGCGCCCGCGAGCCCCTGCGCCAGCAGATACGCGACGCCGAAGATCAGGATCGCACCCAGCGCGTTGGATTGTGGCGACTTGTCGGCAAAGCCGAACGCCCAGCCCATGGCGACATAGATGGCGATCGCTGCGACGAAGGCGCTGGTCACCGCTGCAGCGCCGGGGATGGCGACCGGACCCGGCCGCCGCAGCGCCGCAATCCGCTCGACCGCGCCGCCCGAGGCGAGGAAGCTATGCGCCTTGTACAGCGAGTGCGCGATGATATGCAGCATCGCCAGCGGGAACAGCGCGAGGCCGCACTGCATGATCATGAAGCCCATCTGCGCGACGGTGGACCAGGCCAGCGAGGTCTTGACCGCAGGCTGGGTGAGCATGACGAGCCCGCCGAACAGCGCGGTGAATCCGCCCACCATCACCAGCCCGGCCATGACCGCAGGCGACATCAGCATGACATCGGCAAAGCGGATAAGCAGAAAGCCGCCTGCGTTGATGACCCCGGCATGGAGCAGCGCGGACACCGGGGTCGGCGCCTCCATCACTTCGGTCAGCCAGCCGTGCAGCGGGAATTGCGCGGACTTGAGGATCGCGGCGAGCGCAAGGCCCAGCACCGCAACGGTGACGCCTGCGCCCCCCTGGCCATCGCGTGCGGCATCAAGGATGGTGATGATATCGCCGGTGCCATAGAGCGCCGCGAGCAGCGCGACCGCGCCGATCAGCGCGGCATCGGCGACGCGAGCGGTCATGGCCTTCTTGCGCGCGACGCGCTGCGCGGCGGCGCGGTGCGGATAGAACAGCAGCAGGCGGTGCAGGCACAGGCTGGTTGCGATCCACGCCAGCGCCAGCTGCACCAGATTGCCAGCCAGCGCGAGCAGCAGCACGCTTGCCAGCGTGAATGCCAGCCATGCCTGGAAATAGGCGCGGCGGGGCTCTTCGGCCATGTATGTGCGCGAATAACGCAGCACCACCCAGCCGATAAAGGCGACCAGCACCATGATCGGCAGGCTCACCGCGTCCAGACGGACCGACAGCCCCGCCTGGTGCCACACCAGCAGATCGGTCGTCGCTGGCCCTGCGCGGACGATCTGCGCCACCGCTGCCACGCCGAGCGCGAGGCATGCCAGCATGCCCGCCTCCAGCACCAGGCCGGTCACCCGGGCGTGGCGGTCTCCAGCGATCAGTGCCACCAGTCCAAGGCCTGCAAAGCCGGCTATCGCCAGGGCGAGGCAAATCGCGATATCCATAGTCTTTCCGTCTCCGTGCCGCCCCGTGGGGAGCGAAGCGATCGCATCCGGATAACGCGGGTCGGATACTTCGGAAAATACAATGAAACTAAGATTTGGTTCTTGAAAAAAGAACTAGCCGATTTTTGCGATCTCGAGCAGCTGGTCCACCAGCGGGTGGGGGAAGCGCCGCGACTGGGTCATCGCATAGAAGGATTCGGTGAGGCCGGGGATCACCATGATCTCGTGCAGAAGCCCCGCGCTGAGTTCGTCGCGCACCACGATCGGCGGCACCACGCCGATTCCGGTGCCTGCGCGCAGCAGCAGCCGCAGCATCGCCATGTCATCGGCTTCTGCCACGATATTGGGCAGAATTCCCAGCCGGTCGACCATCAGGTCGAAATCGGCGCGCATCCCGCTGTCCTTGGCGGGAAGCACCAGCCGCATGGTCACCAGCATGTCGCGCAGCGTCATGCGCGCGACATCGACCCGCTGCGGCCCGATCAGGCTGACCGGCGCCTGATCGACCAGATGCGCCACCCAGTTGGTGCTGCTGTCGCGGAAAGGCAGGCGGTTGGTCAGCAGCACGTCGAGCTCGTGCGCCTCCAGCGCCTTGACCAGATCGCGCGGTGAACCCGACCGGATCACCAGATGCACGTCATCGCGGCCCACCATCGGCGCCAGGAAGCGCATCTGGAAGTTGCGCGACAGCGTCGAGAGCGCGCCGACGCGCAGGTGCCGCCGGCTCGCGCCGCTGCCACCTGCGAAGGTCGCCATCATCTCGTTGGCGGTCTCGAACATGCTGTCGGCATAATTGAGCGCGACCCGTCCGGCTTCGGTCAGTTCGAGCCTGCGCCCGCGCCGCTCGAACAGCTGATGGCCGACGCTTTCTTCGAGCAGGCGGATCTGGGTCGACAGCGCGGATTGCGAAACATTGAGCCGGCGTGCGGCGTTGGTCAGATTGCCGTCATGCGCGACCGCATGAAAATAGCGCAGGTGTTTGAAATTGAGGTGCATGGCGTCCCGGATCCCCATTCAATTCCCGAAATAAGAACGATTAGTCCATTTTATTGAATTTCCTCGATGAGGGCAATCCGTTTAGGCGAACAAGGGTCAAACGTTCCATACGAGGTTCCCCACCATGGAAGCACGCCCCGAACAGCCTGATCTGCCCGCCAACTCCCCCCAGGCTGTGGATGGCTGCGCCCCTGACCGGATGTTCGCAGTTCCATCCGGTCAGGGGATATCTGCGCGCCCCCGCCCTGCGCACGGCCCCATGCTCAGCCTGGTGGCAGGCTCTGTCCTGACGCTGGGCCAGACGTCGCAGCCGGTGCCCGGCGACTGGCAGCAGGCGCTCGACCGGCTGGCCGCCTGGCTCGATCTCGACATCAGGCTGATCCCTGTCCGGCCGGTGAGTGAACTGCGGCGTGCGGCGGCTTGGGCCTCTTCGATTGCGAGTGCAGCCACCGTTCCGGTTTTCGCGCCATGGCAGGCTGTTTCACCGGTCGCGCTTCAGGGCGGCGGCCACGCGTTCCTGCCGCGGGCCTCTTGGGTCGCAAGCTACCTGCACGACCAGGGGGCGGGCAAAAAGCTCAAGGCGGGCGGGCTGGATGTCATGCTGATGTCGCCGCTGCCCGCAGCCTGCCCGGTCGATGACGAATGCAGCGCGCCGATGCCCCGCGCCGATGCGATGCAGGCCATGCTGCAGGCAGCGCGGCAGGAAGGACGCAGCCGCGTTGCCATCATCGTCGATTCCCGGCGCCGCAACCCCATGGTGCGCCGCCTGCTGATCACGGGTCGTCCCGCGGCCCGTGACGATCTGCAGATCGAAGTTCTGACCATCGAGGACGCCTTGTGCCATCTGGTGCGGCATGCAGGCCGATGGGATGCGATTGTGGTGCTGCCCGATCTGCGCAGCCTGGTCTTCGCGATGCTTGCAGAAACCACCCGCATCCGCAGCCCCTGGCCGATGCTGTGGCATCAGCGCGATTTCAGCGGCGTGTCGGGCGAAGCGCTCGACGAGGCGGATGCGGTGCTGCCGCTCAACGCCCCCTTGCTGGTGCAGGCTCTGGCGCTGGCTGCGTCTCAGGCTGGCATGCGCCAGGCAGCGCACCGGCTTCAGCAGGGCGCGGCGCGCATCTGGGATTGCGGCATCACCACCCCGGGCAGGGGGTCGGTCGCGCCCTATGTCACCGAAGTCAGCGATCAGGAGTTCATCGCGCAGATGTGCGGGGGGATTGCCGGTTCGCCGCGCAAGCCCGCACCATGGCGCGCGATTGCCCCTGTCCAGACCGCAGCGCGGCCGGCAGCCCGCCCCGCATTGCGCCTCGTTTCCGCCATTACAGGTCAATAAGCCCATGCCAAGCCGCCAGATTGTCGCCAACGAACTCGCCACCGTGCTGCGCCAGATATCGCACCCGGACCGCATCCGGCTGATCCAGAAGCTGCGGGTGGGCGACCAGACCGTCAACGAGATGGCGGCCGCGCTCGATATCACCCCCACCCGGCTGTCGCAGCATCTTGCGGTGCTGCGCGCGCTTGGGCTGGTCGAGATCAAGTCGATCGGCCAGAACCGGTTTTACCGGCTCACCCAGCCGCAACTGGCTCTCTGGCTGATCGAGGGTATCGATTTCATCGCCCACCGCATCGGCCGGGTGAGTGAAAGCGACATGGAGCACGCCAAAAGGCTGTGGGAGCTGGATTCGGTCGGCGCGCTCTAAACAGTAGCGTCGCTTTTCCGGCTTCGAACGAGTTTCCGCAAATCCTGCCGCCTATGACTAACGGTGGACATACGCTGCGTGCTGCGCAAAAAGGGATGCCAACCCGATATGCGCAACGGAGGCAATGTGAGCGATTTTGACCGTCGACTGTTCCTGGCCGGAGCCGGTGCGGCGCTGCTGGGCGCCACCACCCGGGACACGCCGGGCCATGTGACGCTGCCGTTCGGCAATGGCGCCCGGCCGCTGGTGCGGATGCCCGGCAAGCGGGAGATGATCCTGCTCACCACCCGTCCGCCGCAGCTCGAAACCCCGTTCGGCGTGTTCGATGAAGGCCTGATCACCCCCAATGACGCGTTCTTCGTGCGCTATCATCTCTCGGGCCTGCCCAGCGAGATCGATCCGCGCAGCTTCCGGCTGAAGATCGGCGGGCATGTTACCGCGCCGCTGGAGCTCACGCTCGAAAGCCTGCAGCGCGATTTTCCGGTCACCGAGATCGTCGCGGTGAACCAGTGTTCGGGAAACAGCCGCGGGTTCGTGACCCCGCGCGTCGGCGGCGGGCAATTGGGCAACGGCGCGATGGGCAATGCGCGCTGGCGCGGCGTAGCGCTCAAGCACCTGCTCGCCAAGGCGGGTCTGCGCGAAGGCGCGCGGCAGGTCACCTTCAACGGCCTCGACAATCCGCCAATCGATACCGTCCCCGATTTCGTCAAGGCGCTGGATATCGATCATGCCATCGATGGCGAGGTGATGGTCGCGTTCGCGATGAACGGCGCAGACCTGCCGTTCCTCAACGGCTATCCGCTGCGTCTGGTCGTCCCCGGGCATTTCGGCACCTATTGGGTCAAGCATTTGAACGAGATCAACGTCGTCGATGCGGACTTCGATGGATACTGGATGAAGACCGCCTATCGCATTCCCGACAATAACTGCGCCTGTGTCGAGCCTGGCACCAAGCCCGACAAGACTGTGCCGATCGGCCGCTTCAATGTGCGCTCGTTCCTCACTAGCCATGCCGATGGCGCGAAGGTTTCCGCCGGGCAGACCACAGAGCTGCGCGGCATCGCGTTCGCCGGGGGCGATCCGGTGAAACAGGTGCTCGTTTCTGCCGATGATGGCCGCAGCTGGCAGGCGGCGCGGCTGGGCGAGGATGCGGGGCGCTATTCGTTCCGGCCATGGCGGCTGGGCGTGACCCTGGCCCGGGGGCGGCATGCGATAAAGGTGCGCGCGGTCACGGCAGGCGCAGAGACGCAGCCGTTCGACGCGCGCTGGCAGCCTGCGGGCTATATGCGCAATGCCGTTGAAACCGTGCAAGTGGAGGCGGTGTGATGGGACCGGGTGGACAGAACGCCGCAGTGGCAGGGTTCGTCGTGGTTGCCGCGCTCGCGGTGCTGGCGGTGTTTCCGCAACCAGGGTCCGGGGAGCGCGCGCAGCCGCCATCCTCGCTGGAACCGGTTGCGTTCACGATGCCGCAGGAAACCACGCCGCCCGAACTCGCCGATGCGGGCGCCGAGCTGGTGGTCTCGACCTGCTCGGCCTGCCACTCGCTCGAGTACATCACCACCCAGCCGCGCGGCATGGGCGACAAATTCTGGCACGATTCGGTCGCCAAGATGATCAAGGTCTATGGCGCGCCGATCGAACCTGCGGACGCAGAGGCGATCGGCGACATCCTTGCCGACCGCTTCGGCCAGGCAACCCAGCTGCCGTGAACGCGCGGGGATGTCCCCGTTTCACTCTAACCGATCAGTTGATCAGCATCACCGCCGCGAACGAGGCGAGCAGGCTGACCAGCGTTGCGATCGCCACGGGAATGGCGGGGCGGATGCCGGTTTCCATCAGCAGGTCGAGCCGGCTGCGCATCGCGGTGGCGATCACCGCGATCAGCAGCAGGCCCTTCGAGACGCTGAGCGCGAAATCGCGTGCGGGCGCGGGGATCGCGACCATCGAATTGAGCAGCACCACTCCGAAGAACGCGACAATGAACCACGGCAGCGCCAGCCGCTTCCACAGCGGGCCACCCTCGGCCTTGCCTGCGCCGCCGATCAGCAGCCCGGTGATGATCACCACCGGCGCGAGCAGCGCGACGCGCGACAGCTTGACGATCGCGGCATAGCTGCCCGCGGCTTCGGAAAACGCATAGCCGCCGCCGATCGCCTGCGCGACGTCGTGGATCGAGGCGCCGATCAGAAAGCCTGCCTGCTCGTCGGTGAGGTTCAGATATTCGGCGAGGATAGGGTAGAGCGACATCGCCAGCGCGCTCGCCAGCGACACCACGACCAAAGTGATCGCGAACTGCGACTGGCTGACCCGCTCGCGCCCGATGATGCCATAGAGCGCCATCGCCGCGCTCGCGCCGCAGATCGCGGTCGCGCCGCCCGCGAGGATGCCGGTATAGACCGATTGGCCGACCAGCCGCGCACCGACGATCCCGGCCACGAAGGTCAACGTCATGATCGCGGCGAGCGCGGCAAAGGGCTCGGGGCCCA
The DNA here is from genome assembly GCF_001713435.1 of Blastomonas sp. RAC04. Taxonomy (NCBI): domain Bacteria; kingdom Pseudomonadati; phylum Pseudomonadota; class Alphaproteobacteria; order Sphingomonadales; family Blastomonadaceae; genus Blastomonas; species Blastomonas sp. RAC04. Next base: position 3,930,945 of record NZ_CP016460.1, read on the forward strand.
GCGATCCGATCTGGCTGAAGGTCACCTGCAGCCCCAGCAGCACCACGCCGAAGCGCAGGCAGGTGCGCGACGCGAAATCGAGCCCCATATGGCTGCGCGGATCGCGCGCGACAAAGCTCAACGACAGCCCGATCAGCAGCCCCAGCAGGATGATCGGGAACATATAGTGTTCGGACAGCCACGCTGCCGCTGCGGCGGCAATCGCGCAGATGACCAGTCCCTGGAAAACGGTTTCGCGCGGTTTGGCGGGCTCCGAAGGGGTCTGGGATGTCGGTTTGGGGCCGGCATCGGCCAGATACATCTCGCCGAACAGGTCGCCTGCCGCGGGCAGCGAATCCCAGTCAATCTCCTGCCGTTTCACGCGTGGCTCTCCCTGACCTGACCACAAAGTATGTCCTTCGGTGTCATATAGGGCTTTTCTTACGCTCGGGAGCGGCTATCGTGCAAGCGAGAAGCGCGGCATAAGCGTGCACCAGCGGGAGGATTGCGCAATGAACGAGGCCCAGAAACAATCGGCGCAACAGGGCGTCGCGCGCGGCGCGGCGATTGCGCTGGTGGCGCTGCTGTTCCTGGGCAATGCGCTCAACTATGTCGACCGGCAGGTGCTGGCGCTATTGAAGCCCACGCTGGAAGCCGAATTCGGCTGGTCGGACGCGGACTATGCCCATCTCGGCTCCTCCTTCCAGATCGCGGCCGCTGGCACCTTGCTGTTCGTCGGCTGGTTCGTCGACCGGCTGGGGGTACGCGTCGCCTATTCGATCGCGGTCGTGGTGTGGAGCGCTGCCGGCATGGCGCATGCGCTGGCGCAAACGGTGCAGCAGTTTGTCGCCGCGCGGATCGTGCTGGCGGCGGGCGAATCGGTGAGCACGCCAGCGGGGCTCAAGGCCGCGGCGATGTATCTTCCGGTCAAGGAACGCAACTTCGCCATTGGCCTGATCAACACCGCGCCAAATATCGGCGCGATCATCACCCCATTGCTGATCCCGCCGTTCGCGCTCGCCTTTGGCTGGCAGGCAGCGTTCTGGGTCACGGGAGCCTTGGGCTTCTTCTGGCTCGCGGGCTGGTGGTATGGCACCCGCAACCTCAAGCCCCTGGGCGATATCCCCGAGCGCGCGCGCGTGCCGTGGGGAATCCTGCTCTCCGACCGCAGGACCTGGACCGTGATCGGCGCGAAGTTCTGCATCGATGCGGTGTGGTGGTTCGTGCTGTTCTGGATGCCCGATTTCTTCAACCGGCAGTTCAACATGGCGCAGGGCGACCTGGGCTGGCCGATCGCGATCATCTTCACGCTGGCCGCGCTGGGCGCGATCACCTCGGGCGGGCTCTACCCGATCCTGCTGAGCCGGGGCATGACCGTCAACGCCGCGCGCAAGAGCTCGATGCTGTTCTACGCGCTGGTCGTACTGGCGATGCCGCTGGCGCTGACCACCGGCAATCCGTGGATCGCCGCGGTGCTGATCGGCCTTGGCCTGTTCGCGCATCAGGGCTTTTCGACCAACGTTTTCGGCATGACCGCCGACATCATCCCCGCCACCCGCGTCGCCAGCGTCATCGCCTTGGGCGCGGTCGCGGGCAACCTGTCGGGCACCGCGATCATCGAGTTCGCAGGCTATTCGCTGGGCAGCGGCATGGGCTACGTTCCGCTGTTCGCGATCTGCGGCAGCGCGTATCTGGTGGCGCTGGCGTTCATCCAGGTGATGATCCCGAAGCTCAAGCTGGCGACGGAGTGAGGAATTGGGGGAATGCGGCAGATCAAAGTTTGACCGCCGCCATGTGCAAAAGATAGCGCGGATTTGCAGCGTTATCGCACATCCGGAAGCGATCCATCAGGGCTTGCAACTCCTGCCGCAGCCGGGCTGCATCGGCTCCCGTCAGGCCGACGTCGAGCCATAGTTCAATGGCTTCATTCTGCTGGTCAGGGTCAGTCACAAGATCGGCGCGAGGTCGGACGCCATCGTGCCGGAAGCATATCCCCTGCAGCGATCTGTTCAAATTCTGGTCAAGCAGGTCCCGCAGTTTCCGCGTGAATGCAGTGCCCGGCATTTCGTCGACCAGCTCTGCAGCCACAAAGAACGATTTCGCCACCGCACGATAGAATTTTACCGCCCGCCCGGACCGGGGCTGTTCTCGCGTGATCTCGATCAGGCCCAGTCGCATACACTGCGAGACATGATAGTGTAGCAGGCTGAGCGGCAGCTGGGTTGCAGATGCCAGTTCGCTCATCGACATGTCACCCGCCATGAGGGTTTGTACGATCCTGCGCTGACGGGGAGATGCAAAGGCTGCGGCGGCTGCTCGCTCCGTTACATGCATATGTTCACGCATCGAATGCCTCCTGGGCTGACCATCATCAAGCTCGCCTAGTTCAAGACCATGTATAGAATTTGAAGTTGGTGCTCGTCAAAGCTGGTGATCCTCTATGGGAGACAAAATTGTGCGTTTGATTCGACCGATTTCAGCCATGCTCGTCACGGCACTGCTGGCCTGTCCCGGGGCTGGTGCCACCGCCACCCCACAAGCACTGGACGACGATGGGTTGCGCGCGTGCCTGGCGGGCGTTGCAGCCCCTTCGTCCTTCTCTGGCGTCATGGCCGTGACGAGACCGGGCGGCACTGTATCCTATGCGCAAGGCCTGATGGCCGGGGCCGGAAGCACCGCCATTGCAAGCGGTGCCCGGTTCAATCTGGGATCGGCCAGCAAGATGTTCACGGCGGTGGCCGTGGCCCAGTTGGTAGACGCAGGCAAAGTCAGCCTGGATGATCCGATCAGGAACCATGTCGATGGCCTGACGCCCGGTGCTGGCGCTGTGACCGTCCGGCAGTTGCTGACGCACAGCAGCGGGCTGGGCAACTTCTTCACGCCGGACAATCTGCCGGCTCTCGAGGCCGCGAGAAGCCTTTCTGATCTGAAGCCTCTGGTCGTGCGCGAACGACCGGAATTTCCGCCCGGCTCGCGCGTCCAGTATTCAAACTCTGGTTTTCTCCTGCTGGGCCTCATGATCGAGCATGTCAGCGGAGAGAGCTATGAAGACTATCTCCAGCGGCATATCTTTGCGCCATCAGGCATGACGGCATCCAGCACGCTGCCCGGCAGCGACACCGAACGCGCCGTTGGAATGACCAACATGCCTGAAATGCTGCTTCCGCCGCCCGGCGGCGCACCCGGACAGCACGCCGGGCCGCCCGGACCTCCACTGGGACCACCGCCTGGACCACCGCCCGGAATGCCTGGCGGGCCGAATGGAATGCAGATGCCACCACCCGGCCCGCTTCGCCCTGCCGTGGAAGCCGCACTGGTCGGAAATTCGGCAGGCGGGGCCTATAGCAATGCAGCGGATATGCAGCGTTTCTTTGCATCTCTGGTGGCCGGAAAGCTGACCAGCGCCGCCATGCGTGATCGTCTGCTTTCCACGCAGATTGCGATGGATCCTGCCAGTCCCAGCAGGCCTGCGGTTTCTCATGGCCTCGGCTTTGCAGTTGGCACGTACAACGGGCACCGATGGATGGGACACAATGGCGGAACTTTGGGGGTGAATGTCGAGACGGCGACGTTTCCCGACGATCAGACGACGATAGTGATCATGGCCAATCGCGACCCGCCAGTGGCAACCGATTTGATGCGCAATGTGCGCGCAATTCTGTTTGATGGTGGGACCTGCACGTGATCAGGCCCCGTTGAAATCGGGCACCGCCCGCTCGCCCTCTAAACCCCGGCTAAGCAGCACGCTGGGGGAGGATTAAGGACAAGAAAAAGGGCTCTGGACGTTGCGCCCGGAGCCCCATTCTTTGCCCTGTGGCCCGAAGGGCTTATGTTATCCCTGAACCACTCAGCGCAGGCGGGCGCGGAAGCTTACGCCGAAGTAGCGATCGGCATCGCGCGGGATCTGCAGGCGCTGGCCGGCGCTGACGTTGAGCAGGGCGTACGCCTTGTCGGTGATGTTGCGCGCCAGGAAGCTGATGCGGTAGTTGTCCTCAGGGTCCGAGAACCCGATCGAGCCGTTCCAGATGCCATAGGCCGCGATCGGGCCGGATTCGCCGAGGTCGGAGAACTGGCGGCTGACGTGGCGGAAGTCGGTGTCCAGATAGACCTTCACCGGACCCAGATCGCGCTCGTAGCTGGTGCCGATCGTCCAGGTGAACTTGGGTGCCAGCGGCAGCTGGGTGCCGTTGCGGGCATCCGGAGCGTTGGTGGCGGGGTTGGGGTTGAAGCGCTTGACCGTGGCGTCGGCATAAGCGCCGCTCGCACGCAAAGTCCAGCCATCGACCGGCACTGCGAGCAAATCGATCTCGAAGCCTTCGCTCTTCACCGATCCGGCGTTGGTCAGGTTCGAGACGACCGCCCCGTTCAGCAGCACGAAGTTGTTCGCCTGGAAGCCGTCATAGGTGACGGTGAAGGCAGACGCGTTGACCTGAATGCGGTTGTCGAGGAACTGCGACTTGATGCCGATCTCGAACGCGTCGGAGGTTTCCTCGTCGATCGGGATCGCGTTGGTCGGCGCGGTGTGGTTGAAGAACACGTTGAACGCCGGGCCCTTGTAGCCGCGGGTGTAGCTGCCGTAGAGCATCACGTCTTCGGATGGCTTGAACTGCAGCGCGGCGCGACCTGAAAGGTTGCCGTTGCTGCTCTGGCCACGCGAAGTGTTGGTGCCGTTGCCGCCCGTGGCGATCGTGCCGCCGGCAGGGGCGCCGGAAACGCCGGGACCGGTGGCCGGAAGCCCGGTGGTGGCGTTGATGCCCGGTGCGCGGGTGTGCACGAAGTCGAGCTCATCCCAGGTGTAACGCAGGCCGCCGATCAGCGCGAGCTGCTCGGTCAGGCGATAGGTCGCCTGGCCGAAGATCGCGTAGTTGCGCGACTTGACGTCGCTGAACGAGGTCGCGGTCGGGAACAGCGTGTTGGTGCGATCGTTCACGTTGCACGGACGGCCACCGGTGATCGGATCGATCGGCAGCGTCGAGCTGTTGCAGGTGATGTTGCGACGGGTGAAGTCCTGCTCGTTGTCCGAACCCCACAGGAAGCCGCCGATCTGGTAGAAGAACGGCTTGGACTGGTCCGATGCCAGGCGCACTTCGAGCGAGAGCTGTTCGGTGCGCACTTCGCCATTGTCGTGCAGTTCGCCGGTGCCGACGAGCGCGCGGGGGAGGAAGTCACCCTCGCGGATTTCGGTGTTCTCCCAGTTGCGATAGCCCGCGACGACGCTAAGCACATGGTCGGTCAGCACATCGAAATCGCCCGAAGCGGTGAGGCTCCACTGGCGGTCGAGGGTGCGGGTGACGAGGTTGTGGTTGACGAAGCGCTGGTTGACGCCGCGCGCCACGCCGCCGGGCAGGCCGAGCTCGCGATCGAGCACCGCGCCGCGGCTGACGCCGGTGACATCGGCACAGCAATCGTCATCCGCTTCGAAATAATCGGCGATGAAGCGGAAGCGCGAACCGCCGCTGTCGTAATCGAGGATCGCGCGCGCACCGTAATGCTCATAGCCGTTGATGGTGTTGCGACGGCCGCCGTTGATGTTGGTGATGTTGCCATCGAAGGTGCCGTAGAAGCCGGTCACGCGGCCGGTCAGGCCTTCGCCCAGCGGGCCGGAGAGCGATGCGCGCAGGCGGTACTCCTGGCCCTCGAACAGTTCGGCGCGCGCTTCGGCCTGCAAAGTGTCGGTGCCGCCCTTGGAGATGATGTTGACGAGGCCGGCCGACGCGTTCTTGCCGAACAGCGTGCCCTGGGGGCCGCGCAGCACTTCAAGCCGCTCGGCGTCGACCAGATCCATGAACGCCTGACCCGAACGGCTGAGCACCACGCCATCGACCACGGTCGAGACGCTGGGTTCGGCTGCGACCGAGAAGGTGATGGTGCCGACGCCGCGCATCACGATGGCGCTGTTGGCGCTGGTGGTGCCCTTGCGGAAGGTAACCGAAGGAACGAGCTGGGTCAGCCCTTCCAGGCTGGTGACGCCGGTGGCTTCGAGCCGGTCAGCGGTGATCGCGGTGATCGAGATCGGCACATCCTGCACGTTCTCTGCGACCTTCTGCGCGGTCACGACGATTTCGGCGATCCCGCCGGTGTCTTCCTGCGCGGCATCCTGCGCGAAAGCGGGGGTGGCAAAGCCAAGCGACAGCGCGGTGGCGGACAGCGCCAGGGCGCGTGCGGACGGGTACTTGGTGAACGTCATGTGTAACCTCTCCCTGCGAGAATGCGGTCGTAGCGGGGGCTTGCCGCCCCTTGATATGGTCGCCGCGATTGCCCCTTGATCTGCTATGACTGTCCCGATATGTCAAGCGGTGTCAGAAAAACGGGCGGAGGCTGCGGCCAATCTGCCACAGTCCCGGCTGCGGGGTGAGGATAATAGCTTGAAACTGCGGCTGGACGCCGGAAATGACGGGTTCGATCTCCGCTTCGGGGATCATGTGGTGTTGCGTCACCGCCAATCCTGTCCTGCGGTGGTCATGGCGCGGGGCAACCCCGATATCCTGATGATTCGCGGCAATTTCCGCATTTCCGATTCTCCTGAAGGTGCCATTGCACCTGCGGGTTGGCGCACCTGCTATCAGGGCGTCGAACTGCTCGACGGCGATGTGCCCGTTGTGCGGATCGAGCTGGCCGGGAGCATGCTCAAGCTGCGCGCGCTGATCCAGGGCTATGACCGGCTGCGCGTCAATTTTCACGCCGAGCCCGGCGAGACCGTCTGGGGCGGCGGCGAGCAGATGAGCTATCTGGCGCTGAACGGCCGCGCCTTCCCGATCTGGACCAGCGAGCCCGGTGTCGGCCGCGACAAGTCGACCGAGCTCACGCGCATCATGGACGCCGACGGCATGGCGGGCGGCGATTACTGGAACACCAATTATCCGCAGCCGACCTTCCTCACCTCGCGCTGGCTGGCGGTGCATCTCGATGCCAGCTGCTACAGCGTGCTCGATTTCACCCATCCTGCAATCCATGCGGTCGATGTGTGGAGCGGCGCGGCGACGTTCGAGATTTTCGCCGACACCGGCCCGACAGGCCTGGTCGCGCAGCTTTCCACGCGCTTCGGGCGGCAGCCGCAATTGCCCGACTGGGCGATCGGCGGCGCGATCGTCGGGCTGAAGTCTGGCGCGTCGAGCTTCGAGAGGCTCGAGCGGTTCATCGAGGCTGGCGCTGCGGTTTCCGCTGTGTGGTGCGAGGACTGGGCAGGGGTCCGCGAAACGACCTTCGGACGCCGCCTGTTCTGGGACTGGCACAGCGGCGCGCGCAGCGAAGAGCGTTATCCCGATCTCAAGGCGCGCATCGCTGATCTCCATGCACGCGGCATCCGCTTCATGGCTTATGCAAACCCCTACATCGCGGTCGATGGCGATCTCTACGAGGAGGGCCGCGCGGGCGGCCATTTCTGCCTGCAGCGCGAAAGCGATGACGTCCACCTTGTCGATTTCGGCGAGTTCGATTGCGGCGTTGTCGATTTCACCAGCGAGCAGACGCGCGCCTGGTTCGCCGAACGCGTGCTGGGCCGCGAGATGCTCGATATCGGGATCGATGGCTGGATGGCCGATTTCGGTGAGTATCTGCCCACCGACCTCAGGCTTGCCGACGGTTCCGACCCGATGGAAGCGCACAATCTGTGGCCGGTGTTGTGGGCCGAGGTCAACGCGCGTGCGGTCGAAAGCCGGGGACGCACCGGCGATGCGGTGTTCTTCATGCGCGCAGGCTTTTCGGGCGTGCAGGCACACTGCCCGTTGCTCTGGGCGGGTGACCAGTCAGTCGATTTCACCCGGCATGACGGCATCGGCACGGTGATCACCGGCGCGCTGTCCGCAGGGCTGGTGGGCAACGCCTACAGCCATTCGGACTGCGGCGGCTACACCTCGCTGCACGGCAATGTGCGCAGCGAAGAGCTGATGCAGCGCTGGTGCGAACTTTCGGCCTTCGCGCCGGTGATGCGCAGCCACGAGGGCAACCGCCCCGACGACAATCTGCAATATGACAGCAATGCCGAATTGCTCGCCTGCTTTGCGCGCTGGAGCCAGGTGCACGCGCACCTTGCTCCTTATGTCCGCCAGCTGTGCGCCGAGGCCAGCGAGGCCGGGCTCCCTGCACAGCGGCCCTTGTTCCTGCATTACCCCAATGATGCTGCACTCTTTACGGTGCAGGATCAGTTTCTCTACGGTGCCGACCTGCTGGTGGCACCAGTGATCGAGCAGGGGGCGTTGCAGCGCCAGGTCATCCTTCCGGGCGAACGGCCCTGGCGGCATGTCTGGACGGGCGAGGACTTCGCCCCCGGGGTTCACGACATCCCTGCTCCGATCGGTCAGCCACCGGTGTTTTACCGCCCGGACAGCGACTTTGCCGCGCTGTTCGCGGGGCTGAAAGGGGTGCTGGAGGAATGAGCGAGCGAGCCAACATCAAGGACGTGGCGGCGCGGGCAGGGGTTGCGGTCAAGACCGTCAGCCGGGTGCTCAACGGCCACCCCTATGTCAGCACCGAGACCCGCACCCGGGTCGAGGACGCGATGCGCGCGCTCGATTTCCGCCCCAGCGTCGCCGCTCGCATATTGTCGGGCGGCAAGTCGAACCAGATCGCGCTGATCTACGACAACCACAGCCCCTATTACATGTTCCAGATCCAGACCGGCTGCTGGGACTTCTGCCGCGCCAACCATATCCGGCTGCTCGCCCAGCCGGTCGATGTCGCCGATCCCGATGTCGGCGAGCAGGTGCGGGGCCTCGTCACCGAAACGCATGTCGATGGCATCATCCTGTCGTCGCCGGTGACCGATTGCGACCCGGTGCTGCGCGCGCTCGAGGCGCTCGATGTGCCCTTCGTGCGGATTTCGCCCGGCACCAATCACGCGCTGACGAGTTCGGTGTTCATGGACGATGCCCAGGCCGCCGATGACATGACCACCCATCTGATCAACGCCGGGCACCGCCGCATCGGCTTCATCAAGGGCCACCACAATCACATGGCCTCCGACGACCGGCTTTTCGGCTATCGCCGCGCACTCGACCGGGCGGGGTTGCCGTACGATCCGGTGCTGGTGTGCGATGGCGAGTTCGATTTCGATTCGGGCGTACGCGGCGGGCGGATGCTGCTCGATCTACCGCAGCGGCCCAGCGCGATCTTCGCCTCGAACGACGACATGGCCGCGGGCGTGCTTGCCGTCGCGCATGATCGCGGAATGGTCGTGCCCGCGCAGCTTTCGGTTGCGGGCTTCGACGATACCACGCTGGCGCGCACCGTCTGGCCGCCGCTCACCACCATCCATCAGCCGATGATCGAGCTGGCGCGCACCGCCACCGAGATCCTGATTGCCGGCGGCGATATCTCGCATCGCCGCCTTCCCCACACCCTAATCGAACGCGCCTCGGTTGCGCCCCCTGACAGGACTTTTTCATGAGTGAATTGCCAATGCCTCCTGCCTTCCGTCCGCTTGGGCGCAGCGATATCGCGGTGTCCCCGATTGCGTGGGGCATGTGGCGGCTTGCCGACAATGGCCGCAGCGTTGCCGAGGCTACGACGCTGGTGCACGCCGCGCTCGACGCCGGTATCAATTTCCTCGACACCGCCGACATTTATGGCTTCAACGGCTCGGGCGGTTTCGGCGATGCCGAGGCGCTGCTGGGCGAGGTGATCGCAGCGGAGCCCGGCCTGCGCGACCGCATGGTGCTCGCCACCAAGGGCGGCATCCTGCCGCCGCTGCCATACGACCAGAGCGGCGACTATCTGCGCAAGGCGATCGACGATTCGCTGCGCCGCCTCAAGGTTGACATGGTCGATCTGTGGCAGATCCACCGTCCCGACATCCTCGCGCACCCGCAGGAAACCGCGCGCGTGCTCGATGACGCGGTCTCGTCGGGCAAGATCCGCACCATCGGCGTGTCGAACTTCACCGTCCACCAGATCGCCGCGCTCGATCATTTCCTCGCCGAAAAGCTGGTCACCACCCAGCCCGAGATCAGCCCGCTGCGGATCGATTGCTTCGAGAATGGCGAACTCGACCAGGCGATGATGCTCGGCCTCACCCCGATGGCATGGTCGCCGCTGGGTGGTGGCCGTCTTGCCTCGCCTGAAACCCCACAGGATATCGCGGTTGCAGCAGCGCTCGATGCGGTGGCCGGGGCGCAGGGCGTCTCGCGCACCGTCGCGGCTTATTCCTGGCTGATGGCGCATCCGGCGGGGATCGTCCCGATCATCGGGTCGCAGCAGCCGGGCCGCATCGCCGAGGGCGCACAGGCGCTCAAGGTGCGCTGGACGCGGCAGGACTGGTACGCGGTGCTCGTCGCCGCGCGCGGTGTCCCGCTGCCCTGAGGCGCGCACCGATCGGCCGCGTGCGCGCCTGCGCCGTGGCAGCATGAATATCGCGACGACGGGCTGGCCCCGTCGACAGAACACAAGTTTCTGCAAGGAGAGTCATCATGACTGAACAGAATTGCGAGATTTCCTGGTTTTCGGCGCTGTGCGACGATGACTATGAATTCCTCGGCGTGCCCGACCCGTATCTCAAATCAAGCTGGGAGCACTGCCGCAACATCGTGCTGCGCGCTGAAGAGGGCGGGTTCGACAACATCCTGCTGCCATCGGGCTATGCATTGGGGCTGGACACCACGGCGTTTGCCGCAGCTGTCGCCACCCAGGTCCGCCGCATCAAATTGCTCTGGGCGACGCGGATGGGCGAGGACTGGCCGCCGCAGTTGGCGCGTCGCATCGCGACCCTGGACCGCATCCTCGGCCCCAATGCCGCAGGCACTGGCGGACGGCTCAACGTCAACATCATTTCGTCCGATATGCCCGGCGAGAAGATCGAGTCCGGTCCGCGCTATGCCCGCGCGACCGAGATCATGAAGATCGTCAAGACGCTGCTCAACGGCGAGCATCTCGATTTCCAGGGCGAGTTCTACCAGCTCGAGCTCGATCCCCCGCGGATCGGCACGATCTCGGGCAAGTGCCCCGCCTTCTATTTCGGCGGCCTCAGCCATGATGCGCGCGAGTGCGCTGCGGAAGCATCGGACGTCTATCTGATGTGGCCCGACACGATGGACAAGGTCCGCGAAAACATCGCAGATCTCACCGCGCGCGCCGCGCGTTATGGCCGCACGCTCAAGTTCGGCTATCGCGCGCATGTCATAGTCCGCGAGACCGAGGACGAGGCGCGCGCTTATGCCGACCGGCTGCTGTCCAAGCTCGACGACGAGGCGGGCAGGGCGATCCGCGAACAGTCGCTCGATGCCAAGAACTTCGGCGTCCAGCGTCAGCAGGAGCTGCGCGGCGCGGCCGATGGCGATGGTTTCGTCGAGGAGAACCTGTGGACCGGGATCGGCCGGGCGCGCTCTGGCTGCGGGGCGGCGATCGTCGGCACCCCTGATCAGGTGCTCGCCAAGCTGCGCGCCTATCAGGCCGAGGGCATCGAGGCGTTCATCCTCTCGGGCTATCCGCACATGCAGGAAGCCGATATGTTCGCGCGTTACGTGCTGCCGCATATCCAGCATGGCCCGCTGAACATCTGATGGAGCAAGGCTTGCCCGGCGAACCTGCGATCTTCGACGTCGCCGTCATCGGGGGTGGCGTCAACGGCACCGGCATCGCGCGCGATGCCGCCGGGCGCGGCGCGAAGGTGCTGCTGCTCGAGGCGCAGGATCTTGCCAGCGGCACCTCGTCCAACTCGAGCAAGCTGATCCACGGGGGCTTGCGCTATCTCGAGCATTACGAGTTCGCGCTGGTGCGCGAGGCGCTGGGTGAGCGCGAAAAGCTCTGGAAAATCGCGCCGCACATCATCTGGCCGATGCGCTTCGTGCTGCCCTGGGTGAAGGGTCTGCGTCCGCGCTGGCTGCTCAGGCTCGGGCTGTTCCTCTATGACCATCTGGGGATGCGCAAGCTGCTGCTTGCCACCGAGACGATCCGGCTCGACCGGCATCCGGCGGGAGCACCGCTCAAGCCTGAATTCAAGCACGGCTTCGTCTATTCGGACGGCTGGGTCGATGATGCCCGGCTGGTGGTGTTGAACGCGCGCGACGCGGCGGATCATGGCGCCGAGGTGCACACCCGCTGCCCGGTGAACAAGCTCGAGCGCGAAGGCGCCCTGTGGCGCGTCGAGACGGCGAAGGGCAGCTTCACCGCACGCTCGGTGATCAATGCCGCCGGGCCTTCGGTGCTCGGCATCCTGGGCCGGAGTGGCGAGACGCCCAAACAGTCGATCCGCCTGGTGCGCGGGTCGCACATCGTGGTGCCCAGGCTGTTCGATCACCCGTTCCCCTATTTCTTCCAGCTGCCCGATGGCCGCATCTTCTTTGCGATCCCCTATGAGCAGGACTTCACGCTGATCGGCACCACCGACCGCGATCACACACCCGGCGAACCTATCGTCGCCAGCGACGAGGAAATCGCCTATCTGTGCGAGGGCGCGAGCCGGTTCTTCGCCAAGCCCGTGACGCCATCGCAGGTCGTGTGGAGCTATTCGGGTGTGCGGCCTTTGGTCGACGACGGATCGGGCAAGCCCGAAGCCGCGACGCGAGGCTATCGCTTCGACGTCAGCGAGCCCCAGGAAGGCGCGCCGATCCTCTCGGTGTTCGGCGGCAAGATCACCACTTTCCGCACGCTGGCGCAGGAGGCGGTCGACCGCATGGCCGAGCGTATCCCGGCGCTTGCAGGTGCGCACTGGACCGACACGAGGCCGCTGCCTGGCGGCGATTTCGGGGTGGACGATGTCAACCGGCAGATCACCAATCTGCGCGCGCGCTACCCGTTCCTGGAAGCAAAATGGGCCGACCGCCTGATCCGCTCTTATGGAACGCTGGCCACCACGGTGCTGGGCGATGCGACCAGCCTGGCAGACTGTGGCGAGCATTTCGGCTACGGCCTCACGACACGCGAAGTGCGCTATCTGATCGCCAACGAATGGGCGCGCGAGGCCGATGACGTGCTGTGGCGGCGCACAAAGCTGGGCCTGCGCCTCTCAGCAACCGAGCAGGACAATCTGCGCAGCTTCTTCACCAAGGAAACCATGTCATGACACCGCGTATCGTCGCCATCGGCGGCACCGTCTCCGCCGGCAGCACCACCGAGCTCACGCTGCGCACCGCGATGGCGAGCGCGGCGGCGCACGGCGCCGAAGTGCAGCTTTTCGACGGAGCCTATCTCGCCGCGCTGCCGCATTACCGCAGCTCCGCGCACGCGGGCGCGGAGGGCAGTGAACTGGTCGAGGCCGTCCGCCACGCCGATGGCCTGCTACTCGCAGCGCCCGGCTATCACGGCACGATCTCCGGACTGGTCAAGAATGCGCTCGATTATCTCGAGGACCTGTCCAAGGACAGCCGGCCCTATCTCGATGGCCGCGCGGTCGGGCTGATCGCGACCGCTTATGGCGACCAGGCGACGATGAGTACGATGCAGACGCTGCGCAGCATCGTCCACGCGCTGCGCGGCTGGCCGACCCCGATGGGGGCGACGATCCGCACCTTTCCCGGGCTGTTCTCGGTCGATGGCGAATGCCTTGACGACCGCGCGCGGCTGCAGCTCGAGCTGGTCGGCCAGCAGGTGGTACACGGTGCGATGAGCCTCTCGGCGATGGCAAAGGCTGGCGCATGAGCGGGGTGCAACCTGCGCTGGACGCGCTGGCCCGGGGCGAGGTGATCATTGTCACCGGCGATCGCTTCCGCCGCGGCGACATGGATTTCTGCGTCGCAGCCCATCACGCCAGCGCCGATGCGATCAACTTCCTCGCCACCCATGGCCGCGGCCTGATCTGCCTCGCGATGCGGCAGGACCGCGCCGAGCAACTGGGGATCAGCCTGATGAACCCCAGCACCGAGCGCCAGTCGGGCAGGCCGCTGGGCCGGTCGATCGAGGCCGCAGAAGGCGTCACCACCGGCATCTCCGCTGCCGACCGCGCGCAGACCGTCAAGGTCGCGATCCAGCCTGATGCGACCTCCGAACACATCGTCTCGCCCGGGCATGTCTTTCCGCTGATCACCGCGCCGGGCGGGGTGCGGGAACGCGCCGCAGCCGCTGAAGCCGCGGTCGATCTGTGCCAGCGCGCTGGTGTCGGCGATGCGGCGGTGATCTGCGCGATCATGCGCGACGATGGCGAAATGGCCCGGCCTGCCGACATTGCCGATCTGGTGGCGCGGTTCGGCCTTGCGGTCGCCGACATTGACGATCTGCTGGAAATCGCGGAACCGGGCGCGCAACGATAAAACAACCGGGGATGGGGCCTGAAGCATGACTGACAACCGTTTCCTGCTGGTGCTCGACGAAGGCACCACGTCGACGCGCGCGATCCTGTATTCGCTGACCGGTGACATGATCGCGACGTCGCAGCAGGACATCACCCAGCATTATCCCGCGCCGGGCCTGGTCGAGCACGACGCTGCCGAGATTTGGGACAAGACGCTGCAGTGCGCGCGGGCGATGGTCGAGCGGGCAGGGGGTGCAGAAACGATCGAGGCGATCGGCGTCACCAACCAGCGCGAGACCGTGGTGGCGTGGGACCGCAGCACCGGCAAGCCCTTGTGCCGCGCGATCGTCTGGCAGGACCGCCGCACCGAAGCGCAGTGTCGCAGCTTGCGCGATGCGGGGCACGAGCCTGCGATCCAGACCGCCACCGGGTTGCTGCTCGACCCGTATTTCTCGGCCACCAAGATGGCGTGGGTGCTCAAGAACGTCGAAGGCGCCGCGACTTTGGGCGACCGGCTGGCGTTTGGCACGGTCGAAAGCTGGCTGGTGTGGAACCTCACCGGCGGGCTGCACATTACCGATGTCTCCAATGCCAGCCGCACCTCGCTGTTCCCGCTGACCGCCAGCTCCTGGGACGAGGGACTGTGCGACCTGTTCGGCGTCCCGGGCGCCGCACTGCCCGAGATCGTGCCGAGTGCCGGCGTATTCGGGACGACGAAACCTGAACTGCTGGGAGCGGCGATCCCGATCACCGGGCTTGCCGGCGACCAGCAGGCCGCGACCATCGGCCAGGGCTGCTTCGCGCACGGCCAGACCAAGGCGACCTTGGGCACTGGCGCGTTCGTGCTCGCCAACATGGGCCAGACCCCGCCGAAGTCCGAGCACCGGCTGCTCGGCACGGTGCTGTGCGAAGTCGGTGGCACGCGGACGTTTGCACTCGAGGGATCGGTTTTCGTCGCCGGAAGCCTGGTCAAATGGCTGCGCGACAGCATCGGCATGCTGGGCAATGCTGCCGAAAGCGAGGCGCTGGCCCGGTCGGTGCCCGATAGCGGCGGCGTGGTCGTGGTTCCTGCGCTGTCAGGCCTCGGAGCGCCCTACTGGCTGCCCGATGCGCGTGGCAGCATCACCGGACTGTCGTTCGCGACCACGCGCGCGCACATCATCCGCGCTTCGCTCGAATCGGTCGCCAATGTGTTCCACGATCTGGCGCGCGCCTTTGCTGCCGATGGCGCGGGCTGGTCGGTGCTGCGGCTGGATGGCGGCATGAGCGCCAACGACTGGCTGGCGCAGGATATCGCCGATGTGCTGGCAATCCCGTGCGAGCGCCCCGCCGATGTCGAGACAACCGCGCGTGGTGCCGCGATCCTCGCGGCGGTGGGCGCAGGGCATTATGCTTCGCTCGAGGATGCCAAGGTCATGGTTTCGAGCACCCAGGTGTTCGAACCCCAGATGGAGGCGCAAGCGCGCGATACCCGGCTCAAGCATTGGAAAACCGCGCTGGGGATCTGACTAGCGGCCGGGCATCCCGATCTCGGCCAGCAGCCGCGGCATCTGCTGCTTGAATGGGAAGAACCCTTTCCTGGCGTGCGGCCAGAAGATGTCGTCCCATTCGCGGCGGACCTGCACCAGCGGAATGCCTTTGGCGGCGAGCACTGGTGCTGCCTGCGTGAGCGCGTCGGCGACCGGCCCCACCGGCGCAAAGGCCGTGACGACCTGTTGCGCGCCCGAGCCATGTGCCGCTCCGATCAGCGTGGCGGCATCCAGCCGGGCGGCCGGATTGGCGCTGCACCCGAAATGGTCGGTTACCCGCATGCCCGCATCGGCGGATGCAGCGCGCACGAATTCGCGCGCGCCATCGCCCCACAACAGGCTGGCATCGTTGACGATCAGCGCAGCACGCCAGTCGGCATCGCGCGGCAAGGCCGATTCCGGGTGCATATCCTCCGGCGTCACCAGCAGCAGCGCAGGCGTGCGCGGGTTGAGGGGCGCCAGCTGCGGCATCGGCTGCGCGGGCTCCATAGCAGCCTCGCTCAGCGGTTCAGCCTGCTCTGCCAGCCCCTTGGGTGCAAAGCGGCCGTTGGTGTAGCGCGCGATATTGTCGGCGGTGGCAAGATAGGTCTTGCCCGCTGTCTGCAGCCCCGCGACCCAGCGCCACGACAGGGTGTTGCTCGCCGCATCCGCATCGATCAGATGCCGCAGGAAGAAGTCCGCGCCCAGCGCCCAGGGCAGCCTCAGCGTGAAAATCCAGATCGAGGCGAACCACATCCGCGCATGGTTGTGCAGATATCCGGTGGCGACGAGCTCTCGCGCCCAGTCGTCGAAACCCTCGATGCCGGTGCGTCCCGCTTCGGCGTCCGCGATCGCGCGGGTGTCACGGAATGCCTCGCGCTGCCGGTCGCGCTCGGCCACAAACCTAGCCCACACCTGCGGCCGCATCTCGAGCCAGCCCTTCCAGTAGGTGCGCCAAAGCACCTCCTGCACGTATTTCTCGCAAGCGTGCAGCGAATGCTCCGCCAGCACTGCGCTTGCGGTCTCCTGCTCGATCAGCAACCGGTAGCGCAGATAGGGCGACAGCCGGGAGACCGCCGCAGGGGCGTCCGGGCCGGGGTCGGTGTTGCGACCCATCGCATAATCGGCCCCGGCGTGCGGCACGAAGGCAGCCAGCCGGTCGAGCCCGGCGGTGCGGGTCGGCGGGAACAGCGGTGGCTCTCTCATCGCCTGGCGAGCAGCCTTTGCAGCCGTGGCCGCACCACCAGAAACCGCAGATACAGCCATTCGAGCCCCTTGAGGATCACCGGATTGCGCGCAGCCACTCCCAGCGGTTTGAGCACCGGGATCGCGCGCCACATCGCGGCAAACGCCGCTGCGCCAGATAGCAGCACGCCGTTTTCGCGCGCGTGGAACCGGGCGAGCAGTTCGCGCTGATCGATCGGGCAGACGGCCTCGGGCGATGCCACATCGACAAAGGCAATTGCCCCGCGCCGGTCCAGCCGCCGCATCAGCGCGATCTCGCGCAGGCACAGGGGGCAGGCGCCATCGAACCACACGGTCACCGCCGCTGCATCGGCGTCGCTCGGGATCGGATGGGCAAGGGGTGCGGTCATCCCAAGCATATAGGGCGGACATCTCGACATGCCATAGCCTTGCCCTGATCCCAAGCTGCCCTATAACCCGCAGCATGTTGACCCGTACCCTTGTTCTCGCCGCAGCTTTGTGCGCCGTCCCCTTCACCAGCGTCCTTGCGCAGCCGGCGATGACGGTCGATCCCGACCGGCTGACCGAGACTGTGCGCACGCTCGCCTCCGATGTGTTCGAGGGCCGCGCGCCCGGAACGCGCGGAGAGGAGCGGACGCTCGGCTATCTGATCGCGCGGTTCGAGGCGCTGGGGCTCGAGCCTGCAGGGACCGATGGCGGTTGGCTGCAAAAGGTGCCATTGCTCCACACCCGGCTGGGCACGCCTGAAAGGCTCGGCTTTGCGAGCCCCAAGGGCGCGATCGATCCGGTGCTGGCGCAGGACATCTATCTCTCCACCATCCGCCCGGACGATGCCGCGCGCATCGCCGACGCGCCTGTCGTGTTCGTCGGCTATGGCGTGAAGGCGCCCGAGCGCGGCTGGGACGATTTCAAGGGTGCCGATCTCAAGGGCAAGGTCGCGGTGTTCCTGATCAACGATCCCGATTTCGCCGCCAAGCCTGGCGAGCCTGCCGCAGGCAAGTTCGGCGACCGGACGATGACCTATTATGGCCGCTGGACCTACAAGTTCGAGGAAGCCGCGCGCCAGGGCGCGGTTGCCGCGCTGATCGTCCACAATGCTGCAGGTGTCGGCTATGGCTGGAACGTCGTGATCAGCCCGGGCGGCGAGAATTACGACATCGTCCGCCCGGCCGAGCAACTGACCAGCCTGAAGCTGCAGGGCTGGCTGTCGGCGGAGATGTCGGCAAGGCTGTTTGCGGCTGCGGGGCTGGATCTGGCGAAGCTCGAAGTCGCCGCGCGCGCGCCGGGCTTTCGTCCGGTCGAGCTTAAGGGCGTGACCCTGGGCGCGGATATTCCGGTGACTCCGGAGGTCGTCGACAGCCACAACGTGCTGGCCAGGATCCCCGGCACCACGCGACCCGACGAGATCGTGATGTATGGCGCGCACTGGGATGCCTATGGCGCGGGCAAGCCCGATGCTGAAGGTCGCATCTATCGCGCCGGGGCCAATGACGATGCGCTGGGCATCGCCGGCATGTTCGAGATTGCGCGCGCGATGAAGGCCGGACCCGCCCCGCAGCGCAGCGTCGTCTTCGGCGCGTGGACGGCGGAAGAGCGCGGGCTGCTGGGCTCCGAATATTATGCCGCCAATCCGCTGTTCCCGATGGACAAGACCGTCGCCAATCTGGGGCTCGACATCCTGCAGACCGCAGGCGCTGCGAGCGATGTCGTGCTCGTCGGGCGGGGACAGAACACGCTGGAGGACGACATGGCGCGGGTTGCCGCGACCCAGGGCCGCACCGTGACGCCCGAGAGCCTTCCCGAGCGCGGGCTGTTCTATCGCGCCGACCATTTCTCGTTCGCCAAGCGCGGCGTCCCGGTGATGCTGCTGATGGGGATTGCGGGCGCGGCGAACCTCAAGCAGGGCGGGGCGGCCGCGGGGCAGGCGTGGATCGATGCCTATACCGGCCAGTGCTATCACCAGGCGTGCGATGCCTGGGGGCCTGACTGGAACCTCGACGGCGCGGTGCAGGATATCGAGCTGATCGGCGTGATCGGTGCGGAGCTCGCCAACTCCAGCCGCTGGCCGCAATGGAAGGCAGGGTCCGAATTCAAGGCCATCCGCGACAAGGCGGGCGTGCCCAAGCAGTAAGTCAGGCGAGGCGGTCTGCGGAGATGACGTGGCGCCCCGGTGGTGCGGCCACCGCTGCCTCGATCAGCGCGCTGGCGATATTCTCGGCCGGGCTGATCCGCCAGCCACGCGGGAGCACCGGGCCGAACACGCGCAGGATCGCCTCGGACACGCGCTCTGCTGGCCGGAACTCGTCGCGGTCTCCGCCGATCAGGCCGGGGCGCACGATCGTGTAGCTGGGAAAATCGAGCGCGGCGATGCTGGCCTCGACCTCGCCCTTGGTGCGGTTGTACAGCAGCCGCGAGCCTGCATCCGCGCCGATCGCGGACACCAGCGCAAAGGCTTGTGCGCCTTGTGCTCGCGCGGCCTGTGCGACGGCCAGCGGATAGTCATGATCGACTCGGAAGAATGCCGCATCCGACCCCGCCTTGGCCCGCGTGGTCCCGAGCGCGCAGATCACCGCGTCGCAGCGCCACCAGTCGGCATCCTGCGGCAGCGCATCGTAATCGACGATGGGGTTGGTGAGCCTGGGGTTGGGCGGCAATGCACTGCGGGTAGGAGCAATGACATGGCCAATGCGCTGATCGTCCAGCGCTTTGGCAAGGACGATGCGGCCCACGAGCCCGGTGGCGCCTGCGATGAGGAGGGTGGTCATGTGGATATCCAATCAGCAAAACGGGCAGCGTGGCAAGCGCTACCGGTAATAGCAGGCAGCCATGGCCGCTACCCGCTGCGGCCCTACGGGATGGGCCCGATCGTCGGGGTGCCGCCGGATACCGCAAAGCCCCAGCGGGTCGGACGCTGGGGTTGGCATGATATCGACAAGGAAAATGGTGGAGCCTAGCGGGATCGAACCGCTGACCTCTACACTGCCAGTGTAGCGCTCTCCCAGCTGAGCTAAGGCCCCATATGCGCCGGGGAAAAGTCACTCCGGCGCTGAGAAGGACAGCCCTTTAGTCGAGCCGTCCGGTGGTGGCAAGGGGCAAAACGCTGCCCCCGCCACCTAAAGTTCGCGAACCGGAAATCTCAGCTTTCTTCGTCCTTGTCGTCGGCTGCTGCGACGCCCAGATCGTCATCGCCGCCCAGGTCGACATCGTTGTCCGGCGAATCGCCGTCCTCGTCGATGTCCAGATCCTCATCGGCGAGATCCACGTCCTCCTTCTCGATGACCTTCTTCTTTTCTTCCTCGAAGGGCAGCGGCTGCTTGGACTTGAGCACGGGCTCGGGGGTCCAGCTGTTTCCGCAGTTGATGCAGGATACCGGGTCGTCCTTACCAAGGTCATAAAAGCGGGTGCCGCATTTCGGGCAGCTGTGCTTGGCGCCCCATTCAGGCTTGATCATGAATAATGCCTCAGGTTCAATAACATCATAGATGTAAGGAGAAGGTTGCATATTTCCAGCCTGCAGCGCGGGTGCGCCGCAACAGGAAAATCGGCGTGCGCCTTGCCATAGCTTTATGCCGCTGTCAAAAGCTGCGTCGCAATTCACCTCTGGCAGCCCCATGCCCAACCGGAATTTGTTTCATCCCATGGCCCATTCAGCAGACCAGGCACCGGTCCCGCGCCGTTTCGCGCGATCCGGGCCGCTCACCGGCACCATTCGCGTGCCCGGCGACAAGTCGATCTCCCATCGCGCGCTGATGCTGTCGGCGCTGTGCGTCGGCCAGAGCCGGATCTCGGGACTGCTCGAGGGAGAGGACGTGCTTGCCACGGCGGCTGCAATGCGCGCGATGGGCGCGCAGATCGAGCGCGGCGCAGATGGCATCTGGACGGTGCACGGCGTGGGCGTGGGCGGGTTGATGCAACCGGCCCAGGCGCTCGACATGGGCAACAGTGGCACCTCGACGCGGCTGCTGATGGGGCTGGTCGCGAGCCACCCGATCACCGCGATGTTCACCGGCGATGCATCGTTGAGCCGCCGTCCGATGGCGCGGGTCACCGATCCGCTGGGCGAGATGGGGGCGGAATTCAACGCGAGCCCCGGCGGCACGCTGCCGCTGATGGTGCGCGGGATCAGCCCTGCGGTGCCGATCAGCTACCGGCTGCCCGTCGCCTCGGCACAGGTGAAGTCCGCGATCCTGCTCGCCGCGCTCAACACGCCGGGCACCACGACGGTGATCGAGCCGGTGGCGACGCGCGATCACAGCGAAAAGATGCTCAAGGGGTTCGGCGCAGACCTGATTGTGGAAACCGATGCCGATGGCGTGCGGCATATCCATGTCACCGGCCCATGCGACCTGACCGCGCAGGACATCGAGGTGCCGGGCGATCCCTCGTCCGCCGCGTTCTTCATCGTCGCAGCATTGATCGTGCCGGGGTCGGACCTGACAATCGAGAATGTCGGCATGAACGTCACCCGCACCGGGATCATCACCGTGCTCGAGCAGATGGGCGGCCAGATCGAGCGGTTGAACGCACGCACCGTCGGCGGCGAGCCGGTCGCGGACCTGCGCGTGCGGGCGAGCGCTCTCAGCGGGATCACCGTCGATCCTGCGATCGTGCCCAGCATGGTCGACGAGTTTCCGGTGTTCTTCATCGCCGCCGCCATGGCCAGCGGCACCACGGTCACCAGTGGCCTCGACGAACTGCGGGTCAAGGAATCGGACCGGCTCGCCACCATGGCGCGCGGTCTGGAAGCCATCGGCGTTGCGGTGGAGGAACGCGAAGACGGGCTGATCATCACCGGCAGCGGCGGCGCATCCTTGCGCGGCGGCGGCCCGGTGGCGACCCTGCTCGACCACCGCATCGCGATGAGCTTTGCCGTGGCGGGGCTGGTCAGCGAGCAAGGCGTGGACGTGGATGACACTGCGCCGATCGCCACCAGCTTCCCCGATTTTCTGAACCTGCTCAGCCGCAGCACGGGCGCGGCATGAGCCCACTGGTGGCCGATATCCTCGGCGTGATGGGCAGCGTGCTGTTCATCGGCGCCTTTGCTTATGCCAACAAGGTCGAGAAGATCGACAAGTTGCTGTTCAACGCCGTCAATCTGGCAGGCGCGATCCTGTTGCTGACGTCGCTGTCGGTGCATTTCAATCTGGCAGCGACGATTCTCGAAACCGCATGGGCCGGGATCGCGCTGGTCGGCCTTATCAAGGCGATCAGGGATCGGCGGGCAGGGGTGGACCGGGAGGGGACCAAGGGATGAAGCGCATGTTGATCACAGCGATGCTCGCCGTCGTGGCTACAGCGGGTGTGGCACTGCAGCCGGAAGCGTCCTCATCGCGCCTGGCCAAGGATGCCGAGATCGATGCAGCCCAGGCTGCGCCCATTGAAGGCTTTGCCAAGGGGGGCCGCTGGAATGAACCGTTCGATCCGTTCACCATTGCTGGCAACTTGCATTATGTCGGCACCGAGACGGTCAGCGCCTTTCTGATCACCACGCCGGAGGGGCATGTGCTGATCGATGGCGTGCTGGCGCAATCGGTCCCGCAGATCATCGCCAACATCAAGACGCTGGGCTTCGACATCGGCGATGTGAAGTACCTGCTCAACACCCACGCACACATCGATCACGCCGGCGGCCTTGCCGGGCTGCAGCGGGCGAGCGGCGCGCAGATGCTCGCCAGTGCCGCCGACAGGCCGTTTCTGGAGGCAGGCGCGATCGATCACGGACCCAGCCAGGGCATGCGCTTTCCGCCGGTGCGGGTTGATCGTGTGATCGGCGATGGCGAGGCCATCACGCTGGCTGGCACGACGCTGACCGCGCATATGACGCCGGGGCACTCGCCGGGGTGCACCTCGTGGTCAACCACGGTGAACGATGCGAACACGACACGCAGCGTGTTCGTGCACTGCAGCGCCACGGTTGCAGGGCAGTCGCTGGTGCCCGAAGCCTATCCCGGCATGGTTGCCGCGTATCGCAGCACCTTCGCCAAGGTGAAGGCGATGAAGGCCGACATCTTTCTGGCCAATCACGACAATTTCTTTGACTTGCACGACAAGCGCAAACGGCAGATCGCCGGGGATGCAAACGCGTTCGTGAACGGGCAAGAACTGCAAAGCTTTAACACGCGCATGGCAGCACAGTTCGAGGCTGATCTGGCCAAGCAGCAGGCGGCGCAGAACGGGCAGCTGCCATGATCATCGCCGTGGATGGACCCACCGCCAGCGGCAAGGGAACGATCGCCAAGGCTCTCGCCGCGCATTTCGGACTGCCGCATCTCGATACCGGGCTGCTCTATCGCGCGGTCGGGGTGAACGCGGTGCGGCTGGGGGGTGATCCCGACAATCCGGACGAGGCGCTGGCAGGCTGCGCGTTCGATGACGCGCTGCTCGCCGACGCGCATCTGCGCTCTGAAACCGCAGGCGGGCTTGCCAGTCGCGCCTCGCGCCATCCTGCAGTGCGTGCAGCGTTGCTCGAGCGGCAGCGCAGCTTCGCGCGGCAGCCGGGCGGCGCGGTGCTCGACGGACGCGATATCGGCACGGTGATCGCGCCCGAGGCGGACGCCAAATTGTTCGTCACCGCCAGCGTCGCTGCGCGGGCCGGGAGGCGGTGCAACGAGATGCTGGGCCGGGGCGAAGATGTGACGCTGGAAGAGATCGTCGCCGACCTTGCCGCGCGCGATGCGAGGGACTCCGGACGGTCGATCGCCCCGCTCAAGCCCGCCTGTGACGCGCTCTTGCTTGATACCAGCGATTTGACTATAGGGCAGGCCGTTCAAAGAGCCATAGAGCTGGTGAACGGCAGGACGCAGGGCGGACATTCGCCCCAGTCTTAGATGTTTCGATCATCGTGAACATCGCCCGCGCCGATATCGGCCCGCGCGATCGTTCGCGCTTTTCGCATACTCTGTCTGCCGCCGCCGGAACACACGGTTTTTGGGCGCTTTCCGGTGCATTCGGCCCGGGGGGCAGGTTAGGCCAAGACCGCCGGAGACAACCGGCTGGCCGGACAAAACAGTTTAAGGAATACAGGATTTATGGCCTCTACGGCATTTCCCAGCCGCGATGATTTTGCGGCACTTCTCGACGAATCGCTTGGTGGCGGCGCAGCTGCCGATGGCGGTTTTGAAGGCCGCGTCGTCAAGGGCACGGTTACCGCGATCGAAAACGACAAGGCGGTCATCGATGTTGGCCTGAAGTCGGAAGGCCGCGTGGCCCTGCGTGAATTCGCAGCGCCCGGCCAGGACCACGGCCTCAAGGTTGGCGATGAAGTCGAAGTCTATGTCGACCGCATCGAAAATGCCGATGGCGAAGCGATGCTGTCGCGCGACCGCGCACGCCGCGAAGCTGCATGGGACAAGCTGGAAAGCGAATTTGGCGAAGGCAAGCGCGTCGAAGGCGTGATCTTCGGTCGCGTCAAGGGCGGCTTCACCGTTGATCTCGACGGCGCCGTGGCCTTCCTGCCCGGCAGCCAGGTCGACATCCGCCCCGTGCGCGATGTTACCCCGCTGATGGACATTCCGCAGCCGTTCCAGATCCTCAAGATGGACCGTCGCCGTGGCAACATCGTTGTCTCGCGTCGCGCCGTTCTGGAGGAAACCCGCGCAGAACAGCGCACCGGCCTCATCCAGTCGCTGGCGGAAGGCCAGATCATCGACGGTATCGTCAAGAACATCACCGATTACGGTGCGTTCGTCGATCTGGGCGGCATCGATGGCCTGCTGCATGTCACCGACATCAGCTACAAGCGCATCAACCACCCGAGCGAAGCGATCACCATCGGTGAGACCGTCAAGGTGCAGATCATCCGCATCAATTCGGAAACGCAGCGTATTTCGCTCGGCATGAAGCAGCTCGAAAGCGATCCGTGGGAAGGCGCCAGCGTCAAGTATCCCATCGGTGCCAAGCTCAGCGGTGCTGTCACCAACATCACCGAATATGGTGCATTCGTCGAACTGGAACCCGGCATCGAAGGCCTGGTCCACGTTTCGGAAATGTCCTGGACCAAGAAGAACGTCCACCCCGGCAAGATCGTTTCGACCAGCCAGGAAGTCGATGTCATCGTTCTGGAAGTCGACGCCGAAAAGCGCCGTATCTCGCTGGGCCTC
This sequence comes from Blastomonas sp. RAC04, assembly GCF_001713435.1. Taxonomy (NCBI): domain Bacteria; kingdom Pseudomonadati; phylum Pseudomonadota; class Alphaproteobacteria; order Sphingomonadales; family Blastomonadaceae; genus Blastomonas; species Blastomonas sp. RAC04. The sequence continues at coordinate 3,955,895 of NZ_CP016460.1, forward strand.
AAGCAGGCGCAGTCGAACCCCTGGGACGCTTTCGCAGACAAGCACCCGGTTGGCAGCGTCGTCGAAGGCGAAGTCAAGAACGCGACCGAATTCGGTCTGTTCATCGGCCTGGATGGCGATGTCGACGGCATGGTCCACATGTCGGATATCGCATGGGGCATTTCGGGTGAAGATGCGCTCAACCTCCACCTCAAGGGTGAGCAGGTCAAGGCGATCGTCCTCGACGTGGATGTCGAAAAGGAGCGTATCTCGCTCGGCATGAAGCAGCTCGAAAAGGGTGCTCCGGCCGTTGGCGGATCGGACAGCTCGACCCTGCGCAAGAACGAAGTCGTCACCGTCACCGTGCTCGAAGTGCGCGACGGTGGTCTGGAAGTCCAGGTTGGCGAAGACGGAGCCACCGGCTTCATCAAGCGCAACGATCTGGGCCGCGACCGTGACGAACAGCGTCCCGACCGCTTCCAGGTTGGCCAGAAGCTCGATGCGATGGTCACCGGCTTCGATCGTTCGCGCAAGCCGACCTTCTCGGTCAAGGCGCATCAGCTGGCTGAAGAAAAGCAGGCTGTGGCGCAGTATGGCTCGTCCGACTCGGGCGCGTCGCTGGGTGACATTCTGGGAGCGGCTCTCAAGCAGCGCGAAGATTGATCAGCCAGGCGGCCAGCCTTCACGGCTGACACCGTTTCAAAAAGGGGCACCGGCACACCGCCGGTGCCCTTTTTTGTGCACCATCTGTCGCTTGCCAGCACCGTCGGGCAAGAACGGCGTTGAAACGGCAAACAATTTCTGACAGCATTACGGTGCTGGATTTCCGCTTCACCGGTGTTCGGCACACACATATGCGCCTGCTTGTCAGCCGGCGCTTTGGCTTGTCGGGGGGCTGGTCAATTCGATAATGTTGGGGGGAACCGCACGCGGCGATTTTCCTTGGTGCGCGTCCCGTCGCATATTGAATTGCAGGAGATTGGCCCGTGATACGATCGGAACTGCTACAACATCTGGCAGAGGAAAACCCCGGTCTTCGTCCTGACGAGATCGAAAAGATCCTGGATATCTTTTTCAACAACATCATTCAGCGGCTGGCCGAGGGTGGCCGGGTGGAACTGCGCGGTTTCGGCGCGTTCTCGACCCGCTCGCGCGAGCCGCGCAAGGGCCGCAACCCGCGCACCGGCGAGGCGGTTGATGTGCCCGGCAAGCGCGTGCCCTATTTCAAGCCTGGCAAGGAAATGCGCGCGCGCCTCAATACCGATTGAGACACCCGCCCGGCACCGTCCGGGGTTTTTCTAAGCTTGTCGGCCAAAACCTTCTCGGCCTATAGACGCCTGCGGTTGGCGGGCGTGGCGGAATGGTAGACGCAACGGACTTAAAATCCGTCGGGCTTTGCCCGTGGGGGTTCGAGTCCCCCCGCCCGCACCACACAGATCCATCACATTCGCCAGAGCCGCGAGGCCATGCCAGGCAAACAAGGCAGGGCCGCAAAACCGGCCCGGCGCACCGCCCGCATCACGCCGCGCTGCGCTCTGCCCCCGGCACATGACGGCTGGTGATCGCGCAATTGCGGCCTGCGGTCTTGGCCTGGTACAGCGCGCCATCGGCCCGAGCGTACAGCGCCCGCGCGGTGTCGCCCGGATGCCAGTTGGCCACCCCGATGCTGACCGTAATGCTGAGCGCCAGATTGCCATGCACCTCGAAGCTGTTGCGGGCGATCGCGGCGCGGATGCGTTCGGCAATGGCATCGGCGATCACCGGGCGCGCGCGATCGAGGATGATCACGAACTCCTCGCCGCCCATACGGCCCAGCGCATCGCCCGGCCGCAGCAGCGACTGCATCAGCTGCGCCAGCACGCGCAACGCATCGTCGCCGGCAACATGGCCATGGCGGTCGTTGATCGCCTTGAAGTTGTCGACATCCACCACCAGCACCGCCATCGCGCTGCCCGCGCGCACGCGGGTCAGCCGGTCATCCAGCTCGGCCAGAATCTTGCGCCGGTTGGCGATGCCGGTCAGCGGATCGATCTCGGACAGCAGGCGCAGCTTGTCGTTGGCCTGGTTGAGCGCCGCGGTGCGTTCCGCCACCCGCTCTTCCAGCAGGCTGTGCGACTGGCGGATGGCGCTTGCCATGGTTTCGAACCAGCGGACCAGCCGCGTGACCTCGTTGCTGCTCCTGTCGCGATCGGGCAGCACCAGGATCGCATCGTTGGCCAGCTCGCGGGTGATCCGCTGCGCATCGCGCGTCAGCCGCCGCAGGGGCTTGCCGACCAGGCTGCGCAAGGCCAGCGTCACCGCCAGGATGCACACGAACAAGGCAATCACCGCCATCCCCGCGATCCGCGGAATGGGGCGCAGCGCCTCTGCCAGGATCAGCCTTTCGGGCTTCACGGTCAGTGCATACCAGCCCGCGCCCGGGATCGCCTGCAGCGAGACATAGGCGTCGAGATCGTCCGCCTTGCCGGTGAATCCGGACTTGCCGTGCTTGCGCACCAGCGCCCACAGCGCCCGCAGCTCGGGCTTGTCGCTGATGGTGATATCGAGATACTGGCCGGTCCTGCTGCTGTGTTGCAGCGTGTATTCGGGGTGATAGATCAGCCGCCCCTCGCGCGAGATCAGGATGACGTTGTCATCGCTGTCTTCGGCGAAATGTCCTGCGGGGACAACCTGATCGAGCGGCATCGAGGTGCCGAAGGTGCCTATATGCCGCCCGTCGCGATCGACGGGGGTCATGCAGCCGGTCGTCCAGACCTGCCGGTTCTGCAGCGATATCAGCGATTGCAGGCCGGTGCACAACATGGATCGGGCCGGGTTTGCCGTCTGGGTCGAAATGGTCGCGAACTCGGCGTCCTGGAAACCGAAGCTGGCAGGTGCGGTCCTGCGGTAATATTCCAGCCGATCAGGGCGGTCGGGGGCGAAGATCACCATGGCGTTGGCCGGGGTGAAGAAATACAGGCTCTCGATCTCGAACCGGCTGCCTTCGCCCAGCGCGCGAACCGCATGGGTTGCCGCGACCATGTCGCGCACCGCCTCAAGATCGTTGGCCACGCCGCCGGGGACAAAGGCCGCCATGCCCTCGACATGGCCGATCGCGGTGCGGCCACCGTCGAACATCACATCGGTGCTGCGGCGGGTGCCATCGGCGCCGAGCGGATAGAGCGCATCGAACTCGCGCCGCGCCTGTGCGGGCGTCAGCGTCGCACGCTCGGCACGGAACAGATCGATGGCGCGGGCCTGGGTGCGGGCGATGCGGTCGAAGCGCTGGGCCAGCTCGTCGACGATCTTTGCGTTGCGCTGATCCAGCCGCACCAGAGACTCATCGATGGCGGTGTTCTGCTCCTGCCCAAAGGCCACCACAGCAGTCGCGGCGATGACGAGCGTCAGGCCGACGGCCATGCTCCACGCCGTCCGCGCGCTGATCGACAGCGAATTGTGCCAAAGTCGGAGCCGGACGAACATGCGCCCTTGTCCGTCATTTTGGTTAATGAACTGCAAATACAGGGGGCTGGATCGCGCCAGGGCGGATATGTCCTATCCCCCATGGCAACTTTCGGGCCATCGGTGCAGCTGTGATCCGGGTCATGGTTTGACCGGTCACGGACGCTACGGTACGATGCGTCAGGGTCGATAGCAGTTCCTGTCAGGAGAAGCTTGCGATGGGTGCGAATGTCTTGAACATCACGATGCGGTCCGCAGCGTTGGCGGCGATGATCGCTATGGCGCTGCCGGCGCCGGCGGCGGCGCAATTCGGCGGCCTGTTGCGCAGCAAGCCCAAGGCCAGCGGCAAGACCGCCACCGGGTGCGACGACAGCGCGGGCAAGTCGGTGGGCCGTTCGGTCATCGGCGGCATGCTGGGCAGCGTCACCGGGCGGATCGGCGGCATCGCCAATTTCCTGCCGGTGCCGGAAGTCGCCGGGCTGCTCACCGACGCCATCGCGTGCAAGCTGGAGCCCGAGGAGCAGAAAAAGGCCGCCGATGCCACGTTGGAGGCGACGCGCGGCGAGGAGGTGGGGAGCACCTCGACCTGGACCAGCGAGACCCGCAAGGACGTGTCGGGAACCTCCACCGTGGTGGGCAAGACCCAGCTCGCGGATGGCTCGACCTGCATGAACGTCAACGATGTCATCATCGTCGAGGGCGAGGAGACCACCGTGTCGAAGAAGATGTGCAAGAAGCCGGGCGCCGCGCGCTATGAAATCGCGCAGGCCTGACAGGATGCGGACCGCCCGCCGATCCCTGCTGCTAGCACTGTCGGCGGCGCTGCTGTGCGCGCAGAGCCCGGCACAGATGGACCCGGCCAATCCCAGCTGCCCCCGGTCGCCCGACTGGTCGGCCAACAAGACCATGACGCTCAAGGTCGTCAAGAAGGGCGGCGCGCAGGTGCTGCTTGCCGAGGGGCCGATCGACCAGACATTGCCCGACCGGCTCAAAAAGGCGCTGAGCGACAATCCCGACATCGCCGAGATCTGGCTGCGCTCGCCCGGCGGCAACGCGCGCGCAGGGAATGCCGCAGGCAGGCTGATCCGTGGCAACCCCGGGCTGGTGACGCGCATTCCGGCGGGCTGGACCTGTTTTTCGGCGTGCAACTTCGTGTTCATGGGCGGTCAGCTGCGCGTGGTCGAGCCCGGCGGCAACTTCATGGTGCACATGTTCACCATGACCAACGACCGCGCCGCGATCGATCAATCTGTCGCCTTGGGCACCGACACCACGGTCGAGCTGATCGGCGACATCGAGCAGGAAAGCGCATTGCTCGCCAGCGAGGACAATGATTTCCTCATCCGCATGGGCGTCTCGCGCAAGTTGCTGACCGACATCATGTACAAGCAGAAGGCGGTGGCGAGCGGCGGCGGCGATCAGTCTACCCGCCGCTGCCTGACGCAGGACGAGGTGTTCCAGTACAACGTGGCGAACGTGCGCGAGTGAGACCGTGATGGCCGCGCGGCTCAGGCGGTCGCGCTGAGCAGCCAGACCTTGTTGGCCATCATCACGCCCTTGCCGGGCACATAATGCTCTTCGAACAGGGTGACGAGATCGGCGCGGGCGCGGGCGAGCACGTCGTCGCCGGCTTCGGCGAGCGCACGGCCGATCGCCATCGAGGCGAGCGCGAAGTCTGCAGCGTCATCCGGAGAGGCCCCGGGGCCGCCGATCGCCTGTTCGCCCTGATACGGTTCGATGTCGGGCGCGGAGAACCCGGCGTGCGCCAGGATGTCGCGAACATAATCGAGATCGGCAAAGGCGAACGGGCCCGGCGCGCGCGGATCGGGCGAGGGGATGTCGATATGCGAGCGCGCGACCCCCATCAGCTCCATCATCCACGGATTGTCGCGCGGCGCCGCCCAGATCGCCAGATCGATCCGCCCGCCGGGTTTGATCAGACCGTGCAGGTTGGTGAAGGCGGCATAAGGATCGGCAAAGAACATCGAGCCGAAGCGCGAAATCAGCCGGTCATAGGGGACGTCGAGCGCGACGGTGGCGGCATCGGCGCAGACGAAGCTGACGTTGGGGTGATCGGTGGCGCGGCGGCGGGCCTCGTCGATCAGATCGGGCGAGATATCCAGCCCCAGCACCGCACCCTCCGGCCCCGTGTCCCGCGCTGCAGCCAGCGAGGTCAACCCCCCGCCACACCCCAGATCGATCACCCGCTCCCCGGGAACAATCGCGGCGCGCGCCAGCAGCGCATCGCCGATGGGGGCGATCATGCCCTCGAACCGGTCGATATGGGTGAGCCACTTGCGCCCCATCTCGCCTGCCCAGTCTTCGCCCTTGAGTTCGTTGGGGTCGGCGGGGGTGGTCATGACGGGCTCTCCTGTGGGTGCGCGCAGAGAGGGTAGGGGGTGGCGGGGGGAGGTCAATGGGGATGCATGCGGACACCGGGCGGGTCAATCATTTGCGAGCGCGCCGGTCTCTTCGCTGCGCGCATGCGTGGCGGCTTCGGTGATGCTTGCAATCAGGTTCTGGGCGAAGGTAGTTTTCATTGTTTAGGTTTTGCTGTGAGACAAGAGAGAGTTTAGTCTGTTTTGTATCGATAGGCTATTTTGTTTGCATGATGCGATTGAGTTCTATACCGTTCCCTCAATGTTCTAGCTTGAGGTGCGGTATGGAAGCTCAACCTTTTGGCGATAGGCACACTGTTCAAAAGCTAGAAACAGTCGAAAAATATCTTCAAGCTTATGTCACAGCGTTGAAATTCGCGCCGTTTGAATTGCTGTACATAGATGCTTGCGCGGGATCGGGCTCATCGGTTCCGAAATCTGTCCTTGAGTTAGCAAATTCCGACCAAGGGTCGTTAGAAGGATTTTCGGTCCCAGTCGCCGATACTGATACGATAATTGTGGGGTCTGCAATTAGGGCGTTAGGGGTCAAGCCAGCATTCCATAGATATCTGTTGAACGATACAAAGCAATCCAATGTAGATGCACTCCGCGATTCGATTCGGCGAGACCACGCAGATTTGACGGATAAAGTTGAAATTACGAAACTCGATGCGAATGAAATGCTCCGCGGAATTTGTAAGTCATATAACTGGAGAAAGACACGAGCAGTGGTATTTCTCGATCCATTTGGATTGCAGATTAACTATGAAGCGTTGGAAATGTTAGGAAAAACTGGGGCAGTAGATCTGTGGTATCTTGTTCCTGTTTTTGCGATGTATCGTCAAGTTTCAGGTGACGGAGAAATTAATTTGGACGGCGGTCCTCGGGTGGATGCGGCGCTTGGCACAAGAGCTTGGCGAGATGTTGCAGTTGTTGAGGAACAAACGACAGACCTTTTTAGTCAACCTCACTTCCGGTCTAAGCGCGCTGTCGATATTGCATGGTTTGAGAAGGTGGCCAAGGAGCGCATTGGTGCAGCATTCCAAGGCCAGGTTTTGGATGAAACTTTGCCATTAGGTCGAAATGGCATGCAGGAATTTTCTTTAATGTTTGCTTGGGCAAACACTGGTGAAAAAGCTCGATTAGCAGCAAAATTGGCGAGTGCGGTGTTAAAATAATGGCTACAATTTCTGAAATCGAATGGACAGACGTCACTTGGAACCCCGTCGCAGGATGCACGATAGCTTCTAGCGGCTGCACCAATTGTTACGCTATGCGAATGGCAGCGCGATTGCAGGCGATGGGCCATGAGAAATATCATGGCACCACGCGGAAAAGTGGAGGTCGCCACGTCTGGACCGGTCGCGTCAACATTGATGAATCTAGCCTTACTGCGCCGCTAGAATGGCGGAAATCAAAACGGATTTTTGTCAATTCGATGTCGGACTTATTTCACTGCGATGTTCCAACGGCTTTTATCCAGAAGGTTTGGGATGTCATGAAAGAATGTCCACAGCACCATTTCCAAGTACTTTCAAAGCGACCCGACCGTATGGCCGATCTGTTCGAGAGCGGTGAGATACAGGCGTTAGAAAATGTTTGGGTGGGGACGTCGGTTGAAGACAATGAGGTTACGGACCGAGTTGAGTACCTCAAGAGAATTAGAAATTCCACGCTTTTCATTTCGTTTGAGCCACTAATTGGTGAAATCAAAGAGATCGATTTGCGTGGCGTCCATTGGGCTATTGTAGGAGGCGAGTCTGGTCCCCGCTCACGACCAATTCAGGAAGCGTGGGTGGAGCGGCTGTACGAAATTTGTCGACGCGACGACGTGGCCTTCTTCTTTAAACAATGGGGCGGCAGAAACAAAAAAGCGACCGGCCGGGAACTGCACGGTCGCACTTATGATGAATATCCTTTGGAGTTGATGCCCTAACCCCCACCAATCGCGAGAAAATTGCTGAAATTTTGGGGGCAATATACTCAATTCGCGATTGGACTGGGCGTGCATCACCATCAATGAAAATCCCGAGACTTCGGCAGCACTCGTGCATCCCTCGGATGACGTGAGGGCACCGGCCTTGCAACCTCATCCCCCCGCGCCAGTGGTGGCGACAGCGCGCCATCCCCTCGCGTCTGCGTCAGCGTTGCGAGCAAGTCCGAGCGATCCACCACGCGGTTCGCCATCAAATGCACCACGCCTTCGCGGCTGCGTTGGAGCACGCCTTCGACCTGCATCAGGCGGCTGGCCATCACCGCGCGGCGGTAGCGTTCGAACAGGCGGGCCCACAGGACGATGTTGGTGACGCCGGTCTCGTCCTCGATCGTGACGAAGATGGCGTTGCCCTTGCCGGGGCGCTGGCGGACGAGGACGATGCCGGCGGTGCGCACCGTCTTGCCCGCCTTGGAATTGTTGGTGTCCTCGCACGACAGCACGCCGTCCTCACGCAGGCCAGCGCGCAGGAAGCGCATCGGGTGGTCCTTGAGCGACAAGCGCAGCGTCTGGTAATCGGTCACCACCTCCTCGGACGCGGGCATGATCGGCAGCTGCATGTCGGGCTCGTCTCCCAATTCGCGCGCACGCGCTGCGGCGAACAGCGGCAACTCGCCCGAGGGCGTGCGGCGCACCTCCCACAAGGCCTGCCGCCGCGACAGCCCGAGCGAGCCGAACGCATCGGCATCGGCGAGCAGGCGCAAGGCGGCGGACGGCAGGTCGGCACGGCGCGCGAGCATCTCGACCGAGGTAAAGCGGCCTACGCCCTCGCGCGCCACCACCAGAGCCTCGGCCCAGGCATTGCGGAAGCCATCCATCTGGCGATAGCCCAGCCGCAGCGCCAGCCGCCCGTGGCCATCGCGCTCGAGCGCATTGTCCCAGCCGCTCATGTTGATGTCGATCGGGCGCACCTCGACCTGATGCTCGCGCACATCGCGCACGATCTGCGCGGGCGCGTAGAACCCCATCGGCTGCGAGTTGAGCAAGGCGCAGGCGAACACCGCAGGCTGGTGGCACTTGATCCACGAGGACACGTACACCAATCGCGCGAACGACAGCGCGTGGCTCTCGGGGAAGCCATAACTCCCGAAACCCTCGATCTGCCTGAAGCAGCGCTCGGCGAACTCCGCGGTATAGCCGCGCGCGGTCATGCCCTTGACCAGCTTCTCCTCGAAATTGTGCATCGTGCCGACATTGCGGAAGGTCGCCATCGCGCGGCGCAGATGGTTGGCCTCGCCGGGGGTGAAATCCGCCGCGACGATCGCGAGCTTCATCGCCTGTTCCTGGAACAGCGGCACGCCATAAGTTTGCCCGAGCAGCGTCTTCAATTCATCGGGGTCGTGCGGCGGGGCGGGCGAGGGGTATTCGACCGGATCGATTCCCGAGCGGCGGCGCAGATAGGGGTGGACCATGTCGCCCTCGATCGGCCCCGGGCGCACGATCGCGACCTGCACGGTGAGGTCATAGAGCGTGCGGGGGCGCAGGCGCGGCAGCATGTTCATCTGCGCGCGGCTTTCGACCTGGAACACGCCGATGCTGTCGCCGCGGCACAGCATGTCGTAGACTGCGGGGTCGTCGGCCTCGAGATCGACGGTGAGGTCGTGCTCGCCCAGGTCATGCTGGCGCATCAGCGCGAACGCCTTGCGGATGCAGGTGAGCATGCCCAATGCCAGCACATCGACCTTCATCAGCCCGAGCGCGTCGATGTCATCCTTGTCCCATTCGATGAAGGTGCGGTCCTCCATCGCGGCGTTGTGGATCGGAACGGTCTCGTCGAGCCGGTCCTCGGTGAGCACGAAGCCGCCGACATGCTGCGACAGATGCCGGGGGAAGTGCAGGATCTGGTCGACCAGATCGCGCAGCCGCACGATATCGGGGTTGTCGGGATCGAACCCGGCCTCGGCATAGCGCTGCTCGGCCATCGACGACGAGAAGCTCCCCCAGATCGTGCTGGTCAGCCGCGCGGTCACATCCTCGGAAAAGCCCAGCACCTTGCCCACCTCGCGCACCGCGCTGCGCGGGCGGTAGTGGATGACGGTCGCGGCGATCCCGGCGCGGTGGCGGCCATAACGCGCATAGATATACTGCATCACCTCCTCGCGTCGCTCGTGCTCGAAATCGACGTCGATATCGGGCGGCTCGGCGCGCTCTTCAGAGACGAAGCGCGAGAACAACAGGTCGTGCGTCACCGGATCGACCGAGGTGACGCCGAGCAGGAAGCAGACGATCGAGTTGGCCGCCGAGCCGCGCCCCTGGCACAATATCGGCGGATCGCGGGTGCGGGCAAAGCGCACCAGATCGTGCACGGTGAGGAAATAGCAGGCGTATTTCTGCTTGGCGATGAGCGCGAATTCGTCGTCGAGCAGCTTGCGGACCTTGGCGGGCAGCTCCTTGCCATAGCGATCGCGCGCCGCCTCGGTCACCATATGCTCGAGCCAGGCCTGCGCCTCCCAGCCCTCGGGCACCGGCTCGAGCGGGTACTGGTAGCGCAGGTCGTCGAGCGTGAAGGTGATGCGGGCGAGGAGTGCGGTGGTTTGCGCGATCGCTTGCGGACAGTCGGCGAACAGGCGCGCCATTTCCGCAGGCGGCTTGATATGGCGCTCGGCGTTGGCCTCGAGCCTGCGCCCGGCATTGGCGATGGTGCAGCCTGCGCCGATGCAGGTCAGCACATCGTGCAGCGGGCGTTGCTCGGGCGCGGCATAGAGCACATCGTTGGTGGCGAGCAGCGGAACGCCTGTGTCTTCGCTGAGGCGTATCATTCGGGCGAGACGGCGGCGGTCTGTGCCCCTGCGTGGCATGGTCGCTCCGATCCAGACACGATCCGGCGCGGCGGCGTGGAGCGTCTGCAGGACGGGGGCGTCATCGGGCGCGGCCATCACGATCAGCAGCAGGTCGTCGAGATGCTCGAGCAGGTCGGCAAGGTGCAGCGTGCAGTCACCCTTGGTGGCGCGCAGGTTGCCCAAAGTCAGCAGCCGGGTCAGCCGTCCCCAGCCGTGCCGGGTCGCGGGATAAGCGATCATGTCGGGGGTCCCGTCGGCGAACACCAATCGCGCGCCGACCACCAGCCTGAGCGCGGGCGCAGGAACGCCGATCTCTGCCGCCGCCTTGTGCGCATCGCGCAGCGCGATATGCGCGCGGACCACGCCTGCCACCGTGTTGCGGTCGGCGATGCCGATGCCGACGAGGCCCAGTTCGAGCGCGCGCGCGACCAGGTCTGCCGGGTGCGATGCCCCGCGCAGGAACGAGTAGTTGGTCGCGGTGACGAGCTCAGCAAAGGGGGCAGGCATCACGCGAAAAGACCGTGCACATACCAGCGCGGATCGGGCTTTTCGGTCTCGTACAATCCGTGGCGGAAGATCCAGAAGCGCCGTCCGCGCGCGTCTTCCACCCGGTAATAGTCGCGCGTCAGGCCGGGGCTCTTGCCCGGCGCGTGCTTCCACCATTGCGCGGCGATCCGCTCAGGCCCCTCGAAGCGCACGACATGGTGCTGGCTGCGCCGCCAGCGGAAGCGGTGCGGCGGGCCATCGGGCACCTCGGCGATGACCTCGATCGGCTGCGGCGGATCGAACAGGTGGATCGGGCGCGTCGGCGGCTCGCCCTGCTGCGGCGCATCCCAGGCGGCGGGCGCGGGCAGATCGACCGCAGGCAGGGTGAGCGCCGCCTGTTCGGGCACATGACTGTCGTGCGGCTGGAACCGGCGGATCTCGCCGCGCCCTAGCCGGGTGCTCAACCGGTCGACCAATTCGGCCATCGCCTCCTGCGCGATGGTGCCCCCTTCGAGCTGCAACTGCGCCGGGGTCAGCGGCTCGATGCGCGGCACCGCCAGCCGGATCATGTCGAAGCCGAAGCCCGGATCGACCGGATCGGCGAGCGCCGCCAGCCGCTCATTGAGCAGCCGCATCAGCACTTGCGGGTCGCGCATCGGCAGGCTGCTTTCGGTGGCGAGATCGTAGGTGCGGCCATCGCTGCGGAAGAACCGCGCGATGAACCGCCGCCCGCCCATGCCGCGCTGTTCGAGCTCGACGGCCGCTTCCTCGGCGAGCTCGCCGATCGCCGCCATCGCCGCCTCGGTGCGCGCGATCGGCTCGGCAAAGCGCCGCTCGAAGCGCAGTGCGGGCGCGGCGCGGCGCGGGGTGATGCGGCTGTCGGCGCTGCCCAGCAGCCGGTCGAGGCTGTCGACCAGATCGGCGCCGAAACGCGCGGCGAGCGGTGCGCTCGGCCGCATCGCCAGATCGCCGATGGTCTTGAGCCCTGCGCGGATCAGCGCGGTCTGCGTCTCTTCCTCGATCCGCAAAGCGGCAACCGGCAGCCGGCGTAAGGTCGCATCCTCGCTCTCGAACGTCGTGCCTGCAGGCGCGAACCGGGCGAGCGCCTGCGCCGCCTCGGGGGTGTCGCCGCACGCCAGCCGCACGTCATCGCTCCACCGCGCTAGAAACCGCGCGACATCGGCGAGCAATGGCGCCTCGCCGCCGAACAGATGCGCGCAGCCGGTGATGTCGAGCGCCAGCGCGTCGGGCGCATCGATCGCCACCAAAGGCGTGAAGCGGTCGCAGTGATCGGCCAGCCGCTCGAGCCAGGCGAGATCGGCCGCCGGGTCATGATCGGTCACGCTGAGCAGCGGCACCTGCGCGCGCGCATCGGCGAGCGCCATTCCCGCGCTCAGCCCGAGCGAAGCTGCCTGCGGGCAGGTCGCCGCAATCCGCATCGCGCCGCGCACCTTCTCGACCAGCACCAAAGGGGTCTCATCCCGCCCGGCGCAGTTCTGCTCTCCTGTTGTCTTTTGGCGCATCAACCGGTCGACCGGCAGAAAAGGGAAGAACAGCGCCAGATGGCGCCGCTGCGATGGCTGCGAATCCTCCGGCATCGGGGCCGAAATCGGCGACCCCATCGGCGTCTGCAAAACAGGCTTGTTCACGGTTCCACTCCACGCGCCAGTCGCCGCCGGATGGGCGGCCGCGCTGGCGCAACAATTCCACTCTCCAGGCAGGATAGCCCGGCGCATTGGCCTCCATCGGCAGCGATGGCGCGGCGGCTACCTGCCAGCGGGTCTGCGCGGCGCTGGGCGAGGGCACTGCGGCGATCCGCAAGCCGATCACGGTCACCCCTGATGCTTCCGCCGCCAGCGCCAGCCGCCGGCTCGCGGTCAGGTCGAGCAGCCGCGGCTCGCGCCACAGTTCGACCACCGCAACGCCGACCTCGGGGCAGCGCACCACATCGGCCGCCGCGCGCAGCACCGCGAGCGGATCTGGCAGCACGCCGATGATCACCCGCGCCGGATCGAGCCCGATCTCGACCAGCCCCGGCGCGTGCAGCCTGCCGCCCTGCCTTTCGGCCTGCGCCTCGCGCAGCCACACCAGAGTGCCGCCCGATTCTGTCCCCAGGCCCACCCCCAGGCCGCCCCCCAAGCCTACCCCCAGTCTCATCGCCAGCCCCGCGACAAAACCCGCCGCGCAGCCCGCATCGTCGGCCTGCGCCGCGAACACCTCATGCACCCGCCCGCGCGCCAACCCGCCGCCCAGCGCGCCGTCGATACCCGAATGGCCGGTCCCCGCCACCGCCGCCGTCTCGACGGCACGTGCGCGTTCGATCCCGGCAATCCGGGTTTTGAGAGACTCGAGAGATTCGGATCGGGGCATGTGTTCACCTTATGTTCCATATATCCTCTTGCCCCGGAACAGAGTCAAGGAACACCGTGAGGGCCAGAAAACCCGAAAAGGGAATCCGCGCCGGTGGCCTTCGTAAAAGTGCCCATGACGACCGAAGTCGATGCCGTCAAATTAGCGGTTGCGTCGGCTTGCGAGGTCGGCATATATTCATTGAATGATCAACGAAAATCCTGATGCCCCGCCGATGGCCGCTGGGCCATCCGCCCCGCCGCCAACGCTCGAATATGTCTTTTCGCTGCGCGGAATGATCGATTCGCCGCAGGAACAGGGGGAGATCGACGGCAAGCGCAAACGCTTCATTCCCGTCAACAGTGGCATCGTCTACGGTCCCCGCCTCACCGGAAAGGGGCTTGGCGGTGGAGGCGACTGGCAGGCGATCGGCTCCGACGGGCGCACGGATGTGTGGGCGCGCTATCAGATCCAGGCCAGCGACGGCACGGTGATCGGCGTCGTCAACAGCGGCGTCCGCACCGCCACGCCTGAAGTGACCAGGAAGCTGACCGAGGGCGAAGATGTCGATCCTTCGCTGTATTATTTCCGTACCACCCCGCGTTTCGAGGTGGTTGCGGGCCCCCATGACTGGCTGAACCGTCACGTCTTCATCGCGCGCGGAATCCGCAAACCCGACCATGTGGTCATTGATTTCTACATGGTGCTTTAAGGGCCAGACCGACCCTCGCACCCCTGCGGCCTGCCCGGTTACGCTTTGTTAACCCTGCTCGTTAATAGTCCGGCAAATTGTCTTAACGCCGCTTTACGGGGGGATTATGCCGGATACCGCACACGAGATCGTCAGCGCTCGGACCCTGTTGCACGAGGCAATGCAGCTCCAGGAGGCGGGCAATCTCGCGGCGGCCGAACCGCGCTATCGGATGGTGGTGGAGCAGGGCTATCGCACGATCGAGGTGCTTCCGATTCTCGCCGGAATTCTGGGCCATCGCGGCGCGACCGACGAGGCGCTCGAGGCATGGGACATGCTGCTCGCGCTCGATCCCGATCATGCAGTCGCGCTGCATGAAAAGGGGCTGATCTACAGCCGTACCGGGCGTCCGAACGAGGCGATCACCGCGCTGCAGGCGAGCTGCAAGGCCGACCCCGCCAACCCCGTCGCCGCCAACAACCTTGCGGTCATGCTCTCCGATGCAGGCCGCAAGGGAGAAGCTCTCGACCAGTTCCGCCGCGCGCTCGCGCTGCAGCCGGGCAACATCCATATCGAACACCAGATCCGCCGCCTCAGCGCCGATCTTGTCCCCTTCTGGCATATCCCGATGCTCAACGACGTGCGCCGCAACGATGCGTTCGAGGCCGCGATCCGCGCCGCGATCGCTCAGGCCGGGCCGGAGGCTCGCGTGCTCGATATCGGCACCGGCAGCGGCCTGCTCTCGATGATGGCCGCGCGCGCAGGGGCGCAATCGGTCACCGCGTGCGAGGTGGTGCCGGTGATCGCCGACATGGCGCGCCAGATCATCGCCGACAACGGCTATTCGGACGCGATCACCGTCCACACCGCGCCTTCGACCGAGCTCGAGATCGGCGAGCATCTGGATGAGCGCGCCGACATCCTGGTCTCCGAAATCCTCTCATCCGACCTGCTGACCGAGCATGTCATCGACACCTTCGAGGATGCGCATGCGCGGCTGCTGAAAGAAGATGCCATCGTCATCCCGCGCGCGGCGTCTGCTATCGGCTGCCTGGTCGAAAGTCCGGTGCTTGCGGACTATGTCTTCGTCGATCAGGTTTCGGGCTTCGACCTGTCGCGCTTCGGCGCGCTCGCCTCGCCGAAGCTGCCGATCCACGGCACGATGACCGACTGGCGCAGGCTCTCGGCGGACGTCGAACTGGTCAGCATCGACCTCACCCGCAAGGCCCACGCCAGCGACCTGCATCTGCTCGAGATCGACGTGCAGGCCGACGGCATCGCCACCGGCATCGTCCAGTGGATGCATGTCGATCTGGCCGATGGCGTCACCTTCGACAACCATCCCGACGGCTATACCGACGGCGGCTGGCTGCAGATGCTGCACAATTTCCCTGAGCCGATCGTGGTCCAGGCGGGCGATGTGCTCAACGTCGCGGTGGGCCACGACCGGGTAACGCTGATCGTGCGTCCGCTTGAGGTGGTGGTTGCCGCGGCGCAGGCGCAGGTGGCGTAACGCATAGGTGGGAATGCGCACTCTAAACTCCCCTCCCTCAAAGGAAGGGGCTGGGGATGGGTCAGCAACGCTGGCGATTTCACGCAACGCCGCTCGCTGCCGCTCGCACCCACCCCTAACCCCTCCCTTGCAGGGAGGGGAACGCGTTCCGTTTCTTTGTTGTGATCCGGCCATTTAGCGGACATGGCCACCAGCCAACCCTTCTGCCGCAAAAGATGCACCAACTTGGTCCCCTGCGAAGGCAGGGGCCCATCTCCCGACCGTTGTGCCGGGTGCGAGGGCAGGAGATGGATGCCTGCCTTCGCAGGCAAGCGGGGTAGCGGAAGAAGGCTACTACAATGGATTGCTTGTGGGCTGCTAAGGGGGTTATCTAGAAAAAACCTGCCATTCGGCAAACGACCCCGTTGCGGAAATTGGGCATTGACAGTCCAATCAGCCAAAACTAGGTGGGCTGCATGATCAACCGCTCGATCTTTTTCTATTATTATCTCGTCATTTGACGGGGTGATTGCGTTCGCCCTGAGTACGGGGTGAAATCGAGCAGAAGTTTTCCATCAGACTGCCCGCTTCCTTCCCCCCGCTTGGGACTGCCAACGCGTTTGCTTGGGAGGGTAAAGCCGGTAGTTCCGGCAGCCGGTCTGTAAAACCGGTCCTTAGCGGGGAGTGGAGCGTAACCACACCCTCCCACCAGAAAATCAAGCGTCACCTCCCCACCCAATTGCGGCCGTAACTGCCGCACGCTGAACACTCTGCCCCCCCCCTCAGGCCTCCAGCTCGACATCCCAATACAGCCAGTCATGCCAGCTATCGTGCAGATAGTTCGGCGGAAACGCGCGGCCGCGTTCCTGCAGTTGCCAGCTGGTCGGGCGGATCGGGGGGACCATCAGGCGCATGTTGGCTTGCGCGGGCGTGCGTCCGCCCTTGCGCATGTTGCAGGGTGCACATGCCGTCGCGACGTTCTGCCAGGTGGTCTTGCCGCCCAGGCGGCGCGGGACGACGTGGTCGAAGGTGAGTTGGTGCGGCGATCCGCAATACTGGCAGTGGAAGCGGTCGCGCAGGAACAGGTTGAAGCGGGTGAAGGCGGGGTATTCGGACGGCTTCACATATTGCTTTAATGCGATCACCGACGGGATCTTCATCTGGACCGTCGGAGAATGCACCTCGCGCTCATAGGTCTCGATGACATCGACGCGGTCGAGGAAGATCGCCTTGATCGCGGTCTGCCACGGCCACAGGCTGAGCGGATAATAGCTCAAGGGGGTGTAATCGGCGTTGAGAACGAGGGCGGGGCAGCTATCCGGGTGCCGGATAAAGTCGGGGTGCGGGTCCCGAAGGGCCCGTTCGATCAAATCGGGATGAAACATGGTCGGCTTAAACCCTCTCCCATTCGTCCGCGCTGCTTCCTATAAACCGTGTTGCGTGACAGCCCCATGACAAAAACGTGATAACCGGATTTACGGTTAATCAGCATGAGGCGGCCGCACAGGTCAAGAGGGCGCTGCCACAATATATGGTGATAAGTTGGCGCATTACACCCAAGGGAAAGATGGCCCCGATGCGGACGCCAGCGAGGTGACCGCTGAGGCGCGTGTCCGCACCCGTTTTGCGCCCAGCCCCAATGGCGCGCTGCACCTGGGGCATGCCTATGCTGCGATGCGCGCGCATGATTTCGCGCGCGAACGGGGCGGCGAATTCCTGCTGCGGATCGAGGATATCGACGGGGTACGCTCGCGCCCCGAGCTGGTCGAGGGGATCTTTGCCGATCTGCGCTGGCTGGGGCTGGATTGGGATGGCGATGTGCTGTTCCAGTCCTCGCGACTTGCCGCCTATGACGCGGCGCTGGAGCGGTTGAAGGCGCGCGGGCTGGTCTACCCCTGCTTCTGCACCCGCAGCCAGATTGCAGCCGCCGGCGCGCAGCCAGGCCCCGATGGCCTTGTCTATCCCGGCACCTGCCGCTTGCTAGACGAGGCGGAGCGCGGGAGGCGGATGCGAAACGAACCGCATGCCTGGCGGCTGGACGCGGCCCGCGCGATTGCCGAGGCCGGCGCGCTCGTCTGGCACGATCTCGAAGCCGGCGATCAACCGGCGCGGCCCGAACTGTTCGGCGATGTCGTGCTGGCGCGCAAGGATGCGCCGGCGAGCTATCATCTCGCGGTCACGCTTGATGATGCGCACCAGCATATCAGCCATGTGGTGCGCGGGCGCGACCTGTTTGCCGCTAGCCATGTCCACCGGCTGCTGCAGGCGCTGCTCGGCCTGCCGGTGCCGCTCTATCTGCACCATGATCTTCTCGCCGGAGCCGATGGCCGCAAGCTTGCCAAGAGCGAAGGCGCCGCGGCTTTGGCGGCACTGCGCGAGGCCGGAGAGGACGGGGCGGCGCTGCTCGATAATTTGAGAAAAAATCACCTTCCGTCTGGCATTTCCCGGGTTCACGCCTCATATAGCTTGCCATGAACGTCATCATCATCCTTGCGATTGTCGCTCTGGCAATCATGGTCCTGGTCAGCCTCGTGCGCGGCCTCGTCTCCTTCATCCAGATGACCGAGGAAGACCTCAAATCGCCCGGGGTCGGACGCAGCCACCAGATGCAGAACAAGATGATGTTTGCCCGCGTCAAATATCAGGCGATGGCGATCGCTGCCGTCGCAGTGCTGATGCTGGTCAACCGCTGAGCCTTCGGGGCTTGGGGGACAGCTGATGGTCAAGCTCAACAAGATCTACACCCGCACCGGCGATGACGGCACGTCGGGCCTGGTCGATGGTTCGCGCGTTCCCAAGGACTGCGCGCGGATGGCTGCGATCGGCGATATCGACGAGCTGAACAGCGCGCTCGGCCTTGCCGTCGTGGCGCTGGGCGACAGCGAATTCACCGCCGATCTGGTGCGCGTGCAGAACGACCTGTTCGATCTGGGCGCCGATATCGCGACCCCGGGCGAGGATTTCGCGCCCTCCGAAATGGTGCTGAGGATCGTGCCGTCGCAGGTCGACTGGATCGAGACGCGGATCGATGCGGTGAATGACAGCCTTCCGCCGTTGCGCAGCTTCATCCTGCCCGGTGGCAGCCCCGGCGCCGCCGCGGTGCATCTCGCCCGGTCGATTGCACGGCGCGCCGAGCGTACCCTGGTCGCCGCCTCGCACGAGGGATCGATCAATCCCGCAGCCCGTATGTACATCAACCGGCTGTCGGACTTCCTGTTCGTCCTCGCCCGCCGGATCAACAACGGCGATGATCCGCTCTGGGTTCCGGGCGCTTCTCGCTGAGTTTTTCGTCACCCCCGCGCAGGCGGGGGCCCCGCATTGTAATCGCCAGACAAGTTAGCGGGACTCCCGTGTTCGCGGGAATGACGAAGCGGCTGAAGTGACCACTGATAGTTTCACGGGGAAGACATGACGACCATGAGCGCCACCGCCCTTTCTCATGAGGCTCCCGCAGCCGTCTTGACCGACCTCTTCACCCACGTCCGCGGGCTCAGTCTGGCGCTGGCCGAGCCATTGTCCGATGCCGACGCCACCGTCCAGTCGATGGATGATGCCTCGCCCGCCAAATGGCATCTGGCGCACACCAGCTGGTTCTTCGAAACCTTCGTGCTGCGCGATCATGTCGCAGGATACCAGCCGTTCGATCCCGACTTCCATTTCCTGTTCAACAGCTATTACGAGGCCGAAGGCGCGCGGCATGCGCGGCCGCACCGCGGATTGCTCACCCGGCCATCGCTCGACCACATTCGCGCCTATCGTGCGCATGTCGATGCGGCGATGCTGGAGGCGATGCCAAACTTGAGTAACGATGCGCTGGCGCTGGTCGAACTGGGGCTGAACCATGAGCAGCAGCACCAGGAGCTCTTGCTGACCGACATCCTGCACCTGTTTGCGCAGAACCCGCTGTTTCCGGCGATCTGGCAGCCTGCGCCGATGCCTGCGGTCGAGCCACGGTCGGTCGAATGGATAGAAGGGCAGGTCGGCCAGGTCGAGATCGGCCATGGCGGCGATCGCTTCGCCTTCGATTGCGAAGGTCCGCGCCATGCGGTGCTGCTGACCCCCTACGCCCTGGCCAGCCGCCCGGTGACCAATGGCGAATGGGCCGCGTTCATCGCCGATGGCGGTTACGCCCAGTCGCGCCACTGGCTCGCCGATGGCTGGGCGTGGGTGCAGGCCAATGGCATCGACGCGCCGCTCTACTGGCGCAAGGACGAGGACGGGCACTGGCAACAGTTCGGGCTCGATGGCCTGCGCAGCGTCGATCCGGCGGCGCCGGTCTGCCATATCAGCCTTTACGAGGCCGACGCCTATGCCGCCTGGGCAGGCGCAAGGCTGCCGACCGAGGCGGAGTGGGAGGCGATCGCTGCAAGCCACGATCCGCTGGGCGGCAACCAGCTGGATGCCGCTGGCCCGGTGCGGCCTCGCGCCGACGCGGCAGACGCGCTGTTCGGCAACGTCTGGCAGTGGACCGGCAGCGCCTATCGCCCCTATCCCGGCTTCAAGCCCGCTGAAGGCGCGGTCGGCGAGTACAACGGCAAGTTCATGTCGGGCCAGTTCGTGCTGCGCGGCAGCAGCTGTGCAACCCCGCGCGGCTCTGTGCGTCCCAGTTATCGCAACTTCTTCTACCCCCATCAGCGCTGGCAGTTCACCGGGCTCAGACTGGCGCGGGATCTGTAACGAAAATTCAGGAGACCAGCCCCGTGCCCAGCAGTGCCCAGGCGATCGAAGCACCATCTACTGTCTCCCGAACTTCGGCTGATCCTGCCTTCAGCGCGGATGTGCTCGCCTGCTTCCGGAGCCCCCGCCGCGCGATTCCGGCGCGCTGGCTGTATGACCTTGCAGGCTCGGAGCTGTTCGAGGCGATCACCAACCTGCCCGAATACTACCCCACCCGCACCGAAACCGCGCTGCTCGAACGATATTGCGACGAGGTTGCCGCGCATGGCGGCGCGGGCCGCGCGGTAGTCGAATTCGGATCGGGCTCCTCGGTCAAGACACCGCACCTGCTGCGCGCGGTGCAGGGCGAACATTATGTGCCGATCGACATCTCGGGCGATTTCCTGCGCGATTCAGCCTCGGCGCTTGCCGCCGATTTTCCCGAGCTCGCGGTGCATCCGCTCGAGGGCGATTTCATGCGCCCGCTCAAGCTGCCCGATGCGGTGGCGGGCGTGCCCAAGCTGGGCTTCTTCCCCGGATCGACCATCGGCAACATGGTGGCGCGCAGCTCGGTCGATCTGCTCCGATCGATGCGCGAGACGATGGGCGAGGGGTCGATGCTGCTGATCGGCATGGACCGGATCAAGTCGCCCGACATCCTGATCCCGGCCTATGACGATGCGCAGGGCGTCACCGGCGAGTTCAACCTCAACCTGCTGCGCCGGATCAACCGCGAGCTCGACGCCGACATCCCGGTCGAGCATTTTGCCCATGTCGCGCGCTGGAACGACAGCTATGCGCGGATCGAGATGCATCTCGAAGCGCAGACCGACATGACGTTCGAGGTGCTGGGCGAATGCTTCAGCATGGCCAAGGGTGAGACTATCCACACCGAGAACAGCCACAAATACGGCCCCCGCGATGCGCGGCTGCTGCTGCGCGCCGGCGGCTGGACGATGTGCCACGAATGGACCGACCCCGACGACTGGTTTGCGCTGATCCTGGCCGAAGCGAAGCCGTTCCAGACCGCGCCGTGACGATCGGCGCCGGAAGACCTCTCGTTCCCATTGTCATAACGCACCGACGTTCCTGATCGTTACCCCCGCGCAGGCGGGAGGCCTGCTTCTGCGCGCAACGCGCAAGATAGCGGGATTCCGGCGTTCGCGGGAATGACGTTGGATGGCTTGAATCGCCTCTAGCGTGCCAGATGCTTGAGGATCAGGTACCAGTGATCCAGCTCGGCGTAGAAATCCTCGACCCGGATGCGTTCATTGAGGCCGTGCGCGAACATGTCGGCATCGCGCATCGCAGCGCCGCTGATCGCCACGGTGTTCATCCCCAGCGCGCGATAGTGCATGCCATCGGTGCCGCCCGATTCCATGTACGGTGCGATGATCAGGCCAGGGAAGCGCGGGTGTACGCCCGCCTTTACCGCAGCGAGCACCTCCGGAGTCAGCGTGGATGCAGGCGCCTCGACCACATCGGTGGCGAGCTTGAACACCACCTTGTCGTTCGCGATCACCTTCTTGAGCGTCGCCTCGGCCGCCGCAGCGCCGCCTTCGCCCGGGAAGATGCGGCAATTGACCGTCGCTGTCGCCGATTGCGGCAGCGCGTTTTCGGCATGGCCACCCTTGAGCATCGTCGCAACGCAGGTGGTCGAGAGCAGATTGGCAGTGGTGGGTGAGGCAAGCAATGTCGCGCGTGCGGCCTCGTCCGCCGGGTTGCGCGAAAACGCCAGCATCGCCTCGCCCAGCGGGCCGGGGGTGATCTTGCCCATTTCGGCGAAGGATCCGCGGGTGATCGCATTGTCGCGCACCTCGAAGCGATAGGCCTCGATTGCCTTCAGCGCCGATGCGAGTTCGTAGATCGCATTGTCCTTGCGCGGGCGCGAGGAGTGGCCGCCGGGGTTGGTGACGGTGAGTTCGAAGGTCGCGAAGGTCTTTTCCGCCGCCTGCACCCCGAACAGGATCGGCTTGTAGTCCTCGGTCAGCCGGACGCCGCCGGCATCGCCGTTGAGCACCAGCGCTGGCTTGATCGTCTCGGCGACCAGCTTTGCCTGCGCGCGGGTGGTGATCATCCCGGTTTCCTCGTCGCCCGAAAAGACGAGGTAGAGGTCGCGGCTGGGCGCCCAGCCTTCCTGCTTCAGCCGGAGGAAAGTGTGCGAGAGGCTGGCGATACCGTATTTGTTGTCGAGCGTGCCGCGCCCGAAGAAATAGCCGTCCTCCTCGGTCAGCGTGAACGGAGGGCGCTCCCAGTCCTCGGGCAGCGCCTCGACGACATCCATGTGCCCCAGCAGCACAACCGGTCCCGCCTTGGGCTTGCCCTTGGCGGCATAGCGCACGATCAGACCTTGGGTCGGCTCGCCTGCACTGTCGTAATCGGTGACCGAGATATCGGTCTCGGCAAAGCCGGCCTTGACGAACTCGCCCTTGAGATACGCCACCATGGCAGGCACCTGCTTGTGCCCGCGCGCGGTGCGGAAGCCGATGATGTTGCGATACAGCTCGCGAGCCGCCTGTTCGTGCGCGCTGCGCTGGGGGGTGGAAGCCTGAGCCTGGGTCTGGGCACAAGCGGGAAGCGCGGTTGTCCCCGCCAGCGCCATCAGGCTGCTTGCCAGCGCCAGTTTGATCATCATCTTCATGCCGATACCCATCCCCTGATCTCTCGCCAAAGCGCATCGAAGCGACTATAGCGGTGTCACACTCTTGGAGAGCAATTTATGTCGGCCCACAACCCTTCTCTGCGTCCCTGGCGGGATATCGACCGGCGCAAGTGCCGCCAGATCATGGTGGGCAACGTTCCGGTCGGCGGAGATGCACCGGTCACGGTGCAGACGATGACCAACACGCTGACATCCGATGCGCGCGCCACGATCGACCAGATCCGCCGCTGCGAGGAAGCGGGCGTGGACATCATCCGCGTGTCGTGCCCCGATGTCGAATCCAGCGCCGCGATGAAGCAGATCACCCGCGCCGCCAAGGTACCGATCGTCGCGGACATCCATTTTCACTACAAGCGCGCGCTCGAAGCGGCCGATGCGGGCGCGGCGTGCCTGCGCATCAACCCCGGCAATATCGGATCGTCCGACCGGGTGCGCGAGGTCGTCAACGCGGCCAAAGCCAATGGCTGCGCGATCCGCATCGGTGTCAACGCCGGGAGCCTCGAAAAGGACCTGCTGGAGAAATATGGCGAGCCGTGCCCCGAGGCACTGGTCGAAAGCGCGCTCGACCATATCAAGCTGCTGCAGGACCATGATTTCCACGAGTTCAAGGTCGCGGTGAAGGCGAGCGACGTGTTCCTCGCCGTGGCGGCGTACCAGCAGCTCGCCGATGCGGTGGATTGCCCGCTGCACCTCGGAATCACCGAGGCGGGCGGACTGATCGGCGGCACGGTCAAGAGCGCGATCGGCATCGGCAACCTGCTCTGGGCTGGCATCGGCGATACCATTCGAGTCTCGCTTTCGGCCGAGCCCGAAGAAGAGGTGCGCGTCGGCTATGAGATCCTCAAGTCGCTGGGCATCCGTACCCGGGGCGTGCGCATCGTCAGCTGCCCCAGCTGCGCGCGGCAGGGCTTCGATGTCATCCGCACCGTTCAAAAGCTCGAGGAACGGTTGCAGCACATCAACACGCCATTGTCGCTGTCGGTGCTGGGGTGTGTCGTCAACGGCCCGGGCGAGGCGCGCGAGACCGATATCGGCCTCACTGGCGGCGGCAAGGGCAAGCACATGGTGTACCTCTCGGGCATCACCGATCACACGGTCGAGGACGAGGGCATGGTCGATCACATCGTCCGGCTGGTCGAGGCCAAGGCCGCCGAGATCGAGGCCGAAACCAGCGATGCGGGAAATGCCGAGCCGGTAGCGGCCGAATAGCCCAATGAGTGCCTGGTTGCTATTGCTTGGCGCCGGCTTGTTCGAAGTCGGCTTCACCACCTGCATGCGCTATTCGAACGGCTTTCGCGAGATCGGCTGGACGGCGGGCTTCATGGTCTGCGCGTTCCTGAGCTTCAGCCTGCTCGACAAAGCGGCCAAGGTCATCCCGTTGGGAACGGCCTATGCGGTATGGGTCGGAATCGGCGCAGTGGGAACGCTGGCGGTGGGGGTCGCAACCGGCGCGGAATCGCTCGGCATCGTCCGGATGGCGCTGGTGGCGGGGCTGATCGCCTGCGTGGTAGGCCTCAAATTTGCCGGGAATCATTGAACACATGCAGACACAAAAGAACGCGCCCGTCACCATTCGTCCGGCGCGGCCCGGCGACGAGGCCGACATTCTGCGCATGGTCGTGGCGCTGGCGGTGTACGAGCGAGAGCCCGACGCGGTGAAGGCGACCGAGCCATCGCTCAGGGCAACGCTCTTCGGCGACGCCCCCCAGGTGTTTGCGCATCTGGCTGAACTGGACGGCGAGATCGTCGGGCTGGCCTTGTGGTTCCTCACCTATTCGACATGGACCGGCGCGCCCTCGCTGTATCTGGAGGACCTGTTCGTCGCGGATGCCGCGCGCGGCACCGGCACCGGACGTGCGCTGCTCTCCACGCTGGCGCGCGAGGCCAAGTCGCGCGGCTGTGCACGGATGGACTGGGCGGTGCTGGACTGGAACGACAAGGCCAAGCAATTCTATCGCCATATCGGCGCGCACCATTCGGTCGGCTGGGAGCCATGGCGGATCGAGGGCGAGGCACTCGAGGCGCTGGCCGCCGGCTAGGCGCACCCAGCCTGTACACATGTGCACCCACGTGCCATCTCGGCCTGTCGTTGGGGGATCGGGCGTGTCTTGCCTTGGCGCAGCACCGCAGCCTTCCCGTGCTGACCGCCGACCGACAATGGAATGGCCTCGACCTTGGCATCGACATCCATCTCGTCCGCTGAGACGCGCCCCGCACATTAACCGCTTGTTAGAGCCTTGACGCGCATGCTCGCAGCATGAGCAAAGCCCGCGCCCTCATTGCCCGCCCGGTACCCGATGCTGCATTCATTGCGGTCCTGCGCTTCGTGATGGTCTCGGGCTGCGCCACTGCGCTGATTCTCGCGCGCTACCCGCTGCCGCTCTGATCCGGCTTCAGCCGGCAAGCTTGCGCTCGATCCCCTGCCACAATTTCGCATAGGCCTGCGCCGCCGGGCTTCTGGAGTCGAACGCACCCACCGGCATCCGCTCTTCTGCCATCCGCTCGACCGCGCTCGCCATGGGAATGACCGGCCAGTCGGGATATTTCTCCAGCGCCGCCTTGTGCAGCGCCCGCCTGCGATCGACCATCACGAACACCGGCAGCATCGGCGCATGTCGGCCGGATTTGCCGTCGAGATAGGCCTGCACCTCGACGAAGGCCCGTTGCGACAGCGGCGAGGGGATGATCGGCACGATCACCAGATCGGCCGCGCGCAGCACCTGATCGGAGGTTTCGCTGAGTCCCGGCGGGCAATCGAGGATGATCCGGTCATAGGTCTTGCCCAGACCATCTAGCAGCTTTTTGAGGCGCTTGGCCTTTCCGATTTCGAAAAGCAGCCGGTCCAGCCCGCGCAAGGAGTGGTCGGCGGCGAGCAGGTCCAGCCCTGCTATCCGCGAGGGGCGTACCAGCTTGTCCGCCGAGACATCGCGCGCGAAGATCGACCGCGCCTCGTCCTTGACCGCGCGGTCATCGCCGATCAGGTGGCTGGCTGCACCCTGGGGGTCGAGATCCCACAGCAACGTTCGCCGCGCCGAAAGCACCGCAGAGCACCAGGCCAGGTTCACCGCGCTGGTGGTCTTGCCCACGCCCCCCTTCAGATTGTAGACGGCAATGCTGTGCATCCGCTCCCCCATGTCAGCCCCCGGGAGCCGCAGCCGGTGTTGCTGCCGGTTCGGCGGGGGCGGCGCCTTCCCCAGGGTTGGTCAGACCCTCTCTAGGATCGGATTGTGTCACTGCTGTTGCAGGCAGGTTGAGCCCGGTTTTCTCGAGCCACGCCCTGAAATCCGCGACGGTGCGCACCGGGTCCTCCTCCATCGGAATGTGGCCGAGGTCGTCATAGACGACGACGGTCTCGTTGGGCAGCTGGCGCGCGAACCAGGTGGCATTGGCAAGCGGGATCAGCGTGTCCTTCTTGCCCCACAGGATCAGCGAAGGCATCGTCAGGCCCGCGAACTCCAGCGCGTTTGCCGGTTTGCGCGGGAAATCGCCGCGTGCCACGGTCGCCTCGCGGTTGCCGGGGTGGCGCAGCAGCTTCCAGTACAGGTCGACCATCTCGGGGGTGATCTTGGCAGGATCGGCGACCGATTGTTCCAGGCTCTGCTTGATGATGACGCGGGGCGTGAAGATCTTCAGGATCGGGCGGACAGCCGCGCTCTGCGCCAGGCGAAAACCGATCGGGATCTTGGTGGGCTTGGCGTCAGGCGCGCCTGAGGCGTCGATCAGAACCAGCCCGGCCACCCTTTTGGGATAGGCCAGCGCCATGTTCCACGCGACCCAGCCGCCCATCGAGTTGCCCGCAACGACATAACGGGCGATGCCCAGCTTG
>NZ_CP016462.1:0-186489 GCF_001713435.1 Blastomonas sp. RAC04
CCGTGATGTCGCATCGACCGCATCTGGCTTCGCGCGCGCTGCCTCGACATCGGCGACTGGTTCCTTGTCGACCGGGATGCTCTCTCCGGTCACGGGGGCCTGGTTGATCGCGCTCGACCCCTTGATGACGAAGCCATCGGCGGGTAAGCGTTCGTTCGGGCGCACGATCACAACGTCGCCGACCACCAGCTCTTCGACAGGTATTTCCGTCGTCTGTCCTTCACGGCGCACCGTTGCCTTGGCGGGCGCGAGCTCGGCCAGCGCCTCGATAGCGCGCTTGGCGCGACCCATCGCATAATGCTCGAGCGCATGGCCGAGGCTGAACAGGAACAGCAGCAGCGCGCCTTCCGCCCAGGCACCGAGTGCCGCTGCGCCAGCGGCCGCGACGAGCATCAGCGTATCGATCTCGAATTTCTTGAGCTTCAGATTGTCGATTGCCTCGCGCAGCGTGAAGAAGCCGCCGAAAACATAGGCACCGACATAGAAGGCTGTTGGCAGCCAATCGGGCGCACCTGCAACCAACTTTTCAAGTCCGAAGCCGACCGCCAGCACTGTACCGCAGGCCAGCGCGAAGATCAGCTCGGTATTGGCCCCAAGGAAATTGGCGTGCGCATGATCGTGACCATCTCCCGGTCCGTGCTTTTCACCGCCTCCGGCATCGCCGCCTGGCCCGTGATCGTGTCCCGCGTGATCGCCGGCATAATTGGAGCTGGTCCGCTTGCCTGGCTTGACCTTGAGCTTGAGCTTGACCAGTGCCACGAGGATTGCCGCTTCGTCGATGCGCTCCTTGTCATATTCGACTCGGACGCTCCCCAAGGCGCTGGCGTCGGCCTGCAGCACGCCGGGCAACTGGCACAGGGTCTCTCCGACGGTGCGGGCGCGGCGTTCGTGCCCGATCCCTTCGATCTGCCATGTCGCATGGCCGTATCGCCCGCTGATATCGGCGCCCGCCACTCGCACGATCTCTCGCACACGTGACAGCGGCAGCGCCCCCCCATCGAAATGGATGCAGAGCTTCGCCGGACTGTTACCATCGGCAGGCAGGACGTGCGCGCGCTCGACGCCGGGTTTGGCGCTGAGGATCGAGATGAGACGCCCGACACAGGCATCGGCCGCGTCAGGAACCTCCGGCAGCAGGACAGGAATATCGAGTTCGAGCTTATCGGTCATCACGCCGTCTCCGCATTGGTATTGGTTTCTGCCCGCGCATCGCGCAGAATTTCGATCCCGCCCTTGAGCGCGATAAGAGCGGTAGCCAGGCCCACCAGCAGATCGGGCCAATTCGTCCCCAGCCAAAGTACCAGCGCGCCAGCGATCAGGATTCCGCCATTGGAGATGAAATCGTTGAAGCTGAAAGTGGCCGCAGCGCGCAGATTAACATCAGGCTGTGTGAGCCGTTGCAGCAATCGCAAACAGATATAGTTCACAACCCCGGCGATCGCTGACATCACCATCATTGTCGGCCCGATCGGATCGCTGCCCTGGACATAGCGACGGCCGACGTCGAGCAGGATGCCTCCCGCGAAGAGCAGCAGCATAACACCCGAGACGCTCGCCGCGCGCGTCTTCCATTGGCGCCCGCGATTTAGCGCAACGAGGCTCAGCCCATATACTGCAGTGTCGGACAGGTTATCGACACCGTTTGCGATCAGGGCGCTCGAATCGCCAGCAAGTCCGGTCCCAAAGAAACCAAACGCGATCATCGCGTTGAGCAGCAACACGATCCAGAGGGTG
Organism: Blastomonas sp. RAC04; assembly: GCF_001713435.1. Classification (NCBI taxonomy): domain Bacteria; kingdom Pseudomonadati; phylum Pseudomonadota; class Alphaproteobacteria; order Sphingomonadales; family Blastomonadaceae; genus Blastomonas; species Blastomonas sp. RAC04. Next base: position 1,735 of record NZ_CP016462.1, read on the forward strand.
CGGCGCTCGTCAGGGACCTGCCGGTTGGATGAATTTGCCGTGCCATCAACATCGCTATTTATCGGACCGGTAGTCACTGGCGCGTCGCCTTTCTGCAGAGGATCGGACGCTTGCTCGCTTCCTCGATCCTTATGGAGTTGCTGAAAAAGGTCGCGCTTATGGTGTCGCCGACATATTGGAGCCCCTGCGCAGGTGCATTCAGTACGATCGGTGCCGCGCTGTCATCGCGGCGCAGCTCGATCGTCAGTCCGTCGTTCTTGAAATCGACGAGAAGCGTACGATTGTCGTTGCACCGATATGGATGGTGACCAGGCGTCCAGCTCGCATCGCCGCTGTTTCTCGCGTGGATTTCCTGTTCGGTGGGCGACCCATTGTCTTGCCGCGGTGAGCAGGCGGACAAGATCAGCGCCGCGCCAACGGTGAGGCTCACAACATTTTCCGTTACTGGCATCTTACGCCGCCTTTTTTGACGTGATGGGGAAGGACGGATGCCACCCTCCCCCTATCGATCATGCGTGTTGAGGCGCGGGTTCGGTCCCTTCCGCCTCATCATCTTTTTCGACCGTCATGGCTTGTTGCCCGAACCGGGCGTAAAGGGTCGGCAGTACGAACAACGTCAGCAGTGTCGCCGAGATCAGACCGCCGATCACGACGGTTGCGAGCGGCTTCTGCACCTCCGCGCCAGCACCGCTCGCGAATGCCATCGGTACAAATCCTAGGCTTGCGACGAGCGCCGTCATCACGACCGGGCGCAATCGCTGGATAGCTCCGGTGCGGGCTGCCTCTGCCCGGTCCATCCCCGACCGGATCAGATCCTGGACCGAACTGACCATCACCAATCCGTTGAGGACCGCGATGCCCGATAGTGCAATGAACCCCACTGCGGCAGAGATCGAGAAATCCATGCCCCGCGCGAACAGCAGCAACACACCGCCGACCAGCGCAAATGGCACGCCTGTGAACACGATCGCGGCATCGCGCGCCGAACCCAGCGCTCCATAGAGCAACAGGAGGATCAAGATAAAGCAGGCCGGAATAACGAGCTGCAGCCGCTCGCTGGCCGACTTCAAATTCTCGAACTGGCCTCCCCATTCGAGATAGCTGCCCGCCGGCAGGCGCACGCCCTGCCTGACGGCAGCCTGTGCATCCGTCACCACGCTGCCGACATCACGGCCACGGACATTGGCCTGGACGACGACGCGGCGCTTGCCATTCTCGCGGCTAATCTGGTTCGGCCCGTCAACGACGCCAATGCTGGCGACGCTGGACAACGGGACATAGCCACCTCCCGACACTGGCACCTGAACCTGTTCCAGAAGCCCGAGATCGGCACGCTCAGCATCGGACAGCCGGATGACGACCGGAAATCGTCTGTCACCTTCGAAGATCACGCCGGATTCCCGCCCGCCAAGCGTAGCAGTGATGGTATCCTGCACGTCCTGCGCGGTGACGCCGACTCGCGCCATCGCGTCGCGATTGACGCGAATGTCCAGCATCGGGAGACCCGTCGTTTGTTCGACCTTTACGTCCACCGCCCCTTCCGTCTTGCGCAGGACTCCGGCGATCTGTTCGGCAGTGCGGTTCATGGAAGCGAAGTCGTCGCCGAACACCTTGACCGCGATATCCCCGCGCACGCCGGCGATCAGTTCGTTAAAACGCATTTGGATCGGCTGCGTGATCTCATAAGCGTTACCAGGAATCTGTCCGAGCTTGGTCTCAAGTCGCTCGACCAGATCAGCCTTCGCCAACTTGGGATCAGGCCACTCGTCGCGGGGTTTCAAGATCACGAACATGTCCGTCGCGTTGGGCGGCATCGGGTCTGATGCCAGTTCTGCAGTGCCGGTTTTGGAGAAGACAAACCGCACTTCCGGTTGCTTCGCCACCATTTGCTCGATTGGTACCTGCATCGCCTGGCTTTGCTGGACTGAGGTCGCGGGGATCCGCAGCGACTGAATGAGCAAATCTCCCTCATCGAGTTGCGGCAGGAACACCGATCCCAACGTTGTAAAGGCTAATGCTGCGACAACGAGGCTGCCGATACCCGCCCCAATGGTGAGCGAGGGTTGCTTCATCGCCTTTTCTAGGCCCGGCTCATAGCGAGCCTTGAGCCAGCTAATGATCCTTCCGTCGTTTTCCTCGACCCGCTTCGACAGCCAGATAGCGATCGCAGCGGGCACAAAGGTGAGTGACAGAACAAATGCGAATAGCAAGGCGATGATGACAGTGAGCGCCATCGGTACGAACGTCTTGCCCTCGACCCCGGTCAGGGTAAGCAGCGGAACATAAACGAGGATGATGATCGCTTGCCCGTAGACCGAGGGCCGGATCATCTCACGCGCGGCGGTCGCGACGACCTCGAGGCGCTCCTTGATCGTCAACAGCCGACCTTGATGGTGCTGTTGTTCAGCGAGCCGCCTAAGCGCGTTTTCGACGATGATCACGGCACCATCGACGATCAGACCGAAGTCGAGCGCGCCGAGGCTCATGAGGTTAGCCGAGACCCCCAAGCGCAGCATCCCGAACCCGGTCAGCATCATGGTAACTGGGATCACTGCGGCTGCGATGAGCGCCGCCCGAAAATTGCCGAGCAGCAGAAACAGCACGACTATGACGAGCAGCGCGCCTTCCGACAGGTTTTTTGCGACCGTCTGGATAGTCGAATTGACCAGTGCTGTACGATCAAGAACCGGCTGCACCACAACGTCGGGTGGCAACGAGGCATTGATCTCCTTCAGCCGATCGGCGACTGCGGTGGCGACGTTGCGGCTGTTCTCACCGATCCGCATGATCGCAGTGCCGACAACGACCTCGGTTCCGTTCTCGGATGCCGATCCCATGCGAATCGCTTGACCATTGCGAACATTGGCGACCTGATCGAGCGTGATCGGCACACCTTCACGGGTCGCAACGACGGTGCGCGCCAGTTCGGCCGCGTTGCGCACCAACGCGTCCGAACGAACCGCAAGGCCTTCGCCGTTGCGATTGACGAAACCGCCGCCAACACTTGTGTTGTTGCGTTCGAGCGCTGTCCCAAGTTCGGTTAGCGTTATTTTGAGCGACGCTAACTTCTGCACGTCGGGAACGACGAGATATTGCTTAGAATAGCCACCAATCGAATCGATTCCGGCTACCCCGGGCACGTTCTTCAAAAGCGGCGTGACGATCCAGTCCTGGGCCGTGCGAAGATATGTCGCCTTGTCCTCCGCGCTGGTCAGCCGCTCTCCTTCGGGCGTAATATAGCTGCCATCCGGTTGCTGGCCTGGCTCGCCTGGCCGATGCTCGTCATCCTTTCGGTGTTCGAGCCGGACGGTCCACATATAGACTTCGCCAAGACCCGTAGCGATCGGCCCCATTTCGGGGTTTACGCCATTGGGAAGCGTTTCTGCGACGCCCTGCAACCGCTCACCGACTTGTTGGCGGGCGAAATAGATGTCCGTTGAATCATCGAACACTGCGGTGATTTGCGCGAAACCGTTTCGGCTAAGCGAGCGAGTGTTATCGAGCCCGGGAATACCAGCGAGGGCGGTTTCAATTGGAAAAGACACCTGCTTCTCCACCAGTTCGGGCGAGAGGGCGGGTGCGCGGACGTTGATTTGCACTTGGTTGTTGGTGATGTCCGGCACCGCGTCGATCGGCAGCCGGTAAAGCGAATAGCCACCGATGACGGTGACAATGGCAGTGAGAAGCAGGACAAGCCAGCGTTTCTCTACCGCCCATGTGACAATGCGCGCAATCATTGCATCAATCCTCGTGCGCCGCTTCGCCCTTGCCGATTTCGGCTTTGAGCGTGAAGCTGCCGGTAGTGGCGATTTGCTCGCGGCCCGTGAGGCCGGAGCGAACGATAACGGTTGCACCGGCAGCGTCGCCGAGCGTGACCGGCGTTGCCTGGAATCCTGTCGCAGTTCGGACGAACACTACCGACTTGCCCTCGACCGTCTGGATCGCAGTGGTCGGCACGAGGATTGCCGCATTCGCAGCACCGCCGGTGCCGCTAAGTTGCACAGAGGCCGTCACCGGCTCGCCGACCCTCCACTGTCCGCCCCCATTGTCGAGGGTCGCGATAACCGGCACCTGCCGGGTTTGCGGATCGAGTGCCGGCGACACGAAGCTGATCCGCGCGCTCGACTGTCGGCCTGGCGCGCTCACCATAACCGTGTTGCCCGGCTTCACCCGGCCAGCGTCTTCCGGTTTGAGGTTCAGCGCCAATGACACGCGGCCAAGGTTTGCAATGCGGTAGAGTTCGGCATCGGCCGCGACCGTCTGTCCGAGCACGACCGGGCGGGCGATGATCTGGCCGCCGATTGGTGCGACGATGCCTAACCGGTTGAGACCGCCCCCCCCGCCACCAGCTGCCGATACCTGGCTTTGGGCCTGCCGATAGGCGATGCTCGCTTCGATAGATGCTGTGCGCGCTGCGATCAGATCCTGTTCAGGCGACACCCGCTGCTCGAATAGTCGCTGTTCACGCGCAAGATTTGAATTGGCGAGGGCGAGCCGGGCACGCGACGCCTCGACTTCACCCTTGAGCTGCGCCACCTCGCGACTTTCGATGACCGCGATCGTCTGCCCGCGCCGCACCGACTGGCCAAGATTGAGGGTCAGAGAAACGACCCTGCCACCGATTGCTGCCGAGACGACCTGCGTTCCTTGTGGATCGCCTTCGATTGTAGCCGGCAGTTCGATCGTGCCTGATCCACCAAGCGTCGGGCGACCAACCTGAATGCCTGCTGCTGCTATCTGATCGACGCTGAGCGTGACCTTGCCTTCATCAGCATGGCTCCCTGCGGCCGCCTTTTCGTCGCCGCCGTTTTTCGGCGCGGTCTCGTTTTCAGCTTCAATATCGGGCTCGCTCGCTCCCCCGCAGGCGGCGAGGCTGAGGGTGAGGGCGAGGGCCAGCGGTGCCACTGAGCGCGACATAAACATAGACATGGATCAATTCCCCTGTTGGTCTGGCACCGGAGCGGTAAGCCGCTCAAGACGGGCGCGGGCATTCTGATAGTTGGCGAGCGCATCGATCGCAGCAACGCGCGTTTCGGCCAGCGTGCGTTCGGCATCGAGAAGATCGAGCTGACCGAATTTGCCCTCGCGATATCCGATCCGCGCGATCCTTGCGGCTTCCTGGGCTGCCGCCAAGGCGGGACCGGCTGCTGCGCGTGCTGAGGTTGCCGCATTTGCTGCTTCCGCTTCCGCGTCGGTAATTGCCTGTTCGACATCAAGCGCGGTCACGCGTCGCACTGCCTCGGCTCGGGTCTGCTCCGCGGTTGCCTGGGCAATAGCAGCGCGACCATTGTTGAACACAGGGATCGGAATCGAGATCGAGAAGACTGCCGCTATGTCGTTAGTCGCCTCCAATCTCCGTAGCGCTGGTCCGACGTTGATGTCCGGCACACGGTTTGCCCGGGCCAGCTCGATGCCAGCGTCTGCAATTGCCAAGTCGGCATCCGCTGCCGCTAGCGCGAGTGTACCTTTCGCTGTGGACGGATCTACAGGTCCGAAGGTCGCGACAGGGAGGCGATCAAGCAGTTGTGAATCCAGCGCCCCATCGATCGGCCGACCCACCCGGCGCGCGAGATTTGTCCGCGCCGCTTCCGCGAGGCGGGTCAGTCGCTCGACATTAGCATCTGCGTTTATACGCGCCACATCTGCGCGCTGCTGTTCGAGTGGCGATGCCCGGCCAGCCTGGACCCGCACTCCCGCACCACGCAGCACCTCTGCCGCAATCCGAGCCTGATCTCGCGCCGTCATCAACCGACGTTCAGCCGCGAGCGCTTCGACGTAGAGCTGCGTGACCTGCACACGAATATCGGCTGCCGCGATCGCGGCCTGCAACTCGGCCCGTGACACCTGCGCAGTCGCGACTGCAATACGTGCAGTTCGCTTACCTCCCAGCTCGAGCGGGATCGCAACCCCGACGGTCGTCTCTGCGCTCCGCAGACCCGTATAAGGCCCGGAACCGGCAACATTTTCGATTTGGCCCTGGAAGGTCGGGTTTGGCCGCAATCCGGCAACAGCACGCCCGGCCTGCGCGGCTTCGATGCCTGCGGCGGCTGCTACGTTGGACGGCGCGGCCCCGCCCGCCGCCAGAACAGCATCGTCTAACGTGAATAACCGCAAGGGCTGTTCGGATGTTTGCGTCACAGTTGGCGGTTTCGCGTTCTGCTCACCCGTCTGTTGCGACTGAGCCTGCGCCTGCGCGAGCGATGCGCAGGACGCCGCGGCCAGCACGGCCGCGATCATCTTTTTCATTTTCTGGGAATCCTGACAAATTGCGACGAGCCAGCACATGCCGGCTGACGGAAAAGATCAGGCGGAAGGAGGCCTCAGTGCGGGATCGACTAGGCGCGACGCAGTTGCGCTGTCGGACCCATATGAAGGGCGCATGTCAGAAAGATACACTGCCGACAAACCGTCGCTCGCCGGGACGTTAAGGGAAGCGCCGTGGCAGGAGCTGTGGTGATGCGGAACTGCTTGGTCTGAATCACCCTGCGATTGGTCGGCATCACCTTCGGTGTGCACAGCACCACTACACTCCATCGTAAGTGTCCCTGGCAGTTCTTGCGCATGCACCGTCGCCGTCACCATCAAGGATGACGCGATCACTATGAGCAAAAGGGACCATACTTTGAGCAGCATTGGATGAGCGTTACCCGAGATGGTGCACATTGTCATGACAAAATTTACGCGGGATGAGCCAAGTTTGGTAAATGCATTGACCGGATATACCCGTGCCCCGTCCCCTCAATTTATGGCGGAGCGGACAAAATGCAGCATGCCATTTCGGGTTTGTCTCTTACCGGTCTTAAATAGACACACCCTATCGATTCACCAATCTCTCCAAATGATTAGCGAATAATCCCCCATCAGCGATCACTCAGCCATAGGCCGAAGCATTGATACAAATACTGCGGCCGCGTTTTTCATTGGGATAGGTCCGGTAATTGTTGCTTGTCCGTGCGGGTGGAGGCAGCAGCCCAGTCTTTTCATAAAAGCGCACGGTCTCGACCTTGGTCGCCGTGGCGCTCGCGAGCTCGCCAATTTTCATTGCCACTCCTCCGGGCTTGACCCTGTAGTTGCTACAGGGTGTAGATAGAGTGCCGACTCGGGAGTTGTCGAGAACGCAAGATGATGGCTGATGATTGCTGCAAGGCCGCGTGCGGAACGACGGCAACGCTGAATGACCCGCGCTGGCGCAGGGCTTTGTGGATCGCGCTCGGCGTCAACGCCGGCATGTTCGCTGTCGAGATGGCGGCAGGTGCCGCTGCTGACAGCCGCGCGCTGCAGGCGGACGCACTCGATTTTCTCGGTGATGCTGCCAATTACGCGATCAGCCTGCTGGTTGCCGGGATGGCGCTGGCATGGCGCGCGCGGGCTGCCCTTGCCAAGGGTCTTACCCTCATCGGTCTGGGTGGCTGGGTGATGATCACGGCGGTTCTGGCGGCGCTCGGCGGCGCTGCACCCGAGCCTGAATTGATGGGGATCATCGGTGCGCTCGCGCTCGCGGCCAACGCCGGTGTCGCCATCATGCTCTATCGCTTCCGCACCGGAGACGCGAATATGCGCTCGGTCTGGATCTGCTCGCGCAATGACGCGATCGGCAATATCGCCGTGATGGCGGCAGCACTTGGCGTGTTCGGCACCGGGACGGCCCGGCCCGACCTTATTGTTGCAGCGATCCTGGCGCTGCTCGGGATCAGCGGCGGCATCCAGATTGTCCGGCAGGCACGGCGTGAGTTGGGGAGCGTTGCGGCATGAAGGTTTCCCGTTCGACACGTATCGCGCTCAAGCCGGAATCTGTCTGGGCAGAGGTCCAGACGGCGGGCCTGTTGCAGCATATCGCCTGGCCGCTGGTGCGCTTCATCCCGGCCGACGATGCGGCGTTCGAGAGCTTTCAGCCCGGCGGGCGCTATCAGATTAAGCTCCGGCTGTTCGGAATGATCCCCTTCGGAACCCAGTGGATCGTGACGTCCCTGCACGAAGCTAAGGGCACCCAGTGGCCCAAGCGACTGCGAGATGACGGCTATAGTGCCATCATCTCGAAGTGGGATCATTGGATTACGGTCGCGCCGGATAAGGACGGCGGGACGCGTTACAGCGACGAGGTCGAAGTTTCGGCCGGAGCCCTGACCCCGTTCATCTGGGCCTTCGCGCAGATCTTCTATTGGCACCGGCAGCGACGCTGGCGGGGGCTTGCCAAGAGCCTCGCGGCGCGGCGGGTGATCGCGGCCGAAATGGCGGCATACCGGTCAGCGGTCGAAGCGGGCGACGATGATCTTGTGTGGCACCACCTGGAGCGGGTGCATATCGTTTCGCAGCCCTATCTTGGCCCGCATCTCGCCAGTCACGGTGCAATGCTGGCGATTGCGATGCGACGGCACGAATGGAGCGAAGTTCTGGGGCAGTTGGTCAGGATCATTCTGGCCCCACTTGGCGCGGTGACTGGGCGGCCACCAGAAGGTAACACCGGGCGATCAAATGTGAGCGCTTTTGCGCGGATACCAATCCCGGAGGATCTTCGATTCGCAGTTGACCGGCATGATGATCGAGGCCGATCATGACAGGACGTGGCCGCCTTCAATTGAAACAATACGACTTGATACTAGTGGTGGATAAACGACAGACGCGCCCGATGATCATTGCAGCTAGCCATTGTCCGCGCGGGCGGAGGTAGGAGCCCAATCTTTCAACAATTGCTCATCCTTGCGAACTTCGTCGTTTTGGCACAGGGCCGATCCCAACTCTATTGTCTATGCTTCGGCATCAACTCGTTTATCGGATGGCCGCGAAACTTCTTCAAGCGCTTAGTGTTCGGCAAATGGGCTAAATCTTTCTTTCTAGGTCTCGTTGTCAGCGCACCGCGATGATCGAACTCTCAGCGCTTAGGGCCTCTAAGATACGACATTCGGTCACAACGCCGCCAGTACATGATCCAGCGATCCGATCGAGCTCATCCCGCAATAGCTCCAATTGCGAAATCTTTTCAATCACGTTGGCCAAGTGCTTTTGTGTGATCAGGGTAACATCGCTACATTGCTGTACCGGATTATCGCTCAGAGCTAGCAGCGATCGAATTTCATCTATTTGAAAACCAAGTTTCCTCGCGTGTCGAATAAATCTCAGGCGCTCGAGATCCGCTGGGAGAAAGGTGCGCCGCCCTGACCCAGTTCGAACTGCGGTTCGCATGAGGCCGATCTCCTCGTAATATCTGATGGTGTTGACCTTTGTTCCTGTGGCCGACGCTAAGTCGCCGATCATGAGGTTTTTTTCAGATGCCATGTTGACCCTCCATTGGCTGGAGCACCTAAATTGCCTGGCCCGATCTGGCTAGATGCGTCTCGATGCAGCGCCATTCAGATGCCACCTAACGCGGACCACTTGCCATTCTAATCAGCGAATCTTTTTCGCGTTGTCTACAAAGAGCTTGCTCCTCCAGCGGCTGGAGGTTGTAATATCTCCGAATGGATGTGAACGAATCAGATGGTTGCGGCTGCACCGGTGACGCCAAGCGGGCCGAAGTTGACCCGGCATACCGCCGAGCGCTCTGGTGGGTCGTTATCCTCAATGTCAGCTTTGGTTTGTTCGAGATCGCAGGCGGATTTCTTGCGAACAGCCAAGCTTTGAAGGCCGATTCCCTAGATTTTCTGGGTGACGGGTCGATCACGTTCGTGGGCTTACTAGCTCTCGGCTGGCCGGGGACTACACGAGCCAAGATCGCGCTTACTCAAGGATTTTTTCTCGGCGCTCTTGGCATCTCAGTTATGGGAATGGCAATTTGGCGGACGCTTTACGCAATTCCACCGGAGCCTGAGCTTATGGGAGGCATCGGCATTGCTGCGCTTGCTGTGAATGTGACCGCTGCAATGATCTTGGCTCGTTTCCGGGAAGGGGGCGATGCTCAGGCACGAGCGATTTGGCTATTCTCCCGCAATGATGCGATCAACAACGTGGCTGTGATCGCCGCTGCCGGACTCGTTTTCTGGCTCGGCAGTGCATGGCCAGACATCATTGTAGCTCTAGTGATCGCCGTAATCTTCCTTCGTTCAGCTTGGCAAATCATCAGGGAGGCTCGCAGCGAGTTGCGAGGGACCAAATGACGCCCTTTGGCCTTTTTTGGCGGCTAGTTGCCGCGCTCCTGATTACCTGGGGCTCCGCCGCAGTCTCTCAGATGCAATCCGCCGCGCCAGTGGGTGCAATGTGACGTCAACTTCAGATCTTTGGCGTAGGCTCCGCCGCTTCGGCGCCGTCCCCTAAACTTGCATGGCTTCTGCGTGTGGCTGCCTTGGTCTCGCGCAGTCTGACGTCGATCTGAGGAGTTTTCATGCCCATATCCTCCTGCAAGGGGTGCCACGCGGGTTTGACCTCATAGCCATCCGCACTGCGATGGCCGAGATGCAGGGCGTGAACGGGGTTCACGACCTGCACCTGTGGTCAGTCGCGGGCGACGATGCCAGCCTAACCGCGCATGTTGCGATTGGCGGCGTGGAGGATGCAGAAGCGGTGCGGCGCGCCGTTACAGTTATGCTGAAAGCGCAGTTTGCGATCCATCATGTGACGATCCAGACAGAAGCTGTGCCGTGCACTGATGAAACGCCAATGCATCGCTGAATTGGCGATTTCTACCCTACGTCATCATCCACAGCGCCATGCCGATCATCATCAGGTTTTCTGTCAATGAGACGAAGCCGAGCGGCACATTGCTGTCGCCGCCAACGCAAGCGCATTTGAGTTCGCGCTTATCGATATAGACTGCCTTGAAGACCGAGATCGCACCGATCGTGCCGATGAACAGCGCCACCGGTATCGAGATCCAATGGAGCTGGCCTGAAACCATGAGCACACCGGCCAGGCCCTCGGCGAAGGGATAGAGGGTCGCATAAGGCACCCAGCGCTTTGCCAAGAGGTCGTAATTGAGGAACATGGTCGCAAACTTGTCGACGTTCTGGAGCTTGAGCAGCGCCAAGACGCACATGCTGAACGCGATAAACCACTCGGCAACGCGAATGCTCAGGGCCGTGCCATCGACCGCGATGCCGGCCGCAATTGCCATCGCTGCGGTCATGGCGAAGAGCGCGATGATCGGACGATAGCTGGTAGCGTTGGGATCAGGGACCTTGATCCCGAAGAATCGCCGCAGGTCGTCATGACCTCCAATACGCTCACCATCGATGAAGGTTTGGGGGGTGGTCGCAACGCCGTGTTGAGCCTTGAAGGCATCGGTTTGTTCGCGCGTGGTGAGGTGCCGATCATCCACCTTGTAGCCGCGCGTTTTGAGCAGATGCTTTGATTTAAGGCCATAAGGACATGTGTGATTGGGCATGACCATGCGGTGGAGCACGGCGGTTTTGGCGGGTGAGGGCATTGGTGATTTCCTTTGAATCGCTGCAATTCGGCCCATATAGGTTCCGTACCATGGTACGGGATCAAGGGCTAAAATGAAAATTGGTGAACTTGCCCGCGCAGGCGGAGTCAACGTCGAGACGATCCGCTATTATCAGCGGCGCGGATTGCTGCCGCAGCCTGCGCGGCATGAGGGGCCACGCCGCTACACGCGCAGCGATCTTGGCCGTTTGCAATCGATCCGCTCGGCGCAGACTGCAGGCTTCACGCTTGACGAGATCGCGACGCTTCTTGCTCTCGATACCGGCGATCGCACAGCGGCGCAGGACCTTGCGCGCGCTCGGATCGCGGCGCTCGATGAGAAAATCGCGACCTTGCAAACCATGCGGGGAGCCCTCGTCAGGCTCGCCGACGACTGTGCGTTGGAACAATCCGGACCCTGTCCCATCATCGATGCTTTCAGCTTTCCGCAGGAAAATGCAGGATCGCAGGTGGCAAGTTGAGGGGTTTTTGCCGCGCCTGCGTATACAATTCCAAAGGAGCTTCTTGATGGACGTCGATGCAAATCTCGCCCGATTGGCCAGCCTTCCCGTGCCGGACCTTTCCGCCATTGATGGCGGAAGGCTGGCGGCGCGCGCGCAGAACGAGGTCCGGCAGACGCGGGCGATGCTCGGATTGGGGCTCGTGGTGTCGCTGGGGATGGGGGTCGTTGGCGGGCTTCAGGTGCCTGCACGCGCCGAAGTGCCCCTGGCTGCCTTCGGGCCGCCGGCTTCGCTTACGCCCTTGATTGCACTGGGTCAGGAATGAACCTTCGTCGTATCGCCTTGGCGGCGGGGCTGATCATTGCGCTCGCGCTGGTCGGGGTTTGGCTTGGGCGCATGCTTCAACCCGCACCGCACCATGGCGGGGCTGAACTCCACGCCTTGATACATGGTGAGCTCGACCTCGATCCGGCCCAGGAACAAGAACTGACCGCATTGGAGCGCCAGTTTGCAGCGCGGCGCGAGGCGCTCGAAGACCGGCTGAGGCGCAGCAATGCACTGCTTGGCGACGCTATTGCCGCTGAACATGAATATGGTCCCCGCGTTTCTGCGGCGGTGGACGATACGCATAATGCGATGGGGGACCTCCAGAAGGCGACGCTCGAGCATGTTTTCGCGATGCGGGCCATTCTTCGTCCCGATCAACAGGCGCGGTTCGATGCAGTGGTTAGCAAGAGCCTCGCTGCACAACCGCAGTGACCTCTGACAATCTGGACGCGGCGCTTATACGCGACGCGCGGGCTGGCCTGTCGGGCGCGCAACGTGCGCTCGTCGAGCGCTACCGTGAGACCGTGTACCGGCTTGCGCGCTCCGCGACGGGTGATCCTGAGGAAGCCTTCGATATTGCGCAGGAAACGTTCGTCGCCGCATTTGGCGCGCTGAACCGTTATGATCCCGAGCGGCCTTTCAAGGCCTGGATCAGTGCCATCACGCTCAACAAATGCCGGGACTGGGCTCGTCGCCGCGCGGTCAGGCGGTTCGTCGGTCTGCCGATGCCCGATCACACGGCGGACTTGATTGCCGATGATGCGCCCTCGGCGGAAACACTTGCTGCAGACCGCGCCGAGCTTGCAGCGACAGCCCGTGCGATCGCCGAGCTTCCATCCAAGCTGAAAGACGTGTTGATTTTGTGCACGGTTGAGGGACTGAGCCAGCAGGAGGCCGCAACGACGCTGGGCATCAGTGTCAAGGCGGTCGAGACGCGGCTTTCGCGCGCGCGTCAAAAATTGGTGGGCATTTTGAGGGGTGGCCCGGACGCGCGCGTATAAAAGCGTATGAACAGTCCGAACCTTACACGTCGCCACCTGATCGCCGGCCTTGGCGCGGGATCCGCCTTCGCTGCCATGCCGGCCTGGGCGCAGGGTCACAGCGTCCACCGCAGCGGCAGCCATGGGCGCGGCGGCCCGCGTATTCCTGCAGGCTTTGGCGAGCTATCAGGCGATGTCATCGACCTGACCGTTGGCAGCGGCCACCGCATTGTCGAAGGGCGGCGCGGCCCGGGCATCGCGGTCAACGGCAGTGTGCCCGGCCCGTTGATCCGGCTGCGCGAAGGGCAGAATGTCCGCCTCAATGTTACCAATAATCTGGAGACGGACACATCGGTCCACTGGCACGGTTTCCTTTTGCCGTTTCACATGGATGGGGTGCCCGGCATCAGCTTTCCGGGTATCAAACCGGGCCAGACCTTCACCTACGAGTTCCCCATCCGTCAGTCGGGCACCTATTGGTATCACAGCCATTCGGGTCTGCAGGAGCAGTCCGGCCATTACGGCCCGATGATCATTGATCCCGCCGGTGCAGAGCCGGTTTCGTTCGATCGCGATTACATCCTGCTGCTGAGCGACTTCACGGTGCTCGACCCGCATTTCATCATGAGCCGGCTGCGCACTGGCGAAGCCTATTTCAACCGGCAGGTCAGCACCTGGACCGATCAATATCCGATGTCGGGCGAAGAACGGCGGATGTGGGCCGAGATGCGGATGATGCCGACCGACATCATGGATATCGGCGCGCCGACCTACACCTTTCTCGCCAATGGGCGCGGCCCGACCGAGGGGATGGAATATCTGTTCCGCGCCGGAGAACGCGTGCGGCTGCGCATCATCAATGGATCGGCGCAGAGCTTCTTCAATGTTCGCATTCCGGGGCTGCCAATGACGGTCATCGCTGCCGATGGCCAGAACGTGCGACCGGTCGAGGTTGATGAGTTCCAGATCGGCACTGCCGAGATCTACGACGTCATCGTTACGCCGGGCAGGGACGAAGCCTATGCCATCGTGGCTGAGTCCATGGATCGTTCCGGCATGGCGCTGGCGATGCTGGCCAGTCGCCCCGGCGCGCGCGCTGCGGTTCCGGCCCTGCGCGATCCGCCGCTGCTGACGATGGGCGATATGGGCATGAACCATGGTGCCGGTGGGATGGACCACGGCACGATGGATCACAGCGTACAAACTGGCAGCGCTGCCGACGCTGTGGGAGCGGCGGATCATACCGCCATGGGGCATGGTACATCCGCAGCGCCGGGCGACGACGCGATGGCCGGGATGGCGATGGGCGGAATGAGCATGGACGGCATGATCATGCGCGACACCACGCTGCTACCGCCTGATGTGGCGATTGGCCCGGGGATTGACATGGTGTCGATGGCACCGACGGACAAAATGGGCGATCCCGGCCTTGGCCTGCGTGATATGCCGCACCGCGTGCTCAATTATCGGATGCTCACCGCGCTCGAGCCCAATCGGGACACGCGCGAGCCATCGCGATTGCTCGAACTCCACCTCACCGGCAACATGGAGCGCTACATGTGGTCGTTCGACGGGCGGATGTATTCGGCCGTCAGCGATGTACCGATCCGCTTTGCCTGGAACGAGCGGGTACGGGTGAAGCTCATCAACAACACGATGATGGCGCACCCGATCCACCTGCACGGCATGTTCTTCGAACTGGTCAACGGGGAAAGCGCTGCGCATCAGCCGCGCAAGAACGTTGTCATCGTCCAGCCCGGCGCCAGCGCGCAATTTGATCTCACCGCCAACGAACCCGGCGACTGGGCCTTCCACTGCCACCTGATGTATCACATGCATGGCGGGATGATGCAGACCGTGACCGTGGTCGGTCCGGGCGGCGGCGCATGAGCGTGCGGTCTGTCCTGTCGGCGGCCCTGCTCGGGAGTGCGTTGATCTCCGTTCCGGCCTTCGCGCAGCATCAAGGGCATCCAATGCCTGCGCCAGCGCCAGCGCCGACACCTGCTCCAGCGCCCGCCGATCCCCATGCCGGGCACGACATGCCGGCGGCGCCGGCCACGCCCGCGCCTGATCGGGTCGATCCGCACGCGGGGCACGTCATGCCTGAGCAGCCTGCGACCGCTGAGCCAATCGACCCTCACGCGGGCCATGACATAACGGGTGGGCCGGCTGCGCCTGCCGATCCGATGGCTGGCATGGACCACAGCACCATGGATCATGGGATGATGGACGACGCAGCGTCGGCATCGCCTGGACCAGGCATGGAAACCCCGCCGCCACCTGAGGCCGGAAGCGGTCCACCGCGCGCTGCCGATGCCATTTGGGGCGCCGACGCGATGCGGGCTTCGCGTGAGGATTTGCAACGCACCCATGGCGATTTCCCGGTCTTCTGGTTCCAGGGCGACCGGTTCGAGACACAAGTGCGCGAAGGTGCAGACGGCTACCTGTGGGACTTACAAGGCTACTATGGTGGCCCGACGAGCCGGCTCTGGTTCAAGAGCGAAGGTGAAGGCACGTTCGGCGAACCGATTGAACAAGCCGAGGTTCAGGCACTTTACGCGCGGGCCATTGCTCCCTTTTGGGATCTGCAGGCGGGCGTGCGGCAAGACCTCGGCGGACCTGACACCACGCATGCAGTGATTGGCGTGCAAGGCCTTTCGCCTTACCAGTTCGAAGTCGACGCCGCATTTTTCTTGTCCCAGCGCGGCGATCTCACAGCGCGGATCGAGGGCGAGGTTGACCAGCGCATTACACAGCGTCTGATCCTGCAACCACGCGCCGAGGTCAACTTGTCAGCGCAAGACATTCCGCTTTTGGGCGTTGGAGCCGGGATCGACACGATCGAGGCTGGTGTCCGTCTGCGCTACGAATTCATTCGCGAGTTCGCCCCTTACATCGGCATTGAACAAAGCTGGCGCCTCGGTGGCAGCGCCGATTACGCCCGCGCACGCGGCGAGGATCCCAGCGTCACCAACTTTCTCGTCGGCATCCGTTTCTGGTTTTGAAGTAAAGGAAATTCCCATGAAATTCGCTTCTGTTTTTGCCGCAATCGCAATGGTTGCCGCTCCGCTTGCAGTTCCGTCCGCTGCGCTTGCTCACACCAAGGTCGTCGCATCAACACCGGCGGAGGGAGCGACCGTTGGCAGCGCGCGCGTCGTGACGCTGACATTCAGTGAAGCACTGCTCCCGCCAACAGCGGCGGCAAGCATCGTGATGACCGCAATGCCGGGCATGGCAAACCACGGCGAGATGTCAATCCGCAACTTCACCACTGCCTGGTCCAACGGAAACAAGACGATGACGCTCAACCTGAAAAAGCCGCTGGCTAAAGGAACCTATGAGGTGCGCTGGCAGGCGGCCGGAGCTGACGGCCATCGCATGACAGGTAAAGTCAGCTTCATCATCGGCTGATATGGAAATGGGTGAGCTAACCGAACAGGTTCTGCGGGTTGCGCATTATGCGATGCTGCTCGGCCTGTTCGGTTGGACGGCGTTTCGATTTCTGAAGCTGCGGCACCTGGAGTGGGTGTCGCAGGGTGAGGGTAGGGCTGCTCTGACCCTCGTCGCCATTTGTGCGCCGCTGTTCTCAATGGCGCTGATGCTGGTGTCGATTGCAGCGATGATGGGCGCGCCGATTGCTTCGCTCGACTGGCCAATGATCGAAGCGATGATCATCGGCACCGAGATGGGCATGGCGTTTTTGATACGCTTGGCCCTGCTGATTGTCGGCCTTTGCGCGCTGCTGGCAAGCCGAGCAGGTAGGCCAACTTCGTTGATCGCAGCCTTGTGCTTCGCTGGCGCATTGCTGACGCTCAGCTGGAGCGGCCATGCGGCTGCAACCGAAGGTGGATTAGGCCTGTTCCACCGCTTGAACAATGGCGTCCATCTGCTGGCGACCAGCCTGTGGCTGGGCGCAATATGTTGGTTCCTCATGCTTATGGTCAAAGCCCACCGGCAGCCCGATCTCATCCCAGCCTTGCCGCTGCTTCGCGTGATGCACGGGTTCGCGCCGCTAGGCGTCGGCCTGGTCGCTGCAGCTGCACTGACGGGCGTGATCAACGCGCAGTTGATCTTTGGACTGGAGAACAGCGTGGCGGTTTTGGCCACGCCTTATGGCATCTTGCTGATCGCCAAGGTCCTGTTGGTTGGCATCATGCTGGCATTCGGCGCGCATAACGCCTCGATCGGACGACGGGCGGTTTTCGACCCACGCCGCGAGACTGCGGAGCCCAATAACGCATTGTCACGCCTTCGCAGAAGCCTCGCAGGCGAGCTGCTGCTGGCCGGCGGTGTAATCGGTCTGGTTGCGGTGCTGGGCACGATGTCGCCAATGATGATGTAAATGCAAACGGGACACATGGAGGAACAAGGTCATGTTCAAGAGTGAAGTGGGTCAATTGGCAGGGCGGCACGCGGCGCGTCTCGCTGCTATGTTAGCGATCGGGCTAAGTCTGACGGCTGCGCATCCCGGGGCGCACGATGCGCCGCGAACGCCGGGCTCGGGAGCGCCGAGCGCCACTATCGACGCGGCAACACCGGTCGGAACTGTCATGGCCTTCCATGCTGCACTTGCCAGCGGCGATACAGGCGCGGCGCTAATGCACCTTTCTGAAGACGTCGTTATTTTTGAATCTGGCGGCGTTGAAAACAGCCGCGCCGAATATGCCAGCCATCATCTGGAAGCCGACGCTGCCTTCAGCGCCGCAGTGCCGCGAACCCTGGTCAGTCGCTCGCATGGTATGCAGGGCGATATGGCCTGGGTCATGAGTGTCGAAACGGTGACCGGAACGTACCGCACGCGTGCGATCAACAGCCGGTCGGTCGAGACGATGATCCTAAAGCAAGTGAACGGGCAGTGGCGTATCGTACACATTCACTGGTCGTCGGCCGACATATCCTGACCTGACCTTCGTTTCACATCGGGCAGGAGATATGAGATCCCGAGTGATATGACCGAGAGCGACTTAGCGGGCGCGAAGACCAAGCTTTGCCCGTGCGGCTACACGAGCGGCCCAGCGGTGGGTTTTGTGCGCGAAGCTCATTCTGAGGCGAAGAGGTCATAAACGGTTTAGCGGTGTTGTCCTTCCACCCTCGATCCCAACTAATGAGCTGCCACAGAAGCTAGAAGTCATCTAATTGTGAAAAGATCAAAAGGACCAGCGCTCGCGTATAGCTGTCAGCGAATAGCATAATGAACAATCCACCTAATCACGGGTGGGACGAGTGCTACTCTGTTCACAAAGCGGAAAGGCGACTTCCAAGGTAATCCATAGCAAACGCCATTCAGCACCTTGCCACCTCAACAGCATGTGGGTGCGGCAGATTTATCCCATATCTCGCCATTCCAAGCTGCACAGATGGTGCATACCAAGAGGAAAAATTGTGGGGCGTTAGTGCTCAACCGAGACAGCCGGCATCGATGGCTCAGGCATTGCTGGTCCACATGCTCGAAGCAGCGCGCAGATGACCGACGGCGCTTCTTTTGTCGGAATGAACACCCGCGTACGAAACACGATGATTTCCGTGAAGCATCCGATGCTCTTCAGCCAGGGCAGCTGATCGACAGGCGCCCCCGCGATTTCATAGCGCTGCTCGCCTGCCGCACGCGAACATTTGATGGTCGCCTCGAACGGCTGCTTGATCGGGATTGTCCGGCCTTCGCCAAGCGCCTTGATGATCATGTCCGAGCTTAGTTCAACGTTGGAGGCAATATCGAATTTCTCGAGCAGCTTTGCCACGTCGAGCTCGTGAACCATGCGGCCGAGCCAGCTTCTGCCCTCCTCGTCCACGATGCGCCGGACCTCCAGATAGTCGATAGGCAGGCTTGACCAGATCGGAAGGAGAAGGCCGGTCGCGAGGTACACGGTCTCTGTGGTGAGCCGTTCGGCAAGCTCCGCAACCTCGCTTTGCCACAGCTTCTCGAAAGTCCGGCGCGGAGCTTCTTCCCAGGCCGATTCCGCAAGGTCATCGAAGTGGTGGTATTCCCGACGCAGGGGACGGTGGAGGATAACTCGCCTGATCAGCTCGCCTTGCTCAGTCATGAAGTGCCGCGAAGGTTCGGCCAGGGCCGCTTTCCCGCTCTTGGTATTGTGGAGCAGAATGCAACCGTCGGCGTAGTCACGGCGCTCAAGAACACGCTCAAGCGAGATCGGTCGTGCTCTCGTCTTTAGAGCCAGCTGCAGCAAGTGTGACGTGGCGCCGGTTCGCCCGTCGGTCCGCAGGACTATGTCTTCGACGACTACGGCATGTTCAACCCGCAGTGTTTCGACGCCGACATCGAGTGATCCGGCCTCGCGCGCTGCGGACACTCGCGCTTCGACCAACCCCAGGAATTCTTCGAAGATCGCATTCTGCATTCCGATCGGCAGCGCGAGGATGCGGTTGAGCCAGCGCTGGATCGGCGGGAGGTCCTCTTCGAGAATGCCGTCTTCCGAGACAATCTTGAGCCCGCTTCGGCGCTGAAAATCAATCAGCGTTGCGCTCTTGAGCTTGCCCTCCGCCAGCAAGGCAAACCAGGTAGAGAGAGCGGCCTTGGCGTATTCGCTTTCGAGATTGTCGGCAGGGTCAAAAAGGTTCTGGCCGCCCGTCTGGCGTTGGCCCCGCGTCAGCGCCCCCAGGCTGTCGAGCCTGCGTGCAATAGTGCTGGTGAACCGCAGTTCCCCTTTGCAGTTCGTGGTCACAGGCCGGAACAGCGGCGTGTTCGCCTGATGTGTCCGGTGCGTTCGGCCCAGCCCTTGGATGGCGCGGTCGGCTCGCCATCCCGGCTCAAGCAGGAAGTGGATGCGCCGCTTCTGGCAAGCTGCATCAAGGCTGGCGTGATAGGACCGTCCGGTGCCGCCCGCATCGCTGAAGACAAGGATCGGCTTCCTGCCATCCATGAACTGGTCGGTCTCGGACTGGTTCGTCCGCGGCGAGCGGGTCTCGAGACGCTGCTGGCCGTCGCTCTGGGTTATAAGCCGCTTGCTGCGCCCGGTCACCTCGGCGACCTTCTCCGGTCCATAGTGCTCGATGATCCCGTCCAGCGCTGGCTTGATCGGCGGCATGGCGCACAGGTGCTCGATCATATCGCCGCGGCGGGCGATCGCAGTCTGGTTGTGGACTGGACGGCCTTCCTCGTCGAACATCGGTGCCGAGCGCTGAGTGCCGGTATCATCGACGAATACTTGCATCTGTTGCGTTGGGAAGGCGCGCTCGAGGTACTCGATCACGGCGTCGAGCGGGCTGAGGTCGAGGTCGAGCTCCGCGCGCTCTTCTGGCGAGAGGCTGTCGAGACGGCGATCGAGGATGCTTTCGGCGGTCGAGACCAGTTGGACGACAACCACCTCATCGCGGTCCAGATGGAAATTGATGGCAGCAATCAGCGTGGGCAGCTTCATCGACAGCAGCAGCTGGTTGAAGAACCGCTGCTTGGTGCTTTCAAACCGGCTTCGCGCTGCGGCTTTCGCACCGCTGTTGAGCGTTGCGCCGTCGATTTCATCGACGACACCGGTCAGCTCCAGCGCCTCCTCAAGGTTCTGATGAATGATCGCCCAGGCGTCGGCATAAGTGTCGTAGACGGCGATCTGTTCGGCGGTCAGATCATGTTTCAGGATGTCGTATTCGACGCCTGCAAAGCTAAGCGCGCGCGCCTGATAGAGGCCCAGTGCCTTGAGGTCCCGCGACACGAGTTCCATCGCAGCGATGCCCCCTGCCCTGATCTGGCTGATGAAATCTTCCCTGTTGGCAAACGCGGTGCCAGGTCCCCACAGACCAAGCCGCACGGCATAGGCAAGGTTGTTGACCTCCGAGGCCCCAGTCGCAGAGGCGTAAAGAACCCGGGCATCGGGCAGGTTGTTTTGCAGCAGCACGCCGGCGATTCCCTGCAGCGATCCGCTTTTCGTGCCGCGGGCGCCCTCGCCTCCTGCAACCCCGCCCATCTCGTGGCTCTCATCGAAGGCGATGACACCGTCGAAATCCTCGCCCGCCCAATCGAGCAGCTGCTTCAGGCGGGTGGCGTCCTGACGCTGGCTGCGAAGGGTCGGGTAAGTGACGAACAGGATCCCTTCGCGAAACGGAACCGCCTGATCGATCGTCCAGTTGGAAAGCGGCTGAATGTCGGCCGCTAGCCCTCCGATAGCACTCCAGTCGCGGCGCGCGTCTTCGAGCAGGCTTTCGTTCTTCGATATCCAGATGGCCTTGCGGCGTCCCGCAAGCCAGCCATCAAGGATGCAGGCGGCGATCTGCCTGCCCTTCCCTGCCCCCGTGCCATCGCCAAGGAAATAGCCTTTGCGGTAGGCGCGCCCATGCTCGTCGAGTTGCAGGCCAACGCCTTCTTCAGCGGGAACGAACAGGCCAGGCAGATACTGCTGCCACGCGTTCCCGGCATAGATGACAGTTTCGATCTGGGCCTCGGACAGCAGGCTTTCCTGAAGGACCCGGTCCTGCAGCGCCGGGACATAA
Source organism: Blastomonas sp. RAC04 (assembly GCF_001713435.1). Taxonomy (NCBI): domain Bacteria; kingdom Pseudomonadati; phylum Pseudomonadota; class Alphaproteobacteria; order Sphingomonadales; family Blastomonadaceae; genus Blastomonas; species Blastomonas sp. RAC04. The sequence continues at coordinate 23,297 of NZ_CP016462.1, forward strand.
TCTGGGATAGGTGCCGGGATCGAGCCCATGGCCACGCTTTCGACGAGCGGCGTCGGATGCTCGCGTGCGCCAACAATGTCGACCCGGCTTGGCCGGTACGGGATGTAGACCCCGCTTTGCTCACCGAGCACGCGCGGCTTGTCCAGGGTACTGAACGCCAGTGCTTCGATCTTGGGGGCTTGGGTTGCCCTCGCTTTGACGGGTTTTGTGATCGGCGTTGCCCGCATGGCTTTGAAGAGCGCACCCGGCTTTGCTTTCGGCGGCACCGCGCGCGGTTCGCAGTCGGGCTCGGCTGTCACGCGTTTGATGATTGGAACCGCAGACGCAACGTCTGTAACTGTCTGTCGCGCCAAAACTGCAGGTCTGATCTGCCCCGGGATCTTGTCGATCACGTACAAGCGCACGGCCACGCTGGTGCCCTGCTTGTGATAGCATTTATCAAGGCGGATGGATGTGCGGACCGTGCAAGAAGCAAAGGTGTCTTCGTAGATTTTCGCAAGCTTTGCGCTGGTCGTGAACCAGTCCGGCATGATCGCGACGATCCTGCCCCCCTGCTTGAGGCGCGTTATGGCAGCGCGCAGGTGACGCACCGCTGCGAACTCGTCTGCTCCTCGCCCCATTGATCGGGAGAACGGCGGGTTCATCAGGATCAGGCTTGGCTGCACAGCCGCGTCGAGATGCGAAGCCAGCATGGCCCCATCGATCCCTGCCATGGTGGCCTCGGGAAACAGCAGAGCCAGCTTTTCACGCCTGCGCGGATCGATTTCGTTGAGATGTAATGCGCTGACATCGGGCAAAGTTGCCACCAGAGCGCCATGTCCGGCGCTCGGCTCAAGAACGATATCGGTTGCAAGCGGCTGCGCCAAAATCACGCAAAGCGCTGCGAGGTCTGCGGGCGTCGAGAATTGCTGGAACCTGATCTGGTCTTCACTTCTGACCGTATGTGTCGGCAGTGCCTCGATAAGCGCACTGATCTCCGAAATCTGGTGCAGCATCTGAGGCTTCTTCAGCAGTCCGGCCATGTGGCGCGTCAATGCCGCCTCGAGTAGGTCAAAGGCGTCCCTCTGGCTCCATGCGCCGTTTGCGGAGCCCTCCCCGTAAAGCTGGCGCATCGTCTCAAACAGGCGTTGCTTGTTCGCCAGTCCGGTGGCGATGGCGTGCTGGATTTCGGTGATTGCTGCGTCCAGCTTCTGGCTGGATTGTTCAAAAAGGTCGGTCACGGTCTGCTCCTGATGCTGAACCGCATCAGGCCTTCCCCCTCTCCCTTTAACGAAACTGGGGAGTTTTATGGAGAAGTGTTCAGCTGTGAAGATCCGCCTAAATGTTGAGGGGAGTCACTCGACTGCCTGGTAGCGAACACCAATCCGCTTAAATGCGCTTTCGCGCCGGATCCGGATCTGCTGTGCGATTGTGTTTGCCTGTCTTCTGTCCGGAAAGCTGGTGGTCACCCCCTGCCCTTTCGTACCAATTCGTCCCCAGCGCCGCTCAACGGTTGTCCAGCCAAACAGATCGGTCTCAATCCAGAGATGATAGTCGCGCGCGACGTTGCGGGACGGGTCTATTGCTTGCCAATGCCACGACTGGTTCTTCGGCGTCTCCATATGAAACCGGTGGCAGAACGCTGAGCATTCGGTCCAACTGGAAATCTGAATCACAGGAGCATCTGTGATTCATTGAGGCGATTGACCACTGCCTCGACTTTTAGAACGTGTGCAAGGACGTTTGGTTGGTCTGAGCCGAGAATGCTCCTCGCGACGTCGCGCAATCTCCAAAAACAATCATAAAAAAACGCCGCTGCTTGCAGCGGAAGGATTCATGATTCTAAAGATTCAGATTCGGAGCGTAAATTGGTAGTGAAATCAGTTGCCTACGCTGGCTTGCCTGACCAGTTGGGGGATTTTACCTGACTTGCCGGGGGCTTAACCCTGACTTGCCGGGGGAACTCACCTGACCTTCTGGGGCCTTCCTGACCTTTTGGGGGCAGCCGTCTAGATGTTGATCCGTCGCCCGCTTGGCCGGATTTTTGGGTCTCGCATGCATCAAAATCAAGCGCGATTTTAAGCCCTGCTGGAGAACCTAGCGACTCGCGGTTTCTTGGGTGATTCAGACCCGATATCCGACCGGCTCAATCCTGACTTCTTGGGGGCTGCGGCCATCTCTTGATCCTGACCTGACTTGACTGATGAGGTCAGGTCAGGCAGCAATCAGCACATCAAGAATCAAGCTTTGATCGCAATATGGCATGGAAACGGATGTTAGCCCAATAGCCGAGGCTCCTGAAGAGAAGCCCGAGGAAGGATCCCCTGGCCGTGCGATGCGGGTTGCTGCCGCGTTGAAGGCAAAGGGCGGCGACGAGTTCGCCAAGCCAGGCAGCATCATCGAAATCAAGTTTGTCAAAGGCGAATCTCTCAGTCTGACAGCTTCGCGACTACTCGCTCTCATGATCCTCACAGCTGGGGGTGACGCCTGGGAGGATCGCCCTCACCGCATACGTAAGGCGGACATTCGGCGAGGCCACAAGGGCAATGAGCGGATTACCGACATGCTTCAGGAACTGCACCGAACGCTGTTTGCCGTCGATGACAAATCCTGGCGGGGAAAGAAGGCGACGCTCCTGTTCTCCCTGATCTCGCGGTCGAAGGAGGAGACAGATGAGGAGGGCGGCGAAACTGGATGGATCGAGTGGGAATTCACCCCAGATGCTCGCAAGCTCATCCAGGCATCCGAAACCTATGCTGTGCTCAATCGGCAAGCGGTGCTTGGCTTTCGTTCGAACTACGCCTTGAAGCTGTATGAGCTGGGGGCACTTCGGCTTCATCGTCGACAAGCAACTTGGCGGGGAGACATGCAGGCGCTGCGCGCAGCATTGGGTATTCCACCAGATGTTTACACAGACTTCGCTCAACTTCGGCGCAAAGTTCTGGAGAAGGCGAAATCCGAAATTGACCAGCTTGCTCACTTCCGTGTTGAGTGGCGGGAAATCAGGCAGGGTCGAACAGTCACGGAGATCGAGTTCCGGTTCGAGCCCAAAGGCGCGCCAGAGGTGCTTGAGACTGTCGACGAGCTTGATCGTCATTCAGCTGGACGCCAGGCGAGGCGTGATGGGGCTGTAGAGAGCGTTACAGTGGGGCAGGGGGCTATTCCGGCACCGCGAGGAGCAGTCTCAGCTAAGAAGCCATCCGAGGCGACATTTCCAGTGGGAACGCTGCGCTTTGGTCATGACGACCTCCTTGAGATAGGCCGTAAGCATGGCGGTGGTTGGGACGTAGATCTGATCGCCAACGGCTTTCGCGAGCATATGGGTGAGCGTTTGGAGAAGCTTCGCGGTGCGAAGCTGATCGCCGCCTGGAAAGGGTTCTGTGAGGGGTGGTTCAATCGCCGGGGCCGACCCTGAACGGCAGAAATTGCACGCGTGCAATTTTCTAAGCCCCCACCGAGTCAGGATAGGGCGCGGCGACCCAGATTTCTGACCGATTATGCGCTCCAACTTTCGAAATTCCCGATTTTCTTGACCGAAAAGCGCAAGTCGGTGTAGCATATGCGGAATTGCGAAAGGATGGCATGTGTCTAACGGACTTCAGATTGAAGAAGCCGAGCGTTTGGTCTCGGTCGCGACGCTGGCCAGTCGAACCTCCTCGGTACTCGAAAAGCTCCGAGATTCCGCGCGAAGCGCTAGGGCAGATGACCGGCGCGAGCCAACCTTTACAATCGGGAAAGCGTCCGAACTTGTGGGCCGCACACCGGCTGCTATCCGTGATGCGGAAAAGGACGGCCGCCTGCCAGAGCCTGCGAGGACCGACAACAACAGGCGAGAGAGATATACGCTTGCCCAGCTGAACGACATGCGCGGCGTGTTCGGGACAAGACCCTATCGGGCTCCAAACGATCCCTGCTGTGTCGTGGCCGTTCAGAACTTCAAGGGAGGTGTTGGTAAGTCGACTTTGGCCGTTCACCTTGCTCAGTATCTGGCCATCAGAGGCTACCGTGTTGCGCTCGTCGATTGCGACAGCCAAGCCTCGGCGACGACCCTTTTTGGGTATGTGCCGGATCTCGACCTCACCGAAGATGATACCCTTTATCCGTTCCTTCGTGAGGGGGAGCGATCATCTCTGGACTACGCGCTCCGCAAGACTCACTTCGACGGTCTGGAGCTCATTCCCGCCAACCTTCGTTTGTTCAACTCCGAATACGAACTAGCCGCACGGATGGCACAGGGGAACGGCGCGCTTCTTGACCGACTGAAGGAGGGAATCGAGAGTATATCGGATCGGTTCGATGTCGTGGTGATGGATCCGCCGCCTGCCCTCGGGGCGATCTCGCTGTCCGTGCTGCGGGCCGCTAACGCATTGGTCGTGCCGGTACCGCCGACTGTTATGGATTTCTCCTCGACGGCTGCATTCCTCTCGATGCTAGATGAAACGATTGAGCAGCTGGCAGACCGTGGTCTCGCTCCAGAATTGAAGTTCCTCCGCTTTGTCGCGTCCAAGGTCGATGAGAATAAATCGATGCAGAAAGAGCTGTTGCAGCTGATGCGGACGCTATTCGGGCATGCGATGGTTCGCACGCCTCTCAAGGACTCGGCCGAGATCGACAATGCTACAGCGCGGCTGATGACAGTGTATGAGCTTGATGGCCCTGCCACGAGTTCGGCGGTTCGCAACCGTTGCCTGAACTATCTTGATGGCGTGAATTCGGAAATCGAAGTTGATATTCGATCGATGTGGCCCAGCCATCAGAAGCGCCTCCGTCAGGAGGCTTTGGTATGAGCCGCTGGAAAATTGCACGCGTGCAATTCTGCTAATGGGAGGCTTGCATGAGTAGGAAGAACAGTGGTTTCGCGGCCGATCTGGCGGCAGGTATTGACCTGACCGAGGATACTGCTGCCCCTCGTAGATCGAGCATTGCCTCAAACGTGCTTACGGGGCGTTCAAACCGTCTTGCTGACCTGGCGTCGGGAGCGATTGTTTCTCGCACACATGAGCTTGTTGACCCAGCAAAGTGTCGGATGTGGGCAGGTCATAACCGCGACTATGCTCTGCTTAATGAGGAACGCTGCGCGGACCTTATTGAGAGTATCAAGGCTCAAGGGCGGCAGGAGATACCCGCGATCGTCCGTCGCCTTTCCGGAGATGACGGGTTTGAGTTTGAGGTCATTTGCGGAGCGCGCCGACACTGGTCGATCAGCTGGCTGCGCTCGCACAACTATCCAGACTTCAAGTTTCTCGTCGACGTACGCGAGATGGGCGATGAAGAGGCCTTCAGGCTCGCGGACATTGAAAACCGGGCTAGGGATGATCTCACCGATCTCGAACGCGCAAAAGACTATCTGCGCGCCCTGACGGCCTATTACGATGGTCGGCAGAAGACGATGGCGGAAAGGCTTAAAGTCTCCGAAAGCTGGCTAACGCGGTATCTCGATCTGGCACGGCTGCCAGATGGGCTGACCAGGGCATTTGCCAATCCGCAGGAGCTTGGCATTCGCAATGCGATTGCGCTCAAAGCGCTCCTCAAGCCTGAGGATCGACGGGAGCGCGCCTTCCGTGAGGCGGAACGTCTTGCTGCAGAGCGCGAGCAGACTGGCAAGTCGATGTCTGTGATTGAGGTGATCAAGGCGCTCGCTCTCGCGGCAGACCCCCCCAAGAAGTCAGGATCCCCCAAGAAGTCAGGAAAGCCTGAAACCGTGGCCAGTGCTAGTGGGAAGCCAGTGCTTCGGATCGATGGGGCTGACCGTAAGGGCGTCCGTGTCACGTTGCTGAATAAGGGCGGCGCGACACGGCAGGAAGCGGAAGAGGCTATTCGCGCCGTTCTAGATCAGCACTGGCCGGCAATATAGCGCCGTCGGTCTGCCGAAGGAGCACCATACTTGCCTCCTGAAGTGAAGCTACCGATTGAGAAGCGGTGCGCTTTGTTACACCCAGTCCCCGAGCGAGCTCAGCTCGGGTAAGTGGGCCCAAGCTGACGATCATCCGCCAGGTTTGCGGAGCAGTCGAAGAGGCATACAGCCCAGAAAGTACATCGTCGGCCTGAACGACAGCCCTTCGCAGGAAGCGCAAATCGACCTCAGCCTTTTCGCTGGCTACCTGGAGCGCCGCGCGAAGCACAACGGGCAACGGCTCTTCATGGAGTTCACGAAACACAGCACGCGGCATGACCCCAGCAAGCGCCATTGGAGCCGACCCCAGCCCAAACAAGTGTGGCCGCATGGCCGCCGCAAGCGACGCAGCCCAGGCCGCCCCCCGCGGCGCCGAACGTGTGACCGCGAACCCACCGACCTGAAGCATCTCGCTGCCGCCTTCGAGAAAGTCGATTTCTTCAGTTCGCAGCTCCGCCAACCATTCAAGCAGGGTCCCCATCGGATCACGGGTCGGCAGCACCGCATCGAGCCGTTCGAGTGCACGATCGGCGGGCAAGTAGGCCTCGCTGAACCCTTCAGAGTGACATTTGGCGGCCATGACCAGCTTGGCGGCATGGGCGAGGGGAGGGTGACCTCGCCGGCTGATCCACGACAAGAACTGACGGCGTTCTTCGGAATACCACGAGCGCACAAGCTCGTCGGCCTCAAGCCCCGGATTGTGTTCAATTCCAAGATTATCAAACGGATAATCGCGCACATGCATGCGCCAGAGGCGCCGGAGTGAGGCCAGCGCAAGGCATTCGGACAGCTCGGGTGAGATGAAGGGGAGGGCGCCTTCGATGCGGGCAAGCGTCAGTTGCCAGGGTGCTGGTGCGGATGCCATCGGCCAGATAGTATATAAATGGCCTAAAAAGTATACCCAGCTTGTACGGTGCCTTTGCTGTCCGATAAGAGCCCTTCACGGACAACACGCTATTCTATATAAAGCAGCCGAAATTCGCCGCGATGTCGCCCGCGCCCGAAGCAGGGGTAAGGCGCAATGGCGGCAATGAAGCTTGAGGAGTGTTGCCGTGGACAATGACAGCAGCAAGGCATTGGGGCTTTCAGATGAAGTCGCGCTTTCGCCGCTGGGGAATGCGATCCCGCCACAGCTAGCGACTGAGATTGAAGCGGCCCGCTCATACCGGGCGCGCTCCAAGGCGGCAAACACTGTCCGAGCCTATGACAGCGACTGGCGGCAGTTCGAAGAATGGTGCTGGGTGCGTGATCTCGATCCACTGCCGGCTATGCCGGAGGCAGTGGCCACATACCTTGCCTCGCTGGCGCAGGCGGGGAGGGCGGACAGCACCATCGGGCGGCACCTTGCGGCCATCGCCTGGCATCACAGGCAGGCGGGACAGGTCGCACCCCAGCATCGCGACCCACGTGATGTGATTGCTGACACACTTGCTGGGATCCGGCGTGAGCAACGTGCTCGGCCGACGCGCAAGAAGAGCGCAATTCTAGCAGCTGATCTGGCTCGGATGATCGCCGCTGTTGAAGGGCACAGTCCGCGGGCGATCCGTGACCGTGCAGTTATGGCGCTTGGGCTCGCTGCGGCGCTGCGGCGTTCTGAATTGGTGGCGCTGCAGCTGGCTGACCTCGAGTTGGTGCGCGAGGGTCTCAAGCTGACGATCCGGCACTCCAAGACCGACCAGGAGGGGGTAGGGCAGGTCATCGCAGTGCCCTCCGGCAAGGTGCTCAAGCCCGGTCCGCGCCTAAATGAATGGCTCGGCGTCAGGGGAGGGGAGGCGGGACCGCTGTTCTTCCGCACCAATGCTCAAGGCTTGATGACGAAGGAGCCGATGTCGGATCGCTCGGTGGCGCGGTTGATCCAACGCTATGCGGACAAGGTAGGACTCGATCCTGCTGCGGTTGGAGCGCACTCCCTTCGGTCGGGGTTCCTGACCGAAGCGGCCAAGGCAGGGGCCTCATTGCCGAAGATGCAGGAGGTCTCGCGGCAGAAGAAGGTCGAGGTACTGCTCGGTTACGTTCGTGATGCCGCACTGTTCGAGAACCACGCCGGTGAGACTTTCCTGTAGCGAGACCGCAGCATCGTTGCAGAGCAGGTCATTCAGCTTTGCGTAGTAGTTTCCCGGCAATTTGGTGATGGCGCCAGGCGCTCGAAAACCTCTCATCGTTCGCGTGAATAAGCCAAATGACCCCAACGTTAGACATAAATCGTAAGCGCTGTTTTCCGCCCACCTTGCATCCGTAGTTGATTGAGGCAGACGGTGGGTTGGATGGAAGACAACAACCCTACGAGCGCACTGGACACCCGCATTGGAGTGGCTCGGGAGCGTATTGGTCGTCCGGAGGTTCTGCGCGACATGGCTGGCCGACGGCGTATTTGGACGCTGGAGCAGAAGCTGGCGATTGTCGCTGAGCTGGAGCGTTGCGACAACATCGCCGCGTTTGCGCGGCGGCACGACATTCGGACATCATTGCTTTACACTTGGCGGCGAGAGCTCCGCTATGCAGTGGCAGCCCGCCAAGTAACGGATACTGATGGCGATCATGCACCGATGTTCGTGCCGGTCGTAGCCGACAGTCCCAAGCCCAGGTCGAGCGATGTAGCGATTGAGGTCGAGCTTGGCGGTGCCGTGGTACGGATCGGACGAGCAGCGAGCCCCGGACTGGCTGCAGCGGTGATTCAGGCTCTTCAGGTGCAACGTTGATCGGTCCTGGTCCTGGCGCGCGGGTGATGGTGGCAACGCGGCCAGTGGATTTTCGCAAAGGCCCCGACGCGCTGGCTGCATTGGTCAGCGCCGAGTATGGCGGCGATCCATATTCCGGAGTGATCTATGTCTTTCGGGCGAAGCGCGCGGACCGGATCAAGCTCGTCTGGTGGGATGGCACCGGCCTGTGCCTGATGGCCAAGAGGCTCGAGTCCGGCGGCTTCAAGTGGCCCGGCATCCAGGACGGTGTGATGCGCGTTACGGCAGCCCAACTTGGTGCTTTGCTGGAGGGTCTCGACTGGCGCCGCGTGCATGGTGGACGCCGCCCGATAGCGCCGCAGATTGCCGGTTGACTGGGCTTTCGTCTGCTGATTCACTGCCGTCATGCTGATGGAAGCGGACCTGCCAGAAGACATCGAAGCGCTACGTGCGCTGGCGCTCGAGCAGTCCCGCAAGCTTGCCGACGTGACCGTTGCCAAGGGCGAAGCTGACGCAGAGATCGAGCGGCTGCAGTCGATCATCGATGCCTTCATGCGCCACCTTTTCGGCCGCAAGTCCGAACAGCTCGATCCCGACCAACTCCAGCTGGGCCTTGAGGATATCGAGACGGCACTTGGCGCAGCCCGCGCGGCGCGTGAGGCTGGAACGGTTCAGCCCAAGGGCGATCGTCCCCGCCAGACCAACCGCGGCTCGCTGCCTGCGCACCTCGAACGGATCGAGCAGATTGTCGATATAGAGGATAAAACCTGCCCATGCTGCGGCGGCGGGCTGCACCAGATCAGCGAGGATGTTGCCGAACGGCTTGATGTCGTGCCGACCACGTTCCGTGTCCTGGTCACCCGCCGGCCTCGCTATGGATGCCGCTCCTGCGAGAGCGCGGTCGTCCAGGCCCCGGCGTCGGCTCGTATTGTCGAAGGCGGCATCCCCACCGAAGCCCTGATCGCCCAGGTGCTGGTCGCCAAGTATGCCGATCACCTGCCGCTTTACCGGCAGGCGCAGATCTATGCCCGCCAGGGCATCCAGTTGGATCGCTCCACCCTTGCTGACTGGGTCGGGCAGGCAGCCTGGTATCTTCGCCCGCTACGCGACCACATCCTGGAACGACTGCGACGATCCGAGCGGCTGTTTGCCGACGAGACGACAGCGCCAGTGCTCGATCCAGGACGAGGGCGGACCAAGACCGGCCAGCTATGGGCGTATGCCCGCGATGATCGCCCATGGGGCGGTATCGATCCGCCGATGATGGCCTATGTCTATGCGGCCGACCGCAAGAGCGAGCGCGCCGAAGCGCATCTGGGGGACTTTGCAGGCATCCTGCAGGTTGACGGCTATGGCGGATATACCGCGCTCGCCAAGCGGCAGCAGCAGATCACTCTCACGTTTTGCTGGTCACACGTCCGGCGCAAGTTCTTCGACCTCGCCGACAGGTCGCCGGTTGCCACCGAGGTGCTGCAGCGGATCGCCGGTCTCTATGCCGTCGAGAGTGAGGTCCGCGGCACCAGTGCCGACCATCGCCGCGCCGCCCGCAACGAGCACGCCCGTGTCATCGTCGATGATCTGCACCACTATCTTGAAGCCCGGCTCCGCCAGGTCAGTACCAAGAGCAAGCTGGCCGAAGCGATACGCTACGCGCTCAGCCGCTGGGACGGGCTGACCGTCTTCCTTGATGATGGCCGGGTCGAGCTCGACACCAACACCGTCGAGCGATCGATCAGACCCTTGGCCCTCAACCGCAAGAACGCCCTGTTCGCGGGCTCAGACGAGGGCGGGGACAACTGGGCGGTCATCGCCACGCTGATCGAAAACTGCAAGATCGCCGGCATCAACCCGCACACCTGGCTGACCGAGACGCTCACCAAGCTCGCCGATGGTCATCCAGCAAACAGCGTCGGCGACCTCATGCCGTGGGTCAACGTGAACTGAAAACACCGCTTACCATAAATCTCTGATTCAGAGCTAATTATCTCTGCTTCGGTCGTATATGGTTTCGAGCTTTCCATTGATCCAGCGAGAGCCGAAAGGCGAGGGTGCTCGTACTCCAAAATATTTTCTTATGAAGCTGATCGGCGGTGTGGACCTCGAGAAAACGAAACGCTTGGCATCGGCAAGCATCGTGCGGTTGTAGCGTGATACGCCACGTGAATTGACCCGTGATATCCAAAGACCGCTTGTATATGCGCCGGGCAGCGGTAGCACGTTAAGCGCAAGCTTCGGGGTCAGCGGCACATAGAGGTCGAAAGGCATTGGCCGTTTACTCCACGGTTCCTTGGCCGCCACACCGCCGTCGGCGAACAGAAACTCGTGATTGCAATTCGCGATTACCAAATTGATGCAGCTGCTGGTGATTGCATCGCGATACACATCGTAGAGGTAAAGCATGTTCTCAAGTGCGAACCCTCGAAAGGCCGCGTTGCTAACGGGTAAGCCACCAGTGCAATTGTTGCTCTCATGCCATACGGTGAGTTTGGCAAGATAAGTCGGGCTGCGTACAACCATCGCCGCTAGGTAGTTGGCGATTGCGGTGCGGATTTGTAACGAGAGGGGCATACGCTCGTCATATTCGCCAACGAGAAAGCCCAACTCTTGCAACTCCTTTCGTCGGACCGGATCGCCGCGTCCGGCGAATTTATTCCGTTCAATGCCATTCAAGCTCTGCAGCCGCGTCAGTGCGCTTATGAAAGGGTTCTCGATCTCACGGGAAAACCAGTGTTCAATATCGCGGTCTTTGGCGCCGCTCGGGTCGATTCGAGTGTAGAGCTCGCCTTCAACGCCAACTTTGGAAGGCGGTGCGCGAAACGTTGTACCGTCAGCGCGCACAACATGTAGAAATCCGTCTGCTCCTGCCCATTGGCGCGACTGAAACTCAGGCCACCAGTGATGTCGCTTGGGTTCGCTCATATACTAAGGGTAGACTGGGTGTGCCAGCTTTCGCAAGGCGATCCAACTTCAAGCTAATTGCGAAATAGAAACCTCGCTTCCCAGTTTCTGGCGCTGCTATGAGTTGGTGATATTGGTTGCCTTGGGGCAATCTGTTTGAGGGCTTTTGCGTTGTCTTTGCGATTCTCCGATCTCGGCCCTGAATTTCCGTCAGCGCTCATTGACGCACTGATGGCAGGCGAGGTCGTGTTCCTGTGCGGCACCGGTGTAAGTGCGCCGCAGCTCCCGGACTTCAAGTCTCTGGTCGACCAAACTTATGCGCAGCTCGGCGTCGCGATGGATGTTTCGGAGAAGCGGTCATATGACGGTCAGCGCTTCGAGGAAGTGCTCGGTGCCCTCGGTCGTCGGCTTGCAGATCCGGAGGCGATGGTGCGCACTGTTTCCGAATTGCTTGCGGTGCCTGCCGATCCGCTGCTCGACCAGCACCGAACGATACTGCGACTTTCGCGCGACATCAGTAATCGCGTCCTCATCGTCACTACCAATTTCGACACATTGCTCGAGCGAGCGCTAGGTTTACCGGCCCCGCTGATCCACTCAGAAAGTTTTGCCGGCCAGTCGCTCCCCGCGCCTGGCGGTAGCGGTTTTTCGGGCATCATCCATATCCACGGCAGACTAGTTGATCCGTCACTCGACCTCGATCCGACGCCACTGGTTCTAACGAGCGCCGACTATGGTGACGCCTATATGCGTTCGGGTTGGGCTTCGCGGTTCCTGTTCGATCTCGCCCGCTGCAAAACAATCGTCCTCATCGGCTACAGCGCTAACGATGCCCCCGTTCGCTATTTCCTTAATGTGCTGGAGGCTGATCGCGCACGCTTTCCAGACCTGCGCCCGGTCTATGCTTTTGACGCTTATGATCGTGATCCGGTTGAAGCCGAGGCGGGGTGGGGCACGCTGGCTGTTACGCCGCTCGCATATTGTAAGCGCAACCCTGCGACCGGCGTCCCTGATCATTCGCCGCTCTGGAGCGATCTCCACCAGCTTGCCGACATAATCGAGCGGCCCAAGCGATCGCGCGAGGCGCGCGCACGCCAGATTCTTATGGGAGACAGCAGCGCGCTAACCGATCAGCTGCTGAGTGAGCTATCTTGGCTCTTTACAGATCGCAGCGATCTTTGGCCGGTCGCGCTTGACGCAATCGCCGATCCGCGTTGGTTCCGCATCTTTCACGAGAACAAGCTTTGGTCGGTTCAAGACGCTTCTTGGGTAATCCCTGCTTGGATTGCCCGCAATTTCGAAGACCGTCAGCGTTTCATGATCGCCGTCGAATGGCACACCATTTTCGGACGTGACTTTCTCTCGCGTCTCGATCAACGGCTGCGACAAGCCCCGCCGGCATCGAACTTCTGGCTCAAGGCCTGGCGCATACTGATTTCGGCAGGGGTGATGGAGCGTTCCGCCGACTTCGACGAGAATGCCTACGCCCTAAAGCAAAAGCTTGAATCCGGCCTGATCCTCGACGGCGAGCTCGCACAGTCGGTGATGTTGCTTGAGCCGTCGCTTGTGGTCCGAAGGCGCTGGCAGCTCCATGATGAAGGCGAAGATGAAACGGCAGCGGATACCGTCGGCGCGGAAGCGAGCGAACCGCAGCTATCGAACCTTGTCGCGCTCGACCTCCATGTCATCGACGAATATGGCGCAACCGAAATCATCGAAGCGTTGAATGCGCTTGATGGCCACGCGGTGCGTATCCTTGAGTTATGCAGCGAAAGTCTACGTTCCTCTCTTCAGCAGTCGGTCGATCTTGGAATGATTGTCGAGGACTACGACACCAGCGACTACAGCGTTCCCTCGGTCGAGGACCATGGCCAAAATGAGCATCACAACGGCGTGCTCTTCCTTGTCAGAGCAATCGTGAACGCCTTCCCAAAAGCTTTGGCGACCGATCGCGATCGCGCCCGTGCGCAGGCGGCACAGTGGCGGACGTGGCCCGGGAGGATGGGCATTCGGCTGCTGCTCCATGCTGCGCGTGATGCAGCAGCCTTCTCGGCGGATGAGGCGCTACAGTTGCTGCTCGAACTGAACGACACCGATTTCTGGATCATTCGCCGAGAGTTGGCTCTTACGCTGCGCGACCGGGCCGCAGATGCCGCGACCGCGCTCCTCGATGGCGTAGAGGGTCGGATATTGACAAGTGGCGACGCCTTTTATGCTCGCTATCCTTTGGAGGAAGGCCAAGTCGACTGGCGTGTCCATGCTCGCGATAGTGAGGTCTGGCTCCGTCTGACAATGCTCGACACCGCAGGCGCGCTTTCGGAAGCGGGCCGGGGTGAACTCGACGCAATCATGGGGCGGTGGCCTCATCTCAATCGCGCAGTCGAGGACCGCGACTTTTTCGGTTCATACAGCTATGGGGTGCGGAACGTGGTTGGCGATAGTGGGCCGATCGTCGAGGCGGATCCCGACGAACGCCTGAAAGTTGCCACGGAACTCCGACAGAGCCCCGACATTGATCGGCAAATGGGGTGGAGAAGCTATTGCCGATTGGACCCCAAAGGCGCGTTTGAGACACTTGCCGCCGCTCAGTTGACCGCACCTAACATTGCCTTGTGGGACGATTTGCTGGCGGCGTTGGCGTTTAGGAATGACGAGAAGGATGCGCCGCTGCGCAACCAACTTGCGGTCGATGCTTTGGCGCTTCTGGATGGGTTGGACATTCAAGCCCTTCAGCCTATCGCTGCGAGCGTCGTTGATCTGCTGATGTTCGGGCCGCGACGGTCGTTTGCCAATCTCGAGGACTGGTGCGACAAGCTCTGGGCATCAGTGCGGCTTTCAGATCACGAGATCGACTTCGAGAAGAACCTCTACGAAACTGCAATCAATCGCGCCGTCGGCAGGCTGGTTCAGGTCCTCCTCACCGAACTGGATCATACTCGCAAGTCCGAGGGACCACATGAGGAACGGCAGCGTGCTCGGCTCGCATTGGTCGCGAGCGACGATGGTCAGGCTGGGGTCGTTGGGCGTGCGGTGCTAATCCACGACTTAGCCTTTATTCTCCTAGCCGATGTGGAACTCGTCGAAGCTCACGTTATGCCCCGTCTTGCGGCGGATACGGATGAGGCACGGGGGCTGCGTGCGGTGCTCGTCTCACACAGCAGCATCACTCCAGAAGTCACCAAGTTGATGCCTGAGGCCGTCTTGCGCGGTGTTGTCGAGGCCCGCCCGGATTCGGGTTTCGCTGCACAGATCGCATCCGGCATTTTGCGACCCGCGCTCGCCTCGGTACGCGGCGACGATGCTGACCGATGGGGCATAAGTGAAGCCGATGTTGGACGTGCTTTACGTGCAGCGCCGCTCAAGATTCGCACCGGCGCGCTCGATGTCTTAGTGCGCTGGATGCACAATGACGAGGCAGGCGCCGAGGAGGCTTGGGAGCGCATGGTCGCCCCTTTCTTCGACCGTGTCTGGCCTAAGGAACGCCGTTTCGTCGACGACGCGCTTAACCGTGACCTGATGGCACTTGCAGTAGGATCTGGAAGGCATTTCCCTGATGCGCTGGCGAAGCTTCGACCCTATTTAAGTCCCTATGCGCGCGAGCGTGCCAGCGTTCATCCGATCAAACAAAGTCAGGCGCCGGAGGCGTACCCGCATCAGGTCCTTGACCTTCTCTGGGTGATGTTCGGTCCGAACGGCGGCAGCAGCTTCGATATGAGTAGCATTCTTGACCGTCTCGTGGCAGCAGATCCTGCAATAGAAGTCGACCGTCGATATCAGGCGCTTGAACAGCGAACCACCCGTTACGGATGATCTTACCTTCCGCGGCGGTGCCGCAGCGAGTGAATTCAATTCCGAATGCGGTGCAGCCGGAAGAGTTTGTCAAAGAAATCCAATATTTTCGCTTCCGCGCCGCTGCCGACCAACTCGTTGGCACCAAAACGATAGACTTCGTATCCGGCAAGGCGCAGCTCGCGGTCGGCCGACACCATTTCGGCGTAGACTTTCAATGATGGGTGATCGCCTTCAGTGAAATGATGCTTACCATCGACCTCGATAACGATACGCTGACGGTTGTGGAGCAGCATCAGAAAGTCCATTCGCTGACGCGGCAGTGGAAGTCGTCGGCGCAAGGTTTTCACGATGGCAGGATCATAGTGAAGGTAGACCTGTGGAAGGAGTGCCGGTAGCGCCTCGCCGAGGGCAGGCCGATAGGCCTTGAAATACATCGCGAAAAGCTTGCGTTCTGCGTCCGAGGCCAAGGATTCCTGGAGGCGAGCCCCGAGTTGTGCGGCATTAGACCCCGGCGTAACCTCGCTCCACCAGGAAACGAGTTCCGACCACGAAAGGCCACTCGCGCTGATCGGTCGGTCGTAGACCATACAACTCTCTTCGCCAGACAGAATGATGATGTCGTTGTTGATCGCGTCGGCAAAGCCGATCTCCGGCTTCGGTCCTCGCGAGGCAAAGATCAAATTCTTGGGTCGACCGCCGACACCACGCACAACAGGACGGAAGGCGAAGATAGGATGACCGGAGAGTTCACCTTCTTGCACGAGCTCGTATCCGTCGAGCGCTAGGATCTTGTTCAGGGCGATGACCATGCCCGCCTGATCTTCTCCTGACCGAGAAAGTGGATGAACGGCTTCTTCGAGCAATGCACCAAACCTTGCATTGGAGCAGTCAAAGGCGCCGATTTCACTGAATAGTCGTTCCACCGACCAGTCGCCTGGATTCCGATCCATATGCCGCTCAACTTGGTCAGCAAGGCTCTGTCCGCGGCTTCCAAATAAAACTTCAATCGGTGTGGAAAGCACGAAATAGCGTCCAACGACTTCCGCAGTGCCGCGGTCGCCAGCGAGATCGCCTCCCAGGGCGCGTGCGACGTCTCGTCGTGTGATTTGAGTTATCGGCGGGTCGTTTGCCTCGAGTACCTTGCGGCCCGCTTCATCGAGAGGGATGTCGCTACGGTCCGCCCCAAAATTCAGCGCAAGCTGGGCCAATTGCTCCTGTGTCAGATTCGCCAGCGCTTGTTCGATACGCTGCCGCTTTGACAAGCCCTCCTCGTAAGGCACCACCAGCCCTGCGACCCGCTGCGGCTCATCGCTAAGCTGGGCGTGCGTCATCCCCTGAAGGAGGCCAGCGATGAGCCCATAGAGGTCACCCGCCACGATTTGTCCCCTTCAGGATCAAGCGCACGAATGCAAACATACGGGTGAAAAGGTAGTCGACCTGATCGAGAGAGGTAAGCGCTTCCTGCGTCGTCTCAGAATGACGAATGCGAAAACTATTGCCGATTTTGGTCAGTTCGGCGGCTTCGCGCCCGAGCGCTTGGCGGAAGCTGGAGCCATGCGCTGCGATACGATCAAGCAGCGCATCGGCCTGCGCGCGCTTGTCGGTCCCCGGCTCCAGGGTCTTTAGCCGCTCAAACGCATCCCACAACTTTTCAAGCGCATCGCGGCGGTCGTCGGGCTTTGGTGAGAGAATCCGCTGTCTTGCGGCTTCAAGCAGCCTATCGGTCTCCGTGTCGCCCGTGTGAAACAAGGCCCAGCCAATTGTATTGGCGATCGCCTGCGGGAGAAGGCGGCAAGCCTCGCCAGTCGCTGTGAGCTCATAGGCGACAGCATTCCGACGAAAGAGGAGGTTCACATCCGCCACAAATCGCGAAAGACCAGCGTCTCGATCCCAACTCAGGTGATGGTGACGGTAGTAGGAATGATAAGCATCCTGAATCGGCTCACCCACCGAGCTAGCGCAGAACTCGAGCAGATCGAGGATCACTGGCGTGTCGGGCACTGCGTTCGGAGAGAGAGGCCATTCGATCCATGGCACCTCGGCGACTAACACCTGGCGGAAGGCCTGCACGTCACATCCGCACGGGCCGTTTCCATCGGGGCACTGTTCCGGAAAGCGTAGGCCAAATGATCCGTTGCCAATTCCCGTCTGGATCAAGCTGTAAAGGCCAGCCCACAAGCGTTCATCGATGACATCGATTGTTTGAGGTGATGCTCCGTATTCACGATCCGAAAAATAACCTGGCACCATTCTCGCCCAATCATCTCTTTGTTACACGGTCTGTCCACGCGCCATGAGCGGCCGTCCAATTTTAAGGGACGATTTTGGGGTAGCAAATTCCGGTTTAGCTGCCACGGAAGCTGTCGTTCTAAAGCAAAATGATCTGAACCGTCATCAACTTCTTCATCTTCCCAGGCATTGGGTCGTTGTTCGGTCAATGCTCTTCACTTAACCCTTTTGCACCTGACTACTCCGGATGTGTGCGCCTGCGTCTGTCCAGTCGTGGTGCCTACTCGGTGGTGGATCACGAATGATTTGCCTCTCCGACATGTTGTGTGATCCAACTGCTGCTATAGCAGCACATCGGCCAGGACCATCGTTGTCCTCGGCGATGTAAAGTGTGCCAACATGCTCTGGAACCTCGATCAGTGCGAGGCGCTCATTCCCAAGAGCTGCCCAGCACGGGATTTTCCTGATCAGGGTGTAGCTTGCCGCATCCTCCATGCCTTCAGCAATGGCGAGCACGTTGCCGTCGAACTGCGGAGCCCAAGCACCCTGTCCGGGTTTGCCGAGCATAAACTTGCCCTCATGCCAGGTTCCGTCGTCCGTGAGCCTGATCCGCTGGATAGCCGTCAATTTGTGCCCAGTTCTGACAGCGACCAGTAACGCGGGCCGGAAGGTGGTTTTGGGCTTGCGGCCGAACGGGCACCTTGGATGAAAGCGTAAGTCGGGGAGGTCGAAAGGCAGTCGCCGCGATCGAAGGTAGACTTCGCCGAGCGTCCCCCGGATTTCTGTGCCCTGATCCCAGATCCTTCTGACATTGGGCGGGGTTCCTTCTGGCCGGTAGCTTGGCGAAGGGGAATTCAGGATCGGTTTGGTCCGACCGATTTCACGCAGGACATCCTCGCTGCGGCATCCCGCAAAACAATGAACCAGAATGCCCCGCTCGCCCTGCCGGACTGAAAGTGACGGCGTTCGGTCTGCATGCGCAGGGCAGATGCACATCGCGTAGGAACCGTGCCAACGGCCCTTCAGTGCAGCAACGATGTCGATGGTCTTCTGGTTGGGTTTGAGCGCAATCAGCATAAACTCGCTCCTCTCAGCTAAGCCTCACCATCTTTCCCCTTTGGATCGACCCGACCTTCTCCGGCACGGCTCGCGATGGCCGACGCCCCTTTCGTCTGAGCGATGCCAGATTGTGGGCGATTGCCATGCGCCGCCTGTTCATTTAGAAACGTGGGGCGATATCCGAACCACGCCGAAAGGTGTGGTCATGAAAAATCTTCTATTTTTGCTGGTCGCTTTGACGCCGACGCCATCATCGGCGCGCGAAGCCATTCTCGACGTGTTTTCGCCAGAGGCAAAACCGGACTTCGCTGTGCTCGCCCCACAGTTGCGCGGGGCGGTCGATCTCGAGCAATCAGTGGAACCGCCTCCGGCTCCAGTGGATGCGTTTTCACCCGAGTTGAACGGCGACTTTGAGTTGGTCCCTCACAGCTTCACGGTCAATCCCTATGCCGCGCGTCCCGCTGTTCCTTCGTGGATGCGGGCAGGTGCATCATTCATGGGCCCTGCTTCTTCACCCTTCCGCCCTTCGCAGGATGACCCGCTCTGCCAGTCCCGCAGCTTCTTCCCGCGATATGGTATCAGCAGGGATGCCCAGGCTCGCCGGACAGCCTATTTCAACCTGATCGTCGACGTCGCTTGCGATGCCGGCGTGCCCGTTGTTCTGTTTGACGCCTTGCTGGCGCAGGAAAGCAGATATCGCCCCTTCGCCCGAAGCAGCGCCGGTGCGATGGGCATGGCTCAGCTGATGCCCGGCACGGCCCAATATCTGCGTGTCAGCGACCCTTGGGATGTTCGGCAAAACCTTGTCGGTGGTGCGCGGTATCTGCGCGAGCAGCTGGATCGCTTCGGAACATGGGAACTTGCACTGGCTGCCTACAATGCAGGCCCGGGCCGTGTGGACCAGTTTGGCGGCATCCCGCCGTTTCGTGAGACCCGCAACTATGTGCGCACGATCATGGGTTCGATCGGCAATCCGAATTCGATCGGCGGCGTGTCGCTGGCCTCGGCGACGCTTCCCGCGCCCAATCCGTTTCGCCGGGTGATGCTTGCCTCGTTCGACGGACGATCAGACGTTCCAGAACACTGAGAACCCAGTAGCCCAAGCATAGTACACACTGATCGCCAGGATGACGGGCGCGCCCTTGAGGTAGTTGAGTTGCCAGCGAAGCCAGAGCTTCGGGATGACCAGAGCTTTCTGGATTCCCGTTTGGTGGGCGGGTCGCCACCTGCCAGTGCGCCAGTCGTCGGCCGTCACTACTACCGCGAGCACTGCGCAGATCATCGCCATCATTCCCACGCCGATGTAGAGCGATGTCCAAGCGATAAGGGCTTCCTGCTTCATGAGTCGGACCTAGTGCAGCGATGATCGAAGAGAGATACGCATTTTCGAAGCTCTTGTATCCCCCTGGCCGAATACTGCCTTTTTGCGGCCGAGCAGCGTGTGGCCGAGATTGAGCTCACCGTTGCGGGCGCGCCGCACCAGCGCCTGCATGTATGCATCGGGCGTCTTGCGGATTTGTCCGTTGGCCAGGTGATGCCCGGTGATCAGCGCGCACAGGAGTGCGATCCCTGTGCCCAGTATCGCACTTGCCCGCGCGGCCGTAGCCTGGCCTATCTGGCAGACGCGAGCGACGTCGTGGAGCTCGTTCAGGCCCGGTCGGGCTCCAATTTCGACCATGCCGTCGATAAAGGGGAATAGGGCAGGGACCTCGGCCCAAACGAAACCCGATCGATGGATGCCGTAGACATCATTCGCGTCGGCCGAGACCTGCGCGTTCTGACAAGCATCGGCTGTTTCTTGCTTCACCCTGTCGGCATCAGGCGTGGTTCGAACGTCATCAGGTTCCCGTCGGCAAGCGCCCTCTGCCAAGCCGTATACAGATTCAAGAGCTTCTTCAGGGCTGTATTGATGGTGGCCATTCTGGCGCAACCTAGTGTCCCGGGAAGGTGTCAGCGACGCAATCTCGCCGAGCGATATGCGCTCTGACAACCGATCAAGCAGCCGCGTCGCGACCTCGGCGAGGCGATCGAGCACTGCGATCGCGTCCAAGGATCCTTTCCGCCTCTGGTATGTGCGCCGCGCCGCAGCGATCGCATCGAGCTTCTTTCTGGCCTTGTCAGCCCAGGGGCGGCCTTGCTCGAACGGCCGCAGCAGCCGGTACGCGCTGCTTGTTGCCCTTCGAATTTGGTTGGGCAGGATCAGGTTTTGCGCGGCCAGGGCCTTCTCGGTGGCGGCCAGTTGTGTGAGGTAATCCTCAAGGAGGAGTAGCGGCGCTAGCGACCATCCTGATGCGTCGGAGCGATCCTCGCTGTCTCGTGACCCAAGAAATCGCTTGCCGTTGCCGGCGAGGCAATGGGGGATGATCAGGCCGTATTCGGCAAGGCGCCTGATGTTCTTGCGCGCGGCGGTCCATCCGATCCGGCATTTGAGATGGTCGTTCGAGGCGGCAATGAGCGGCCCGCAGCGGCTGTCCCAGTCGATATTCATGGCCGCGATGCTCGCGGCGGCATCGTAAAGATCGCGCCAGACGATTCTCGGAACATCGATCGTCACGGGCGGCATTCTCGCGAAGGTCTCGATGATATCGAGTAGTTTGCGCCGACGCTCTCTGCCTGCGTTTTCGGTCCCGGTATGTCCGAACCCTCGCATCATCTTGCTGACGCGCGCTGCATGTCTCGCCCGATCTGCCGGGTCTTTCATGAAATTGATCATGGTCAGCCGTTCGGTCTCGAGCATCCCTAGTTTTGGCAGACAGGCACCGATCGCTGCGGCTCCCCGGCGACGGCTATTCACCTCCCAGGCTGCCTGATTCTGGACAATAGTCATCCCTTCGCTCCCTCAGTCCTGAGGTGCGGCACAGACAAAAAACGTTGCCCGCAAAATCTGCGGAAAATGCTTGCAAGTTGTCAGGGAGCAGGTAGCTTGCCGGTGTCTCTCGCCACGCTTTGGCGCGGCAAATTACAGCTTCCTTCGAAAGGCCCGGGCGCTGCCCGGGTTTTTCATGTCTGCGTCGCTGACCTCCCTTTCATGTGCACCAGTTGGTGCGGCGATCCCTGGCAGCGTTCGGGCGCGTTTCATCGCGCGCAGAAGCGCTTGTTTGCCATTCGGCCTGTTGCTAGGAAGCGAGGTGTACTTGGCGCTCTGGCAACAGGATGCGTTAAAGGGGGTCCCGTTGGCGCGGGGCCCCCTTTCAGTTTCAGAGCATCATCGGTTGTCCTTCTGATGGTTCAGGCGATCTGACGCTGAGCGTTGTCGCCACAATCGCTGCGATGACCGCTTCCCTGGACGAGAGATCATCCCTTTTCAGCTGGTCAATCATCTCGATCATGGCTGCTGGCAGCCAGATTTCGAGGGGGCGCAAACCATCCTGACGGCGTTTGCGTTTTTGCTCCGCTTTCCGGTGCTGCGCTATATTTGCGCTTCGCTGTGCGGTACAGGACGTCTGCCCGTGACCAGTCACGCGGTTCGTCATGCAGCGCGGGCTCGTTTCGCCGTACAAGGCTCAAGCATACGCATGTTCAAAACCGCCGCCGTTATGCCGGCTTTCAAGCGACATGTGGTGTTTGGCGATGGCCGACGATGTCTTACGGGCGATCGTGTCACACAGGCTTTGACGAATGGTCTCGAACTGCCCTTCGCAAGCTGCGAGTTCGTTTGGTAGCCGGGCCGCCAGTGCCACCGCAACCAATGCCGTCGTCTCGCAGCATGGGTCTTCGTAGGAGCTAGCGCTTTCATAGCACAGCAGAACGAGGCCTGCTCGGATAGGGTCGATTTTCAGATGGAGCAGGACGCGTTGGAATTCGTCGATCGTAAGATTTCCATCTTCGACCTTGTCGAAGAACTTCTTCCGCCGACTCTCTTTGATCACGCCTTCATCGGTCAGTTTGCGCAAGCTTGTGTTCTGCAACCTCATCTGTTCCTTGATGAGCGCTGCATACAGTTGGTTTACGCTGTGAGCTCTGCTGGCGACTCCATCTTCTGTCCCTTCGCACATGCGTGCCTCCACGATCCCATGTATTCCACTCCATGCAGTTTCATAGTTTGACTTTGTCCATTTGCATTTTGCAAGCGGAAAATTCGCCTTCCGCTACCAACATTGCGCAGAAAATCAGTGTTTCGCGCACCCCGCAATGAGCCTTGGTAGCGGCGTTCAGCTCCCCTTTAAGCCGCTCAACAGCCGCATTGTCCGTAGAATTGAGACGTACGTAGACCCGAACGGGTCCGTCCACAGGAAGCAGGGTCTCCAGCGCTGCGGAATGTCCCTCTTTGAGGGCTGGGTACCGCTCCAACGCATGGAGAATGACGTCTTTGAACGTAACAAAGCGCGTCTGCTCAAGGCTGAGTGCTGCGATGGCCCTGACGATATCTTCGAAGGCGTGTGCACTGATGGAAATCTCGTGGGCTACATACGTGCTTTTGCTCAATTCGATCTCCTTTCTCTCGATGTGGCAGCGTCTGAACTTGTCATCCTGCAACTGCGCGGTTTCCGGGTCATCCTTTTTGCGCATTTTTACCCGTGGGGCGGATTCCTCTCCACCTTGGGGCTGATTTTCGCCCGCTGTGGGGCACAAACATCCCCGGTGTGGGTCGCAAATTGGACCACGGTGGGAAATTCTCATTCCCAGTCTGGGAGCGAATCGAATCCTGGGCGGGGTTCAATTCTGCCCCAAACTCTCATTTCCTTAGAAATCCTGACACTTCGGTGTTGAGAAATAGTTCCTCCCGGGCGGACTTTGGCTGTGGCGGCAGACGCCAGCATCCAACCGAAAGGGAAATCTCAATGACAAGTCTCGATCTGAAGAATCGCAGCGGCACGCTTGCTGTTGCGATTGCGGCGCTCGCGGCCGCCAGCGTGTTCGGCGCTGATGCCGCAATGGCGGGGGCCGACACGACCTTCAACACCGCTCTCGCCCAGTTCACCGGCTTCCTTGAAGGCTCCGGGGGCCGGATCATCACCGTGCTCTCGCTCGCCGGCGGGATCGTGGCGCTTGCGTCGGGCCGCTTTTCGCTCGGTCAGGTCGCAATCCCTGTGGGCGTCGGCGTCGGCGCCGGGACCGGCATTCCGATCGTCACCGCCTCGGTTACCGGCACGGTCTGAACGCTGCGCCCTCGCTTCATGATGGCAAGGGTACCGCAGTTCACCTTTGGGCTGCCGCTCCTTGTCCTCCCTCTGGCGGAGTTGATCCTTGGACCAGTATTCGATCCCAAAACATCTCGACGATCCAGAACTGATCGGGTTCTGGACCCTCGATGAATTCCTGGTGATGGTCATACCCTTCACCTGGGGCATCCTCGCTCAGCACGTTGTCATCGGGCTCCTTTTGGCCCTGGCTGCGTGGTTCGGCTATCGCAAAGTCAAAGCTGGGCGTTCGATGCATTGGGTCCTGCATTTTGCCTATTGGCATTTGCCGGGAGAATTCTTCGGTCTGAAGGTCGCTCCGCCATCTCATCTTCGTGTGATGGCGGGCTGATATGGAAATCTCTTTTGCTCATGAGGCGTCGCAGCGGACCCTCAAGCAACGCAACCTGCTTGCGCTCATCTGTGTCGTGCTCGGCATTCTCGTGGTGGTCATGTTCACCGCGGCATCGACGCGGGACCGCGAGGTCGTGCTGCAGCCCATCCTGCCCAGCCAGATGACGCTGAGCTCTGCAGCGCTCACGCCCGAGTATCTTGAGGCCGTGACGCGCGACACTGCGCAGCTCGCGCTCAACCGCTCGCCCGAAACACTCCAGTACTGGCTTGATGGCATCGTGGCCATTTCCGCGCCGGAGGCGCGCGGGCCTCTCAAGGCCAAACTCCTGCGGATCGTGGCTGAGCAGGAGGGGTCGCAGGTGACCCAGTTTGTCACGATCAACTGGATCCGCACCGATCCGGAAAACCTCACCAGCCAGGTCGGCGGCGTCCTTCATACCATCGTCGGATCCAAGGACGTGCGCCGCGAGCACAAGATCTTCGAATTTCACTGGACCTACACCGGCGTGTCGCTGCGCCTGAAGGGGTTTGGTGTCGTCGTTAAGAAGGAAGGAGCCAACCAATGACCTTCTCTGTCTCGACGCTTTGCCTTGCCTCGGGCGCGCCGCTGCTTTTCCGCATCGACAGCCATCTTCTTCGCGGGCTTGGCGCTGCACTTTTCACTGTCGGCTTCGTCATGGCGGCCACGCCAGCTTTTGCTGACGAAAACATCCTCGCCGTCGATAATGGAGAGGTTCGCTGCCGGGCATCGAAGGCCGACCTGACGCGCATTTCGCTGAAGGATGACCGGTTCGTGTCGGTATCCAGAGTGCAAACTGGCGTCGAGGGCCAAGACTTCTCGATCGTCCACGAACCCACCCGCGGCGATATCTACATCTCGGTACCCGAAGCTTATTCAAAGCCGAACATCTCCTTTTTCGGGACGACGCAAAAGGGCCTTGTCTACAAGTTCGACTGCCAGATTGGCGGTGACAACGCCGTGCAGGTTTTCGTGGGCAACGCCGATATCGAAAATCCGTCCGCCAAGCCTGAGGTCCTTACAGGATCAGGTTCGTTGCAGGATCGCGCTGTCGGGCTCGTCAGGGCGATGTTCGAACAGCGCCCGGTGACCGGCTTCGAGATCCGCGATGCGGCCCGTGCCCCGGTCAACGTCGGCGATATGAAGGTCCAGCTCATCACCGAGTACCGCAGCCCGACGATGACCGGGAAGGTCCTGCGCATCGAGAATACCAGCTCCTCACCGATCGCGCTTCGCGAAGAGCTCATCGCCGGGGACGGTGCAATCGCCGTCACAATTTCCAACCCCAACCTCGCAAGCGGGCAGGCGACTGCTGCTTACGTGGTCGTGCCTGCAGGAAGGTAAGCCTCATGGATTTTCTCAAGCGCAAGCCCAAGGATCTGGATGGCGCCGAGGCCGATGGCCGCGATGCGGTCGATGAAACGGGCTCGATCATCGACAATGACAAGGCACAGAAGCGGCAGAGAATGCTGTTTTTCGGGCTCGGTGGTGTCGCTGTCGTGGCTTCGACCATGTATGTCTTGCGGACCGAAACCGTGGTCGAAGAGGCAACCAAGCCTGGGCACGAGACCGAGGTGTCAACCGATGCCCTGATGAACCGCCAGCGCGTCGATCAGGAATGGATGGCCATCTACGAAGGCCAGGTTAATTCTCAGGATCAGCGCCTCAAAGGTGTCGAGGCGCAGGCTGGTCAGGTTGCGCAATTGCAGAGCGAGATTCAGGCATTGCGCGGTGAAAATGCCGCGATGGCGCGCGACGGGCAGCAGGTGCTCGAGGCCTATGAGCGTGAGAACCAGCAACTGCGCCAGCAGGTCACCAGGGGCACCCCCCGCCCGACTGCCCCCGGGCCGGTCGCGGCTGCCCGTGAGATGGGCGTGCCTTCGCCGGCTGCGTCCGGCGCACCTTCCGCCACATTGCCCCGCCGCGGCAACGATGTGCAGATGGTGTCTTTCGCGCAAGCGGGCGGGACGGGCTCGCGCATTGATCCGGCCAAGGCCCCTGCGGTTTACACCGACTCCCCGAACTACCTTCCGCCCAACTCGATCGCGAATGCCACCGTGGTGGTCGGTGTTGATGCGACGACCAATACCCGCAGCCAGAGTGACCCTCTGCCGGTTCTTCTGCGGATCACCGGGCCGGCGCGCTCGGTCTATGGTGACGGCAAGCTGCTCGCGACCCGCGTTCAGGGCTGCATGGTCAATGGTGCGGCCTATGGCGATCTCTCCAGCGAAAAGGTCTATGTGAAGCTGCAGCGCATGACCTGCGCGCAGCCCGGCGGGCGCTTTGCGGTGTCCGAGGTCAAGGGCTTCATTGCCTTTGGCGGCAAAGTGGGCGTTCGCGGACGGGTTGTCAGCCGTGAAGGCTCGCTGACCACGCAAGCGTTTCTCGCAGGGCTGGTGAGCGGGGTAGGCAACGCCTTCCAGGGCGCCAATCAGATCCCACGGATTTCGCAAGATCCCGTGCTCCCGTCAGCTTCCGATGTCGGCATTCAGGCGATTGGCGGCGGCGCGGCCAACGCCGGGAACACTCTCTCCGATTATCTGATCGAACGGGCCGAGCAATATCAGCCGGTCGTCGAGATGCCCACCGGTGCTGCGGTCGAGGTCGTGTTCCTCGACGGCACCTTCATCAGGAATTGAGGCCCGTCATGGAATTCAAATGGACCACATGGAAGGTGGCAGGGGCCGCCCTCGCGCTCACTGGCTCCCTCGCTGCAATTGCAGCAGCCGCTCATGCCGCGGCGGCAGACGACGCTGCGACGATCAAGGCAGCGCTGGTCAAACGTCTCCCCAAGACCGAGATCACCACGATCGACTGCGACAAGATCGAGGGCGTTTGCGAAGTTCAGGCACGCCAGAACCTCTTCTACATCGACCGCTCGGCGCGCTATCTCATCATTGGCCGTGTCTACGACATGGAGACCAAGCAAGATCTCACAGCCGCCCGGTTGCTTGAGATGAACCCGGACATGCTGGTCGGGGCGGGGGGCGCTGGCGAGCAAGAGGACGCTGCCGAACCAACACCGGCACGGCAGGCAGGTGCAGGCGGCGCGCAGCCTCTGCCACGCATCGATCCCGCGGCGCTGGCAGCTCTGCCCTCGAGCGGCAGCGTCGTGATGGGCAAGGGTGGCCGGACGCTCACCGTCTTCAGCGATTTCCGGTGCGGGTATTGCAAACGCCTCCACGAAACCCTCGCGACGCTCGACGTCAAGGTCGTTGAGCGCCCGATTTCGGTGCTCGGCACCCGTCCAATCTCCGAGGCGGTCATCTGTGCGACCGACAAGCGCCGCGCGGTGAACGATGCCTATGACGGAGGCGCGATCACGAGCGGTCGGCGCTGCGACACCTCGGGCCTCGATGCCAATGAGGCCTTTGCGAGGAAGCATGGCTTCACCGGCACCCCGGTCATTGTGCGCGACGATGGCGCTGTCCTCCACGGCTTCCGCCCTCGCGAGTTCCTCGAAACCTGGCTGAAGGAGAAGGTGTCATGAACACCAAAGGCGCAATGGCAATCGCGGCGGTGACGTTCGGGCTGTCGGCCTGTACGACGCTCGGTACCAATGTCAGCGGCAAGTTCCGCTGCGAGGCTCCAGATGGTATCTGCGCGCCATCGCTGGTGATCGATGACAGTGCAATTGCGCGGATTGAGGAGACCACCTCGGCGGATCTTCTCAACCCTGCAGGCCCGTTCCGGATGGACGACGGGATTTCGGCGCCTGTGCGCGGCCCGTCGCTCGGTTCCGAAGCACTCGTTGCGCGTTCGTCGCCGAGTTACGAGCTGTCTGTCGTGTTTCCGGGCTACACGGATGCCGCAGGCACAGCCCATGCCCGGATCGCGGTGCCAGTTCAGGCGATGCTCCCGGGCCGGGGCGATGCTCTCGAGACAATCGCGCTGCGAGGTGCAAAGCCTGCGCGTGCTCAGGGGCTGTTGGCGGCCGCCGAGAGCGCACCGCAATTCATGGCGATTGCTCCTGGCATCTTGGATGACGGTCAGCCGGGTTCCGTGGGCGCTGAGACTGCCATGGCGTCCAATCTTCCAAAGACCCCAGCGCCGATCCAGCAGGCCCCAGCCCAGCAAGCGGCTTCTCAGCCTGCCAACCCGATCGCTGAGATTGAGGCGAAGGTCTCCGAGCGCCTCGCATCACAGCAGCGATTGCCGAGGCGCGAGGCCGCCTCATTCCCTGCAACGCCCCCTGCAACGCCGGAGTAACGCGCCATGCTGCAGGCCTTCACCAACATCATCGATCTGGTAACCGGCGATGCTCGCAAGCCTGAGCAGAACGCCCGGCCTGCCAGCGTGCCAATGCTCTCCCATTTCCTCGGATATCGCTCGTTCGATGAGGAGAAGCGTATCTTTCATCAGGTCCGCTCGAAGGGTTTCATCATCGAGCTCGCGCCGCTTGTCGGTGCAAACGACCGGGTCAATGATGTGATCGGGTCGCTGTTCTCCGACATTCTTCTGCCCGGCACCAAGTTCTCGGTCACGAACTATTCGAGCCCGCGCGTTGCTGAGAAACTGCAGACCTGGGCGTTGCCGCGCTACAAGGCTTCGGGGGTTTTCCAGACGCTCGCCCGTCACCGCGTCGACAAGTTGCGCAATGGAGCATGGTCCACTCTTGCGAGCGATGGCCCGTTCTTTGTGCGGAGCTTTCGCGTGTTGCTGGCAGTCGGGATAAGTGACGGTTCGGGCCTCTCGACCGATGACCTCCTGACCATGCGCGAGGGGATCATTTCTGCCCTCGATTCCATCGATGTCCCGGTCAAGGAATTCGCTCCGACCGACCTCATCCGCTTCTTCGATGAGGTCCTCGCCCCGTCCACTGGCGCTGGCGATGAAGTGCCGGGATACAACCGGTTCGATCCCATCAATGAGCAATGCATCAGGCGGGATCTCGTCACCCATGTCGGGCGTGACCGCCTCGTGCTTGAGGCACAGTCGTTGCGGCCCACCGGGTCATCAGTCGATGGCGTGCCCGAGTTGAAGGACTACGTGCCTGAGCGCTTCGATGTGCGCACCATGGCGGTGCGCAATTTTCCGGATCGCTGGGCACCCTGGGATAGCCAGAAGGTGATTGGGGACATCTTCAATCCCAAGCTCTCGCTGCCCTGTCCCGTCTTGCAGACGGCTTGTGGGGTGATCCCCAACCAGGAGTCTTCTGAAGCAAAGGCCGGCTACAAGTTCGTGCGCACCAGCTCGCTTGCGGAAGGCAAGGGCGTGAAGCTTGTGCCCAAGCTGCGTACCGAAGCGGCTGAGTGGCAGTTCGTGGCCGACCGGGTCAAGCAGGGCGAGAAGCTCGTGTCCTGCTACTATGCTGTCACGATCATCGCCCCGAAGGGCCGGGGCGAGCCGTGCGAGCGCACGCTAAAGGCTCTCTACAAGGCGAGCGGGTGGGATCTGATTGACGAGACCCATATCCAGCTTCCCGCCTTCATGGCGCACTTTCCGCTGCTGCTGGCTGACGGGCTCGACAGCGACCTCAAGCGGATGAAGCGCATGCGCACCATGCGCTCGGCGAACCTTGCTGCGATTGCGCCGATCCAGGGCGAATACATCGGCGGCAACATCCCGCACCTGCTCTTCATCGGACGCCGGGGTCAGCCGCAATTCTGGTCACCCTTCCAGAACAGTGCCGGCAACCACAATGTGGCAATCTCGGGCAAGTCCGGTTCAGGCAAGTCGGTGCTGCTGCAGGACCTCACGGCAAGCTTTGCAGGGGTTGGGGCCAAGACCATCGTGATCGATGACGGCCGCAGCTTCGAGCATATGGCCAAGGCGCTGGGCGGGACGTTCACCGAGTTCAAGCTGTCGTCGGGCATTTCGATCAACCCGTTTCGCATGATCAACGAGGCCCTTGCCGAAGGTGACGACGACTATTTGGTCGACTGCCTTGCGATGCTCAAATCCATCGTGTCGCAGATGGCGCGCAATGAGACCCGGCTCAATGACACCGAACGCGGGCTTATCGACCAGGCGGTCAATCTTGTTTGGGACACCCATGGGCGGGACGGCACAATCGATCACGTGATGCAGGCCCTCAAGGGCCACGAGCATCCCTTCGCTTATGATCTGGCGACCTCGCTGCTGCCGTTCGCCGCCAAGGGAACCTACGGGAAGTTCTTCCTTGGCGATGCCAACCTTGATCTGTCGGCCGATCTTACCGTGTTCGAGCTCTCGGACCTTGCGACCCGGGTGGAGCTACGCGGCGTCGTTCTGACCTCGATCATGTTCATTGCCTCGCAGGTTATGCGCCGGATGGACCGCGCGATCCCGAAACCGCTGATCATCGATGAGGCCTGGCAGATGCTGAAGGGCGGGGCGATGGCCGACTTCGTCGAGACCTATTCGCGCACCTGCCGCAAATATGGCGGCGCGCTGATCACCGCGACGCAGTCGATCCACGATTACTACAAGTCCGAAGGCTCGCGGGCCGCCCTCGAAAACTCCGACTGGTTTCTCATCCTCCAGCAGAAGGGCGAGACCATCTCGGATTTCCGCAATTCGGACCGGTTCGAGATGGGCAACATGACCGAGGCTTTGCTCCGGTCGCTGAAGAGGAACGGCACCGACTATTCGGACATCTTCATTCGGGGTCCAGAGACCGAATGCGTCGCTCGGCTCGTCCTCGACCGGTTTTCGGGCACACTCTATTCATCGAGCCCGCACGTCTTCGCTCAGATCGAGGACTATGTGCACCGTGGCTACCGGATGCCGGATGCAATCGAGGCAGTCGCATTCCCTGAAGAACATCAGGTGCCTGAAGATTTTCCGATGAGGGAGGCTGCAGAATGAGCACGCCTTCTCGTCCCATGGAGCGTCCCCTTGGCCGTTCCCTGATGCGTCACTCGCCCATTGCGCGCCGCAAGAAGGCCGCTCAGGATCTTGTCGTTATTGCCCTTCGGTTCAGCGGTTGGCTTGCCACCAGCGCGCTTGCGACCCTGGGCATCGCCACGCTGTTCTTCCTTGTCCTTGGCGGCTTCACTCTCGATGGCCTGATGCTTCATCTGGATAATCTCGCGTCGCGCTTCGTTGCAGCAGACGCTTCGAGACGCGGCCAGTTCGCGGCCATCAGCTTCGGCGTCATGCTCACGGGCTTTGTGCTGATCGCCTTCTTCCGCCGCGCGAGCCTGATTTCAGCCTTTTCTGTTGCCGGAGATGACCAATGACGGACCTTTTCGACCATATGGCGGCGCCTGCCACACCCGCGTCTGCAAAGGCCTCACAGGTCAGACCTCGCAGTCGCTTTGCCGCGCTGTCGGCTCGCGAAATCCTCCTGTTCGCGGGCGCGGCGACAACCTTTGTCTGGGGGGCCTGGGTGACCAAGAGCGTTGCCGCACAGGGGTCAGGGCAGCAAGAATTTGTCCAGCTTCAGCTGCAGGGCATCATTGGGGAGTATCTCCAGGCACAGGCACGCTCGAACGCTGACGAGCAGACCGCCGCACGGCAAACCGCTGTTTTCATGGCTGCGCTTGATGAGACGGTCTCCGGCCTGTCGAAGTCCGGGAAAGTCGTGCTCGTTCATGAGGCGATTGTGGGCGGCGAAGTTCCCGACGTCACGCAGAGCGTGAAGACTGCCGTTTACGCAAAGGTTCCGCGTCCCCAACCGGCGCAGGCGCTCGGCGCTGCTCCTCAGGGGCAGGCGGCCCGCGTTGAACAAGAGATGCAGGCCTTTATGGCTGCCAATCAGGGACGTCAGCGCGATGGCAAACCCTGATCCGCTCCTTCGTTCGGCTCAGCGCAAGGGGTTCGCTCGGCTTTTGTCGGACGGCGAGCCTCCGGTTACGACAGGTGGGACCAGACGCCTTTCGACCGGTGGCAGGCTTGTGGCGATCGCTGGTGTCTGTCTCGTTGCAGGCGCCCTCAGCGCAGCTTCGAAGTGGAGCGAGAACCACGCGCTGATGATCAACGTGACGGACTCGCTCCCGAACTGGGCGTTCGTGGTCGAGGCCAGGCGTTTTCCGGTGCGCGGGGACTATGTGGTTTTCCATCCCGGTCATGATCCCATTACCGTCAAGTATTTTGGGGCGAAGCCGGCGGCTTTCACCAAGATCGCTCTTGGTCTGCCAGGCGACACGGTGACGCGCATCGGCAATGATGTGCACGTCAACGGCAAGCGCGTGGCGACCACCAAACCGATGACAAAGCGCGGCGACCGTCTTGTCGCCGGCCCGCTCGGGGTTGTGCCGGAAGGCTGCATTTTTGCAGGAACTCCGCACAAGGACGGGTTCGACAGCCGCTATGCGCATATCGGCTTTGTGTGCCGCGACCGGCTTGTCGGCACCGGGCAGCCAATCCTGTGAGGGTCGCTTTCTCCTTCCTCGTTGCTGGCGGACTTGCGGTGTCAGCGACGGCTTCGAGCGGCGGGGCAGTGTCGGGGCAAAGCGTCGACCACGGGCAGATGGGCCAGACATGGTCCATTTCTGAGCCAGATCTCCTGAGCGTTATCAAGGCGCGGCTCGACCATGCGGCTGCGACCGGAAAACTCGATCAGATGAATCGCCAGTTCGCCGAGAAGGTGAAGGCGAGGGTGATGCGCCCGGTCCCGGTCTCCGGGATTTCGCCTGCGGAGGAGACCCGGAGTTGGGAGTTCGATCCGTCGATCCGGATCGACAAGGACATCCGTGATCACAAGGGCAACCTGATTGCTGTGGCGGGTCAGCGCGTCAATCCTCTTGCCGCCGCTGCGCTAGCCAAGAAGCTCCTCTTTGTTGATGGTGACGATCCGGCAGAAGTCGAATGGGCGATGAAGCACGGGGGCGATGCGCGCGCCAAGATCATCTTCGTTGATGGCTCTCCCTTCGAGCTGATGAAGGCTCACCAGCGCCGGTTCTACTTTGATCAGGACGGCCGTCTTACCACCTATTTCGGGATACGCCGGACCCCGGCGCTGGTCGAGCAGCGCGGCGACGTCCTCATAGTCACTGAGCAAGTCATTGCGCGTAAGGGGAGGGGGGCATGAACTCCTGGCGCAATCTGGTTCCGGCTCCCCTTGCTGCCCCCGAAACGCGCGCGCTCAAGGCGGCACGTTTGCGCACGATGACAGGGCTGTTTCTGGTCGCTGCCCTCGTCGTCTCGTTCGGGGCACTTCGGGCGCTAACCGGCATCTTTGCTCTCGCACTGTTTGCAGGGGCCACGACCTTCGCTCTGCTTCAGGGGGTCCTTTGGGTCCGGGCCAAAAACGCGGCGGATGATGCCTGGTTGATGAGGGAGAGAGACGATGCGCTCTAGGCTCCTTGCGCTCCTCCTGGGCTTTGCGTCCCTGTTCATGGCGGCATCCGTGCTGGCTCCCCCGGTTCTGGCTCAGGGTCTTCCCAGCGGGCCTGGTCGGTGCTCAGGCAGTTTCGTCAATCCGGTGACCGATGTGTGCTGGGGCTGCATGTTCCCCTTGTCGCTGGGCTCGCTCAAGATCTGGCCATCATCGCGTGCCGACACCGACAATCCGGATCTTCCGATCTGCGCCTGCGGCACGCCGGTGCCGCGCATCGGCCTTGCGATCGGGTTCTGGGAGCCGGTCCGGCTGATTGATGTCTCGACCAAGCCGTGGTGCTTTCCGAACCTTGGCGGCATCAAGCTCGACCCCGGCTTTCCGATCGGTAACGGTTATGCCTCGGACGGCGCGCAGCTAGGGGGCCAGTCCCAGCGCACCGCCAAATACCACGTGCACTATTACATCTACCCGCTTCTGTACTGGCTCGAAGTGGTGACCGATTTCCTGTGTCTCGAGGCGAGCTCGTTCGACGTTGCCTATATGAGCGAGATCGATCCGCTTTGGCAGGACGACGAGCTGGCATCTCTCCTCAATCCCGAGGCCGCCCTTTTCACCTCAGTCATCGCGCAGGCCGCCTGCTCGGCCGATTGCATCTCGGCAACGACCAGATTGCCGATGGATGAGCTGTTCTGGTGCTCTGGTTGCCAGGGTTCGATGTATCCGATGAACGGCAATGTTGGTGCCAATATCGGTATCAAGCAGTCGGCGCGGCTCGCGGCCGAGCGCATGGTCTACAAGCTCCACCGTCAGGGTCTCGCCTGGGGCACCAGCGGATCGAAAGCGCTGTGTTCCAAGTACATCATGCCGATCCTCAAGAAGAGCCAGTACCGGATGCAGCAGGTAAATCCGACGCCCATGGTGAGTGGCCGCGAAGCCTGTTCTCCGATTGGAGCGACTACGATCTTGCCCAAATCTGGGCAGGTCTATCCCGTCAAAGGCGAGGATGTCGGCTTCCTCCTCTGGCGCAAACGCAATTGCTGCATGCTGTGAGGTCGCGCCAATGAATCGCAGAGGACTCTTCCCCGCTCTCGCCGCCAGCCTGCTGCTTGGTGTGACCGCCGTCGTTGCTCAGGATTTGACGGACTTTGATCCCAAAGCGATCGAGGCGCGGGCCGATACATTCAAAGCCGACGCCCAGGCGCTCTTCGACTATGCGACCGCCAACGCGCAAACCCAAGGCGAAGAGGCGCAGACGGTTGTCGCGCAAGGCTATGAGGCAGCCGGCGGCCTCGATGTGTCGCAGATCGCCGGAAAAGATGGCCCCGTCGACTTCGACGAAATGGTGGCTGGCGCCAGGGCCGGCATGGCCCGCCCCAAGGGTGCGCCGCTGTTCGTGGCATTCGCTAGCCTGTCGATGCCCGAAGAGGCGCTCGCAAAGATGATCGCTGACACGACCAGGGCAGGCGGCGTTGTCGTTTTCCGCGGCTTCTCCACCGGCAATCCGCAGACCTTCATCAGCGGTATCCGAAAGGTTGTCGACCAGTCTGGCGCAAGCAATGTGGCAATCGATCCCCGGCTGTTTCGATCCTTCGGCGTCGACCGGGTGCCTACCTATGTGGCTCTAGCGACCGATTTCGAGCCCTGCGATCAGCTCGATTGTGTGACCGCGCCGCCGCCGCATGATCGCATCTCAGGCAATACCAGTGTGGCTTATGTGCTCGAGACCTTCGCCGGGGCTAACGGTCCGGGCGCGCCGGTTGCCCGTCTCGCTCTTGCCAATCTGAGGGGGAAGAGGTGAATGGCCTGCGCATCCTTGCGGTCTCCCTTGCGCTCGCGGCTTGCGGTCATCTTGCGCACGCTCAGATGGCAGCCAGTGATGCGAGGGTAGAAGGCGAAGCAATCGCAAAGGGTGTCCGTGACACAACGTCATCGGGCATTCTTGGCAATGGTTCGGCGGCAAACGTGCCCGGCTTCCAGGGCACTGATGTTCCATCGCGCGATTATGTCGACGATCCTGTCGGGCTGACGGCGGCGGGAGAAGCGCAGCGGTATCGCGATGAGTACCGCGTGATCGTTGATCCCTACAGGACCCGGTTCGATTCCGACACTGTCGACCTGTCTGCCGGTCGCCTGATTGAAGCTGACCCCGACGCCTATCTAGGCGCTGGTGGTGGGCCCGGAGGAGCCGCGGGAGCCTGCAACCCCTTACCTCCGGGAGGGACGGGCACCACGACTTATCTCGAAAGCTGCAATGCCGGCTCGCAGCCCTTTGCGGAGGCGCGCAGCTGTAATGCGTCGTTGCAGATCCAGACCGAGGGACGACGCACCTGGGAGTATTCTTGCGAAACCGAAGCGTTTGCTGATCGCAATGAGATGTGTCCGATGCTTGCCCAAGCACAGGGCTCCAGCTCTTGCACTCTCGAGCGCACCGTTCGGGTAGGGCAAAGGTGCCTGCAGTGGGTGGAAGAGGAATTTGGTCGTAGGTGGTGTGCTGAGCCGG
This sequence comes from Blastomonas sp. RAC04, assembly GCF_001713435.1. Classification (NCBI taxonomy): domain Bacteria; kingdom Pseudomonadati; phylum Pseudomonadota; class Alphaproteobacteria; order Sphingomonadales; family Blastomonadaceae; genus Blastomonas; species Blastomonas sp. RAC04. The sequence goes on from NZ_CP016462.1 coordinate 59,023, forward strand.
GTGAGCCCTTCTTCCGCCAGTTCTGGCAATGCCCGTCCCGGCTAAGCGGCGTCCCCGGCGGGATTGAACGCAATACCTCGCGGATCGTCGGCGAGACCGTTGACGAGGCCGCCTGCCAGAGCGCCACGAATGGTGCCACCTGCACGCTTGCAAGCGAGGTCTGCACTGCGCCCGGAGAGACGCGGGTCATCAATGGTCTTTCGGTGACGCGCAGCTGCTGGGAGTGGCAGCGTACCTATCAGTGTGAAGGGGTGGCTCCTGCCAATGACTGTGGTGCCCTTGAGGCGCGTGGCGATTGCAGGTTCAGCCATGACGAGTGCCTGAGCTTTGACGCAGATGGTGTGACCTGCAACGTCCATGATCGCTGGTATCAGTGCGCCATTCCCGGCGCGGGATCGCAGCCGCCGCCCGCCTATGTCTGTGCAGGGGATCTCTATTGCATCAATGGAGAATGCACTCAGGTCGAGCGCGAGGCATCACCTGAGTTCAAGGACGCCATGGTCGCCATGAACGTCATGGGCGAGCTGCGGGACGGGTTTGATCCTGATCGGCTGAAGATCTTCAGCGGCGAGCATTTGCGCTGCACCCGCAAGGTCTTTGGCCTTTCGAACTGCTGCAGCGGCAAGGGCGTGCCGCTTCTCACGCCGTTCCTGTGCGACCGCGAGGACCGTGAAGTCGACAAGCGGGATGATGCAGGTCTGTGCCGCTTTATCGGGACCTATTGCTCATCCCGCGTGCTCGGCGTCTGCGTGACCCGCAAGCAGTCATACTGCTGCTACGGCAGTAAGCTCGTCCGTATTCTGAATGAACAGGGCAAGGCGCAGCTTGGGATGCGGTGGGGGACGCCGCAGCGCCCTGACTGTGAGGGCTTCCTGATCGCCCAGTTCCAGCAGCTTGACTTGAGCCGCATGGATTTTCGGGAAGTGTATGCCGAGTTCGTTGATGCGGCAAAGCTGCCTGACGAGATCGATATGTCGATACAGATCCAGCAGAAAATTCAGAACTATTACAACACGAACGGTGGGACCTGACCCATGAGCGGTGCTGATATTCTTGCCTTCCCGCATAGCGAGCCGTTTCCGCCCGCGCAGGTGCTCGATCTCGCGGTCAGTGTCGCCATTGGTCGTGATCTGGCGCGCAGCGAGACCGAGATGTTCGCGCTCATCAAGGACTGGTTCTTGCGGCCTGCGACGGTCGGCGAATTGGCAGCATCCATCCGGCGCCTTCTTGATTGTGGATCGATCAGGCGGGTGAGCGATGGTGAGTTCGACTTTTGCCTCACGCCTGCAGGTGTGGAGGCAACCACCACCCTGTCGGGGGGAATGATTCGGATGATCGACCGCGGCCGCGGTTATTTCAAGACTGCCTTCCTCTTGCAGATGCTCGACCTTGAAAAAGGAAAACGCCCATGACGAAACTAGCGATCCTGAGCCTTGCAGCAGCCCTCGGGGCGGCGGCTGTCCCCTTGCTCGCCCAGCCACCCGCTGATGCCAATCGCGATGCGTTCTACTGCGACGAGCGCAAGCTTGGGATCTGGTTTTACTGCAACTCGGAGGAAGCCAAGCGCAAGGCACGCGAGCAGGCAAGGCCCGCATCGCCAGCCATTCCTGCGACCGAGCGCATGGCTCAGATTACGGCGAAGCTCGATGAGCTCAAAGCACGGGCCATTCTTGAGCCAACGTCAGAAAACATCGTCAGCTATATCCGGTTCCAGCGCGAGCAGCTCGACCGCGCTTCGACATTCGCGGATGTGTGGGGTCGCTCGATCTGGCAGAACCCCGATCTCGACTATACGCTCGAACGGCCTGTTTCGACTCTCGCAAAGCAGACTTGGGCAGAGGATCGCAAAGCCCAGCGTGAGGGCTCAATGGCAGCGCTCACCGAGCGCTACGGGGTCTTCTATTTCTACTCCTCGTCCTGCTCGGCTTGCCGAACCTTTTCGCCGGTAATGCGGGCGCTGTCCGACACATACGGGCTCGAGGTGCTCGCGGTCTCGATGGATGGCGGGCCCAACGAAGCGTTCCCCAACTATGTCGTTGATAGCGGCCAGTACCAGCGCATGGGTCTGCAAGGCGGAGCTGTGCCGGCCCTGGTCCTTTTCGACACCCAGACAAGGCTGCCGATTCCGATCGGCTACGGCGTGATGGCGGCCGACGATGTGATGCAGCGCATTTTCTACCTCACCCAGATTGAGCCCGGGAGTGACTACTGATGGCACGCCAGACCAAGCGCGGCTTTGCCGCCCGCCTCTTCCGCTCGTCGGGGACGGCACTTGCCGTGCTTGCCGCAGCGAGTTTCGCTGCAGCCCCGGTCAGTGCCAATGTCGGCTCGGAGCTGGGTAGCTTCTTCGACGACATGGGGGCCGCCGCCAATGCCACCGGTCCCGTCGCCTATCAGGGCCAGTCGGCAGGCTATTACTCGGGCGGCAACATCTGGACCCGCTTTCCGCAAAAGAACGTGAACCCGGTCAATCTCCAGCTGCCCGGGGTCAAAGCTGGATGCGGGGGCATCGACGTCTTCTCCGGCAGCTTCTCCTTCATCAACACCGATGAGATCGTGGCGATGCTGAAAGCGACTGCCAACAACGCGCTGGGCTTTGCCTTCCAGCTTGCGATCAAGTCGATCAGCCCGCAGATCGCCTCGACCATCGAGGAGATGGCACAGAAGGTTCAGCAGATGAACCAGTTCAACATGAACAGCTGCGAAGTGGCGCAGAACCTCGTCGGCGGCTTGTGGGGCAAGTCCGATCGGATGTCCTCGGAGATTTGCAAGTCGGTTGGCAACAGCCAGGGGCTGTTCTCCGATTGGGCCAAGAGCCGCCATGAATGCGGGACAGGGGGGCAGCGAGCCGCGACGATCGCGGCCAACAGCGATCCCGACATTCCTGCACAGAGTTACAACTTCACGTGGGAGATGCTCAAGCAAAGCTACCCCAGTTTCTCGACTGAGTTCCGCGAGTACCTCATGACCTTCGTCGGGACGGTGATTTTCTACCAGGATGGCGATGCCAGTGGCAAACGCGGGTTCCAGTTCGTGGGGCAGGGCGACCGCGCCCTTCTGACCGCGCTTCTGGACGGCACCAGCTCGGTCACGATGCTGAATTGCGATACCAACGACAAGTGCCTCAACCCGACCACGCAGGCCATGTCGATTTCGGCATCACAGGCGTTGAAACCCAGGGTCCGGGCGATGATCGAGAGCATGAACGCGAAGGTTCGCAGCAATGCCGCGCTCACCAGTGACGAGATCGGCTTGCTCGGGGCGACCACGATACCGCTCTACAAGATCATGACGGTCAACGCTGCCGCAACCCTCGGCGGCATGACCAGCAACGACATGAATGACCTCGCCGAAATCGTGGCGATGGATCTCCTCGATGCGCTTGCGCAGCAATATTATGGCTATGCCTCGCGCGGGGTAGGGACCTTCCAGAACGCCAATGAGGAAGCTCTTTCGCAGTGGCGCGATCAGATCAATTCGGTGCGTCAGGTCCTCGACACATACTCGCAAGGCATGAAGCTGCGCCTCGACCGGACTCAGCATGTGGTTCAGCGCGCGGTGTTCCTTGAGGGCACGCTCAGGAACAATCTGTCGCCGCAGATGTCGGCCGCGTTGTCATTCAGCACGTCGCTTTCGCGTCAGGGCATCCAGTAAGGACAGCGTGCCATGATGGAGATCTTCACGATCGGCGGGGGCGAATACATCGTCAATGTCTTCAACGCAGTATCCGCTTGGACTGGGGGTGGGGGCTTTCGTTCGCTGCTGCGCGTCATGATGGTCATGGGCTTGATCTACACGCTGCTGGTGGTGGCGTTCAGCCTCAACTGGCGCGCCTGGTTCAACTGGTTTCTGGGGGCGACGCTCATGTACGGCGCCCTCATCGTACCTACGATGACGGTGAGGGTTACCGACCGCCTCAATCCTTCCCTGGCACCCGCTACGGTCGCAAACGTTCCTCTGGGACTGGCAATGATAGCCTCTGTCAGTTCGACTGCTGGTGATTGGCTCACGCGCACGGCTGAGACGGTTTTCGTGATGCCGGGTTCGCTGCAGATGTCGAGCAACGGCATGATCTATGGCGCGCGCCTTTGGGATCGCACCCAGGACTTCCGGATCCGCGATCCCCGCATCAGCGCCAATCTTGAAGAGTACATGAAGCAGTGCCTCTTCTACGATATTCTGCTCGGCTTCAGTTCCTTCGACACGATCGCGAACTCCAACGATATTCTGACGGAGATGGGGCCGGGATCGCCTGCGCGGGGGATGAAGTTCATCCCCGAAAGCGGCTCTCCTACCATCGTCACGTGTCAGGCCGGTTATACGGCGATCGCCACCGGCGTTGCGACCTATTCCGACACGGCCCTGGCGGAAGAAGGTCGCAAGATTTTCCCGGGGTTAACCCCAGCGCTCGCGCGCTCGAAGCTGATTGCGGACCTTCCGATTGTCGCCAGCCATTTCCATGGCAGTTCGCAGACCGCACAGCAGATTTTCCAACAGCGCTCGCTCGTCAACGCCTTCCTGCAGGCGCGCGCCAACCTCGGCGCGGCCGATGGTGACACCTTTGCTGTCCTGCGCGCAGAGGAGCAGGCGCGCAATACCTATACGTCGATAGCGGAGCAGGCCATGACCTGGGTCCCGCTGCTCAACATCGTGCTGACGGTCGTCTTTTATGCGATGTTCCCGGTGATCTTCCCGCTCTTCCTCATCCCGCGCAGCGGCACGCCTGCGTTGAAGGGATACTTTACCGGATTCTTCTACCTCGCCGCCTGGGGACCGCTCTACGTGGTCCTTCACATGTTCATCATGGACCGGACGGCTGATGCGATGAACGCGACCTCGCCAGGCGGGGTGACGATGGCCGGGATGGCAGGCATCGATGCCGTCAACACGGATACGGCAACGATTGCCGGCTTCCTGATGATGTCGATCCCGTTTCTGGCGGCAGGCATGGCCAAAGGCGCGATGGCGGTTTCGTCTCAGGCAACGTCGATGTTGGCGCCTGCCCAGTCTGCGGCCGAGGCTGCAGCGGTGGAGCGCACGACCGGCAATTATGCCTACGGCAACGAGAGCTATATGAACCTCTCGAGCTCCAACCGGCAGTCTGACCAGTGGAACACGGCACCGTCTTTCTCCGGGGGCGCGCCGATCATGTCGAGCGTAGGTGCGAATGCCGCGATAACCCGAACAACATCAGATGGGTCGACGGTTTACGACACCTCACCTGCGATGAGCCGCCTCGCGTTTGCATCGTCTGTCAGCCAATTCGCGAATGCTGAGCGCCAGCAGACGTTGTCCGAACTGGAAACTGCACGCAATACGCTGAGCGAAGAGCGTTCCCGCGCGCTATCATTGGCTGATCGAACGTCGAGCCGGCAAACAACCGGCACCCGCAATTCCAGCGGTTCCGAGAGTTCTGCAGGGTTCCGGTCGGGCGAGAACCTGCAGCGGTTTGACAACCAGTCGCTTGATGCACGCGACACGATCTCGGAGAGCGACCGTGTGAACTCCTCGCAGGGAGCCCAGCAAAGCAATACGGATCGTCTCGAAACAACTAGGGGTGGCTCGCTGAGCGTTGGTGGTTCAGCAGGACGCGGCGGGAAGCGCGCTGCGAATGGTGAAGGCGGCAGTGGCGCCAATGGTGCGATTGGTGGTAGTGTTCAAGCTGGCATTACTGGCGCTCGTGCGCGGCTAGATACGGTCACCCGAGGAACTGAAGCCAATCAGAGCCAGGGCTTCGACTCATCGACATCTGACAATCGTTCGAATGGATCCAACGCAACGCAGGACAGCGGCAGCTATGTGCAGAGTGGCAGCTTCAGCCGGAGTGAAGGCTATTCGGAGGCGGCCTTTTCTCGCGAACAGGCGCTTGAGGACGTTCGGCGGATTGATAAGCGCATTGCGGCGATCGACGAGGTCTCGAAATCCCTCAGTAGCAACACTTCGAGCAGGGATGGCTATGGGTCCAATCTCTCCTTTGACCTAAGCCAGATTATCGCAAGCCGGTATCAGGAAAAGGCGGCTGAACTGGGGCTGACGGCACCGAGTCTGGCACGCACAGATCTCAGCCCCCAGGAGCAGGCGACTGCTGAAGTGGTCGCGCGGGCCATCATCGCCGACTACTATGATCAGCGCGTGGCGCCATTCAATGATCTGATCCCGCAGCCTGGTTCGCTCGTTGGCAATGTCTCGGGCCCGGGCGCATTCACGGAGACAGACTTACGCGGACAGGGACCTCGCCGTTCAGTCGGATCGCCGCACAATCTTGTCGAGGGGTCGTCAGACAGCGCGATCAGCGATCGAATCGATGAAGGCGGTCAGTCTCTCGGACAGCGTTATGAGACCAATGTCACTCGATCCGGCCAGCGCCGTCAGGATTTTCAGCAGGATCGAAAAGGTGAGGGTGCCGCCGACGATCGCTTCAATGAGCGCTTCTATGACAAGGATCAGCGTTGATTGTCTGAGCGCTCGATCATCCCAATAGGCTACCAGCTGAGAATAGCGACTACGAGAAAGGCAATCGACAGCACGAGGGCAAGGAGTGAGCCCGTACCCGTGTGTGTTCCGCTGTAGGTCAGATCTTTTGTGTCGTCCTCAAGACTGCCGTAGGTTCGTCCAAGGTCACTAACCGATGCTCCTCGGGAGGTATCGCCGGTCATCACAGCATAGGTAATCGGATCCATGCTCGATTTGTGGCTGAAATCGTCCATCGGCGTTCTCCTAGCCTTTCCGTAGCGTTTTTACGCCAAAAAGACAATCATAGGTTCAACGCTGCGAGGGGTTAGGAGGCGATTGCCGATTCGATTTGTATCAGCGATTGCGTGGGGTGCCGGAATCATACCAGAAGGGGAGCGGTTACGCTGAATTCAAGCGAGCCGTTGAGAGCATGTTATCGAAGACTGACGCGACATATCTCGATCTTCGAGAGCGCATTCTATTTGGTGAGCTCAAGGCTGGAGCACCGTATTCTGCCCAGGATATGGCTGCGCACTATGGGCTTCATATCAATATGGCGCGCAGGTTGCTGGTCGCCTTGAAGGTCGGCGGCTATCTTACCCGCTCGGGCACGTCCTATGTCATCTCAACATTCTCGCAGAGCCAAGTTGAGGAATGGCGCCTTTCGTTGGGCGCAATCGTCGAGATCGGAGCAGTACGGTTGGCGCAGTCCGGGGGTGGAACTCTTGGCCCGCTTGCGGCATTCATCGACGAACGCATTCGAAACGTCCCTGTGAAACACGAGGATTTTTTTCTTGGTGCCATGGGGCTGACGCATATCGTCCTGGGTGGCAAGGAAAGCACCCTTGCCAACCTTGTCTCGCAGTTCATCCCCCAGGCGTTTTTCCGCCTCCTTTGGATGGCAGATTCTTATGCTGTCCGCACAGGATTTCTAGTGGAGGCGAGCGACCAGTTTCTTGGATCTGCCAGGTCAGGCGACCTTGCGGGCGTTCGCGCAGCTAGCCGGATCTTCTTCGATGGCATCGCCCCTTCGCTCCAGACGCTCATCGAAAAGATGGGCGAGGGCATCTATCCGGTCAACGACCGCCAGGATGGGTTTCAGACGATCGAGGACAACATAGCCGGGTATCCAACCTATGCGGGCAGCTCCCGCACATTCACGCCGATTATAGAGCCTTTGGAAGAGGTCGGTCAGGTAGCCCTGCCGCTTTGCTGAGTGAGGCGTCCTACGCGTTCACGGGTTCTCTCGGATGGAGCCGCATGGCGACAGCTTCGGCTGCGCAGTCCCGCGGCTCGTTCGTCCCGATGAGGTCCACAATGACATAAGCTGAACGTTTCATGCCCTCGAGGTCGGCAGCCTCAAGTCGAGCCGCAACTGCATAGGCGACCGCCACACTGGCATGTTTGACGTAATCTTCCATGAGGCGAAGCTCGCCGGTGGCGCTGACGATCGCCAGCATCATCCTGTTATGAGCAAGGCTGGTCGCAATCGTGTCCCCGCCATCCGCTTCTTCGAGGAAGTTCTCAGCCAAGGCGCGGATAGCAGGTAGTGCCGGCGCACAGTCCATGGAAGACAGCCTGATGATTGCCGCGGCTTCGATTGCCGCTAGCTCGGCTATCTTATCATCGAGTTCCTTGCCGCTGGGCTGGTACCATTTGAAACGGGCCCAGTCCGTCTTGATGAAACCGGTGCTCCGCAGTTCCGCAAATGCGGCGGCCCCCCAGTCTGCGTCCATTCCTACGATCGCGGCAAGCGAGGCTGGGTCAGTGCCCTCATATCCGAATTTGGAACTGATGCTGCAGCGCCGAATTTGCTCCATGCACGCGTCAAGGCTGATCGCCATGCGATTGGCAGCTTCCTGGTAGAGCTCAATCCTTTTCGCCATGCGGTAATAGTAGCATGACAGCAATTCTCATCAATCGGCCTTTGGCCAATCGCCTCCGTGCACCTCACGCTCGTATTTTGAAATACGCTTCCATGCGATGGCGACTTCGTCAAACCCGTCGTCCGAGAACAGCCGCTCGCAGAGGCGGTCGATTTCGTGCGGGTCTTTGGGCAAACTCTCGTCCTCACGGTATTTTGCGACCGCATCCATTACTTTCAAAGCGTCGTTGTAGCTTGCCATTCGATGCTCATTTCGATTATAAAGCAATCTAACGCACCTACTACATTTACCCGTGCTAAATCAATATAATTATTGAAATAAATGCCCTTTGAATGCGGTGAACGTTTTTTCTATTTCAATGTTTTCCTCCATTTTAGGGACATTATCGCCACAATCGGCTGAATGTAATGACGAAATATAGTTCTTCGCATTTCTGGCTCATTCTCTGCCAAACACTGCTATACGCTGCATAAACAATCGGACTGCTCGCAGAACAAGGTATTCGGTGTAGCGCGACGATCTGGGTGAGAAAGTAGCGACGATCAGGATGAGAAGTACTGATCGCGACGCGATGGGTTTGGATCGTTTGATTGTCGCGGAGCGACACGTCGGTGTTCTTGATTGTCGCAATCTTGGCGGGGCAACCCGCGCCGTGCTGTTTTCGGGCGATAGCCGTCCTGAGCCGGTAGCTTTCGACGTTCATTTCGAAGATGGTGGCGTGGTGTACGAGTCGGTCCACTGCCGCCAGCGTCATTGCCGGATCCGGGAAGACGCGGTTCCACTCGCCGAACGGCTGATTGGCCGTGATCATCAGCGAACGCCGCTCATATCGCGTGCTGATCAGCTCGAACAGGACCGATGTTTCAGCCTGGTCCTTGGCGACATAGGCCAGTTCATCGAGGATCAGCAGATCGAACCGGTCGAGCCGATTGATGGCATTTTCGAGCGCAAACTCCCGGCGCGCCACCTGGAGTTTCTGGACGAGGTCAGACGTGCGGGCGAACAGCACGCGCCAGCCCTTTTCGATCAACGCGAGCCCGATGGCTGAGCACAGATGTGATTTACCTCCCCCTGGTGACCCGAACAGGATGAGGTTTGCACCTTTCTCCAGCCAGCCATCCCCGGCACACAGGGCCATGACCTGCGCTTTCGACACCATCGGCACGGCCCCAAAGCCGAAGGTGTCCAGGGTTTTGCCGGGCAGTAATTTGGCTTCAGCAAGATGGCGTTCTATCCGGCGTCGATCGCGCTCGGCGATTTCATGCTCTGTAATAGCGCTCAGGAACCGGGCCGCTGGGGAGCCTTCCTTATCGGACCGCTCGGCGAACGAGGGCCATAGCTGCTTGATTGTCGGCAGGCGCAGCTCATTCAGCATGAGCGTGAGCTTGGTGGCATCGATGTCCTGGGTCATGCCACTTCCTCCGCGCACGCGCTCAACAGCGCTTTATATGCACTGAGCGGGACAAGCTAGACGACCACATTAGGTAGATCTGCCGGATCTGGCGCAAAGCGCGCTCGTAACGTTGCCATGTCAGGCATGCCCTTCGGCGCTGCCAGCAGCGATTCCAGCACGCCTGCGAGCTCAGCCTCACATGCGCGTTCATGGGCCAAGCTTAGCAGCTCAACCATCGTCCGGCAGGCGGCCTTTTCGGCGCACCGCTCAAGCAACCTCTCGAACATTCGGCGGTATGCCTCGGGCGGGAAGAGCTGATCGCGATATACCAGGTTGAGCAGTGCCATGGGCTTGCGCCGCAATGCGTGGATGACGTGGCGATAATCAACGACATGCCCATGCTTGCCGCTGCTCTCGGCGCGGCCCCGTGGCAGGTAAACAGCGGCGTCCCTCCAAGGAACAGGTCAAGCCGGGCATCGTAAAGGCGCTCACGCAACCGGTGGCCGATCAGCCGCGATGGCACGGTGTAGAACACCTTGCGCAACGTGAAGCCGCCCGATGATGTCACCAGGACAAGCACCTCTTCGTAATCACTGGTCCGCATTCCCGGCAGCGACTGCAGCGCAGCCCGTTCGGCGTCGATCCGCTTGGCGCACCGTGCATTCTTGAGTGCCACGATTTCGTCGATGAAGTGGCGATATCCTGCAAGATCGTCAAAGTCGGCTGACCCTCGCAGCAGCAGCGCGTCGCGCACAGCGGCCTTCAGATGCCCGTGAGAGCTCTCGATTCCGCCATTCTCATGCGCAACGCCCCGGTTATTTCGGCTCGGTTCCATGCGATAGTGGCGGCAAAGAGCATCATATCGCCGCGTCAGATCGTCCCTGGCCGATGCATCCAGATTGCGGAACGCCGCAGACAGGCTGTCGCTGCGATGCTCCCGCGGCGCTCCACCCAGCGCCCACAAAGCATTCTGAAGGCCTTCGGCCAACGCCACATAGCTCTCGCCGCCCAGGATCACATGGGCGTGTTCAAAGCCCGAACAGGCCAACCGGAAGTGATACAGCCTATGGTCGAGCCCGACACCAGCGATCCGCACCCCAAGCTGGGCCATGTCGGTAAAGTCCGACAACCCCATCCGGCCCGGCTCATGCACCTGACGGAAGATGACGTCACGCTCCGGCCCTTGCAACGCGCGCCAGCTGCGGATGCGCCGTTCCATGGTCCGCCGTACCCCATCGGGGAGCTCAGGATGACGACGCTGCATTTCTTCAAACACAGCAACAGCCCGGATACCCGGCGCCGCCACCAACAGCGGTACGACCTCGGCATCAAAGATATTGGCTATCGGATCCGGGCGACGCCGCCCGCGCGGGACCTTCTTGTGCGACGGTAGATCCTTGTCATGCTCCAGCCTGTAAGCAGTAGCCGTACTGAATGCCGCGCATGCCGCCGCTGACCGCGGCGACACTGTCTGTCTCATCTTCATATATAATCTCACCTGGTGATCGTTGATATGTCTGCCGGGCACTGCAGCTCCCCTTCCGGGGCAAAAGCGTAACCCAACAGATCACGATCACCATCGCGCCCCTCCCGCAAAGAGAGACGCTTGCGGCGTGTGTCTGTCGCTCCTCGGGGCTACGCCCCTCGTCCCGACAGACACACGCCGCCATTCTCATCTAGATTGTCGCGCAGCATATATCGGGCCTGCGGGTTGCGCGGGAGTTGGACTGGGCGATTGCCGAGCGCGCGCGTCCGGCGATTATTGTCAGCGACAACGGCACCGAGCTGACCAGCATGGCGAGCCTGCGCTGGTCAAAGGAACGGAACGTCGAATGGCACTATATCACGCCGGGCAAGTCGCAACAGAACGGGTTCATTGAGAGCTTCAATGCCCATCTGCGCGACGAATGTCTCAACGAGACGATTTTCACCAGCCCGCCACAGGCCAGGTCAGTACTCGCGGCATGCAGGCTCGATTACAAATGTCACCGGCCCCGCTCGAGCCTTGGCTACATGACCTCAGCCGAGATGGTAGCCAACCGGTTGTCATCACGCCCACGGATGGGCATCGATCGGGCCACCGGCTCTACTCATAGGTGGAGGAAGGTCGGGGCTCAGACCAGATGGTGTCGTCTAATGGCGAGGTGTTTTGCAAGCAGTTTGCGAGCTCACCGTATGCCGGGTTCAGGGTCGTTTTACACTTTGGGCATCAACCACAGAAGGAGGCTAAGCGGAGGAAATCCAGGGTCGTGCCATAGATCGATGAGAGTTTGACGATAATTCCTTGGTCTTTCGTTCTGGTTTGCTTATTGAGCTTGCATGGTTAGCTCAGAATTCCAACCTAAGGGACCAACGGATCTTCGGTCTACCATCAGTGACGACGACCGGATGTTGTATCTGATGGACGAGATAAGTCGGCGGGCCAGACGGTCATACGACCTGTCGGTTGCCGAACTTGGTCTGAACCGAACTCAGTGGAGGATTATTGGTTTGCTGTTGCAGGAACCTGACCTGACCCAAGGCGAGATAGCCAAACGGCTTGAACTTGAATCGGCAACGATCGGCCAGGCCGTTATGGCTCTTTGTAAACGTGGAGTAACCCAGAGAGAAAAAACGCCTTCAGATGGGAGGGTCTGGAAGATCAGGTTTACGGACGATATTAAGGAACTTTTACCGCAACTGAGGTTAGCTGCCGACCGATTACACGAAGTGTTGTGGATGGGTTTTAAACCCGATGAGAAAGCTATGTTAAGACGCCTGCTTGACCAATTATCTAAAAATCTAACTATAATCCCGAATGCAATCGACTGAAAAACGCCTCGCACTACTTGCGCAGAGGCCTGATTTACTGCCTTGCCGGGATGCTTGTTGCTTGATTTATCGGGAGCTATCTGGGCACCTCGAAAAGTCTCATTGGGGCGCTGACCTAATTCACTTCCGCCGTCGATCAGTGGGGTCAATGATGGTGGGTCAGCTTGGTTTCTTTGATCTGTCGGATCGATATGCGGCTCTGAGTGCGGCGGGGGATCCGCCTGAGCCATTGGCGGCGATAGTGGATTTCGAGGTGGTTCGCTGGCGGCCGGTGGCAGCGCTCCGGCGGAGCGCTCGCGGTAAGGGCGGCCGACCAACATCGCCTCCGTTCGATACGGCGGTCATCGAATAAAATCAGCGCCTCAAAGGCGAGGGTTTTTCGAAGCGTCCAACTTGCGTCGCATATGATGGTGCGGGTTCGCCATAACCGCCGTTCAGACCATTCGCACACAGGTCTCTCTGGCCAACATAGCATACTCCTCAGGAGGACGATCGCCCGTAGGGGCGATCGTCCCTCAACATCAAAACTCGAACAGCGCTTCCACGCCGACGTTCCGGCCGCGCATGAGTGGCGTGAAGGTGCCTTGGGTCGGGTTGGGGCCGAACGGACGGCGCACGCCGGTCGAGTTCGGACCGGTGAAAGGAACCTGAGTATCGCCGCCTTCCTGCACCTCATCCAGCAGGTTGCGACCATAGATCGACAGCGACAGGCCTTCGATCGGGGTTTGCCAAGTGATGTTGGCTTCGAGGTTGTTCAGTTCGTTCAGCCAACCGAGGTTGTCATCGGTGTAAGCTGCCTTGTCGCGATACTGGTAGTTCACGCGCGTCAGGATCGAACTGTTGCCGAGGTCCAGCTCGTGAATCAAACCAAGGCCGACCGTGACTGGAGGAACCCGCGGCAGGCTTAGGTCCAGATCGGCATCGTTGATAATGCCGTCGCCCGAGATGTCGAACAGCACCTCGTCATAGTTCGCGTCGACGATCCCAATGTTGGCCGTGAAGACCAGCGATTCCGACACGCGCATGCGCGCTTCGGCTTCGAACCCCTTGATCGTGGCATCGGCGGTATTAAGGATGTTTTGGACGATGCCGGCGCCCGGATCGGAGAGGTTCACTTCGCGCTGCATGTTGCCCACCTTGGTGATATAGCCGGCTACGTTGAGGGTGAACGACCCATCTTCGGTCTGGAACTTACCGCCGATCTCGTAATTATCGACCTTTTCCTCATCGAAACCAAGTAAGCCGGTTTGGTTGAAAGCCCGGTTGAACACTGCAACATCAGTGATGCGGAAGTTATAGCCGCCCGAGCGATAACCGCGGCTCCAGTGGCCGTAGATCTGGCTGTTGGCGAATTCATATTGCAGGCCGAGTTTGGGCGACAGGTTGCGGAACCGCACGCGATCTGTGAAGCCGTTGCGCTCGGTCGCAGGATCAAAGGGAGCGGTGCCAGTAGGGCAGGTGCCTTGGATGAATGAGCAGGGGGCGCGGGGCAGGAGATAAGTAACGCCTGCTTCCTTGGTTTCCTGGTTCCAGCGGATGCCCGCGATCAGCGACAAAGCGTCTGACAGCTGGTATTGCGCGTTAGCGAAAACTCCGATCACCTCGTGATCCTGCGCCCCACCGCCAAAGAACACCGGCGGCTGAAATGCAGGTGGCAAGTCGCGGCGTAGCGCCCGGGTTTCAGTGTATGCGAGATCTTGATTGAAGTAGAACCCACCGACCGTAAGTTCGAGACTGTCGAACGACATCGCATAGCGCAACTCGTTAGAGAATTGTTCTTGAGCGGTTTCGGAGGTGGAGTGGAACAGAAAACGCGGAGTTCCATCGATATCACCACGCGTCGTAGAATCATACTTGCGGTAACCGAACACATTAGTCAATGTGCCGGGGCCAATGTCAACTGTTGCGGTCAGCGAGCCGGTCCAGATCTCGTTGGCATAAGCGCCCGGTTCATCGATCGAAAAATCGAAACTGTTGCGGTCAAAAAGTGCCCGGTTCTGGCTCGAGGGACCATCGCCGTCGCTTTCGAAGTAATCGAGCTTGCCGAGTAGGGTGAGGCCGCCGAGGCGGGCTTCGAGCGCGCCGCGCAAGATCATGGTTTCTGCCGCACCATGGTTCGAATTGTCGAACAGGTTGGTGAAGTAACCTTCGTCCTTGTTGTAATAGGCGCCAACCTTGAACAACAGTACGTCTTCAACGATCGGGCCACTGATCACTCCGCTGGCGGTGTAGTTTGCGCCACCGCGGCCGCCATCGAGCGCCGGGCCATCGACTGCCGCGCGAAACTTGCCGCGGAAATCTTCGGTCGGGTTGCCGGTGTTGATCAATACTGCGCCGCCGGTGACGTTGCGCCCGAACAATACTCCCTGTGGGCCACGCAGGATTTCAACCGCATCAAGGTCGAACAGGTCGAAGACAACACCGCCGTTGATTCCCAGATACACCCCGTCCACGAACACCCCGACGGTTGGATCGATCGAAGGGATTGAGGAGTTGATCCCGAGACCACGAATTGTGAAGTTGGCAGTGCCCCGCGTGGTGCCGACATCATCCAGGCTCACGGTTGGTGCTTGGAACGAAAGGCCCGAGATAGTGCGGATCTTGTAGGCTTCGAGTGTGCCGGAATTGAACGCGGTGACTGCAATCGGAACGTCCTGCACGTTTTCGGCATCTCTGGTTTTGGTGCCTGTAACAACAATTTCGTCGATACTGTCAAGGGTGCTCGGACGCTCGTCACTTTGGGCAGTGTTATTTACATCTTGTGCAACCGCTACACCGGGGAATATTACGCTTGTTGCTAAAATCAGCCGGAACGAGCGGCCAAAGCGTTTCACAGTAATCATGACTTCCTCTCATATTATTCATTAAAAACTAAAAAGCTGCTGAATTAATCTCTACCTACCTCAGCCTGGTTTGCACCAGAAACAGGGAGACTTGGGTTAGGATTCAAAATGGCCTAGGCTAGGACGGAAATCGAGCCTATATTTAAATACAGAACTCCAATATCTTAAATCGCAAAAGCATTGTAATGCGGGTTATTATTGACGCCGCATACCCTGTTAGGATAATATTCAACGAACAGAAAACCAAAGCGCAAATATATCTATCGCTGAACCCTCATCATTCGATAACCAGATTCCTCAATGCTATACACCCGCCAAATATTATCATGATAGTGCAAAAGGTCGCGGCGTAAATAACAATGAATTAAAAGTTCGCACCGATTGAAATTCCATAACGGCGTGGATCTAGGGTATAGATATTGGTGAAATTACCAGAAGAGGCATCAGTGACATATAGACCGGTGAGAGAATTGCTGTCGAATATATTCTGAACAAATCCTCGCACAAACCACCGTTCGTCTGCACTATTCAATTGCACAATTGCATTTGCCTGAACGAACGGCTCAATTCGATTAATTCGACCGTTAAAAATATTGCCATATTGCTTCCCTGTAAGGGCGATATCAAAGCGAGGAACGAGCGTCATGCCGTTGACGAACTGGGCAGTATACTGAATTCCCACCGCTGCCTTCATTTCAGGTGCCTGCGGTAACTTATTGCCATCGATGTTCACCTCTACTCCAGGACTCAAAACACTGATCCCGCTACCAATGGGAGCCGAGCTTGAAAGGACATCACATATGCCGAAAGCGCCGCTTGACGCGATATTGCCGTCCGACGGGAATTCTTCTGGTCCGCGTAGCCCAAGTCTCGCGTTGACGCCTCGAACGAACGCATCTGCGGCTCCAGGCGCTGAGCCAGTCACGGCGCAATTGGAGCCATTGCTTATGTCTTTAATGATCACAGCGTCGGGATCGCCGCCGCCGGGATCTCGTGGGTTAGAAAAGAATTGATCGCCGTCAACCTCGGCGCTCAGATAGCTGAACGTCAGGTTAATTTGCCAGTTGGGGTCTGGACGAATGATGGATTCCACTTCTACTCCCCAGATAGTGGCATCGATCGAATCATTTACTGAAGTTCTGGCTACAATACGGCTGAGCTGTAACCCGCGGTACTTGTAGTAAAAGGCTGTTGCGTTCAGCTGCAGATTGCCATTGGCGAATACATTCTTCGATCCGATCTCGAAAGCATCGATCGTTTCTGATCCAAAGCTCTCAGGAACATTGAAAATCGGAATGAGCGGTGGGTTTATTCCACCTGATTTATAACCTCGAGAGTAAGAGGCATAAACTGTGTTGTCTGAAGATACCTCATAGTCGAGAACTGCGCGACCGGTTATTTCGTTAAAACCAACTTCTCGAAATTGAACGAGCTGATTTCCCGCTAGTCCGAGATCGGCGTCGAAAGTTGCAATAAATGGTGAGTCAAATGCATCGCCATCGTTGGAGTAGGGATTGAGAAAACTCGCGAACGTGTTGCGCGCGGTCACGTTTTTCTTGTCATCGTTGTAGCGCAGCCCTCCAGTAAACGTCAGTCTCTCAGTGATATCAAAATAAATCTCTCCGAAAATGCCGAAGCTTTCCAGGTTTGATTCAAGAGAGTTATTCCGGAACATTGAAGTTGCGAGGTAGGAGGGTGGTAATCCAGTAGAAAGCGAGCCAAAGGACCCAAGTATTGAGCTTGCATAATCGAGAGCGAAAGAGTTCACATAGTAGCTATTGTCTGTAGTTTTTGATTTAGCATAAATCCCTCCAAGTAGGAAGTTGAATGGCCCGTCAAAATCAGTGGCAAGCAGTATTTCGGCGCTCCACGATTCACGGGTCTCAGAAGACCTGTCGAATGAGAGTGGCGTGTCACTGCACACCGAGTTTCCTTCAAATGCGCCTCTGTTTCCATCATCATTGTTTGAGGTGCAGAGCGCACCCTGAGGACCGTTGGGTATTAGGCCATTGACGATTGGAGAGAAATAGCTGGACGATCCAGGAATAAAGGCAGGGGCTGGTGAAGCCAGTCCCGTCGGTAGCCCATTCGTTCCGAAGAACGACAGGGTGTTCAGTGCTGTTGCAAAACTGCTTCGATCCTGAATGCCAAGAAAGTAGTCCTGCCGCGAGTCCACTTCGGTATTTTGGTAAAGCCCAGTCGCTGTCAGCGTGATCGCGCCAATGTTCTGTTCAATGCGGGCCTGAAGTTGCAATTCATCGGCAAAGTAGAAAGGTGTGTAGGCGGTGTTGACGGTCCTTATGTCATCCGGCCCATCAAAGCTGGCGAAGGCGTCGGGGCCATACAGACTGCCGAGTCCAAGTTGGGTCGGAATGCCCTGGATTGCGAAAAATTCGGCTGACGCAAGCACACCGCCTAGGGTTGAGTTAGCATTGGTGGTCTCGAAATCGCGCCGATTGTTTAGGCAACCGAGAACGCCAAGAGGATCGCGTTGGCAAGCCTGCTTTTGATTTCGTAGCCGGGAGTCCTTCTCGCGAAAATAGTACCCCATCAGATCAATCGTGGTATCGTCGGTAGGCTCAAAGCGCAGTGATCCGCGTACAGCGTACAAATCGCGATCATCAATATCTGAACCATTGAACAGATTGGTTGTGTAACCATCTCGTTTTATATAAATTCCCGACACTCTCGCAGCAATTTTGTCCCCGATCGGGACATTGATCATCCCCCTGGCTTCGATGCTGTTGAAGTTACCATACTCTAGTTCAGCTGAAGCACCGAATTCTGACATTTCTGGCTTCGCGGTAACAATGTTCACTACTCCCGATGTCGCGTTTCTCCCAAATAGCGTTCCTTGAGGACCGCGGAGAACTTCGACACGCTCCAGATCGAAAAACTCAGTTTCAAATAGCCGAGTACCAAAAAGGGGCGATCCATTGACGTGAATGGCCGTGGCTGAATCGCATGTAACCCCCACGCAAAGATCACCAATTCCGCGAATGGTAAACGTCGATGCTGTGAAATTGCCCTTGGCAAAAGAGACATTAGGTAAGGTTAACTGAAGGTCAGCAGCATTTTCAATCTGCTGGCTATCGAGCGCCTTGGCATCAAAGGCGGATACTGCAATTGGCACCTCTTGAAGACTCTGAGCCTGGCGCTGTGCGGTTACGATAATGACATTTCTGCTGCCGTCTAGCTCTTCGGGTTCCCCGTCTTGAGCAATAGATACCTGCGGGAAAACTATTAAAGCAGCACCTGCCAGCCAAGAGGCTTTTTTGATCTTTTTCATATCCCCACCCCAGTTATTTTTTTCGGGTCGGCGCACACCGCCCCACTTAAAATTCGATATCAAAAAATGTGACAACCCAATCAACAGGGCTTTGTCTCGGGACAGGGTAGTTTTGGTGTCCTGTCCTAGCAGCAAGCAATACCCTGTCTATTGGCATGTCGTAAAGCCTTTTATTAATTTCGATTCCGCCGAACAGACCTGCGATATCGGCGGGGTTGCACTCGTTGGAAGGTTGCCGGCTCATGCCGATTTATGGCAGGGCCGTGTAACCCCTGGAGTGATGGAACGCCGTCGCCGCCGGCAGGCATAGCCCCAACTCGGAGAAGGCCTATGCGCCACGTCGGATTAGGCAGGTCGTTATCGAGAGCCGCAGCGTGAATCGTTGATCGAGACCATTACGGGGCTGGGTCGGAACTATGGCATGAGCACTACTTTGGCAGATTCCTGCGGATCATTTTTCGCCATCTTCTACGACAGTGGGGACATGTTGGCGGTGGAGGCTGGCCCAGCTGAGTTATGATTGCTTGCCTTATGGCTGGCAGGGTCGGCCGCGGCGGTGGGCTCGGGCTCCTTTTTTTTCCGACGCGCTGCCTATAGGCGGCGGGCTTGCAGGAAGGCGAACGCGATCATGCTCATGAGGGCATGTCGGTGCAGGCGATTTCATGATCGTCTGTCGAAGTGATCGAGGCCGAGCTCTTCCTTGAGTTGCTGGTGGGCCTGCTCGCATACCCACCGGGCTTTGATGGCACCGGCCAGCTTTTTGAGAGGCGTGTCGCTGGGCAGATTGCTGAGATAGTATTTACGCTCGCCGGTGGAGCGATGCTCGCCGACCAGCCAGACCTCTTCGCCGGGAAGATGCTGTTGGCCAAGGTGACCGATACGCTGCGGCGGCCCGTCAGCGACCCGCACGCGCATGGCAGCAAACCGCGCCGTGAGCTTGCCCTTTGTGCCACGCTGCCAGCTCACGGTCTGCCACTTTGCGCTCTCGAGCATCTCCTGGGCGGGGCGCGAAGGGACGTCGGGAACATGGTTCTTGCGTGGTCGCCCACGTCCAGCAACCGGGAAGACCATGGCAACATCGGCCGGATACACCTTCTGCTTGTATGGGATGCCTACCGCCCAGACCAGGCCGCGCTCCGTGAGTGCCTGTCGGAACGGACCAGACAAGCCATATCCGGCGTCGGCCAGTATCCCGCCGAAGCGTACACCAGCCTTACATACGCGGTCGATCTCGGCCAAGGCGATCTCGGGCTTGGAGCGGTAGGTGCGATACTCTCCAGGCACCTTGGCGCGATCCATCCGTGCGGCATCGCTTGTCCAGCTCTCGGGCAAGAACAGGCGCAACCCGATCATGACGGGTACTCCGCTCGATGCCAGCGTCACCGACACAAGGGTCTGGCAGTTGGCGTTCTTGCCCAATGCTGACGCATACTGGGGCGCAACCCCGACAGAGGCCGCCGCTTCTTCGGCAAAGCCGTATCATCAATGATCAGCCATGCATCGCTGCCACCAACCAGAGCATCAGCCTTTCTGGCAAGCTCCTCCTTCAGAGGCGCGCTATCCCAAAGGGCACCACCAATAAAATGATGCAACTGGTCATAGCCGATCCCCGGCGAGCGCATCGCCATCGGCTGCACGCTCTTGCGGTCTCCGGGGCCAATCAGCCCTTCAACATATGCAGGACACATTCGCCCCGCCGCCAATTGGCAAGTATTGACACAAACGGCCGAAGCCACTGCGCCAGATCATCCCGCCAAACATTCACCGTCGCTAGCCTCTACAAGCTGACGCCCTATGACCCACCAAAAACGACTCATGGGAATCCAGAAAATGCACTTCTGCCAAAGTAGCGCTAGAATGCCACGCAGCTCACCGGGACCGCATCGCCAGCCTAGTGCGCGATAACATCATGGCCTTGATGGTGACCACCGTTATCGCCGCCTTCGGCACATGGTCAATCCAATGGAAACAATCTGTAAAGGACTTTACTATCGCTGTAAAATCTAATATGATCCGGAGAGGGCATGGGAACACCCGTTGTTGTTCCCATACTCTTTCCACAAGCCTTTGGGGCGGCCGCAAGGCCGCCCTTTTTTTAACATGCCTCAGGGTCTGATTCAAATCTAAGTGGTATGATTCCATATGCTTGTGACGTGACGTGATAGCGTGGATGGCACCTGCACCGGCGCAGCAGTGTCATACTGCGGCCGTTGTTGGTCCATGTGTAGACGCCCGCCGCTCTGACCGGTTTCTCATCATTACTCAGCTACTCCTACGCCATCCTGCTACCGTGCTACGAAGGCAGCGTGGGGCGACGTTCACGCAGACGCGGCCGCGTCGACTTCTTTGCTCGACATCACCGCCAAGCGATCCGCGCTGTTATGTTGGCGAGCGCGACTATCGCGATCTTGACAGGTTTCCGCTCCAAAAGCTGCGCCATCCAAGGTCGCCGGGCGGGACATTTGCGCGACATCCGCATCACTGCGGTCGTCCGAACCACCAGCAATCTTCTCAGGTAGCCAACAACCTGTTTGGAGATCCCGCCAAGCCTTTTCTTGCCGCCGGAGCTGTTTGCTCGAGGCGTAAGACCCAGCCAAGTTGCGAACTGGCGCCCGGATCGGAACAGGGATGCGTAGAGCATCGACGCAGCTATAGCGGACGCCGTTATCGGACCAATACCCTATATCATAGCGAGCCGTCGGCTCGTCTCGCCTGAGCGATGCCATGCGATCTTCCGGGCCTCTAGACCATCGATCTCGCTCTTGAGCGCCCTCAGTTGAGCGGCAAGCCTGTGCAACGCTGACCGTGCACTAAATAGGCAGCTTATTTTTCGCTCATGCAGTGCCTTTAGCATCGTAGGACGTGGCACGGCCCTATAGATCGCCTCGGAATCTGTTGCAACGTTCTTTCCACGCTTTAGATGGGGTTTTACATAAGTGGGCGGGATCAGCCGAACCTCGTGGCCCAATGCGACCGGTTCCCGAGCCCAGTGATGCGCCGATGCGCATGCCTCCATGCCAATGAGGCCGGAAGATCGGAAGAGGCCGACTACCTCCGCGCGCCGAAGGTTGCGGCGGATCAGAACGATGCCGTCACTCGCGATCACGTGAACTTTTAAAAAGTTCTTCGCCAGATCCAATCCGACGCTAACAACCTCCGGACTTCTGCCGAGTGCGCCGTCTACCTAGAGCATTTTCATCATGACCGTTGATATCCAGCGGCCTGGAAGAAGTTGGCGCATTCAGTCGGAACGAAGCGATCGAGGAGCAGACCGATGCGCTCGACGAGGCTGTCGATACTGCGTGGCGGGTCATGCCGGATCAATGCCTTGAGCTTTGAGAAGGCCATTTCGATGGGGTTCAGATCGGGGCTGTAGGGCGGCAGATAGAAGATTTGCGCCCGCTTCTCTGCGATGGCCTCGCGAACCCCTGCAACCTTGTGGGCGGGGAGATTGTCGAGCACGACGACATCGCCGCGTTTCAGGGTGGGCGCAAGGATATGGCGGACATAGGCACAAAAGGCGGTTCCATCCATCGGGCCATCGAGCACCCAGGGTGCCGTCATGCCGGTCAGCCGCAGCCCCGCGATGAACGTCATCGTCTTCCACTGGCCGAACGGGGCGCTGTCGTGGCAACGTTCGCCCACCGGGGCCCAGCCATAGAGCCGAGCCATCTTCGTGTTGACGCCCGTCTCATCCAGAAAAACCAGGCTCTCAGGATCGATGAACGGCTGCGCTGCCCTCCACATCTTGCGCCTTGCTGCGACGTCCGGGCGATCCTGTTCGCTGGCGCGCAGGGCTTTTTTTGAAAGACAAGCCGAGACGGCGGGCGGTATTCCACATGGCACCGATGCTGAGCGTGACGCCGTGCTCCGACTGCAACCAGCTCTGCGCCTGAGCCAATGTAATGCCGGGGCGTGACCGGATGTGCGCCCCAAGCGCCTGTTCTTGCTCGGGCGACAGTTTGCGCGGTGGCCGACCTCGGACGGGATTGGCCCGTGTGTCGCCGGTCAGACGCCGACGGATCAACGCCTTGTAGATATAGGCAATGCTTACCTTGAAAACCGCAGCAGCCTCCCGAACGGCCATGCCGCCATCAACCGCGCCTATCACCCGATCCCGCAAATCCTGCGAGTAACTCTGCCCTGATCGCCAACCCATCTCCGCCACCTGCAAGACGGCTCCCCATGAATCACACAATCACCAAAAAGGGAATCCCCCGCCGATTCCGCTCATCATGAAAGTGCTCTAGGAAGGCTCCGTCCTGCGAAGACCCACCGTGCGGCGGCGCATGCCGACCGCGAAGACGACCCTGAACCCGGCATACGGTCAGCTAAGAAACTGCTTGCCAAACGGCACGCGATTAGACGACCCCATCAGTTCAAAGGGCCGGCTACGCCATCACGTTAGAGTCAAAACCGGCCCAGAGGGATCCCCTTTTTAATCAGTCAAATGACATCACGCTCCAGAAACGGATTAACCGGTCAGTCCCTACCTTGTCATCCAATTGCTTCGAAATCGTGCCTGCATTCAGCGGTCTGAGAGCACGATTCTATGCCAGCCTGACTAGGCCTACTGCTGAACGGGAGTTTTCAGTCCCCACTGACAGGCGGCTCAGCGAGGCCTCCGCCGAGCGCGACATAGAGCGAGACGCCATTCTGCAGCTCTGCCGATCGCAGGGCGAGCAATTGCTGCTGCGCGGCGAACAGGTTGCGCTCCGCGTCGAGCACCTCCAGATAGATCGATATGCCGTTCTGATAGCGCAGACGCGCCACACGGGCGAGGCGCTGTTGCGCGGTAACGGCGCGCTCCTGTGCCGCGATCTGCTGTGCGTAGCGCTGCCTGCCGACCAAGGCATCAGACACTTCGCGAAACGCTTCCTGCACGGTTCGCCGATAGGCTGCAGTGAGTTCATCAGCGGTTGCGCGGCTGATCTTGAGTTGTGCTTCCCGGCGGCCCCAGTCGAAAATCGGAAGGCCGAGCGCGCCACCGAACGACCAGTTCTGCGCATCAGTGTTGATCAGGCTACCCAAGGCAGGCGATGCAAAGCCAAGACTGCCGGTCAGGGAAATGCTTGGGAAGAAGGCTGCGCGCGCTGCGCCGATGTCAGCATTTGCTGCCCTCAGTTGCAGTTCAGCCCCAAGGACATCAGGCCGGTTGGCGAGCAATTGCGATGGCAGGCCCGCATCCAGACCACGAAACTGGCGCGGATCGGAAAGCGGCTGCCCTTCCGGCAACGAGCCAGCGATCGGCCCGCCGACCAGCACGTCAAGCAGATTGCGCGACTGATCCGTCGTCCGCTGCAGGTCCGCAAGCTCCGTTTCTGCCTGAGTCAACAGCACCGTGGCCTGATCGAGATCGACGACCGAGGTTACCCCTGCATCGGCGCGCAGCGTTGCGATCCGCAGGCCCTCCGTCCGGGCAGTCAGGGTTTGCTCTGCCAGTGCGATACGTTCTTCGCCGGACCGGATCGCCAGATAGGTGGCCGCGACCTGACTGATCAGCGACAGGCGGAATGCCCGCTCTGCCTCTATGGTCGCCAGAAACCTCGCGCGGGCTGCATCCTGCAGGTTGCGCACCCGCCCCCAGAAATCGATCTCGAATGAAGAGACTGCAACGCCGACATTGTATTGGGTGATGTCGATCGAGGTCGGCTGTTCACCGCCTCCGCCGCCGGGCAGCGTATTGCCGAAGCCCAGAGCATTGATGGGTGAGCGGGTGCGCGTTCCCGACCCTGACAGATCGACCTGCGGCAGACGATCGGCTTCGGTAATCCGGTATTGCGCCCGTGCCTGTTCAATGCGCGCGACCGACTGGGCAAGGTCCTGGTTGTTGGCCAGTGCGGCTTGGATATAGGCTTGCAGCCGGGTATCTCCGAAAAATTCCCGCCAGCCGATATCGCTGGCCAGGCGGCTGCCTTCTGATGGTTGCGCGTAAGTGGGCGATATCGGCGCTGCCGGCTGGCGAAATTCCGGTGCGAGATTGCAGGAAGCGAGCATGGTAGCGCCGAGGAAAACGATGAGTTTACGCATGCGCCGTCTCCCCTGTGCCGGGACCTTGCGAACCACGGTCGGCGGTGTCCGCTGCCCGGTCCTCAGCCATGTCCTCTGCCATATGGTCGTGCTTGCGGCTAAGCCACTTGCGCGCTGCCACATAAAAAACGGGCGTGAAAAATATGCCCAACACCGTCGCCACGATCATGCCGCCCATCACACCGGTTCCCACAGCGTTGCGACTGGCCGCGCCTGCGCCGCTGGCGATGACCAGTGGCACCATGCCCAGAATGAACGCCAGGCTTGTCATCAGGATGGGGCGCAGACGTTGGCGGGCGGCCTCTATCGTGGCCTCGACAAAGCTCTTGTCGCCGCGTTCATCGGCAATTGCGAACTCGACGATCAAGATAGCGTTCTTTGCCGCCAGACCGATGATGGTTATGAGGCCGACATTGAAATAAACGTCTGCGGAAAAACCCCGCAACGCCGTAAACAGCACCGCGCCCAGAACGCCGAATGGCACCACCAGCAGCACCGCCAGCGGGATCGGCCAGCTTTCATACAGCGCCGCGAGCAGCAGGAACACGACAACCATCGACAGGCCGAGCAGCAGGCCGATCTGGCCGCCTGCCTGCCTTTCTTCAAAGGCGATGCCCGTCCATTCATGGGCCATGTTGCCGGTCAGAACCTCATCGGCGATGCGCTCCATCTCGACCAGTGCTGCGCCGCTGGATTCGCCGGGCGCAGCTTGCCCGGAAATTGTCAGGGCGGCATAGCCGTTATACCGCTCAAGCGCCTGCGGGCCGGCTGTCCACCGTGTTGTCGTGAAGGCAGAGAAGGGAACCATCTCGCCGTCCGCATTGCGCACCCGCAGATTGCCGACATCCTCATCCGTCATCCGGTTTGCGGCATCGGATTGCAGATAGACGCGCAGTACATTGCCATCGCGGACGAAGTCGTTGGCATAGGCCGAGCCGAAGCTGATCGAGAGCGTTGCGTTGACGTCAGCAATCGAAAGACCAAGTGCGCGCGCCTGAATGCGGTCGATGTCGACATACAGTTGCGGGCCATCGCCTTGTCCTTCAGGCCGGACGCCCATGAGCAACGAGCTTTTTGCTGCCCGCGCCAGAATTTCGTCGCGCGCTGCAATCAGGGCCGCCCTGTCACCTGAACGGTGCTCCAGCTTCATCGAAAAACCGCTGGCGTTGCCCAGAGACTGGATCGGCGGCGGGTTGAGCGCGAAAATGGTTGCTTCGGGAATGTCCTGGGCAAATCCGCTGATCTTGTTGACCAGGGTTTCAGAGCTGTTTTCGGCACCGGCGCGGTCTTCCCACGGCGTCAGGTTGACGAAGGAAAGGCCCGCAGTCTGGCCCTGACCGAAGAAGTTGAAGCCACGGATCGACACGACGTCCTTGACCTGTGGTTGCTGGCGCAGAAACGTCTCTGTCTTGTCGATCGCAGCGCCCGTCGTCTGCAGCGTACTGCCGGGGGCGGCGTCATAGTTCACGAACACATAACCTTGGTCTTCAGACGGCAGAAATCCGCCGGGCAATCGTGTAAACAGCAATGCGGTGACCACGCAGACAACCGCAAACACCGCCAGCCAGCGTAACGGGCGGCCCACCATTTTGCTGACACCACCGGCATAGCTTTGCGTCGTGCGGCTGAACCGGTCGTTGAACCAGTTGAAGAACCGCTGCGGATATCCGCGAACGCCCGGTTGCGGTTCCGGCGCGTGACCTGCCGTGTTCGGATCGTGAGGCTTGAGCAAGGTGGCGCACAGCGCCGGGGTCAGCGTCAGGGCCAGCACGGCCGAAAAGAAGATCGAAACCGCCAGCGTAACCGAAAACTGGCGATAGATACCGCCGGTCGATCCCGGGAAGAACGCCATCGGCACGAACACTGCGACCAGCACCAGCGTGATGCCGATAATCGCGCCGGTGATCTGGCCCATCGCCTTGACCGTGGCACGGCGCGGGTTGAGCCCTTCTTCTGCCATGATGCGCTCGACATTTTCCACCACGACAATCGCGTCATCGACGAGAATGCCGATCGCCACCACCATCCCGAACAACGACAGGGTGTTGATCGAAAAACCGAACAGCCACAGCCCCAGACACGCACCCAACAGCGCGATCGGCACGACCAGGGCCGGGATGAGCGTGGCACGCCAGTTCTGCAGGAAAAGGAACATCACCAGAAACACCAGCACCATCGCCTCGATGAGGGTCATGATCACACTCTCGATTGAAGCGTTGATGAACGGGGTCGTATCGAAGGGAACCTGCCAGACGATGTCGGGCGGGAACGATCGCTCCAGATCGCCGAGCCTTTCGCGCACAGCCTCAGCAGTCGCGACCGCATTTGCACCGTTGCCCAGCTGTATCGCCATGCCGGCAATCTGTTTGCCGTTCAGCGTGGCATTGAACTGGTAACTGTCCGCGCCCAGTTCCACGCGCGCAACATCGCCCAGCCGCACTGTCGATCCGTCGGGATTGGATCGCAGGATGATCTCGCGAAACTGCTCTGCGCTGGAAAACCGGTTCTGCGTCACGATCTTGGCGCTGAATGCAGCACCTGCCGCCAGCGGCTGATCGCCAAGCGAACCGCCTGCCGTCTGGCTGTTCTGCTCCTGCACTGCGGCCAAAGCCTCGCTGGAAGACAGGCTGTAGCCCGCCAGCTTGGCAGGATCGAGCCAGATGCGCATCGCATATTGCGAGCCGAACAGCTGCACATCTCCAACGCCCTCGATCCGCCGCAGCTCCTCGACGATGTTGTTGGAAGCATAATCGCCAAGTTCCAGCGGCGTGGTTTCACCGGATTTGGACGTTAGCGCCACCAGCATCAGAAAACCGGCGGATCCTTCCTGGATCTGTACACCCTGGCGCCGCACTTCTTCGGGCAGGCGCGGTTCGACCCGGCTGAGGCGATCCTGCACCTGGGTGCGGGCAACGTCCATATCGGTGCCGCTCTCAAACGTTACCGTGATCGCAGCTGTGCCGCTCGAACGGCTGGTCGAGGACATATAAAGGAAGTTGTCGACGCCGTTCATTTCCTTTTCGATGACCGCGGTAACCGTGCGATCCATCGTTTCAGCGTCGGCTCCCGGATAGCTGACATTCAGCGACAATGCCGGCGGAGCTACCGCCGGATACTGTTCGATCGGCAGGTTCGTCAGGCCGATGATGCCGGCCAGCGCAACGAACGCAGCGATGACCCATGCAAAGACGGGGTGGTAGACAAAAAAGCGGTTCATGCTGCCTGCCCCCTCAACGCTTTGGGGCAGACTGCGCAGGCGCAGCGGCCGCGCGGCCGTTCCTGGCGGGCCGAACGCGGACCTTTTGGCCGGGCTGGGCCTTTTGCCAGCCCGTCACGATGACACGCTCGCCAGGTTTCAGGCCAGAGCGAATAACCCATTTGCCATCGACCAGTCCGCCCAGCACCACGGGCCGCCGCCGGGCGGTGCCATCGCTGGCGATGATGGTTACGGATGCTTCCTCACTGGCGATTTGAACAGCCGCTTGGGGGACGGCAATGCCGTCAGTGGTCGTGCCAGCAAAAATGCGGCCGCGCACAAAGGTGCCGGGCAGCAGGATCCGTTCGATATTGGGAAAATCTGCGCGCAGCACCTGGCTGCCCGTCGACGGATCAACCGTGAGGTCGGCAAAGTTCAGGTGCCCCACCGGACCATATTCTGCGCCGTTTTCAAGGATCAGCCGAACTTCGACACGCGACAGATCGGGTAGCACGATCTCCCCGCTGCGCGCACGCTGGGCGATATCCTGAACGCGGGCGCTGGATTGGGTGAATACCGCATAGACCGGGTTCAGTTGCTCGACCGTGGTCAGAAGCGTGGCTTCGGTCGCACTGACGAGCGCGCCCTCTGTCACCTGCGCCCGGCCGATGCGCCCGGCAATCGGCGCGCGCACGGTCGTGTAACTCAGTTCCAGCTGCGAACGCGACAGCGTTGCGCGGGCATCGGCAACCGACGCTTCAGCCTGTGCGAGGTCTGACTGGGCCTGATCGTACTCCTGCGCGCTGACGGCACGTTCGGAAACGAGTGGCTGGTAGCGCTCGACGATCTGGGCGGCATTGCGCCTCGCTGCCAACGCGCGTTGCAGTGCGGCGCGGCCCTGCTGCACCTGCGCTTCAAGATCGCGTGGATCAATTCGGAACAAGGGTGCGCCTTCGCGCACGTCGGTCCCTTCGGTGTAGAGCCGCCGCTCTATGATGCCGTTGGTGCGCGCCCGGACTTCGGCCCTGCGCACGGCTTCGATACGGCCTGGCAGCTCGATGATGTTGGGCACCGGCTCGGCGGCTAGTGTGATCGCAGTGACCGCGACGGGTGGGGGCGCAGGCGGCGTCTGCTGCTCTGTACTGCACGCGGCTGTCACCATGAGCGCAGCGGCGAGTGCGGCAGAAGGTGCACAACGCGCGCCAAGGGGGTGAGTGCGGAAAAACTGGAACAAGGAGCGAGCCTCCACTGGCGCGATTATCGATACTGGAGAGTTCCTTTACAGACTCGATTTCAAAACGCAACTGGCGGGTTTATTTTTTTGTCGCGCGTGCTAAACAGCCTGCGGAGAGATGCAGAAAACGCGAACCGACGACGACCGGCGCCCAGGCCGCCCCACCCGTGAGCAGGCAGCCGCGATCGCTGATGCGGTGCTGGCCGGTGCTTATGAGGTGTTTGTCGCGCAAGGCTATGGCGCCGCCGGAATGGACGAGATCGCCGCGCACGTCGGAGTTTCGAAGCTTACGATCTACCGCCGCTTCCCCAGCAAGGAGGCATTGCTGGTTGCGGTGGTCAACTACCGCATCGCCAGAATGGTCAGCGAAATCGATGCCAGCGCATCTGGCTTTGAATGTTCCATCGATGCGTTGCGCCACACCATCAAGACACTGTTCGATGGCTCAATAACACCTGATCTGGTTCGCTTCAGCACTCTGCTTCTGTGCGAATCTGCGCACAATGAAAGTCTGCGCGCGCGCTTTAACGAGTGGCAGCACTTAGCCCGGGCACCTGTGTGTGACCAGATTGTTGTGGCACAGGAAAGCGGTCGGATCATCGATGCCGACCCTCGATTGCTGTGCGACATGCTGTGCGATCTGATGGATGGCCTGCCCAAATCGCTGCGGCAGGGAACTGTGAACCCAGCCGAAATCGACCCGGAAGTGTTTTTTCAGGAGCGATGGAATTTCTTCCTTCGCGCCGTCCGCCCGTGAGTGGTTGCAGAACCATGCCGAGTCGTTCTTTGCGTAGAACCTGGCGTGGACGGCTCCCGCACCGTTAGCTTTGATGTTTGGCGGGATGATCTGGCGCAGTGGCTTCGGCCGTTTGTGGCAATGCTGGGCGATCGGCGGCGGGCGCAGATGTGCCCTACATATTTTGAAGGGCTGATTGGCCCCGGAGACCGCAAGAGCGTGCAGCCGATGGCGATGCGCTCGCCGGGGATCGGCTACGGTGCCGATCCCGACATGCACGCCTTGCCCCGCAAGACCCGATTGGATCTCGGCAAGCGTGATATAACGATCCTCATCGAGCATCGCAATGATCAGATCGGCATGGGTGCCGGTCTTCGAGGAACGCTGATCGCCAACGGGCTTGCCAGCAATGGCGCGGCCATGTTCGCGTGACATCTGCCGCCAACGGACCGCTGTGGCGACCCCAACCCCAAAACGAGCGGCCGCGGCTCGGCAACTCATCCCGGCTTCCGTCGCCGCAACAAACCGTTTCCGTAAATCCTGCGATAGTGCTCTGGCGATCTTTGCTGGCCTCCTGCCCAGCACGCACGATGAATCAGAATTTCCCCGCCGATGGAATCCCTCGCGATTCACGCGCTGTGCAAAACGCTCTAGCCGCGCGACGCTCTATCGCTACGTCGGACCGAACGGCCAGTTGCGCGATCATGCAAAGCAGGTCCTCAAAGTCGCGTCGTCCGGCAGTCCGAATGCTCTCAGTGCTTGACCTCAATTCGTATGTCGCGTTCGGTAATTTTGCGGGGATGGTCCCTATGCTGTCGGTCGCAGGGACGTCGCGGTTGAGGAGGCGCTCGCATCCAGCGGCGTTTGCTGACACGCGAGGCGTTCGTCTCGCATTACGCCCCCCCCGACCGACGAACAAGTGATCGCCCCTCACTTCACCCTCAGTTGTGAAGACCTTAATCTTGTCGGCGAACGCCGAGCCGGCTCCACGATGCACACGCTGCTCTCTTGCAGAGAGACATCGATTCCGGCAAGATACTCGGTGGCTGTTCCTCTCATGATTTTTGGGGCCGATCACTTGAGCCCCGTTTCCAGCGCCATCATTCTGAGGGACAGCCACCCGAATTAGATACTCTTGAAACGCTGGCGCATTACGGTATCCAGCTAAAACTTCACGTGCGCTTCGAGAGACCAGCCCAAAGAAAATTGGCAATCGCTACAAAAAACAGGATGACCCCTGCGACCGCATGATCCTCCACGAGGATAGCGCCCGCGATCAATGAACCGGCGGTAAGAACGTGCGGATCAGCCGTCGAATTCCTCTTTATCCGCGAAGATGACGGGGAAGTTTGGATCTGTATTGGCACAGCGCCTGACCGCGCGATATTCTCTGCCAGGGTGATTAGCTCAGGAGACGCGGTCGCGAGCCGTCCAAGGCTGGCCACGAAACGTCGCCCGCGTTTTTTGAGGTCAGCGGGGCTCAGTCGTTCGCGCATCAACTCCCGGGCAATCGGCATGGTCCTGGCTGCTATGTTAAATTCCGGGTCGAGGCTGCGCACGAAGCCCTCGGCGGTAAGGAGCGTTCGTAGCAGGAGAGCGAGATCCGACGGCAGCGTGAGCCGGTATTCGCGCAGAAGCGAGAAGACGCGGGAGAAGATCACCGACAACTCGATCTGCTGAAGGACGGCGCCGCGAAACTCGCCGATCAGCGATTCCAGGTCTCGCTGCAGGGCTTGCGCGTCCACCGAATAGTCCCCCGACCAGCGCATCAGCACGTCGGCAACGGCGTGGGGATCGTCGCCCGCGATCGCCAGTACGAGTGTCACCAGTTCCGATCGGCGCGCTGGGGTCAGGATTCCGACCGCACCAAAATCGATGAACGCAATCGCGCCATCGGTCAGGACGAACACATTGCCGGGATGTGGATCGGCATGGAAGCGGCCGTTGAAGATGATCATGCGAAGAACGGCGTCGGCATATGTTCCGGCGATTGCCTTCGCGGTCGGAAGATCCACACCTGACGCAGTGGTGCCACGGACAGACACGCCGACAAGCCGCTCCTGCACGTTCGCGCGCCGTCCGATATGGTCCCAGAAAAACCTGGGCGTCCGGACGCCCAAGGTTACGAGGTACGCGCCTATGCTCTCGCAGGCCGCTGCTTCGGCGCTCAGGTCCATCTCCTGCGACAAGCCTTCGGCGAAAGAGCGCAGCAACTCGTCGAGTTTGAGCCGCCTCAGCTCGGGCGAGCGTCGCTCCCCCAACCGCGCAACCCTTCGCAGTAGCCGAAGGTCGGCATCCACCCGGGCGGCGATGCCGGGGCGCCGCACCTTGACCACGACCTCCGTCCCGTCGTGGAGCGCGGCGGCATGGACCTGAGCAATCGAGGCCGCGGCGATGGGATCACGGTCGAACCGGGCAAACACCTCCTCAAGTGGTGCGCCAAGCGCCGCCACAAGATCGTCTTCGATCTGCTCGAAGGGCAGCGGCAGCACCTGGTCCTGAAGCGTCGAAAGCGCTGCCACCCATTCTGGCCCGAGGAGGTCTTCGCGGGTGGCCAGAACCTGACCGAGCTTGACGGCTACCGGTCCGAGATCGCGCAGCATCGCGACCACGCGTTCTGGGGCATCCGCTTCGACGGGTAGCGCGGAGCGGCCTGGTATCAGGCCTATGCGGGAAGCGAGATCGCTCAGGCCATGACGTGCGAAGATCCTTGCCAGCTCGGCAAACCGCGCACGCTCGCCGAGCGATACATCCTCCTCGGCTTCGCTCAAGACGATCGTCCATTGCCTGAGGCTTGAGCCCGGCAGCCAGCGATGAACAACTCGATGCTGCGCCGGACGCGCTCCCGTGCGGCCGCGTCGTAGGCGGCGGGGGCGAGCCCGAGCGCGGAGCGACGCATCGGAGCCACGACCACGAGGGTGACGAACTGCTCGGCGGCGAACACCGGGTCCGACAGCGTGAGTTCGCCCTTGGCGTTGGCGTGCGCGAGGATGCTCGCGACCCATTTCGCGGCGCGCTGGAAGCCGAATTCGTGGATGTTCGCCGCGAGCGCGGGGAAGCGCACGGCCTGTGCGATGACGACGCGCTCCATAGACGCGACACGCGTGGTCAGCAGCCATTCCAGCAGGACGTCGGCGATCTCCTGAAGTCTTGCTGCGATGTCGAGCTTGTCATCTACGGTCGGTTCGAGCGCCCGCAGTTGGGTGCCGATTTCATCGAGAATCACGGCCTCGAACACGCGAGCCTTGCTGCCGAACCTGGCGTAGAGTGTGCGCTTCGAAATCCTAGCGCGCTCGGCAATCATGTCGGCACTTGCTCCATCGAACCCGTGCTCGAAAAAGACCTCGCGCGCGCTTTTCAGGATGTGGCCGGTCAATCGGATCGCATCTGCGGCGGTCGGGCGCCCGATCTTCCTTCCGCGCTTCGGTTTCTCCTGATCCAATTTGGTCAACTTGACCTCCGTTTCTCGCACTGGGAACGCGAGGTTCTCCTGACACTAGACGAGAGCACTAGACAAGGCCACGCCCTTGCGATGATGCTGCGTTGATGCAGACAGCATGGATGGAGGTGCGACTATACCCTCAGCCTGTCGACAGGTATCATCGGTGGCGTCTTTATCGGCGCGGCGGTGGGACGCCGGCCGGTGTAGCGGCCCCGTTCCCAGGTCTGTAATCAGGCAACTTCGGCGCGCCGAAGAGTTGCAGACCCTCGCGATCGATCCGCTGAGCCTGCTCCGCGACCCGCTGCGTCGTCGAACGGACGGACTGCGCCTCGGCGGATATCTTCTGCTGCTGTGAGTCGATTCTCTCGATTGCAGGGCGCGCCGCCTCCACTTTGGACCCAAACTCCTCGGCGGCACTCTGGGCTCTGCGCAGCTTTTCCCTGAGCGAGCCAGGGCCGGATCCCCGCTGCGCCTCGATCCTCGCATCCAGGCGCTCGGCATAGTCGCCGGCGCGGGCGATTGACTCGCCGACCCGCTGCACTTTTCCCCCGGCGCCCGTCAGTCCGTCGGAAATGTGCGACGCCCTGCCCGACCAGCCCTCCGATCTCTCGGCGAGCAGTGCGAGACGCGCGCGCACGCGCTCCTGACCTTTGGCATCCAGGTTGCTCGAGACCTTGTCCACAGAGCTGCTGATCTTCTCGATCAGGGCCTTCGGATCTCCACCCGGACCCAGAAGGCCGCCCTTTTTGGCGGGGATCACCGGCAGTCGCTCCCCGGCTATCGGTACAATCGGCGGCGCTCCTTTGCGCGCGCCATCAAGATTTACGGTGGAATCGCCGCGGATGAAGGATCGCGAGACCGTAGCTTCCACCCCGCGTGCAATCGGAATATCGGGATCGAGCCGCACTGTCACCAGCACAGTAGAGGGATCATTCTCGGCGAAGCGCACCTCGGTCACGGAGCCGGCCGGCACGCCCGAAAAGGTCACAGGCGAGCCCTTGCTGACGCCGGTAACGCTGTCGTCGAACCGTATGAGGTATTCGCGCCCGTAGGGATTGCTGCCCAAGAAGAGCCAGACCGCGAACACCAGCATCGTTGCAAGCAGGGTGCCGACAAAGGCGAAGACGAGCAGGCGATTCGAATGCGTTTCCATAACCTACATAGGTCGGTAGCAGTCATCAGCAATTATGTAAACCGAATGGCACATTTCTGTTTTTACAAGGTTGACGTCCGGCGGTCTGAGACAGGATGCCAGATTACGGTGTGGGCGCATTGGTATAGCCTCGCGGAGGGTAGGGCATTCGTTTGTGCGGAGGTGTGGGATCGCGATGCTTCGGACATCGTGGCGGCGGCGCAGGGCGTCTTCTCGATCAATCGGCCGATCGCGGAATGAGCATGGATAATCGCGTTTCGGCCATTGTCGCTTCGTCAGGCTTCGGTGCCAAGCTCGGCGACATGATCGACGTGTCGGAGGGCCGCGCGCTCTGCACCCTGTTACCTCGGCCCGAATCGATCCGCAATCCCCTTCGTCCCGCGCTTCATGGCGGTGCTGTGACAGCGTTCCTCGAACTTGCGTGCAAGCGTCGTCGGCGCGCGTAGGCTCGAACAGTCATCGCTCCCTTGGCTCATCAGCTTGAACGTGCAGTTCCTGGCCTTGATGCGCCGGCGGGACGTGATGACGCGACCCGATGTCCGACGGATTTGCCGACGGGTGGCCGTCGTCCACATCCAAGCGTGGCAGGATAATCCCAGCATGCCCGGATGCGCGGCGCAGTTAGAGTTCTTCTGCATCGCAGAGCAAACTCGCTCCGCCTGAGGCAGATTGCTCTGGCGTCAGACGTCGGCCCCGATGGTCACGGGCGAACGGTCGGCCTCGGAGCCGTCGACGTGCTGCGCGTGGGCGCTCTAGGTCGTGATGGCACCGGCCGCCATCAGCGCAACGCCGCTAAACCGCAACCATCTGGCAGGCTTGTCATTCCTCAAAGTCGTCGTTCGGAAGCCGTTTGATTGAAGACGGAAACCCGCTTTGGAACTTCGATAAGGCATTCTATGATACGATACAGTTTACATTTTGCAGGGTTTAATGAGGCATGTGCGCGCGTGTGGGAAGATTGTGGAGATTGCACTGGTT
Source organism: Blastomonas sp. RAC04 (assembly GCF_001713435.1). Classification (NCBI taxonomy): domain Bacteria; kingdom Pseudomonadati; phylum Pseudomonadota; class Alphaproteobacteria; order Sphingomonadales; family Blastomonadaceae; genus Blastomonas; species Blastomonas sp. RAC04. The sequence goes on from NZ_CP016462.1 coordinate 94,467, forward strand.
TCCTAGCCCATGCCGGCAGAATGTCCCGCGCCATGAAAGGTCTGATCGGAGTGCGGCAAACTTCAGGTTAGGGATGCGAGAATATTCAGGGTGCGCTTGAGGTTGTAGGCGATGGGGTGAGGTGGACTTGGACTACGGCTTTGGCGAGACCTCGCCATCGCATTCGGCGCAAGCCATAGCTGCGCTTCCATGTGCCGAAAATCTTCTCGATCCGCCCTCGGACGCGATGGATGGGTTGGTTCCATTGGTGGCGCTTGCGCAGCGTTTCGGTTTCATTGCGGCCCCACATGCCGGTTGCGACAATGCGGGGAACACCGCCCTTCGCCCGCACCGCACCGAGAAAGTGATTGCCGCGATAGGCGCTGTCGGCATAAACCTCACCGGGATTGTTGGGCAACGCTTCAAGGCCTGCATTGCCATCATTGATATTGGCCGATGTGACCGAGACTGCCTCGACCAACGCTGTATCGGCGTCGGCACCAACGTGGGCTTTGAAGCCATGAACCGCCCGCTTCCCCTCGTGCTTAACCCAGCGCGCGTCGTCGTCATCCTCACTGGCAGAGGCAATGTTGGGCATCGACCAATGTCCCGGTCTTGACCATCTCCGCCTTGGATTTGAGCTGCAGGGTCACGGCTTCAAACAGTGACCGGTCCAGGTTGTACGCAACCATCAGCCTGCGAAATCTGACGAAGGCGGTGCGCTCCGGCGTCGCTTCACTTGCCGAAAATCCGCAGAAGCGGCGAAAGGAGGAACGATCGTCGAGCGCCTCGGCCAGCTTCACGTCGGACAGATCGTACCAGATCGAAAGAAGCAGCGCCCTGAACATCGCGACTGGCGGCCAGGCGGGTTCCCCTTTGCTGACCGGGTAGAGCGGGTCAAGAAGAGCTGCCACTGAGTTCCAGTCGATCATCTTGGCAAGTTCGTCGAACGCTGATGACGGCCGGGGTCGCCCGGCAAAACCAAACTGCTCCTAGCCTATCGAACGCTGCGCCATAGCTGCCCACCCGCGCACAGGTCTCATTACTGGGGCGACACGCAACGCGCTGCACGCAACGATATCGTCGCCGCTCTGGACCCCGGCGTGGCGGTTGGCTCAATTTCCGGACTTGGATTCTCGCCCGAAGCCCTGCTTCAAATGCTCAGCAACATGGTCGAGGCAGAGGCCACAACATTGGCCATAATTCATATATTCTGGACGTTTTCCGCGATTTTGCTCGTTGCGGCGGCCCTGATTTGGCTGGCTCCGCGTCCAAAGCGAAGCGGCGGCGTCTCGATAGGGCATTGACCCTGCTCATGCTTGCTTCGACATAGACAGCAAAGCTAGCTCGGCCTCACTGGCTTGATTCACCACGCTATGGAGGGTCGCGGGCTTGCCTTACGGGGTTGCTGGGTTCGTATCCAAGCCATTAGGTATGGTGCGCAGCAAAAACCTCGGGTGTGGCATTCATAACCCTGATGCTTTTTGAGGAACGTGCAAACATCCTTAGCTAGCTTCCGGTCATCGGATTGGCCGGTGGCGTCCAAAGCAGCGACAGCTTGCTCATGAGCACGTCGTATCTCATGGCATCGGACGACGTGCCGCGCCTTTTAACCGCGGGCCAAGTGCGAAAGTAGACCTTGGTTCAGTACTGCTGCTCCGGGACATAGAGGACAAGTCCGTCAAGCCGTTCATCAAGCTTAATCTGGCAGGCTAGGCGGCTTTCTTCGGTTCTGCCCTCGACAAATTGAAGCAAATCGGCCTCCATACTGCCATCGACAAGGCATCCGACCCGGCCGATCCATCTGGGATCGACATGGACGTGACATGTGGCACAAGCGCATTGGCCACCACAATCGCCGTCGATTCCCGGGACATCGTTGAACAGTGCCGCTTCGCGGGCCGTCATTCCGGATCCGATTTCAACGGGAAACCGGCGACCGTCGTGGGCAACAAAGGTGACCTTGACCATCGAACTGCAACTTTCCTTTTGCGCGGGATTTAGTGCGCGTGAAGTTTGACCGGCAAGCGGGTGATGCCGCGAACAAGGTTTGACAGCAGTCGCTCGGGCTCGCCAACGACCTCGACGAAGTGGAAGCGCTTCTGGATCTCTTCCCAGGTGATCCGCAATTGCAATTCGGCCAGTCGATTGCCCATGCAGCGATGGATGCCGTAGCCGAACGAAAGATGCTGGCGCGGGTTCTTCCGGTCAATGATAAACTCCTCGGGCCGGTCGATCACCGTTTCGTCGCGGTTGCCCGAAAGATACCACATGACGACCTTGTCACCCTTGGAGATGCGCTTTCCGCCGATCTCGCTGTCTTCGAGCGCAGTTCTGCGCATGTGGGTGAGCGGAGTCTGCCAGCGGATGATTTCAGGAACCATGCTGCCGATCAAGCCGGGGTCGCGCCGCAATTTATCATACTGTTGGGGATGCCGGTTCAGCGCCAGGACCCCGCCGCTGATCGAATTGCGGGTAGTGTCGTTTCCGCCCACGATCAGCAGCAGCAGGTTGCCCAGGAATTCGAGGAACGGCATTTCGCGCGTGGCAGGCGAATTCGCCATTATTGAGATCAAGTCGTTACCCCCCGGCTGGTCGATCCGCTGGTCCCAGAGCCCTTTGAAATACATCGCACACTCGATAAGCTCTTTGCGGCGCTGTTCGAAGGAACCGACTATTCCTGCCCCTGGTATCGCGGTCGTGACATCGGACCAACGGGTCAGGCGTGCCCGCTCATCCCAGGGAAAGTCGAACAGGGTTGCCAGCGTCATGGTGGTCAATTCGACCGAAACGCTCTGGACCCAGTCGATCTCCTCACCGACTGGCAGCGAATCAAGAATAGCACCGGCACGTTCGCGGATCACGGGTTCGAGCAGCAGCAGGTTTGACGGCGCCACTGCCGGAGTGACCGCCTTGCGCTGGTCGTCGTGCTTGGGTTGATCCATCGCGATGAACATCTCGAGCTCGAGATTGCTCTGGTCGCTGTGCATATCCTGGATCGCAATCCCGCCCAGCTTGGCTTCGGATGAAAACGCCTTGTGGTTGGTGTCGACCGCCATGATGTCGTTGTATCGAGTGATAGACCAGTAGGGTCCGTAGGCGCTTTCGGCGCAATAATGAACCGGGTCCTCACGCCGCAGCCGCTCGAAGAAGGCCCCAATCTTGTCGCTCTGGAACAGGCTTGGGCGAGCAACGTCGATTTCCGCAAGAGGGATGGCGGCAATGGCCCGGGCAAGATCGGCCTCGTCCAGATCGGTTGGAATTGCCTGCGCAGCCATGGTCACCTCCCTCAGCACAGTTTACTTTGGGATGGCTAAAGGCAGATCGCCAATGAGTCAATAAATAGTATAATGGTTTGTCCAAAAATACCTCATATACCAGGCTCCATATGAGCACATTGACAGCATTTGGATTAATTCTTATCAGAATATCATGAAATCCAGTCACGCCCCTGTCCGCCCGGCGGCACCCGCCGCAAGCATTGTTCAGATCAAGACCAAGCGCGCCCTGTTGCTTGCCCGCGAGATTGTCGAAGACATCGAGAGTAACGCGCAGGGGCCGGGTGACCGGCTTCCCCACGAGCATGCCATGCTGGCACGCTACGATGTGGCGCGCGCCACGCTGCGCGAGGCACTACGTTTTCTCGAGTTGCAGGGTGTGATCCATCTCGCCCCGGGTCGGGGCGGCGGACCGGTTATCACCCGTCCGCAGACCGCAGATTTCGCCAGCTCGATGGCGCTGGTTTTGCAATTCATGGATACCGACCTTCGGGCGCTGCTCGAACTGCGCGAGGCGGTTGCCCCGATGGTTGCGGCGCGGGCTGCGGAGATGGCTACCGTTGCCGATCTTGCTGCGCTCGAGGATAGCCTGGCACAGCTCGAGCGTGAGCGCGACGGACCGGAATTCGAGGAAACCAATCGGCGGTTTCACGATCTGCTGGGCTGGGCAAGCGGAAACCCGACCTTCGGTCTGCTGGTCTCCGCTCTGCACCTGTTGACCCGCAGCATGTCAGTAGGTCTGGGCTATTCGGTGCAGGAGCGTGACGCCCAGTTGAGGTGCCTCGGCCGGGTGCTTCACGCCGTGCGGATGCGCGACGCTGTGTCTGCCCGGCGCCAGATGGAACGGCTCATCGATGGATCGACCCAATATCTGGCAGAGCGCAGTCCCGATCTACTCGCGCAAAAGGTCCGCTGGGGGGACGCAAGCCGGGAAATCTGAAGGAGAGAGACGATGGCTTTGAACAGCCGCATTTGCGACTTGCTGAAGACTGAATACCCGATCGTCCTCGCCGGCATGGGTGGGGCAAGCGTTCCGGCGCTAGCGGCGGCGGTTTCCAATGCCGGCGGGCTTGGCGTCCTGGGCGCCGCAGCCTGCGCGCCCGGGCGACTGCGGGAATGGATTGCCCAAACCCGCGCACTGACCGACAAGCCGTTTGGGGTCGATACCCTGCTGCCGGCTTCGGTGCGCCTGGGCAAGCCCCTGCAAATCGGCGCCGCGCGCGCCGATCCGATGGCGCTGGCGGCCGAATACCGCGAGTTCGCCGAGGATTTCATGGCCCGCGAAGGATTGGCTAGGGCAGATGGCGATGCGGAAAGGCGCGCGATTGGCGGACGCGATGACGAGGGCGGCCCGCCGTTGTTCTCAAAAGAGTTCTTCGAAGCTCAGATGGAAGTGGTGATCGAGGAGAAGGTGGCGGTCTATGCGGCTGGCCTTGGCAATCCTGGCCCGTGGATGGACCGGCTCCATGCCAACGGGACGGTCGTCATGGCGGTGATCGGCAAGGTCAAGCACGCGCAGCAGGTGGTCGAAAGCGGTGTCGACGTGATCGTCGCCCAAGGCCACGACGGGGGCGGACACAATTCACCGATTGGGACAATCTCGCTTATCCCGCAGGTGGTCGATGCGGTGGGCGACAGGGTGCCGGTGCTGGGCGCTGGCGGCATTTCCGACGGACGCGGGGTGGCCGCTGCCTTTATGCTGGCCGCGGAAGGCGCCTGGGTCGGCAACGCGTTTCTTGCCACTGAGGAGGCGGGGATCGAGGACTTCCAGAAGGAGGCGATCGTCGATGGAGGAGATGCCGATACCGTGGTCAGTCGGTCGATCACCGGCAAACCGGCGCGGATGATCCGCAACAAATGGGCTGACGCTTGGGTTGCGGCCGGCAAGGAACCGCTGCCGATGCCTTATCAATCGATGATCTCCGGCCTGGTTTCTGAAGCCGAACGCGCGCTCGCGCTTGCTAGCCGTTTCCGCTGATGCGGGGGCGAGGCGCATGACCGGATTTTCCGACAAAGCCGCAATTACCGGAATTGGCGAAACCGATTTCGTCAAGGGCACCGAACGCAGCGCGGTCGACATGATGCTAGAGGCCTCGCGCCGCGCGATCACCGACGCGGGACTGAAACCGGGCGACATCGACGGCATGATCCCGCCGCCGATTTATACTACGTCCGAGGAGTTGGCCGCCAACCTGGGAATCGATGTGTTGCGTTATGCCGCGACGGTCCACATGGGCGGTGCCAGTCCTACGACTGCGTTGCAAAACGCAGCCATGGCGATCGCTGCGGGCCTGTGCGACCATGTTCTTGTCACCCTTGGTTGGAACGGGTTTTCGGCGCTACGCCCCAAGCCCGGCGCACCGCCGACCCGGTCGATGAACATGACCACGCTGACCAACACGATCCAGGGTTATTACATTCCCTATGGCGTTTTTCTTCCGGTGCAGATGTATGCTTGGCTGGCGACCCGCCACTCCCAGCTTTACGGGGTTGGACCGGAGGCAATGGGTGCGGTGGCGCTGGCCTGTCGCAAGCACGCTCAACTAAATCCCAAGGCCTGCACCTACGGTCGCCCGCTTGACTGGGATACCTACGCCACATCACGCTGGATTTCCGAGCCCTTCCGGCTTTACGACTGTTGTCTTGAAACCGACGGAGCCTGCGCTGTGGTGGTCTCGCGGATCGACAAGGCGCGCGACATGCCCCACGTGCCGGTGACGATTGCCGGGGCGGCGGAAGGGCACCCATATCCGGCCGACGACATCCCCTCGCGTCCCGATCCGTTCAAGATAGGGCTTTCCTACGCCGCTCCGAAAGCTTTCGCGATGGCGGGAGTGGCCCGTGAGAACATGGACTTCCTGCAGATCTACGACTGTTTCACCTACGTGGTACTGCTGCAGCTAGAAGCGCTGGGTTACTGCGAGCCGGGCGGCCAGCTCGATTTCGTAAGGGACGGACAGATCGAACTTGGCGGGCGCTATCCGCTCAACACCCACGGCGGGTTGCTCAGCGAAGCGCATGTCTGGGGCCTCAACCATGTGGTCGAGGCGGTCCGCCAGCTGCGTCACGACTGCGGCGATCGGCAGGTCGAAAACGCCCAGACCGGCCTGGTCACCGGCTGGGGCGATCTGGGCGACGGCAGCATCGCCATCTTGCGGAGGTTCACATGAGCCAAGATGCAGAACTTCCTCCCAAGCAGCGGCCTGATGCGCAGACCCGGCCAGCCAAGCCGCGGCCGCGTCCGCAGGACCCCGTAGAGCAGGAATTCTGGCGGCTGTGCCAGGATGGCGAGCTGCATTTCCAGCGCTGCTCTTCCTGCGGCACATGGCGCCATCTGCCGCGCTACATGTGCGCCCGCTGCGGTTCTCCCGAGTTCGCCTGGCAGCCCAGCACCGGTAGGGGCACCTTGTTCTCGTGGACCGTCACGCACCAGGCCCTGCACCCGGCATTTGCCCACGAAATCCCTTTCATTGCGGCCGTGGTCGAGCTGGAGGAAGGGGTGCGCATGGCGACCCGGCTGATCGAATGCACTGTGGACCGGATCGAACTCGACATGCCGGTCGAACTGACCTTCGAGCCGCTGGGGGACGATTTTCGGCTGCCGGTGTTCCGGCCGGCTGCGAGTGGAGAACACGCGCCATGAACCTCGAATATGGCCCTGAATACGAGCGCTTCCGCGCCGAAGTGCGCGATTTTCTGACCCGCAATGGCCACCGCGCCCCGGAATCGGCCCAGCGTGGAGCGCGCCCGACGGCCGAAGCGGTCGCCTGGCAGAATCTGCTGCTGGAACATGGCTACACCGCGCGGACCATTCCGCGCGAATATGGCGGATACGGCGCCGCGCCCAACATCCTGGAAGTGCGGATCATCGCCGAGGAGTTCGTCAGTGCCTCCGTGCCAAGCGGGCTGTCTAACCAGGGCATCTCGATGTTGGTTCCGACCCTGCTCGAACTCGGCACCGAGGAGCAGAAGCGCCGCTGGATCGAACCCACCCTGCGCGGCGAGATCGTCTGGTGTCAGGGCTATTCGGAACCCGGCGCGGGCTCCGATCTGGCCAGTCTGCGCACCAGCGCCCGCGAGGAAAACGGCCACTTCGTGATCAACGGACAGAAGATCTGGACCAGCACTGCGCGGCAGGCCGACATGATCTTCTGCCTGGTGCGGACCGAGACCGATGCACCCAAGCACGCGGGCATTTCCTATCTGATCTTCTCGATGGACCTGCCGGGGATCGAGGTCCGCCCACTCAAGACGATGACCGGGCACGCTGAATTCAACGAGACGTTCTTCACCGACGTGCGGGTGCCGGTCGATCAGATCGTCGGCCAGCGCGGCCAGGGCTGGTTCGTCGCCAATGCGACGCTCGGCCACGAGCGAGGGATGCTGGGCGATCCCGATGCGCTTGAAAGCCGCCTGCTGGCGCTGATCAGGCTGATGCAGGAGGAGCAGGTCGGATGCGCTCGCGCTATTGACAATCCCATGCTGTGCGACCGTCTTGTTGCCCTGCAGGCGGAAGTCGTGGCGATGAAATACAACGGGATACGCGTGCTTTCTAATCAGCTCAAGGGCGATCCGGGGGGCATGGCCAAACTGATCGTCAAGCTGCAGAGCTGCGAACTGGCGCACCAGATATCCGCCCTGGCGATCGACGCCATGGGTGAAATGGGCATCTTGTATGGCGGCAGCCCGCGCGAACGCGAAGGCGGGATCTGGCAATGGAACTACATGTTCCAGCTCGGTCTCATCATCGGCGGCGGCACCGCGCAGATCCAGAAGAACATCATCGCCGAGCGCGGCCTTAACATGCCGCGCGAACCGCGCCTTGCGCTCGACGCCGCCCAGAGCCGGAAGGAAGTCGCCTGATGGATTTCGGTCTTTCACCCGAACAGGAAATGCTCCGGGACACGGTCGGACGCTGCCTCTCGGAAATCTGCCCGCTCGATCACGTGCGCTCCTGCTTGAATGCGGGCAGTGCGGTCAGCGACCAGGTCACGGCTGCGCTCCATGATATCGGGCTGACCGGCCTGATGGTACCCGAAGCGCATGGCGGGCTTGGGATGACACTGCTCGATGCGGCGGTGGCGGCCGAGCAGCTTGGCCGGGCAGTGGCTCCCGCGCCGTTCCTGGCGCGCAGCGTGCTCGCCCCGCTGGCGCTGATGCTGGCGGGTTCAGAGGCGCAGCAGGACGAATGGCTGCCCCGGATAGCTTCCGGCGAGGTGCGTTTCGGCGTTGCGATCGGGGGCATGGTCGAGGAGCGCGATGGCGCGAAGGTCAAGGCCGGCGACGGCTGGCTGACCGGCACCGCCCTGTTCGCGCTCGACCTTGCGGGGGCGGACCATTTCATTGTCGCCGATGATTCGGGGAGGCTTCATCTGCTTGCCGCAACGGCGACCGGTGTCGAACGGATCGCCTTGCAGACCATCGACGCAACCCGCAGCGTCGGCGAGTTGCGGCTGACCGGCGCACCGGCCCAACCCCTTGCCGACGATGGCGGCCTAGCAGCGCGGCGGCTGCGCGACGCCGGGCGGGTCTTGCTTGCGGCGGACAGTCTCGGGGCGGGCGAGGCGATGATCGAGAAGTCGGTCGCCTATGCCGGAGAGCGCGAGCAGTTCGGGCGAGTCATCGGCAGCTTCCAAGCGGTCAAGCATATGTGCGCAGAAATGGCCGCTCGGCACGAACCTTGCCGCGCTCTGGTGTGGTATGCCGCGCACGCCTTCGACGCCGTTCCCGAGGAGGCGGCGCTGGTGGCCTGCCACGCAAAATCGCTCACTGGTGAGGTCCACCGCTTCGTGGCGCGAACCGCGACAGAGGTGCACGGCGGGATGGGCTTTACCGACCTGCTTGGCCTGCCCTTCTGGTTCAAACGGATTGGCTTCGACCGCCAGGCGCTTGGCGGACCGGAGCGAGTCAGGTTCGAAGCAGCGCAGCTTCAGGGATTGACCGCAACGACATAGTACGACGGGTCGGGAGAGAAGAAGATGACCAAGTGGAATTTCGGCGACATACTGGATGCGATCGAACCGGCGCTTCCTCGCGATGCCCCGGCGCTGATCCACGGGGATCGGCGGATCACCTGGTCGGAAATGGCCGCTCGGTCCAACAATCTTGCCCGCGCGCTGTGCGCCAAGGGAATCAGGCCCGGGACTAAAGTGGCCTTCTATATGCGCAACCGACCGGAATACGGCGAGTCGATGGCGGCCTGTTTCAAGGCTCGGCTGACGCACGTCAATATCAATTACCGCTACAAGCCCGACGAGGTGCTTTACATCTTCGAAGATTCCGATGCCGAGGCGATCATCTACAGTAGCGAATTCCGCGATTGCATTATCGAATTGAAGGATCGGCTCGGTAAGGCCCGGATCTTTGTCGAAATAGGCGATCCGGCAGCGATCGCGCCGTTTGCCGAACCTTACGAGACGCTGGCGGCGCAAGGCGACGGTTCGCCGCTGGGCATAGCCCGTTCGCCCGACGACTTACTGTTCATCTACACCGGCGGCACCACCGGCATGCCCAAGGGGGTGATGTGGCGCCACGATGACCTGCGGCGGGCGCAACTCGATTCCGCCGGCTTGCTTGGTCCGGCGCCGCAGGACATGGACGAAACAGTCGAGATGATCCGCGCCGACGGACCGGGCCGGGTGTTCCTTTCCGCCTGTCCGATGATGCATGGAACTGGTCTTCTCTCTGCCCTGGGCACGATGATGGGGGGAGGCTGCATCATGACGCTCGATAGTCCGTCGTTCGACGCGGATGAGTTATGGCGCGCTGTCGGGAAACACCGGGTGCAGTCGATCGCGATCGTCGGCGATGCCTTCGCCAAGCCGATGCTCGCCGGGCTCGACAACGCGCCGGGGCGTTACGACACCTCGAGTCTTATTTCGATCCTCTCATCAGGGGTCATGTGGAGCCGCGAGGTCAAGGACGGGCTGATCCGGCACATTCCGCAGGTCGCGTTGATGGACGCCTTCGGCGCATCCGAGGGGCTTGGTTATGGCCTGTCGGTGGCCACCGCGCAGGGATCCGTCCACACCGCCAAATTCATGATCGGCGAGCATTGCGATGTGTTCGACGAACAAGACGCCAAGGTGGAAGCGGGCAGCGGCGTCGCCGGCTTCATCGCCCGCAAGGGCGCCATACCGATGGGCTATTACAAGGATCCGGAAAAGTCTGCGAATACGTTCCGGACCATCGGCGGCGTGCGCTACTCGATCCCCGGCGACTGGTGCAGGGTGGAGGCTGACGGCAGCCTGACTCTGCTCGGCCGGGGCAGCGTTTGCATCAACACCGCCGGGGAAAAGGTCTATCCCGAAGAAGTCGAGGAAGCGCTCAAAACCCACCCGTCCGTGATAGACGCCCTGGTTGTGGGCGTGCCCGACGAAAAATGGGGCCAGGCCGTGACCGCAGTGGTTCGCCTGGAGGATGATGCCGCGCTCGACGAGGCCGGGCTCAAGGCCCATGTTCGCCAGCAGCTGGCCGGTTACAAGACCCCCAAGGCTGTCTATCTGGCCGGTATCGCGCTGCGCGCGTCGAACGGCAAGGCCGACTACGCCGCAGTAAGAGACTTTGCGATGCGCCAGGACGGGGCGGCGTGAGTGACGAAGCCAACAGTGACTGCGAGGCGCTGATCGTTGGCGCAGGCTTCAGCGGGGTCTATCTCCTTCACCGCCTGCGCGAGGCCGGCTTCGACGCCAGGCTGATCGATGCGGCCGAAGAGCCGGGCGGCATCTGGTACTGGAATTGCTACCCTGGCGCGCGCGTCGATTCGCAGGTACCGCTGTACGAACTTTCGCTGCCAGAACTGTGGCGCGACTGGACCTGGAGCGAACGTTATCCCGGATGGCGCGAGCTGCGCGCCTATTTCCGCCATGTCTGCGACCGACTTGGACTCTGGCCCCATATGACCATGGGAACACGCATAGCGGGCGCTGAGTGGAATGAAGGCCGGCGCAAGTGGCGGGTCACGACCGGCGGAGGCGAAACGATCACGGCGCGCTACCTGCTGCCCTGTCTGGGGTTTGCTGCAAAGGCCTATGTGCCCGAAATCGCCGGACTGGAGACCTTTGCGGGCGAATGGCACCACACGGCCCACTGGCCGCAGCAAGGCCTGTCCATGGCCGGGCGCAAGGTGGCGATCGTCGGCACGGGAGCCAGCGGTGTCCAGGTGGCGCAGGAAGCCGCAGCAGAAGCGGCCCAGGTCACCTTGCTACAGCGCACGCCGATTCTCGCGCTGCCGATGCGGCAGGAATCGCTGACTGCTGAACAGCAGGAGCGGGAGAAAGCAGATTACCCGGCGATCTTTGCCGCCCGTCTCCAGACTGGCGGCGGCTTCGATACGGGCAGGGTCGACGCCTCCGCGCTCGAAGTCGACGAGGAAGAGCGGCACAGCCTGTTCGAGAGGCAGTGGCAGGCCGGTGGTCTGCGTTTCTGGTACGCCAATTTCGCCGATCTGCTGACCGACGAGCGTGCCAACCGCTACGCCTACGATTTTTGGCGCGACAAAACCAGGGCGCGGATCGCCAATCCAGCCTTGCACGAGACGCTGGCACCGAGCGAGCCGCCGCACCCCTTCGGAACCAAGCGTCCCTCGCTCGAGCGGAACTATTACGAGATCTTCTCCCAGGAAAATGTCGCGCTGGTCGATCTATCGCGCGCGCCGATTCAGCGGATCGTGCCCGAGGGGATCGAAACCGCCGAAGGGTTGATCGAATGCGAGCTGATCGTGTTCGCTACCGGCTTCGACGCCGGACGCGGCGGGCTGACGCAAATTGAGATCAGGGGGCGGGACGGTCGCAGCCTGACCACTGCCTGGCATGACGAGGTGACCGCCTATCTCGGCTATGCCGTGCATGGATTTCCCAACATGGCCTATCTTTACGGACCGCTCAGTCCTTCGGGCTTTTCCAATGGTCCGACCGCAGCAGAAATCCAGGGCGATTGGGTCCGCGACCTTCTGGTGAAGCTGCGCGAAGACAATTTCACGCGTTTCGAGGCGGAAATAGACACAGAGCGCGAATGGACCGAGAGCGTTGCTTCGATCGGGACTATGACGCTCTTTCCCCGGGCAAAGTCCTGGTACATGGGCGACAATATTCCGGGCAAACCGCGCCAGTTGCTCAATTATCCCAGCGTAGTTGGCTTCGCGACGATCTCTAACGAAGTGGCAGCGGACGGGTACCGCGGCTTCACGCTGGCATGAACGGGGGACTACGACTCATGAATGTGACCACATCCGACATCACTTCGGAATGGGCGCCTGACCCGTCCGTCCTGCCGGTCTGGTTTGCTGAGGCCCTCGCTGTTCCGCGGGAGGAAGGCTTCGTAACCGTCGATGGCGTGCGCTTGCATTACTTCCGTTGGGGCAACCCGGCCGCGCCGCCGGTGCTGATGACCCATGGCTTCCTTTCGCACGCCCGCTGCTTCGCCTTTGTCGCCCCCTTTCTCGCCCGCGATTACCACGTAGTCGCTTATGACCTTTCCGGCATGGGCGACAGTGACGTGCGCCCGGACTGCGACATGGCGGCGCGCGGGCGTGAGCTGATAGGGGTTGCTGAAGCCTTAGGCCTTCTCGGCCATGCCCGCAAACCCATCTTGGCTGCCCACAGTTTCGGCTCGGCGGTGGCGCTGACGGCTATCGAACTCGCCCCGACCACTTTTGGCGGAGCCGTGATCTGCGACATGATGGTTCTGCGCCCGTCGGAGCTGGAAAAGTATAGGAGCAATGGCCGTACCAGCCCTGGTTCGGGCGATCCCAACCGGCCTCATCGCCGCTATCCCGATTACTTGAATGCCCGCGCACGGTATGTGTTGTCCCCGCCTCAGCCGGTAGGGGAACCGTTTTTGATGGATTATATGGCCTATCATGCGCTGCGCCGTGAAGGGACTGACTGGACTTGGAAGTTCTCACCCGACGTGTTCAAGCGGGACAATTCACAACGCTTGTGGCTTGAGATTGGCCTTCGTCTGGTCGCCGCATCCGGTCGAAAGGCGATTATCCATGGCGAAAAGAGCCAGCTTTTTACGCGGGATTCACGCCAGTACCTGCGCGAATTGGGCGGGCGGGACATTCCGATCATCGCGGTTCCCGAAGCGCGACATCATTTGATGCTCGACCAGCCCCTTGCCTTCACCGCTGCCTTGCGCGCTGTCATCGAAGAGTGGTCCATAGGTGACTGATCGAAGTTACGGCGATGACAAGTGTACCTTCGAGAAGGAACCGCAGAACGGCATCAACGGAATTGCGAGCGCGCCAAAGGGTGTCGATGCAGCTAAAGCCAGGGAGACAGACATGACCAATGCACCTCAGATTCCCGAACCGAAGCCCGCAGCGACCGTGCTGCTGGTACGCGACCAGCCCGAATTCCAGGTTCTGATGGTCAAGCGCCACCACCAGATCGACTTTGCGTCCGGCGCTCTGGTTTTTCCCGGGGGAAAGACGCACGCTGGCGACACCGACGAGCGGTGGGCCGAGCATGCAATTGGATGGGACGAATTGGATCCGGTCCAGCGAACCTTGCGGATCGGGGCGATCCGCGAGGCGTTCGAGGAAACCGGTATTCTGCTGGCGCAAACCCCCCAAGGCGCGCCTTTCGAAGACCCGTGCGCCGCATCGGTGCGAAGCGCGGTCGATTCTGGCGAAGTCGCCTTCATCGATGTCATTCGCGAACTGGGTGTTCACCTCAGGTTAGATGTGCTCGCCATCTTCGCTCGGTGGATTACCCCGACCATGATGCTGAAGCGGTTCGACACCTGGTTCTACGTCATGAGCGCCCCGCCGGGACAAGTCGCGGCGTGTGATGGGCGCGAGACCGTCGATGCGGAATGGATCTCGCCGTCCGAGGCGATCCGATTGGCAGCCGTGGGCGAACGCACCATCATCTTTCCCACCTTGATGAACCTCAAGCTGCTCGCCGAGGCGGCAAGCGCGCAAGATTGCATTGCACGGGCACGGCAACGCAGGCTGGTTACGGTGCTACCCGAAGTTTCGATCGAGAATGGCGAGCGTGTTCTGGTGATACCGCCCGACGCCGGCTATGGCCCCGTTTCGCAGTCGCTGAGGACGCTTGGTGTCTGACGCAATGTGCTTCGGCGTGCAAAAAGCCCCGCGTTAGCGGGATGATCGGCATCTAAAAGGGACCATCCCATCGATGGTTGTATAATCGCATTCCGCTAGGCAAGCGGGTTCGGCGTCAGAAGGCTTGCCGCGCGGCAGCGTAGGTCGACACGTTAATCAATGTCATGCATCGCATTTCACAATGGTCATATTTTGCGCGAGGGTGTTCTTATGCCGGGAGCATGGTTGTTTTCGCGGTCGGCACAGAGCCGCCGCATGATGGTCTTCGCAGGTGAGGTCTTCCTATTTTTAAGACGCGGTTCTCGAGGAGCTTCAGCCAAACCAAACGGAATGACCTGACCCACGTCCACGACAAGGAGGCCTCGGCTCGTCAAATGCTAACGCGCTGAGAACTTAAACTGGCACCCCGGTTAGGCCGCGGCACCAAGCGATGTGTTGAGTGGCTCTCCTGTCTTGAGCTGGTATGCATGATGGCCGCCAGTTTGCGCGCCACGGCGACTGCAGCGCGCGTGAAGCCCAGCTGCTCACGCAGCTTGTTACCCCAGTCTTTAAGGCTGCTATGGATATTAGCGTTGGCGCGTGTGTGGATGCCCCCAGTTTTGCAAGGTGATTTTTGACGGTTGTAACGGCTTGGCGCTTCTATCGCTCGTGTGTCAGGCCTCTTGCTGTGGCCTGATTTTGCCACGGGCCGGTATGCAGTTCGAAGAACGAGTTCCACATCGGTTCAGAGAGCTTTGATGCTCGAGTCCCGGGACTGGTTTGCTCGTCCTGAACATTGAAGTCTTTGCCGCATAATCGTCAGTCGATCTCCTTGCCGGGGCATGTCGCCCCTAAGCGCGTCCGGTTGTGCCTTTGTTGGCAAGCAGCCGGATCATGCTATCTGGTAATTTTGCTCGCGCGTCATCATCGCCCATATCGTGCGCGCCATCTTGTTGGCCAAAGCGACAGCTGCCACCATTCGCGGTTTGCGCCCCAACACGCGGCCGAGCCAATCGTCGGGCAGCACGCCACGCCGAATGATCCAGCGGATCCTGCTCATTGCGTCCACGATTAGCAGCTTGCGAATGTCGGCTTGGCCCATCTTGCTCACACCGCCTAGCCTCGTCTTGCCGCCTGTGGATCGCTGTCGCGGAACCAGCCCAAGCCATGCGGCGAAGTTCCGTCCACTGGCAAATGCGCGCAGATCGGGAGCAAACGCCATGATCGCACCCGCTGTTACAGGACCAACGCCTGGCACCGTGCAAAGCCGCCGCATTGCATCGTCGACCTTGGTCGCCGCGCGCAGCTTGAAATGCAGCTCATCGATCTTCTGGGTGAGTACCGCAATCTGGTCCAGATAAAGGCGAGCAATATCGCGCACCGCGTCCGGGAGCTGGGTAATATCGTTGTCGATCATGCCGCCGACGGCTTTGATTCCAGTCGGCCCTTGCGCCACGACAAATCCAAACTCTGCCAGATGGCCGCGCAACGCGTTGATGAGTTGTGTGCGCTGCCCAACGAAGGATTGGTGAGTTCTGAACGCCACCGCGCGGGCCTGATGTTCAGCGCTCTTCACGGCCACATAATGAATGTTCGGGCGCAGCGCAGCCTCAGCAATCGCTGCTGCGTCTGCCGCATCATTCTTCTGCCGCTTGACGAACGGCTTGACGTAAATCGGAGGTATCAGGCGAACCTCGTGCCCGAGATTTTCTGCAAACCGCCCCCAGAAATGGCTGGTCGCACAGGCCTCCATCGCCACGATACAGGGCGCTTACTCGCGCAAGATGGTCTCGAGCTTTGCGCGCGAAACCATCCGGTTGAATAGAACCGCCCCTCCCAGGGCTGTACCGCAGACCTGGAAGCTGCGCTTCGCAAGGTCGATCGCGAGAATGTGGACGTCGGTCATGTGCTCCTCCTTCTACAGCGCACCGTCGCGCTGGTCTGGCATCTTACGATGCCGTCGAAGGGGGCATCCACCCCATCAGTTCAGTCGTTCGTCATGGCACGCACCCCGCAGGTTCCGTGCCTGAGCAGGAATCACAGCCGAGTCAGTGGCTTCAACTGTAATGCGCTTACGTGAATCACGCGTGCGACCACTTGTGGGTAATTGAAAGATCGACCGGAGGGATACTCATTAGTCGATGCCGGACGTTGCGCTTGTTGCAAACGCCAAGCGTTTAAAGCGAGACACGACATTTGTTGGTGCTTGAGCTCCGCGAGGGTCCTACGAGCTTTTCTAAGCTGCCTTTCCGGTTTTGGACAGCGCCGACCTTGCCTCGCCTAACGATATCGCCACCAAAGGTTAGGGCGGATGGGGTTTTAGTGCCCCATCGACATACCACCCGATTTCTTCGGGCGCGGAGCCAACCAAATGAGCGCAGCTGCCACAAGCAGCATCGCAGAAGTCACCCAAAAGACGTGAACGACAGCAAGCGTTGTCGCTTCCATTTCGACCATGTTGCTCAGCATCAGCCTGATTTGCTCGGGCGAAAACCCCATGCCGGATAATTGCGCTTGCAGGACTTCAGGCTGGAGTACACCAACCACGTCATTGCGCGCCGCGCGCTGACTATCGCCCCAATAGGTAAGAGATAACGAAGTTGCGAATGCTGTTGCGATCGTGCGGACGAAGCTTTGAAGGCCGGCAGCGGATGCGACCTCATGCTCTTCCACCGTATTCAGGGTCAGGCCAATCAGCGGGATCATGAAAAATGTCATGCCCAACCCTTGAACGAACTGCGGTAAGGTCAGGGTCCAGAAATCGGAATCGGTGGTCCAGAAGGTCCGGGTGAGAGCCAGCACTGAGAGCCATATGATGCCGCCTGACACCAACAGGCGTGGATCATAGCGCGGGGCGATGATCGCAACGATGGGGGCCGTGAGAAGCGCCGCGATGGCCGTAAACGAGGAAGAAATGCCTGCTTGCGTTGCCGTATATCCAAGCCAGGCCTGCTGCCATTGCGGGACGATCACGAACCCGGCAAAGTAAGCGCCGAAGCTGATGCCAAGAGCAAGCAGGCTTATGCTAAGGCCGCGATGCCGCAAAACGCGCAGATCGACGATGGGATTATCCTCGGTCAATTCCCAGATGATGAAAAACAGGAAGGAGACGACCGAGATTACAGTGAGTGCGACGATCATGGGGTCACCGAACCAGTCATGCGTCCGCCCCAGATCGAGAACAAGCTGGAGGCAGCCAACCGCAAGGATGAGCAGCGCGAGGCCAATGAGATCGACTGGCACGATGCGGCTTTCAGTTTCCAGCGGACGGACGAGCCGCCAGCAGGCTAATAGGCACAACAGCACAACCGGAATATTGATCAGGAAAATCCAATGCCAGCTGTAATTGTCGGTCAGATAGCCTCCGAAGATCGGACCCAGCGCCGGGGCCAGCAAGGTTGTTACCGCCCACAGCCCCATCGCGTAGTTCTGCTTGTCCGGGGGAAATACTTTGAGCAGCAGGGTCTGCGAAAGCGGCATCATGAAGGCACCTACGATGCCTTGTCCGATCCGGCAGATCAGCAGCATCTCAAGCGAAACCGATACGCCGCATAGGAATGAGAACATCCCGAACCCAAGCATACTGACCATGAAAGTGCGCACCGAGCCGAAACGCCCTGCCATCCATCCGGTCAAGGGCACGCAGATGGCTTCGGCGACCGCATAGGAGGTGATTATCCAGGTGCCTTGCTCCAGCGTGATGCCGAGACTGGCGGCGATATGCGGCACCGCGACATTGGCAATGGTCAGGTCGAGGATGACCATGAAATTGGCAAAGGCGAGTGCAATCGCCGCGGTCAGGCGCTGCGACGGAGACAGCCCATTATAGTTGACCACAATGCCAGTCACTTTGCGTCACTTCCTCGAAACATCGATTTCAACTTCCATTGAAAGCCCGACGCGCAAGGGATGTCGACGCAGTTCGGCGGGATCGAGTTCGATCCGCACCGGCAGGCGTTGGACGGTCTTGATCCAGTTGCCGGTTGCGTTCTGTGCAGGGATCACCGCCATCGAGGAGCCGGTGCCGCCTGCCAGTCCGGCCACCGTTCCGCGATAGACCACATCGCCGCCATAGAGGTCGGAAGTCAGTTCGACAGGCATACCGACGCGAACGCCACCGAGCTGAACTTCCTTGAAGTTCGCATCGACATAGAGCTTTTCGATCGGAACGATGGTCATGATCGTCTGACCTGGATTGAGGCGCTGGCCGATCTGCACCTGCAACCGGCTGACCACGCCTGCAACGGGCGCGCGAATTTCGGTGCGCTCAAGATCGAGCAATGCCGAATCGAGGCGCGCTTTCGCGGCGCGCACTGCGGGATCAGTCTCCATGCTTGAACCGCGCACCAGCGCGTCATTGGCCGCAAGCTGGCCCTGCGCGACCCGTCGAGCGGATGCGACTTCGGATATTCCGCCACGAGCGGCGTCGAGCGCAGCGCTGGCCGTCTTGTAGGCTTTGCGCGCCTGCGCTAATTCTTCACCCGAAACCGCTCCGCTGCCGGAAACCGCTTCGCGGCGCTGCAAATCGACGCGGGCTTTGTCGAATTCTGCCTGTGCTGTCTGCAGCCGTGCTTGAGCCTGAACCAGACCGGCGCTGGAGGTATCGACCTGCGCCGACAACGCGCTATTGGTCGCGACCGTTTGGCTGAACCGGCGGCGCGCGGCGGCAAGATCGGCCTCGGCTTGGGCAACGGCGATCTTTGCATTCGCTTGATCGAGCCGGGCCAGCACGTCGCCCGCATTCACTTGTTGCGTATCTATAACAAGCACTTCGGTTGCCGAACCTGCAACAAGCGGCGTGACCTGCGCCATCTGCGCGTTCACATAGGCATTGTCAGTGCTGACATGGTTGCGAGCGACCAGATAGTACCAGGCACCCCAGCCGAGGCCGACAATGGCCAGTATAACGAACAGCCGCCGCAACCATTTCTGGCGCGTTGCCTTGCGAGAAGCGGAAACGTCCGCATCGGCATCGGAGAGGTTGTCTACTGCTTCGGTCATCGGTCGGCTATTCCTGCTGGGGGCGTTTCACGCGCGTCAAACCCGCCCCCAAGCGCACGAATTGTCGCCAGCGTCGCGCCGCGTTCATTGGTTTCGAGGGCGATGACAGCAACGCGCAGCTCCAGCACTGCGCGTTCGCTCGCCAGCACATCAAGATAGCTGACCAGGCCCGCGCTGTAACGCTGGCGAAGGAGCCCAAGCAGATCCTCGCCGGCCGTCAAGGTGGCGCGCGCGGCGCTCAACCTTTGGTCCGCCGCATCACGTTGGGTGATGGCATCGGCAGCTTGCTGATATGCGGTGATCACCGTCTGGTTGTAGTTGGCTACCGCCTCATCATAGGCGGCAGTCGCGCCGCGATACTGCGCCTTCAGCCCGCCGCCTTCGAAGATTGGCAAGCTAATTGCAGGACCCACCGACCCGAAGACCGATTGCGAATCGACAAGATTGCCAATGCCCAGCGCCTGCAAGCCGATTAGCGCCCGCAAGTTGATCGAAGGGTAGAATCCCGCCCGAGCCTGCTCGATCCGGGCAGCAGCCGCGTCGACCCGTTCGCGCGCAGCCACAATATCGGGTCGCCTGCCGAGCAAATCGGTGGTCAGGCCTTCGGGAACCCCTGCGGGCGTTGAGGGCGAAAGCGGCGGACGGGTGATCGTCAGTCCTCTATCCGGCCCCGCGCCGACAAGCGCCGCAAGCTGGTTGCGGCGGATGAGTATGGTCTCTTCGGCGGCAGCCAACGTCTGCTCTGCGTTCGCGACTTCGATATCGGCGAGGCGCAGGCTGGCGCGATTGTCGAGGCCGTTACGCTCACGCTGCGCCACCAGGTCACGTGTCGTCCGCCAGTTTGCCAACACGGCCTCGGTATTGTCGCGTTCGCGGTAGGCGCGGCCAAGCTCGGCATAGGCGGCGGTTATCGAGACCGACAGCACCAGCCTTGCCTGCGCGGCATCGACGGTCGCCGCACGGAATTCCGAAGTCGCAGCGGCGAGTGCGGCTCGGTTGCGGCCCCATAGGTCGAGATCATAGCCGAAGTTCAACGAGGCCTGTCCATAATCGGCCCAGCCACCGGGAAGGAATTGCGCGGGGATACCAAAACTGCCACTTTGGCGGCGCACGCCACCTTCCGCCTCTGCGCCAACCGAAGGCTGTCCCGCCGCGCCGGTGCGTTGCGCTTCGGCCTCCGCGCGGCGGATACGCGCAGCGGCAACGGCAACTTGCGGCGCATGGGCCAGTCCCTCTTCGATGAGCGCGGTCAGTTGCGGATCGCCCGCCCGCTGCCACCATTGATCTGGGGGCCAGATGTCAGGGCCACGCGGCGCAAGTATCTGGCTGGCAGCCAGCGTCTCGGCGGTCCGCATTGCCGGTCTGACTCCGGTATCGGGAACCGACGCGCAGGCCGAGAGAGCCAGCAAAGTGAGCGGAATGCCTTGCCTAACCGACATAGGCACCTCGTCCGCTCGCCAACAGCCTGCTCTCGGCATCCTCGATCCGGGTTTCCGCGACGCTCAATTGCTTGCCTAGCTTGACGACGCGCCCGATGGCCCGCAGCGGACCTGATGTCGCGGGTCTGTGGAAATCGACCCGCATGTCGGCGGTTGCGCGCGCCGATCCGCCAAGCGCGTTGATGGTGTAAAGCCCGGTTAGGTCGATCAGTGACGACAGGATGCCGCCATGCGCTGATCCGATCATGGGATTGGAGACGATTTCATCCCGCCACGGCATTTCGAGGATCAGGGCGTCCTCGGTCAGTGCCGTGATCTCAAGACCCAGCCATTTGTGGAAAGGCGCAATCAGCAACATTGCGCGGAGCTGCTCGATGTCCATTTGCGCTGCCTGCTCGCTCATGCTGCATCCCCTTTCCCATGCGTGCGCATCAGAAATTCAACTATCGCATCGCCAAAGGCATCGTTCTGGTCGCCGACCACCATATGTGTTGCGTCGGCGATGTCGCTATATTCGGCGTGTGGCACCAACTCAAGGAAGTGCGCGACCGCTTCGGGCGAAACGAGATCGCTCGATCCTCCGCGGATCAGATGGACCGGGAGCGCAAGCCGTGATGCCGCTTCGTCCAATTCGGTGCGCCCAAAATCGCTGCTGTCACTACGCTCGGCGTGGCGGCGCATTACTCCGTCGATAAAAGCCGGGTCCCAATGCCAGTAATAACGACCATCGGGCTTTTGCCGCAAATAATAGGCGAGGCCAGACGAGGCCTTGCGGCTTGGACGATGAGGGAGATATTCGGAGATCACCTTCGCCGCTTCCTCCGGCGAAGCAAAGCCTTCGCGGGCGTGCGCTTCCATGAAGCCTACGACCCGTGTCACACCACCCGCTTCCATTTGCGGGGCAATGTCCACCAAAGTCAGCGAGGCGAAGGTGCCGGGGGCGACTTCGCCCTCGGCCATGAGCCCGGCAAGACCGCCGAGCGACGCGCCGATTAGTACGGGCCTGCGCTCGAAGCCACCGGCGATCGCAACCAGATCGCCTGCAAAATCGACAATATCATATGCACCGTCAATGGCCCAGTCGCTGTCTCCGTGACCGCGCAAATCGAGCGCGAAAGACAGAAAGCCATGTTCTGCCAGCATCGCCGAGACGCGCTTCCATGCGCGCTTGGTCTGCCCGCCGCCATGGGCGAGTAAAACGGGCAGGCCGCTCTCTGGCCCCTCGATGAGGGCAGCAATGGAGTGGCCGGAATACCCGACGAGCAAGACCTGAGAACTGGACATGATGACATCATAATGTATGATGTCTTACGGTAAAGCGCTTTTCTTTGTTTTGAACGGGGCTGGGGTACTAATTATGATTCAAGACCCTCAACCACAACGCTACCTGACCGATGCGGACGAGCTTGTTTTCCTGGTCGAAGAAGTGCCGCGCAAACTGCGCCGCCTGTTTGACTCATCGACCGCAAGGTTCGGGTTAACCCGAACCCAATGGCGCGCGCTTGCCTACATGTTCCGCACGCCTGGCCTTACCCAGACCGAGCTAGCCAAATGCCTTGAACTCGAACGCGCCAGTGTGGGCCGTGTCATCGATCAACTGGAAGAAGCCGACTACGTCGTGCGACGCGCGGTCAAGGGCAACCGCCGTGTCTGGACGTTACACCTGCTGCCCAAGGCGATCCGTATTTTGCCCGCACTCCGGAGCGAAGCTGATACCGTTTATGCGCGATTGTTGGCCGGAATTCCAGCAGCCGATTTGATAACAGTGAAGAATTTGCTGGCGGCAATGTCGGCGAATTTGGAGTAATCGACGGACTGGTCCCTTTTTGCGGTGAAAAACTGTTTCATGTTTGCGGTAGATTTTGACATCATACCGCGGTCAGCTTCGTCTCTCCGACGCCACGATGGCGCCGGAACGAAAGACAAGCCGATCCATCCTTAGAGCGGTTTTCGATCATTCCGGGTCATACCCGCAGGAGCGGAAGTAGTTTGCGCATTCTGCGGGGTGGAAGATGTCGACGAGCCTCCCGATGAGATCCCACAGGCCGCCGACTGTTCGCTCACCGATCTGGCGGAGCATGGCCTTGAGGCGGGAGAAGGCCTTTTCGATAGGATTGAAGTCGGGGCTGTAGGGCGTGAGGTGATGTCGTGGACGACCTCCGCACCAGCGTAGCTGTGTAATGATGTGGTCGTTGTAGGTCCACGTCTAAGAGTCGTTCCATGGAGCAGAAGATTGTCACCGTCGGATTGGATCTGGCGAAGAATGTGTTTCAGGTTCACGCCATCGCTGCCGATGGCGCAGTGCTGATCCGGCGCAAGTTGCGCAGGACAGAAGTCATCCGCTTCTTCACTGAGTTACCGCCTTGCCTGGTCGGCATGGAAGCGTGTGCGTCGGCGCATCACTGGGCGCGCGAGTTGATGGCGATCGGCCATGAGGTGCGCCTCATGCCGCCGGCCTATGTTAAGCCGTATGTGAAGCGTGGGAAGACCGATGCAGCGGATGCCGAAGCGATCTGCGAAGCGGTCACCCGGCCGACGATGCGCTTCGTCGCTGTGAAGTCGGTCGAGCAGCAGGCGGTGCTGATGCTCCACAAAAGTCGCGACCTGATGGTCACACAGCGCACCATGTTGATCAACGCGCTCCGCGGCCACCTAGCTGAATACGGGATCGTGACGGGTCTGGGCGCCGGCGGCGTAGTGGCTTCCCTGAAGGCGCTGCACGAAGAGCAGGACAGGTTTCCCGCACACGCGCGTTCGGCCCTTCATGGTATTGCCGCTCAGCTGAGGGCACTAACCAGCGAGATCGATAGGCTTGAGGCGCAAATCCTCGATTGGCACCGCAACGACGAGACGAGCCGCAGGTTGGCTACGATCCCGGGGATTGGCCCGATCACAGCTTCAGCTATCGCGGCAGCGGTGCCCGACGCCTCTCTGTTCCGATCAGGTCGTCAGTTCGCCGCCTGGCTTGGACTCACACCTCGGGCGAACAGCTCGGGCGGCAAAGAGCGGCTCGGCGGAATAACCAAGCAGGGCGATGGCTATCTTCGCCGGCTTCTGGTCGTCGGTTCGACTGCTGTTATGCGAATGACGCGCAAGAATCCGGCTCGCCAACCTTGGATGGCGGGCCTGCTCGAGCGCAAGCCTGCGAAGATCGCGACAGTGGCGCTCGCCAACAAGACAGCACGGATTGCCTGGGCCGTGATGACGCGAAAGGAGGTCTACGCCGCCGCCGCATAACGAGATCTCCGTCACTCGATAATCGCGTGATGGGATGCGTTGGAGCAGCTTAGTAGTGATGACGAACCGGTCAGACCGGGGGTTGGTGAAACCCAGGGGGTCACAGCGCTTCGAGCGCGATGACGTGATTAGGGAGCCAGCCTGCGGACTTCATCAGGGCCAGCAGCCATTTGGTGCTGCGCGAACAGGCCGAACACATGGATGCACCCGACCGAGGTCATCAATGCCGAAAAGCTCTTGCGCCGCGGAGGTCGTCCACACATGGGACTTGTAGCCGAAAACGGGCGTGGCAATCTGCGGCAGCGGCGTGCCGTCGGGACGATAGCGGACTTTGCCACCGGTCTTCAATCCAGCGCGCATCAACATCCTTCTGGTGCGCCTGGTTCGGCTTGCCGCGCCATATTTTCCGGGCTGACTTGCCCGCCTTGATCGCGGCCTTCTCGTCCTCGGTGTTGCGCTGCTTGGCCGCGGGCACCAGCGTGGCATCGACGATCTGACCGCCCATAGCCAGATATCCTGCCTCACGCAGTTGCTGTTCGAATGCCTGCATCAGCGCCTCGAGCGTGCCACTCTCGGTCAGCCGGTTGCAATAGTGACGGATGGTGTCCTTATCGGGCATCGCGCCGCCAAGGTCGAAGCCGAAGAAGCGCATCCAGCTCAAGCGATCTCTGATCATGAACTCCATGCGCGCATCCGATAGATTATGCTGCGCCTGAACCGCCAGCACCTTGAACATCGCCACCGGGACAAAGGGAGGCTGGCCGCCCTTAGCGCCGTCGCTATAACCGAGCCCGCGGGTCAAAAGTGGCCGGAAACGCTCGAACTCCACCGTGCCAGCCAAAACTTCCAGCGGATCTCCGTCCTTGCTCAGCCGCTCCAGGTGCTCCGCCAGCGAAAACAGGCTGCGTGGGTGCATCGAAACTCTCCGTCCAGTGCCCGGAGTGAATCACGGGAGATGCCTCAAAGCGAGGGGTTTTTGCGGGTGTCCAGCTGGCTACGCTCACCTTCATCCGCCGAGCGCGCGATCTCGGCTTCGGCATGGCACAGGTGCGGCAGTTGCTCGCGCTGTCCGATCAGGCGGATAAGCCCTGCGAGAATATCGATCTTCTCGTCCAGCAACAGATCGGCGAGGTTGATCGCAAGATCGCCGACATCGCCCGGCTTCGCGAGGAACTGGCGCAGATGCTGCGCTCCTGCGAAGGAGAGAGCATAAACGAATGTGGTATTGTCGAGAGTCTCGGCCGCAGGGGCTGAGATCGGTCTCAGGCCGTTCTTGGCGCGTAGAGGATGATCGCCGAACCGATGAGGCAGATGACGACACCAATCTGATCCCATCGATCTGGCCGCGTGCCTTCGATCAGCCACATCCAGCCCATCGCGGACAGGATGTAGATCCCGCCATAGGCTGCATAGGTGCGTCCGGCCTGTTCGGTTTCGATAAGGGTCAGCAACCACGCGAAGATGCAAAGCGAGGCAACGCCTGGAACAAGCCAAAGCGGCGACCGGTCCAGCCGCAGCCAGGCCCAGAAGGCAAAACAGCCGCCAATCTTGGCAACAGCAGGGGCGAGATATATTAGATAGGTCATTGTCGCTGAGGCTTTGCACGGTCAAAGGCGGACGGCAACCCGGTGGATATGCTCCTCCTTCAACAGCGCATCGTCGCGCTCGCCTCGCATCTTACGATGCCGTCGAAGTCGGCATCCACCCCATCATTTCATTGTGGCTCCGAGCAAAAGCATCAGGAAGCCCATTGCCACCAATATTAGGCCCGCCAGCTCATGCCCAAGCATCTTCTTCCCGGCCAGCTTTCCGGAAAGAAGTGCGGCCATTGGCATTTCAATAAGTGCGAGCGTGCGGACATTTGCAGCTGGCGTTAGTGACAAAGCGCAAAACAAGCATGCTGACGCAAGAGCACCGAGAAATCCCGCTCCAATACTTCTACGCCATTCCACAAGAGAACCGCTAAACGCAGTTCTTTCGCGCCAGGCGAGCCAGATCCCGAGTAAAAAGGTCTGAATAAACAACGTGATCGTCAGCATAAGGATTGATCTTACGATGAACCCGCCTTGCGAGACATTATCAATCGCCGCACGGAAGGCTACGGCCGATAAACCGAAAAGTCCCCCAGAAACTACGCCTGCTGCAATCATTGCTCGCTCATGCAACAGTTTATCGAAGTCGCGCGGGGGGATCGAGGTGACCAGAACACCCATCGCAACCACGAGAACCGCAGCCCAGCCTAAGGCAGACAGCTGATCCCCGAAAAAAAGAGAGCCCATGATGGCGACAACCACTGGTTCGGTCTTAATATAAGCATATGCGACCCCGAAAGCGCGGCGATGCATTACCACTAGCATGAGAGCAGTCGCCGAAATCTGGCTGACCGCTCCAACGAAAGCCCATGAGATCGAAGCTGCGGTAATCTCCGGTATACTTTCATCGAAAATATATAGAGACATGATTAAAAACAGCACTGCGAAGGGAAGCCCGAATATAAACCGAACTTGCGTGGCCCCTAACGTGCCAATCTTACTCGTTAAAGATGCCTGTGAGCCGTTGCGCAGGACTTGTGCCAATGAGGCAAGCAAGGTGATCGGTATCCAAAGCATCGAAATGCGGCTACACCTGCGAATCTGCGTTGACAAGATATACTGCGGCAAGATCCCTATCGCGCCGCTTGCAGTCATAACAGGAAAATCACAGGTCACGCGAACGCCGACCTTCGGCTTTGGTCCATTCCCTGGCAGCGCCTGCCATTCGGCAAACGGCCCCATTCCAGCAGACATACTGTGCCGGTCCGGCGCCCCTGGAGTGTCGGCTTCTGACAAGACCGGCCGTTAGAGATGTCATTTTGGAACGGCAGCATTGTCCCGAGGCTGTGTAAAAACGTCGGAATATGCTATGGTTCTCTCGTATTTCGGGAGGTTTGGGCATGAGCCGTTTCGTCCAAGGGGAAGACCGTCGGCAGGACTATCTGCTGCCAGCATCGCTCGATGATTACGTGTCGGAAGACAACCCGGTCCGGGCAGTCGAGGCCTTCATTGATGCACTGGATCTGATGGCGCTGGATTTCGCGGGAATGACTCCGGCTGAGACAGGCCGTCCCGCCTATCATCCAGCGACGATGCTCAAGATCTACGTCTACGGCTATCTGAACCGGGTCCAGTCGAGCCGACGGCTCGAGCGTGAAGCCCAGCGGAACATTGAGTTGATGTGGCTGACGGGGCGATTGGCGCCCGACTTCAAGACGATCGCCAACTTCCGCCGGGCGAACGGCGCTGCGATCCGGTCTGTGTGCAGCCAGTTCATCGTTTTGTGCCGGCAGTTGGGTCTGTTCACGCGCGCGGTCGTGGCGATAGACGGCAGCAAGATGAAGGCGGTCAATAACCGCGACAAGAACTACACCGCCGCGAAGGTCGCCTCGCGGATGAAGCAGGTGCAGGACAATATCGACCGATATCTCGACGCGCTTGATCGTGCCGATCGTGAAGAAAGCGACATTGCCGAGCCGAAGGCGAAGCGACTGACGGAGAAGATCGCCCGGTTGCGTGCACAGCTGCGGGACCTGGCGGCGCGTGAAGAGGAAGTTCGGAATGCACCGGACCAGCAGGTGTCGCTGACCGATCCGGACGCCCGTGCCATGGCGAGCGCGGGTCGCGGCACGAGCATCGTCGGCTACAATCTGCAGGCGGCCGTTGATGCCGAGCATCACTTCATTGTCGCCCACGAGCTTTTGAACACCGGGTATGATCGCGGACAGCTCTCACCCATGGCGGCGAAAGCCAAGGATGCGATGGGCGTGGATGCTTTGGATGCCATTGCTGACAAAGGGTACTTCAAGGGCGAAGATATCCGGACCTGCGATGGCATGGGCGTCACGGCCTTTGTGCCCAGACCGCTGACCTCAGGAGCAAAGGCGCAAGGCCGCTTTGGCAAACCGGACTTCGTCTACCTGGAACAAGAGAACGTCTATCGATGCCCCGCTGGCGAAAATCTGATCTATCGCTACACGTCGGTCGAGGACGGGTTGAGGATGCATAGTTACTGGAGCTCGAACTGCCAGACATGCGCGCTCCATGACCAATGCACGACCGGCAAGGAACGACGGGTCAGACGATGGGAGCATGAGACAGTGGTCGAGGCAATGGAGCGCCGTCTAGGCCGTGAACCCATAAACAGGGTTCTCAAAGCCGCGTAGTTCTGATTCAGGCTATCGGCATGAGCCGTTATGATCTGACTGACTTCGAGTGGCGCGTAATCGCGCCGTTGCTTCCGAACAAGCCGAGGGGCGTGCCGCGTGTCGATGATCGCCGTGTGCTGAACGGCATCTTCTGGGTGTTACGCTCGGGCGCTCCGTGGCGGGACCTACCCGAGCGCTATGGCCCGCGCCCCACGTGTTACAACCGCTTCGTGCGCTGGCGGCGAGCAGGGGTATGGGACCGGCTGATGGACGCGATCACTGCGGCTTATGACGGTGACATCCAGATGATCGACAGCACTTCTATCCGGGCGCACCAGCAGGCTGCGACGGCAAAAAGGGGGGTCGAGATCATTGTCTCGGTCGCTCCCGGGGTGGCCTCACGACCAAGATCCACGCGCTCGTCGACCGGCAAGGCCTCCCGCTCCGGCTCAGCCTGAGTGCTGGCCAGGCGCATGATGCACCCGCTGCGCTGACGCTGCTCGACCGACTCGATCCACGCACCATCGTGCTCGCCGACAAGGCGTATGACGGCAACGCCATCCGCGACCTGATCGAAGCACAAGGCGCGGTGCCGAACATCCCGGCCAAGTCCAACCGCAAGTGGAAGCCCTGCTTCAGCAAAAGCCTTTATCGCGAACGTAACCAAGTCGAACGATTCTTCAGCAAACTCAAACACTTTCGCCGGATCGCCACCCGCTACGACAAGCTGGCCGACAACTTCCTCGCCATGGTCAAACTCGCCTCATGCCGCGTATGGTTGCGCGCTTATGAGTCTACGGCCTAGATCATAGGCCAGAGGCGATGCGAATCCGCCGACAGACGGTCGAGCATCCGTTCGGCACGCTGAAATCCTGGATGGGCTCAACCCACTTCCAAATGAAGACGCTGAAACACGTCAGAACGGAAGCGAGCCTCCACATTCTGGCATATAACTTCAAAAGGCTGGTCGCTATCCTCGGCGTCCCGGGGATGATCGCCGCCATCCAGACCTGAGGGTCGACGACCCCCTTCCACGCCAATCCGAAATCAGCGCCGCTCGTCTGCCAACGCGTTTTTACACGGCCTGTCCCATGATGCGGCATTTGACTTCGGCGGTACACGACCCGATTCTGTTGAAAAACTCGCGCTTGCAATGGCGCTAGCGTATCGATTCTATGTCTTCGCGAGCAAGCGGAGACGGCCGATGATGGGCGAACGGACGGTGGCGCAGGAAGCGCTGTTTTACAGCTTCAACCTGGAGCGACATGTGCCGCCGGATCATCTGCTCCGCTCGATAGACCGGTTCGTTGACCTGTCGAGCATTCTCGAGCATTTGCGGCCTTTCTACAGCTCGACCGGACGGCCCTCGGTTGATCCCGAGCTGATGATCCGGATGCTGATCATTGGCTATTGCATGGGCATCCGGTCCGAGCGGCGGCTGTGCGAGGAGGTGCATGTCAACCTCGCCTATCGCTGGTTTTGCCGCCTTGGGCTGGAAGGCGATGTGCCCGATCATTCCACTTTCTCCAAGAACCGGCATGGTCGCTTCCGCGACAGCGACGTCCTGCGCCAGCTGTTCGAGGCGACGGTGGCGCGCTGCATTGCCGAGGGGCTGGTTGGCGGCGAAGGGTTCGCAGTCGATGGCAGCCTCGTGCGCGCCGATGTGAGCCGCCA
This sequence comes from Blastomonas sp. RAC04, assembly GCF_001713435.1. Classification (NCBI taxonomy): domain Bacteria; kingdom Pseudomonadati; phylum Pseudomonadota; class Alphaproteobacteria; order Sphingomonadales; family Blastomonadaceae; genus Blastomonas; species Blastomonas sp. RAC04. The sequence goes on from NZ_CP016462.1 coordinate 124,305, forward strand.
GCATGCAGTCGATAGCGCGGACGCCTTGCCTGACGCAGCCACCAGCCATGCCGTTCGCGAGTATAGCGCCGCATGATCGATCGGACGCAAGAGCGCTTCGGTCTGTGGCCCAAGCGGCTCGCGGGCGATGCAGGATACGGCGATGCAAAGAACCTGTCCTGGCTGGTCGAGGAGCGCGGCATCGAGCCGCACATCCCTGTGGTCGATCATTCTGGCCGTCGCGACGATACCTTCGAGCGTTCTGCCTTCACCTTCGACCACGAAGACGACAGCTATATCTGCCCTGCCGGTAAGCGGCTGCGCCAGAGGCAGAAGATCTATCGCGAGGAGCGGCCGTTCGTCGATGAGAACGGCTTGCTGCGCTACCGCGCCAGCAAGCTCGACTGTGATGCCTGCGCTCTCAAGCCACGCTGTTGCCCGGCCCAACCGGCGCGCATGATCCTGCGCTCAGTCCACGAGGGCGCCCGCGATCTGGCGCGCGACATCGCCACGACCAACGCTTATCTGGTCTCCCGTCGGCAGCGAAAGAAGGTGGAAATGCTGTTCGCGCACCTCAAACGCATCCTGAGGATGGACCGCCTGCGCCTGCGAGGTCCAAACGGCGCAAGAGATGAGTTCCTCCTCGCTGCCACCGCCCAAAACCTCCGCAAGATGGCCAAGATGATCCCGATGTCGGCCACTCCGGTCCCCGCATAACCGGGAGCGAGGCCTCCAAACCGAGCCTCAGCTGGCCCTAGGCTCGATCTCGGCGGCCGGTTTTTCAACACAATCGACCCAGACCCCGTCGTTCGCGACAGGCTGATTGAACGTCTGGTTCCGCCAGAAGCCGCCATGAGGATTTCGGATTGTGCGTGAGCCTCACCACGGAAAATTGTGAGGAGCTACCAATCTCGAAGCCAGAAATGGAACGTCCACCGCAGCGTCCGTCATCAGAGCCGGGTGCAAGTCGGCAGAGTGTTTCGCAGCACGGCAGCAGAATTGTCGAGTGAGGCCTCGCCTTCCAAGCGGCCGTTGAGACGGAGCATCACTGTCCCACTTTGCTGCATCAAAAGCGGAACGAGCTCTGTGCCAGATAATCCGCCAATCCACTGCGTCCCGCCCGAATTGGCGCGCTGGACGGGAATGTTGACCAGGCGGCCGGAAAAATTCCAGGTCATTGTCATTGTGGCTGCAGGAGCGGGCTTGTTGAGCAGCATCGCCATGAACGGCTTGCCGCCTTCGCAATAGAGGCTGAGCGCCTCGATGTTGGGCGAGGCGGCAGCGCTGACATAGGCAATGGGAGCGCGCCCCGGCACAGGCACGACTTCCCACGGGGTGCCAGGCAAGGGGACCGTGGTTTCGGGTGGACTATCGGCCAACATCTTCTTGATCTCCGGTGCCACGGGCAACCGTGTCCCGCTGGCCGGAGGATAGACGGTCAGCTTGCCTCGCTCCCAAAGCCCCACCTGCACTTCCCGGCGGGTGGGATCCATCATGAGATAGGCTTGCTCGACGCCCCCCTGATGCGGGGCGTTGCCGGTGAGATAGAAATAGCGTCCCGCGCGCTGAAGTGGCGAGACAGCCGACAGGTTTGTCCGAAATGCAGCCATTTTTGGCCCGAGCAGTGTCTTCAGGGCGGCCGCCACGGCGCCTTTGTCGAAGATGTCTATGTTATCCTTCGAATACTCTCCCGGGTATTTCCCAACGAGTCCGGCGAGGTTGTTCCATTCTGCCGGAATGCCTTGAACCGCGACTGACGCGTCTGGCCGCGGTAGTGGGGGCGTGCCGGCGAGGGCGCTGCCCTTGCACAGGGTGAAAAGGCCGCCGTTGGTGAAAGCGGCATGGAACGGATCGGGGCGTCCGCCCGGCGGAAGATCGGCATCGAAGCGGATGACGCCAGGCTTCTCGTCATCGTTCACAAACATGATCACCCGCCCATAGTCGTTGTTGCTGACCGGGAAGGGGAACAAGACAACCGTCATGCCGTCGTAGCTCGCGCCCAGAAAGGTGAGCGCATACTCTACCCTCTGCGGCCTCACCTCGCGGCCGTTGGCGCGAAACAGCATGCCATTCTGGTCGATGACGACCCGTGGTTCCTTCGAGCAGTCTCCGCCTGGCGCATAGCTGCCGAAGATGTGATCGACTCCTTGGCCCTTGAAATCGGACAAAGGGAGCGCATGGCCGTTCGCCGAAGCGAATACCGAAAGGCCGGCGCCTGCCAATGCCAAAGCAAATCGGCGAGCTTGTGTCACCTGAAGGTATTGCCTTCGCATAACCACTCCCTCTGAGCCGGTAGATACGCGCTCAATCGCTGGTCGACTTCGAAGCAAATCGATTTGCGGCAGCACAAGTTAACCTGCATCTGCCTCAAAGGCAAAAGCTCTAAGCCTGTATGTCGTAAGCCGCGCGTGTCCCGCTCTAGGTATGACCTGTAGGCAAAGAACATCAGCGAGGATAGAGATCGTTTTTGGTTCCGCTTCAGCCGCCTGCATGCGGGCACAAGGGAACGCATGCGAAATAGCTGCCATCCACCCCAAGCAGTCCATGTCGGCTCCCGACCCATGGTCAGTCATTCCGGTGTGGCCGCAAGAGTGTCGGCTTGCGCCGAAAGCGGTCAAACGCGGTAGGTAAACCGGGCAATCGACGAGGCACCATGTTCAGCTTGAGCTGTACAATCAATGGCGACTGGGACCTGACTTTAGAGCGAGCGGGTGGTCGTGAGGCAAAATTTGAAACCCGCTTCTCCCAGCGATGAAGTTTGTGCGGTCCCTGATGACGGTCCATTTGTACAGCCAACATGATTTGGCGTTTGCGTGTACAGCGCCCGGCAAAACCCATGGCGTTTCAAATGGCATCGTCGCGTGAAAGGCGCTCGCGTTAACACGTAAGCGCAAAGGCATTGTTGATGCGAGTTGCGACCTTGCTGGCTATCTCGCGCCCATCAATGGCGCCGAAAGGCTACGGGGGAGATACCAAGGCGTTTTCTAAACTGTGCGCCAAAATGGCTAGCGCTGCTGAACCCCGTTGCTTGGGCTATTTCGGTGATGCTCATACTGCTCTGACGCAGCATTGCGGTCGCGCGCGCTATTCGCTTTTCGATGATGAACTGATGTGGAGAAACGCCGTAGCTTGAACGGAAGGCTCGCGTGAAATGGCCGGTCGACAATCCGATCAGATTCGCCAGATGATCCACTGCAATATCACTGCTCAGATGATCCTGGATGTATCCCTCAACCTTGCGTTGCGCGAACCCGACCAATCCCCCGCAATGGCTGAAATCAGGTGTTCGATCTTGCGTGAAATACCGGTCGATTAAACATTGCTGCATGGTTTCCAACAGGGGCGCGACATAGCGGTTTTCCCCGTCGGTATCGCGCAACGCCATCGCTGCGGCTTGGCCAAGCTGGGTCAGCACCGGATCCCGAAACGGGCGGTCGAGAATCGCAGACCCGGAACCGTCCGGGATGCGGCTGGAATCCAGATAAACATGTAGCATTTCAAACGAACCATCGAGCAGCCAATCGGAGTATTCGGCAGAGCGCAAGAGCACGATCGAACCCGGCGCGGCCCCGCGCCATACCGAGCGACCGTTTGCGATCTGTTCAAGATGTGCATCCCCTCGCAGCGACAAGGCAAGAATGTGACATTCGTGGCCTTCAAACCGCCGGGTTTTCGGCGAATGCTGCCATAGTGCCGCCGATAGCGTGCCGCCAACGATGTCCTTGCTGCAGTGCATTGGCGATCCATCGACAAAGCGCGCCACTGCGTCGATTGTTGCCATGATGGCGTCATCTGGCGTTTTCATGTGCCTGACCCTTTCTCCATCCTCTACCACGGGCAAATTTTCTCTGCCTCATAGGCCTTCAGGCTATCTTAGAATCAGGGCGCGAGCAAATGGGCCACGCGAGGGCCTGATAGAATCCTGACAATCATATCAAATTCCGCGCGTGGCCTCGCCGCCTGGTCCAATCGCCAGGCACAGGCGCGCACGGTTGGGTCCTCAAAGGCCGACCAGATGGCACTCAAATCTGAAGGGCGTTTGCCAGTCTATCGGGTGCGGCGCAGCCTGCCATATCATGTGCAGGGCGATTGATTCGGGTCGTCGATGGCGATGAAACGCCCGCCGGATCCAGCAATCCAAACACTTGTATCATAATCCGAACATGGCGGACCGCCGGAACGCTCAGCGGCATTGATCTCCTTTGATTGGCCATGTCAGCATCCATGCCAACAAGTCGATGACCGTCCGATTGCGGATGAGATCAAAGATTCAGGACGGATGGATGATGGCTAAGCCTTGCACGTGGCACGATGAGATAGATGCGCCCAAAATCCGGCGCGAGGCCGTTGCCGCAACCAGGGTCGTGTCCTGCTTCGCGGATCGGCCCAAAAGCCTGTTCGATGTTTTCACCAGAGGCTTTGCCGCAAACCCGGCTGGCACGGCCATCGTTTTCGAAGGCCAGCGCATCACCTATGCCGCGCTTGAAGAGAAGGTTCGGCGCACTGCGGATGGGCTGACATCGCTGGGCGTCGTTTCGGGTGCACGTGTGGCAATCTTGCTGGCCAACTGCCCCGAATATGTCGTGCTGACCTTCGCGCTCGCGCGGTTGAATGCCATCATGGTGCCCATGAACATCAGGGAGGCCACCCCTGAGTTGGCCTACATCATCAACGACAGCCAGGCCGAACTGGTCATTGCACATGCGCACCTGCAGGCGGTGCTGCCCGATGGCGCTGCGATTCCGGCGGTGCGTTCGGTTGTCCGGTTGGAGGCAGATGGATCGTCGATCCTTGACGATCTTTCCCAAAGCGCTGCGCCTGGCGAAGCCGCATCAGCCGATGAACATGACGTCGCGGTCATCCTGTACACTTCGGGGACCACCGGCAGGCCCAAGGGCGCGATGCTGTCGCATTTCAACGTAATCCACTCATTCCTCCACTACCAGACCGCGATGGAGGTCACGGCAGAGGATCGATCGATCATTGCGGTTCCGATGAGCCATGTCACCGGATTGATTGCGCTGGTCACCGTCATGATCGGATCGGGAGCAACGCTGATCATCATGGACAGCTTCAGCGCCCGTGATTTCATCGGCCTGGCTGCGAGGGAGCGGATGACCCATACGCTCATTGTTCCAGCGATGTTCAACTTGTGCCTGCTGCAGCCTGATTTTGCGACGGCTGATCTCTCGCACTGGCGGATCTCCGGCTATGGCGGCGCGATCATGCCCCAGGTGACCATCGGCCGCCTGGCCGAGCAGCTGCCACAGCTCAAGCTGATGAACTGCTATGGCGCCACCGAAACAACGTCTCCGGCGGTCATGATGCCGACCCGTTTTGCGACACAAAGGGCACATCAGGTCGGCCTGCCGGTGCTGTGCGCCGACATCATGGTGATGGATGCCAAAGGTTGTGAAGTCATCAGCGGAGCGCCTGGAGAAATCTGGATTTCCGGCCCGATGGTCGTCAGCGGCTACTGGAATAATCCTGAGGCGACATCACGAGAATTTGTCGGCGGATACTGGCGATCTGGCGACATCGGTAGCATCGATGATCAGGGTTTTGTGCAGGTGATCGACCGGCTGAAGGACGTGATCAACCGCGGCGGATACAAGATCTATGCATCCGAGGTTGAAAACATATTGCTCGACTATGCCGGGGTAAGCGAAGCCGCTGTTATCGGCATTGCCTGCCCCGTGCTGGGGGAGCGCGCGCACGCGTACATCGTGACCGATGCGCCCATAGCCTCGGACGCGCTCAAGGCACACTGCGGCCAACACTTGGCCGACTACAAAGTACCCGAAAGATTTCATCACGTTGAAGCGCTGCCGCGCAACGCCAACGGGAAGGTCCTCAAGCGGACCCTGCGCGAGCTCGCCGCCGAATAACCTCATTGCCTTTGCCTGAAAGGATCATCATGTCCGATACTGTTCCCGATCTGTCAGAACTGCTCGCCAACTCCCCGAAAAACTGGGGAAAATGGGGGCCTGATGATGAGGTGGGCTCGCTCAACTACCTGACATCGGTTGAGGTGATGCGTGGCATGGCTGCGGTCAGGCAGGGCAAGGTTTTCACGCTTCAGGTGCAGATGGGCAATCCGCAGGGCGACCCGCTGTGGCCTGGACGCCGTCCGGCGCAGCGCGTCAACGTACTTGATCACGGGCATTTCATGTGTGGCAAGGGGCCGAAATTCCCAGGAAACATGGAATATTGCGATGACATGATGGTCATGTACCTGCAGGGATCGACCCAGTACGACGCGCTTGGTCATGTCTGGTATGACGACCAGATCTACAACGGCTATGATGCTATGACGACCATTGGCGGCACGGCCAAGGCCGGGGTTCTGCCGATAGCCGAGCGCGGCATTGTCGGCCGTGCCGTACTCATCGACATGGCGCGTTTCCGGGGCAAGGACTGCCTCGATAAAGGCGAAACATTCGATCACAATGATCTGTGCGCAGCCGCCGAGGCGCAAGGCGTCACCATTGAAAAGCGCGACATCCTGATAATTCGCACCGGCTGGATCGGGTCATTCTACAAACGTGGTGCAGACGATTTCTACAAGGACTTCATCGAGCCGGGCCTCACTTACTCGCCCGAACTGGTGCGCTGGTTCTATGAGATGGAAATCCCCAATCTGGTCACAGACACGATTGCCAATGAAGTGACGATCGATCCGGTATCGGGCGTCGCTCTGCCTTTGCACAGCGCATTGATGCGCAACCTTGGCGTGGCGTTCACCGAAATCATTCTTCCCGACGCACTGGCAGACGACTGCGCTGCCGATGGCCAATGGTCGTTCCTGTACGTCGCAGCGCCGCTCAAGGTCGTCGATGGATCGGGCGCTCCGGTCAACCCGGTGGTCATCAAGTAACTTTCAAGAAAACCAACAAGAACATCAGAAACGGGGAGGTCATCATGAACATTTCAAACAAGGCGCAATTTGCCTGCGCAGCGAGCCTTGCAGCGCTGATCAGCTTCCAGTCCACGAGTGCCGGAGCACAAGAGGCCAGTGAAACCGAACAAGCTGGCGATGTGGCTCAAGGCAACCGACTGGACGAAATTGTGGTTACAGCGCAGAAGCGGTCTGAAAACATCAATGACGTTGCCATTTCGGTGCAGGCTGCCAGCGGCGAGCAACTGATAAACCTCGGCATCACCGAAACGTCTCAACTGCAAAAGATCGTTCCGGGTTTTTCTGCCACGAAGTCCCCCTACGGAACCCCGGTGTTCACCATTCGCGGCGTGGGTTTTCAGGATACCGCCTTAGGCGCCAGCCCGACGGTCAGCACCTATGTCGATGAAGTTCCACTTCCGTTTTCGATCGAAACTGTGGGCGCGACGCTCGATTTGCAGCGGGTCGAAGTTTTGAAGGGGCCGCAGGGCACACTGTTTGGTAACAACGCAACAGGCGGCGCGATCAATTACATCGCCAACAAGCCAGGTGATGCATTTGAGGCAGGCTTTGATGCGAGCTTCGGCCGGTTTGATACGATCGATGTCCAAGGATTCGTGAGCGTTCCGCTCAGCGATACCCTTGGGATCAGGATCGCAGGCAGGGTGGTAGACAGCGGACCATGGCAAAAGAGTACGACGCGCAATGACGAACTTGGGCGACAGGACCTGCTCAACGGTCGTGTGACGCTGGCATGGGAACCGACCTCCAGCTTTCGCGCCCATCTGACCGGTTCGGGATTCATGGACAAATCCGAAACGCAGGCCCCGCAGCTGTTCAGGATTGTCCCGGCGAATGCGCAAACACCGCTCGCCCCTGGCTTTGTAAACTTTCCGCTGGCACCGTTCAACAATCGCGCCGCCGATTGGAGCACATGCATCAACAATTCGCCCACCGAAGCCCCTGCGGGTTGCGTACCGTTGAAGAAAGACAACTCATATTACAACGTCGCACTGCGGCTTGAATATGACGTATCTCCCGACATTACACTGACGTCGCTGACATCCTATCAGGATTTCGACCGCTTCGAGCCGGTCGACAGCGATGGGACGAGCTTCCGCAACTATGAATCCGTTCAGCAGGGGCATCTCAAGACATTCTATCAGGAACTGCGCATTTCCGGCACGTTCGGCGGCCAGGGCAACTGGATCGTCGGCGGCAACTACCAAGCGGATGACACGCTCGACTTCTTCCTGCAGAGCTATTCGGATTCTACCAGCGCCAGCATTTTCGGCCTGCGGCTTGGCCCGACGCGGCCAATCAATGACCAGCAGGTCAAGACCTATGCCGGCTTCTTCAATGTCGAATACCCTATCGGCGCGCTCACCCTGCAAGGCGGGGCGCGCTACACAAAGCAGACGCGCGATTTCTTCGGATGCGGGTCCGATGGCGGCGATGGCAGCTGGTCGACGATCTCGCAGGCGATCCAGAACCTGTTGCTCACCGGCGATCCCTTTGTCGGCAGCTCGTTTCCCGATCCGTCACGCGGGCCGGGCATCAACGCCGGTCCTGGTGGCTGCGGCACGACAGGTCCTGGACCGACCTTCGCGCCGGGGCTGACATTTGACAACCTTGATGAAGACAACATCTCCTGGCGTGCGGGTATCAAGTGGGATGCCGCCAGCGATACGTTGGTCTATGCCAACGTCAGCCGGGGCTACAAGGCGGGCAGCTTCCCCACCGCCGCCACCGCACGATCGGTCCAGCTGATCCCTGCGGTCCAGGAATCGTTGCTGGCCTATGAAGCGGGCGTCAAGGCCGGCTTGTTCGACCGCGCGGTGCAGCTGAACGGCGCGATTTTCTATTACGATTACAAGAACAAGCAGATCCGAGGGTCCATCCTGGATTCGGTGTTCGGACCGCTCTCGGCGCTGGTCAATGTGCCCAAGTCACATATTTTTGGGTTTGAAATGTCGGTGGCCGCAAGACCGGTCGAAGGGCTGCAAATCACCGCGACGGGCAGCTACGCCAAGACGCAAATCGACGGCAACTTCAGCAACTTCAACTATCTGGGCATTCTGCAGAATTTTACAGACGAGCCGTTCCCGCTTGCACCGAAGTGGCAGGGCAGCGTGGATGCCCAGTATGATTTCCCCGTCGGCGGCAGCGCCACCGGGTTTGTCGGCGCAAATGTCACCTATCAAAGCCAGACCAACGCAGGCTTCGGCCAGCTGCCTGAACTCGATATCGATGGTTATGCCCTGCTGGATCTGCGCGCAGGCGTAGCAGTCGATAACTGGCGCTTCCAGGTCTGGGGCCGCAACGTGACCGACAAATACTACTGGATCCAGGTGTCCCGCCAGTTCGGCGATGCGCTGGTGCGCTACAGCGGCATGCCCGCAACTTACGGCGCGACAATCAGCTATCGTTTCTGATCGCGGCCCAGCCATCTGATTTTACCGGAGTTTCAGCACATGAAGAAAACTGTCCTTATCCTTGGCGCCAGCGGCGTCGTCGGCTTCAGCGCACTCGAGGAATTCCTCGAAGACCCCGATTGCACGGTCATTTCCGTCTCTCGCCGCAAACCCAGCGTACGCAGCCAGCGGTCGTTTCAGCATCATTCGGTTGACCTGAGAGACGCTGAGGCGACGAACGCCGTGTTTTCGACGATGAGCGAGGTTACGCATGTCGTGTATGCGGCACTGTACGAGAAGCCTGGGTTGATCGAGGGGTGGAGTGACAGCGAGCAGATGTCCACCAACCTGGCGATGATTCGCAATCTGATGGAACCGCTGTGCGCGGTTGCCAGCATAAAGCACATCAGCCTGCTGCAGGGCACAAAGGCCTATGGCATCCACCTGCATCCCATGCCCATTCCCGCGCGGGAAAGCGCACCGCGCGATGACCATGCCAATTTCTACTGGCTGCAGGAAGATTACATTCGTGAAAAGGCTGCATCTGCCGGCTTTGATTTCACCATCTTGCGCCCACAGCTCATCATCGGGGCGCCTTATGGCGTGGCCATGAACCTTGCGCCGATCATTGGCGCCTACGCCGCCATCTGCCGTGAACTCGGCGAACCATGCGGGTTCCCTGGCGGCGCATCCTATGTTTGGGAGGCGGTCGATGCCCGCCTGGTCGCCAAAGTGCTCAGCTGGGCGACCGAAGCGGACAACGCCAAGGGTCAGCATTTCAACGTCACCAACGGCGATGTGTTCGAATGGCGCAACCTGTGGCCTGCCATGATGGAGGTGCTGGGCGTGGACGTAGGTCCAGATAGCCCGCGATCGATGGCAGAGTATCTTCCCCACCACTCCTCGACCTGGGATGCCATCGTCGCCAAGCACGGTCTGGTCAACAATAGCATCGACCAGATCGCTGGAGAATCGCATTATTACGCTGATTTTTGTTTTGCATACGGGGCAGAAACGCCACCCTTGCCTGCCTTTGTAAGCGCAATAAAGCTGCGTCAGGCCGGTTTCCATCATGTGTGCGACACCCAAGAGATGTTCAAATACTGGCTGGGTTATTTCTTGGACCAAAAAGTGCTGCCTCCTGCAGGCTGAGGGCCACTGGATAACCAAATGTCACCGACAATCTCTGGGCGAAACGAAATCCGGTGTCGACATCCGATACAGGAACACGCTCCCCTAATCTGGAGGATAGAAGACCTGCCATGACAGTGGTTGAGGCTTTGGAAGCTGTGGATGGTGGATGCGCGCTTCTACCGCGCGTTGAAACTGATTTTGTGAACGCCAGTGCCTTCGGCACCGGCCGCATCATCCGGATTGCGTCGTAGTGAGTGGCATCGGAATCGAAGCAGCGCTTGCGATTGCGGACCGGGTCGAGCGTTTTGTTCGCAACGAGATCGTACCTTATGAGCGCGACGAGCGCCGCGATCATCACGATTGCCCAACCGACGAGTTGGTCGCCGAGATGCGTGAAAAGGCGCGGGCGGCCGGCGTGCTTACCCCCCATATTTTGGCCGACGGGCAGCACCTGTCGCAGCGTGAGACAGCGATCGTGCTCGCCAAGACCGGGTTGTCCCCCCTAGGGCCGCTCGCCTGCAACACGGCAGCTCCTGATGAGGGCAACATTTACCTTTTGGGCAAGGTCGGGAGCCCCGCACTCAACCAGAAATTCCTGAAGCCGCTCCTGGATGGAAAGGCGCGATCAGCATTCTTCATGACCGAACCGGCATCCGAAGGCGGTGCGGGCTCCGATCCCTCAATGATGCAAACGAAGTGCCATATGGATGGCAACCATTGGGTGATCAATGGCAGAAAGGCGTTCATCACCGGCGCACAGGGCGCACAGGTCGGCATCATCATGGCCAAGGCCGATGAAGGTGCGTGCATGTTTTTGGTGGATCTTCCAGACCCGGCGATCCGCATCGAGAGCATTCCCAACACCATCGACAGTTCGATGCCCGGCGGCCACGCCACGGTTGCAATCGAGAACCTGCGCGTTCCGGCTGACCAGATGCTCGGCCAAGCAGGCGAAGGCTTTCAATATGCGCAAATCCGGCTGGCACCGGCGCGGCTGTCGCACTGCATGCGCTGGCTTGGCGCCTGTATTCGCGCAAACGAGATAGCTTCCGATTACGCCAACCGCAGGCAGGCCTTCGGCAAGCCGCTGACCGACCACGAGGGCGTCGGCTTCATGCTAGCCGAAAACATGATCGATCTGAAACAGGCTGAACTGATGATCGACTGGTGCGCCGACGTGCTGGACACCGGCGCGCTGGGCACAGCAGAGAGCTCGATGGCCAAGGTCGCAGTCAGCGAGGCATTGATGCGCATTGCCGACCGCTGCGTTCAGGTGATGGGCGGCGCCGGCGTGACGAGCGACACCATTGTCGAGCAGGTGTTCCGCGAGATCCGCGCCTTCCGCATCTATGATGGCCCGACTGAAGTACACAAATGGAGTCTCGCCAAAAAGATCAAGCGCGACTGGAAGGCGGCCCAGGCATGAACGATGCTCTCATGAGCGATGCGCTGGGGCAGGATGCCAACGCCGGGACGAGCGCAGTACGCGACGCCTACCGTTTTGACGATGCGGCGCTGGCACGCTGGATGACAGACCATGTCGAAGGCTTTGCAGCGCCGATGACGGTCGCGCAGTTCAAGGGCGGACAATCCAACCCGACCTACAAGCTGATCACCCCTGCGCGCAGCTATGTACTTCGGCGCAAGCCGCCGGGGCAGGTGGTGCAGGGCGCGCACGCCGTGGACCGCGAGGCGCGGGTGCTCACCGCACTCGGCGGCGTCGGCTTCCCGGTCGCCAGGGTATACGGCCTTTGCACGGATGAAGCGGTGATCGGGAGCTGGTTTTATGTCATGGAAATGGTCGAAGGCCGCATCTTCTGGGATGCGTCCTTTCCCGGCGTTTCGCGCGAAGAGCGGCCGGCCTATTTCGATGCGATGAACGCGGTGATCGCGAAACTGCACGGCCTCGACTATCGCGCCATTGGGCTGGATGATTATGGCAAGCCGGGCAATTATCTTGCCCGCCAGATCAGCCGGTGGACACGCCAGTATGTTGAAGATACCGATGCTGGGCGCAACGATGATATGGATGCGTTGGTCAAATGGCTGCCCGCGAACATCCCCGATGGCGATGAAACCAGTATCGTCCACGGCGATTTTCGCTGCGACAACATGATCTTTCACCCCAGCGAACCACGGGTGATCGCTGTGCTCGACTGGGAATTGTCAACGCTGGGCCACCCGCTGGCGGATTTTGCCTATCACGCGATGATGTACCAGATGCCGCCGGATATCGTAGCGGGCCTCGCCGGGGCCGATCTGGCCGCGCTCAACATTCCTTCCGAAGTCGAATTTGTCGCAGCCTATTGCCGCAGGGCCGGGCGCGACTCCATCCCCGGCTGGGGCTTTTATGTCGCGTTCAATTATTTTCGGCTTGCCGCGATCTTTCATGGCATCAAGGGGCGCACGATACGTGGAACAGCTGCCTCCGCGCATGCGCAGGACCGCGCTGCAAGCTTCCCAGCTCTGGCCGCGCTTGCACGCCAGTCGATGGAGAAAGCCTACCTGTGACACGAACTCGTCGGTGTTGCGCTGAAAGGTTGGCTAAGGTTAGCTCTTATATCTGCCATGCTACCGGACTATTGCATTCTCCTTTGGAGACATCTTCCCGCCTTCAAGAACGACCGGTTTCACCGAAGCCGGTCGTTCACATTGAAGGTAGTGAACGGCGGCTACGTCCAAACATCAGACAGATTTAACAAAGTGCGATAATGTATCTTATGTTAAATCAATAACTTATCGGAACCGCTCTTGCATGGAGCAATTGGGGTTCCACCGGGCAATCAAGGCTGGCATTTTCACACCGAGTGTGGAGCAGTGACAAGTCTGAGATAAACCCATAGCCTTGATGGATCGTGAGGAAGCCGATCTCGTCGCGAACGCCCATCGACTCCTCATCCATCTGCGCCTTGGCGCGCGCAAGAGCATCGCAGGACAAATAGGTCCAACCGAGTGCCGGTTCAACAGTGGGCACTGCACGCAATCGTGACTTGGTCGCGGATGCCATGAGATCAGGCCATCCGTGAGCGTATGCGTTGATCGGCTCGTCTCACTCGCCTGACGCCAGTGCGTCGAGGAATTCTCCCATCAGATCCGCGACTCGCCGTTGACGCAGGATCCGCAAATCCCTGACCTCCTGGTTGCCGCCAACATCTGCATCGTTATCCTCGAACCGCGCGACAGCGACGGGACCATCCCGACGGTATGATTGATCGGGATCTTCATGAACGAACCGGATTTTCAGCTTCGCGAGCGCCTCCTGCACCGCATCGGCATGCGGCCCCGCCAAGGCGTCCTTGAACGCGCCGATGGCCGCGGCCAGTTCGCCCGAATGATGCTCAAGGCAGTAGACGAGATCGTGTGCGTCCTTGCGCGCGTTGCGGTGATCGAAGGCGAACGCCTTGAGGCAGGTGAAGCTGACGATGTTGGCGTAGCGCACGGTCTCGGTGGCCAGCCCGCCGCCGCCCAATAACTCGGCAGTGAGCTCGGTCTTGTCGTGCAGGTCAAACACCATCGACGCGTGCGGGATATTGAGCGCTGAGACGTTGCCCTCGGTCGGGAGCACCTTGACTTTGCCGCCACCGAGTTCGGGATGCTCGGCGAGGAATTCGAGGATCATGGTTGCGCCCGTCTCCAGACGCGCCTCCCAGCGCCAGGAGACCTTCACGCCTTTGTCGTTCGTCCCGCGATCGAACCCCATCGCATGGAGGTTCTCTTCCAGCGTGCTGTAGGCTTCCGTGTCGGTCAGGATCGCCACGTCAATGACGACATCAACGTCGCCGGTGCCGGCATGCTGGGGCACTTTGGGCGGCCGTGCGGCAACGAGGTAGCGCGGCGTCAGGCCACCCACAAGGAACACGCTGTCCTTCCAGGGTCCGAAGCCCCGGAGGAGCGTGACAAGGACACGCTCGGCTGCTTCGGTGACGCCGCCATCATAGGCGGCAAAGATGTTGGGCTTCGTCACTATCCTGCCAGTCGTTCGGCGCGAAGGTGGTCGGCCATTTCCCTGGCGCGACCTGACCCTTGCAGGAGATCGAGATAGACTTGAATCGGCGGCGCATATGTAACGCCGTCGATCCGCTCGCCAACAGCAATGTCACTCTTGCCGGTCTTCTCGATCACACCTAGGTTCCATCCCTCAGACACGGGCCGGGCATCGAGGCGCGAGAGAACCTCGCTGTAAAGGCGTCCGCCTTGGATCCGGCATCGGAGCTGGGAGATCACGGAAAGATAGGGCGCATAGGCCTGCGCGGCTGCCTCGGCCGTCACCGCATATTTGGCGCCAACGTCGTGGCATGCCTCATCGAGCCGACGCGCAATCTCGCCAGCATCGCCGCCCGGGACGTAGAAGCGCTCGATCCGAGGCTGCTTCTGATCGGCGATCAAGCGCGCCCACTCGTCGAGAATGGGGCCTCGCTCGCGCAGGCGGCGCATCTTGGCAGGCCCCGCCCCTTCCACCTCGAGCCAATCCCGCCGCTCCATCTCGGTCAGGGTCTCAGACGTCGTTGCCGGCGACACGCCGGTCTCCTCCGCCAGATCCTTGCCGCTGACCCAGTTGGGCGCGGTCTCGATGACCGCCTGGACGACGCGTGCGCGCTGGCCTTGAAAGATCGAGGCGAGGGCGCGGTCCGCTTTCTTGGGCGGGGGACGATCGATCAGCACATAGGCACCCGACGACGGGACGAAGAGCGAGCCACCGGGGTCGAAATAGCCAACCCCCTCCTGCTGGAGAATATCGCGCGCGCCCTTCGAGATTGCGGCTGCGATTAGCATCGGGACCTTCTCGCC
This sequence comes from Blastomonas sp. RAC04, assembly GCF_001713435.1. Classification (NCBI taxonomy): domain Bacteria; kingdom Pseudomonadati; phylum Pseudomonadota; class Alphaproteobacteria; order Sphingomonadales; family Blastomonadaceae; genus Blastomonas; species Blastomonas sp. RAC04. The sequence goes on from NZ_CP016462.1 coordinate 139,518, forward strand.
TGATCCGTCCATACGGTCGAGATAGTCGCGGAGCTGCCAGATCTGCTGACGCACGTCGCGAGGGAATAGCTCGCGCTTGGCTTCAATCACGAGTTCGAACCGGTGGCGGTTGAGGCGCACATCGAGCAAGCCATCCGGGGAATAACGCCCACCGGATCGTTGTTCACAGAGACGCTCCTGCACCGATGCGCCGGGCAGAGCCGACACGGCACGGCTCAGCTTATCTAGCAGATCTCCTTCTTCAATCTCGAAATTTTTCATATTCGGCCACCAGTGAATAAGGTCTCTCTATCGAATATTCGACAGAAAAGCAATATTCACTGTTCAGCAAATTTGGTCGTAGAGCCGTCCGAGCCTGTTAGCCCTTTCCAAGGGCCCGGTGAACCGAAGGGATAATCGTATAGACGGCCTCACGCTGAGCACCCCGATTGCGATGGTCGACGCAATAGCCCTGGTAATGGCGCCGCAGCAGTCCCGCGCGAACGAGGTCCGATACCGCGCGGCTCACATTGGTACGCCCGGAATGTAGCAGCCGCTCGCGAACCTCGCCGGCCACGATCTGCTCTGCAGCCGTCTGGTCGGACGGCAAGGTTCCCTTGCGCTCGAGGTCGCGTCGAACCTGATCAATGACTGCGCGCCGTCGGCCATCGCGATGCGCCATCGGCAGCAAAGCATCGCTCAGCCAATCCCGGACCGGAACCGCGCGGCCATTATCTTCGACATAAGGACCGGCACTCGCAGAATGACCAGCAGCCCGCGCGATCAGGTTCAGCACCATGAAGGTGTAACGCGGCCGTGAAGACATCCGCGACAGCCGTTCCAAGACGGCGGGCAGGTCGAGAGGTTCGTCATTGGCCGACACGCCCGCAGGCGTCCTATCCACCCACTCAGTACCGGCGCGAGGCGTGACGATGTCCGCTGCGAGATCGGATCCCTCAGCTATCGCGTCCTTCGTGAAGAGATCCGGCTGGAACATGGTAGAATCCAAGCACATAGAGAACGAAAAGTGAATCCCTTTTTCGCGACAACCGCGCTTTAGTCGTCAGTGACACTTTACCCGCCGCTTCTGGGTAAAGTGTCACTGATGGCACAGGCTCAATTCGGCAGATTGACAGTATCCCTCCGGTCGACGCCGCCTTGCGGTGATCGGCTGATACTTCGAGATGGCACCGGTGCAATGAAGTTCGAGCGGCGATTGTGCGCGCTGCCACAATTGGCCTCCGCGCTGATGGACCTCAGCTAATGAGTCTCCGTCTGGCTCCAGAAGGCGACCAAATGAGGCATCTAGTGGAGGTCATCGCGCGCAACGAGCGGCGTAAGAAGTTTTCATGTTCGTCCCGACATGCAAGTGCGATTGCCCATGAATTTGCATTAAGCAGCCGCCCACGATTGATACCGTCCGTTGCGCATAGGCGCGGACCTCATCTTCAACGAATGGGGTGTTCGGATCGTGGTGGAAGGGACAGTGTAGCCGTTGATGTGGTCCAAGTCGCTATGCTGGGGCGTCAGCGGATACCCGCTGTCGGCTCGGATCGTGGCAAGCATGTCACCCAGCCACTTCCCCTTAAGAATCTGATTGGGGAAGCGGTAACGAATATACCGCTCCAATAGCGGGCGCATCACCATCCGCATGTCGCCTGCGTCCCCGCTTCCCCCGTCGGTAAAGCCCTGCAGACGCATATGATGCTGAAGGTAGCCTTCCTTGACCTCCGGCTCAATGTCCCACAGTTCGATGGATGATCCCGCCTCGCTTGCCGAAATCTGGAAAGGCGTACAGGCCGCGCCGTGGCTCAGAGACCTCACAGCCTCGAGAAAGAACTTGTCGTGGCTGAGCACGATGACCTGGGCGGCCCTGTCCATCTCCCCGACCCGTACGATCTCCTTAGCCGTCATAGTCCGGCGGAAGTCATCTAGGCTCGTGAAGGGATCATCAAACACGACGATCTTGTCGGAGATTTCAGGGTCGCGCTTGAGCTGCGATAGGAAGAAGGCCAGCGCGAACGTGTTCTTGTCCGCTGCGATCATGCTGGCAAACTCACCCGGCGAAACCAGCCCACCGGACCTGAGCAAGGCAGAAAACTCCAGACCCAATCGGTCCAAGTTTGGGTAGCAGCACACGACAAATAATCTTAGTTGCCTTGTCCTCAAGCGAACCGCTTTGTAAGCATCATGAGCAATGGACGGGGGCTCGAATGGGAAAACGGAATCTCGCAATCGTTGGCACCCACCAAGACTATTTTGCCGATATGTATGACGAGCGAATGGGCGAAAACCCATCAGTCGTTCTCGGATGCGCATCCGAGGAAGACGCCGCCACGAGTTATTTCAAGACCGTTTTTGAAGACTCAAACGCGCTCGTCCGCGAGGCGGTCATTGGCGTATGGCTATCAACTGAAGCGCCTGAGAGGGCGATCATTTTCGATGCTTGTGCGACTTTGACCCCTTGCACGACCGCAGACGCGGGACCTCGCGAATTCGATATTGTGCTGGATGTGCGCCAACGGCCATAGTGTGCGGGACGCGCGCAGGCGGCGTGTGCTACAGCCATGACCAGGCAAAACGCAGAGCAGTGGTTGACAGTCGTATGATATGCGATCAGCCTTGTGGTTGGTCTGACCCCCTTGCCTGTCGCCAAGCTAAATAGGTTTCGATAAATTCTACAGACTGCCCGCGAAACCAGTGGTCAGATCGATTAAATGGCGACCGACACGACCCATTGGAGTTCGTATGGCTATCCTATTGCCAACATCAGAGAATATTCGTCTGCTCAAAGCCACTCTCATGGGTGATTTTGAAATGCGCTCCGCACATGCTTCGGAAGCGATTGCCGCCCTCGTTGGATTTCGATCCAATGCGGCTTACCTGTCCACTTCCAATCATCTGCCCGACGTGACGGTTTACGAGGTGGATTTCGATTTATTCGAGGACCGCTCAGTCCATCTGGGTTACGACAGAACGTCATCTGAGTTTCTACGGTTCATGTTCCAAGGGATCTCTTGGCCAGACCGTGCTTGGAAAATGGTCGAGAAGCGAGATTCAGCCGCTCGCGATGCTTGGTTCTATGAGTGCCAACGCCGCAAGATACCGTCCCTGCACGTGGCAAAAGCAAGAAAATACTGCTCGGTGCATTGGGACCATATCAGCTTGGATTCTGATTATGACCAGATGATCAGGCAGTCTGCCGACGGGGAAATGGCAAGGGTTCTGTTCCGAACCTATCAACTGATCGCTTCTGGCCGTGAGCCAAAAAGCTTTTTCGATGGCGGGGCCTTGGTGGGGGATGTGACAGGCTTGTCTGAATCAAGCGCCCGGCAGATTGCAAATGCGTACGCTCTGCTACTGTTTCCTGGCAACGTGCAATCCGCCTTGGCTGCATAAAAAGATATCGAAAGCCGCCAAATCTGGGGCTTTCGATACTCCAAACGTCCAAAATTCGAAGCTCCGTTCGCGTCGTGCAACAAGCCAGTGGTCCAAATCAGGCACGCCGCGGCGGACTTCATCATCGCCAGAACCCGTCCCGTCTCTGGCCGTGCTGGTTGTCGTAATTCTCGCGCTGATCGTAGCCGCTCTTGCGGATACCCACTTCGACGCGCTGGCCCCCGACCTTGCGGGATGTGGAGATCGCGCAGATCGACCTTGTTGCGCTGCGCCCAGTCCTTCGCCTCGCGCTCACTCCCGAAGGTCCCTGCGTCTTCGTAGTCAAATGCCATGCCTTTTCTCCTTCCTGATGATGATGTTGACGGCGCCATTCGGGGGCTTTGCCCGACCCCTGTGCAGCGGGAGAAAGGCATCGGCGCACTGTTCGCGGGGAAGAGCCACGCGCTTCGCCATCAGCCTCACAAAGGCGGCCGCGATCGTGCCCACCAAAACTGCGACAAGGATCATCAGACCTATCGCCACCAACTCGGCGGCCATTTTCTGGTTATCGAGGGCGGCTCGCAGATCAGCGCATCCCTGAACCCCGTGCGTATTGAAATCGCAGACCACAAAGCTGTCCCCGCCAGCGGCACGCGCGATCTCCGAGAGTCCTGCCTCGTTCACCAGATTGGTCAGGGTCAGCTGATGCGTGAGGTGAATCTCGAAAGTGTCTGAAGGCGGCGTGCCCGCTTTGGCATGGCCCATCGGTGTCACGATCTTCCTCCTATCGGCTGCGTTCGATGTTGCGTTCGGGCACATCGAGCTGGCGCGTTGCCCGAAGGCTCGCCGGATCGATCCGCGGGGCGGATGCTTGCCTGTCCTCGGGCGCCCTCAAATGATCGGGAATTGTGGGCCGGAATTCGCCAGCCTCGCGGCCGCTGCGCTTGGCCTCGACCTGCTTTTCGCCAAGGGTTTCGAGCGCGCTGGTCTTGTCGCCCGGATTGCGGTCGATCTGCGCCAGGAGCCGATCGCGGTCGTTGGTGACGATGGTGAATGTCATCGCGCACCCGGGTCATCATGACGAGCGCCAGACGCTGGTTCGACAAGTGACGGGCTGATGAGTGCATCTCACCGATCGCCATGTCGCGGGTGTCGCCCTGCGCCTGATGCATGTTGATCGCATAGGCCAGCCCCATGCGCTCGAGCATGCGGTCATTCTGCTTGAGCTCTACGGTCTCGCCAGCCTTGTTCTCGAGCGTGACGATCCCATCCCTGATTCCGAGGATCCTTGCCTCCTCGGACTTCATCAGCCCCCTGGCATCATCCTTTTCGGTCCAGCGGATCTTGTCGCCCTCGTAGATTGTCTCCTTGTGCTTTTCGGAAAGCCTCAAGGCATCGCGTTTGTCCGAAGGGTCGATTGCCGCCGGATCGAATTTGATCAGCTTGCCGCTTTCATCGCGCAGCATGACCCGGCTCTTTGCGTCGATGCCTTCGACATCGTACCGGCCCCGAACAAGCCCTCCAGGGGCGGTCTGGCGCGTTACTTCGAGCAGCTGGCCCTTGCTGTAGGTCGAGGCGTAGCGCAGCTCCTCGCGCGTCGCATGGGCCGGGAGGAGCGTGGTCAGCCTCAGCCCTTCCCCCTTGATCGCGCCTTCTGCCTTGAGGCCCCGCTGGACCATCCGGTTAAGTTCACCGCGCGCTGCACGACCAGATGAGTAGATCGCGGTGCGCTCGCGGTCTTCTGGCGACAGCTCCAGCCATTTCTGCGCGGTGACCTTGAGGTGGTCTGCGCCAGCTTCGACCACACGCTCGCCAAGCGAGGCAAAGCTTTCTTTGAACATGCCGGCGCGCGCGAGGCCAGCGGCTTCCTTCATATGCTCGGTGCGCTGCCGAAGGCTGGTATCGATCCGGGCTATGGCGGGGTTATCGGACTGGATCAGCGCAAAGCTTTTGCCCGCCTCGATCGGCTGCAGCTGTGCCCGGTCTCCGATCATGACCAGCTTTTCAACCCCAAGCCGGTTGGCGATCGTGAGCAGGTCATTCATCGGCTTGTTCGCCACGAGCGAAGCCTCGTCCAACACCAGCACTTTGCCGCGCAAGGCTTCGCGTGAAGCTTCGAACTTCGGACCCGAGCCCTCAAGCGCGGGCCGCAAATGCTCATTCACGAAGGATGAGACGGTTCTTGCTGCGATACCCTGCCTGACAACCTCACCGTCCGGTCCCCGAATCGTTGTATCGCTGCGAAGATCGCCCACCATCTTGTTGGCAAAGGCGAGGCCGATCACCTCCCTTCCCTCCTGATGCGCCACGCTTGCGATCGCCGAAATGATCGTTGTTTTGCCTGCGCCCGCGACGCCCTGGATCACGATTGTGCGGTCCTTGCTGGCCAGCGCCAGTGTTCCCGCGGCAATCTGCTCGGCATTGAGCTCGTGAGTTCTGGCCACTTGCCGCAGACGTTCTGGAGCCGCGGCGGCTTCAATGATGGCCTGGCCTGCGCCCTTTCCGGCGGCGACATTTTCAAGGGTTGCCCGCTCGATGGCCACATGCTCAGGGGTTGTGAACTTCTCGGGTCGGCCATCGAGCCTGTCGCTCTTGCCCTCCAGCACCCGACCGTCGGCCACCAACACGCCGATCCGTGCTTCCACACCGTCAGCGGTCACGCCCTTTACGCCGAGGTCGAGCGCGGTCTTGACCAGCTCGCCCCGGGTCCAGGAGGTTTCACGTTCGCCGACGATCCTGATCGCAGAAGCGGTTGCCATCTCATTGCGCAGCTGCGTGGGCGTCAGGGTGATCCGTTGCAGGCCACTGGTTGTCAGTGTGTCCGCTGGCCGGGTGTAGAGCTTCACGCTGTCGCGGAGCGCGCTCAGAGTCTCCTGCACTCGCTGCGGCGACCCCAAAGGGCTTTCACGCCCCCCGGAACCGCGTCCCCGCGCCTGTTCGACCAGCGCCTTGGCATCGAACCCTAGCCCGGCAGCGCGCTTGGCCCATTCTTGCCGGAGCGCCAGCTTGTCATCCGGATTCAGCTTGGGATCGCGGGTCCGCTTGGTGATTTCACGCAAGGCTTCTGTGTCATTTGCGCTCTTCCCGAGCTTTTCGGCCGTTGCCAGAATGGTCAGGCGACGCTGGCTGAAGGCCTCTATCACATCGCGCGCCACGCCCTTGATCTCGAACTGGCCGTGCTTGCCCGTGATCAGAGTTTCGTAGCCGAGCTTCTCGAGGTTGGTCCGCAGCGCGGCGTTGTAGATGGAGCCAAGGACTGTGTTGTTCTTCCAGATCTCTCCATTCCACAGCGCCTTCCAGTTGCCATCCTTGTCTTGGGTCATCGCGGCGATGACAGCATGGGTATGGTTTTGCGGGTCCAGCGCCCGGCTCGTGTCGTGCTGGAACAGGGCATAGAGGAGCTTGCCTGTGACCACGCCTTCGCCGTTGGCATTGCGCGAACGATCGCGTGCCTGCGCATAATGCTTCTCGAGATAGGCCATGGTCGCCTTGACGGCGGCCACTTGTGCATCGAGGATCCGCTTGTCGCCGCCCAGCTGCGCAAGCAGGCTGGCCGATTTCGGCATCGAGAATGTGAGGTCTATGCCCGAGCGGCGGTTTGCATTGCCATTCACGACCGTGTCATCGGGCAGTTTGCCATCGAGGACTTTTTCGAAGTCGTCCTTGGCGACAGGGCCTGCAAGCCCGAGCGCTTCAGCGCCCTTCCCGCCCCATTCGCTGAGCTCGGCAGGGCCATCGCCGACATAGTAGTCGTCCTTGGCAAAATAGTTTGCGGCGCCGCCTGCTGATGCGACTGATGCGACCGACAGCATCTCAGGCTACCCTTGCCTGTTCGCGCCGGAGCATCGGCCCGGCACACGGCGCGCAAAATAGGGGGCACACATGGCAGGTCTGTCCTGCCGCGCTCATCGCCCAAGCTCCTGATCATCGTCGATGGAAGGGTCCTGCCGGCTCTGCTTTTCATTGCCGATGCCGCGCATGTTCTCTTTGGAAAGCTCGCTCTCCTGCGCGTCTGCCCTGCTGTTCTGCGCTCGCCCCTTTTGTCCTTCGATCTTCGTCTGCGCGCCGCGCTCTTCGCTGTCGCGCATGGCCAGATTCTGCCGCTCGCGCTGGTCCTTCTTGCCCGGGCGGATATAGCCATAGAGCTCCCCTTGCGTTGGCCTGCGCTCGAACTCCGCCCTCTCCTCTTCGTCCTCGATCTTGCGCGCCACCTCATCTTCGGTCAGCTCGCGCTCAGGGTTGAACGGTCCCTCGATCGCCTCCCGCAACTGCTGCGCTGCCCGCTCCGCATCACTCAGCGCCACCTCTTCGCGATCCTTGCGCTCCAGAGGCACGATGTCAGGTTCCGCGCCTTCCCTATCCCCACCCCCCATTTCCGCGATATCCCCGGACGGTGGTGTGTATTCGGCGGCGCGCATGTCGGTGACACGCTCGAAGCCCTTGGCGCGGGGTTCGTAATCCTTCCACGTCAGCCTGATGCGGGCAGCGGGGAAACCGTCGGGGAATTTCACGAACCCGTGCATGCTGGGCAGGTCGCTGATGTCGACCGGCATGACGAGTTCTTCGACGTTGGTACGAGGCGTGATCGTCGATGCGTCCCGGTTATCGTTATAACCGTAGGAATAGGCTTCATCCATGATCCGAACCTGGCGGTTGCCAATGAACTCCGAGCAGCGCCGCGACGTCTCGGGATCGGCCGTCTTGAGGATCAGTTTGGTGCCAGCCAGCGAGGCCAGATTGGTAGCCCCGTTCTCGCCATAGGTTTCTTCAAGCTTGTCGAAGGAATGCATGCCAAGCACGAAGGCTCCGCCAAACGCACGCGCGGTCTGAAGGCCATGATCGATAGCCGGGAGACGATGCAGCGCATGGACTTCGTCGATGAGAAACCACGTGCGCAGATCGCGGCTTCGTCCCATGTGGAACAGCGCATTGACGGCCAGGTCCATCCACAGCGTCAAAAGCGGGCGATTGAGGACTAGGTCCGGGTGCGTGGAGGTGATGAAAAGGATCGACCCTTCCTTGACCTCGGTGGTCATCCAGTTCTTGATTGAGAAGCCGGTTTCGCCCGGATGAGGTTCGGGCAGGAAGCGGAAAACATTCGCATTGGCGATGAAGGTGGTCCGGATCGACTCTGCCATTTTGGCAGCGGCGGGCGACATCATCGGCCCTGCAATCGTGCCCTCAAGTTGAGCATGGATCGTCTTCAGATCCGACTGCATCAGGAAGTAGGAAAGCGCCCCATTTGAGCGCACGCCCATCTTGATCATCTTGACGCACATTTCGACGAACAAGGTGCGCGCCGACTTCTGCCAAAAGTCATCTTCCGCGCTGTGCCCACTCGGAACCAGCGCTGTCGCGGCGCTCATGAATTCGGCGTAATTGTCGCAGTCGTTGAAGATCGACCATGGCACGCAGCGGCGATCCATCGGGTTGAGGATGATGTCCGTTTCGGCATCATAGAAGCTTTCGACGAAGGTGCCGGTCAGATCGAAAATGACGCAGCGATGCCCGCGTTCACGCGCCTGCGTGACGATCTTTTTGAGCTCGGTCGTCTTGCCAGCACCGGTGGTACCGATGAACATCGCATGGCTTTGCTCAAGACGCCAAGGAACCGGCACACCTGCCAGGCGGTAAGGCGCATGCAGACCTGCCCGGACACGGTCCTTCAAGGGCTCTGCGAGGATCTTGTCGGGGTCTACCGCTGGCCTGCGCTTGCGGCACTCGCTGACATGCGCTTTCCAGTTATGGCTGGTGATGGCTTGGGCCAGTTCGCTGTGCGTCACAAGCACGGCGCCGCGCTCATGGCGCTCGGTGAGAATGTCGGTCCCGCGCCGTTTCGAAAAGTCGACGAACCAAACGGTCAAGGGCACGCAAATAAAGGCAGCACCAAGACCCGCAGAAATGCTGACCTGCACAGCCTTGGCCCACGCCCTTTCCACTGCAGGATGATAGGGCACCATGGACATCGTGCCTTGCACCATCTGACCCGATGGAAGCGTCAGGTTCACAGGCTTGTTGGGATTGAGCTGAACCCATCCCCAAGCTTCGGCGTAGAGCTTCATCAGCACGAGCTGCACCTCGTGGTTCTTGAAGGTCAAACTGACGAGGATGCACAGCAGAAGAACGGCGGTTCCGACCCAGACGTAGAGAGGCATTCTGATGCCCGCCCAGGTCATCAGGATTTCATGGTGGAACAGCTGCGATCCGCGCGTAAAATTGCCTGCGTTCCGCTTCACTTTTCCGCGAGCGGAAGCGTGGGTGAGAGTGGCAGCTTTTTTGCTGAACCTGATGTCTTCAGCCATGATGCTCTCGCACGTTGGAGAGCGCCTGAGCGATCAGGTGTTCGGCATCAGCCGGATATTGCTCCTGGACGATGAGCGAGAGCGCAAGCTGGGTATGCTCAAGGATCGTGACAGCCCGCTCGGCATTGAGCGATAATCCCGCCTTCAGGAGCGGAATACCGACTTCAAGAGCAATGCGGATGGCTTCTGACCGCGAGACACCGCGGCTTGCCGCAAGTTGATCGACGACGTCGATCATCCTTGGGCTGAGCGTTACACCGACGCTCTGGAACTGTTTCTTTTCCACTACCACACCTTTTCAGGCGTGGTTCGTCTATCGCAGGTATCAGTATATAGCGCTGCATCGCACTTGCCAAGAGCGTCGGCGATGCAGCCCGGTGCAGCGCTATGGCATTGGTTTTTCGATGCTTTATTGAAGCCGTGAACATCCTGCAGCCGACTGCACCGCCCGAATTGTGAGCAAGACTTCGGCTAACCAATTGTGAAATATGCAGAACTTCGCTGCATCAGCCTACCGCGCAGCGGTGTACGGTGTGCAAAAATCAGGAACTTGTGCCCTGTGCCAGGTCCAGCGCCGTAGGGGGATCACTGGCCCAGGTGGTTCTCCAGTGGGATTGCGCGAGCGAGCCTGACTCGCGAACTCACCGCATGCGTTATTTCCGCCTACAGCGGGAGCTGTGGGACGACAATGGCTCTTGGTTTGGCCATGGCGTTGGCTCAAGCAGGCCGTGCTCTGCGACGAAGCGGAGCGAGAGCAGCAAGCAAAAAAATGCCTCGAACAGACCCTGCGATTGGTGCATCTTCGCATGGTCTTTCAAGGCTTGGAGGAATGCGCAATGGTGTCGAAACTTGAACGCGAACGGTCCGCGCTGGCAGCAGCGGAAAAGGAGCTGGAAGAGCGCAGGCAGAAGCTTGCAGAGCTTGAGCGTGAGGAAGCAGAGCGAGAGCTTAATCGCCTGATCAAGAAGGTCGGTCAGGATACGGCGATTGTCCTTCTGGAACTGGCCGTCAAGGTGAAGCCAAAGGTGGCGATTTCTGCCCTCGAGAAGCTTGGCGGGTGAGGTCTGGTTTTTGTCGAGTTGGGCGGCGATGACCACCGCCCTGTCTCGTCAGAATTCATCGGCCATCTTGCCGGTCGCGGTGTAGACGATCTGGTCGATCAGATGCATCGGCAGCTCGCCATAGTCTCCTTCCTCGATGAGGATGTATCCGTCCCGGGTCTCGACGACATGGACGTCGAAGAAGGTGTGGTATGAGCGCCGCTCAGCTTCCAGAGTTTTTTCATCAAGGGCGATGATGTTGGGGTTGATCTGACGAAGCACTGAAACGTCGTCTTCGTAGCTTTCCGTTGTGTAGCACATGACCTTGCCTCCTGGCGCTTGGCGGCTCGTCCGCCATGCCATGAAACAGCGCCCCGTCAGTGTGCTGGTCACCGGAGCGAAGCGGAGGCTTGACCGCTAATTTTTCGATGGTGCGGAAGCCGGCGCAGCACGGCTTCTCGGTCGGGAAATTAGTGGTTGACCAGTATGCTGGCGGGGTGCTCATGGCGATGGTGGTGGACGTGCCTGCGGCAGGAGGTATGCGTTCCCAGCGACTTCGCGAAAGCTATGCCCTGGAGCGTGGCTGTTCGGAATCAGCGTGATCCAGGCGGCATGAAAAAAGGGCACCGCGGCAACGTGCCGGGCACCCTTTTCCACCTCGATCCTGCAGGAGGCTGGTTGCAGATCGAGCGTTAAACATGGCGTCGAGTTGAGCCGATTCCCGGCTGCTCATGAACTGGTGGCTGGTTCGTCATTAGCTCCATTCGAGCAGCGGATGTTGCTCTCCACAATCGGTGGCGGCGATGAACGCGAGGCTTTCGAAGAGCGGAGTGATTCCTGCCTTGACGAAAGCCGCGTAAGTCCGGTGATCTTCGAGCGCTGTGGCGAGCTTCTGCAGGGACAAATGGCCAGACTCATTTGCATGGCGGCCAAGAGAAGTGAGCACCTTGGACGCAAGGTCGCTGCTCATCGTGATGTCACCTACCAGAGCGATGTGTTCACTCACGCGCATCGTGATCGGCGCATCCCATTGCTGGTGCTCGATCCGCAGCATTCGTCCAAGAAACTGCGCTTCCTCGACGATCGCGATCATCTCCGCACGATGGTCGAAGCATGATGCGAACGCGGCGATGGCAAGCGCGTTGGCATTGATCTCGAAGTTCAGGGGCGCGGCCAGGAATTCGCCTGGATCTGCATCGATTGTACTGTTCGCGGTGTGCAGTCTGCGCATCAGCGCGGCGAGCTCTTGCGGGCGTATCTGAGCCGGTACCGAATGGAGCTTTGTCTCGATATCCTTGACGCGGAATGTGACGAGCATCTTTGCCTCCTGTCGCTGCTCGTCTCCTCCATCCCCCTCTCCTTTCTCACTTCCTGAGCTTGTGGCTGAATGCCCACAAGGGGTCTGGTCCAGCCTGAGGATTGCCGGTCGGCACATTGTCCGGATGCAGCCGCCGGCTCGACAGCGATGCCCGCAAGATGCGAAGCATCAAGCACGGGCAAGGCGCGCCGGGCCAAGGTAAAAGTGCCGCTGATACATTCAGGGATCGCGATGCTCGCGGCAGCGGGCGAAGGGGGTTCGATGCCCCCAGAGCCCGCCCCTTGCGCAAAAGAAGAACGGAAGGCCCCGGCATAAGCCGGAGCCTTCCGAAGAGCGCTCACCCGAAGGTGCGCGAGCGCGTTTGCGCCTGATCGCTGATGCGGCGAATGTGCAGTGGCACGCCTGCCTGACGGAGGCGCTGTGCAAGGTTCGACTGGATGCCGGATCCTTCTCCGATGATTGCTTCAACCGGGTTCAGTTTGACGATGCTCTCGTTGCGCAGGAACGGAGCGCGGTTGCCGTGGCGTTGGTCGGGAACGAACAGGATCGTGTTGACCCCGCTCTGCTGCGCCCATGCACCCGCCATGGCGTCGACGCCCTTGCGCATGCCGGTCGTGCCAAGGACCATGTTCGGGATCCGGGACTTGATGTCGTCGAGGATTGCCCAGATCATCGCGAAATCGTGCCAATCCTTCTGACCACCTGACACGATCACCAGCGGGCCATCGGGCTGGAATTGCGCTCTGCGATCCTTGGCGCGTGCTGCGAGGAAATCGCGTGCCTGCACCTGGCTTGCGGTAACCCCGTTCTTGCTGACTTGCGATCCCCGTGCGGCCGTGAATGGGCGACCGGTTTCGACCCGGTAAACGTCCGCTGCATGGTCGCGCATCGCCTCGAGCGCTTCGCGGCACCCTTGCAGTGTCTGGCAGAGCTGTTGTGTTTCCTCGAGCTCGACAGCGTAGATTTCCGAAGGATCGAAATGGCGTGCCATTTCGCCCAGCTTCTTTGCAGCATCGTCCTCGCGACCTTCAGCCAGGCGTGCGGTCATGTGGAAGGAGTTGACCATGCCCCAGGCGAGTTGCTGCGCGAATTCTTCCATGCGCGTGTCCTTGAGGACATCGAAGATCGTTCCGATTGCCATCTCCACGGCGCGGCGCGCCATGTCGGGATCCGGCATCTCTGCGGCGATTGGAGCCTCGATGATGTTGAGCTTGGCGAGATCGCTATGCTCGAGAAACGCCCCATCGTAGGATTCCGTGATCCCTTCACGTGCATCGGCAAGATTGATCCGTGCCTGAGCCAGATCTGCGAATGAATTGAAAATAGTCATATAAGCCTCCGATTTTCGAAATCGTCCCCACATTGGGAACAGCCAAAAACCCATCGGGCCGGACGAACCGTGTCAGGGACGGCGAGCTCGCCTCGCCGCCGCCCTGGCGGGCGTGGGGGAACCGATTTTCTGCGTGGAGGCTGGCGCGCAGCGACACTGCCTCCCCGCTGAAAATTGGGGGGACCGCGATCCTTGACTAAGGGGCGGCCGCCGATAGGTTTCGGCAGGTGTTCCTGTGTGTGTGGAAGAGACGTTCCCGCCCACGAGCAGGTGAGACGAAGGCAGGGCCGGTCAGGCGCTTCAGCGCCACGCCGGGCCGCCCCTTCGGCCCTGCGAAGGGGTTACAGCGGGAACACTCCCAATCTTGTGAGGCAGTTCGGCGCGGCTCGTCGGCAGAGGGAGGGCAGCCAGGGACGATGCGGCAACTCAACCTGTTGCTGTCGCCCAGCTAAGCGCTATGTTTTGACGATGGCAGTGTGGCAATTCGTCATCGATCTCATTCCTGCGTCTGCGGCGCGCGTCGCAGGGGTTGCCGCAGTGCGGATGAGCCGCGCGCAACTCGATGAGACCGTTCTTGGTTTTTCGTCGGCTGATGCGGAAGTGCTGTTCTTGAAACTTGGCAGGCTCCTTCCAGAGAAACCGTCTTGGTCTGCCAGCCTTCGGATCTGGGGCGACGAGAAAGCGGACGACATTCAGGTCGGCATCAACGGACAGGCCATTGAGGATATCCGGTTCCGCCTCCATGTAGCGGACCTGTCTTTGCCATTGGTCGGCGGGATCTGCGACTTCGCACGCCATTTCGATAGCGTCCTTGCGACGCCAGAGGGCGCAATCATTCAGCCGAGCCGTGAGGCTGTCATGAGAACAATCATGCAATCACAGGCAGCGCAGTACGTGCGAGACCCCCAGCGCTTTCTCGATGAAGCGATCCGTCTGGATCGGGAGGGCCGATAAGATTAGGTCAGTGCTTGAACCGGACTGCAGCTTCGATCACTTTTCCGCCGAAACTGGAAAGTCGCAAACCGACCCCAAATCAGTCGTCGCGGCGCAGCGAACCTACGCCTGCGCCGCCCGGTAGCGCGCATCCACCACCTCCCAGTCGAGATTGGCTATGAAGGCATCGACATACTTCGCGGCCGCCGCGCCGTAATCCATGTGAAAGCTGTGCTCATACATATCGAGCGCGATCAGCGGTGCGCCTGTGGCTGCACCATGCATGTGATCGAAGGCCCAGTAGTTGTGCAGCGACTTGGTGTGGCGGTTGTAGCTGAGGATGCACCAGCCCGATCCGCCTGCCAGTGACATTGCGGTGCGGCGGAATTCGGCCTGCCATGCATCGAAGCTGCCAAACCAGCCATCGAGCGCCTCGTAGATCGAGCCGCCGGGATTGCCATTTCCGCCCAGCGCATCGAAATAATACTCGTGCAGCACCACTGATCCGGTGCGGTGCAGTTCCTCTCGCTTTAGCCCCGCATAGGCGACCGGCGGGAAGTCGGGGTCAGCCATCGCTGCGGCGAGCCGGGCTTCAATGGTGTTGAGACCGCGCACCGAGCCTTGGTAATTGTTCTCCCAGTGTGAGGTGATCAGCCGCTCGGACAGGCCGGTGAGCTTGGCGGGGTTGAACCGCAGGGGCTTGGGGGTGTGCTTGCCTGCGAAAGCGGCGGCCGTGCTGCCAGCACCTTGGGCAGCGGCACCGCTTGCGTTTCCTGCCAACGCAACGCCGGTCGCCGTCAAGGCTGCGGTGCCGATGACTTGCCTGCGTGTGATGATGCTCATGCTATCCTCCCTAGAATGCCAGAACCAGAACCAGACCGCCGATGGCCGAAGCTGCCAGAACGCGCAGCACCGACCATTTGAGGCCGAACGCCATGATGCAGGCCAGCGCTACCAGCAAACCCGCACGCCAGTCGAAACTCGACGGATCAGGCCAATACAGCCGCAGCGGGCCGAAATTGCGCTGGCCAACTTCGGCAAACAGGACGTGGAGCGCGAACCATGCGGTAAGGTTTGCGATCACGCCCACCACCGCCGCTGTCACCGCAGCCAGACCGCCTTTCAGGCGCACCGCGTTGCCCAGCCGGTCGATCCACGGCGCGAAGGCGAAGATCCACATGAAACACGGCGCGAAGGTCACCCAGGTGGTGAGGCCCGCCCCCAGCAATCCAGCAACGAAGGGCGAGAACGGCTCCGGCGCCCGGAACGCTGCAAGATAGCCGACGAATTGCGTCACCAGAATCAGCGGCCCCGGTGTGGTTTCCGCAAGGCCCAGCCCATCGGCCATTTCGCCCGGACGCAACCAGCCGAACCCTTGCACCGCCTCTTGCGCCATATAGGCCAGCACCGCATAGGCCCCGCCAAAGGTGACGATGGCCAGCTGCGAGAAGAATGCGCCGATCTCCCAAAGCACGTGATCCGGCCCCAGAGTGACCGCGATCAGCAGCATCGGTGCGGCCCAGACTGTCCCCCACAGGGCGATTGACAGGAACGTGGTGCGCCACGGTCGTTCTGGCAGGGTTCCGCCAGCTTTACCGGGTTTCAGCGCCAGCAGGTCGGGCCGCTTGGCTGCGACAGCCATGCCGATCACTCCGGAACCAAGCACGATCAGCGGAAACGGCAGATCGAACAGGAACAGCCCGATAAACGCCGCTGCCGCCAGCGCGCGCTTCAGCCCGGTGTCCAGCGCACGGCCCGCGATCCGCAGCAGCGCCTGCACCACAATCGCCAGCACCGCCGCTTTCACGCCAAGGAAAAGCGCCTCGACCCAGTCGAGATTGGCCGCGACCGCATACAGCATCGACAGCGCCAGAATGATCAGCGCACCGGGAATGACGAACAGCAACCCCGCTGCCAGACCGCCGCGCCAGCCATGCAGACGCCAACCGATCCACGTGGCAAGCTGCTGCGCTTCGGGTCCGGGAAGCAGGTGGCAGAAATTTAGCGCGTGGAGGAAATCCTCCTCCGCGATCCACTTGCGTTCATCCACCAGCTCGCGGTGCATCAGCGCAATCTGCCCGGCAGGACCGCCGAAGCTGAGCAGGCCGATGCGGGTGAATGCCCGAAGCAGATCCGTGAAGGTGATAGAAGGGGTAAGAGCCAAGGACGCCAAATCAACCTCGCAAAACAAACCTCGCCCGCAAGGGCAAGGTTACGAGGCAACGCTTGGGCTTGTCTCGGCCTGAGCGGGAGGTCGCTTTGCCCCGCCGGGATTGTTGTAGAATGCGGGGCAAACCACAGCAAGGTCAAAACGGAAATTTAGCTTCCCACCCAACCCCGGTCATCCGGCGCGATCAACCTGTTTCCCTAAACCGGACATAAGCACATACTCTGCGGTACCGAGAGCAGCCCAACGCCTAGGCAAAGGCCGCGCCAGCGATCGTCACCCGAACGGGCCGAGACCCGGCAGGGACTCGGTGACGCCGGTCGCAGACGCAGTACACGGGCAAGGCTTGTGTGCTGCCGGCAGCCCGGAGGAATAGAGCGCGATGCCGGCCATAGGCCGGCAGACGCCAACCTTGCCTTCGGCATCCCTTGACGATAAAGTTCTTTATATGTTCTCGGTGACGTATGGGAACCAAACGCCTCGATTCTGTCGCCGATCTCGTTCGTCATGGCCTCAATGCGCAGATCGAGTGCGGGCGCTGCAGGCGTGTAGTCATCATGCCGGCGGCCCGGCTGCGCGATCAGTGCTTCACCAAGTCGATACCCCTTAAGCTGGACATGGTTGCCCGGCACTTGCGCTGCAGCTGTGGTCATCGTGGTGCCAGGATTAATCCCACCGGCAACTAACCGGCCTGCGCTCCGCACTCGGGTGCGCACCATCAATAACGCGGCGAAGGGCGGCACCGAAGCGCCGCCCTCCTGATGATCACAGAAACTCGACATTTTCGGCGATGATCTCGCAGCCGTAGCGGTCATTGCCTTCGGCGTCCTGCCAGCGGGAGTAGTGGATGCGGCCCGTCACGGCGAGCTGGTCGCCCTTGGCCTTGTGCTGGCGCAGCGGGAGCCCCATGCCGTTGAAGACAGTGACCTTGTGGAATTCGGCATCCTTGACCGGGTAGCCGGTTTCGGGGTCCTTCTGGACCTTCCCATCGCGGATGACGGGACGTTCGGTCACGAGGATGAGTTCGGTGATGCGGGTGTCGCTGCGATCGCGGGCAACGGGATCCTTGGCGAGACGGCCGACGAGGTTGACGATGTTCATTGCAAGAGCCTCCTTGGTGCCGACGGCTCGTCCGCCGGTGCCCTTATCGAGCCTCGGCGGGAGAGCTGGGACACCGCGCGCCTTCGCGCGCGGGTAACCTCAGAAATCGAGGTGGTGCGGGCAGCCCGGCTTGCCGGGCAACACGGCTCGCATTTCTGCAGGTTGGCCCTAAGCTCGACCAGAGAGGCAGGGGCACTGGACGGCGGACGTGCTGTTGGTACTGGGGCGGATTGCGTGCCTGGACATCAACCTCGCCGCGTCTCGGCTTGCTGACGCTGGCGTTGATCGCAGGATTGATCGCCTGTCTTCGCCGATTACGGGGAGCGAATAGTCCCATTGCGGCAGTCGTGCGGAAGACCTGACCTTGGCCATTTGGGTGTGCCAATCCGCAGGGTTGCCGCCATTGGCCTCGCGTTGATGCACAATCGGACAAGGCCCCCAGAGGGCCTGTCTGCCTGAACGGTGCGCCAATCAGTCCCGATCGACTGGAGCTGCTCGCCAGGCTGCAATGGCATCGATGATCTTTGCCGTGAACCGCGGTGGGAAGCGTCCGGCAATGTACCCGGGCTGCTTCATCAGGGGTCTGATGTCGAACCCGGGCCAGGTGAACCGGTTGAACTCCGAAATGACGATGGCGCTACCGGGAGCCAGTCCGGCTGTGCGCGCAATCTCATCGGGGATCACGATGGCGTTCTTGCGCCCCTCACCCTTGGTCGTGATCGCGGCGACAAGATAGCGTGACCCCTCCACACCCACGACGACGACAAAGCGTTCCTTGACGCCTTCGTCGCGGCCCCGTCTCTGCTCTTCCTCGAAGAGATAGACGTATCGGAGGATATGGCCTGCGGTGGGGCGGTCAGTCTTCCCAGCGGTCATTTTCGAGTTCACTGGCCGAAGGCCGTGCATTGGCGAAAGCCTTGCGATCGGCTTCGGTCATGTCGGACGAAGCGACAGCTTCGATATTCATGTGGCCGGCGATCACACCGCGTGCCGCCTCTTCGAGATGGCGGAAATAGTCGCTATCTGCGATCACATGCCGCTCGCGGCCATGGCTGGTCAGGACGACCGGCTGTTTGGTTGCGAGATCGAGGAACTCGCCGGTGTTGTTGTGAAACCGGGTCAGGGGAACCCGGGGGTGCTCGTTCGCCGCCGCTGGCATGGTGGTATCTCCTCTTAGCACCAAAATAGCAATTATTGCCAAAATAGCAAGTTTTCTGTTGCGGCGACTGCCGCACTAGCCGTCCACCTCTGTCGCCGGCAGCTCCGGCAACAACGGGACGAGGCCCGCATCAATCGCAAAGCCCAGAGTCCTTGCGAGGCGGCAGGCTCGGGCGATTGACCCGTCTGGAACATCGAGCGCCTTTTCAATGTGCCCAAGGGTTTCACCAGCGCCGGGCTCACAGACCGCGTGAAGCTTGCCCGGCTCTGCGGTGATGGCAAAGGGCCAGGTCATCGCGACACCGACGACCCGTTCGTCGAGGACAAGCAGCGTATCACCAGCAGCGATAATCTCGTCGGTCTGCACGGCGTCGTAGGCATTGCCCGTCGAGGCGAAGGCATGGATCCGCCAGGCGCTGAAGGCGAAGCGCTCGCTGTCGCTCAGCATGGCACGGCCCCTTCGGGAAAGACGCGCTGCGCCGCTTCCGGAAAGGCTGCGGTGAGGTTGCGATGGATCGGTCCGGAGGATTCCGGAAAGAATGTGCCGGTGCTGCTCGGCCGTGTGATCCGCAGCGCGCTTGCGACGGCATCCACGACGAAACCCGCAAGCTGATCGCTCGCCGTCAGCTTGCCGAATTCAGGCGGTGCAAACCCGGCCTGATGCCAGAAAGCGATGCCGGTCTCGAGGGTCTCGAGATAGCTGGCATGGCTGCCATCGTCCTGGTCATTATCTATGCTCGCCTCGACTGTCCGGTAGGTCCCGAAATCATGAGCGTTAGCCTTGATCCGCAGGGTGATTCCGGCGGGCGGAGGCCCAGCTACCGCGATCAGCGCAGCCCTGTAGAGCGTGGCTTCCGCGGTATTCACGAGGTCGAAGTTCGGGGTGTGGCCGATCTGCGCGCAGTCTTCGTTTGTGGGCGCGCCTTCAAGATCGAGAGTCCAGATTGTTTTTGCCATTCAAGCCTCCTTTGCTCGAACGGCACCTCCCCCTTCCCTCTTGCTGGCCGAGTTCCTTCAGCAGTTCTGCCGAGCCCGACAGCAGCGGGCAAAAGAAAAGGCCCGCCCGCGACAAATGCGCAGACGGGCCTTCCCGATGTGACCGGCGCGGGTCGCGGCACCGGTCACGGGGGGGCTTGTCCCGGTCAGGCGTCGACGCTCACGCGCGTCTTGCCCTTGGGTGCTGGAGCGGTGCTTTCGCCCAGACCGTCGCCGGTGGCAGCGCCGCTGTCAACGCCGCGGTCGCTGGCCGGTTCGTCGCCGGTGGCGGTGAGCGGCGGCAGGGCGCCTTCGCTCTCGCTGCCGAAGCCGTCGAGCGACGCCTTGGGCTTCGAACGGCGCCAGGCTACATTGAAGCTCCCATCGTTCTGCTGGAACATGGCGACCGGGATCGGCGCCGAGAGGCTGGGATCGTCGATCTGGCCCGACAGGAAGCATTCGCCGGTCTCGTTCGACGAGTATTCCCACAGCGCACCGATCTTGACCCAGCTGCGGCGGTCCGCCGAGAGCGCCATGAGGTCGAACTTGGGTGCCCGCTCGTTGGTGGATTCGAAGGCCCGCAGAGCGACGGTCGCACTGAAGGTCAGGGTGGTGATGCGGCCGATGTGAACGCCTTCTGCGTTGGCCTTGAGGGTGCCGATGTTCATGTCACATTCTCCTGATGCTGTCCGAACCCCTTGTCCGGAACACCTTCTCCCATCCCCCCTCTCCTCCGGGCCCGTGGCCCGGCCCGTGCGCCAGCCACCGCAGGCGCGCGTAATTCTATCCAGCCCAGAGGGCTGAGGAGTCTCGATGCGAGGTTTGGAGCTGAACCTGCCCTGCTTCGAGCCATGCGCGGTCTGTACCGACCTAAGCTTCGGGCTCGGACCTGTCCTTGATCTGGCTGAGGCGCGCCATGAACGCCTTGGCTTCGAGCTGATTGGGTCCATCGCGCGTGGCGAGGCATGCCATCCTGTCGATCTCGAGCTGTGCGGCAAGACTTGCTTCGATATGGCAATAGGGTTCGAGCACGCGGATTGCGTCAACTGCGCGGGGCAGCTCGCCGAAGGCGGTTCCGACCCATACGATTTCGATCTCCTCTCCGTCTTCGTCAGGGGCGCTCAGAACCTGTGCGAAATAGGTCTGAAGCGGGCGATCCCAGCCAACATAGGCACTTGCCGCCGCAATCCCGTTACGAAGCGGGACTTTGTGTCTGCTCATGCGCCGTTTACCTCCGCATCGGGCTTGGGCCGCTGCCCGGTCACGCAGCGAAATGCCTGCCCTTCACAATGATCAGTAGTCCGCTGGCCGCATCAGCGTGATGACGCGCCGTGTCATCGCTGGATTGGCCGGATCCTCTGACCCGAACGACAGTTCGGTGTCGTAATAATCGACTTTCATCAGCACCTTGATGCCATCGACATCCAGGCTTGCAAAGTCTCGCTCGGGCGAATCCGGGGCGAAGGTGCAATGGCGCAGAGCGGCCATCAACCGAGCCTGTGCCATCATGCTGTCTGCCACCGTGTCGCCGCCGAATTCTGCAAGCAGCCCGGAGGTCATGACGATGCGGGCCATGCGGTCACGGCCCTGGCGTGCCGCATCATTGAGCAGCGCGATCCGCTCGGTGCGCTGCTGCGCGCAAGAGAGGTCGGATGTGTCATGCATTGGGGGTCTCCTCCCGATCAAAGGGGCGATCAACGGGCAACCGGACGGCCTCGCGAGCCTCAGCCGGCAGGCTGACAAGCGGACAGCTGAACATTGATCGCGGTCCCGGGGGCGACGGTAATGGCAACCTGCCGATCCTTGGGAATGACCCAGAGGATGCCGGCGAGCGTGTCGCGGATGCGCGCAGCAATGGCCTCGTCTTCGCCGAGCAGCACCCGGGCCGCGAGCTCGCGCGCATCGCGCAAGAAGTGCTCGTGCTGGGTGTCCCAGGAGTCGGCCTCGCTGTCGTCGCTCGCGCAGAAACAGACGTTCTCGATCAGATCGACCAGCGTTTCGGGGGTCAGCGCCGGACCCGGCACAAAAGCGATGCGGATTTGGTCGACACCGCTGTACCAGCCATCCTCGCCGACGACGAAGGCAACATCTGCCGGGATCCGTTCCTCGCGCTGCATTTCGCTGGCGCGGTGGAAGACACAGAACCTCAGCTCGATCGTCTCCGCACCAACATTGTCATCGAGCGGCGGGAAGCTGCCGTTCTCGGCGATGACGTGGTCGCGCTCCCCGGCTGCAACATAGAAGCGCACGTTGCCGAGCTGATGCAGCGCGTCATACCAGGCATAGCCAGCGTATGCGGGATGGTTCTCGACGAGGTGTGGGCGCAAAGGGTGCTCGCGCAGCGCGCGCTCCAGTCCCTGTGCAATATCGGGCTCGAGATCCGCGACAAGGATCGTGTCCGCACCTGCTACGACTTCCTCATACTCGACATTGACGTTGTCGCTCTCCGCGATGGCCGCATGCCAGCGGGGCAGGCAGGGGTCGGCCTCCGGCAGGGCAACCCCCAGATCGCGCGCTTCCTTCCAGTTCTCGAAGGAGAGCCGGTGCTGGCCTTTCTGTGCCAGCGCGGCATAGATCGTGCGCTTGCACGCTGCCTGCAGCGCCGCAAATGCAGCGTTCTCGACGAATTCCTTGCGCGCCGGGAGCACAAGGGCAAGTCCCGGGGTGGCCCCGATATCGAGCCGGGCATGGTAGGTCTTGCCGCCAAGGCTCTCCGAGACGCTGGCAAGCTTGCGGGTGAGTACCATGCCATGGAAGTTGGTCGTCGGGTCCTGGTGGTATTCGCGCCCTTCGAACACGCCGATCTGGCTGCCGTTCCACTCGGCGATGTAGATTGCCTTGGCGAGGAAGTCCTCGCGCGGCATTTCCGTGCCATTGAAGAACACCGGCAGTGGGTAGAACTTCGCGACTTCGCGCAGAATCCGCTCGGTCGTCTGCTCGCTCACCCCGGGCATCAGGAAGGTGATGGTCGTACCGACCGGGCGAGCAAGGGGCCGCACGGCAATGTCCTGCGCGCCGGTCCAGCCATCCGCGGGGACATGCACCGACCATCCGGTGTCGGCATTGGCATGACGCGAGCTGATCCGGGTGTCCTTGCCCGCGAGGCTGAAGACACCCATGCCTGCCAGGTCTTCGGCCTCATGGATGTGCTGGCTCCAGCCCGAATCCCCCAGCGCAATCATGGTTTGGGGATCGGCAACCCCGGTTCCATCATCGACCAGTGTCAATCGCGCTCCGTCCTGGTCCGCGCAGCAGGCGATATCGATCCGGGAAGCGCCAGCGCGGCGACTGTTCTGGAGGAGCTCGCCGAGGATATCGCCGATGGTGCCGTTAAACAGGCGCGTGACTTTGGTGATCGTCTTCGGGCTTACGCTGGGTCGTATGAATGTCGGGTTCATGGCAAAGGGTCCTTTATCGCACTGGTTCGCCCTTCCCCTCCCCCTTCCCTTCAGATCGGCGGCTTGATGCCTGGCCAGAGCCGGGCGGCCTTCGGGCCGCGCCATCAGCGCACATGGCCGAGACACCCGTGCGCCTTGGACGTTAGGTTGATCGGTTGGAGAGCCGCGCCGAGCTTTGCTATATCTTGCCAAGCGGGACAGTCGCTTCGCTCAAACCTGAAGCCAAAAACTCAGCAAGCGATAACCTTCACATGACCTTGGGCCGCGTAATCGATGATCTTGCTGTCGCGCGTGATGACAGGAATTTGATGGTGCCGTGCTGTAGCGATTACGAACCTGTCGGCAGGGTCACCGTGCAAGGGATCAGGCAGATGCGAGGACGCAATCGCAATTTCGGGAAGGAGCGGCGCTTCCTTGATGCCGGGACCGGCCATGAACCGCGCAAACCAGCTTTGCGGGTCGGGAAGGAACGTCAGCGCTGGAACGTTGCCGCTGCGCACGCGGCTCAACAATCCCACCTCCCAAGCCGATGCGGGTGACACGAACACGCCTTCTGCCAGCGCGGCATGTGAAATGGCCGCTAGCGCCTCTTGGGCAAGCGGATCACCATTGGCGAGCCAGATAACCGCACACGTATCAAGCAGGACAGAACTGGGCAAAGCGGAGGGCTTCTTCTTCGTCATCACCCGTGCAACACGCCTTCGCTTGCACCCAACGGCTCAGCAAGCACCGGTGAGAGGAGGTCAAACCCTTCGGGAATGCTAACCGAGCCAGACATAAAACCGTGCAGCGCCTTAACGGCGTCGGCCATGCTGGGTGGAGGCGTTAAAACGGCGACGGCGTGGCCTCGCTTGGTGATGGTCACCTGATCAAGATCACGGCGTGCCAGTCGGTCGAGGATTGCGAGGCAGTTGGCCTTGAAGTCTGCCGCCCCGTAGGTTTCAGCTCGCATCTTATATTCCTATAGTCAGGTGTTGTGACTGGTCATATACAATGACTATATCGGAAAGTCTACAACTTCTGCCCAGAGAAGCCCGGTTCGATGGTATCGATCAGCCCACGCGCTTCGGCCGCAGATCCTCGGGCATGGGGATGATCTCGTGCGCCGTATCGCGCAGCGCCGTAACCTCGCCGCGCGCAGCGTAGAGCTCCTTGGCAATAAGCGCGCAGACTTCGGCCTTGCCATAGCTCGGCCGGCCAAGGTGATCGACGCGCTCGACTTGCCGGGCAATCACGCCGACTTTGCCTTCTGGTACCCATTCGGCCCAATCGCCCCAGGCGCTGGTCGTGCAGAATTCGCCGATCACGGCCATATAGGCCTTGCGCGTCCGCAGGATCGCGGACGCATTCTCCTCGACGGCCTCGCCAGTAAAGGCGCTGAAGCGGTGCGGATGCCAACACCGGGCGGTATCGCGGGCAAGCTGCAGGAAGCCCGCGGAGCAGGAGCGCTGGCGTTCAAGCTCGCTGGCAAAGGCAAGGATCGGGAGCGCCCAGTCGCAGTCTTCCTCGTAGGAGCCGCCCTCGATCAGTAGAGCTGGCGGCATGGCCCCCTGCCTTTGATCGGACAGAATGATGCCGCCGTGGCTTGGGGTCATGACCGACCAAATGCCGGGCCCAAGTTGATCGGCCTGTTGGACAGCACCCCAGATCGATGTCGATGGGCGCGGCGACGGAGCAAAACATGTCATGAGCGAACTCTCCTTCTTCAGGTTCGCTCAAATCCTCCCCCTCCACTTCACTCGAGAATGCGGCGTGCCTCGCTGATAATTGCCTCAGGCGTCACGCTGCTGACCGGCAGGGATACGACCAGCCCGGCCTGACCGAGACGCTCGCGCTCGATGCTGCGCAGCTCAAGATAGTCGGCATCATCCGACTGCAGGATCTGGAGCGCGAACTTGCATTCCACCCCGCTATGCTCATCGAGCAGCGCCACCAGGAAATCCGGCCTCGCCGACCCCGCAGCCAGCGTGATGTCAAAGAGGACCTTCTTGACCGCCATCCTGACACCGAGACGGCGCAGTTCATACTGGGCCTGTTGGAGCGCGCGCAGCACGTCGCGATCGTGTTCACGCTCGGCGGGCACGAACTGGTTCCCGCTGAAGACAGTCTGGGCATAGGCGCGCAGCGCCAGGTATCCTTCGCGCCGACTATGCTCGCCGACGACGGCCAGCACGAGAAATGGTGGCTCGACCTCGGCCCGGATGATCCCGGTGTGCTGGATGCGATTGCGGATTTCGACGGTTCCGAGCCCCGTCACCACCTCGCTCGATGTGACCTCGCTCGCTTCGATAAGCAGAAAGGCCTGCGGTGCAAACTCGGGCGGCCAGGTCTCGGCCGCAGCCCGCAACCGGGCATGGACCCGCCGTTTCTCGTAATCGATTGCGTTGGTGTAGAGATGATCCGACAGCCGAATGCCCGGCGCGATCTCGAGGCCCTGGGCGGCGCGCTTGAGGTGGCGCATTTCTTCGCTGATCGAGCCTGCGCGCCTGCCTGTGGCCGGTAATTCGCGCAGCATGTTCGATCCTGCTCGCTCGAGCAGCAGCCAGAGCAGCTTGCCGAGGCGCGGGATAGCGACGCCGCGTGAGCGGTCGTCAGGCTCTATGTCCTCTGGCCTCTGTGCAAGCTTCTCCGGTGCCTTCTGGTGAGCACTGAACAGGCCTTTCGGAATGCCGATGGCATAGAGCGAGTCCTTCACGGTCTCGCGGATGCGCGGTGGCGCCTGCGGCAGATGAAACGGGCAAACTGAATCGTGGCCTGGCCGCGAAGTAAGACGCCGGAGGTAATAGGTTTCCTGAAAACTGAGATAGGCCGCGCTCATCAGCGGCGGCGACCGCTCTGCCCCAAGGCAATCGCAGGCGATCCATTTGTGGTTCTCTCGCGCAGTCGAGACCAGTGAGACTGAAGCGCGGTGGTCGGCCTCGCTGCCTCGTCCTGTATACCACCGCACCAGCGCAGCCTTCAGCTCGTCGCTGATGGCGACCCTGCCGGTCTTTCCTGTGGTGTCCTTACCTACCAGCCACATGCATGATGACGCCTTGACCCTGTCGTTTGTTCACGATATGTTCATAATCTGCAGGAGCCCATGAATAATGAACAAGGTCTTTGATATCGGCAAGTTCGACCTCGATGTCACGCTGCGCGATGCGGCGCTTGATCCAAATTGCCGTCCAACCAAGCGCATGCTCGCCAATGCCTCGATCGGAGTGGAGCCGTTCGATGCCTACTACTCGGCGCACGAGCTCTATGAGACCTTGCAGGGCGTCTTTCAGGGCCTGCCCAATGCCAAGGCTCGGCTGACGCAGATCCTGTCCTGCCATTGCGATGACTATCAGCGCTGCCTCTACTATGCGCTGGCAGGGCGCGGGGTTGTCCAGATGCTCGACGATCTCGAATGGCTCTTCGAACTCCTTGGGCCGCGGTGCCAGATGTCGGGGCACATTCTGCGCTCGGGCCAGAACCCTGCGCCGATGGTCAACCCTTACGTCTCGTCAGAGCCTGATGGCCCTGTTCCTGCCCGCAATGCCGACTTTACCGAAGGTCCATCGTGGTATCTCGATCCCGGTCTTGGAGGGATGATCGAGGAATAAGCGGCCATCAGTTATTGCGAAGGCCAAGTCGGTCGTCGTCATCAACAAGTGTGATGCGCCCGTCCCAGTCCCACAGGACCAGATTGAGCGCGTCCGCTGGGGCACCCCGGGCGTAGCTCGGGACGACGATGCCGGCATAGCCTTGCGCGATCGCGGCCTCCGCCAGGTCTTGCGTCGGGACCGGCTTGCCTGAGAGCATCCGATCACGCCACGCCGGGTCGGCGAGCTCAGCCGGTGCGATACCGAAAGGCCGCAATGCAGCCGCATCGCGGCCATCGAGCAGCGGTCCGATGTCGGCCTGATAGGCGACCAGCGTGGTGGGCTGGAGGGTGCCAACCTGATTGGCCTCGCGCAGCGCGGTCTCAGGGGCGAGGGAAGTATAGAGCGCGATGCGCCCGATGCGATTGAACCGTCCGCCAAACCGGGCCGCCCCCTCCCCTGAGAGGGGTTCGCGGGACCAGACCGGATTGTGGGCGCGGTAGAGCAGCCCGGTAAAATGCATTGGACTAGGCGTGGACGCCGGCGTCGACCGCGTCGATATAGGTCAGCACGTCATCGGCCCGGTTGCTCTGCACCAGCTGCATGGCGGTCTGGCCCGAGAAGCCGGGCAGGGGTTCCGAGCGGTACCAGGCATAGGCCAGCAACGCCGAGCCAAAGCGCGGCTCGACCTTGTTGAGCACCTCGACCATCTGGCGAAGGCGGCGCTGGGTACGTGTCGACGCGATCCGGTCTTTGCGCTGGATCGCGTCCTTGCCGAGGCCCAGCGAGCGTGCGAGTTCGTCGCTGGTGGTCCGCAGCGCGTCGACGATCTTGCGCGGAGCAAACGCTCCGTTGTCAGCGTAGTTTTGAATCGCCATTGCATTTTCCCATGAATTCTGACGCTATATAGCGTCAATCTTTGCGGTAATCAAGGTTTGCTGTGCCAGACCCAGCAGGTGTTCCGGTTCTGCCGCAGACGTTTCCCGCTCTTACAAAACCACGACCTGTAATTCGATCGCACCGGGAAGGCCCTCTTCTGCAGGCATAACGCAGAAGGGCTGGAGCTTGCTGTCCGTCCTTACCACGGCATGGCTCTGCCCGGAATTTGCGGTCATCCGAATGGCGAGGCGCTCGGCATTGGCGCGTCCGCACAGGATCGCCCTTCTGGGATCGAGGCTCTGAGGCAGCATGGTCACCTCCCGAGCGTTACGGCGTTGCCGGGAAGAATGTGCGCGGCGCACGCTTGGGCGGCACGACTTCGAACCGGCGCTCCATCAATCTGCTGATGCGGAACCGGCCTCGGCCATCGGGCGTGCTAAGTTCAATCTTCGCGCCGCGCTTTGTCACCCTGAATTCGGCGTGTTCGCTCCCATCGGTGAACTTCATGGGTTCAGGCAGCCGGATCATGTCACCATCGGCGATCTTGCGTTCCTTCAGGCGCAGCTGGCGGTAGCAGCGGTTGCGCCAGTCGAGGGCATAAGGGTGACGGGTTGGCCCCAGTTCCTCGAGGATACTTCTGGGACACCCAGCCTCCACCGGCCCGGAGTTTTCATCCATGTCCTTGTAGCCGAACAGGAGGCCGTCTGCGGCCTTGGGGTTCCAGCGGACCAGACAGATTACCGCGGAGATGGCGTGGGTCTGGTTGTTCGGTCCATAGCGCTGGACAGCCGCGTAATAGGCCCCGGTTGTGGACACGCTTCTGATGACCCGGCATCCTTCGAAGCTGCCGGTTTCTTCGTTCTCGCGCTCCCATGTGAGCTGATTGTCGAGATAGGCCTTGGGAGTGTCGAAGCCCCCCATTCCGGCACGGTGCATGTAAAGCCAGCCCATGCGTGTTCTCCTTCAGATGAGCCCCGGCTGCGCCGGAGGTGCGATCTTCAATTCGCGCGCGATCCGCGCCGTGAGTGCGGGAATGTCTGCAAGGGCGGTGATCGGCGCTTTGCGCATCACCGCGCCAGGCGGTTTCCAGAACGGGTTGCGCCAAGCGAGACCCGGCTCGCCGAACCTTTCCGGGCTAATTCGGACATAGATACCTTCGGCTTCCAGCACATGCTCACCCGCGAGCTGTTCCTGTGAGGTGTAATAGCTGATGCGGTAATCGGCATGCTCGAGCCCGATCCCTGCTGCGATCTGCCGAAGGGCGCGCGTGCCCTCGCGCCGGTAGTGGCGCAGCTCTTCGGGACGATAGTCGATCCCGCGTTTGACCAGCGCAATGATCGCAGGCCTGTGTTTGAGCTCGGCAAGGCGTTCTATGCACTGGGACCGCAGAGCCTGGTCGTCTGCCTCACATTCGGTCGGCCTTCCGTCAGCAATGCGTTGAAGGTGGCGCGTCAGCAGCAGCACAGCCGGACAGGTTGCAGCCTGCCGGCCTGCAAGGCGAACATCATCCACGGCCTCGTTCAATGCTCGCAGCGCATTTTCGAAGGTTGTCAGTCCATCAGGCTGGAGTGCGCGGCGGTAACGGTAATCGATGTCGCAGGACATGAGGCTTCCTTTCCATTGCAAGATGCAATGGCCCCATCCCCCTTCCCTCAATGCAGGCTGCCGCGGTGCTCGCTCGGGTTCTGCAGCGGCAACGGCTCGTAGATCATCGGTCGCAGGAGCGTGTTTGGCGCAATCTGTTCGAGGATTCGCGCAACTGCCGAGACCGCAACGCCCGCCTCGGTTGTCTGAATGACAAGCGATCGGCCTTGATCCGGAGTTGTGCCAAGTGACCAACCGGCGTCCCCCTTGCCGAGAAGACCGTCCAGCACCTGGCGTAGATCCCTTTGGGGAAACAGGCCTGCGATATACTCAGCCAGCACACCGCCAATGGGCGCCCTCCCCCGGCCTGCAACATCGCCGGCATAACGGTGAAGCTGGGTGAGGCGAACGACCTCCTCGGGGGCTGGCTCAAGCACAAGCCGAAACTGGCGCCGTTTCATCGGCTTCCTCCCCTTCATCCTCTGCAGGTTCGCTCTGGTAGCCCGAATAGGCCGCAAGATGGTTGAACGCCTGATCGGCCTTCGCGGCCGCGGTGATGATCGCCGTCTTGTCGGCCTTGAGTATTTCCAGCCAGTGCGAGACGTAGCTGGCGTGGCTTTCATGGAGGTCTGCCGGAAGGCCCAGTTCGTAGCAGATCCGGGCACTCACCTGCTCGGCGACGAGCTCCTCGAAAGAGTATGCCTTGTCGCCGAAACGCTTGCCAAATTCGCGGGCGAGCCGCGAGGCATGGCCCGACCAATGGCCGAGTTCGTGCGCTTTCGTAGCCACGAATCCGTCTTCGGTGTTGAAGACATTGGGGTGCGGAAGCTGAATGTAATCTGCGCCCGGCGAGTAGAACGCGCGGTCTCCGCCGAGGCGTATGTCCGCCGGGACGGGTGCGAAGAAGCGCTCGATGGCAGCGGTCTTCTGCGAGGGCGTCGGCGGCGCTTCAGGCACCGGACTCGGATAGAAATGCGGCGGCAGGCCATCGATCTGCGAGGCGTTGAACACGCTGTAAGCGCGCATGAAGCGGATTGTTTTCGACGACTCCTCACCGGTCGCCTGATCGACCGCGGTCTTCTTCGTGCTGTTGAAGTAGATGCTCGGCTCGGCGGTCTCGCCCTTGCGGACCTGTCCGCCAAGCTCAATGGCCTGGCGCCAGGTCATCCAGTAGCGTGAGCCATAACCATAGTGGTCGGCGACCGCCCAAAGATAGAGGCGGTTGATCCCTGTATAGGGGACGCCTGCAGCGCGCAGCGGCGCGCCACCCATACCGGTCTTTTTCCAGGGTCGGCGCCAGGGCAGCGTTCCGGCCTCAATTGTATTGATGATCAGATTGGTGATTTCCTGCGCGACATCACGCTTGGGTCGTTGGCGCATTGGCCTGCTCCTCAACAAAAAAGAGGCCCGGCTCACTCAGGCGAGTGGCCGGGCCAGGTCATCAGGAGGGGTGAGTCGCCGCTTCAGGCGGCTACCGCCGCTTCTTCACAGGCGACTTCATGTTGATGGTCTTTGAGGAGCTCGTCGGCCTCGCTTTCGGCTTCACCGTCATCGCCATCGCAGACGTCGGCGACAGGGTCGCTTTCGTCGGTGTCCGGGATGACCGGATCAGCGGGATTGGCAGCAATCGTGAACTTCATGCCTTCGGGGAGCCACGCCAGCGCCGCTTCCTTGACGTCCTGTTCAACGATCGCCTTGCCGGCGAAGATCGTCTCGCAGGTCTTGGCAAGGTCAGCCTTCTTCGATGCGGCATAACGCGCCGCAAGATCGCTGCCGCCGACTTCGGTCAGCGCGGCAAGACACGAGGTCTTGCTGACCCGGTCGAAGAAATTCTCGGCCGTCGGCCGCCACATCGCAGCGACGTCGATGTCGAGCATACTGCCGATGACAGCATGGATCGGATGGTATTCCGAACCATAGCCCTTCTTGGCTTCGAGCGAGATGGCCACCGCATAGGCGAGCCACGCCGCCTTGGTTTCGTCGGCAAGCTCGCGGAAGGCAATGAAGCGCTGGGCTGCACAGCCATGTTCCTGCCATGCCGTGTCGAGCGCGTTTTCGGCCTCGGCGAGAATCCCTTCGGCTGTGGACTGCGAAAGTTCTCCGGTCGCAGGATCGCTGGGTCTACCGCCCTTGATCGAGGTTCCCCGGCTTTCATAGCTGCGACTGTCAGCCAAAGCGAAGATGGCAAAGTCGAGCGCGAGCCCCGCATCGGTGAGCAGCGATGCCGACAGGATATTGCGGCGCTGGACCGAAAGCTCGTCGAACAGGCGGGCGCTGATCGGCTTTTCCGTGCCCGGCGCAACTGCCTCAGGCCTGGAAGGTGCAGCGCTGCCTCGCTTGGTGGAACCTGGCACCGGCTCTTCGGCCGTCGCTGTCACCTTGCCATTCTCATCGGTCTCGAACGACAGGCGCTTTTCGCTGTAGTAATCGGCCTCGAGGACCATTTCGCCGCGGGTGGTGAGAACCAGAAACTTTCCGGCCTCACTGCGCCATTCTTCGGGCAATTCGCGCACCGGGTTATTGAGGTCACTGCGCTCACCATCGAGATCCTCATACTCGGCCTCGAGCTGCCCGAAATCGGCCCCGTCGCCTTCAGGGTCGCCTTCATTGCCTTCGTCGATGATCTCGCTGATTTCTTCCATTCGGGCATCGATCGCGTCAATTCGGGCACGTGCTTCTTCGGAGAGCGACGCGGGCGGGAGGCGAACCGCATTGACGCCCATTTCGCTGCGCGCCTGCCATGAATTGGTCGACGCCACCGGGCTGATCCACGCAAGGCCCGTTTCAGCAGCAATGCGCTGGGCTTCGGTCTCCATCTTCTCGGCCGCAAGCTTGTGGGCGATCTCGATGTCGATCCAGCGATCATCTGCCGCTTCGCTGAAGAGGTCGCGCTCGATCTTGCCGCCGGCGGCCACATAGGCATCTTCGCCGATCAGCAGCGCGATTGGGTCGTTGCCGCGCATGGAACCGCTCGCCACCATGCGCCGGATGGCATCGGCGCTTGGATTGTAGGCGTACCGCATCTGCTCAAAGACCCGCAACTGCACCTCGTGCTGATCGGTCGCAGCATAAGCCTTGGCGATCTCGAGGGTGACATCGCCCTTGGCGAGTGCTTCGAAAATCGGCTCGGCAAGGTTTGCTAGCCGCAAGCGGCCTTCCACAAAGCGCTGGGTGAGACCAAAGCGTTTGGCGACCGCGGCAA
Organism: Blastomonas sp. RAC04; assembly: GCF_001713435.1. Lineage (NCBI taxonomy): Bacteria > Pseudomonadati > Pseudomonadota > Alphaproteobacteria > Sphingomonadales > Blastomonadaceae > Blastomonas > Blastomonas sp. RAC04. The sequence continues at coordinate 171,828 of NZ_CP016462.1, forward strand.
CATCGCTGCCCTCCTTGATGAAGTGCTGGAAGGCGCGGCATTCCTCAGCGGGGGACATCCCGACACGCTGGAAGTTCTCGGCAAGCGAGGCCTCGCCAGCTTCCTCTTCGCTGCCCTCAAGCAGCTTGCATTCGATCTCGGTATCGGGGTCCCACGCACCGCGCGCGACGATCATCTCGATGGCCCGCAACCGGCGGCCACCGGCGATCACGGCAAACTTGCCGCGCTTCTTGCTCTTGGTAACCAGCAGGTTCTGCAAAAGGCCGCGCGCTTCGATGTCGGCGGAAAGCTGGATATCGTCTTCTTCGCTGCGCGTTTTGCGCACGTTGGCATCGCTCAGATAGAGCCGGGAAAAGGGAATAAGCATGGTCGTCACTCCTGATGTGCACCCGGCAATCACCCGGGCACACATCCCCTCCCCCTCCCCTCTTCCTGTCGGTTCAAATATGGTGGTGAGGAGATAGCGCACGGAACGGATAGGGCCTGTCACTTGCCCAACTCCCGATTTGGCCTTGTCGCTTTTGTGTTGAGTGCAAATGCCAGTTCGCGCCGTATTTTGCGTTATCGCATGGCAGTCGAGCCTCTGATGGTCGGGACTATGATGCTGAATGGCTCGGCGCCGCCTTGGTCGACCGGGCTATGGCCGCTTGCATCCTGTAAAGAACAAGCCGCAAGTTGCAGATCCGCACACATTCATGTCCGCTATCTGACGGACGCGGATGTCAAGCGATCTTGTCCTGCTCCCGCAGCTCCTGCGCTAAGTCGGCAGGTATCGGCATCGGCGCAAACGCGCTCACATTAGATCGCCCGGTGTTACCCACCGGCAATCGGCCCGTTAGCGAACCGAGCGGGGCCAGAATGATCCGGACCATCTGGCCCAGAACTTCGTTCCAATAGCGCCGTCGGATCGCAAACCCCAGCATGGCGCCATGACTGGCGAGATGTGGGCCAAGATAGGGCTGCGAAACGATATGAACCCGCTCCAGATGGTGCCACGCACGATCATCGTCGCCCGCTTCTACCGCTGACCGGTATGCCGCCATTTCGGCCGCGATCACCCGCCGCGAAGCAAGGCTCTTGGCAAGACCCCGCCAGCGTCGCTGCCTGTGCCAATAGAAGATTTGCGCGAAGGCCCAGATGAACGGGGTTAGGACTCCGGCTGAAACTTCGACTTCGTCGCTGTAACGCGTCCCGCCGTCCTTGTCCGGCGCGACCGTAATCCAATGATCCCACTTCGAGATGAGGGCACTATAGCCATCATCACGCAGTCGCTTGGGCCATTGGGTGCCCTTAGGTTCATGCAGCGAGCTCACGATCCACTGGGTCCCGAAGGGAATTATGCCAAAGAGGCGGAGCTTAACCTGATAGCGCCCGCCGGGCTGAAAGCTCTCGAACGCCGCGTCATCGACCGGGATGAAGCGCACCAGCGGCCAAGCGATATGCTGCAACAGGCCCGCCGTCTGGACTTCTGCCCAGACAGTTTCCGGCTTGAGCGCGATATGTGTCGATCGGGAAACCTTCATGTCGCAACGCTCCCCAATTCACGCCGGGCCTGCTGGACAATCTGAATGCCGCCGCTGATCCCGAGCAGCGCCAGGATCGCTGCAACAATAAGGTCGGGCCAGGCCGTCCCGGTACCGAACACGCCAAGTGCGGCCGCCATCACGGCGATATTGCCGATCGCGTCATTGCGCGAGCAGATCCAGACCGAACGCATGTTCGCGTCTCCGGTGCGGAAGCGGTAGAGCATGATGGCGACGCCAGCATTGGCTGCGAGCGCGAGCGCGCCAATGATCCCCATCAGTTCAGGTTGGGGCGCAGTTCCGCCCAATGCCGCTAAGACCGCTGTGATCAAGACCCAACCGCTCAGGCCGATGAGAGTAAGCCCCTTGGCAAGGGCAGCCCGCGCGCGCCATGCCAGCGCCATCCCGGCAACCAGCAGGCTGATCGCGTAATTGGCAGCATCACCCAGAAAATCGAGCGCGTCCGCCTGCAGCGCGCGGCTGTCAGCAGCGGCACCTGCCGCTATCTCGACAGCGAACATGCCGGCGTTGACGCCGAGCGCGATCCACAAAGCCCTGCGCCAGCGCGGGTCATTCAACGTTGCCGTCGTTCCGCACGCGGCCTTGCAGCAATCATCAGCCATCATCTTGCCTCCTCGACAACTCCCGAGTCGGCACTCTATCTACACCCTGTAGCAACTACAGGGTCAAGCCCGGAGGAGTGGCAATGAAAATTGGCGAGCTCGCGAGCGCCACGGCGACAAAAGTCGAGACGGTGCGCTATTATGAAAAGATCGGGCTGTTGCCGCCACCGGCACGGACAAGTGCCAATTACCGTGCCTATGGCAATGACCATCTGGCACGCCTGTCGTTCATCCGCCGCGCCCGCGATCTCGGTTTCACGCTCGAAGCAGTGCGCGAACTGCTCACGCTGTCCGATGACAAGGACCAATCCTGCGATGCTGTTGACGGGATTGCGCGCGTCCACCTCACCGAAATCGACCGCAAGATCGCCGATCTGAGAGCGCTGCGCGGCGAGCTTGACCGGGTCATTGGGTCCTGCCGTCACGGGACGGTGGCCGATTGCAAGATCATAGAAACCCTGGCCCCGCGCGGAAAGGACACAGCTTGATGTATTATCTGCTCATCAAAGCCGTCGCATCTGCCATCATCATCGTGATCGTTTCAGAAACCGCGCGGCGCAATCCCGGTACCGGTGCGCTGATCGCTTCGTTGCCGCTGATTTCAGTGCTGGGTATGATCTGGATTTGGCGCGACACACAAGACGTGGCGGGCCTGGCCGAGCATTCCGCCGCGACATTCTGGTATGTGCTCCCGAGCCTACCGATGTTTCTTGTCATCTCTGCCTTGCTCAAGCGTGGTGTCGGATTCTGGCCCGCGCTAATTGCGGGGTGCATTGTGACAATGGCGCTTTACGCGTCAATGGTCTGGGCAGGCCCAAGATTTGGATTGAAGCTATGACGATGTCTAACCTGCCAACGGCAATCATTTATGCCCTTGCCGCGCTTGCGGAGATCGCGGGCTGCTTCGCCTTTTGGGCATGGCTGCGCCTCGACAAGCCCGTGTGGTGGGTGTTTCCGGGCATGGTTTCCTTAGCCTTATTCGCGTGGCTACTTACGTTCGTTGATACGCCCGTCGCGGGGCGCGCTTACGCAGCCTATGGCGGTGTCTACATCGCCGCTTCGCTGACATGGCTCTGGACGGTGGAAGGTGCACGGCCCGACCGCTGGGATGTCATCGGAGCCACAATTTGCCTCGCCGGGGCCGGGTTGATCCTTTTGGGGCCGGGACGATCAGCGTGATGGGAGCCAATTTCCAGCAATGAGACGCGCCGCAGCCCGATTTAACAGGCACCTAGTAATAACATGCGGTGAACCTTTTTGATAACAAAGCTTCCGTTCCCATAATTGACAAGTCTTGACAGGATCTTTGCCGCGCACACGCTCGAGCGGAAGCGATCCATAAAAAAGGCGGGCGCCCGGTCAGAGACCGGACGCCCGCCCTCATGCTCTGGTCATTCCCTTACGGGCAGCAGCTCATGGCCACATCACAGCAAGCGAGCACGAGATCGCAGCAGGACATGGCCAGCGATGCAACCTGATCCGGCGCAGCGGCAAATGCCGCCGAGCTGGAACCAAGCAGCACCGCTGCGGTTAAAATAGACCTTTTCATGATGGTATCTTCGTTGATATTGAACTGGATGGATCAGCGGAGCCTTTGAGGAGGAGGCGGGGCCGGCCTTCCATCTGACAAGGGCGGGAACTTGGTTGGAAAAGGCAGATAGGGGAGCGATAAAAGATCGCGGATGTCCATAGACAAAACGCGGCTTTCCGGAAGCCTCTGGAACAAGGCTAGGAAATAGCTGTGACACCATTGGCTTTCGTTATCTGTGCAATTGCTGCAGCCGCTGCTGCGGTCGACCACGAAAGCTATTGGGGCGCCGCCATTCACCACGTAAGTTGCCTCAAGCGGGAGCATGGCAACCAAAAAGACCGTCCGTCTCGCTCCTGAAGGCGCTTTCACAATAAATGCCAGTCATCCAACATGCCTCTCGACATATCGCGAGCTGAGCAGCCGCCTAAACTTGGTAGCAACTACAGAGTCCATAGGCTGCTATCCGCAAGTGTCGCACCCGCTCCCCTCCTGGATTGGCGGGCATTTTACCGTTCCATATGAGCAAAAGACGCAGCAATCGCCTGCCAGTGGACGCAGCAGCTTTTGGCAACCGGTGCAGTCGTAGAAGAACCAGCAAGCGTCCGTCGGCATGGTTTCGACCTTCTGTGTGCCGCATTCGGGGCAGGTCAGCATGGATTGGAGGACTATGGCTGGATCAGACATAGACGATGCCTGCAACTAGCAAAACCGTCCCCGCCACTAAACCTGCGGCGAGAGCAATTCTCAACCAACGCGGCGAGCTTGCTGCGACACCGCCGCACCGGACGGCATTTTGGTGGGTGCGCCAGAGCATGAAGGCCGAAATCAGCAAGGAAAGGGCGCTGACCGCGATCCAAATATCACGCTGAGGCGCGGTGACGGAAGCGATCCCGGCTAGCCAGGCGGTTCCGATGCCGGCCGCCGCGAGCATTATTGGCAGAGCGCAACAGGCCGCTACGCCGAACGCTGCGCCGATGCCGCTCAACGTGAGCAGCGTTGCACCGCTGAGTTTGGCGGTGTCGAATTGGGGGCTAGGTTGGTCGGGCATGTCAATATCCTTGTCGAATCATAACCTACCATATACCGTCTGTAGCCACTACAGACTCAAGCGTTTTTTGAAGGCAGACATTGACCCGGCAAGTATTTGCAATTGGCCCGCTTTCGCAGCAGTGCGGATGCAACATTGAAACGATACGGTATTATGAGCGGATCGGACTCATCCCGCTTGCCGAGCGGCGCGGGCGTTATCGCTATTACACCTACGAGGATGCCGAGCGCCTGCGCTTCATCAAGCGCGCTCGCGCGCTGGGATTTGCGATTGAGGAAATTCGCGATCTGCTCAGGCTGACGAAATCCGGATCGGATGATGGCGTTGATGCCTGTGCTGACGCCAAGGCAATTGCGCTGTCGAATCTTAACAATGTGAAAGCACGGCTCGACGACCTCAAGCGAATGGAGGCAGTTCTCACCGACACAATCAGTGCTTGCGACCGGGATATATTCCAGGGGTGCCCGATCCTTGCGACGCTCAGCGGAACATACAAAACCGGCGAACATGGCCAATTAACACCTAAGTCCATGTAAGGACAAGTAATTGCGAGGGTTGGATTCTGAGCTGTAACCTTCGGGAACGGTAATGCGAATTGACAATTGTCATCCACCCGGCCATTTTAGGTATCAAATGAAAATGCTGTTACGCCATCTCTTGCTGCTTGGGGCCATTCTTGGCCTCTTGTGGCAGGGCGTGGCCTATGCGTCGCCGCCTTGCGCTGAAATGCAGCAGGAGCAGAGCGTCGCCGCCTCGGCGATGGCCGGTATGGCGGACTGCATGGAAGCCGGAAAGCAATCGCGCGACAATGCGCCGCCCTGCAAGGATATGAAGGCTGGCTGCTTTGCGATGGTCGGCTGCACGTCACTGGTGGGGCTTGGCACATTGCCAATTGCCGTTGATGCGCCGGTCAGTGCCACGTCTTCCTTTGACTTGGCTGCAAGCCCGGTCCTGATCGGGCGCAACGAAGCTCCCATACCCGATCCCCCCTCTATCCTTGGCTGAACCAACAGGCGTCCGGCAGCTTTGATGCTGCTGCGGGCGCAAAATTGATTCAACCAAGGATATTCAACATGAAAATTTTACTGACAATCGCTGCAACACTCGCGGCATTCACCTCCGTATCGGCTCAAGCGGCAAATGATCGCGGCGCCGGCCACTATGAATGGCAATCACGCCCGACTCCGGGTCCGAACAAGTCGAACCTGCCATCGCGCGTTCGGGTCTGGGTCAAGGATGACCAGACCAAGATGGCCAATTGCGATTGCGACATGATGAAGGTCGCTGCAGCCGATTGCATGATGATGCCCGGCAAGGGTTCTTCTCCCTCCAAAGGCTGACGGATTACGTCCCGGTCTGCGCTTCGAGCGTGGGTCGGGGCGGTCCCGTTCGGCTCTCACGGTAAAAGGGGGATATTTCATGCGCAAGTTTATTGGCGCGGCGTTGCTTTTGTTGCCTGCAACGCTTCATGCCGAACCACTGACGTTCGACGCTGCGCTTCAGCGCGCGCAAAGCGAGGCTCCGAGTCTGAAAGGGCGTGAGGCAAGCGTTACCGCCGCGCAGTCTGCCGCGATTGCGGCTGACCGGCTGCCCGATCCGACGCTGGACATCGGTATTCGTGACTTTCCAGTAACGGGACCAGATGCCGGACGCTTCAATCGCGACGATTTCACAATGACGACGATTGGCGTGAGCCAGCAATTTATCAATCCTGCCAAACGCCATGCACGCGCCGCGCGGGCGGGTGCTGATATTGGCATCGCCGAAGCCGGGGTTAAGGTGGAGGCGCGGAACATCCGTTTGGAAACTGCGCTCGCTTGGGTCGATCTCTATTACGGAGAGCGGCAACTGAACGAACTCAAATTGCTCGACGAAAGTCTCAGTGATCTCCAATCGACGGTGACCGCGCGGCTTACCTCGGGCAGTGCGCGGCCTTCTCAATCCCTCGAACCCGACCAATTGCGCGCTCAAGTGAATGATCGCCGCAGTGCATTGATGGCAGAGATTGCAAAGGCACGGGCAAGGCTGTCACGCTATACCGGTGATCCCGACCCATCGGTCGCTGGAGCGCCGCCCGAACTGACAATCAACCGCAGCGCGTTGTTCTCAAGCATAAGCGATCTGCCAAGTCTGCGCGCGCTTGACGCCCAATCTGCCGCGATGGATGCCGAAACGCGGCTCGCCCGCGCCGACAAGACGCCTGATTGGAAGGTCAGCGCAACTTACGGTCGCCGTGAACCCAACTACGGTGATCTGTTCTCGGTCGGTGTCTCGATTGACCTGCCGCTGTTCGGGCGCAAGCGCCAAGACCCCAAAATTGCGGCTCGGGCAAGCGAAGCCGAACGCGCGCGGTTCGACCGGTTGGCTGGCGAACGCGAAGCGATTGCGGCGCTGGAAGGCGATCTGGCCGAACACGCGATGCACCATGCGCGTATGGAAAATGCGCGTGACAATCTGGTGCCGCTTGCCCGGAAGCGGGCAAAGCTCGATTTTGACAGCTACGGTGCTGGCACCGTCGATCTGGGAACGGCGTTGCTGGCAACACTCACGGTTGCCGAGGCCGAAGTCGATTTACTCGTCCGCGAGGCCGAAGTTGCCCGCGACGCTATTCGTATCAACTTAACTTATGCGGGAGATCGGCCATGACCGACACGACACACGCAGCGCGGTGGCGTGCTGGAATACTGGCTGCGACTTTGATTGCAGGTAGTGGAGGATATTATTTGGGCCAGCGCGGGGAGGCTCCCGCTGCGCCTGCTAAAAGCGCAGATGGCTGCGAGGCTCTTTATTACTACGATCCGATGTTTCCGCAGCAAAAATTCGACAAGCCCGGAAAATCGCCGTTCATGGATATGGAGCTTGAACCCAAATGTGCAGATGGCGGCGGCGCAGCTTCGGGGGCGGCGCAGGGCGTTAGCATTGACCCGTCTGCCATGCAGAATCTGGGTATCCGTATTGTTCCCGCACAAATGGGAAGTCTTGCCGCTACCCTCAACGTCTCCGGCAACGTTGATTTCAACCAACGCGATGTAGCGATCATTCAGGCGCGCTCGGGCGGTTTCGTGTCTCGCGTCTATGCTCGCGCGCCCGGAGACGTGGTGCGTGCAGGCGCGCCGATTGCCGATGTGCAATTGCCCGAATGGGGCAGCGCGCAGACTGAGTTTTTGAGCGTCAAGCGTCTGGGAAGATCTGATCTGACCGCCGCTGCGCGCCAAAGGTTGCGGCTGATGGGCATGTCCGACGGCCTCATTTCCAGCGTCGAGCGTAGCGGGCGAACAAATGGCACTATCACCATCACTTCGCCGATTTCAGGCGTAATCCAGACCCTTGATGCGCGCGCTGGCGTGACGCTCGCGATGGGGCAAACGCTCGCGCAGGTAACAGGGCTTGGCACGGTCTGGCTTAATGCTGCTGTTCCCGAAGCACAGGCAGGAGCAGTGCGGATTGGGCAAAGTGCTGCGGCTACACTTACCGCGTTTCCCGGCGAAACATTTGGCGGGCGGATCATAGCCATCCTACCCACCGCACAAGCCGACAGCCGCACGCTCACCATCCGTATCGAGCTTGCCAATCGCGGCGGTCGTCTTCGCCCAGGCATGTTTGCAGGCGTGGCGCTTGGCGGTGATGCAAGGCCAGCGCTGCTCGTTCCAAGCGAAGCCGTCATCCGCACCGGCACACGCACGATCGTGATGCTGGCAATGGGAGATGGCCGTTATCATCCGGCAGAAATCAGAACGGGCCGTGAAGGCGGTGGACAGACGGAAATTATCGAAGGCTTGGCCGTTGGCGAGAAAGTTGTCGCGTCGGGTCAGTTCCTGCTCGATTCCGAAGCGAGCCTGACCGGCATCGAAGTTCGCCCGCTCGGAGGTGCCAAGTGATTGAAGCTATCATCCGCTGGTCGGTCAAGACGCGCGGGCTGGTCGTGGTTGCGGCACTCGTCCTGACAATCATCGGCATCGGCGCGGTGCGAACAACGCCTGTCGATGCACTGCCAGATCTCTCCGATGTGCAGGTCATCATCCGCACGACCTATCCGGGCCAAGCGCCGCAGATTGTCGAGAATCAGGTCACCTATCCGCTGACAACGACGATGCTGTCGGTTCCCGGAGCGCGTGTCGTGCGCGGTTATTCATTCGTCGGCGACAGCTTTGTCTATGTGCTGTTCGAGGATGGCACGGATTTATATTGGGCGCGCAGTCGCGTTCTTGAATATCTCAGCCAAGTGCAGGGTCGCTTGCCAACGGGTGCGACCGCCTCACTCGGCCCCGACGCGACTGGCGTAGGCTGGATTTACGAATATGCGTTGGTCGATAAGACCGGGCGGCATGATCTAGCACAGCTCCGCAGCATTCAGGACTGGTTCCTGCGCTATGAGTTAAAGGCCGTTCCCGGTGTGGCTGAAGTTGCCAGCATAGGCGGGATGGTCAAACAATATCAGGTCGTGGTCGATCCGCAAAAACTTGCCTCCTACGGTGTCACAGCAAGCGAAGTCTCCGACGCACTGAAACGCGCCAATCAGGAAACAGGCGGTGCGGTCGTTGAAATGGCCGAGGCCGAATATGTCGTCCGCGCCACAGGCTATCTCAAAACATTGGATGATTTCCGCGCTGTGCCGGTGCGCAGTGCATCGGGTGGCATTCCAGTCACGGTCGGTGATGTCGCGACGGTGCAAATCGGTCCCGACATGCGACGCGGGATCGCCGAACTAAATGGTGAAGGCGAAGTCGCGGGCGGAGTTATTGTCATGCGACAGGGCAAGAACGCCCGCGAAGTCATCGAGGGCGTGCGAGCCAAGCTGGCAGAATTGAAGGCTGGTCTTCCCAAGGGGGTCGAGATTGTCACCACTTATGACCGTTCGGGCCTCATCGACCGTGCGGTCGAGAATCTCACAACCAAGCTCTTTGAGGAATTTGCGATTGTCGCGCTCGTCTGCGGGCTGTTCCTATGGCACGCAAGATCGGCGCTGGTGGCGATCCTCACGCTCCCGCTTGGCATCCTGATCGCCTTCATCGTAATGCGGGTGCAAGGGTTGAACGCCAATATCCTCTCACTCGGAGGCATCGCGATAGCTATCGGCGCGATGGTTGATGCAGCGGTTGTGATGATCGAGAACGCCCATAAGCATCTCGAACGCTGGGCGCATGAAAACCCTGACAGCGAACTGAAAGGCGAGGAACGCTGGCGCGTAATTACCGATGCCGCTGCCGAAGTTGGGCCAGCACTTTTCCTCAGCCTGCTCATCATCACCTTCTCGTTCATCCCCATTTTCTCGTTACAGGGACAGGAAGGGCGGCTGTTCGCGCCTCTTGCATTCACCAAAACCTATGCGATGGCGGCAGCGGCAATCCTCTCGATCACGCTCGTTCCTGTGCTGATGGGCTGGCTCATTCGGGGCAAGATTCCCGCTGAAGACAGTAATCCTATTAACCGCTGGCTGACCCGCATTTACCGGCCCGCGCTCGATTGGGTATTGGAGAAGCCCAAGCAAGCCTTGCTGATTGCGGGCCTCGTCTTCGCATCCAGCCTGTGGCCGATATGGCAGACCGGCGGCGAGTTCATGCCGCAAATGAACGAAGGCGATTTGCTGTATATGCCCTCAGCGCTTCCAGGGATTTCGACGGCCAAAGCGTCGATGCTACTCCAGCAAACCGACCGCCTCATCAAGACCGTGCCAGAAGTAAAAAGCGTGTTTGGCAAAGCAGGCCGCGCCGATACCGCAACCGACCCCGCACCGCTCGAAATGTTTGAAACCACGATCCGGTTCAAGCCCAAGAGCGAATGGCGCGCAGGCATGACGCAGGACAAGCTGATTGATGCGCTCGATGATGTCGTCAAAGTGCCGGGCCTCGCCAATTTCTGGATTCCACCGATCCGCAACCGGATTGATATGCTGGCGACGGGTATCAAAAGCCCGATCGGTATCAAGGTTTCCGGCTCGAACCTCGATGAGATTGACCGCACCGCGCGTGAGATCGAGGCGGTGGCTAAAACCGTGCCGGGGATAAGCTCGGCACTGGCCGAACGGCTGTCGGGAGGCCGCTATATCGACGTTGCCATCAACCGTGCGAGCGCCGCACGCTATGGCATGAATGTCGCCGATGTGCAGGCCATCGTATCGGGCGTAATTGGAGGAGAGGTGATCGGTCAAACCGTCGAAGGGCTGGCTCGCTATCCCATTAACGTCCGCTACCCCCGCGAAATCCGCGACAGTCTGGACGACATCATCAACCTTCCAGTGCTGACGCCTTCACGCCAGCAAATCACGCTCGGAACGGTGGCCGATGTCCGCATCACCAACGGCCCGCCAATGCTGCGCAGTGAAAATGGCCGCCCCGCAACATGGGTCTATATCGACGGTCGGGGCCGCGCGCTGACCGAGATTGTCGGTGATTTGCAACGGGCTGTGGCAGAAAAGGTGAAGCTGCCGCCCGGAATCAGTGTCGCCTATACCGGACAGTTTGAATTTCTTGAGCGCGCAACACAGCGGTTGAAGATCGTTGTCCCGGCAACATTGCTCATCATCTTCGCACTGCTTTACGCGACGTTCCGGCGCTGGGATGAAGCTGCGCTCATCATGGCGACATTGCCGTTCGCACTCACAGGTGGTGTGTGGCTGCTCTATCTGCTCGGCTATAACCAGTCGGTTGCAACCGGCGTCGGGTTTATTGCGCTGGCAGGCGTGTCGGCGGAGTTCGGGGTGGTGATGCTGATCTACCTCAAACACGCGCTGGCCGAACATAAGCCCGAAGATGTCGAGCTTGCCGTCCGCGAAGGTGCGCTCCTCCGCGTTCGCCCAAAGGCGATGACGGTCGCCGTCATTCTTGCTGGCCTGTTCCCCATCGTCATCGGCAGCGGCACCGGGTCCGAAGTGATGAGCCGCATCGCCGCGCCGATGATCGGCGGGATGCTTACCGCACCGCTGCTTTCGATGCTGATTATCCCTGCCGCATACCTGCTGATGCGCAGGCAGAAAACTGAAGTTCAACACCAAGGAGAAACGACATGAAGAATATACTGATGACCGCGACATTGCTCGCATTGCCACTCGGTGTGACCGCCTGCGGCAAGCCCGCCGAAGCGCCCAAGGCTGAAACCTCTACTGACGCGATGGCTGATATGGCCATGCCCGCTGAGGCGAAAATGGCCAAAGGCACCGGAACTGTCACAGCGATCGACCCGGCATCCGGCAAAATCACTCTCGAACATGACGCGATACCTGCCGTTGAATGGCCTGCGATGACGATGGGCTTCTCCGCTAAGCCAGAACTGCTCAAAGGCATTGCCGTGGGCGACAAGGTTGGTTTCAACCTGACCGTCATTGGCAATGCCGGGGAAGTGACGTCGATCCAGAAGCGATAAAGCGTTTTAGCATCAGAGTCCGCCGCGCGATCCGCTAGAGTTTGGGAAGGCATCGGACGACTGGAAAGGATTGGATGATGGCCGTATCGGTCGATGCGAACGGCACGAAGCGATCAACCACGCTTTGGAGTTCGTGCTCATCATTGACCACGACTTTCGCAATGAAACAGTCTTGGCCAATCACTCGATCTGCTCTGACAAATTCGGGTAAATCCGCGCCAGCAGGCGCGAAAGCGTCGCCGCCATCTCGGGCGACAGGGGCTGCTTGCTGCCCGCAATCGTGCCGTTGAGATCGAAGACGATCAGCCATTTCACGACGCCGTGTCCTCCTCGTCGCGGTTGCGCAGATCGTTGTGGAGGGCGGTCGCGGCGATCGCCGCGTGGCCCATCGCGACGCTGATCTGATCGAGCGACGTAACAATATCGCCTGCCGCATAGACGCCGGGGACGCTCGCGCGCTGCTTGATATCGACGACGATACAGCGGTCGTCGCTCAGCTGGAGGCCGAGCTGGCGCGCGAGCGCGTTGTTGCTGTCCGACCCGAGCGCCGGATAAACCGTGTCGAAGTGCAGCTCGCTGCCGTCGGTCAAGTGGAGCGCGACCCGATCGCCTGAAAAGTCCATCAGGGCCATCGGCTCGGGCGCGACCTTTATCCCGGCCCGCGCAAGCGCCGCGCGATCGTCGGCATCAAGGTCGATCGTCCCATGCGCAACAAGCGTGATTCGATCAGAGAAGGTGCGCAGAAACAGTGCCTCCGCGACGCCGTGCGTATTAGCGCCGATGACTCCGATAGCTAGCCCGGTCGCCTCATAGCCGTCGCAGACCGGGCAATAGCGCAGCATCCCCCGCTGCAAGGCATCGCGGTGCGTGTCTTCATCGAGCGCAGGGCGGCGATTCTCGACCCCGGTCGCGATCAGGACGGTACGCGCGGCGAGCGTCAGGGTAGACCCTCGCGCTTCGAATCCACCGGCTTTGCCGTCGATGGTCTCGATGCGGTCCGTGACGATCGTAGCGCCGTAGCGTTCCGCCTGTTCTCGCATCCGCTGCAGCAACTCCTGGCCCGCGATCCCGTCCGGAAAACCTGCGTGATTGTGGGACAGCGGTATCCATTTTGCGCGGCTGTGGCCGTCGTCGACCACGACGACGCGGCGGTGATAACGGGCAAGGTAGATCGCCGCCGTGAGCCCTGCCGGTCCGCCCCCCACGATCAATGTATCGTAGCGATCCGCCGTCATGCCGCTTGCTTTTCCAGTTCGCGGTAGGCCAGCAGCCGCAGCGCGTTGAACACGACCAGCAGCGTCGAGCCTTCGTGCATCGCGACTGCCGGGCCAATGCCCAAGCCCAGGATCGTGGCGGGAACGAGGAACGCGACGACGCCGAGGCTGACGAACACATTCTGCCGGATGATGCCACGGGTGTGGCGGCTCAGCCCTACCGCAAATGGCAGATGCGCGAGATCGTCGGCCATCAGCGCGACGTCGGCCGTTTCCAGCGCTACGTCCGAGCCTGCAGCACCCATCGCGATGCCGACGGTCGCGCTTGCCATCGCCGGCGCATCGTTGACCCCATCGCCGACCATCGCAACCTTGTCTTCGCCGGCAAGCCTCTTGATCGCGGCAACCTTGTCCTCCGGCATCAGGTCGCCCCATGCCTCGTCGATCCCCACATCCCTGGCGATGGCGTCGGCCACCTTCTGGTGATCGCCGGAAATCATGATCATCCGGGTGATGCCCATCTCGCGCAGACGCCGGAGCGCGACCTTGGCTGCCTCGCGAGGGGTGTCCATCAGCCCGATCGCACCGATGTCCTTATCGCCCTTGCGGACCACCATCGTCGTCCGCCCATTCTCACGCAAGGTCGCGATGGCGTCGGTCGCGGCCGCGTTCAGGGTGGGGATGCCCTCCACGCCGAACATCTCGGCCTTGCCAATCCATACCGTCTCGCCATCGACGGTCGCGATAACGCCGCGTCCGGTCAGGCTCTTGAGATCGGTCGCTTCGGGCAGCTCGCGTCCACCCAGGCGGTCGAGGCCGTCCTTGACGATCGCCTGTGCTAGCGGGTGATCGCTCAAGCCCTCGACCGCGACGGCAAGCGTCAACAGATCCTCATCGCTCGCCCCCTCGACGGGCACGACATCGGTGATGCGGGGCCGGCCTTCCGTCAGCGTCCCCGTTTTGTCGAACGCTATAGCTTTCAGCGAGCCGAGGTTTTCGAGCGGGGCGCCGCCCTTCACCAGCACGCCGCCGCGTGCGGCGCGCGCGACGCCGGACAGCACCGCGCTCGGGGTAGCGATCGCCAGCGCGCAAGGACTGGCGGCAACGAGCACCGCCATCGCACGATAGAAGCTGTCGCGGAACGGCTCGTCGACCACCACCCACGCGAACAACAGAATGAACGACAGAGCCAGGACCGCCGGCACGAAGACGCGCTCGAACCGATCGGTGAACCGCTGCGTCGGCGACTTCTGCGTCTCCGCTTCGCTCACCATCTTCACGACCTTGGCGAGCGCGCTTTCGTTGGAGCGCCGTGTCACCTCGATCTCGATCGCGGCAACGCCGTTGATTGTGCCGGCGAACAC
>NZ_CP016458.1:0-152317 GCF_001713435.1 Blastomonas sp. RAC04
AATTTTGGTTGGTTGAATCTTTTCACTAGCAGCACCCACTGGCGCTCGAACGACTGCTGAGCGCGCATCACCGCACTACAATCATCTTTCTGGAAACATTACTTTTTCCCATAATCGGATGGAATTATCGCTCATCCTAGAGGCGAGGAAATTCAGCCTCAACCAGTGCGACGGATTCGCCTACAGCTTTGCCGGCACGATGATAACAGGCGATATCATCGACGGATGCGTCCGAATAAGCTTCGCGGTCAAGCCGAGCGTGCAGCTTGACCGCGATTACGAACCTACAGATCAGCGTGATGCGAGTTCATTCAGCTTTCCTTGTCACAGTAGGCGGCCCATCCCCCCATCATGACGCGCCTCTTCTCCAGCAGGTTGCCGCGCCGGTAAGCTGCCTCAGTCTTGTTTGCCACGACGTGCGCCAACGCCGCCTCGGCAACATCACTGGGATGCTCCGTCTCCTCGCTCACCCAATCGCGAAACGATGAGCGAAAGCCGTGCGGTGTGTACGGCTGGCCCATCTCCTTCATCAGCTTGGACAGCGTCATGTCAGACAAGGGCTGCATATTCTTGAAGCCGGGAAACACATAGGGCGACTCCCGAAGGCGCAGTTGCTTGCAGCGGCGCAGGATACGCATTGGGCGGGAGGCCAGAGGGACCACATGTTCGCGAAATGCCTTCATCCGTTCCTTGGGGAGGGTCCAGAGGCCGTCTTCGAGGTCAACCTCATCCCAGGTCATGCCGCGCACCTCGCCAGACCGGGCAGCCGTGAAGATGGCAAACTCCAACGCCAGACGGCTGAATGATTCTCGTGACCGCAACTTCTGGATGAATTTGGGCACCTTCTCGTACGGCATTGCCGGAAAGTGACCATCGCGGCGCGGCTGGCGCGGCAGGCCTTTGGAGATAGCCCGCATCGGCGCTTCGGTATCGCGATAGCCGGACGCATAGGCCCAATCCAAAACTACCCCTACCCGCTGCCGGACCCTCCGTGCCGTTTCCGGCTTTGTCAGCCAAATTTCGGCGAGGAGGTCACGGATCATGGGCCCAGTGATCCTGTCGACCTTCATCTTGCCGATGAAGGGAAACGCATAGGCTTCAAGGGTTCGCATCCACTGGCCGTGGTGCTTGCCATTGCGCCAGGTCTTCGAGTGAACCTCATAGACCCGCTGCGCTGCATCCTTGAAGGTCGGCACGGCCTCGACCTTTCGCCGCTCGAACTGCGGGTCGAGACCCATCTCGACCTGGCTTCGCACTTCGCGCGCCCGTTCGCGAGCATCAACCAGGCTAACCTTGCTGCAGCTACCCAGGCCGAAATCTCTCCGGTCGCCCTTGTGCTGCACCCGGCAAACCCAGCTGCTGCTCCCTCCCGGCCTCTCATAGCGATAAAGGCCGTCACCGAACCCTACTCGGCGGGTGGTCTGGCCCCTGGTAGCAGAGCCCGTCTTGGAAGTCGTTTTCATGGAGGTGATCATAAAATTTGTTCCCACATTTGCAAAAATGTCGGCCTGGACGACGTGGGACACATTTGGATCCGAATCACCAGCGTAACCCGCAGGAAAGCTGGACGTCTGGAGCCAGTCAGGGATTTTGTGGGATTAGTACCTGGCGGAGAGGGTGGTTTTATAAAGTTAAGTCTATGTATTTGATAACATTTTTTAATTAAACCACCGAACCAAGCAGTCCCACAGACAGTTCCCTTAGTGAACAATCGTCCGTCTAAGCCGAGATTTGTCTATGCCAGAATACGCCTTTGTTGTCGATGACTTTCTGGAGTTTCCGATGGTTCACGTCAACATGTCCAATGTCGTGATCGGCTAAACTATCATCAAGACCACATCAAATTGAGGCGACATACCGGCCGCAGACAGACCACGCAGATTTTGCGGTCGCGTGAGTGTGCAAATGGCCGCTGCAGCCTAGGCTTTTCTGACATCCCGACGAGCTAACTCGAGCTGGTCCACGATGGACTATTCAGTGTGAGCTGGCGATCTGACTACCATTCATGGCCTAGGCGTGAGCGCGCGGATGGTATTATCCATATAGCTCGAGTTGGTGTAGGCAGCTGATTGCAAGTGGGATCAAAGATAGAGCTTCGGGGAGGCAAACACGATGGACCACGGCCTGACGTATGGGGACTACATGCCGCACGGCATGTGTCTCCTTTGGGAGCCTTGGCTCGTCACATTGTGGGCGGGCTCAGATTTGCTGATTTTCCTAGCCTATACGGCTATCCCGATTGCCCTGCTGACTATTTTGCGGCGCCGTACTGAAGTACCTCACGCGGGCGTGGTGGCCCTATTCGCATCATTCATCCTGCTCTGCGGCCTTACCCACCTGATGGGAATAGTAACACTCTGGTATCCAATCTATCCTTGGGTTGGATGGATAAAACTTGCGACTGGCGTAGTGTCGATGACGACGGCGTTCGTACTGTTCAGAATGATTCCGGACATCGTTCGTCTGCCCTCACCGGCAGCCCTGGTAGCAGCGAACGAGAGCCTAAATGCAGAGGTAGCCGCACACCGGGAGACATTAGCGTCGCTGGATCGACAAGTACGGGAACGGACCGCAGAACTGGAAAAAGCGACCGCGGCGCTCGCTGTCCAGGCGCGGGAGGCGGTCCATCGCAGCGGCAATCTTCTGACTGTGGTCCATTCACTTGCTACGCAATCAGCGCGAGGATCGCGCTATACGGACCAGTTTCTTGCGTCATTCCTGGGGCGGGTTCAAACACTGGCAGATACGACACGTGCAATCGCCAAAAGCGATAGTTCGTCGGCAGAAATCGTACAGGTCGTAGCTTCGGGGCTAGCAGTACTCCATGAAACTTATGGAGACAGGATTACCTCACGCGGCCCCGCACTGACGATTGACCCGGTGGCTGCTCAACAGCTCAGCCTCGCCTTGTATGAGCTCACGACAAATACCCAAAAGTACGGTTTGGGCGCATCAAATTCTGCAGAGGTCGAAGTCCGGTGGACCGCCGACAGCGAAAAATTCGAATTCGAGTGGCGGGAAAGTGGGATCGACTTGACTGCGCTTGAGGCTTCAAGCTCAACGGAGGGCTTCGGCTCCAAGCTTTTGATGCGGATTGTGCCCAGGATGCTTAATGGTACCGCGGAGCGGACCTTTCATTCGGGTGAGATGATCTACCGATTGGCGGCCCCTATCTCGTCTGTCGCCTTACACAAAACCGATGAATCGGGCGGTCAGCTTGCCGCGCGCATCATCGATACCACCTTTGGCCTCGATTGACGCGCGGTAGTGCCGATACAGAGTGGATCGCAAAGGTGTCCGCGCTAAGATTCTCGCATTCAACCTGCGCGATGCCGCGGCAAACTTAGCGCCGTGTTGCGGCCAGTAAACGCTTGATGTGCGCCACCACACTTTCAGGATCATAAGGTCTTTGGAGATGCGGGCCATCATCACACAAGTGCCCTGCAGCCTTCGCGGCCCTATCGACGTTCCCAGCCAAAATGACGTCGACGCCGGGGTAATGCCCCCTGACCCATATGCGCAATTCGAATGCATTGAGTTCGCCTGACAGCTCGGCGTCGACGAGCATTGCTCGAAAGCTTGTCGCACCTTCTTCGAGCGCGATGATGACCTCGTCGGAGGTCGCAGCTTCGAACACCTTGTAGCCGCAATGTCGGAGATATTCGGCCAACCCGTTCCGGATCAAAACGTCAGGATCTGCGACAATCAGGCAAGGTGGGTTTGCGAGCTCTTCTGCCATGGATCCCCGATCAGGCTTTCGATCAGCGCCGCAAGTGCCGGCAAAATATAAGGCTTAGAATGAAATTCGTCTGCTGGATAGCATTCGGAGATGGACATATGGGCCGAACAAACGACGACAGGTCGCCCTGGCACCAGCATTTTTGAGTGTTCCGCAAGCTCGATGCCATCAACCCCACCGGGCATATGAACATCAGTTACCATCAGATCGATGCTCTGGCCTGAATTGAGAATATCGAGCCCTTCACGGCCGTCACCCGCCTCCAAGACGTGATAACCAATATCTCGCAGAAAATCGGCTAGTGTGAATCGGATGATAAATTCGTCTTCGACCAAAAGTATCGTCTTGGCGCCCACCCTCGGCTCTCCCCACGTGGCGCCTCGAGCAAGTTTACTCTCCGGCTTTCCCCAATTTGAACCTAAACGTCGCCAGCGCGTCGATGTTCCAAACTCTTGGTCCGTTGCACTGGGCTATCCGTATTGGGTGCAAACGAAAGGCCCCGAAGCGGCTCTCGTTGCAGTCATCGCGAAATATAAAGAATTAGGGCAACCGCCTATATCCCCTTCTCCACATCATTCAGTCGACCTCGCGATGGCTAAATTGGCTTATGGGGTGGGTAGGTGTCGGAGCCGGGTTTGCCCCCCTAGCGCGATGCCGTTCAATCAATTCTCTAAGACTTTCAGTCAGCACGAGAGTGGCCGCTCCCACCTTGACAATCTCAATCTCGCCACGGGAAATGAGAAGGTATAGGGTGCTACGGCTGATGCCGGTGAACCGGCAAGCGTCTGGAACTCGCATGCTGATTGGTTCAGTCACCAGTGCTGAGGATGGCGGTTGGGGTATAAAAGACATAGAAACACCATTGAGTAAGACGCGTGAGACCGAAATGCAAATGAGTACGTCGGCTGATCTGATCGCCCAAATATCCAGCATTTTGCCGACCAATGCCACAAGACATTTCTAGCCTAGACTAGCCGATACTACGATTACGATCTGATGGATTGAGTTATACTATCTGGTGGCATGCTCCGCTACATGCTCACTTCGATCACGTCGCCTAGCTAGAAACGAAGCAAGGTTTTGTTTGAAAAGTCATGCTCAGGAGATTTCATATTTAATCGCGCCATTCGTGGTATTGAAAACACCGGTGTAAGTTATAACGCAAGTATCGGGCTAGATTTTTAGATATCGTCGAACTTTCCAAATCAATTTGGTCATGACAAAAGCGAAGGCGTCAGAGACTTGACAAATTCGGGTTATCGTTTCTCGAGAAATGCCGAGATGCATTCACGACTTTCCGCAGAAGCGCCCTTTGCCGATATGCTGCGCGCCTCACGGTCCAGATGCCCTTCGAAACTGTTACCATAGCTTTCGAGAAGCAAGGCCCGCGCCGCACCCATGGCTTTAATTGCACTGGACGCCAGAATACTGGCCTGCTTCATGCCTTCCGACGTCAATTCGTCTGCGGATACCACATGCGAGATGAGGCCGATCTGTGCGGCCTCGTCGGCGCCCACGCGCCGGTTTGCGGGTGACCTTCCCGAGCAGAGCACCCGGCTGCAGATCATGAAACTAATGGCAGACACAATCCCCAAGGTTGCGAGACGGCTGAAAGCGAGGCCGGTCAACCCTTTTGCCGCGACTTGCCTCGACCTTTGATATAGCAGCGCCGATGGAGGCCGGTGCTCTACAGATTTGTGGTTCTGCAGGTCAAAATGAACCACGGGGACCCCGAGGTGGCGTGAAGCTGGTTGGCAAAGGTCACTTCGAGGCTCGAGCAGTGAACGAGCTGGCTACTAAATTAAGAATGGGGGGCATCGAATCAGTGCCTCAATCTCACCTTTCCTAGAGGGCTCAGCGGCGAAATACATGCTTATCCATAGCGGACCGAAATTTTGAAGCTTCTGACTGCAACCTTCTCCGACGCAGCAACCCTCAATGTTGCCCTTCGGCTGACTTTAGCTTCCATGTCCGCCATGGCTGCAGCGACAGCCCTGTCTCTGCAAAATCCTTGGTGGGCCGCCATGGCCGTGTGGATGGTGGGCCAGCCGCCACGTGGGCTATTGCTCGAGCGCAGCCTTGCCCAGCTACTTGGCTGCATTTTGGGCGCTTCAGTAGGTGTCGCGCTGGTCCAACCGTGGCCCGGCACCCCGGCCACCCCGCTGCTCGGTCTGGCCGCATGGCTCGCCATCTGCTGCGGAGTCGCCAATCTGATGCGGCACCAGCGCGCTTATGGGGCTGCTGTGGGTGGCCTGACGGCCGCAGTTGTCGTCTCGCTTACTCTGGGTACCGTCATTGATCCAGTCAGCTTTGCGACTGCACGCGTCGTTGATACCGCGATTGGTATCGCGTCGGCCTTCGCCGTTGCGACCCTTCTCGGCCCATCCTCTGCGACTTCGTTTATCACAGTCCGCGCCAAGATGGTGACCTTGCAGGCACTTGCCCTGATAACGCAAGCTATGTCCGAAACCGCGACCCATTTGCAAACGCAAGCAAGAGGGTACTTGTTGTCGCTTGCCTCGCTCGAGGCTTCAGCGGAGGACGCAGCCGCAGGATCTCTAAGTGCCCGGCGCAAGCTGAGAGAATTGCACGCCCTGCTCGCGTACCTGCTTGACCTCCTTGTCGTCGCCCGCGCCATCCATTCGCGCGAGGCTTCCCTGAACGCCCCCGGGCATGAAAAAATGGCAATCTTGAAAGCGGCGTTTGATAAATCCGCTGCCGATCTGGATGCCCATGGCAAGCTCGATGTTCAGGACATCATTGCAGCCTCGCAACGGCTCGAGAAGGGCGATCCGGTGCTATCTCCTGTCCTCGACGAGATGAGAACGCTGCTGCTCCGCGCTGCTGACGGCTATTCCCAGGTGGTTGCCAAAGCAAGCGAACACGCGAAGCACTGGTCGATACCTCACCCCGACTTCTCGGCGGTGCGCCTGGCCGTGCTCCGGGGCGGTGTCGTCGCCAGTATGGTGGGGTTGGCATGGCTCATGATCGGTTGGGACCCGTTGCGTTATCTGGTGCTCGGCGCCGGCATATTCACAGTCTTGTTCTCTGCCATGGACGAACCCGCCCGGGTGGTCCGCCAGGTTCTGGTTGCCGGTATCGGCGCTTCCGCTGCCGCCGTCCTGTGGCGCGTCGCGGTGATCCCGGACGTTGGCAATGCCTGGCTCTCTCTTGCTTTGGCATTTCCCCTCGTGTTCGGCGCGTCGCTTCTGCAGGCACGGCAGGGCACAGTCTTCATTGGCCTTGCCTTTAACATGCTTTTTGCGGTGCTCGCGCGTCCGGTTGATGTGGGGCCCACTTCCGCGCTCGGTCTTGTGGCGATCGAGGCGATGCTTTTGTGCGGCATTGCTGTGGCCTACGGCTTCTATCGTTGGTTCCTGCCGATGAATACGCAGCGGCGCCGGAAGCATCTCAGGGCTTCCGTGCGCAAAGAAATTTCCGCGATATCGATCAGAGCCGGGACACCATGGGCGGGACGCCATCTGGCGCGTGTTCGATATCTCGTCTTCAGGATCGCCGCCCGGTCTGGTGGAGATGTGCGTGAGGTCGAAGACGCGCTCGCGGCGCTCTCACTCGCTCACGCCTTCTTCCGGCTTGGCGAGATGGCGCACGCTCCGGCACTTGGGGAAGAGGATCGGCGCATCATCCTTCAGACACTGGATCTGATGGCATCACCGATGGCAAATCCGCACCGGGCAGAAGCCATGCTTCGGCAACATGCGGCCAAGATTGGAAACGCCGCCACGTCCGGTGCCACCGGCGCAGCGGCGCAATCCACGACGATCCGCTGGCTCCTGGAAATGGCGGCAGACAATATGAAGCAGCACCCTACCCTCTTCGCGTAACAGCAGACGTTTTCGAGGTTTTTTGAGCTCATGGGCTCGACCAGTGCCATGGCACTGTCAAGATTGGTGAGCGTCCGCCACTACGCCGGAGACCCTGCGCTATGCGAAAACGCATAGCTGATTACCGAAACTGAGGGATCGCTAAAGTATTTTGCAGAGACTATATCGGTGGGACAGCAACACGAGGTAACTTATGTTCCCCGCCCTATTCGTTTCGCACGGCGCACCGACCTTTCCCCTTGACCGATGCGCCCGCGCGCCGGTTCCTTGAGGACCTCGCTACTGACTGGCCTGAGCGGCCGCGCGCGGTCCTTGATGATTTCGGCTTCATTGGGAAACCAAAAGTGCCCAGCGTCACCGCAAGCGATGTCAACGAGACAATTCACGATTTCACGGGCTTCCCCGCCGAACTGTATGCAATCCGCTATGCAGCGCCAGGGTCGGCGTGGCTGGTCGAGCGCGTCGCCGGTCTGCTGGAAGCGGGCGGCGGCAAGGTATCACGCATATCAGGTCGTGGTCTCGATCACGGAGCATGGGTGCCGCTGCGCCTGATATTTCCGCAAGCCGACATCCCCGTCGTCCAGTTGTCGGTCCAGACGGAGTTAGGCCCGGACTACCATTATAGGCTCGGTCAATTGCTGGCGCCGCTTCGCCAGGATGGCGTCCTGATCGTCGGTTCGGGAAGCTTCACCCACGATCTGAGCAGCTTCAGAGAATATTATAATGCCCTGCACGCCCCGGCCCCCCCTTGGGTCGACCAGTTCGCAGAATGGATGACAGCCGCTATCGATGAAGGGCGGATCCACGACCTGCTCAGCTATCGCAAAAACGCGCCGCAGGCAGTGCGCAACCATCCAAGCGAGGAACACCTCCTGCCGCTTTTCGTGGCATTGGGCGCGGGCGGCGGTGGGCCATCGAACCATCTTCATGCGAGTACCACGCATGGGATACTGCGGATGGACGCCTTCGCGTTCGGAGACACGATGTGAGCCGGCCCCTGATCTTAGCGCTGCACGGCGTTGGATCGTGCAGCAGCGATATGGCAGCTGCGCTCGCTCCCCTGACATCTATTGCCCAGGTGATTGCACTGGATGGCTGCGAGCCGTTCGATGGCGGCGGACGCAGACGGCAATGGTTCTCCGTCAATGGCGTGACAGAGGCCGACCGACCGCGCCGCGTGGAAGAAGCGCTGCCAGGCTTGATCAAGCGCATCGAAGACGTAGCGCGGGACCATCACGTTCCGCGAGGGGAACTCGTACTGCTCGGATTCAGCCAAGGCGCGATCATGACCCTGGCGATGGTGGCACACGGCCACCACGCGGGGCGCGCAATTGCGATTTCCGGGCGCCTTGCATCGTCCGTCGTCCAAGCCGGAGCCAAGCCTGCGTCGCTTCTGGTTATCGGTGACTCCGCGGACCAGGTCATGCCTTCCTGTTTGTCAGCGCAAGCCGCTGAAAAGCTCACCGGTGCCGGGCATCGCGCGAGCACGATCCTGACCGATGGCATTGGCCACGGTATTGGGCCGCAGACCATTTCAGAAATTTCAGCCTGGCTCGCATCAGAGCCTTGTCTAGAAACCAGCACGCTCGATCTCGAAGGACCACACGATGACTAGTCTCGATCACGCTGCTGCCTCATGGACACCGCGTCTCCACGCCGTCTTGCGGATCGTTCTTGCGATACTTTTCATAGCACATGGGATGGTCAAGCTGTTTGCGTTTCCTGAAGGCGCATTGCCCGGTCAGGTTCCGCTGTTCAGCCTGTTCGGAATCGCCGGTCTGCTCGAATTGTTCGGCGGTGCGGCAATTTTGCTTGGCGTCTTCACACGGCCCGTTGCGTGCCTGCTTTCCGGCCAGATGGCAGTCGCCTATTTTATGGTTCATGCGCCGCAAGGGTTCTATCCCGTTCTGAACGGTGGCGAACTCGCAATCATCTATTGCTTCGCTTTCCTGTACCTTTCTGCCGCTGGCGCTGGCCCGTGGAGTATCGACGCACGGCTCCGCGCGTGATGCTCGATTGGGATGACCTCAAGACCTTTCTCGCGATTGCTCGCCACGGCACGCTGTCTGCGGCGGCGCGCGCACTCAAGGTCAGCCAAACGACCATGGGCCGGAGGCTCGATCACCTTCATGTCGAGGCCGGAGCGAAGTTGCTTGAACGCACACCCGCTGGGTTTCGTCTGACCCCGACGGGTGCTGCGGTACTTGGCGAGGTCGAACGAATGGAAGACGCCGCGCTGTCTCTCGAGCGCACGATCAGCGGCGGGGACCAGCGGCTCGGAGGGCTGGTTCGCGTCACGACCGTCGAAGCGCTCGCCGCGCACATCCTTACTGCCGGTATCAAGCCGCTGCACGATGTCCATCCTGGCATCGTCATCGAGTTGATCACCGACAATCGGTCGCTCAGCCTTGCACGGCGGGAGGCCGACATCGCAGTACGGTTGGGGCAGTTTCTCGCCCATGAAACCTTCGTCCAAAAGATCGGTGAGATGGCCTTTGCGGTCTATGCCTCGCCTGACTATCTCGCAGCTTATGGCCAGCCGGATTGGTCGACCGGCGCAACTGGTCACCGAACGGTGCGGGTCCAGGACGATTTGCTCGATACACCGGATGGACGCTGGTTCTCTGAACGCACAGCGCAGGCCGAGCCTGCGCTGCTTGCCAACAGTCGAGAGGTCCAGGTGCAGGGGGTGATCGCCGGCCTGGGGCTGGGCCACCTGCCCTGTTACCTCTCCGATCGGCATCCGGGCCTGGTCCGCCTTGACAACGGTCCGCTACTAACGCGGGAAATATGGATGGGGGTTCATCGTGACACCCGCCACGCCCCCCGGATCATGGCGGTGCAGACCATGCTCGTATCTGCCATAGCCGCCAATAAGGCGCTGCTTTTGCCTGAATTCCATACACCTGCTCCTCGTGCCCCCGACCTCCCCCTAACACCCAGGAAAACACCATGACCCACAAGCCAACCGTTGGAATCCTCGTCGGCAGTCTGCAGGCCGATGGCCTGACCTCGAAAATGGCCGCTGCAATTCAGACGCTAGGCGAAGGCAAGCTCGACTTTACGGTGATCAAGATCGGAGCGCTCCCTCTCTACAATCCTGAGCGCGACGAGCAGGGCGTGCGAATGGGATGATTTCCGCAAGGCGGTTGCACCGCTGGATGGTATCCTTTTCGTGACCCCCGAATATAACCGCTCCGTCCCCGCCGCGCTGAAGAAGGCTATCGATGTAGTGGCGCGGCCCCGGCCGCAACAGGCAGGCGGAGGTTATTTGCGTGCCGGATAGTGACACATGCGCAAGCGTTGTACAGTTGATGAGGCGTGGCCGCCGCCGACGCGCGGGCGGATATCGAAGCCCGTACCGGCAATGGCGACGCCGACCAGCATGACCTGTTGCAGCGTCGTCAACATGGCGAAGCCGGACTGGCGCAAACCATGACCATCCTCAGCGCGAAAAGCCAGCGAACTGCGTCAGATATTCAGCGCCGAAACCATCGAGCTTGGCTCGGATCTCGGGGGTCGTGTCACCGTAGACATAAAGCTTTTCGATCTTAGCCAATTCGAGAAATCGCTCGGCGAATGGCGTAAATGTCTGCTCTACATGGGGGAGTAGCCCCTGGGTGCGATACCGCTCGACGATATGGACCACGTCATGGCTGGCATTGACGACATATTCGTATGTGGTCGTATCAGGTTCCTTCGCAGTCTCTGCAACGATGCGATCAACCAATGCCGCGAACGCCTCGAAGTCGGCCGGCTGGATCGCCAAGTGATAGATGGAGTAGATCTCGCCGTGCATGTTCAATCCTTCGATTAGGCCGCGATACGCGCGCCACTGCCTATCTATCTAAAGCGGAATTTTCAGCTATAAAGACGTCGCCAGGCTATTCTGAGTGGAGCAATGCGCTACTATGGCTGACCAGGATCCGTTGCAGGGCGTCACTGTCTTCGTCGCTGCGGCAAGAGCAGGCAGCTTCACGCTGGCTGCTGATCGGCTTGGGATCACAAAATCTGCCGTGGGGAAATCTGTTGCCAAGCTTGAGGCAAGGCTCGGAACCAAGCTCTTTCATCGCACCACCCGCCTCAGTCGGCTCACCGCAGATGGAGAGGCTTATCTTGCCGCTTGTGCCATTGCGATCGACGAGATAGCCGCAGCTCAGAATGCTCTGTCTTCAGCTGGACATGTGCTTAGCGGGCGCCTGCGGATTGATATGCCGGTGGCATTTGGGCGAAGCGTGCTGCTGCCAATCCTTACCGAAATTGCGCTGGCCCATCCTGGTTTGAACCTTGCCTTGACGTTTACCGATGCGACAAGCGATCTGCTGCAGGACGATGTTGACCTGGCCATTCGCTTCGGTGCGTTGGCCGCCAGCAGCCATCTGATCGCGCGCCACCTTGTTGATCAGGACAGGGTCATCTGTGGTGCGCCATCTTATCTGGATCAACACGGTCGTCCGCGTACGATTGCCAACCTCAAGCAGCATCGCTGCGTCGTCGGTTCTCCAAAAGGCCCGCCGCTGGCCTGGATTGTCCGGGAGGATGGTGACGTCAAAAAGTTCATTCCATCTTCCACGCATCAGATAAGCGATGGCGAGGCGATGGTTGAGGCCGTTACGGCAGGGCTCGGATTGTGTCAGGTCCCAGCATCAATGGTCAGGCAGCGATTGGACCAAGGCCGATTGGAGGCAGTGATGACGGATATGTCGACGGTCCCGGTCGAAGTTCATGCAGTCTGGCCCAGGCGCGCCCAGCTCACACCTCGGGTGCGCCATGTTGTTGATCGACTGGTTGTGGAGGCTGCGAAAGGACGGCTTCGGTGAGGGAAATCCACTCGATCGCTTACAGCGCGCCCCATTCAGTGGATATGTATTCCGCCATTCACATCGAGGGTCGCGCCCGTCACGAAACTCGAGAGGTCCGATGCCAGGAAGAGGCATGCCTGAGCCACCTCTTCCGGCGTTCCCAGTCTGCGCAATGGGATGGTCTGGCAAATGGCCGCCAGTTCGTCATCGGCAAGGCCATCGAGCATGCCCGTCTGTGTCATTGCAGGGCAAATAACATTCGCTCGAATTCCCATAGGACCGTATTCACGGGCGATGGTTCGGGTCAGGCTGATTACGCCCCCCTTGGCAGAGGCATAATGCGCACCGCCGACCAGCCCGCCGCCCCTTTGCGCCGCAAGTGACGCCAGGTTGACGATGGCGCCGCGGCGCTCCTCGACAAAATGCCGCAAGGCTGCCTGACACAGGTTGAACGCGCCCTTGAGATTGACATCGATCATGCGGTCGAACTCCAAGGATGAAATATCGAGCAGCGGCTTGCCCTGCACGATACCTGCCGTGTTGACGAGGGCATCGATCCGGCCGAACTGCGACAACGAATATTCGATCAGTTCCTCGCACCTGCCGGCGTCGGTAATATCACAGGTCATGCCAGCCAAGCCGGGCACCGCCAGCCCACGCGCGCCGAGCGCGTTCTCAATATCGGCTATCAGCCCATCGACGGGCGCGGCGTCTGCAACAATAAGCTTCGCACCATGCTCGGCAAACAAATGGGCGGTTGCCCTGCCAATGCCCTTGGCTGCAGCCGCGCCGACGATCAGGCATGTCACACCGCGCAGAATCACAAGCCCCCTCCAGCGGCGCTCGCCATCACCGTATTGGTTGCGATTAGATCGGCGACGGCCTCCAGCGAAAATCCGAGTTCGGTAGCGATCTGCGCAGACTCCCATCCCTTTGGCTGAGAAAAACCCTTCGCCGATAGTGCATCGCCATCCGCGACAACCGATGATCGGATGGCGACCGTTTCGCCCTCCACGGGATGCAGTTCACGACGCAGCAGACCCACTGCTGTGAGGTGCTCGTCGTCGCAGAGCGATCCAATATCATGGCAAGGCATCGCAGCAATGTCTGCCTTGCGAAAAATCTCAAGCCATTGCCGGGTCGAATGCTTTGTCAGAGCAGCGCCCCGAATTTCGAACCACAAATGCACATTGTTCGCGCGTGCCGCCACGGTGCCAAAGCGCGGATCGCCGATCAGTTCGTCACGGCCAGTTGCCTCGAGAAAAGCGCGAACCTGCTTGTCTGTGTTGATGGTGAAGGAAATCCAGCCATCCTGGGTTTTGACAGGTCGATTGTGGGGATTGAGCAACCGCTGGTCGCCCGGTGGTCCGACAGGCGGAACAAAACTTTGCTGCGCCAGATGCTCCTGGAGCACAAAAGAAGCCATGGTTTCGAACATCGGTACCTCGACAAAAGCCCCCACACCATCTGCCTTTCGGCGGATCACCGCAGCCAGCACCGCGCCGGCAGCTATTTCGCCTACCACGTGGTCGCACATCACCAGCGGCACATAGGCAGGCGTACCGTCGCGCATCGCGCTGAGCCCTGCAATGCCTGAAGCTGCCTGAATGACACTGTCATAGGTCGGGAAACCGGCATACGGCCCTGCGAGACCATAGCCGGTGATCAGGCAGTAGATCTTGTCAGGAAATTCCCTAAGAACTGCCTCATGATCAAGCTGCAGCCGGGCAAGAGCCTGCGGACGCATGTTGGCAATGATGATGTCTGACGTTTCGACCAATCGCCTTACGACCTCAGCAGCACCGGGCTTCTTCAAATCGATGCAGATGTTGCGCTTACCGCGGTTGAGATGCAGGTATGTGCCGGAATGCTGGCCGGTCGGGGACTGTCCGCCCAAACCGCGCATGAGATCGCCGTCCGGGCTCTCCAGCTTGATCACTTCCGCGCCGTAGAGCGCAAGGCGCGCGGTACAGACCGGACCGACAACCACGCTGGTAAGGTCGAGGACCCGCAGTCCGGCAAGTGGGCTAAAGCTCATCAGTGCTAATCTCCATGGTCGCGACAACGCGATTGCTGTCATCGAGCGCAGTGATTGAACATCCTGCCGGATAATCGTCCACCGCAAACCGGATCATGCGGTTGCAGAACGCAGGCGAACGATTGCGAAGCTGCAATTGCCTGATCGGGGCTGACAAACGCTGCCGAGCGATTTCGGTCATCAGCAGTGTGATAAGACCGCCATTCACGACGATATCGGGATATCCTTCGCTCTGCGCATAGTGCCGATCGAGGTGGATCTTGTGTGAATTGAAGGCGAGAGCCGAAAACTGAAAAAGCATGGTTTCATCCGGGATGACGGCTGAAACCACATCGCATGCCTCCACGGCGGCGTCATCAACCGGTGGCGCAAAACCACGGTTGGTGCACAGATATGTCTGCTGCTCCTCGAGCAGGAGGACTTCCTGGATGGCATCCCTAACCAGATGTTCGACAGTCACGATTTGCACAGGTCCGTCTTCGCTTCGCTTGGTGACGATCCTGGCGATGCGGCTGCTGCGCTGCAGTTTCTGCTCGACCATTATCCGCCCTGGCATCTTCACAATCCGCCCCAGTGCGACCAGTCGATTGCCAAGCTCAGGCGGCATCGCGATGCCAAGTCCGGGGAAGCCGTCCGATCGCAGACCCGCTCGCCTGGTTTCACCGCCGAACAACGCGAAATGCCAACCAAAAGGTACCGAATTTCCTGGATCCCAGGCCTGCGGAGCGAGGTCCAGCATCGTCGCAATCCGCCGCGCCATATCGCCGCAGAACGATTGAGCGTGCTGTCGTGATGACCCTGCTGCGGTCTCTAGCGGAAATTTTGGAGCGCGTTCATCCATAGCCAGGCAGTACAGCGCATGATGCATATATGCAACCATCTGTGTATATATACATTGACATTACGCTTGCTGGGCGATTATGGCGACAACCGAACACTGCACCAGATCAATCCGAGGGAGCTTTGAGCCGTGAAATTCCAATACCACCACATGAACCTTTGCACCGAAAACGTGGCGCGACTTTCCGAGTTCTATCAGACCATTTTCGCGATGGACCGGATCGAGGACGAAGAGCACACGCGGGTGAACGAGCAGGACGGCTACGGAGCCCCTGTTGATTTTGTCACCGACGGCGCTATCGAATTTCATCTCGCAACGCGCGATATCGGTCTCGGCTTCAAAATGAAGCAGTTCCTAAATCCGCTGGATCGCGGCCATTTCTGTTTCCGCACCGATGACATCGAGGGATTCAAAAAGCGCCTGGATGACCTTGGCATCCAATATGCCGACTATGGCGTGTGGGCGATCGCGAACTGGTATCAGATCTTCCTGCTTGATCCGGACGGCAACATGATCGAGGTCCACCAGCCAATGGCCCCTGCGGCAGCTGCCTGAAAGGTTCATTCAGGAGGGCCGACGTCGAATTCTCTTGAATCCTGCGATCGCGGGTTGTTCGGATAACGGGCAACCCGATGCTCGACGAAAGGTGTAGAGATGAAGCGAGACGAGATCGACCAGACCAGCAGATCGGAAGGACGCCCATATCAAGCTCCCGCGCTTGAAAAAGGGCTTGATATTGTTGAACTGCTTGCCAGGTCTGCAGTACCCCTGACACGGTCCGATATCGCAGCAAAACTGGGTCGCAGCGTTGGCGAACTGTACAGGATGCTCCATCATCTCGTGGAGCGGAAGTATATTGCCATCGTCGGAGACAGCTTTGTGCTGACGACAAAGCTGTTCGAGCTTGCCCATTATTATCCCCCGACCCAGCGGTTGCTCACCGAGGCAACCCCGCTCATGCACAAGCTTGCCGGGGAAATCGACCAGTCCTGCCACCTGACGGTATATAGCCAAGGACGGCAACTCGTGATTGCCAAAGTCGATGTACCCAGCGGCATGGGTTTCAGCGTGCGGGTGGGATCGGAGCTTGATGTTCTGGTATCTGCGTCTGGCAGAGTTTTGCTGGCATTTCAGGACCCCGAGACCCAGAAGATCAGGATCAATGAAGCCTGCATCATAGAGCCCAACCACGATCTGGAGGCTCTGGCGACGAAGCTTGACGTCATCGCCGAGCGAGGGTTCGAGGCCGCCCCCAGCGGACAGGTGCGCGGCCTCTTCGCCATCAGCTTTCCAATCCGCGATTTGCGCGGCAATGCCTTGGCTGCTCTGACTGTCCCTTATGCCGACAGGATCGACCAGTCTGGCCGCAAAGGGCATCAGGGGGTCGAGGACGCGCTCCGCGAAGCGACACAGCTTCTGACAGCCCGGTTGAGCGGCGCGTGATCTTTCAATGAAGCCAAACAATCGCGGTGCAGTCTTGCGCGCGATCTAGAGTCGAGAGGACTGGAAGCTTATGGCGACGATTGTGCTGGTGCCGGGTGGCTATCATGGCGGCTGGTACTTTGCTCCCATCATAAATAGGCTGCGGGAGGCGGGCCACGACGTCCATGCCGTTACCTTGAGCGGGCTTGGGTTGTCGGGGTCGTCATGCCCAGGATCGATCAATCTCGACACCCACATCGCCGATCTGACAGGCTTGATCGAATCTGAAAAGCTCAGCGATATTATACTGTGCGGGCACAGCTATGCAGGAATGGTCATTGCTGGCGCTGCAAGTATGCTGCCAGAGACCGTCCGAACACTCGTGTTTGTTGACGCGCTGGTCCCCGCAGATGGGGACTCCGTCTGGTCTATGTGGGACCCTGAGACCCGGCATCGGCTGATCGATGCTGCGACAGATGGATTTCGATCGGTCCCACCCGAGGGTTTGGATGCCCGGACACGGCCCCACCCGCTGGCGACCTGGCTTCAGCCGATACGCCTGTCGGCGCAGGCATATGCCGCGAAACACAAGATCTACGCATGGTGCAACGGGCAGACGACCAGTCCGTATGACAGCGCCTACAGTCCGTTTCACGCCACCTATCAGCGCCTGAAGTCGGACGCCGAATGGATGACGCACACTCTGAACTGCGGCCATGATATCATCGGCGAAGCTCCCGAACTCGTACTTGCGCTTCTGCTCGAAGTGGCCGCAATAGAATGAAGCGCTTGGCGCGCGGCATGGTTTGCACGTGGCGAGCTACCTGGCGCTCAACTAGTGGAAGCCGAGGAGCTGTTGGGACAGGTCGAAGAGCCAAATTCTGCTGGGTTGGGATAAATCGTGCTAATCAACAGACACGTTAAGGATGAGCATAATGGCTGGCACTGAAACAAAGAAGCGCGCCGGAATCCAATCGGTCGAAATCGGAATGCGGGTGCTGGACACGCTGGCAACGCTGGGCGGCGCGCATCCACTGGCCGCGATCGTCAAGGGGTGCGGCCTGTCGCCGTCTCAGACCCATCGCTATCTCGCCAGCCTGATCGAAGCTGGAATGGTCAAGCAGGACGCTAACGGTGATTATGACCTTGGGTCGGCCGCCTTGCGTCTCGGACTCAGTGCGCTTTCAAGAATCGACGTCTTCAAAATTGCCGACGACCGGCTTTCCGCATTTTCAATTGAAACTGGGGCGACTGTTTTGCTGGCGGCTTTGGGCCCCACAGGTCCGATTATCGTACGCTGGCATGTCGGGCGGCCGCCGATCGCAACATCGCTGGGTTTGGGATCGAACCTCTCCTTGCTTCACTCTGCCACCGGACAGATCTTCCTGGCTTTTCGCCCCGAACGCGAGCTGGAAACCCTGGTCGCGACCGAACTCAGGCAGTCGCCCTCTATGAACATCGACGATCTGCAGCGGATAAAGAACAAGGTCCGGAAAAACGGCGAGGCCAGCGTTGGTGGCACCTTGATCCCCGGACTGAATGCCAAGGCCTATCCAATATTCGATCTGCAGAGCCAGGCTATCCTTGCGGCTACATGGGTCACTACGACTGGTAGAGGCGAGCAGACCAAATGTCCGATAGCGCAGAAGTTGCGGCTGGTTTGCGAGGAAATCAGTCGATCCGTAGGCGGGCGAGCGCCCTGCCAGTAGCTTTCAAATTATACAATCAATTTGACATTGTGGAATGCCACGGCCAAACTGTTAGCAGTGGTTGCCGTCTAAGCGGCCCTTTTTAGTGCGCCACCTCCAGGAGAGAACATCCCGTGCTAGCTGCAGGCAGCAACGAACAGCAGGTACTTCTGCAGGACCTGTACGACCGCATGGCTCCAGAGGGCCTCACCCCGCTCTGGGAAGTGCTCCACGCGCTGGTGCTGAACGAACCCAGCAGCCCCGCCGTCGTGCACAAATGGTCCTATGCCCGCATGCGCGAGTATCTGATGCTCGCAGGCGACCTGATTTCTGCCGAACAGGCTGAACGACGCGTGCTCATCCTTGAAAATCCGGGTTTGGTGGGTCAGTCGGCCGTCGTGCCAAGCCTCTATGCTGGTCTGCAACTCATTCTGCCTGGCGAGATCGCGCCGTGTCACCGCCATACACAATGCGCATTGCGCTTTGTGATGGAGGGCGACGGCGCCTATACGACGGTCGATGGCGAAAAGGCGATCATGCGCCCGTTCGATCTGGTGCTGACGCCGAACATGCAGTGGCATGACCACGGCAACCCGACGCAAAAGCCAATGATCTGGCTGGACGGGTTGGACATTCCGACCGTCCGCCTGTTCGATGCTTCCTTTGCCGAGCGCCTCGCGGAGAAGGTTCATCCCGAGACGGTTCCTGCTGGCGATACGCTCAACAGATATGGAGCCAATCTGCGCCCGTTGAAGGGATCAAAGGCGGACCGACGCCCAGCTAGTCAGCCGTTGTTTCACTACCCGTTCCAGCAATGGCGCCATAACCTGGTCGAGATGGCGGCCAATGCGGACATCGACCCACATCTGGGCCATGCGCTGGAGTTCATCAACCCAGCCGACGGCGGCTCGGTTATGCCGACGATTTCCGCGCATGTTCGCCTGATCCCTGCGGGCTTTGAAACCGCTCCGCGCCGGTCGAGCGACGGTTCGGTCTTCGTTGTCGTGGAGGGCGAAGGAACGGCCCTGGTCAACGGCGAGGAACTTCGTCTGAGCGAGCGCGATGTCATCACCATCCCGTCGTGGAACGAGGTCAGGTTTGCGGCTTCGCAAGACCTCATCCTGTTCGCGTTTTCCGACAAGGCTTCGCAAGAGAAACTCAATCTTTACAAGGAACATTGTGCGTGACCCTGCTTTTTGAACCACAAGTGCCCACCTTGGCCAAAACCACCCGAGGAGATGATTTCCCGGTGCGCAGGATTTTCTGTGTTGGCCGAAACTACTCGGAGCACACGCGCGAAATGGGGTTCGATCCTGATCGTGAACCACCGTTCTTCTTCACCAAATGGGCCGAGACCGTCGTACCTTCGGGTTCTGCGATCTGCTATCCGCCTGGCACATCCAACTTCCACTATGAGGCCGAGCTTGTCGTGGCGATCGGCAGCGGCGGGCGCAACATTGCCCGCGAAGATGCAGAGAAACACATCTACGGCTATGCAACCGGTCTCGATATGACCCGGCGCGATCTGCAATTGGTCGCGCGCGACAAGGGCCGCCCCTGGGATACCGGAAAGAATGTCGAACAATCCTGCCCGCTGGGGCTTATCCATCCCGCGAGTGATGTTGGCCATATTCAAAATGGCGCAATCACACTTACGGTAAACGGTGAGACCAAACAGTCATCCGACATCGCCGACCTGATCTGGCCGGTACCCGATGTGATCGCATTCCTCTCAGCGCTTTATCGGCTGGAGCCGGGCGACCTGATTTATACCGGAACACCAGCAGGTGTGGGCGCGGTTGTTCCGGGCGACAGGATGATCGTCGCAATCGAGGGGCTAACGCCAACCGAAATCGAAGTAGGCTCGATCGCAGATGACTGATCTTGGCTGTTTCACTCTTCATGGCTTCTACAGGTCTAGCGCATCATACCGCGTACGAATTGCACTGGGCCTGAAGGGCCTTAAATTTGACAGTATCGAGTACAACCTTCGGAACAAGGAACAATTGGCACCCGAGTATCTGGCGCTCAACCCGCAGGGCTTAGTTCCGGCCCTGGCTATAGATAGCCACGTACTCACGCAATCATTAGCTATTTGTGAGTATCTCGACGAAGCTCATCCTGACCCCGCACTGCTGCCCGTCGATCCGATGGAGCGGGCGAGGGTGCGTGCTGCAGCCTATGTGGTCGCCTGCGACATTCATCCTGTCCAAAACCTCAAAATTCTGAATCGGTTACGAACACTTGGAGTGGAGGAAGGCGGAGTCGAGAAATGGGCCCGCGCCACAATCCACGAAGGCCTGGCGGCATTCGAGGCGTTGCTACCCCAACATAACGGAGAGTTCTGCTTCGGCAATCGTCCAAACCTAGCCGACCTTTGTCTCGTTCCTCAGTTAGCAAATGCAAGGCGATTTGGCGTATCGCTGACATCCGATCGGATATTGCGGGTTGAGCAGGCCTGCCTGGAGATAGAGGCTTTCAAGCCACCAACGTGACCAAAAGGCAAGAGGCGCCAGCGCAAGACGCTAGCGCCCGCTGATTCAGATGGGATAGTATTGATCCGAAGGTTCAATCGTGACCCATTTCAGCTCGGTGAACTCATCAATCACCGCGCGGCCATCGAAGCGGCCATAGCCACTGCTTTTCATCCCGCCATACGGTGCCTGGGGCTCATTCTGCACCGTAGCACCATTGACATGGACATGCCCGGCATCGATCTGGCGCGCAGCGTTGAGAGCGCGGACCGCATCCCGTCCAAAGACCGCCGCCGCCAGGCCATAATCCGTGTCGTTGGCAACGCGCACGGCTTCTTCGACCCCTTGTACGCGCACGATGGTGGTGATCGGGCCGAAGGTCTCCTCGTCGTAGACCGCCATGCCAGGCTTCACATGATCCAGGATCGTGGCCGCCATCATCGCACCCTCGGCACGTCCTCCGGCAACAATGGTCGCACCCTTTGCCACGGCATCGTCGATCAGGGCATTGATGCGTGTGCCGGCCTGAGAATCGATCAGCGGCCCGATGACGCAGCCGGGATCGGAGCAAGGATCACCTGCGGGAAGCTGCGCGGCGCGCGCGGCGAACTTGGCCACGAATTCTTCAGCGACAGCCACATCGACCACGAAACGCTCCGTCGACATGCAAATCTGGCCCTGGTACAGAAACGTTCCGAAGACGGCTGCGTTGACCGCGCCATCAATATCGGCGTCGTCGAGCACCACGAACGGCGCCTTGCCCCCAAGTTCGAGCAGGCAGCGCTTGAGATTGCGTCCAGCCTTTTCGGCGATGATCCGGCCAACCCGTGTGGAGCCAGTGAAATTGATGCGACGGATAGCGGCGTGCGCGATGAGGGCGTCGATGACGTCGGCGGCATCATCAGGCGCATTGACCACAAAATTCAGAACCCCATCAGGCAGGCCAGCCTCAATGAATGCATCTGCCACCAATGCATGGGTCTTGGGGCTCATCTCAGATCCACGGAACACCACCGTATTTCCGCACGCAATCGGGTATGCAATCGCACGCGCCGCCAAGATGATCGGGCCGTTCCATGGCACGATACTAAGAATGGCTCCTACAGGCTGCCGTAAAGTCATCGACAATGTACCGGGCTTGTCCGTAGGGATGGTCTCGCCCTGAATTTGTGTGGTGATCGAGGCAGCCTCGCGGATGAGCTGCGCTGCAGCCATCACGTTGAATCCACCCCAAAGCCCCGAAGCGCCAACCTCGGCTGCCATGGCTTGCGAAATTTCCTCGATTTTTCCTTCCAGATTGTCCGCAGCGGCAAGCAGAATCTTGCGGCGTTCAGTCGGGCCGGTCTGTGACCATGTCTTGAACGCCCTGCCAGCGGCCTCAGCAGCGCGGCACGCGTCGGCGACGCCGGCGGCAGCCGACGTGGTGACCATATGGCCGCTTACTGGGTTTCGGCGTTCAAAGATCTTGCCGCTTGCGGCGTCCGCCGGACGGTTATCGATAAGTAACTGGACTTCCATGCTTCTCTCCCATGAATTTTTTGCACTCAGTGACGCATCTATGGCCTTGCGGAAAGAGCCGTAGCGCAGAATCTGGATTGTATATTATGAAATTTATTGCGCCAAATAAAATTTTATGAGACGTCAAAGGCTGAACTGCTGTTGTGTCGGCCAGGCTTGGCACACCAAAAAGAAGCGCCGCCTCACCGGTAACAGGCGCCCGAACCTTGGAGAGTTGACATGGGTATCCACGATAATCGCTTGATCAAAGCTGCCGTTTTCCGCGGAAAGGGCAAGGCTCCAGCTATTGAAGACGTGACCATTGGTGAGCCACGCGCAGATGAGGTTCTGGTGCGCGTGGTGGCTTGTGGTGTCTGCCACACTGACATGGTGGTCCGCGACCAGTTGCTGCCAATGCCACTGCCTGCTGTTCTGGGGCATGAAGGCGCAGGGGTTGTCGAAGCTGTTGGGAGCAACGTGACCAAGGTTGCTCCTGGCGACCACGTTGTGATGAGCTTTGCCTTTTGCGGCGACTGTTACCTATGCGACTCGGGCCATCCGGCCCATTGCGCGAATATCCTGCCCACCAATTTTGGCGGCAGCCGGGCAGATGGCTCGACCGGGATCACCGATACCGACGGCAAGCCTGTCCATGACCATTTTTTCGCGCAGTCCGCGTTTGCGCAATACTCTCTCGCGAACATGAACAACGTGGTGAAGGTGCCCACAGACCTCCCACTCGATCTGCTAGCGCCCTTGGGATGCGGGTTGCAGACGGGTGCGGGCGCCGTGCTCAACGCGCTAAAGGTTCGGCCCGGATCGTCATTCGTGGTGTTCGGAACCGGCGCCGTCGGCCTTGCCGCTGTCATGGCAGCACGCATCGCGGGAGCTACGCAGATCATTGCGGTCGATATCAATGCAGACCGCCTCAATCTCGCCAAGGAACTTGGGGCAACCCATACGATCAATGCCAAAGAAGAAGATCCCGTCACCAAGGTGCAAGAGATTTCAGTCAAAGGCGCGGACTTTTCGCTGGAGGCCAGCGGCCATGGCTCGGTGCTGCGCCAGGCGGTCGACTGCCTGGGCTTCTTCGGCACCTGCGGCATCGTCGGTGCATCGCCATTGGGATCAGAGGTCTCGCTCGATATCAATGGCGTAATGATCCCGGCCAAGCGGATCATGGGCATCGTTCAGGGCGATGTGATTGCCAGCACCTTTATTCCGACATTGATTGAATACTACCGCCAGGGCCGGTTCCCGTTCGACCGCCTGATCAAGCATTATGACTTCGCCGACATCAACCAGGCCATTGCCGACAGTGAAAGCGGCAAGACGATCAAGCCCGTCCTCCGCATCGGCACGGTCTGAAATCTCGAGCATTTGGACAGAGCAACCATGACAGGGAAAGATTTCGCCGTTGACGACCTGATGCAGGCATCGTGGCTTGATGACGGCTCCAGCAGGATACCCTCGGCGGTCTATACCGATCGCGGGATATATGAGCGTGAACTCGACCGGATCTTTTATGGTCCGCACTGGAGCTATGTCGGCCTGGAAATCGAGGTGCCAGAGGCCGGTTGCTTCAAGCGCACTGCCATTGGCGAGCGGTCTGTGATCATGATCCGCAACCGCCAGGGCGACATCAACGTTCTTGAAAACCGGTGCGCCCACCGCGCCATGCGTTTCTGTCAGGAGCGGACCGGCAAGGTGAAGACGCTAGTCTGCCCCTACCACCAATGGAATTACAACCACGATGGCAAGCTGCTCGGTGTTCCATTCAAGAACGGAGTCAAGGGCAAGGGAGGCATGCTCGAAACGTTCAAGCTCGAGGACAACGGGCTTAACAAGCTGAAGGTCGCGGTGCGCAATGGGGTTGTCTTTGCCTGTTTCGATCATGACGTCGAACCGCTGGAAGACTATATCGGCGATGAGGTTCTGGCGTGCTTCGACCGGACTTTCGATGGCAGGAAGCTGACGCTGCTCGGCTACTCGCGGCAGCGCATTCCAGGCAACTGGAAGCTGATGATGGAAAACATCAAGGACCCCTATCATCCGGGCCTTCTGCATACATGGTTCGTGACATTCGGGCTGTGGCGGGCAGACAACGAATCGCGTCTTCTGCTCGACAAGCACGCGCGTCACGCCGCGATGATCTCGCGTCGCAGCGCCAGCGTGAAAGACAATGTCGAGCAAGGCGTCACAAGCTTTCGCGCCAACATGACGCTGCATGAGCCGCTGCTGCTCGATATCGTCCATGAGCCCTGGTGGGGCGAGGACACGGTGTGCATGACGACGGTCTTTCCCAACGTCATCTTCCAGCAGCAGGTCAATTCGGTATCCACTCGGCAGATCACGCCGCTTGGGCCCGACAGGTTCGATTTCGTCTGGACCCATTTCGGGTTCGAGGACGACGACGAGGAGATGACCGAGCGCCGCCTGCGGCAGGCCAATCTTTTCGGTCCGGCAGGCTTCGTGTCAGCCGACGATGGCGAGGTGATCGAATTCAGCCAGGAGGGCTTCGAGCAGGACAAGGATTTCTCCACCTTGTGCGAGCTCGATGGCCAGGGCGTCGGCAGCACCGATCACATGGTTACCGAAACGCTGATCCGCGGCATGTACCGCTATTGGCGCGGAGTTATGGAAGCATGAAGATCGACCCCGAACTGCGCTACGCCATTTCCGATCTTTACGCAGCCTATACAGCCTGTCTTGATGAGAGCCGCTACGATGAGTGGGCGGATTTCTTCACCATGAACGCATGGTATCGCATTGTGGCGCGCGAGAATTTCGATCGCGACCTTCCACTGAGCCTGATGTCCCTGAAAGGGCGCGGAATGATGAAGGACCGCGTCTATGGCATCACCAGCACAATCTTTCATGCGCCCTATTATCAGCGGCATATCGTAAGCGTGCCGAACCTCGCCATCGATGAAGAAGGCGTGATCCTGGCGTCGACCAACTATGTCGTCGTCCGGACGAAGCGGGACATGGCCGCCGAGGTTTATAATGTCGGCCGATATATCGATGAAATCGTTCTCGATCGTGACGCGCTGAAGTTTCGCAAGAAGTTCTGCGTTTATGACAACGACCTGATCCCAAACTCGCTTATCTATCCTGTGTAAGGGCGCGCTGCCGTGGTCGCAGGCGCTCGGGCAAACCGCAGCTTTTAGCTGGACCCTTGCATCGCGAGGGCGGAGATAGCTGTTGCTTCTGTACGACCCGCGAACACCTATCTTGTCTTGCGAATGGGCATCACGGCAAAAGCGCCAACGATCGCAAAAATGGCCCCGGCAATGAACACCGCTGGCAGATTGCCGCCAGCAACCGCTCCGATGCTCAGGAAGACCGGGGCAATCACCGGAGCCACCGTCTGAGGGAATGCGCTGGCGATATTGAACACGCCAAGGTCCTTCGCGGTATCTTCGGGATTGGGCAGCACAGCAGCCACAAGCGCCATGTCGACGGCAAAATAGACGCCCTGGCCGACCCCATAGATCGCGGCGCCGATCAGGAACTGCGTTATCGTGGTCGAAGTCCCGATCACCAGCAACCCCAGCGCCACCAGCAGACCTGCCACCAAGACAACGGGCTTGCGCCGCCCGATCCTGTCCGAAAGCCAGCCGCTCAGCAACGTGAAGGTGACCGTGACGACTGTCGTGATCAACTGCGATAGCCCCAACGCCTTGAGCGCCTCCGCTTCATTCAGCTTGAGCTGGTCGCTGAGGAAGAAGAACTGATAGGTCAGGAAATAGGCGACGCCCATGAACACCAGGAATCGGCTAAGAAACGCCCAGCCGAAATCAGGGTATCTCATCGGGTTGACCCAGAAGGTCCGACCCAGATCGGCAAGCCCGAATGGAGACATCTGTCCAGCGGGCTTGTCCTTGAATGCACCGAACAGCAGGATAATGGCGACAGGACAGATCGCCCAGGGCGCGAGAAACATCAGCAGATTGTCGTGCGCGGTGAACTGCGTGAGATACGGCCCCGCAAGCAGCGCCAGACTAAGTGCAATTCCCATCAATGCTGAAACCTTGCCACGCTGATGCTCCGGGACAAGATCCGGCAACAGCGCATTGGTTGCCGCCAACGCGGCGTTTGCACCTATCTGAACCAGGAGCCAGCCAGCCCCGAGCGCAACCAGCCCAGTTCCGGTCGCCATTAGCGCAAGTCCCATGCCCATGACCACGCACCCGAAAATGATCCACAGCTTGCGCCGACCGACCCGGCTTCGAGTACGATCGGACAAGGCACCGAATATGGGTGCTGCGATCAGGGCTGCGAACGCACCCGGCGCCAGAATGGCCCCCAAGTCGAGTGCCTTGTCACCGGCTGACGAAATCTGGCTCAGCTTGACCGAAATCGAGGCGATGAGAGGCGCAAACAGCGCGGTGTAGAAAGCGAATACCGTCAGGAGGTAGGCAAACATGAACCAGCCCGTGACGGGGGCCTCCGCCGATGGCACTGCAGCACTGGTGGCGGGACTCATTTAATCACTATCCTTGAAAATGGCCGCGTTTCGGCGAACCTCGAATACAGCGCTCAGTGTTGCGGTAGAGTCGGTGCCGACCATGACTGTAATTGCCGTCTCGTCCTGCACCCAGTTGCGATCGGCAGATGACCAATAAGTGAGGTCATGAGCAGTCAGGGCGAAGTCGATCGTGGTCGTCTCTCCGGCTTCAAGGCGCACGCGCCAAAACCCCTTGAGCATGCGGACCGGGCGGGCAGCAGACCCATGATGTTGGTGGATATAGAGCTGCGCGACCTCATCGCCGGCACATTGTCCAGTATTGGTTATATCAACCTGGACGCGAATATCCTCACCCAACCCGACCCAAGCAGTCGAAAGGCGCAGGTTGGAATATTCAAAAGCGGTATAACTTAGGCCAAACCCGAAGGGGTAAAGCGCGCCTCCCTGCTCATTCCAGTAACGGTTATCGATGTCTTTCGGCTGATGCGTGTTCATCCGGGCGTAGGGCAAGGGTACCTGGCCGATGCTGCGCACCCAGTTGAAGGGGAGTTTTCCACCGGGTACAGATTTGCCGAAGATGGTGTTCGCGACCGCAGCACCACCCTGAGTGCCCGGATACCAGATGTTCAGTATGGCAGACGGCTGCGCGCCTTTGAGATCGATTGGCCGCGCTGCCATCAGCAGCAGGATGACTGGCTTACCCGTGGCGATGACGGCTTCAAGCAGATCCTGCTGACGCCCAGGCAGGTCGAACGTGGAGCGAGAGGCTGCCTCGCCTGTCATGTTCTGCGCTTCACCAAGCACCAGCACAGTACAATCAGACGCTTCGGCCAACGCAACGGCGCGCTCGATCTCCAGGTTGTCATCGACCTCGACACGGGGGGCAACGTCGAAGCCTGGAAGAGCGTCAAAGAACGAGGGATTGAGCCGGGCAATCATTGAGACGCCAGGCGAGTATACGACGTCGACCAAGCCTCCCACCGCGTCCTTGATCCCCTGGAGCACGGTGACCGTCTCGGACAGGTTTTGGTCAAAGACCCACGGGCCCAAGGTATCGCGTGCCGAGTCCGCCAGCGGACCGATCACGGCGATCGATCCCAATGCTGCGGGATTGAGCGGCAACGCGGCAGCTTCATTGCGAAGCAGAACAAAGCTCTTCTCGGCAGCGGTCCGTGCTGCTGCCCTGTGCGCAGGATCGTTCAAAACACCGTCAATCCGGGTCTGATCGACATACGGTTCTTCAAAAAGGCCCATTTTGACCTTCATGGAGAGGATACGGCGCACAGCGTCATCCAGGGCTGCCTCGCTGACCGTGCCATCGGCGACCAGACCTGGGAGGTTGCGGTAAGCGGAACTGCGGGTGCTCAGCGACATTTCCATGTCGAGACCAGCGTGCAGCGCGCGCGCGCCCGCATCGGCGCTGTCTTTTGCAAAATTGTGGGTTGTGAGATCGAAAGCAGAATTTGCGTCTGATACCGTAAAGCCGGCAAAGCCCCATTCGCCCTTGAGAATGTCGGTGATCAGCCACCGGTTGCCAGTGGCGGGCACACCGTTGAGCGTCATATAGGCACACATCACGTTGCCAGCGCCTGCATCGATCGCAGCCTTGAACGGTGGAAAATAAATATTCCTCAGTTCATGGTCCGAAATCTCGGCCTCATCATAGTCGCGCCCGCCGAGTGCTGCCCCATATCCGGCGAAATGCTTGGGCCCTGCAATGATGCGGCCGGGCTGACCGATGGCGTTACCCTGAAATCCCCGGACCTGAGCGGCCGCCACGGCGGATCCCAGATAAGGGTCCTCGCCTGCTCCTTCGACCATTCGGCCCCAGCGTGGATCGCGTGCGATGTCCACCATCGGCGCAAAGGTCCAGTGCAGACCGAGGGCGCGAGCCTCAGCAGCGGCAACCGCCTGCCCTGCCTCGATTGCGTCGAGATCCCAGCTTGCCGCCATCGCGATGGGCACAGGAAAGATTGTGCGCATTCCGTGGATTACGTCGAACCCGAAAAGCAAGGGTATTCCCAGCCGCGACTCTTCGACTGCGATACGCTGCAACCTGTCCAGTTCTGATGGATCGCGCATCACCAAAATCGATCCGACACGGCCCGCAGCTATTTCGGCATCGAGCTCCTCGTTGTTGGGAGTAAAGGCGAACAGCTGACATAGCTGACCGGCCTTTTCCTCCAATGTGAGCTGC
Source organism: Blastomonas sp. RAC04 (assembly GCF_001713435.1). Taxonomy (NCBI): domain Bacteria; kingdom Pseudomonadati; phylum Pseudomonadota; class Alphaproteobacteria; order Sphingomonadales; family Blastomonadaceae; genus Blastomonas; species Blastomonas sp. RAC04. Next base: position 29,015 of record NZ_CP016458.1, read on the forward strand.
GACAGTAATGTTTCGACGCGGTCAGCAATCATATGTTCAGCCATGCAAACGGGTACCACTATTGATCGGCTTTGGGTTTGAGAAACCCCTGCATGTCCATCCAGGCTACGAACTGATCCAGCATCAAGGTCGTGGTGGTACCTTCAAGGCCCAGATTGAAACCATGGCCGCCGCGACCATAGGCGTGCAATTCCACAGGCCGTTTGGCCTGCTGCCAGGCTTCTACCACCGGGAAACCCATTGTCGGAAACAAGGGATCATCAAACGCGATCGCTGCGAACATCGGCGGAGCGTTGGAGGGAACCGCAACGGCTGCCTGCGGGCCATAAATGTAGCCGAAGAAATCGGGCCTAGCGCCCTCAGGCGCTGCCATGACGGTGTTGAGCGCAGTCATTGCCCCTGCCGAAAAACCAATCATCCCCACACGTCTGGGATCAATTCCGTATTTCTCAGCATTTTGACGGATGAGCGCCAGTGCAGCGACCGCGTCGTCAGTAGACGGCGAATGTTGCAGGGTCGGTTGCTTTGCCGGGTCCGGCAATCCTTCCTTGATCTTCTGGTTCATGAAAGTAAATGCCTCGCCTTCATCAGTAGGCGTTGGCTTGATCCGATATTTGAGGACAAAAGCAGTGATTCCGCGCTCAGCAAGCGCCTTACCGACGTTCCAGCCTTCAGGTCCCATCGCCAACAGCATGAAGCCCCCGCCAGGAGCCACAAGGACTGAAGCGCCAGTCGCTTTTGACGGTTCTGGGAGAAAGGCAGTGAGGGTCGGTCTGGTGACATTGCGCACGACATAATGCTTATCGTCCCACAGCGACCAGTTTTCTGTCGCGGCGGCACCTGGAGTTCTATCACCATATAGTGGTACAGCTTCAGCTTCGGCCGGAGCGGGTATCACCTCAAATTTGGGAGTCGGCATCTGGGCCGAAAGGCTGCCGCCGGCCACAAGCAGAAATGCTGCAATCGCCTTGGTAATGGTTCGCATTGTTCTGATCTCCTGGCCCTGCGCTTCACGTATTGTATAAAATTGAAACTCGAAAGTGGCGAACCTTCGATGCAAATCCGCCACCATCAAAAATCAGGAAGATACTAGAACTTGAACTTGGCACCGACTGTCAGGTAGCGCCCTATAATGTCGTCGCCTGAGACTGCAGGAAACGAGAATGCAGGCGTGCCAGACGTGCCAGCCGTCAGGTAAGGCGGAGGATTTTTGTCGAGTAGATTCTGGACCGAGAAGAATATCTGCTTGTCCTTGTCCTTGCCGGGGAAGAATGTGAACGTGATGTCGGTATACGCGACTGATGGAACGTCCGGGATATTGAATACCAGAGAACGGGTTGCATCCCACTTCAGCGATGATCGCCACCGCTGCTGCAAATCAATCGAGAAATCTGAATTGCTGTAGCTGACAAAACCGGTCAAACGCAGCTTGGGAACTCCACCTGTCGATTGGGAAGCAGCAGCGCCTGCCCCAAGCTGCGGCTCGATGCCGGGGGCCAGGATCGTAGTTAGCTGTGGCTGATACCCGACCAGCCCGCGAAGCGAAATACGGCCTTCTGACCCGACACTGAAGTTGTAGTTGATCTCACCATCAATGCCCCAGGTCTTGATCGACGACGCATTGAGCGTCGTCAGGCGAACAAGGCTCGGAAAGTTGGCCGGTGTCGTATTGCTGAATGGAAGCGGCCGATCATAGAGCGAACAGAAAGCGCTTGTACCACCGCTGGAGTTGCAAGCCGATTGGATTGATGCAAGCCGGCCATCGATCTGGGAAATCGCATTGTTCAGCTTGATCTTGTAATAATCAACCGCAATACTGAGGCCAGGTATGCCGCTGGGACGGAAGACGCCTCCGAACGTAAGGGTATCTGCCTTCTCCGGAACGAGTGCGGAGTTGCCACCCTGCGACGTTGTCACGATCCCGCTAGGACCAGAACTGTTGGTGAGAAGATCGAAATACCCGCTGGCACCGCCAGTCTGCGGCTGAAACAGCTCATAAAGGCTGGGCGCCCGGATGTCGCGTGAGCGGGTAGCCCGGAAACGCAGCCCATCGGCAATTTGCCAATCTCCGCCGACTTTCCAAGTTGTTACCGAACCGCTGGTCGAGTAGTCCGTATAGCGAGCTGCACCACTCAGGCTAAGAGAACCAACGCCACTGTCACGAAGCAAAGGGAAGTCGACTTCGAGTGCTGCCTCTTTGACGTTTTCAGTGACGCTGATCGGCGTGATCAAAGTATCACGATAAACTGGTGTGCCAGGAACACAATTGAAACGCAGGCCTGTACAGTTTGCAAAGACATTCGACGGAGCATTGGTGGATACGTCGAGTTGCACATTGCGGTATTCACCGCTCACTGCGAAGCGGACAGGGCCAGCCCAGTTGTCGAACGCGGTACCGCTGATGCTGGCGGAAACGACATCCATAGTGAACTCGGGTGTGTTGAAGTTGTCGCCCGTAATATAATCAAGTGCGGCAGCCTGGCTGGCTGGCGTTGCCCCGAAGCCGTTCAATGGAACACAGCCAGGATAGGCCGTCGGATTTGTCAGCGTGACGCGACACACAATGTTGCCGTTGGCCGGACCGCCAGCAAACCGGCCCTGATCGACCGCATCAAGCGATGCATATAGATTGCCGAGGAGGACGTTGTTGACCTGAGTGTTCTTGGTTTCGCTGACACTGTGTTGATAGTGCACGTTCCAGTTGAAATCACCGAAATCTCCGGTCAGGCCGGCGCTACCCATCCAGTTCTCAGATTGCGCACGCACACCGAGCTCATGCGCTGGATCATCGAAGACGCGCGAATAGAGAAACACTGGGCCGCCAGCGAGTAATTCTGCCTGGGCAGCAGGACTCAGAAAGGCGTTGTCTGAAGCCACGAGTGTTGGAAATATCAGATTCGGATAGAAAGTGTTTTCGGTTCGTGCCTTGGCATAAAAACCCTGAACATAGATGCTGACATTATCCGACAACTCATAATCGGCACGCGCGAAGGCCTGATCGGTCCTGAGATCTGCGGTTGCTGACGACCCGATACCGTAAAAGCCATCTCCACCGCTTGCCAAGGCACCGCCTTGTGAGACGCCTCGCGCGGGGTTGCCCAGTACTCCGGGCGCCGAGAACAGTCGACCGGTAAAGAGATTGCCACCCTGGAACGGAATTGCCGAGTTGCGGGCGTTGGTGATGAGGCGGAATGGGTCGGCAGCGGAACCTGAACCGGCGACTGCGAAGATCGCCCGGCCATTCCTTCTTGCCTCCTTGTCATCCAGACCGTCCTGCTGGAAATGCTCGTAGCTGGCCATGAAATGGCCGCGGCCACCGCCGAAATTGGCGCCAAAGGCCGCCCCTGCACGCCAGGATGCTGCGTCACCTCGGCTGGAAACGCCCGATTGCGCCTCAACCTTGATGCCCTCGAATTCCTTGTTCAGGATAAAATTGATTACGCCGGATACAGCGTCGGACCCATAAACCGCAGACGCACCCCCAGTGACCACCTCAACCCGCTGAACCAGCATCTGCGGGATGACATTGGTATCGACCGCACCGGTATAGCTTGTCGGTGCCATCCGGTTTCCGTCCAGCAGAATGAGGTTCCGCTGAATGCCGAACCCACGCAGATTGAGGTAATTGCCGGTAAAATTGTCGCTGGGATTGTTGAGATTGGCCGTGCCCCGCGAAAGGGCAAAGATCGGCAGCTTGTTCAAGCCGTCTGGAATGTTTGAAGGACTGGTCTTCAACAGCTGCTCGGTCGATGCGACCGTCACGGGTGTCGGAAGATTGTCACCGTTGGAGGTGATACGCGACCCGGTGACTACGATGTCGTTTTGTGGCTCTGCCGATTGCGTTTCCGCATCATTCGATTGAGCTTCCTGCGCATTGACCGGCTGGCAAAGCGTTGCGAGGCTGATGCCCGCAAGCAGAAGCAACTTGGTGCTGTACATACCCTCTCCCTGAAAAATTTTGATTTTTGTGGATTCGTATGCGGTTGAACTCCGCTTGCCCGATTCCATAATATGCAACCAATTTTATATCAAGCTATATTCACAAGCGCCGCGGATGATTTATATTTGAATATGAGAGTGGGGCGCTGAGCGGCAGGCTGGCCTGTCGCTGGGTTAGAAACCGATTTGATAGGGGCATGCGAGTGCGCAACGCGTTTGCTCGGCCTGCTGCGCAACAAGGGCTGCATTTGCGGACGCCGGATGCGAAACGTTGGTGCGTCGATTAGCTTCACTTTAGCTTGTTGGCTGAAAACTACAAAACCGAACGTATCAGGAACAAGCATGGCTTGGCGATGGTTTTCTCAACAGCGTAGCGCCCCACGGGCTCTCGACGGCAGGATAGACTGCTCACGCGGCAATTAGGAACCGCCGGCAGCTGCAATGTCCGAACGTCCAGCCACGACTGGCAACGCAAAGCGCACCCATCAAAATGTGCCGATAGGCTATTTTTGGCAACTCAGATTAGAGCACTGCCACATGCACACCAATGGTCGAGCCGAGAAAATGTGCGCAAAAACGATGGCTACCGCCCGGTCAGGACCCATCGCTGATCAGCGTGCCACCATCCACAACAAGATTGTGACCGGTAATGAAACCGGCCGCAGGAGAAGCGAGGAAAACAGCAGCACCGGCGACTTCGGTAACTGTCCCCGCCCGCCTAAGCGGCGTCATGGCCAAGCGGCGTTCCATGAACTGGGTTTTGGCCATCAGGGGTCGCGACAAGTCTGTTTTGATGAACCCCGGGGAGATAGCATTGACGCGAATTGCGCTGGGTCCACACTCGACAGCGAGGTTTCTCGCGAGTTGAGCTACACCAGCCTTTGCCAGTGCATAACTGTTCAAATGACCGTTGCCGCGCAACCCAGCAAGGCTGGACATCAGGATCACCGAGCCGCCTCCCGCTGCAGTTATATGGGGGAGCGTAAGGTTGCAAAGCATGACCTGGCTCCTCAGATTTATTGCCATGACGTGTGCGTAATCGGTCATGTCTATCCCCGAAAATGGACCAGCCGTTCCAGGAATACCCGCATTGCACACCAACACATCGAGATGGCCGTGTTCCGATAGTGCAAAATCGACAAGCCGCAGCAGGTTTGCATCATCACTGACATCACATGGCAGACCCGGGACAGCTAGCTCGCGTGACGTCCGCTCAGTATCTGCGCGATCTTCGCTAGAAACCACGACACGGGCGCCTGCTGCAATCATTGCTTCTGCAATTGCACGCCCAATACCACGCGTTGAGCCCGTGATAATGGCCGACCTGCCCGCCAGCGAAAACAGTCCATGCATCATCAAGGTCACCGATAGTCTTCAGTTGCTGCCGGCTTATGCTCCGAAAGTGAACGACCATCATGCAAATATGCCGGCGCCTCGATCAGAATGAATGCGATGCGGCAAACCTGTTCGGTTGTGTTACGCCAAAGGTGATTGGTACCGCGTTGCACAATGACGCCGCCCCGACGAACGGTTTTCTTTGCCCCATCGTCGAGTTCCAGTTCAATCTCGCCCTCGAGCACGATGCCATAATCGATCGAATTCGTGCGATGCATTGGGCTCTCTTTTCCGGGCAGCATGTCCACGATCCGGATCACCGACCCCCCTTCCAAGGTCAGCCCCGCTTCGCGCTCCCGCCCGTCAGTCTCGTCGTTGTTATTGGCGGGTACAGTTCCGGTAGTCCAGATCAGAAGAAATGAAGCGTCACCGGACGGGATGAGTCTTGTGGGCGTCAGATCCTCTGACTTGAATACGGCGCGCCCCTTTTCGTCATGACCAGTGACAACCCGCTGGACAGGCGGCAATCCGGAATCTGAAAGTTTCATAAAATCTCCAAAATCAGACGAACCGCACGGGTTCCGTCAGGAGCATTTTCGTGTCTACCGCACCAAAATGCGCATGCGCCTGGAGGACAATGGATGCCGCCAAGCCAGAAAGATCGGACGTGGCAGTCAACCCGATTTCATCGAACTGTGAATACGGAAACGTGCCTTCAATTGGTCTTGAGATGTTCATGGCGGCACCATGCAAATCAAATTCGACATGTAGATGGGCAATTTTCTCGTCCCATCCGGCACACTGCTTCGACGTGGCGGTTCGAAAAACGAACAGCTTTAACGGAGCGTCATCGGCGCCCGGTACAATCGCCACCTCATCCGCTAGAAGAGCGACCGATCCGATAATCTCCCGAAAATTGTCTTCATCCGGACCGATGTTCTCACGATAGGCGGCGTTTGCCTTTGATGAGGCAAGGTCAGTCATCGATGGCAGCCGGATGACAGTTACTGCATCGCGATCCTGCAGGGGAGCCAAGGCCAGTGAGCTTGGAGCATCCTGTACATAGTGATGCACATAGCCCGAGAACCTGCCGGAGACATCCGGTTCGGCTACGACCATCGGCCCATGCACCTTCTCCAGGTGCTGCCGAAGTCCTGCTTTCGTTAAGCCGGCACGGGTCCGCGGCAATATCACGAGCTTTACCGGATCCAAACCAATTGAGCTCTCAGCCACGAACCACCTGTTGGTCTATTACGCCGAAAACCGCCCGTCCGTCGGCATCAAGGGCTTCCATCCGGACCTTGTCACCAAACGCCATGAAGTTCGTTTTCGCTTCTCCCAGATCAATGACCTCAATACCCCGCCTTTCAGCGATGCAGGAGGACCCAACCTCGCGAAAGTTTTCGTTGGATACCGTTCCCGAGCCGACGACTGTTCCGGCGACCAGATCGCGCGTCCGTGCAGCGTGGGCGACCAGTTCATGGAAGCCGTGGCCCATCGGTTCGCCATTGGCTCTTCCAAACGGCGCTCCATTCCATTCAACAGCGAGATCGAGACAGACCCGGCCATTTCGCCAGCTTGCGCCGAACTCGTCCGGTGTAACCGCAAAAGGTGCCATGGCACATGGTGGTTTGGCCTGCACCCAACCGAAGCCTGTCTTCATTTCGGGCCCGGCCAGCGCTCTCAGGGACCAATCGTTGATCTGCACGACGAGTTTGATGTGCTGCATGGCATCCTTGGCTGTCGTTCCCATAGGCACAGCATCCACAATGACGCCAAACTCGCCCTCGAAATCGATGCCCAGCGCTTCGTCCGGAAACTTCACATCATCATGCGGGCCATAAAACTTGTCGGAGACGCCCTGATACATAAGCGGGGTTGTCGTCTCGATGGGATCAATGCCCAGCACTTGGCACATCAGATCGCCATGGCTCTGGAACGCTGATCCGTCGAGCCATTGCCATGCGCGCGGCAGCGGAGATGCAAGGCTGTGTAATTCAAGTTGTTCGGGAAAAACCTTCAACGCCAGCAGCACTGGCTCTACCTCTACCCATTGCTCCAACGCTGCTTGAAGAGCGTTGACAGGCGCCGGAGCAAACCTCAGCCCATCGGGAGAAACCACGACCAGTCGACCATCTTTGGATCCATCACGCAGAGTGGCTAAACGCATCTTTGAATTCTCCTGATGATGCTCAAGCTTTGCCGATAGGGCGCGCTCCGTGCCGGAACAAAGGCATTCGGTCGATACGCTTGCATCGATACTATCTGATGGTCCGCATCCCAGTCCTCATGCAAAGGAACCTTCAACACCAGTCCACATTGCGGGAGAAATTGATGGCCCGATGGCTAAAGCGCGGTGAATCCGCAGATGTTAAGGCGCAATCGGATCGCAAAGTGCGTGACATTGTGGAAGCAGCATTGCTCGACATCGAACAGCGCGGTGACACTGCGATCCGCGATATGAGCATAAAGTTCGATGGCTGGGATCGGGAAGATTACAGGTTGTCGCAGTCCGAGATCGACATGGCGGTAGAAAGCCTTTCGCCCCAAGAACGCAAGGACATCGAATTTGCCCAGACGCAGGTTCGCAATTTTGCGCAGATCCAGCGGGCATCGATGCTCGATGTCGAAACGGAAACGATGCCTGGGGTGGTTCTGGGGCACAGGCATGTGCCGATCAACGCTGCTGGCTGCTATGTTCCCGGCGGCAAATATCCGCTTCTGGCCAGCGCCCATATGAGTGTCATCACCGCCAAGGTGGCAGGAGTGCAGCGCGTTGTGACCTGTGCGCCTCCGTTCCAAGGCAAGCCATCTCGTGCAATCGTTGCTGCACAGGCTATGGCAGGAGCTGACGCCATCTATGCTCTCGGCGGCATTCAGGCGATCGGCGCAATGGCTATCGGAACCGAGAGCATCGATCCCGTCGACATTCTCGTTGGCCCCGGCAACGCCTTTGTGGCCGAGGCCAAGCGCCAGCTGTTTGGCCGGGTCGGGATTGATTTGTTTGCCGGACCAACTGAAACTCTCATCATTGCTGACGAGATCGGATGTGATCCCGAGATGGCCGCGACAGATATTCTCGGTCAGGTTGAACATGGCCCGGACAGTCCGGGAGTCTTGCTCACCAACAGCGAGAAGTTCGCACTTGCTACCATTGCGGAGATTGAGCGCCTGCTCCAGATTCTTCCTACCGCCGATTATGCCCGCAAGGCATGGGAAGCATTTGGCGAGGTCATCGTAGCTGATGATTATGCCGAAATGGTCAGCATCGCTGATGATATCGCCAGCGAGCATGTACAGGTGATGACAGCAGATCCTGATTTCTTCTTGAACAACATGACCAACTACGGCGCTCTGTTCCTCGGTGCTCGTACCAATGTTTCTTTCGGCGACAAGGTTATCGGCACCAACCACACTTTGCCTACGAAAAAGGCTGCGCGCTATACCGGAGGGCTATGGGTCGGCAAGTTTCTCAAGACCTGCACTTATCAGCGGGTTCTGACTGATGAGGCATCGACGCTCGTCGGCGAATACTGCAGCCGGCTTTGTGCTCTGGAAGGCTTTGCCGGTCATGGCGAGCAAGCCAACATTCGCGTTCGCCGTTATGGCGGGCGGAATGTTCCTTACGCCGGTCAAGCGGAGCCCAGTGAGTTGACAAGGGCATGAGAACGAACTCGCTGCTTGATCCTCAACTATCCTCGCTGTTCGAAGGTGCGCCCAACCCTGCCTTCACACTTGCAGCCCTGCCGATGTTGCGCAAGGCAATGGCAGGCACGCCAATTGCGCGCGAAGATTTGCACGTCGCCGAGCATTATCTCGATCGTGAAGACGGAACAGCATTGCGTATTGTCGTCATCCGGCAGCGATCCATCACTGGACCCGCGCCAGTAGTTTTGCATTGCCACCCCGGTGGCTGGATTCTCGGCACACCAGAAACCAGCACCTCAACGCTGGTCGATATTGCCCGTAATCTGCCCTGCGTCTTGATATCCGTCGATTATCGGCTCGCTCCGGAGCATCCCTATCCGGCGGCCCATGACGATGTAATGGCAGCGCTCCAATGGATCCGTCTACATGCAAAGGCGCACGATTTTGATGACAGACGCATCATGCTGGTTGGGGAAAGTGCAGGAGCAAACATTGTCGCCGGCATAGCCCTTAGGTGCAGGGACGAAGAAATTGACGACGGCATTGTTGGACTGTCAATGGTCTATTCGCCGCTGGACGATCGAACCACCTCCCGGCCAGTCCATCCCTTTGCAGGGTCTATCGGACTGGGTGCCGAGCACATAAGATTCGCCTGGGCAAGCTATCTCGGCAACTTGCCGTCTGACAACGTATCATCCTATGCATCGCCAGGAAGGGCCGTCGGCTTGCGGGGCCTGCCCCCGGTTTTCCTTGCAACAGGTGCTATTGACCCGGTCATTGACGAAAACCTTGAATTTGCTCAACGCCTGATCAGAGACGGTGTTTCCACCAATCTTCACGTCTTTGCAGGCGCGCCTCACGGGTTTGACCGGGCTGAAGATGCACAGGTGACAGTCCAACTCCGCAAGCTGCGCAGAGAGCATCTTGGTCGGTGCCTAGCACTATGACTTCCAGCACCCCTGTTCCTCAGACCCCATCTTTTCGCCTGGATGGAAAGCGCGCAGTTGTGACGGGTGCGGGTCGCGGCATAGGCGCAGCTGCGGCTGCTGCACTGGCTCAGGCAGGCGCAATCGTGACCATTGTTGCCCGATCCGCAGAAGAGGTTCGAAACGTGGCAACGAGCATCGGCGGGGGAGCGATGGCATCCACGCTGGACGTGTCGGACCTTGAAGCCGTCGAGTCCTTTTTCGCAGCCCAAGATCCATTCCACATTCTCGTAAACAATGCTGGGACGAATCGTCCAAAACCCATGTGGGATGTCACGCCAGCCGATTACGAGGCTGTGCTGGGCCTGAACCTGAAAGCGGCATTCTTCGTGGCACAGGCTTGTGCCAAACGAATGATCGCAACTAATACGCAGGGGGCGCTAATCCATATGAGCAGCCAGATGGGCCATGTTGGTGGGCCAAACCGTAGCCTGTATTGTGCCAGCAAATGGGCAATGGAAGGCATGAGCAAGAGCTTCGCGCTTGATCTTGCTCCGCATGGTATCCGATCAAACACGATCGCTCCTACCTTTATCGAAACACCGATGACAAAGCCAATGTTCGAAGATCACGAGTTCCGGGCTAGTGTGCTCTCAAAGATCAAGCTTGGTCGCATAGGCACGCCCGAAGACCTGATGGGTGCAGTATTGTTTCTTGCATCCGATGCGGCTGCCTTGATGACCGGAACCAGTCTCGTTGTCGACGGCGGCTGGACTGCTGAATAGGACCAAAAAATGTTTGAACCGTTTCCTGGAAATTACGTCTGGAACCTTGGTATTAATCTCGCGCTGATTTGTGGCGGAAACCACGGTGAATTGGATGAAGTGTGCCGTCCCGTGCGCGAGGCCGCCAAGGCCGGTGCAGATGCCGGTTCTACGCAGTTGTTCGACAGCTGGATCGCTGTTGCCCACCAGGTTGCGCGCAATGCGGCCCGGGATGAAGAGGACGGCTTTCTCCTGTCCGCCGGGGCTAAATACTTGCGCGCTGCGGGATATTACCTCGGTGCCGAACGCTTGCAAAGCCGGGACTATGCGCCCCGCTGGGAAGCCTACGACCGGGGCCTTGAGCTCTATTACAAAGGTGCCAAGCTACGCGGCCTGCATGTCGACAAGGTCGAGATCCCTTATGGAGACAGCGCCTACAACGCAATTTTTGTCCATGATGGTTCAGGGGTTGCCCGCCCCACACTCGTTGCAGTCAACGGCCTGGATTCCATGAAGGAACAAGTGGACATGGCCGGCCATGGCGCAGTCAATCTTGAACGCGGCATCAACACGTTGTTCCTTGACCAGCCAGGCACTGGCGAGGCGATTCGAAAGCGTAACCTTCCGGCCGTTTTCGATTCCGAACGCTGGGGTAGCCCGGCCTTCGATTATCTTTTGACACGCAACGACGTGATCCACGGCCAGATTGGAATCTTCGGCCTATCTTTTGGAGGTTATCACGCCCCTCGCATTGCCGCGAATGATCCACGCTATGCCTTGTGCGCCGTCATGGGAGCGAACCACGTCTGGGGCAAGCGACAGCGCGAGCGCCTGTCGAATGAGGGGGAAAATCCCGTACCGCATTACTGGGACCATGTGATGTGGGTGTTCGGATTTGCAGACCGGGATGAATTTCTCGCTTACGCAGATCAGATCACACTCGATGGACAGGTGGAAAAGATCCGGGTGCCGTTCCTGATTACGCATGGTGAGAATGACCGGCAAATTCCCGCATTCAACGCCCAGATGTCGTATGATCAGGCCATCAACAGCCCCAAAAGAACCTTACGCATGTTCACCAAGGCTGATTTCGAGGTGGAGCACTGTGGCGCGGACAACGGGACTGGAATGCGAGATTATATCGCAGACTGGTGCGCCCAGACGTTCGCCGAAATGCAATAGTCGCGACAGACATGACCGATTTCAAATTTCATCATGGTGGCGTCTCCGTGCCCTCACTTGCTGAGGCGATCGAGTGGTACGACCGTGTGCTTGGTTTCAAGGTGGAGAGAGAGTTTCGGATTGCTGCTGCAAAATCACGCACAGCGATGCTTCGTAAGGGGCCACTGAGATTCGAAATCTTCGAAGTTGAAAATGCTGATCCGTTGCCAGCTGACCGCAGCCATCCGGCTCGCGATCTTGCGACGCATGGCAACAAGCATATCGCATTCTGCGTAGAAGACCTCGACGCCTTCCTGTTGGAAATGACCGAAAGGCGGGCCGATGTTGCCATGGTCGTTCGCGAACCGTTCGGCACAGGTTGCTTTATTCGCGACTGTGCAGGAAATTTGATTGAATTTGTCGAAGAGGATGCAACATGATCCACGAAATTGCGACGATCACTATCGATCCTGCACAGGCAGCAGAGTTTGAATCTGCAGTTGGAAAAGCCCAGCCTCATTTCGAAGCGGCGAGAGGTTTCATTTCGTTCTCATTACAGAAATCAATCGAGAACCCCGGACGCTATCTGCTGATTGTCGGTTGGGAAAGCGTTGACGCCCACATGATCGACTTCAGAAATTCGGAAGGGTTTCAGACCTGGAGGACTCTCGTCGGAAAGTACTTTGGCTCGCCGCCTTCGGTGGAACACACGCAAATCGTAATCTGAAATACGGCATTGATTGTTCGCTTCACATCTTGGCGCTCCTTGCCTTTTGGGGTTACTCACCGGCTTGCCGAGCACTGGAACACCGGTGACAGAGTGGCAAAGGCGATCCGATATGCGATGATCCATTATGCGCCCATTGCATCAGAACGGAGCATTCAGACGGTGCAGCGCGGCTCCCAAAAGCTCAGCATGGACCTTAGGATCACCATGCTGCAGTTGCAGCTTGCCGACCGCAACGCTGGTTTCGATAACGTCCCTGCACCGTTCATATCGGCGTTCCTGATATGCGCGCAGCGCTGAAGTTACATTGTTTGTCCGAGCAAGCTCCTCGGCCAAAACAATTCCACTCTCGACAGCCATTCCAGCACCTGATGCAAGGTGAGGCGTTGTGGCGTGCACCGCATCGCCCAGCAAGACGACACGCCCGTGGTACCAATCTTTCGGTTGCAGAGCAGCAGAAAGCGGACGGTAATTGATCCAGTCGCCAGGTGTCATATTGTCCCTGATCCAGCCGGCATTGCCTCCAAAGTCGGCTAGCAGGCTCTTCAGGGTGACGAAGAGCTCCTCGTCGCTCATATGTTCATCCCGATCGATATGTGGCGTCAGCATCCACATGTAGACCTTGTCTGGCGCGCAGGCCGTTATGCCGCACGGGCTTGCGTGACCGAGGAAAAACTCGCCCGTTTCGAGTTCAGGAGGCTTGCGGATCGAAATACGCCAGCAACCCTGTCCAGTCGGACGTGCCGGCCCCATATGCGGAAACACAAGGTTCCGGACACTGGAAAATACGCTATCTGCACCAATCACAAGATCGTATGTTCTGCTTTGTCCATCGGTGAAGGTGACGTCTGAAAAATCTTCTGACGTCTTGATAGCCGTAACGCTCAAACCGAGACGCACTTCAATATCAAGTTCGCGAACTCGCATCTGCATGATGCGGTGCAAGACTGGCCGCATGATTCCGCCGGTAGCCGGGAGGCCTTCTTCGATAGCTGGCTCGTCAAGATCAAGCAGGTGAGTACCATCATACTCGAACAAACGTATCTTGCTTGTGATAGCACCCTCAGCCTTGATAGCCTCAAGCAGACCAAGCTGCTTGTAGGCCCTTAGGGTTGGTCCGGTGATAGTGATGCCAGCACCATACACCCGCCATTCAGGGTCAATGTCGATCAGCTCTACCGCCACTCCCCTTTCTGCAAGGCTAATGGCTGCGGCCATGCCGCCAATTCCTCCACCGACGACAAGCGCCTTGGTGATGCTCCCGATCCGATCCACTGTCATAGCGTATCATCTACAGAATGGCGGCCGACAGACAAATTGGTCCTGTCAATAGGCTTCAATCGACACAATCGTTGCGACTGCGCTTCCGTCCCCTGATATTTCCCGGCCCAAGATTGGAGATAACATGAGGATAATTATAACAGGCGCCGGAGGGTTCGTCGGCCGGGAGATCTGCTCGCAGTTGTTGCGGCGAGGAGACCAGGTGACTGGCCTCGATATCAACACAGACGGTATGCTCCCAGGCGTCATAAAGGTGGAGGGGGCTCTTTCAGACGCGGCGGCAAGGGCAGATTTCCTGGATGCCGATTTCGATGCGCTGATACATCTTGCTACTGTTCCAGGGGGGGCAGCAGAAGCAGACCCGTCGGCATCTAGGCGCGTAAATGTCGATGCCATGTACGACCTCCTGCTAGAAGCCGCAGGGAGAAAGCCTGGAGTGCGCGTCGTTTATGCTAGCTCGATCGCAGTGCTGGGTGACACGCTGCCTGCCAAAGTGGACGACCAAACTCCGCTTTCACCCAAAATGATCTACGCCGGTCACAAGGCAATGATGGAAGATGTCGTTGCAATGATGTCCAACCGCAGCGCGATCGATGGCGTAACAGTGCGGCTGCCAGGAATTCTGGCAAGACCGAAAGGCCCTTCAGGAATGAAGTCGGCGTTCATGTCTGACCTCTTTCACGCACTAAAAAAGGGCGAGGCCTTTGAGTGTCCGGTTTCGCCTGATGGCACCATATGGGCGCAATCAGTGAAAAAGTGTGCTGAGAATTTCATACATGCCATCGCCTTGGATAGCGCGCTTCTACCACCGACGCGCGCTGTGACGCTACCCGCAATCAGAATTTCAATGGAGCACCTCGCAGCCGAAATTGGCGAACAATGCTCATTCCCGCCCAGTCTTGTAAGCTACAACCCAGATTTGGCACTGGAAGCTGCATTTGCTCGCCAGCCATTACTGGAGACCCCTGCTGCCGAGCGTGCAGGTTTTGCGCACGACGGAAATCCTGCTACGCTCGTCGGCAACGCCCTATCTGCAATATAAGGGGCGAAGGAGATGGCGATGCGGTTCGGAAGGCTCGATCTAAATCTGCTTGTCGCACTGGATGCCCTGCTGACCGAACGGAGTGTAAGCCTTGCAGCAGACCGGCTCTGCCTTTCGCAGTCGGCAACTTCCAGTGCTCTTGGAAGGCTCCGCGAGTATTTCGAAGATGACTTGCTGGTTCTGAAGGGACGCAGCATGATCCTGACGGCGCGTGCTGAAGAGTTGATTGACCCGGTTCGGGCCGTTCTTGAACAGATTCGGACGACGGTTGCTGTCGCACCACCATTTGACCCTGCGACGGCTGACCGGGTCATCCGCATCATGGCATCGGATTATTCCACGGAGGTATTGCTGGCAACCGTGATCGCCGACCTTGAGACGGAGGCTCCGAATATACGGATCGAAATTCACCCCATGCACGACTCCCCAATAGAGGCAATCGAGAGGGGATATATCGACCTGTTGCTGACGATAGACTACGCCATATCGGCCGATCACCCCAGCTTGCTCATTTTTGAAGATGATTATGTGGTGGTAGGCGACCAGAACAATCCTGCCATGGCTTTGCCAATGTCCAAGGACCTGTATTTTGAACTGGGTCATGTGACAGCACGTTTCGGAAAAACCAGAGTTCCTGCATTTGATGACTGGTTCGTACGTCGTCAGAAACAGCAGCGGCGCATCGAAGTCGTAGCTCCGACATTCCTGTCAATTCCCCGCCTCATCGTGGGTACCAAGCGCGTCGCTACCATGCATCGCCGAATGGCCCGCATTTTCAGCCAGTCGATGCCTTTGGTCATGCGCGAAATTCCTTTTGCGATTCCGCCGATCCGCGAGACCGTTCAATGGAACATCGCGCATAATAACGACCGGGCATTGAGGTGGATGGTCGAGCGGCTCCAGGCTGCCGCAGGCGCGCAGGTCCCAATTGTTCCCAATGTTGTGGCCTTGCACGCAGACGGCGGCATAGACCGCTCCGAAATCGAAGTAGAGTACCGAATGAACCATCCGCAACGCTGAGCCGCTTTTCGGCGCTGCAGCATGGTCGGCATCCAGCGCGTCGATAGAAAGCGTCCGAAAACATCCGCTTCTGGACTTCGATCGGTTGGGCCACAACGATGGCTTGACACAGTCCCGGAGTTTGTATGTCTATTGAATCGTTGCAGCAAGTACTTGGCGTTGAAAGCGTGTTGTTCGGCGTGGCCGATGTTGCCGAGCACACCCGTTTCTGGGCAGATTTTGGACTCCCGCTGGAATTTGCAAGTGACATTGAAAGCATTTTCCGCCTCCAGTCGGGGAGCCGGGTGATCGTGTTGCAACACGGCGACCCTCGGCTGCCAAGCCCGGATCCGTTCGATGGCGACGGCATCAAGGAAACCGTGTGGGGCATCGATACGGCTGAGTCGCTGGAAAATATCGCCACGAGCCTGGCTAGAGAGGTGGAGCTTCGCTACGACGCCGATGGTACTGTCCATTGCGTATGCCCTGATGGTCAACCCATCGCGCTGCGCGTCTGGACCAAGCGCGCCGTGGTGTCAGAGGCCAGCCCGGTCAATACCCCTTCGAGCTGGCCGCGCTTCAACCAGCATCGCATATGGCGCAAACGCGCCATCCCTAAAACTATCAACCACGTGGTGTTCTTCTCACCCGATTACGTCGGCAGCTTCGAATTTTACGAACGACACCTTGGCTTTCGCTATGTCGATCACTCCAAGGGCACCGGCATTTTCGCTCGAGCCAGTGGCACCTACGAGCACCACTCAATCTTTTGGGTAAACTGCGACCTTCCCATAGCACCCGATCATTTCAAGTTCATGCATATCGCGTTTGGCTGCGACGACATCGACGAAGTCATGCTCGGGGCGAATATCATGGACAACAAGGGTTGGAAGAACACGACGATGAATACGAGCGGAGGCATATCGCGCCACCGCATTTCGAGTGCCATCTATTATTATTGCGAGATTCCTGGACGCGCTGGCGAAGCTGAGTATCATGCTGATACTGATTATCTGGATGATAACTGGGTTCCGCGTGCTTGGGATTTCAAGTTTGGTTCGTTGCTATGGTCTCACAATGCACCCGCGATATTCCGCGGCGATGATATTCCGTGGGACATGGTTTTCGATGCTGATCGTCGAAGCTTTGAACCTTATCGTCGCGAAAAGCCGGGCAAGCAACCGATAGACGGCGACCTCGCAAAGCTGACGGCAGATGATGAGCATGCAATTTGACGCGCTGCCCAAGGCGGATCATGGGTCGACGGCATTTTCCTGCAATATCATGCGCTCCAGCATGCGTCGTGCTCGTGTTCCGCCTTGGTCGATGCCGAGGGAAACGGGCTTCTCCTTCCAGAAATCCCGACCTCGAACATTCGCGTATGCAGCTTCGATGATGGGTTTGTCTTCCATATCAAACGCGCTGGCGAACATGGTACGAAGCATTTCATCTGTGTCGGGGCTATCGAGATCATGGAAACGCGTAGATGACCAGAAATAGTGTGTAGTATCTTCGTCTGCTGGCGTAAGAATATGGGCCTGCGGGATTTCCAAGCCTGCACCACGATCCGCGCCATGGGGCGTCACGCCTACATTCAACCGCATGGTAGCTGGGGCATTCCAGCGCATGTCCAGCCAGTGGTCGACACGAGTATCTGCCGGAAAAACATCCTGCGCCATCGACGGTGGAGAAATGTTGGGCATCCACCAGTTGGAGTAAAGGGTCTTGCCGTCGACCTTCACCGAATGCTGGCCGGCAAAAATGACACCCTGGCCCGCGAAGGTACCTTTATGCACAAACTCGATATGCGACAGGTCCAGAAGGTTGTCAGTTCCATATTCATAGTTTGCGCGCATCAGCGTGTAGCCGCGGATCGTGCGGCTATGCGACGCATCTGGAATGAAGCTGAAATCAGGGATGCAGGTGAGGTCCGCTCGTTCTGGTGCGCCGCCCCAGAGCCAGACAATGTCATCCTGCACGACGACCTTGTAGCTTGGGATATCAGAACCCGCCGGCGCGCGATCAGAAAACGGATTGTAGACACACTTGCCTTCGGCAGAAAATGCCAGGCCGTGATATCCGCATACCACTCGGTCGCCATCGCGGACACCTCTGGACAGTGGCGCAAAACGATGTGGGCAGCGATCCAGGAGGGCGGCGACAGAACCATCGGCCAGACGAAAAAAGAAAATCGGTTTGTCCGCAATGCGACGGGCAAGCCCGGCAGGGCCGACCTCGTCGGCCCAACCGCCCATATACCAAGCATCCCTCAACCAGACCATCTGCCAGCCCCTAACGTGTAACTATGAAATCACCTGCGGTTGCACTTCACAACCACAGGTGATTGATGCTCAACCGAGATCGCGGTCAAAAGTTGAACGACGCCCGCAGGCCATAGGTACGTGGCGGGCGCAATACCGAGTAAACCGTCTGGAGGACGGGGCGCACGACGGTACCGCCAAGTATCGTTTCATCTTCGATGTTGTTCATGAACGCGGTCAGCGACCAACGCTTGTCCGGACCTTCCAATGTGACATAGGCATCCGACGTCATGTAGCCACCCTGCCGCTGCTCGGGCAGATATTCGATATTGGTGAAGCGGCTGGATTCAATTCGTGTGCGGGCACCGAGAACAAATGTCAGATCGCCTACCGGTATCTCGTGGTCATAGCCCAGATTCAAAGAGAACTTTGGAGAGTTGATCGTCGGGAACCCCGAGCAATTGATGTCAAACAGCCGTGAAGGAATTGGTGTTCCCGGGTTAGCCTGACGGCCGTTCGTGATCGCGCATCCATTGCGGATTGGCCCACCAGAGGCGGAAATCGCGGTATATGCCAGCGCCTTGTACTTGGCATTGAGATACTGGAAGTCGACCGAGAACAGGCCGTGATCGCCGACTTTGACGCGCAGTTCTGTATCCACCCCAAACATTCTGGCGCGACCGGCATTGATGGTAACGCCGCCAGGAACCGAAATAGGCCCTGACTGGACAGGTCCCACGAACGAGATCTGCTGGTCGGTATAATCCCAGTAGAACCCTTCGAGGTTGAGTTGAATGCGGCCGTTTAAGAACCGGTTTTTGGAACCCACAGTGTATGCAGTGAGCTTTTCCGGCCTGAACGTATTGTTCGGCGGGGAAGCTACGAAGAACCCTCCTGCCTTGAACCCGGTTGCGACGTTGGCATACAGGAGTGAAGCATCTGCGATGTCAGCTTCCACACCAAGTTTCCAGGTGAACCGCTTGAATTGCTGATCGCCAGCAAACGGTGCACCAAGCGGAGGAAGCACCACGCCAGGCAGACCGCCAGATGCAAGGGCTGTCAGCTGTGTGCGGTCCTCCTTGGTGTAGCGCCCGCCTGCGACAATTCGGAAGGTGTCGGTAACTGAATAGGTCCCCTGGCCAAAGGCAGCATAGCTCTTTGTGCCCAAATTGGGGGTGAATCGTGTCGTCGAGATCGTGCCCTGATCAAAGAAGTTGAGGGCAGACTGGTCTTCGTCGAAATAGTAGCCGCCCAGCACGTATTGGAAGGGCGAACTGCCATTCGAGGACAGTCGGACTTCCAGCGACGTCTGCTTGCTCACCTCATCCGTCCGGGTCAGAAAACCCGGCGCATAACCATCATATTTGTTATCGCTGCGTCGATATGCAGGGACGATCGTCAGTGTTGCAAAACCGAGGTCGCCCTCGATTTCAGCGCTGATTCCGTAATAATCTGAGTCTACAAAACCGTCTGCGCGTGGTGGAGCGACACATCCACTTCTCACAAAGCCGCCAAAGCCGCCACAGAAGGGCGGAGCGAACAGCGTGCCTGCGAATGCAGCGAGAGCTGCCACGCTGCGAGGGTCGGATCCACCAATCCTGCGTGAAAGTGCAGGAGCAGCATAGCCTGCACTCACTCCAACAGGAAATGCTGACCCTGGCGACAACACGCTGCCAATGCCCTGGCCACCTTGATGGAAATAGTCTGCAGACACGAGGATTGACCAGCCATCAGTCGGCTTTGCGAGGATGGAGGCGCGCACTGCCTGGCCGCTATCGTCCTGATACCCATCCGAAAGATAGCCATCACGATCGACGATCTGCGTCGCCAGACGCACCGCCACGTTCTCGCCAATCGGCAGGTTCAGAGCCCCCGCCAGCTTCAGGCTGTCGTAGTTCCCGTATTCGAACGTGGCATTTCCGCCAAATTCGCCAAGAATGGGCCTGCGGGGAATAACGTTGATTGCACCGCCGGTGGCATTGCGTCCGTACAGAGTACCTTGCGGACCTTTGACAACTTCAACTCGCTCCAGATCGTAGAAGATTCCGCCGAGCGATGAAGGCCGAGCGATAAAGACGCCACCGACATTCAGGGCAATCGCATTTTCCGCGAACGAGTTGCCTTGTTGCGAACCTACGCCACGCAGGTAGAGGCTCAGGGAGGTGCCTGCTGCAGGTTGGATGACAAGCGAGGGGACGAGACGTGACAGGCCGACAGCATCTGATGCCCCTGCGTTGATGATGGCATCCCCTGAAACGGCGGACACGGCTACTGCCACCTTCTGGAGACTTTCTTCACGACGCTGAGCTGTAACAACGATCTCTTCAAGCCCACCTGTTTCTGGTTGGCCTTGCGTCGCCTCTTGAGCAAGCGTGGGCGCCGATACGGATATTGCAGCAAGCGCGACGCTGCAACGCAGCACGAATCTGTTGGTCATATGCCTCCCCTAGATCTTTTTTTGAATTGATCGATTTGGGGTAACGCTCAGCTGCCAAGGCGACAAATTGCTTGTCTGGGATTGAAGCTATTCATTGCGTCGATACGCTCACCGTCAGCCTATCGTGGGACCGTTCCGAGGCCCCTGTTTGGCAATTTAGTCATTCACCTGTGTCGCTGACAGCGATCCTTGATGACTGCCATGGGTGGATGAGTGTCAAAGCAAGACAATCTGCTTTCGCAATCGCTTCCGAGGGCATGTAGCCAACATCGAGCGTACGCGCTCGGACCGCGCAGTATAGCTGTCGCTCGTTACGGCATCCATTCGTCCACTATATTTGAAGCGACCTTTTGAACCGACATGAGGATGCCTAAGCCCTCTCGATCAGGAGAGCTGCCCCTTGACCGACACCAACGCACATGAACGCAAGAGCAAAACGTCCTTTGATCCTGCGAAGTTCTTCGACCGCCGTCATGATTATCCGGGCACCCGACATGCCCAGCGGATGACCCAATGCTATGGCCCCACCGTTCGGATTTACCCGGCCGTCGGCGAACGGATCGATATCAAGTTCTCTCAGACTAGCGACGGCCTGACTTGCAAATGCCTCATTCAATTCGATCACGTCGAGATCGCTTACTACAAGGCCGCATCGCGATAATACCCTGCGTGCGGCCTCCACCGGGCCAATCCCCATGATGCGTGGGGCGACACCTACACTGGCCATGCCCAGTATCCGGGCGCGCGGGGTCAACCCGCACCTGCTTGCGGCTTCGGCAGTGGAAATGATCATAGCCGCTGCGCCGTCATTCAGACCAGATGCATTGCCCGCGGTGACAGTCCCATCGGTACGCACGATAGGCTTGAGTCGTGCCAGAGCGTCGAGGGTGCTGATGCGCGGGTGCTCGTCGCAGTCGAAAATTGAAGGCGGCTGCTTTGACCGCGCGATGTCCACAGGGTCGATTTCAGCTGCAAACCGCCCTGACCTGATCGCGCGGTCAGCCTTCTCCTGGCTGGCGCAGGCGAAGCGGTCCTGGTCCTCGCGGCTGACATTCCATTGCTCGGCCACAATCTCGGCGGTCTGCGGCATCGTATCGACACCATAGGCGGCTTTCATCGCCGGGTTCACAAAGCGCCACCCTAATGTCGTGTCCTCAATCATCTGAGTGCGGTCGAATGCGTTGCCGGCCTTGCCCAATACGTAAGGCGCCCGCGTCATGCTTTCGGCCCCGCCTGCAATGATGAGGCTGGCATCGCCCGATCGGATTGCCTGAGCCGCGATGCCGATGGCATTCAGGCCTGAGGCGCAAAGCCTGTTGACCGTAACGCCTGGCACTGTTTCAGGAAGGCCAGCCAGAAGCGCTGCCATCCTTGCGACATTGCGATTGTCCTCACCGGCCTGGTTGGCACAACCAAGAATGACGTCGTCAATATCAGCGTCCGCGAGAGTGGGGTTGCGCCGCAGCAATGCGCGGATGGGCAGCGCCGCCAGATCGTCTGCACGAATAGCGGAGAGCGAACCGTTCAGCTTGCCGATAGGTGTACGAATGGCATCGCAGATGAAGGCTTCGTTCATGAATTCATCGCCCCTGCAAAAAAGGCGGTTAGATGCGCCGCCAGAGATTCTGGTGCTTCGAGCGGCGCAAGGTGCGCCGTCGGCAACCTCACATGTCTGGAGCCTGCAATGCTGGCCAAAAGATAGTCGCCATGACCTGGAAGCGGCGTCGAGCTATCAAGATCGCCTGTCATTACCGCAGTGGGTTGCGCGATAGCGGTTATCCGATGGGCGATATCCATGTCGCGAATGGCAGCAGCGCAGCCTGAATAGCCAGCAGGATCCATTTTTATAAGGCCGCGCCGGATGCTCGCTGCGACTGCAGGCTCCCGCGCGGTAAATTGTTCGGACAGGAAGCGTCCCATCAACAGATCGACCAGGCCTAGCATACCGCTTGTGCGAACCTTGGACACACGATCTGCCCATGCCGCTTTGTCCATGGTTGCAGACGTACAGATCAACGCCAGCGCATCACACCGCTCAGGCTGTGAAAGCGCCATTTCCATGGCGATCATGCCGCCGAGAGACACCCCGGCAATGGCAGCCGAAGACAAACCGGCAGCATCCATCGATCCAAGCACGTCGCTTGCCAGTGCGCCAAGCGTGTAATCACCGCTGACGATGTCGGAGGCACCGTGACCCCGGGTGTCGATGGTCAGCACCCGGAACGATTTGCGCAGATGCGGCAGGCAGGCAGCCCACAGTCCCATATCCGTACCGATCGAATTCAGCAGGACGAGTGCTGGAGCTTCGTCACACCCTTCAAGCTTCCAGTAAATCCTGGGCCCAGTTTGCGTGCTGAACGGCATCAGTTCTGCCTTGCTGCCGCAAAGGTTGAAACATCGATAGGTGCTCCGGTTTTGCTCAGCACCTCGTCTACCGTAACATCCGGCGCCAGCTCGACTAGCGTAAGCCCACCTTCCTTGCGATCGACGGAAATCACGGCCAGGTCCGAGACAATCAGGTCCACCACGCGGCGTCCGGTCAACGGAAGCGTACACTTTTCAAGGATCTTGGGCGCACCCGACTTGGCTATGTGATCCATCACAACGACGATCCGTTTGACCCCGGCGACGAGGTCCATCGCGCCTCCCATGCCCTTCACCATCTTGCCGGGAATGGTCCAGTTGGCGAGATCGCCATTCATGCCGACTTCCATTGCTCCCAGAACGGCCATGTCGATATGACCGCCGCGGATCATCGCGAAGCTGTCTGCCGAGGAAAAGAAGCTGGATGTAGGCAGAGCCGTGATAGTCTGCTTGCCGGCATTGATCAGGTCAGGATCCGCTTCTCCTTCATAAGGAAATGGTCCGATGCCAAGCATGCCATTTTCGCTCTGCAAGGTAACTTTCATTCCTGCCGGAACGTAATTCGCCACGAGCGTGGGAATGCCAATACCCAGATTGACGTAATCGCCATCGTGGAGTTCCATTGCAGCACGCGCCGCCATCTGATTGCGGTTCCATGGCATCATGCGATCTCCCGTGGACGGACCGTCAGCTTCTCGATGCGCTTTTCGTTGATTGTGGAAAGCACGATGCGGTCGACGTATATGCCCGGAGTGTGGATGCAGTCGGGGTCGAATGTGCCCGCAGGCACGATTTCCTCCACCTCGACAACGGTGACTTTCGCTGCGGTCGCCATGTTGGGATTGAAGTTGCGCGCAGTACGACGGAACATCAGATTGCCTTCCGGGTCAGCGCGCCAAGCCTTGATGATTGCAAGGTCTGCCCGCAGCCAGGTTTCGCGCACGTATTCTTCTCCCTCAAATACCTCGAGAGGCTTTCCTTCGGCGACCAGTGTTCCAACGCCAGTACGGGTGTAAAATGCGGGGATACCTGCGCCCCCTGCCCTGATCCGCTCGGCCAGAGTCCCTTGCGGATTGAGCTCCAGATCGAGATCTCCTGAAAGGTAGAGGTCTTCAAAGAGCTTGTTCTCACCGACATAGGACGAAATCATCTTTCGAATCTGGCGACTTTCGAGCAGCATCCACAGGCCGAACCCGTCAGCGCCGGCATTGTTCGAGATCACCGTCAGATTGCGCACCCCTGCCTTGCGAATTTCGGGAATCAAGCTTTCGGGGTTTCCGGAAAGGCCAAACCCGCCGGACATGATGGTCATGCCGTCAAAGAGAACTCCGGACACGGCAGCTGCAGGGCTTGAATAGATTTTTGACATAGGTTTGCCTTTTGCAATCAGCCAAGGTCGCCGCCGGCGACAGGCAGGACGGTTCCGGTGATGTAGCTTGCCTCGTCCGATGCGAGGAACAGGATAGGTGCAATCTGCTCGTCAAGCGTTGCATACCGCTTGAAGAACGTCGAACTGGTCACCTGCTCGACTGCCTCGGCCATCCAAGCCTGCTCTTGTGCCGTGTCGCCCTCAGCATTGCGCGGCACTATGCGGGCTGGCGCTGCGGTACCACCTGGAGCGGTAGCAACAACCCTTATCCCCTGCTGAGCATATTCCATCGCCAGGCATTGTGTGAGTGCATTAATACCGCCCTTCGAAGCCGAGTATGGCCCACGACGGATGCCGCGGGTTGCATTGGAGGAGACGTTTACGATCGTCCCGGACTGCTGCGCCAGCATGGACGGGAGAACCGCATGGCAGCAGTATAAAGTTGGCATCAAAGAGCGGCGGATCTCGGCATCGATCTGATCGGCCGTAAATTCGGCAAACGGTCGCATCCGGATTGCTCCGCCAACATTGTTGATCAGAATATCGATCCTGCCAAACAGCTCGATTGCCTTGGCCATCGTTGCGAGCGCGCCTGCATGGTCCTCCAGGTCCGCGAGAAACCCGTGAGCTGAAGACCCTATTTGAGACGCAACTTCGCTTACCAAATCGGCCCGGTCGACAAGGAGGACTTGCGCTCCTTCCGCTGCGGCCCGCACCGCCACGCCGCGTCCGATGCCTTGCGCAGCGCCTGTCACGACCATGAATTTGCCTGCGAAACGACCGCGGAAGGGCTGTGCTGGCTCAGACATGGTAAACGTCAATGACCTGGTGAATGTAATCGTTCTTCAGCACTATTTTCTTGGCGCAGATCCTGAAGTCGTTGCTGGCGCGCCGCAGCGTGCAGAAGGTAGTGCCAAAGAACTGGTTGGTCGCCTTGAAGCGGTGGCTCAGCGTGTGCCAGTTGTAGCGCAGATCGATTTCGCCGCCGCGGTCTTCCAGCAGCTCGATGTTGGCCAGCATGTGTACCGTGCGCGGCTCCGGGGTGCTTGCACTCGAACGTTCCGTTTCGATGCGGTAGACCCGGTCTTCCAAACCCTGACGGTTGGCGTAGTAGATCAGCGAAATCTGGCTTTGAGGATCAGTGACCAGTTCATCGTCATCAGTCCATGCCGGCATCCAGTATGTGCAATCCGGCGTGTAGCATTCGAGCCATTTCTGCCATTGCCTGTCATCGAGCAGCCGTGCCTCGCGATAGAGGAACGCTTGCACTTCGATTAAAGCGCTCATGCCATCTCCCCCGAGATACGATCGCCGCGATCAAGGCCGCCTAGCAGCGCCTTGGCCCAGTATTCGTGCTGGCGGACGAACAGACCTTCGTCCTCGCTACGCTCGCTGCTGAGTAGCGGGTTCATCCCCATGGCAAGGGCATTCTCATCGGGTCCCTCGATCCAGCGCTTTGCTCCGCGACTGAGGTCGTTCCAAAGACCGCCAGCGCCGGCATAGGACGTCTGGCACGTGCGAAATTCTTCAAGATCATCCGGCGTTCCCATGCCCGAGACGTTGAAGAAATCCTCATACTGCCGGATCCGTGTTTCCCGCAGTTTTGCGCTCTCGCCCTTGGGTGCAAAGCAGTAGATTGTCACTTCTGTATGGTTCACGTCGATTGGACGGACGACGCGGATTTGCGTCGAAAACTGGTCCATCAGAAACACGTTGGGGTACAAGGCAAGATTGCGGCTCTGCTCGACGATGAAACGCGTGCGGTCCTTGCCTAGTCGGTCTTCCAGTTGCTCCTTGTGTGACCATACAGGCCGAACCTCAGGATTGAGCACCTTGGTCCAGAGCAAAATATGGCCATTGTCGAACCCGTACACACCGCTGACAGCCTTGGACCAACCGTTCGCATCAACCGCTTTTGTGCCCCCTTCGGCACGCCGACCCATGGTCTTGGCATAATTGTAATGAACCGAACTGACGTGGTAGCCGTCGCAGCCATTTTCCATCTGCAACTTCCAGTTTCCGTCAAAAATGTATGACGAGCTGCCAGCCAATACCTCGATGCCGTCCGGCGCCTGGTCGACTATCTGGTCGATGATTACCTTGGTCTCGCCCAGATATTCATCCAGCGATGCAACATCGGCATTGACGCTGCCAAACAGGAAGCCCCGGTAGCTTTCGAAGCGTGCCAGACGGGTCAGGTCATGAGAACCATCGACGTTGAACGAGGCTGGGTAGGCGCCGGTTGCTTCGTCCTTGGCCTTGAGCAATTTTCCGTCGTTCGTAAAACTCCAGCCATGGAAGGGGCACACCAACACCCGTCCGCTGCCGCGCTTGCGCCGGCACAGCATCGCACCTCGATGGGAGCAGGCATTGATGAAGGCATTGAGCGCGCCATCCTTGGTGCGGGTAATGACGACTGGTGTCCTACCCACCGTCACTGCCAGCCAGTCGTTGGTCGTTGCAATCTGGCTTTCGTGTGCCAGGTAGACCCAGTTGCCTTCGAAGATGTGCGCCATTTCGAGTTCAAAAAGATCAGGATCGGTGAAAATGTCCCGCCGACACCGGAACTGCCCGGTATCCGCATCATCGACAACCGCCGTTTCGATCCGAGCCCTGAGTGATGCTGACATGCTACCAGTCTCCTCTGTATCGCTTGTTCAAGCCTCAGCGCGGGCGCGCGTCGACAATTGCTCGTCCTCAGCGTGGCGAGCGCGCTGCAACTCAAAATCAAAGGTGATCGAAGCGCTATCGCCTTGCCGCATCGGGACCGGCAACAACCCTGCGCGGGTACCGAATGCAAAGTCGTCATGCGCGAACGGATCGTCGCCGAAATTGATCTGCGTCGTCAGCTGGCGATAGCCAGGAGCTTCGATGAAAAAGTGCACATGTGCGGGGCGATTGCCGTGACGCCCCACGGCCTGCATGAGTATGTCCGTTGCCCCGCCTGGTGGCACGCTGTAGCCCTTGGGCATCTTCGACCGGAAAGCATAGCGCCCATCCGCCCCGAGCTTTATGCGGCGCCGGTTGTTGAACGGCGTCTGCTCGGTCGTAGGGTCAAAGTGTGAGTACCAGCCTTTCGAGTTTGCGTGCCAGACGTGCATGATTGCACCGGCAACAG
The DNA here is from genome assembly GCF_001713435.1 of Blastomonas sp. RAC04. NCBI lineage: Bacteria > Pseudomonadati > Pseudomonadota > Alphaproteobacteria > Sphingomonadales > Blastomonadaceae > Blastomonas > Blastomonas sp. RAC04. The sequence continues at coordinate 56,386 of NZ_CP016458.1, forward strand.
GTTCTCCATCGGGACCCTTTACCTGGCCGGTCATGTAAAGGCTGGTGGTGTCATCGGGATCATCGGTCAGGTTGACGTCAAACCCTTCGACCAGAGGCGCCCCTGCTACATAGAGAGGGCCCTCGATCGTCCGCGGGGTTCCGCCGGTCAGCCCGGCGGCAGCGTCCTTGGCATCCAAATATAGATCCATGAAATGTTCGAGCCCGATGCCAGGAACGATCAGGCCGATCTCGCCTGCGCTGTTCTGGAGATACTTGATCGCGCCCCAGAACTCGCTTTCCGATACGTCATGACGGACAATCACCCGCGCTGCTGCGTCGAGCAGGTCACGCATAATTGCCTTAAGACGCGGATCGCCAGCCTCGCCGTCGAGCCCGGCAGCCCTGTCCAGCAGACTGCGAATTGGTGCGGAATCAACAAAGGCTTCTTCCATGATGTAGCTCTCCCAAATATCGTCTTTTTGCATTGGTGGAATATTCAGCGGTCGTCCTCGTGCATCGAGGATGGGTGGCGACACAGCGGGGTCACCTTGATCGTCATGAAAGGATAGAGGGGAAGACCCATCAAAATGTCGTGCAACTGGCCGGTGCTCTCGACATCAAAGACGCTGACGTTTGCGTATTGCCCAACGACCCGCCAGATGTGACGCCAAGTGCCTGCCGCCTGCAGTTCCTGAAAGCGCATTTTCTCCGCCAGTTTGAGGCGTGCCCCTTCTTCGGCGTCGAAGCCGAGCGGAATGTTGACTTGCATTTCCACCATGAACAGCATCAGAAAATCCCTTCAAGCAACGGCGTAAATGGCAGGGGCTTTGGCATCGCGCCGAAATCGGGCGACCTTGTCCTCGTCCAGGACGATGCCGAGCCCCGGCCCTTCGGGCACAGCAAGCTCGAAGTCAGAATAGACCAGCGGCGTCGCCAGAATTTCCTCGGTCAGCAAAAGCGGTCCAAACAGTTCCGTGCCCCACTCAAGCTCCGGAAATGTCGCAAACAGCTGTGCCGATGCAGCCGTACCAACACCGCCTTCCAACATCGTACCCCCGTAAAGGCCAATCCCGGCCGACACGGCAATTGCTGCAACCTCGCTTGCTGCATGCAGACCGCCAGACTGCGCGATCTTGACTGCAAAGACCCCCGCTCCTGCCGCCGCAGCAATCCGGAAGGCCGATCGGGGTCCGTTGAGAGCCTCATCCGCCATGAGCGGTACCGTTTGGTGCTGCGAAAGGCGTGCCATCGCATCGAGGGAGTCTCGCGCTACGGGCTGTTCAACCAAGTCGACCCCGGCATCATGCAGCATCGCCATTCCTCGCACCGCCTGCACTTCGGTCCAGTTCTGGTTGACGTCGACCCGAATGCTTGCGCGACCGGCAAACGCCTTGCAGATCGCAGCGACGTGTGCGACGTCGGCAGCCACATCGCGCTTGCCTATCTTGAGTTTGAAAATCCGATGGCGGCGCTGGTCCAGCATCGCCTCGCCTTCCTCTATGTCAGTCAAGGTATCGCCGCTGGCGAGTGTCCAAGCGACTGGAAGGGAAGACCGGACGCGCCCACCGCCGATCAGCTCGGAAACCGGCAGACCAAGCCGTTTGCCGGCCATATCGAGAAGGGCCGTCTCAATCGCACATTTCGCAAAATGGTTACCACGCACGCTGCGCGATATCCGAGCCATAGTTTCCCTGACCCGAGACAGGTCACACACGCTCAGCAACGGTTCGATATAGGTGTCGATGGCTGACTTGATGCTTTCGGGGCTTTCCTCGCCATAGCTCAACCCGCCGATCGTCGTGCCTTCGCCGATACCCTCCACGCCATCTGCGTCGATGATCCGCACAATGACCATCGATTGCGCATGCATGGTCGCCATTGCCAGCACATGGGGCCGGATGGTCGGAACATCGACGATGAACGTCTCGATCGTTCCAAATGCTGCCATAATGTCGACTCTCCAGGACATGCTTGTTTTGTTCGGAGTATCGATCTGTCTGGAGCAGTTCAAAGATCATTGCGGTTCCTACGTTATACCTTAAAGGTATGGACATGGATTTCCGACAGCTTCGCCAGTTCCTCGCCGTAGCCAATGCGCGCAGCTTTTCGCGCGCGGCCGATCAACTGAACATGGCGCAGCCTCCGCTGAGCCGGACTATCCGCGCATTGGAAGACGAGGTGGGAGGTCCATTGTTCGATCGCAGCGCAAAGCCGCTGGCAATGACACCGCTTGGACTGCTGCTGCACGAACAGGCTCGGCAGGTTATCGACCGGATGGACGACATGCACGTGATGATGAAGGCCGCCGCCTTCGCAGAACGTCGGCGGTTCACCATCGGGTTTGTGGCCTCGACAATTTATGCTCGGCTGCCCGAACTGATCAGGGCATTTCGCAGGTCTTCTCCCGAGGTTGACCTGGTGCTTGTCGAAAGTACAACCTTGGATCAAATCACTGCGCTCAAGGAAGGCCGAATAGATGTCGGGTTCGGGCGGGTACGATTTGAAGATCCGGCGATCAGGCGGACAGTTTTGCGCAACGAACGGCTTGCTGTAGCGCTACCTCGCGATCATCCGCTCGCCGCGCAAATCAGCCCCTTGTCGATAAAGCAGGTGGCGGGCGAACCCCAGATCATCTACCCGCGTGCTCCGCGTCCAAGCTACGCCGACCAGGTGATCTCCCTGTTTCGGGATCATGGTCTTGAGCCTGTGATTGCTCACGAAGTACGTGAATTGCAGATCGCCATTGGCCTTGTTGCAGCTGAAGAAGGGCTGGCAATAATTCCTGAGTCGGTAAGTCGATCCCGCAGTCATGATGTGGTCTATCGCGACCTGCTGGAACCGGCCACATCGCCAATTATCATGAGCCACCGAATAAACGACAGCTCCATAGAACTGGCGACGATGTCAGCTGTCATAGCCGGCGAATATGAAGGCTGGGGGTATCCTGTTCCGCCTGCTTTAATCCAGGCTGCTGCAGAACCGTGACCCGGCCGCCTGGACATCGTTTCCGACGTCCAGCTCGCGGTGAGAGGTTTACGCAGACATAAGCCGGTATGCGTGCGGGCAATCAGCACTCGAAATCGGCCAAATCAGTCGTTCTGACCGCCTAATTGTTTCGCAACTGACCGGCCTCGACACATAACCTTTCTAACCGAACCGCGCCTTTCTGGCGATTTTGATTCTGCTGGCCAGTTGAACAACGTCCTGCAGCATCCCGGAGCGGGTCACTCATATCCAAATTTATTGAAACTTTCAGAAACTGGAAGTTATTAGAATTAGACACATTTTCGCACGCAGGCTGGTGTGACTGCCTTGCATTTCACAACGCAGTCGAAAGAGGGCGGCCGGTTTCCAGTGGGTTTCAGACACCGCTGCGTGTTTTGCGGGACTTTGCAAAGGCCCGGTCGGCGGCAATGAACCTCTCCAGCATAGGCGGAACAAGCAGTTCGACGGTCGGGGCACCTTTGGGGTCACCCCCATTTACCGCAACGGCATAAGCGGCCAAAGTCCGATGCAACCGCGCAGGGATTTCCAGCGTCATGCGCACGGGCTTTTCATCGGTAAGGTCTGCCAACTTGAGGCGGGTCATCGCGTTGCTCCTGTCTTGAATGGCTCAAGGATCAAATCGCGCGTGACGATGATCCTGAGAGCAAAGCCCGGGCGGACGGTCAGGGTTGGCGGCACATTCAATTGTCGCTGCACCACCTGCCGCCCGGTCTGGCTGACGGTATCCTGGGTTCCGAAGCGCAGCGCGCGCACAAGATCGCTGTCGTCACTGGCGACAAGGTCAGTTCCTACACCCAGAAGCGCTGAAATCAGGGCAGCCTTAAGCATGCTCCCCCAGTGATAATCCGTGCGGTCTTCAAGGCCTGCCATACCGCTGGCATCGCCACCCGGCAGCCGGTCGAGCAGAATAGAATGACCTCCGGGAAAGATCAGACGGTCCCAGGCAAGTAGCACGCGGTTCTGCCCGCCTGCGACATCGCTGTCATACTCGCCTATCAGTCGCGCACCCTGCGGGATCAGCAGGATGCGCCCGGTTGGACTGTCATAGACATTCTGAGTGACCTGCGCCGTGATTTGCCCAGGCAGATCCGAGCGGATACCGGTGATCAGCGCGGCTGGGATCACGCTTCCGGCCTGCACGACATTGGGCGAACCAAGACGCATGATGCGCTCGGAACTTTCCATGCCCCGATTGCTGCTTTGCCCGAGAAACGCCTGGCGGCTTGACGTTGCGGTGGCCGCAGGGGCCTGCGTTGTGTCACCGGCAGCGTTGACAGCTGCAGGTGCTGGATTGGACGAGGCCAAAGGTGGGACTTCCCCGCCTTTGCTGCTTCCTGCCAGAAACAGCTGGCTGGTTCTGGCGCTGTCGCGTTCTTCCGCAGCTCGTTCGCGCGCTTGCTCGGCAGCTGCAATCCCTGGGTCGGGTGGTGGCGTATCGTTGGCAGGCGGTTCGATCGGCGAGATCGGAACATTCTGGCCGTCCTGCTGCCCAAGGCCTATGAGGTCCCCGCCGCCATCCGCAAGCGGTGGTCCCAGCTTCGGGACGTCGCTGTAGCTGGCAGGTGCGCCCGTTACCTGATCCGCGCGATTGCGGCTGTTGGTGTCGATGAGGTTCTCTGGCGGCGCGTCATCTTTGGGTTGAAGTGCGTAGATCAGTGAACCACCAATTCCAAGGCTGGCCACAAATCCCAGTGCGGCGAGGGTCTTGCGCGACAGGCGCATGACCCGCGGCGGCTCTGCAATGATGCGTAAATCTTCGGCGCCGGATGGTGCCACAGATGTTTCCTCGACCAGTTCATCGGGATGACCCGTGAGTTTGTCGTCACACGCAGTTTCTTGCGTCTGGGCCTGCTTAGTCATGAGCGCCCTCCGCCCCGCTGCGATTCGCGTAAAATGCGAACATGGCGAGCGCTGCGGCCAGAACCGAGCCGCAGCTCAGCCATATCGAACAGCCTGTCGACGACCATGAAGCGCCCTTGGACCCGATAATTCACGAGCTCTGCTGATCTGTCCGCGCCGATTACAAAGAGAGGCGGCATGTCCCCGGTTGCGACAGTTGGGGGAAATTCGACGAAGACCTGCCGTCCGTCATCAAACACCCGTACCGGCCGCCATGTCGGCCGATCGCCAGCCAGGCGGTAGTCAAAGTTCAGGGTGGAAAAGTCGATCCCTGCTGCCACAGGCGCGGTGCGTTCGGCCTCAACCTCAGTGCTGCGCAGAGCAATCAGCGCATCTTGCGGATATGTCCACGATACCGCTGCCATGTAGGTGGACGTCGTGGCGCTGAGTTCCAGATGATAGGTGCGCCTGTTGGTGTTGATGACCAGATTGGTACTGATGTCGGCCCGGGTCGGCTTGATCAGAATATGGACACGGCGCGCAAGGCCGCTACCGCTCACCGTATCTCCGATGATCCAGCGGACTGTATCGCCCGATGCGACCGGCCCCGGACCCACCAGCTCTTCGCCTTGCTGGAGCATGATGTTGGTGACATGCCCCGGCGAGGTGTAGATCTGGAACAGCGCGCCTTCGGCATAGGCATATTGCTGGATCGCGTTGAAATAACTGGTCCGTTCAGGCTCGACGCGTGCAGCAGCATTTGCTCCCCTGATGCGCGTACGCGGGTCTGCAGGTTCGGGCGTCGGCGGTATGGGCTGCACGAGGGCTGGATTGCGGGGTGCCCGTGCCATTGCCGACACCGGAAGGCTGGCGACCGCAACTGCCGACAGCATTAGCGTCAGCCGCCGTGCATACGAATGGGAAATCATTGGCTTAGCTCCTTTGACCAGTTGATGGCGTTGATGAACAGGCCGAGCGGATTCTTGCGCAGGGCATCGGGGGTGCGCGGCGGCTGCACGACTGTGGTCAGAATGGCGGACCAGCGCGACGTCTCGATAAGCATGCCGTCCTGATAGCGCCGCTCGGTCCAGGCGACCCGGAAGCTGTCCTTCGACGCACGGATGACACTCGAGACATCGACCGCAATCTGGACCTTGCCGACTTGCGCGAAAGGATCGTTGTTGCGCGCATAATCATTGAGCGTCTGCGCGCCGCGATCGGTAGTGAAGTCATAGGCTCTGAGCCATTCCCGCCGCAGGACGATGGGATCAGCCGGAACCGAACGGACCTGCTCGATGAACCGGGCCAGGTGAAATGCCATTTGCGGGTCGGTGGGACGAAAATCGGCGTCTGCCGGAGCGATGGCCTGGGCTTGTCCAAGCTTGTCGACTTCGACGACCCAGGGTGTGATCGTGCCACGCGCAGACTGCCAGACCAGGCCTGCTGCCAGGCCACCTGAGATAACGAGACAGCCAAAGAAGGCGAGGCGCCAGTTCTTTGCCTGCACACGGGCCGAACCAATTCGGTCATCCCACACCTGGGCTGCGCGCTGGTAGGGCGTGACGGGTTCGTGACTGGTGCCGTAGCGGATGGAGGAGCGTCGAAACATGGGAAGGACCTCTTTCTTGGGTTCAGCTCTTGTCGGTGATGTCGGGGCCTGAGCCGCTGCCATGGCTATCGCCGCCCTTCAGCGTGTGCGCAGTGATCGAGGCGCCCTGACCGATGGTCTGCCGTCGCCGCAGTGCGGTGGCCCAGGCTGGCGGACCATCGGAGTGCCCGCTTGCGTCAGCGTCTTTCGGCGCACCGCCCTTCCCGGCAGCGTAGCTGGCCTTGAGGCTGTCGGCTGCGCGTCGGAGCGGGGATGTTGCGGTTCCCGCAGCCGACTTTGCAACATTGGCCAGGCCTGATGCGACTGCCGCTTTGCCGGAACTTCCAGCGGCGCCTGCAGAATAGGCTCCCGAAACCGCACCGGCTGCGCGAGCACCACCGCCCGCCATTCCGGCAAAAGCCGATCCTGCGGCACCGGCGGCAAGTTTTCCGCCTGCGGCTCCTCCGGCGAGCGTGGCACCAGCAGCGATCGCAGTTCCGGCAGCCCCGCCCGCGCCGAGCTGCGGACCGCCTGCAACAATTCCATTGGCGATACCGGGACCGAAGATGCCAAGGCCAAGAAGTGTCAAAGCTGCAAGGGCAATGGCCATGACCTGCTGGATGTCGGGTTCGGCACCCAACCCTGCGTCAATGAACTGCGCAAATAGCGTCGTACCGATGCCGGTGATGACGGCCAGCACCAGCACCTTGATTCCAGACGAAATGATGTGGCCGAGCACGCGCTCAGCCATGAAGGCGGTGCGTCCGAAGAAGGCGAATGGCAGCAAGACAAAGCCTGCCATTGTGACCAGCTTGAACTCGACGATTGTGACGAAGATCTGGATTGCGAGGACGAAGAACGCGATCACAACGATCAGCCAGGCAATCAGCAGGATCATGATCTGCACGAAGTTGGTGAAAAGGCCTACTGGCCCCACCAGATCCGCCGTTGCATCGAGCAACGGCTGTCCGGCGTCGAGGCCAGTGGCTGCGACAACGCCGGGGCGCATGAATTCTGCGATGGCCATGCCGCTGCCGCTGGCCTGAAGGCCGAGCCCGGCAAAGCTCTGGAACAGGATTTCTGCAAGGTTCGAAAAATTGCCGATGATGAACGCGAACGTGCCAATATAGAGCGTCTTCTTGATCAGCCGCTGCAGGACATCTTCGTCCGTGCCCCAGGCCCAGAACAAAGCAGCGATGGTCACGTCGATCACGATCAGGGTGGACGACAGGAAGCCCACTTCACCACCGAGCAAACCGAAGCCACTGTCGATGTATTGGGTAAAGACAGCCAGGAACTCGTCGATCACGCCGGTATCATTCATGGCTGACGCTCCCGTCCATGGAAGAACCGCTGGCGCTCTGACTCCCACGCAGCGTCACAATCTGGGTCCGTTGTGGTGATTGCCCGGCAGCGCCTGAGATCGACAGCGTTGGGATTAGCCGCTGGTGTGTCGCCAGCGATAATCTGTGTGGTCCTCGGTGGTGAAGGCGGCCGCATCGAAGAGACGACCGCGATCACCGTCAAAAGTCCACCAAGGGCTGCCGCCGCTGCCAGTCTGACCAGCCGGCTCATGTCAGTTGCGGGTCCGAAAACGACGGAAGCGCTCGCGGCCTTCCGCTTCTGTAGCCGCATTGCGTGCAGCTTCGATCGATTGCGCGCGCCCCTGGGCAGCGAGTGCGGCCGTCAGGTCAGCAAGTTGCTGGGTCTGGACTGCGAGCAACTGATTGCCGGCTTGTGCAGCCTGGAGCGCCCCGGTTGCCGACTGGCTGGCTGAGACCAGGGTCGTGACCGAGCTGCGGGTCGCACCAAGGTTTCCGACAATACCGGCCTGCAACTTCATCGCATCTTCGAACGCGCCGACGCTGTCCTGCCAGCGCGCATTGGCGTTGGCGACCATCTGGGCCTGACCCGCAGACAGTGCCGCGCCCCGGTAGCGGCCGTTGAACACCTGCTGGACGTCAGTCACATCATAAGCGATCCGCTGGGCCTCATTCAGCAATTGCCGGGTCTGGTCGACTTGACTCTGCAGCGTCTCGATCGTCGAGACGGGCAGACTGGCAAGGTTGCGCGCTTCGTTGATCAGGCTGGTTGCCTGGTTCTGAAGCTGCTGGATCTGGTTGTTGATCTGCTCAAGCGACCGGGCTGCGGTCATGACATTCTGCGCGTAATTGGACGGATCATAGACGATCCCGCCGAACTGTGCGTGGACCGGGCTTGCCAGCAATGTGCCGGCAGCCAGCGTGGCGAGGCTCGCTGCAGCGAAGGCACGGCGAAAGATGGGCATTTTCATTGGTCGGGTTCCTTCTCTTGCAAAGCGGGTGGAATGGGAGGCAGCAACTCGGCCGCCCAGTCGAGGCCGCGGTGCCGGAGCCAAGCTGGAGCAAAGCAATCGCGGCCATGGGCAGCAAAAAGTTCGTCGATGCAGGTCTGGTCGGATGTGGAAGATGCGGCGGTGAAGGCGAGTGCGACCTCGCCAAGACCAAGCTCGAACAGCCGGTTGCCGCGTCGTGACTGGCAGTAGTAATCACGCTTTGGCGTTGCCCGGCTCAAGATCTCGATCTGCCGGGCATTGAGACCGAACCGTTCATACACGCGCGCGATCTGGAGTTCGGCTGCGCGCTCGTTGGGCAAGAATATGCGTGTCGGACAGCTCTCGATAATGGCGGGCGCGATTGACGAGGTTTCGATGTCAGCGAGGCTCTGCGTTGCGAAGATGACACTGGCGTTCTTCTTGCGCAGCGTTTTCAGCCATTCGCGCAGCTGCGCGGCAAAGGCCGGGCTGTCGAGCACCAGCCATCCCTCATCGATGATGATCATAGCGGGGGAGCCATCAAGCCGCCCCTCGATCCGGTGAAAGAGATAGGCGAGCACGGCGGCCGCTGATGACGCGCCGATCAGCCCTTCGGTCTCGAACGCCTGAACTGACGCATCGCCAAGCTGCTCATCTTCGGCGTCGAGCAAACGGCCCCATGGGCCGCCTACAAGATAGGGCGCGAGCGCCTGCTTCAGTTCCTGCGACTGCAGCAATACGGCAAGCCCAGTCAGGGTGCGTTCGGGCGGAGGGGCAGACGCCAGCGAGGTCAGCGCCGACCAGAGGTGCTCCTTGGCCGCAGGATCGACGGCCACGCCTTCGCTGGCGAGCAAGGCGGCCAGCCATTCGGCAGCCCAAGCGCGTTCGCCCGGATTGTCAATGCGGGCAAGTGGTTGCAGGGCAACCACCTTTTCGTCCTCGCCATCGGCGCTGAGCGCGTGCCCAAGATCCTGCCAGTCGCCTCCCATCCCGAGCGCTGCTGCCCGGATCGACCCGCCGAAATCGAAGGCGAAGATTTGCGCGTCGGCATAACGACGGAACTGCAGCGCCATCAGCGCCAGCAACACCGACTTGCCCGCCCCTGTCGGCCCGACGATGAGCGTGTGGCCGACATCGCCCATATGAAGGGAAAGGCGGAACGGGGTCGAGCCTTCGGTCTTGCCGTAAAGCAAGGGGGCGTCACCGAAATGCTCGTCCCGTTCCGCTCCCGCCCATACCGCTGACAGGGGGATCAGGTGGGCGAGATTGAGGGTAGAGATTGGGGGTTGGCGGACATTGCCGTAGACATGGCCGGGGAGCGATCCGAGCCAGGCTTCGATCGCATTCATGCCCTCGATGGTGCAGGTGAAGTCGCGGCCCTGGATGACTTTTTCGACCAGGCGCAGCTTCTCCGCAGCGAGTGCAGGATCATGGTCCCAGACGGTCACAGTCGCAGTGACATAGGCAATACCGGCGTGGTCGGCGCCCAGTTCCTGCAGGGCCATGTCGGCGTCGGCGGCCTTGTTCGATGCGTCCGAGTCCATGAGCACCGACTGCTCGTTGGTCATCACTTCCTTGAGGATGGCTGCGACCGATTTTCTCTTGGCGAACCATTGACGGCGAATCTTTGTCAAAAGCCTGGTCGCATCGGTCTTGTCGAGCATGATCGCGCGGGTCGACCAGCGGTAGGGGAAGGCCTGGGCATTCAGCTCGTCAAGCAGGCCTGGGAAGGTTGCTGTGGGCAAACCCGTGATCGTGAGTGTGCGCAGATGTGCCTGCCCCAGCCTGGGCTCGAGGCCGCCGGTCAGCGGCTCATCGGTCAGCAGGGCGTCGAGATAGACCGGCGTCTCGGGTACCCGGACGCGCTGGGCCTTGGTGGAAACCGTGCTGTGCAGATAGGTCAGCGTCGCACCGTCATCGAGCCAGCCCGTCTCGGGCATGAAACCCTCGAGGAGGTGCAGCACGCGATCCGTTCTATCGACAAAGGATTTGACCAGCTCTTTGGGATCGACACCCTTTGCTGCCTTGCCCTCATAGAGCCAGCCTTCGGCGCGCGCGGCATCCTCCGGCGGCGGCAACCAGAGCAGGGTCAGATAGTAGCAGCTCTCGAAATGTGTGCCCTTTTCCCGGAACTGCTCGCGCCGCTCCATGTCGACGAGCGCCGAGACAGGATCGGGAAAGCTGCTTAAAGGATAGGCCTGTGCGGGAACGCGCTGCGCTTCGACGAATACGGCCCAGCCCGACCCCAGACGGCGCAGGGCGTTATTGAGGCGCGAGGTGATGGCCACCAGTTCGGCGGAGGTCGCGCTGTCGAGATCGGGGCCGCGAAAGCGCGCAGTGCGCTGGAACGATCCGTCCTTGTTGAGCACCACGCCCGGCCCCACCAGTGCGACCCAGGGGAGGAAGTCTGCCAGCCTTGCGGATCTGCTCCGATATTCCCTGAGCGACATCATGGCCGGATCCAGGTCGGATATCTGAGGTGGCGGCGTGCAACGTCGACGAATTGCGGGTCGCGCCGGGCGGCCCAGACTGAAAGGGCATGGCCGATCGCCCAGATCGCAAGGCCCACGAGCCACAGTCTCAGTCCGAGCCCTACGGCACCTGCCAATGTGCCGTTGACGATGGCAAGAGCCCGCGGCGCGCCGCCCAGCAATATGGGCTCTGCCAGCGCACGGTGCACCGGCGCATAAAAGCCCGGGAGGTCATCCGAGCCGAAGGGAATACCCTGCCCCATCAGATTAGCGCTCCGCCACCGAAGCTGAAGAAGCTGAGAAAGAAGCTCGATGCTGCAAAGGCGATCGAAAGGCCGAACACAATCTGGATCAGCCGTCGAAAACCACCCGAGGTATCGCCGAACGCCAGGCTGAGGCCGGTGACGATGATGACGATGACCGCAATGACCTTGGCGACCGGTCCTTCGATGCTCTCGAGGATCGACTGCAGCGGCGCTTCCCAGGGCATGGAAGAGCCGCCTGCCTCTACCGGGACCGCGAAGAGCAGAGCGGCTGCAAGTGCGCAGCCGCATGCGAGCGTCCTGGGCAGATTGCGACGAGCGGGAAGAACAGGAACCTGGCTGATCATGTGTTGTCTCCGATTTGGGGGTAAAACTCGGTTGTCATCCGATAGTCTCCGCTGACAGGATCGAGGCCTTCGACCTCGGCAATCTCCGCGAGCCGCCGCCCCGCCCCGTCACGAACGAGTACCGCCACGACGTTGATGGTCTGGGCAAGCAGAGCGCGCGGCACCGTGACGACGGCTTCCTGGATCAGCTGCTCCATCCGGAGCATGGCACCGACGGCGCTGCTGGCATGGATGGTGCCGATGCCGCCGGGATGACCGGTGCCCCAGGCCTTGAGCAGATCGAGAGCCTCGCGCCCGCGCACCTCCCCGATAGGGATGCGGTCCGGTCTGAGGCGGAGCGATGAGCGCACTAAGTCGGCCAGCGACATGACTCCGTCGAAGGTCCGCATGGCGACAAAATTGGGCGCGGTACACTGCAGTTCGCGTGTGTCCTCGATAAGGACAATACGGTCGCCGGTGTCTGCCATCTCGGCGAGCAGGGCATTGGCCAATGTCGTCTTGCCGGTCCCCGTACCGCCTGCGATCAGGATGTTGCGGCGATCGGCAACGGCGAGATGCAAGCTGGCTGCCTGGGCACGCGACATGATCCCGGCGGCGACATAGTCGGCAAGCGTGAAGACGGCAGTAGCAGGCTTGCGGATCGCAAAGGCGGGAGCTGCAACGACAGGAGGAAGCAGTCCTTCGAACCGTTCACCGCCGCCCGGAAGCTCGGCGGAAACGCGCGGCATCCTTGCATGCACCTCTGCACCGACATGATGGGCGACCAGCCGGATAATGCGTTCGCTATCGGCGGGACTGAGAAAATGAGGGCTGGCAGCGATACCTTGGCCGAGCCGATCAACCCAGAGCCGCCCATCAGGATTGAGCATGATCTCGATGATTTCGGGATCATCAAGCCACTGGCCGATCGCGCTGCCAAAGGCGGTACGCAGCATGTTTGCGCTGCGCCTGTGTGCTTCCTGCCGGATCGGTTCTGCGCTCATGTGTCGTCCCCGTGAATGCTTCGGACAACAGTGTCCGGAGCGCCGGACGGATTAAGAGACGCATGCGCCGCGTGGTTTCAACAGGCTTTTGAGTAACGGAAACTGTGGCGAAGAAAGACAGGCGTTGGCGTAAGCGGCGGGTTGGAAGGCAAGGCCACCGAATGCAAATAGTTCGCAAATAATCTTGCCCCGCACCGGTTTATGACAAGACTGTGACCATGGGTGATTCGGTGTCGCAACCCTCCACAGACGATGTCCGCTGGACCCGGCTGACGGAAAAACAACGTGCCTGCCTCGATCTGCTGCTCGACCGGCAGACGTCAAAGCAGATCGCACGCCGCCTCGACATATCCAAACCCACGGTGGATCAGCGGCTGACCGCTGCACGGCAAATACTGGGCGCGGCCAACCGGGACGAAGCCGCTATCCTATATGGGCAACTCAAGCAGACATATGACCGGATCACATATGATCCGGTGCAGGTTCCCTCCGACCCCGGTGACAAGCCATCCATCATTTCGGACGCAAAGCCAGCCGAAGCAATGGTTCTGCAAGATAGTGGAGCAGCATCGGTCGGATCACCGTCCAGGAATTTCTGGAGACATGACCACGATCTCAAAGCAAGAATCTGGATCATGACGGCCATGCTGGTTGTCGCAGTTATCCTTATCCTTGCAGGTCTCGGCATCGCACAGGCGCTCACGCGGCTGGTCTCCGGTTAGTCCTTAGGCCCGTTTTTGAAAACCCAATCCCGAAACCCCTCGCGTTCGGGGAAAGGAAAAGTCATGCCCAATTCCATTGAAGACACAACCACCCGCCTGAGCCGGGAGGTCCCAACCGCAGAATTCAAGATCGATGATGCTCTCGTCGCCATATCCATCCTGATGACGAGCGTCGTCACTGCAAAACGCGACACGCCTGATGTCCCGGCGGCAAGGGGTCAGGCAACAATCCGCAGACTGGCAAAAGCCCAGGCTGCGCTGATCGATGCAAGCGGCGATGTCCTGCGGGTGCATGGCGATCTGCTGTCCATATGGCGGGAAGTTGCAGGCTATGACCTGCACGAGTGCCCCCGTGTCGCAGGACATGTCGCCCCGTTGCAGGCAGTTGCCTGACATAGATTGACCGGGAGCAACCTCAGTGAAAAGCTGTCTGCATGCGCATAGCGGTGTTTCTGGCCTTGCTCGTCGTTGCTCTCGGTTATGCCGCCTGGCGTGGCGGCGGTCCGGAACGCGTGATGGCAGTCATTGCTGCCCTTATGGTCGTTCTCGACCCACTTCTCCATCGCATCGTTCCCGCTCAATTCGCATCGCTCGATACCGGCCATCTCATCATCGACCTGTTCGGGGCAATGACGACCATTGCGCTTGCCTTGGCCGCGCACCGCTTCTGGCCCATGGGAATGGCGGTCCTGCATATCCTGCCACTGCTGGCGCACTCCAGCCGCGCACTCGATCTGGCCATGCATCCGGCTGCCTATCTCGTAATGCAGGTCGCACCGTCCTGGCTAGTCGCGCCGGTCCTGATCGGTGCCACATGGCATCACCGCAGAAGGCTGAAAGCTTCCGGCACAGACCCGTCGTGGCATTCGTCACCAGTGTGATCAGGCAGAGGCACGGCATTCCGTCTACCTTGCCCATGCGTGGCTGGCAGATCATGCCATGTCGGTAAGCGGCACAGATCCGCAGCCTGCGTCAGCCTTCCCAAGTTTGGTCGGTTCGAAGGTCGACCCAAACAGTCCTGTCCTGCTCAGCTATCTGCAGGCATGCATGGGTAGCTTGCCACACGAGGCTCTTCAGGTCCTGTATCTGGACAACAGCCGGATACTGATTGCTCAAGAGTACGCGCAGCAGGGTTCGGCAGTCCATCTGCTCTTGAGCCCCAAGGCCATCTTCCGGCGCGCATTCGCGCTCGATGCCAGCGCCATGATCCTTGCACACAACCATCCCAGCGGCGATGCCAGCCCCAGCGTTGAAGATATCCGCGCAACAGATGCCCTCGTTAGCCTGGGGCAAACACTGGGCGTCGAGATCATCGAGCATATCATTGTGGCTCGCGACAGCTGCCATGCAATCCTGCAAGGCCCAAGACTGTGCAAACCCGCACGCCTAGCTGCATTCTTCGATCTCAGGGACAGCGGGGTAGGTCGCCTAGGCCACGCAACCAGTACATGCGCGGGGGCTGCGGCCAATGCGCAAACGACCGCAATGCGCCGCTTGCAGCGCCGTGAGCTACTGGGAAACCCATCGTTGCTGGCAAATCCGGCATGGGACATGCTGATCGATCTGTTCCTCCATACCCATGCGGACAAACCCGTATCGACCAGCGCGCTGTGCATCGGCTCAGGTTTGCCGATGAGCAGTGCTCTGCGCCTCGTCCGGAAGCTGTGCGATGCAAATTTGGTCCTGCGTGAGCCCGACCCCGCCGATGGGCGCCGCAAATTCATCCGGCTCACGCCGCGAACATGGGAGGGGTTGAACCGGCATTTCTGTGTTGGGCCAGACTGACTGCAAGCCCGGATCAGTCTGAAAGCTCACCGTGAGAAGTGTCGTCTGAAGGTTCCGGCCCGATCCCGGAGCGCTGCTATCAAGCCTGTCTAAGGACCAGAGGGAATGCTTCCATGCGAGCTTGATGTGCAGCTGACTTATACCTGGGTGCCAACAATGATCGCCTTGTCCAGGAAAACCATCACCAAGATCATAGTCCGGCACCAGAACCTGAAGCCAAGGCCTTGCTCAACGCTGGCGCGCTCGTCTTGGAGGCGGCTGGTTGCGCGATGGCAGTCTGCACCAGAGCCGTCTGGACTGTGCCTGCCCGTTCGTTGATCGCAGAAACCAGCCCGGCGCGATCATTGGTATAGATCGTCGCCGACTGTTTGGCGCGCGAGATGCCAACGTAGAAGCTTTTCTGATCGACCAGGTTGGTTGCGCGGCTGTCGGCATGGACAATGACGTGATCGGCGGTCCGACCCTGAGCTGCAAAGGCTGTGTCGACATATCCATGGGATATGTGCCGGTCGCGGGCGACATCGAGTTGCAGTGTCTGGACCTGGCCTCGCGATGCCCGGACACTGGCCGTTCGGGCTTCTGCGTCGATCGCCACAACCTGAACACGGGCACCATTGACGCGCCCGGCGTCCCGATCGTTGCGCGTGAACCGGATACTGTCGCCCGCTCTGAGTTCGAGCCGTTGTTGTTCGTACACCTGCGCCTTGCCAGCGCCCCATTGCCTCAGCCGCCAGTCGACCTCGCGCCCCTCTTCGGATCGAAGCGTGATCGCTGCCCTGGCCGGATCGACATTTTCAACACGGAAAGCCTCGCCCCGCCCAACGCCCTTGTCTGAATAGTCGCGGGAGAAGCGCACGACGTCGCCTTTGTCATAGCTCAGCGGATCTCGGGCCTCGGCCCGGGTGAGGCCCTTGTTGACCAGACTTTCCACAGTTACCGCAGGACCTGTCAGTGCCCCCGATCGAACAAGCGCCGAACGAATGTCTGCCGTCAAAGCATCCCGGCCCTCACGCGAGGGTTCGATTACCATCGTGCGGGCACGCGTGGGTTCATCAAGTCCGGCATAGCGTCCAGCGATTGCAGAGAAGCGCTGCGCTCGGTCGATCTGTTCGATGATCATGCCCCCACCGCGATCCAGCGCTTCCAGTGCCTTTCGCGCGTCTCCTTCGATGGAAGCCTGCACGGCTGCCCTGGTCGCGGCATTTGTCTGCCGGACGATCACATTCAGGCTGGCCGTTTCCATGCCGGCATTCTGCAACTGCGCGAATGCCGCGCCAGCCTCAACCGATCCAAGCTGCTTTGTGTCGCCGACCAGGACAACGCGCGCATTGTGTTTTTCTGCAAGGTCAAAGAGGCGCGCCGTATCGCGAGCGGAAATCAGGGATGCTTCATCCACGATCCAGACTGCCGGCTTTGTTGTTACCGATTGTGCGGGAGTGAGCATGTGCCTTGCAACTGTATCGCCGCGCGCACCGAGTGCCTCACCGAGCACCATCGCTGCCGATGCCGTCGGAGCGAGCGCGACAACCGATACGCCGCGTGCCTCGGCCTCTTGCGCAAACGTCGCGAGCACCGTGGTGGTCTTGGCGGTCCCCGCATAGCCCTGCACGGCAGTAATCCGGTTGCGGCTGGTCAAAAGCTGCTCGGTTGCCACACGCTGGTCCGCATTCCAGGCAAAGCCTGAACACTCCGCCCGCCTTGCGGCCACGGCAACCGCCTTTGCTGCCGCCAAGGGCGATGCAATCGGGGCTAATGCACCCCTGCCTTCGGCCTCGATGCGGAGCAATCTGGTTTCAGCCTCGACGTTCTGGCGGGTGGTAAACCCAGTGAACTCGGCACCTCGACGGTCGATGAAGGTGCGGTCGATCAATTCGCCCTTTCCGGTCGCCGCATCGATCGCTTCTGCGATCTGGGCGTAGCCAACCTTCCCCAATCCGACACGTCCGGCTTCCTCGTGCAGCGCTGCAACCGAAAAGACCGATTGCCGCTCGCCAAGCTTGTCTGCGGCATGAGCGACCGCGCGATCGGCGAAGCTTGATCGGTCGGACGTCCCTTCTGCAATGCCTGCATTGGCCTTGGCGTCGCGTACCAGCGCAGTTCGTGCAGCTTCATCAAAGCCTGCCTTGTCAGCGGTCTCGCGCCAGTCGGCGACCAGCGAAGCCTGATTTATAGCAATCTTCGCCTGCCGGGTATCGAGCGCTGCCACCTGTTTTTCGGCTGCGCTGGCATCCTCGCGCGAAGTACCGCGCTGCGCGAGCGCTGCTTCGATCTGCGCACTACGGGTACTGAATGCCGCGATGACGTCTGCAGAGACTCCCCTGATCTCGAACATCGAGTCCTTGCCGACCTCGATTTCATAGCCGAGCCCGCTGACCTTCAATGCCAGTTCCTGCCGGTAGATCGCGCCGATCTGCTTCTGGAGCTGATAGATTGCCCGCGGTTCAAGGCTGCGCCACGATCCGTCCTCGCTCTGGGTCGCATTCATGATCACATTGTGGGTGTGAAGTTGCGGGTCCTGGTTGCGGCTTGTGCCATGCTGAAAGCTCGCAACAATGAGGTTACCGGTCGCCTCGCGGTGGGTTGTGCCGCCGTGCCGGACACGAGTCGCGGCCATATGAGCTTCCACATGGGCGAGCGCGGTCTGCACGGCTTGCCCATGGGCGTCGATCAGCCGCCTGTCGCCGGCCACTTCCGCCATGATCGACACCGACTTTGGCGCACTCAAGGTGACATCCCAGCCGGGCCGATGCTCAAGCTGGCCATCTTTCATAGTGCCAAGCTGCTGGCCGCCGACTTTACCTTCGAGCAGTTCGCGAAAAACGTCTCGGTCAACATCGCCGGAAAGGCCAAGATGCTCGGCCCCTTTTCCAAGCCATCGGGAAGGCGACAGGCCATCATCCGCATAATAATCGTCAGCCTCATAATAGCTGCTGGCTTGGGCCGAACTGGTCAGGACGGATACCGAAGCGACCATCAGACCGGACCATCATCCACTGTGGAGCGGGGCGGTTGCGGAGTTGATCTGGGCTTGGGTTCCATCGGCTGCACGTCTGCTGTCGTTTGAGTTTGGGATTGCTCTGAAGACGGCCTATCCCCTGACCGATGCCACAGGGTGGTCTCGGGATCCGCCTCGATGAAGGCGCGGTGCCGGGGCGCGCCCCTTCGCGCGATGTGATCGGCAGTCAGCGATATACGGGCAACGGGAAGCCCGTCCGGGAACAACAGATACGCTTCATAGCGGGGGAGACGAAGTTCGCTTTCGAACACGGCCGGCCTGATCTTGCGCTGCCGTCCGAGCGTTATGCGTGGCTGGTCGTCACCTTCACCAAGAGCACCTGTCATCGTGTGCACCTCGACTTCGCAGGTCCCGATGGTGTCACTCGCCCAGCGACGGGACTCGCTGTCCGTGAGCTGAAGGAACAGCTTGGTATTGCAGCAGCCGAGCATCGATTGGGACAGATCGTTGCCGTAGCGGTTGCGCATCTGACCGATCGCCTGGAACGTCAGCACGACGGCTGCCCCGAACTTGCGTCCCTCGGGCAGCAGCCGAGAAAGATTGTCGACGCGGGGAAGATCGGCGAGCTCGTCGAGCAGGAACCAGACACGCCGGTCGGGTGATGGTGACAACCCCAGCATCGCGCTGGCCGCACATTCCAGCCAACAGGCAAGCAGCGGCTTCGAGGCTTCGAAATAGTCCTCTTTTCGCGGCACGAAGATCCAGGGTTTGTTTGCGCCTCTTCCGTCAAGACCGGTGATGAACTGCCGGAAGGAAAATGCCTGCTCGTCACCATTCTGGACGCGCAGGAACTGGATAAGATTGGCAGCCTTGGCGAGCATGAACAGGACGCTGCCCGTTGCCCGGTCGGCATCGTCGGCGAATGTGCGTGCAGAGGAGGTTTCGCCCAGCCAGGCTTTCAGATCGTCCTTGCTCCGCACCTGAAGCGCGTGGAGCAGGTCGGGCAAATTCCCCTTGCCCTCGCGCCAGAGTGCACGAAGCATGTTGGCCACGAGGATGCGGCTGGTTTCCAGCCACACATCGCGATCATGCTGTCCGGTTTCGGTAATCAGCTGCTGCGCAATGCGATCGGCATCTGCGGGGTGTCCTATTTCGGCAAAGGGAGACCAGAAGGCGCAGCGGCTGTCGAAGGGATTGAGGATGATGTCGCCGCGCGTGGGATTGTAGTAGTGGGCGATGAACTCACCGCTGGTATCGTAGACCAGAGCCGCCTCACCACGCGTTTCAATGCCGTCGAGCAACTGGCGCAACACCGTGGTCTTGCCGCTGCCGGTCGTACCGACCATTGCGAGATGGCGGGTCTCGAGCCGGGTGGGAAACGGAACCGGCCCGATCGCAAGCGGGGTCGCACCGGACTCAGCCTGTGCCAGCTTCACAAGCGTTGTTTCGTCGGCCACCAAGGTGCCGCTCATGTACCGGTCCTGGAGGGCCCGCTCGCGGCGCATTGCCGCAGTCCGGCGGAAGAGCATCGCACCTATCAGCCAGGCGACAAATCCCAGCACGCTCCCACTCACGAGATAGGACCAAGTCATGCTCGCACGCCGCTCAAAGTAAGGATCTGTCGCAACCGTAAATGCGGGAACCAGATAATCAGCCCCCTGATAGTGGACTGTGACCACAGGAGCGTTGGCACCATCACCTGCGAACCAGCTGAGGACTTGCGCATGAACATAGGTGCCGGTCGCTCGCAGGATGGCAGGATCGAGCAACAGGTAGGGCGCTGCAACACCGCCTAGCGCGACTGACGAAAGCAGGATCAGCAGGTGCCGTTTGACGCGCCGGGCCTGGCTATGGCGGTAGTGGCGGCGCATCGTCTCGGCGTGAAGGCGGCGGTCATGGCTTTCGATCATGACCGGCCTTCCGCCAGTGCCCTTTGCCGGTCATAGGCCCGGTTGATTTCTCCAAGGATGATGTCATCGGTTTTGCCGCCGCCTGCCGCTGCATTGCGGGCGTAACAGTACGCGGCACAGGCCGTGAACAATGTCCGGTCCACGATGCGCTCAAGATCGGCAAGTCGCGCGCTCATGGATGCAACCTCGGCAACGAGTTCCCGGCTCAAACTGTCACCTGTGTTGGACATGGTCTGTGCGGCGATGCCCGCCTGAACACTACGCTGAAGCATGGCGTAAGGCGTGACACCTTGCTCGTGCGCGAGCTTACGAAGGGCTTTTTCAAGCGCAGCTGGAAGCCGGACATTGTGACGGGCCAGAGTCATGGCTTTCCCCCAACGCGCTGCCGATCCGCTGCCTCAGAAATTGTCAGAAACGCGCCGTTCTTGGGGTAACCCGACAGAGCGCTGCCTGATCGCTGCCTCGAAAAGTGGCGGAAAAGCTGCATGCACATGTGCGTGAGGTGTGTATCCAAATTACGGGTCCGATGCGAAGCATCGCGGCCCTGCAACCTACCCCGACAAAGTGCCGGTTCGAACTTGGCCCACTCTCTACAACGATTGCTTGAGATTGCGTTCGAACCAATCGATGCTCGATGGGTGTCTTCAAGGTTTACGGCAGAGAACGACTTTCCGATTGTCTGACATCGCGCGCCCTGGGACGGAACATCCGCAACGTGCTGAATGATGGCGATTCCGCTCGAACGAAAGGAACCGGCGCGACGATATTGAAGAACGGTCATGTGGTGTCCTCCTGACAAAAGGTCTGATGGAAACCGCTGCCAGTCAGAGCCCGTTGCACCTGTTGGGCGCAGGTCATCTGTCATGGCTTTCGCGGCGCAAGCGGCACGAACAGCCGATCGGTGTTCGCCTTCAGTTGCAATGGGAGTGCATCAGGAAGCCCAGCGTCTGCCGGCGTTGATTGCGCCTCTACAGCAGCTTCATAGGTCACATTGGCGCTTTGGTGTCGCGAAGCGAAGACCGGAGCCTGACGCCAGGATTGCACCCTCACGGGTGGACCACTGGCGATCCTAGCCGCTGCTGGCATGACAAGCGAAGGTGCGATCCTGGCCACGTACTTGCGGGTCTCAACGGGCAACCGGCGGCGGCCCATGCGATACTCATCCACCCGCCCCGGCCCCGCATTATAGGCGGCGAGCATGAGCGCGATGTCGCCATAGCGGTCCCACATCAAGCGCAGATATGCTGCACCACCAAGGATGTTGGCGCGAACATCGAACGGGTCAGGACCGAGACCAAAGCGCGCACTGAGCGTGGTCCAGGTACGGGGCATGATCTGCATCAGCCCCATCGCACCTGCACTTGAAACCGCATGCGATCTGCCTCCGCTTTCTGCGCGCATGACCGCCCATATCCAATGCTCCGGGATGCCAAAGCGCTGTGAGGCTTCAGCAACAGGCTGCGCGTATGGATGTGACTTCATCGAGCCCGCCACAGGCGGTGACATTGCGGCCGGCATGGCCACCGCAGACACTTCAGCTGAAAAAGCAATGCTGCAAAAAAGTGATAGACCTCGCAGGCATAGCGAAGGCTGCTGCATGCGCCTGTAAACGTTACGTCGTTGTGGCATCATGATTCATCTCGGATCGCGAGTCTTGGAACGCGACCAGAGCAGGTTCCAGACATCGTCGCCTGTACCTGCCCGGACCAGGATGGCACGCAATGGTTGCACAAAGCCCGGGTCATCCACCTGCAGCGCGACGTAGTTGCCGACACGCTTTCCAGTACGGTTCCATCCGGCACCGATCTCAACGCCAGTGTCTGCATCGCCACGAAGCACGCGCCATTCCGGAGCATTTTCGCTCTCGTTCAGCTCTGCGGGTACGAGCGTGATCTGTGTATCGAGCGCAAGCGTGCGCAGACGCCCCGAATAGCGATCCTGTGTAAATTCCAAGCTGCCGATGATCATCAGTAATGCTCCTTAGCTATAGGTTTCGAGGGCATTGGCTTGGTATCGCGCTGCCAGCGGAGCGGCTCGCCAGGTCCATTGCGGGTCAGCACCGGACGCGCGATGCCGACGACGCCGGAGGCGGGTACGGGACCGAAATAACGACCGTCGAGACTGTCGGCAGCCGGGTTGAGCAGGAACAGTTGGCCGTGCAAGATGCGCTGGCATCCTTGCCAGTCAGGCATTTTGCGGCCGACGCGGTCGTGCGCTCTGGCCGTTGCCACAGCCACTGCGTCAATCGACACGATTGCGCCGGTGCGGCAGACGCGCTGCCCCGGCAATGCTGCAACCCGCTTCAAAAGCGGGACACCGCCGGGCAGATAGCGGCGCTCTGCAATGAAGCGAGCGATGTCCGGTGGCGGCATTAGCACAACAAGGTCACCGAGCGCGGGGACGGCGTCGGCCTCGACACGGTAGAGCCCAATGGGTGCGCTGGCGCTCGCATTCCACAAAACGC
Source organism: Blastomonas sp. RAC04 (assembly GCF_001713435.1). Classification (NCBI taxonomy): domain Bacteria; kingdom Pseudomonadati; phylum Pseudomonadota; class Alphaproteobacteria; order Sphingomonadales; family Blastomonadaceae; genus Blastomonas; species Blastomonas sp. RAC04. Next base: position 78,994 of record NZ_CP016458.1, read on the forward strand.
GCGGATGGGGACCCAGGAGCTCGACGCCGGCAAACGCACAACTGAACAGGCCTGCCCAGAGCCACGTTGCGCTGAAATACTTGCGGTTCATGCCTCGAGCGCCTTGCGTCGCAGCCATTGCGCATGACGCGCAGCCGTATACGGCCGAATTGACAGTCCCGCATCCAGCCGGCTGCCGACATGGCGCCAGTGATCGGGTGACGCATCGCACGGATCGATGCCAGCCGCCTCCACCATGGCGATTGATTCAAGAACCCGTGCCACATTGGGCAATGTCTCTGCATGGAGCAGAACGTCGCCTCCAGGATGCACGGATGGCAGCGCCACGGATGACGCGCTGGAAGCAACGGTTTTGACGATCTGGATGCTCGCATGGGTCGCTCCAAAGTCGCTGGATATCCTGCAAGCAAGCGCGAAGACTGTGCCGGGACGAAACCCCGCTATGGATTTGTGCCGGGTCAGAACCTTTCGGACTGCAGCACGCCCAAAGCGTAGTGACTGTTCATAGCGCCCCTCGATCCAGGTCATTTCGACCTCAGTGAGCGCAGTGCAGTCCCGCCTGAGGCGATTGCCCGACGAAAGCACGCTCACGATCGGACTCCAGCATCTGAGTGTCCGCGCGGCAGCGAGCCTGCTGGTGGACTGCAAACCGCGGAAGGACTGCGAAAGCCCCAAATCCTGGCGCTGGAGCCGATGAAGAGATTGCGGCGCATCAGCGGCGCACCGGGCGCGCTGGATGAACAGTGCCGTTGCCGGGATCCGACGTCGAGCGTCGCCGGCCAACCTCGGCCCATGCATCCAGATCCTCGATCGCATAGACGATCCGTCCACCCAGCTTCCGATACATCGGACCGGTGCCGTAACAGCGATGCTTTTCTAGAGTGCGTGCAGAAAGCCCCAGACGCAGGGCGGCGTCGGGGGTCTTAAGAAAATGGGGGCCAGAATAGGCGTTCACTTGCGGCTCCTTCCAGTCATGTCAGCGGGCAATGTCTTTGCCGCGCTGCCTGGAGCGTTATGGCGGGAAGCTGGAGGGGGCAGGAGCGGCTGAAAGCAGAGGCTGCTTTTGTCGCCCCTCCGCTCCTGCCAGAAGCATCCGGTATCCGCCGTTCATCATCGCCCTGGCCTCGGCGATAAGGCGCTGTGTCCTGCGTCTGTGCGAGGAGGATTTCCATTCTGCCCCCCGGCCTACGGTCATGCCGGGATAGATACGCCGCAAGGCAAGCTCATGCGTGGTCAGGGATTTGACTCCCGGGGTCACCGCAAGATCAAGGATGTCCAAAAGGAGCTGGAGCCGGTGACGTTGAAACTCGGTCGGACGCGGCACGCAAGTCGTGTTTGCGTCCGTGCCGTCGACGTTCAGTCCATCGTAGCACGCAGATGCCCGACAACGAAGCGCAGCCAGACGATCCCGTGGAACGACACAGGCCAGCGGCAATCCGGGATCGCCGGCCAGCAGGCAGATCCGGTGCATCATTCGGACATCGCTCAGGACCAAATGATGTCCAGAGGCGAGCTTTTGCTGGGTCAGGACATGTGGCCGTGATGCGAGGTTCAGCGGTAAGCAGTCCGAGAAGCCCGGGGGCGCTGCGTCAAGAATGACGACGAAGCCGCAGGCACGCGCTGCCCACAAAGCAGGTGCTTCATTTGCCCGGAGATCAGGCGAACACGGGAAAGCTCAGACCCCAGCGCCGGGCCATTTCCTCCTGCTCATCACGGTGGACTGTGCGCTTGCCGGTCATCACCTCGCGGTATTCCTTGCGATAGACAGGATTGCGGCGCAAGAATTCCTGGGCGAACCCGGGGAAGTCCATCGCGATCTGCACATTCTGCATTGTCCTGGCCCCGCCTGCTTTGGCTGACTCCGAAAGAGTCGACCAGCATCACGATCGGGCGAGGTTCGGCCATTCCGAGCTTGCAGGATGGTGGTCCCTACAATCTGGTATCCCGCCCGGCGCGAGGCCGGGCGGGCCCCGGCCAGTCAGTCGCCTGCCCGGCGGGTCTGGCGGGTCCAGACCAGGTCATGCGCGCCGCCTTCGCCCTCAAAGAGCTGGGCAAAGATCGGTGCCGCAAGGCTGGGGTCATCGAGCTTGACCGACAGATAGGGGCGCTTGTCTTGCGAGGTCTTTTCCCAGGCTGCGCCAACTTCGGCCTCACCAATGAACACGCGGTGGCTGGGAGCGTTGCTGCCAGGGTTTTCTTCCGGAGTGATACGAACCGACTTGGCCTGGACCGAAAGCGTGATGATCTGGCCGCGATATTCGCCAGCGACCTTTTTGAACGAACCAATTCTTGCCATGATGATTTCCTTTCCTGATGGTCGAGCCGCACCAGCGCGGTCTCGATGCGCATCGTCCGCCAGCAAGGGATGAGCGCTGCAGCCAAACGGCCCGGAGCGGATGCGCAGGACGCCGGGACTGCGACTTTCTTGGTTCGCGAGGAACGGCGGCACGCCGGGGGAAGAAAGTTGTCAGGAGCGCCGTTGCGGCAAGCTCAGCCAGCGCAAGCGTCTTGCTGGCAGATCGCGCATCTAACGAGACCGTGCAGGTGCGGCTACGATGATGGACAGGCGGGATCAGGCAAGCTCGTCGAAAACACAAGCTGGCTAAGGCGAGCTATCTCCCACGTTCCCTTTGGGAAAATCGGATTTGCGCTTTCGCAACACCCCGGATCGCTGCAGCACGACGCTGGGGAATACCGACAATTGCCCTGGCAGAATTGACGCAATGCAGGGATCGCTACTAGTCGTGACGCACCTTCTGCCTTTCAGCGCAGATTGCTTTTCTGACGACCATTTTGTAGCGAGCAGGCCCGGTCCATGCTGATGGCGCGCATTGCCCGGTGAACGGCCCCACACGCAGGATGATCACTCTGCTTCTCGGGACACAGTACAGGCGGCGCTCTTGATGGAAAAATCGTACGCAACAGCTAGGCCGAGTCTTCGATCTGACAGACAGCAAAGTGCCCGCACATGGGAGCATGTCGTCCAGGAAAACCACCCTGCCCCCATCTGACCGTCCAGCCTTCACCCTGCAAACCATTTTCGACCCCAACGAATTGCTCCATGCCGAAAATTGCGCGCGTTTGATCGAGCAAGCACAATATTCAGGGCCGCTATCCAAGAGGACACCGGCCCTGATGAGACTAACGGAATCACCGATTGAATGGATCATATTCGCAGATGATCATGCTGGGATCACCGTCGAATTCTGCAAGCGGCATAACCGAATATCCCGCGCTGGTTTCGATGAGGACGATGACGGTCATCATCGTGCGGGCCAGGTTCCAGGCAAGCGATTGGGCGGTAGAAAGCGGCATCGGTAAAGCTCCTGTCTTCGGAGCGGGGCAATTCCCGCTCGACAGTCGCCCCGCCGGTCGGGGTCAGGCTGCAATCACCGCGGCAAAGCTGCGGCCACACGCAATGCGTAGTGGACCCTTTACGGGTTGATTGAAGGAGGCCAGACCTCGTGCCCAGGGATTGGCGGCCTTTAGAGCAGGCATTGGTTCGATCCGGCAGAGGCGATTTTTTTCCGCATTCTGCCGAAAATGCGCCGGAGGCTGAGTAGCCTGATTTAAGTACGGTTCTTGGAACGCTGCCATTGATAAGCCAATCAGGGCAGTGTCAGTTGGCGCCCCACACCCGGTCGTTCCGATGTGGCCGCAGGAATGTCGGCTGACGTCCTAACTCGTCACTTGAACATGTGACAGCTGCCTGGTGATTAGATTTGGTCGACACCCTCGCCATCTATCTAGTTCACCGATTGTCCAGTGAGGGTGTGGCAGACGCGTTGTTCCAAATTTATGCGCGGATGCGCACTTTGGGGGTCGGCGCAATATCCGTCTGCAGATCGAGCCATTCTGAACTCAAACCAGCCGTTTCAGCATTGGCATGGGTCACGTCGCCCACCAGCAGCAATGCGGGGTCCCTGTCACCGACCGCTGCCATTAGCACAGCCAGGCTATCAAGACGACCACGGATCAGGCGCTCGTGGGGCGATGAGACGTTGACCGCGATCAGGATCGGTGTGCTCGGCCGCAACCCGTTGGTGATCAGCTGCTCTGCGATATGCGGTGCAGCGGCTCTGCCCATATAGATTGCAAGTGTCGTCTGCGCACCGGCGATCGCTGACCAGTCTATGTCATTTTGTCCATTCCCGCAGCCCTGAGCCGTGACGAACGTGAGCGCCCTCGTGCTGCCACGTCTGGTCAGCGAGAACACGCCGGAAGCTGCCGCTGCACTGGCGGCCGTGATTCCTGGGCACACTTGCACGCGAATGCCTTTGGCTTGCAGTGCGTCGACCTCTTCGGTCATCCGTCCGAACACCGCAGGATCGCCGCCCTTCAGCCGAACGACGCGGTGACCGTTTTTCGCGGATTTCACCAGCAGGCCGTTGATTGCAGGCTGGGCCATCGAATGCCGCCCCGCCCGCTTGCCCACAGGCACTTGCATCACCTGTTTGGGAATAAGATCGAGTATCTCCTGACTTACCAGTGCATCGTGGAACACGATTGAGGCCATGGCCAGCAACCGTTCCGCCTTGCGGGTCAGCAAATCGGGATCGCCTGGGCCAGCACCCACCAGCCAGACATCGCCGGAGCCAAAACTGATGTCAGCCATGGGCTGCCTCCTTGTGTTGCATGATCAGCCGCTGGATTGCGGGTTTGCATGAGCCGCAGTTTGTGCCGGCGGACAGCGCGGCTCCGACGGCCTCGGTGGTCATCAGCCGCTGGTTCGCAATTGCATTGGTCAGCGTGATGGTGCCGATGTCGAAGCAGCTGCAGACAATCGCGCCGCGGTCGGGCGCGGGCGTGGCAGAGCGTCCGGCCAGCAGTTCGGTCGCACTGGCTTCAGTGACCTCGAGCTGGGCGATCAACCATTCGCGCCTGGGAAGCCGGCTGGGCGGTCCTATATACAGAGCCGCCACGACCACGCCGTCGCGCAGGATGGCAAACCGGTGCTGACCGTGCGCGCTGTCATGGCTTTCGATGCGCTCGCCGGGCGGCAGAACCCGCTTGGCGAACGTCAGCGGATCGCCATCGCCTGCCAGCTCGACCAGCCATCCGGCCTTGGTACGCACCTTGGTGGCATAGCTGGATGGCAAAGGATCAGGCAGCACCGACGCGATGAGAAATCCGTGCCATTCGGCGGCGAATGGAGAAATCCGCGCCGGTGCGTTCTTGAAGCCAGGCTGCCCCGAATGCGGATCGGTCAGTGCGCGGGCGAGCACGCCGGTGCGGCCACCGGTTGATTGCTGGTCGGTCCAGTGGATCGGCACGAACAGCTCGCCGCGCCGTTGCCCATCGCTGATGCTCACCCGATAGACGCTGTTGCCCTGCGGTGTCGCCACGAGCGCCAATCCGCCATCGGACAGCCCTTGCGCCAGAGCATCTTCGGCATGGATTTCAACCAGCGGTTCCTGCCGGTGCTGGCCAAGCCGGGCACTCAAGCCTGTGCGGGTCATGGTGTGCCACTGGTCGCGGTACCGCCCGGTGTTGAGCGTCAATGGCCAGGCCTTGAGCGGCTTGCCAAGCTCCATCTGAGTGACAGGCACCAACCGCGCCTTGCCATTCGGCGTTGAGAACTGGCCATTGGCAAAGGCATCGCCGCCCCAGCGCCAGGGTTGCATCGCGTTATAGGCGCGGTTCGAAATCGCGGCATGACAGCCGATGTCGAATACCCGCTTGCCGGTGTTGCGATAGGTGGAGAGCCGGGCATGCTCGCGGTAGATGTCGGCCGGACTGTCATAGCTGAACGCCTCGCGCCAGCCCATCGCGCGCGCGACCTCCTTGATGATCCACCAGTCTGGCCTTGCCCCACCCGCAGGCGGTAGGAATGCGCGCTGGCGACTGATCATCCGTTCGGAGTTGGTGACCGTGCCATCCTTTTCGCCCCAACCGGTGGCGGGTAGCTTCACATGTGCAAAGGCGCTGGTGTCGGTATTGGCGATGCAGTCGGAGACGACCACGAACGGGCATGCGGCCAATGCTTCGCGCACCGTGCCTGCATCGGGGAGCGACACCGCCGGGTTGGTGGCCATGATCCAGACCGCCTTGACCCGCCCCTCACCGATCGAGCGAAACAGGTCGACTGCTTTGAGGCCCGGTTTGGCCGCGATCGTTGGCGAGGCCCAGAAGCGGCGGACGAGATCGCGGTTTTCGGGCGCAAAATCCATATGCGCAGCCAGTGTCGTGGCCAGGCCGCCGACTTCGCGGCCGCCCATCGCATTGGGCTGGCCTGTGATCGAGAACGGGGCTGCGCCGGGCTTGCCGATGCGGCCCGTGGCCAGATGCAGGTTGAGGATAGCATTCACCTGATCGGTGCCCCGGATCGACTGGTTGGTGCCCTGGCTGAACATCGTAACCGTGCGCGGGTGCGCCGCGAACAGATCGAAGAACGCCTGTACATCAGCAGGCGGCAGGTCGCAGGCGCGGGCGACCGACCAGAGGTCGTGGTCGTGCTCAAGGCTTTCCCAGAAGCCATCGGGCACGGCGACGCTGCGTTCGACGTAATCGCAGTCGATACGTCCTTCGCGCATTGCAAAGGCCAGCAGTCCGTTGAACAGCGCCACATCACTTCCGGGCCTCAATGCCAGGTGCAGGTCAGCATCGGCGCAGGTTTCGGTGCGGCGCGGATCGATCACCACCAGCTTTGTGCCGCGCACCGCCCGCGCTGCCATGATCCGCTGATAGATGACCGGATGACACCAGGCGGTGTTCGATCCAACCAGCACGATCAGGTCCGCAGTATCAAGATCGTCATAACTGGCAGGCACGACATCTTCGCCAAAGGCGCGCATGTGCCCGGCGACCGCGCTCGACATGCACAGCCGCGAATTGGTGTCGATATTGGCTGATCCGATGAAGCCCTTCATCAGCTTGTTGGCGACGTAATAGTCCTCGGTCAGCAGCTGGCCCGATACGTAGAATGCGACGCTATCCGGGCCATATTGCTCGATCGTACGGCGAAACTGGCGCGCCACATGCGCTATGGCCTTGTCCCAACTCGCGCGTTTGCCGCCGATTTCCGGGTGCAGCAGACGGCCTTCATGGCTGAGCGTCTCGCCCAGATGCGTGCCTTTGGAGCATAGCCGTCCGGCGTTTGCGGGGTGCTCTGGATCACCAACAATCGCTGCGCTTTGGCAATCGGCAGCAGGCGTCGCGAGGACGCCGCAACCGACGCCGCAATAGGCACAGGTGGTGCGCGTTGCGTTCACGCCGCCAACCGCAGCGCAGCGGCCCGCTCGATCATGATGCGCCCGCTGTGAACTTCAACCGGAATGGTCGGCGTGCAGCCTTTGTCCGTCCCTTGAGCCTCACCCGTCGCCAGACTGATCACCCAGCTGTGCAGCGGGCATGTTACGCTGTCGCCATGCACGATGCCCTGGCTCAGCGGGCCGTGCTTGTGCGGACAGCGGTTGACCAGTGCATAGATGTGCCCCAATCCGGTGCGGAAGACTGCAATTTCCTCGCCGCCCGCCACCTTGACGGCGCGCGAACCGCGCAATGGCACCTCTTCTACGGCGCCAACATCAATCCATTGCGGCATCATGGTGCAACCCCTTCCATCTGCTTGATCGGTCGGAACTCAGCCATCGGGCGGTGCAAATTGCGGTCCTGCCCGGCGGCGCGCTCTGCCCAAGGGTCATCCTGGCTGAACGATTGCGCGATCCAGAAGCGCGCGGCCAGCGCATCACGCCCATCACCATCGTCGATCAACAGTGCGCGCAGCCAGTCCATGCCCATCCGCTCGATCCATGGCGCGGTGCGTTCCAGATAGCGGGCATGTTCGCGGTACAGCTGGACGAAAGCGGCAGCCATATGGATCGCCTCTTCCTCGGTCGTTACCTTGCACAGCAGGTCGGTGCCGCGCAGGTGGATGCCGCCATTGCCGCCGACATGCAGTTCGTAACCGCTGTCGACGCAGATCACGCCGAAGTCCTTGATCGTCGCCTCAGCGCAATTGCGCGGGCAGCCGCTGACCGCCATCTTGAACTTGTGCGGCATCCAGCTGCCCCAGAACTTGCGTTCCAGCTTCACGCCCAGCCCGGTCGAATCCTGCGTGCCGAACCTGCACCACTCGCTGCCGACGCAGGTTTTCACGGTGCGCAGCGCCTTGCCGTAAGCATGGCCCGAAACCATCCCGGCGGCGCCCAGATCGGCCCAGACTGCAGGCAAATCCTCCTTCTTGATGCCGAAAATATCCAGCCGCTGTCCGCCGGTGACCTTGACCATCGGCGCATCATATTTCTCGACGACATCGGCGATGGCACGCAATTCTTTCGGGTTGGTGAGCCCGCCCCACATCCGCGGCACCACCGAATAGGTACCGTCTTTCTGGATATTGGCGTGCATCCGTTCGTTGACGAAGCGGCTTTGCTGGTCATCGACATATTCGCCGGGCCAGGCGCACAGCAGGTAGTAATTGAGCGCGGGGCGGCAGGACGCACAGCCATCGGGCGTGGACCAATGCAGTTCCTGCATCACCTGCGGGATGTGGCGAAAGCCGCGCTCGACGATCAGCGGGCGCATCTCGTCATGGGTGAAGCTGGTGCATTTGCACATCGGCTTGGCGGTACGTTCGCCTGCGTATTCGTCACCCAGCCTGATTGCGAGCAGCGTCTCGACCAGCCCGGTGCAAGAACCGCAACTGGCCGATGCCTTGCAGGTGGCGCGCACCGCATCAAGCGTGCCTGCACCGTTTTCTATGCATGCTGCGACCTGACCCTTGCTGACGCCGTTGCAGCCGCACACCTCCGCATCATCGGGAAGCGCCGCAACGGCGGCCTTAGGGTCCGCTTGCCCCCCTCCAGAGGCGAACGCCTGACCGAAGATCAGCGCATCGCGGATCTCGGTCACATCTTCGGATCGCTTGAGCAGATCGAAATACCAGTTGCCGTCGGCGGTATCGCCATAGAGCACCGCGCCTACCACGCGGTCGTCTTTCACCACGACACGCTTGTACACTCCGCGCGAGGCGTCACGCAGCACGATGTCTTCCGCGCCATCGCCGCCGGCAAAATCGCCGGCAGAAAACACGTCGATGCCGGAGACCTTGAGCTTGGTCGCGGTGACCGATCCTTCGTAGCTGTTCGCCTTTCCGGTCAGTCCATCGGCAAGCGCGCGGCACATCTCCCATATCGGCGCGACCAGGCCGTAAACCTGTCCGCGATGCTCGACGCATTCGCCGACCGCAAGGATCGCCGGGTCGCTCGTCACCATCTGGTCATCGACCAATATCGCGCGATGGACGGCGAGCCCTGCCTCTTTTGCAAGCTTCACGTTCGGACGGATGCCCGCCGCCATCACCACCAGGCTGGCCGGAATGGTGCGCCCGTCGGTCAGACGTACGCCCTCGACCTTGCCCTCTCCAAAGATTTCCGCTGTGTTCGCGCCTGTCAATATGGTCTGACCACGACCCTCCAGCGCGGCTTTCAGCAGCCAGCCCGCCGCTTCGTCCAGCTGACGCTCCATCAGCGTATCCATCAGGTGAATGACGGTGACCTGCATACCCCGCAAGGCGAGCCCATGAGCTGCCTCCAGGCCAAGCAGGCCACCGCCGATCACCACGGCATCCCCCCCCAGGGCGGCCGTGTGAACCATCATGCCGACATCCGCCATGTCGCGGAACGAGACGACGCCGGGCAGATCCTTGCCGGGCACCGGGATGATGAACGGGTCCGATCCGGTGGCGATCAGCAGCCGGTCATATTGCGCGACCCGGCCCGATTGCGCGGTGACCGTCTTGGCGGCGCGGTCGATGGCGATGACAGGATCGCTCACCACCAGATCGATGCCATGGTCGGCATACCAGCTGCGGTCGTTGATCACGATCTCGTCGAAAGTTTTCTCGCCTGCCAGCAGCGGCGAGAGCATGATGCGGTTGTAGTTCACATGCGGCTCGGCACCGAAAATGGTGATGCGGAAGCGGTGCGGATCGCGCGCCAGCACCTCTTCCACCGCGCGGCAACCGGCCATGCCGTTGCCGATAACGACCAGATGTTCGCGGTCCATGCGTGTCTCTCCTGTCACAGCAGATAATCCATTTGCAGCCACAGCCTGCGGGTGTCGGTGCCAAACTGCTGGGCGCGATAATCGGCGTATTTCACGAGCAGGCCGATGTTCTTGCTCAGCTTGAAGGTCGCTTGCGCGTTCCATTCATCGCCATAATTCTGATCCAGCCGGTCACTGTCGAAACGGTGGTAGATAACCGAGAGGTTCACCGGTCCACGTGCTGTCGGCAGCGCGTAGCCGAGCCCGGCATAGGCATCGCGCAAGCCGTTGGCGGGCGTCGTGAGGAACAGATCGGCCCAGCCGTTGAACTTGTGCGCGGTGGCCAATGGCGTCTGGAAGCTGGTGAAGGGCTGGCCCGTCGATGCGCCGAGCACCTCGTATCCGCCTGTCAGCGTAAAGCCATGCGCGGCCAATTGCGCTTCGCCCAGCCAATAGTCAGCCGAGTAGGTGTTGGCGTTGCCCTTGTAGTCGCTTTGCCGGGCGTAGCTGGCGATGATGCCGAGCTTCAGCTTGGGCGAGAGCGCAAACGATCCGTTGGCGCGTGCCCCATAGGTCTGACTGGAGAACTGCCGTCGTCCCGCCTGATCCTGATCGACCAGATAGGCAAAGCCCTTGATCGCGACCGGCCCCGCCTTGCCGCCCAACTGGGCCAGCAGGTTGTCACCGCCGATGGATTGCAACGGGCTGTCGATGCCAAAGATGCTGCGCACCGACCAGCTATAGGTGATGTCGGCGGTGAGCGGGCCGATTGCCGAACTTTCCAGTCGCACCGCATCATAGGTCTGCTCGTTCTGTCGCCACAGCACCGTGCCGACAAACCTTTGATCGTCGAGGTTGATGCGCTGGCGGCCCAAGGTGACCACCGTCTTGGGCAGACCGCGATACTGGAGCTGCAAACGGTTCAGCTCGATCGTCTCAGGATCGGCCACCACCGGAAACGCGGTGCGGCCATTGACCGTGCTGTTATAGTCGCCGTTGATCGCCAGCGTCGCTTCGGCCTCGGCCAATAGCGACCATGGCCCGCTCTTCGCCTCAAGGCCGTTGCGCATCCGGAACGTCAGCGTATCGGCCTGTTCGGCCTTGCCCTGCTGCTCGACACCCTCATAGCGCAGCCGGGCATCGATCAGCGGCGTGAGCTTGAGCGGGTCAGCCAGCGCGGGACTGGCAGCCGAGGCGGCGATAACCGCCCCGGCCAGGATCATGCAGGCGCGCGCTTTCATATCCGCGCGCCTTCAAGGTCGGTGGACCAGGTCGCACGCCAGCGGGTCTTGACGCTGACCAGGCTGGCAAAGGCAACCAGTGCAAGCCCTGCAAAGATCAGGAAGCCCCATTGCGGACTGCCGGTGAGCTGCTTTGCCAGCCCCAGCGACGAGGCGAGGTAGAAGCCGCCGACGCCCCCTGCAAAGCCGACCAAACCGGTCATCACGCCGATTTCGTCCTTGAACCGCTGCGGCACCAGCTGGAACACCGCGCCATTGCCCGCACCCAGCGCCAGCATCGCGCAGACGAACAGGGCAAGTGCCAATCCGACGGTCGATGGGCCGAAGCTGATCGCCGTCAGCACCGCAGCAGCGATCAGATACACCGCCATCAGGGTCTTGGTGCCGCCGATGCGATCCGCCAGCGCGCCACCCATCGGACGGACGAGCGATCCGGCAAACACGCACGCTGCCGTGCAATAGCCTGCCACCACCGGGGTCAGTGCGAACTCATCGACGAAGTAGATAGAAAGCGATGCGGCCAAGCCCACGAAACCGCCGAAGGTCACGCCGTAGAACAGCATGAACCACCATGCATCGGCCTTTTTCAGCGGCGCAAGATAGGCGAAGATCGACTTGGGCGCGGGTGGGTTGGGCGCATCCTTGGCCAGCACCATGTAGAAGACGAAGGTGATCGCCAGCGGGATGCAGGCAAGGCCCAGCACCGCGTTCCAGCCGAAGGCCTTCGCCAGAAGCGGTGCAAACAATGCGGCGAGCACCGTGCCCGAATTGCCCATGCCTGCAATGCCCAGCGCAGTCCCCTGATGCTCGGCAGGGTACCAGCGGCTCGCCAGCGGCAGCGCAACGGCAAAGCTCGCGCCCGCAAAACCCAGGATCACGCCCAGCGCCACGGTGCCGCCGAAGCTGTTGACCCCCAGCATCCAGGCCGTCGCGAGTCCGCCGATGACGATCAGCTGGCCGATGGCGCCGGTGGACTTGGGGCCGATCTTGTCGACCAGCACGCCGTTGACCAACCGCAGCACCGCGCCTGCCAGCGTCGGGATGGCGACCATCAGGCCCTTCTGGGCGTCGTTCAATCCCAGATCGGTGGCGATCATCGGCGCGAGCGGCCCGAGCAGCACCCATACCATGAACGCCAGATCGAAATATAAAAATGCCGCAAACAGCGTCGGGCGGTGTCCCGCCGACCAGAAACCTTTGTTCATGATAAACCCCGTGGATGGTGCCGCGCGGAAGATCCGTGCGGCTGGTGGAACCGAGCGCATACGCCGGGGCTATTTGGCCGAGGCGCAGGGGGGAGCACGCGGTGATGAAGGAGAAGCAGCGAGACAACCCTCGCGAAGGCAGCGACAGGGCAGCTGACGATGGCCGCGCCCGAGAGCTGGACAATTCCGTCTGTCAATCTGCCGGAATGAACCGTCAAAGCCATGCTCCTTTCAGACACGAAAAAAGCCGCCTCGAAGCGCGGTCATCAGGACCGGTTCGGGCGGCGTCATTGCCATGCTCCGGCGGACCGGAGCGGCCAGTTTAGCCCTTCGTTGGACTAAGCTGGTTATGATCGACCAAGCATCATTGCCTGATCTGTTCTTAAGTTGTCAGTGAATGAGCTTTTGCGCAAGCAAATTTTTGTGCATTGCAGCATTTGCAACTGTATAGCCTAAAGCCCTCAAATCAGAGGCTTTGTGCGCTGATGCTCCAGATAGTCCATCGCCCGGTCGGGGTCGAACTGCACGTGGTCGAAAAACTGGTCTTCACCGAGAATCAGTCTGCCGGTCTGGCTGGAGGCGCCGCGCGGCACGCTATTGGCGCCTTCCACCTTCGCACTGGCGCCGGGCAGGATCGCATCGGTTCCGGCCAGCGCGGACCTGTAGATATCAGGCCGGAACACCTTTGCTGCCTTGGCGAAGCCCGCTTCGCTCGCTTCGGCATGACCCCAGCGCGCCATTTGCGAATACAGCCACATGGCCTGGCTGCGCCACGGGAAATTGGCGGCCTCGCGATGCTGAAACATGAAATCGGGGTAATGAATGGCATCTGCCCCCTGCGTCAGCCGGATCCGGTCCGTGGTTGCCCGCAAGATCGTATCGCTGGGCGCGTCCAGATATTCGGGTCGCGACAGGATGCGCGCATTCGCCTCGGCGTTGCCTGGCTTGACAAAATGCGCCGCCGCCCTGTGCAGCGCACGCACCAGTCGCTCGAGTGCATCGGCGTCGGCGCTGAGACCATCAAGCCGCACTGCAAGCACCTTTTCAACACCGCGCCGCCAGATCTGCGCAGTTGCCAGCATGATCCGGCCGACGCCGCGATCCACCGCGATGCTGTTCCATGGCTCACCTACGCAAATGCCGTCAACATCGCCGCAGGCCAGTGCATCGGCGGCAAAGGGCGGGCTGGTGACAGTGATCTCGACATCGCGGTCAGGCTGAATCCCTACGCCAGCTAGCCAGTAGCGCAGCATATAGTTGTGGCTGGAATAGCGATGGACCACCCCGAACCGGAGCGGCTTGCCGATGGCGACCCGGCGTTTCGCCTCCAGCTTCAGCCTTGCGCCGACCTCGAATGGATCACCCAGCGTGTTGTCCAGCATCAAGGCTTCTGCCAGCGCCGTAGAGACGGTGAGTGCGTTGCCGTTGAGACCGAGCACGAACGGCACCGCAAGCGGCACAGCCGGCCGGTCGCATCCCAATGCGGTGGCGATCGCGAGCGGTGCGACCATGTGTGCAGCATCCGTCTGCCCATACATCAAACGGTCGCGCACTGCCGCCCAGGTGATGTCGCGGACCAGTTGCAGGTCCAACCCTTCATCCTCGGCAAAGCCAAGTTCATGCGCCAGGATCGGTAGCGCCGCATCGACCAGCGGCAGAAATCCGATCCGCATGAGGGTGTTGCTCATGGCATATCTCCCATCAGGGCTTCGCTGGTCACGATGGCCTCGGCGACCTCGGCAATGCGGCGGTTCGATCGCATCGCATGATTGCGCAGCAGGGCATAGGCAGCAGGCTCGTCCAGCCCCTTGCGCTTCATCAGGATCGCCTTGGCGCGATCGATTGCCTGCCGGTCGGCAAGTGCGGTTCGGGCTTCCGCGAGCTCGGCCTGGAGCCGCGAAAACGCCTGGAACCGGCGGATGGCAAGGTCTAGCACAGGCTTGATGCGCTGCTTGGCCAGGCCATCGACAACATAGGCCGATACGCCCGCATCCACCGCCGCGCTGGTCGACTCGGCATCGCTCTGATCGACGAACATCGCGATCGGACGTGCCAGGACGCGCGACATCGCGAAAAAGTCCTCGAGCATGTCGCGGCTCGGGTTCTCAAGGTTGATTAGGACCACTTCGGGGGCGGCGCGTTCGATCTGAGCGGCCAGCCCTGCAGCATGGTCGATGATCACCAGATCGGTGAGGCCAGCCTCGCGCAGGCCGTCAGAGATGATCGCTGCACGCGTGGTGCTGGTGTCGATGATCGCGATCCGCATGATCCGGCTATTAGCGTTCCAAATCCTCTTGCAGCAAGCTCTCCCTATGCGCTGTGAGGTTTTTCGCCAGATTATCAAACCAATACCGATTGAGGTGGCGGCAGAGTGCTTCGAAGGCACCCACCAGGGCGAGGCGCTATTGGCAGACTGGCGTAATGACAGTCGTTCATTAAATTTGATAAATGGCTTTTCAACGAGCCGGCTCGACGATCTCGCCCATGGACTGCGCGAAGAACTTTAGGCAAGTGACTGCCGACAGATGTTGGGCAACCGAGAGGCTCAGCGCTATAAGTTCCAAGCCCCTCGGCCGCAGCCCGCACCGGGTCGCAAAATGCGAGCTGGCACTTTGTGTGCCTTTCAAGGATGCTTTCAGGGCTCGCGCAGAGATGTGATGCAGCGCACAGCGGCGATATTTACGGCTGATGGTCATCCCAATTTGAAATGGTGAACAAAAAGGAGGGCCGGAACAGCAGGGTTGCCAAAACCGGCCCTCTTCTCTGGCACCGATTGGAGGCTCATGGCCAGCAGACGATGCCAAGCGTTCGCTGCAATGCTTGCACTGCAATGTCATCAGGCTGGTGCCAGTTAGAATATGATCAATGGCAGTATAAACCAGTCCGCTTCGCATATGGCCGGTTTCGGTAATACTAGACATTGACATTAGCGCTGGCCATCGGCGGCCATGTCCCATGATCCGGCATTCGTGATTTGAGGCCGCACCCAACCCAGAATGCAACGTTCAGCGGTAACGGCTCCGATGGCTGCTTCTGCCGAAATCGGCCACTATCCCAATGCGCATCCTGTAAGTCGCTTAGCGCCCTCAGCCGCTGGTGCAGGGTGGAATGGTACTGGTTTTCTGCACAGGGTGTTATCGGACTGAGTGCGCTGAACATTGCATTCGTGGGCATGCCATGGAAATGCCATCACCTGTCCGGTACCGACGTAGCCCGACCAGATAGAGCGTTCGCCCCGATCCTTGAGATATGGCAGAAATATCAATCCACGTTTTGGCCACGGTCCTGGTCCTGATCAGGTCGGACTGACGCGCACGTCTGTGGCTCGAATGCAGTAATGATCGGGCATGGCTCTGAGGATGTGTTTGCGCAGGCGCTGGCAAGACGAGCCAGCGCTGCGCGAGCGGCCTGCAGCGCAGCCAGCTTGCGGTCTAGTGCTGCAATCCGCTCATTGGCCAGATCAAGTGCCCGTTCCCTGTCTTTGGCCGCATCGAGCGCTAGCAGTTCACGGATCTCTTCAAGTGTAAACCCTGCCGTCTGCGCTGAACGGATGAAGCGCAAACGGCTGAGATGATCGCCGTCATATCGCCGTACACGGCCAGCTCGGTCTGGCTCTGCCAACAGACCGCGTCGCTGATAATAGCGTACGGTCTCCACGCCCACTCCGCCTGCTGTCGCCAGCTTTCCGATGGTCATTGCATTCAAGGCTTGACTCCGTACCACACTACGGAACGTATATAGGCCGGGTGACGTAATCCACCAAGAAGGAACACCCATGACGCAAGCCGCATTTTCAGCATCCGGTCGCCAGGCGGCGGCCGCGAAAACCGCCACCATCTATCGCATGGTCATGCCAAAACACACATGTCCCTATGGGCTAAAGGCGCTCGACCTGCTCAAGCGCAAGGGCTTTGCCGTCGACGACCATTTGCTGACGACGCGCGAGGACACAGATGCGTTTAAGGCGCAGCATCACGTTCAGACAACACCGCAAATCTTCATTGGTGGTGAGCGCATCGGTGGGCATGACGACCTTCGACGCTATTTGGGTCTTGCA
Source organism: Blastomonas sp. RAC04 (assembly GCF_001713435.1). NCBI lineage: Bacteria > Pseudomonadati > Pseudomonadota > Alphaproteobacteria > Sphingomonadales > Blastomonadaceae > Blastomonas > Blastomonas sp. RAC04. The sequence continues at coordinate 95,484 of NZ_CP016458.1, forward strand.
GTCGCCGATCCTAAGGCGACCACCTACCAGCCGGTGATTGCACTCTTTGCTATGACAGCACTGATGGCACTTGCTGCAAGTTTTTCTGTCTATGGTTCACCGTTTACCGTACGGGCAGGCGAATGGTTCATTGCTTTCAGTATGTGCATCTTGGCAATGCTGAAGCTCCAGAATGTCGACAAGTTCGCAACGATGTTCTTGAATTACGATCTGCTGGCGCAGAGGTGGGTTCCCTACAGCCGCATCTATCCGTTTGCAGAGGGGCTGGCTGGAGTGCTGATGGTGGCAGGCGCACTCAATTGGTTGTCTATCCCGGTTGCGCTGTTCATCGGCGGCATTGGCGCGGCGTCGGTGCTCAAGGCGGTCTATATCGACAAACGCGAAATCAAGTGCGCTTGCGTCGGCGGCGACAGCAACGTTCCTCTCGGCTTTGTTTCGCTGACCGAAAATGTGATGATGGTCGCGATGGCGCTTTGGATGCTGTCCGGTTTGGGCGCAATGGGCGCTGCGATGTGATCCACGTGCTAGAAAGGGGGGCGCCACACCCAGCTAGCACAGTCTAATTGATCGTGGTGCCCGCCGAGCCAGCTCGTCTAGGGAGCGGGATGATGCAGCAAGCGGCATCAAAGTCCCCTAGGCTAGCCGTCGCTTGCGACGGAACGGCCAGCGCATGATCAGCAGGACTGTGCCTGCTATGCCGAGCACAAGACCGCCGATTGCAAACCCTAGCAGCCACCAACTGTTGAAATCCTCGTGGCTCTTCCAGTCCATGATGTGGAGACCCCAGAAAAAATCATAAAGCCGCCACGTGCCGTTGCGCACGGCAGTGATCTTGCCAGTGTCGACCGCGACGAAGATGCTGGTGTTGTCGGCATCGGCAAAGGCGATGCGCCAGGCTGGCAATGCAGCGCGGTATTCCGTGCTTGCGACCCTGACCATGGTTGCAGTCGCACGCGGCGGTTGCGGCGATGTCCACGCGGCCCGCGCAATCTTGGTCGCAAGCGCTGCGTCGACCGGCGGCAGCGCCGCTCCCGTCGCAGCATCGAACAGTTTGATGCCCTTGTTTGTGACCAGTTCGGCCACCGGGCGGTTGTCCAGCATGTGCACCGTCATGGACGTTACCGGTGCCGCCACCCGCCCTGCCAGCGCGCTGGCGGAAAGAAGTTCCACGTCGGCAGGAATCGCGACGATCCTATCCCGATCGACCAGATGTTCACCGCGCACCTTTTCGATTGGCAGGAAGCTCATGATCACGCCGCTTGCAAACCATATCAGCAGTTGCGCGCCGATGATCAGCGCCAGCCATTTGTGCACTCGGCTGGCGAGCAGATGCACGCGCGTACGGTTGCCCATCAGCGTAGGAACCGATTTCTTGCGTTTATCCTGATCACACCGGGATCCTCTTGTACTGTTCCGGCAAAGCGCGGCGCCATTCAACGTCGCCTTCATCCCACGGGCGATGCGAGCCCCGTGAACGCAACCAGCATCACAACGAAGATCGCCAGCAGCAGCTCAAAAGCAAGGCTCGATCTGAGCGCAACAAGTGCTACGTCGGTGTCAGCCCGACTTCCCGATTGGACAATAAAGCGACGCCTGACAAGGCGCGCGTTCCGTGCAGCGCACATCACCATCAGCGCCACCGCGAGAACCTTTGCCGCCAACAGCCAGCCATAAGTCGTTCCCAGCACATCCATGCTGTTTTCCAGCCCGAAAACGAGCTGCGAATTGAGAACCCCGGTAACGGCAACCACGATGACCAGGGTGATTCCGAGTGGCGCGAAGCTCTCCATCGCATCTCGCAAATCCGCAAGTTTGATTTGATCAGGGTTTTTATGGGCAGCCAATACCAGGATCGTGAACCAGCTGATGGCACCAATCCAGAGCCCTGCCGCCATAAGGTGCAGCCCATCATTCAGGCGATGGACCAGCCCAAATGCCCCATCTGTCGCCGCTGCATGGCCGCTCCAGGCGAGGGTCGACAAAGCCAGTCCATAGAAAATCGCCGCAAGGATGTGCCGTGGCGTAATCGGCCTGATAAACAGCATCGCTGCAAGGCCGAGCGTCAGCAGCACCATGCGAGCCAAAAAGGCCCTGCCCGTGTCTGTCATCAGCACCATGGCCTGGACGGTCGCCAGTTCGAGATCCTGAATGGGTTGCCCCATCATTGCGGCAACGCCCACCAGCATGACGGCCAGCGACAGGACTGGTGCCGCCATCGCAGCAACGGCAATTGCTCGAAAGCTGGTCATGCTGGTTTCAGGAACCACCTGACGCAGACGAACCACGCGAATCGCAACCATCCCGAAAAGGCCCAGCAACACTACATATTGTGCGAAACGCAGCGCCGGGTGCAGCCAGTCGACGTTCATCGATCAGCTGACGGTAAAGCTGACCTTGCCCGTCATGCGGTGTCCGTCTGCGCCGGCTGCCTGCCAGCGCACGTCATAGTCGCCAGCGCGCAGCGGCTGCTTCAGGGCAAGGGTGAGCGTCTTGTTGCCATTGGACCAACTGGTGGTGAAGTTGCGGATCACCATTTCGCCATGATTCTTCATCCCGGGCATGGCGGTCATGACGATGCTGGTAGCGACGGTAGGTGGCAGCAGGGCTTCGCTGAAGGTCAGTGTGACCTGTTTCGGTTTGGCTACCTTCGTGCCTTGCGCGGGCGTGGAGGCGACCACCTTCGTGTGCGCCATAACCATCGAAGGCATGGCAAGGGTTGCAATGCTGGCGGCTGCGAAAGCCAGGATCGAGCGGATTCGCATTTTGTTTTCCTTCATGTTCAAAACCAGAAACGGATGCCGACGACATAGTTGGTGACGCTGGCGTCTTCGCCTGCTGCCCGCGCGAAATCAGCACTGCCACCCACACGCCAGTTCTGCTCGATACCGATGTAAGGCGCAATCTCGCGGATGATTTCGTAACGCAGCCGCACCCCGATCTCGAAACTGTCGATGCCCGAGCCGATGCCCAACTGCGGTATGTCCTGCGCGGCGAGATTCAGTTCGGCACGTGGCTGCACGATCAGGCGTTGGGTGATGCGCTGGTCCAGCTCGGCCTCCAGCCGCGCGGTAATGTCGCCCCGATGCGACAGGAACACTGCGCCATCGACTTCGAACATATAAGGCACCAGACCCTGAATGCCCACGACCGCATAGGTAGTATCAGCGCCACCAAAATCCTGACGGATGCCCGCCTGCAGATCGAAGAACGGGGCAATCGCGCGCGAATACAGTCCCTGGATTTCCAGATCCTCGATTCGCTGACCAAAGCTGCCTTCACCCTCGCTCTTGAACCAGAAGCGACTGGTCGTGCCGCCGTAATAGCCCTGCAGATCCCACAGATACCCGTCGGCACCATCGCGCATCTGCAGTTCGGCGCGATCCGCCTGAAACCACAGCAGGTTGTAGTCGCCATGGGTCTGCTGGAGATCAAGCCGCGAGGCACGCATCGCGTCCGCACCCCAGATGGCATCGGCAGCGCGTGGCGGGCCGCTGCCGGCTTCGGACGGTGGTGGTGTTTCCATCTCCGGGCCGGGGGACGACGGCGCATTCGCATCGGCGTCATGATCCATCATGCTGTGGTCCATGCCGTCCATCGCTTCCGGCTCAGCGGTTGGCTGCTCCTCGTCTGGCATAATATGGCCGGCGTGCGGATCGGCAGTTTGCGGCGCGGACATGTCATGCCCGGCGTGAGGATCCGGCTCGGCCTGATGCGCGCTATGATCCTGCGCCAATGCAGGTGTGGTCAGCGCGATCAATGCCAGCGTGGTTAGACCGACGCGGATCAAGACGCCGCCTCCGGCCCGACGACGGTGACGGTCTGCATCATGCCGCCGTGCATGTGATACAGCAGATGGCAATGGAAGGCCCAGTCGCCCGGCTCGTTGGCGGTAAGGTCGAACTGCGCGCTGGCGCCCGGCTGCACGATCATCGTGTTCTTGCGCGGCTGCAGCGCCGCCGACTGGCCGTTGACCATCTCGAAGAACATGCCGTGCAAGTGGATCGGATGCGCCATCATCGTGTTGTTGATCAGCTTCACCCGCACCCGCTCGTTCCAGGCAAAGCGGATCGGGACATCGCTGACCGCCGAATACATGCGCCCGTCGAACGACCACATATAGCGTTCCATATTGCCGGTGAGGTGCAGTTCAAGCAACCTGGTGGGCTCACGGGCATCCGTGTTGGCATCACGCGCGACCAGCATCCGGTAGTTGAGCACGCGGTGATCGACATTGCGCAGGCCGAGCCCGGGGTCGCCCATCTTGTCGACCGGCGCCATCGAGACCATGTCGATCCCCGGGCCGATCGCGACATCGGGCGGCAGCAGCGAGGTGTCGCGCATCTTCATTCCGTCCATGCTCATGCTGGTAGAGGCATCGCTGCCAGCTTCGGACGCAGCACCGTGGTTCATCGATCCGTGATCCATGCTCCCTTGGTCCATGGTTCCATGGCCCATGCTCCCGTGATCCATTCCCGCATGGTCCATCCCGCCATGTTTCATGCTCCCGTCGCCATGATTCATGCCCATGTCGCCCATCGTCAGAAGCGGCGGATCGCGTAGCGCGGGAACAGCGGCGCGCAGGCCCGGTGCGCTCGCCAGCGTTGCCAGCGCCATGCCGGACCGGTCCATCGATTCCGCCACAATGCTGTAAGCCGCAGCAGACCCCGGCTCGATGATCACGTCATAGGTTTCTGCAGCGCCGATCTGCAGCTCGTCCACCTCAACCGGGCGCACCGGCTGGCCATCGGTGGCAATCACGCTCATTGCGAGCCCGGGAATGCGCACATTGAAGAAGCTCTGCGCAGCGCCGTTGATGATCCTCAGACGGATCCTCTCACCGGGCTTGAACAGATATTCCATCCCCTCGTTTGGCCCGCGTCCGTTGGCGAGGAACGTATAAGTCTTGCCGCCGATATCGGCGATGTCGGTCGGCATCATCCGCATTTGCGCCCACATCCGGCGTTCTTCGGCGGACATCGGATAGTCGTCGGTCCAGGTGTTCTGCTGGCGGTTGAAAAAACCCTCGCCGGTGCGCAGCCGGTTCATGATGAAATGCGGGTCGAGCGTGGTGAAATCGCTGACCAGCAGGATATAGTCGCGGTCGACCGGAATCGGTTCGCCGCCGCGCGGTTCGATGATCATTGGCCCGTAATGGCCCGATTGCTCCTGCAACCCCGAATGGCTGTGATACCAATAGGTGCCCGCCTGACGGATCGGGAACTCGTAGACAAAGGTCTCGCCGGGCTTGATTCCGGGAAAGCTGATCCCGGGAACGCCGTCATACTGGAAAGGCAGCAGCAGCCCATGCCAGTGCACCGAACTGTCGACGGAAAGGGTGTTGGTGACGTTGAGACGGACGTCCTGCCCCTCGGTCAGCCGGATCAGCGGACCGGGCACGCTGCCGTTGACCGCAATGCCCGGGCCGCGCTTGCCCTGCACAATGCGATGGCCGCTGCCGATCGACAAGTTGATCACCGGCCCGCGCACTTCGTCAAAGCCGGCGGGAATCAGCGGGCCGCCACGGCTGTGCCCGCCGCCGTGCATATTGTGTCCCTGCGCCCAGGCCGGCACCGCCAGCATGGATGCGCCAAGGCCAAGGCCACTCAAAACCGATCGTCTGGAAAACTTGTCGTGCATAGCCGTTGCATATCCTTCTATCAGCAGATAGTATACCCCCCTACGGTATTGCAAGCCCAAAGGACCGCGTAATCATGGCCAAGGACAAAACCGCCATCCTCAATCGGCTGCGCCGGATAGAGGGGCAGGTACGCGGTGTTTCGCAAATGGTAAGCGACGACCGATATTGCATCGATATCCTGCATCAGGTTCAGGCGATAAAGGCAGCGTTGGCCAAGGCTGAAAGTGCAATCCTCAAGGATCATGCCGCCTGCTGCGTATCAGAGGCGATCGCCTCGGGTGATGTCGCCGAACAGCGGACCAAGTTCAACGAACTCATCGACCTGTTCGAAAAGGTGAAACGATGAGTAAGGTAGGCTGGCCGCCACTGCCTGAACGGTTAATGGACTTGAGAATGGCGTTCCAGCACAATGCCGCAAAGCAATTGATCAACCCTCGGGAGTGTCGGATGAAAGCAAAAATCGCCAAAGCAGGGTCAAACAGGGCCTCTGCGGTCCTAGCGCTTGCCTTGCTCGCTGCGTGCTCGAATGTCGCTCAGGCTACGACCTACACAATGTTTCGCGACCCCAATTGTGGTTGCTGCATGAGTTGGGCTGGTCACATCGAAGGCAATTTGAAGACGACTGTGACCACGGTCGACAGCGTGGATATGACCAAGGTCAAAGCGCAAAACGGTGTCCCGCCTGAGCTGCAGGCATGTCATACCATGATCGTTGATGGGTATGTGATTGAAGGCCACGTCCCTTCTGACGCAATTGCAAGATTGTTACGCGACAAACCAAAGGGTGTCACTGGCCTGGCCGTTGCCGGTATGCCGATGGGGTCGCCCGGAATGGAAGCTGGAGGGCGCGTTCAGCCGTATTCCGTTGTCGCCTTCGGCCCAGCAGGGCAAAAGGTGTTCGCGCGCTATCCCTGAGCCAAAATTTTCTAAACCGGAATAATCCGGTTGCAAATATTACGCGCGGTCTTGCGTGACTGAGCATAGGTGGTTCGACGCGGATAGACGGCGCCTCCGGCAAAGCCAGAGCATTGGTACGGCACTCGGCCGCGCCGGGCACTTACTGCTGCGACGTTGTTCCGCTGCTCTCCCTCTGCTACGCCCAGAGAATGCTTCGGTTGTCGTACATGATTCTGCTCCTTTGCCTGATGCTCTCCCATGGCAGCATGGGTGTAGCCGTGCCGCATGCGCATAACGACCAGTCTGCCCATGCACCCCATGATTCCGGTCACCATCATGACACCGCCGATGATGGCGACAGTGCCGATGACGAGCGCACCTCTGCCCCCGAAGCTACTGGGCATCATATCCACCTCATCGGCGACGTTTCCTCTGCCAGTACCGCGGCAGTCACACGCCTCATGAGGCACACGCTGATCATGCAGATCACCTCCGATGCGCCGCCCGGCTCGCTGCGAACGCCGCCTTTGCTGGAACCACCCTCAGCCTGATCCTGCGCGCAACCGCGCCGTCCCTGTGGGCGGCGCATTGACGTTTCGATCAGGAGTGATCCCCGATGCCCTATTTCCTGCGCGCTGCGATGTGCGCGACGGTGCTTGTTTCGAGCGCACCTGCGCACGCGCAGACGCTGACCCTTGATGACGCCATTGCGCGCGCGATTTCGGCTTCGCCTATGGGTGAGGCAGCCGCCGCCCGCGCCGATGCGCTGATCGCCAGCCGTGCTGCCGCTGATACCCGGCCCGCAGCCTCCATTGATGTCCTGGCTGAGAACTTCGGCATCGGGGACAGCGATCTGTATCGTCAGTTCCAGATCGGAGCGATGTATAGCCAGCGGATCGAGCGGGGCGACAAGCGGGCTGCGCGGGTGGCTTTGGCCGATGCCGAACTTGAGGTCGCAGCCGCCGAGGCGTTCGTCCGGCGGCTCGACATCGCTTCGACCGTACAGCGTTTGTATGTCGAGGTGCAGGCCACCGAGGCGACGATCGACATCGCCAAAGCGCGTGTCGAGATTGCAGAGCAACTCTCGCGCGAGGTGGGGCGCCGGGTCAGCGAGGCACGCGACCCGCTGTTTGCTGGAACGCGCGCGAGGACTCAGCTTGCCGAAGCGCGCGTCGATCTGGAACTGGCCGAGCATGCCCGCGATGCTGCGATGAAACGCCTCGTGGCGCTCTGGGACGGCGACATGACGGGGCTGTCGGTGTCGCGGGAGGACTTCCTCCGCTTCGCACCCGTCGATGCGGGTGTCCCCCAGTCTGCGGCCGACCTTGCCGTGTATGAGGCGCGCCAGCGCCGGGCCTCTGCCGACATTACGCTGCAACAGGCAGGCGCGCGAACTGACCCCACCGTTTCGGCAGGACCACGCTATATCGGGACGGGAGATGTCGCATTGGTCGCTGGCGTCTCTCTCCCGCTCGCGAACCGTGCGCTCAACCAGGCGAACATTGCACGCGCGGAGGCAGCAACCAGGCAGGCGCAAGCGGACCTTGCCGTCGAGCGCTATCAACGCAGACAGGCGATCATGCTCGCCGCTGAAAAGGTCGAGGAGACCGCGCACGAGGTCGAGGCGATCCGGGACCAAGTGGTGCCCGGCGCGCTGAAAACGCTGGCCGAGGTGCGCGCAGGTTACAACCGTGGCGGTTTTACCTTCCTCGATGTGTCGATGGCGCAGGTCGCGCTGCACGACGCGCGCGCCCGCATGGTGCGCGTCGCCATCCTTCATCACCAGGCGCGGGTCGAACTCGACCGGCTGACCGGGCGCTTTGCGCCGCTACTTCAGGGAGCCGAATGATGCGCTCAGCGACACTGACATTGATCTGCACGGCCATGCTGTTGCCTCTTGCGGCCTGTGGCGACAGCACCAAAACCGAGAGGACTGAGGGCACCGAGCTTGCGGCGGGAGAGTACGAACGCGGGCCGCACAATGGACGGATGCTGCGTGAGGGAGATTTCGCTCTGGAGATGACCGTGTTCGAGGACGGCGTCCCCCCCGAATACCGGCTCTATGCCTATCGCGATGACAAGCCTTTGCCGCCCGGCTCGGTGAAGGCTCAGGTCACGATCAAGCGGCTTGATGGCGATGTGACGACATTCACCTTCCGCTCAGCGGAAGACTATCTGCGCGGATCATCCGTGCTGGTCGAGCCACACAGCTTCGATGTCAGCGTTCGAGCGACCGAAAGCGGCGAGACACACACATGGACATTCGCATCCTATGAGGGGCGGACGAAGATCAGCAATGCTGCGGGCAAGGCTGCGGGCATCGAAACCGCCATTGCAGGACCTGCCGAGGTAGGCGACACGCTTGAGATCATCGGCAGGGTCGAGCTTGATCCATCCGCAACATCCGATGTCGGGGCCAAATTCCCCGGACGGGTGGTGTCGGTTCACAAGAATGTCGGCGACCGGGTCGCACGCGGTGCTTTGCTGGCAAGGGTGGAGAGCAGCTATTCGCTCCAGACCTATGCGGTTTACGCGCCTTCGGGCGGCGTCATCACGCAGCGCAACACCAATGTCGGCGACGTGACCGGCGATGACCCGATTTTCGTGATCGCTGACCCTGCCAGAACCGTTGCGACCTTCCCGGTCTTCCCGCGTGACATCGAGAAGGTGCGGGCAGGCCAGGCGGTCGAGATCAAGGCGATCGAAGGCGAGCGAAGCCAGGGATCGACGATCCGTGACTTTCTGCCGCTCGCTGAAGTGCAGACCCAGACGGTCACGGCGCGCGCGGCGCTGCCCAACCCCGGTGGGTTATGGCGTCCCGGCATGGCGGTGCGCGGTATCGTCACGGTCGAACGCCGCAGCGTGCCTCTGGCCGTTCGCACTGAGGCGATCCACCAGTTCCGTGACTTCCGCGTGGTGTTTGCCAAGATCGGCGAGACCTATGAGGTGCGGATGCTGGAGCTTGGCCGTGAAGGGCCGGAATGGACTGAGGTGCTGGGCGGCCTGAAGCCGGGCTCGACCTATGCCACGAAGAACAGCTTCGTGATCAAGGCCGACATCGAAAAATCCGGCGCCAGCCACGACCACTAAGGATCAACGCCATGCTTGAACGCATCATTCGGCTGTCGATCCGGCAGCGCTATATCATCATGGGCCTCGCCCTGATCCTCGCCGGGATCGGGCTATGGGCTTTCGGCCGCCTCAAGATCGACGCGGTGCCCGACATCACCAATGTGCAGGTGCAGATCAACACCGCCGCCCCCGGTTTCTCGCCGCTCGAAGCCGAGCAGCGCGTGACCTTCCCGGTCGAGACCGCCATCGCGGGGCTACCGGGCCTATCCTATACACGGTCGGTATCGCGCTATGGCCTCTCGCAGGTCACGGTCGTGTTCGAGGACGGCACCGACATCTACTTTGCCCGTCAGCTGGTCAACGAGCGGCTGCAAACGGTCGCCGGATCACTGCCCGATGGCGTTGAGCCCGCATTGGGACCAATCGCCACCGGGCTGGGCGAGATTTTCATGTATACGGTCGAGGCCCGGCGCGGGGCGGTCAATGAAGACGGCAAGCTCTATACCGCGCAGGATCTGCGGACATTGCATGACTGGGTCGTGAGGCCGCAGCTGCGCACTGTCCCCGGCGTAACCGAGGTCAATTCGGTTGGGGGATACCGGCGGGAATATGTCGTTGCGCCATCACCTGAACGCCTGTCCGGCTTTGGCCTGACGGTTGGTGACCTCGTCGCGGCGCTGGAGAAGAACAACGCCAATGTCGGCGCTGGGTATATCGAACAGTCCGGCTCGCAATATCTGATCCGCGTGCCTGGGCAGGCTCAGAATGAACGCGATCTTTCGGGCATCACGGTCGCCTACCGCCAGGGGCTGGCGATCCGGGTTGCCGATGTCGCCGATGTCGAGATCGGTTCCGAACTGCGCAACGGGGCGGCCACCAAGGACGGGCAGGAGGTGGTGCTGGGCACCATCTTCATGCTGGTCGGCGAGAACGCGCGCGACGTGTCGAATGCCGTGGCCGAAAGGCTGGCTGAAGTGAACCAGTCGCTGCCCGGCGGGGTGGTGGTCAACACCGTGTATGACCGCTCGAAGCTGGTCGACGCGACGGTGGGCACGGTCGAGAAGAACCTTGCCGAAGGCGCGCTGTTGGTCATCGTGGTGCTGTTCCTGCTGCTCGGCAATATCCGTGCGGCGCTGATAACCGCTGCGGTGATCCCGCTGGCATTCCTGATGACGATCACCGGCATGGTCGGCACGCGGACATCGGGTAACCTGATGAGCCTTGGCGCGCTCGATTTCGGCCTCATCGTCGATGGCGCTGTGATCATCGTCGAGAACTGCCTGCGCCGGTTCGGCGAGGCGCAGCATCGGTTGGGGCGCTTGCTCGAACGCGAAGAGCGCTTCGACATTGCGGCCTCGGCCAGTGCAGAAGTCATTCGGCCCAGCCTGTTCGGCATCGCGATCATCACCATCGTCTACGTGCCCATCTTCGCGCTCGAAGGGGTGGAGGGCAAGACGTTCCACCCGATGGCGCTCACCGTGGTGCTGGCCCTGACGGCTGCGGCCATCCTGTCGCTCACCTTCGTTCCTGCCGCCGTTGCGCTGTTCGTGCGCGGGCGGATCGAGGAGAAGGAGAACCGGGTGATGCGCGCGGCGGCCAATGCCTATGCGCCGCTGCTCGATTGGGCGCTGCGGATGCGGGGCGTGGTGATTGCAGGCGCGATCGCGCTGGTCGTCGTCAGCGGTCTGGCGGCAACGCGGCTTGGCTCCGAGTTCATCCCCAATCTCGACGAGGGGGACATCGCGATGCACGCATTGCGCATTCCAGGCACCAGCCTGACCCAGGCGGTGGCGATGCAATCGGCGCTCGAAAAGCGGATCAAGCAGTTTCCTGAGGTGCAGCAGGTGTTCGCCAAGATCGGCACTGCCGATGTCGCCACCGATGCCGTGCCGCCTTCGGTCGCCGACACCTTCATCATCATGAAGCCGCGCGACCAATGGCCCGATCCGCGCAAGCCCAAGATGCAGCTGGTCGCAGAGATGAACGCTGCGGTCGAACAGATACCCGGATCGCGCTACGAGTTCATCCAGCCGATCCAGATGCGCTTCAACGAGCTGATCGCAGGCGTGCGGTCGGATGTCGCAATCCGCATTTACGGCGATGATCTGGAGGAACTCGCGTCCGCCGCCGATGCCGTGCTGGGCGTGGTGGGGACGATCGAAGGGTGTGAGGACGCGCAGGCCGAGCAGGTCACCGGGCTGCCCTTCCTGCAGGTGCTGCCCGACCGCGCCGCACTGGCCCGGCTTGGCCTGAACGTCGCGGACGTGCAGGCGGTGGTCTCGGCGGCCACCGGGGGAACCCCGGCAGGGCAAATCTTCGATGGCGACCGGCGGTTCAACATCGTCGTCCGTCTGCCTGAGACCTTGCGGCAGAACCCTGATGTGCTCGCCCGCCTGCCGATCAAGTTGCCGGGCGGCGCAGGATCGGTGCCCTTGTCCGAGGTCGCGGTGATCGAACGCACCACCGGCCCCAATCAGATTAGCCGTGAGGACGGCAAGCGACGCGCGGTCGTAACCACCAATGTGCGCGGACGCGACCTCGGGTCGTTCATCGCCGAACTGCAACAGCGGGTCGGTGCCGAGGTCGATCTGCCTGCAGGCTACTGGATCGACTATGGCGGCACATTCGAGCAGTTGCAGTCGGCCAGCACGCGGTTGCAGATCGTCGTTCCGATGGTACTGGCGCTGATCTTCGGCCTGCTCGTCGCGCTGTTCCGGTCGGCCAAGGACGCAGCGATCGTTTTCTCGGGCGTTCCGCTGGCGTTGACAGGGGGGATCGCGGCGCTGCTGCTGCGCGGCATTCCATTCTCGATCTCCGCCGGGGTTGGGTTCATCGCCCTGTCGGGCGTTGCGGTGCTCAATGGGGTGGTGATGCTGACCTTCATCAACCAGCTGCGTGCAACAGGGACACCACTGGATGAAGCAATCCGCACCGGCGCACTGACCCGGCTGCGTCCGGTACTGATGACAGCGTTGGTCGCGAGCCTTGGCTTCGTCCCGATGGCGCTCAACGTGGGCCTAGGATCGGAAGTGCAGCGGCCATTGGCCACCGTAGTCATCGGTGGGATCATCTCATCGACGCTGCTGACGCTTCTCGTGCTGCCTGTGCTTTACCGGCTTGTGCACGGAGGGCGGCCATCAGACGATCGCACCCCGCCCATGCTGGCGACCAAGGGAGAGTGATATGCTGTATCTGGCGATAAAGGCCGGGATCTCCGGTATCCTCGTAGCCCTCGCGTCCGAGGTCGCGCGGCGTTATCCAGGGTTCGGCGGGATGATCGCATCGCTGCCTCTGGTTTCCATCCTCGCGATGATCTGGCTCTATCGCGATACCGGCGATCCGGTCGCGATCGCGCAGCATGCCACCGCGACATTCTGGTATGTGCTCCCAAGCCTACCGATGTTCCTGCTGGTCCCGTTGCTGATCAACAAGGGGCTAGGTTTCTGGCCCGCCCTTGCGGCAGGCAGTGTGGTAACCGTCCTGCTTTATGTGGTCATGAACCGGGTTTTGATGCATTTTCAGATCGTGTGAAACGGGAGTTCGATAGATGACCGAAATCGATCGTCGAGGCGCCATTGGGATCGTCGGGCTGGGCCTCGCCGCAGCGGCTGCGGGAGCACCCGCGTCTGCGCAAACGCCGCCATTATCGCCAGCCTTTGCGGGCAATCACAAGCCTGTGCCGCTGGCCTTCGATCCCGCCAAGCTCACCGGCCTGTCCGAAAAGCTGATCCGCTCGCACTACGACAACAACTACATCGGGTCGGTGCGCACACTGAACATGATCGAGACCCGGCTCGCAACATCGCTGGCGGACAAGGATTTCCCACCTGTGGTCTATGGCGGGCTGAAGCGTGAGGAGCTGCACCGCACCGGTTCGGTTATCCTGCACGAGCTGTATTTTGGTGCGCTCGGCGGCGATGGCGCGGCGGCCGGCGAGGTCCAGAAAGCGATCGCGGCCAGCTTCGGCTCATTCGCGAACTGGGATGCGGAGTTCAGACGTACCGCCATGTCGCTGGCCGGTGGGTCAGGCTGGTGCGTGCTGGCCTGGAATTTCCACACCAGCAGCCTGCACAATTATTGGGCATGGGATCACATGCACCAGCCCGTCGCCAGCGTGCCGCTGATCGCGCTCGACATGTATGAGCACGCATATCATATGGACTACGGCTCGGCGGCGGCCAAATATGTCGATGCGTTCATGGCCAACCTCAACTGGGAGGAGATCGACCGGCGGTTTCGGCGTGTCGCTGATGCAAGGGCGAGCTGATCGATGAATGCCGAGTGGTTGAAAGCACTGCGCAACGGTCATGAGCACTTTGGCATTCATCGCTATTCCTGAACAAATGGAATGGGCTACTCAGTGCAGAGTTGGCCCGGCCTCGCCTCATCCAGAGTCGGTCAGGAAACGCACGGATCGGCGCGCCGTAGGAACTGACCTTGCCAAGTACCGTTCAGTCACCGCGCAAAAGAAAGGGTGCCCGGTCGGTCGACCGGACACCCTCCATAGACCAACTGTTAGCCGTTACGGGCAACAGTCCATAGCTTCCTCGCAGCATGTGAGCACAAGGTCACAACAGGCCATGGCAAGATTTGCCACCTGTTCCGGTTCGGCAGCATAAGCAGCCGAACTGAAGCCGAGCAGCCCTGCTGCGATAATGAGGTACTTCTTCATCTGATATCTCCGTGGAATGATTGAAAGTCGTCATCAATCGTCCAATCGGGGTGGAGGTGGATCAGGCCCTCGTATTCCGATGACCAAGAAAGATGCCGTGGGCGCGATATGCTCTTGGTCCGGCGAACGGGATTCGCCCAAAGCTGCTAGCCGCGAAACCAGAAGTGATTGGCACATCATCCCGCAAAACAAGCGGCAGGAGTCGGCAAAGTTCTCGGGGCAGCCGCCACACTCGTCGGTCGCTGGCGCCGCCTCCATCTCCATCTGCATTGGAGCACAACTGACCGTAGCATAGCTCGCCTGCGACGGCAGCAGCGCGATCAACGCAAAGGCGAGAAGGCGAAAAAGGCGGTGCGGCATGCTCATCTGATTAGCTGCCTATTCGGGCATTCCCAAGTGATAGTTACTGGCAACGCGTCGAGATGCGCTGGATCTAAATGCTCTTTCTTGAGGTTCCCATCAGACTCGCACCTTCATGAAGACGGGGCGCTGACTCGGCAGACGGCAGATTCTGGTTACATTGTAGGACCGGGATCGGGGCGATTCATCAAGGGGTGCATTTTCTGCAGCTGTGGCTCCACAACCAAATGCTCGTTCGCCTGTTTCGTTTATCGCGCCGGAAGTGGCAAATCTGACATTCAGGGCTATCCATCGATCTGTCGGCAGATCCCGAGCTTACTGCTGGTTGCTACTTGAACGCTGCCTGTAGTAAGGCGCTTCAGCCAAGCAATGGAATTCCATCTTTAAACAGCGCAAGGATGTATTTGCTGCGGGCACTCACAGGTTCTGCAAAGAATCCACCAGAATTTGAAATACAACCTTATTCTCACATTAATGGCAACGTCGTATTACATAATCCACGTGTAACGGAAAGCGATGTTTCCAATGCCAAGCCCCCACATCCCCTCGATTGCGGTACGCCGCGCGCTCGCCAAACTGGGGTCTGACCTGCGTGATGCCAGGCTGCGCCGCAGCTTTCCCGCTGATGTGGTTGCAAGCCGTGCGTTTACCACGCGTCCGACGCTTCGGCGCATTGAAGCTGGCGATCCCGGTGTCGGCATGGGCATTTACGCTGCCGTCCTGCAGGCTATGGGCATGCTCGACGGTCTCGGCGCACTCGCCGACCCGGCCAGCGACAAGACTGGCCAGCGGCTGTCGGCAGAGGCCCTGTCCGAGCGTGCGCGGATCAAGCGTCGCAAGGCGCGCGCCCCGGACAATGGCTGATGTTGAAGTCCATATCGCACTTGTCCAATCCATCCGTCGCGTCGGTACGCTTTACGCACCCGGGCACGGCGGCGACCGCGCACCCGTCGTGTTTGAATACCACCCCGACTGGCTCGGCGTTGAAGAGGCGTTCTCACTCGAACCGGCACGTCAGCTTGGCCGCGGTGCCTATGCCCCGTCCGCCGGCCTTTATGGCTCGATCGGCGGTTCTGCGCCAGACACCTGAGGACGGCGGCTCATGCAGCGTGCTGAGCGCGAGCGGGCCGAGCATGACGGACGAAATCCGCAGATTTCGAGTGAACTCGGCGCGTTGTTAATCGCCAAGTTCGCCAAGAAAACCGATGGTTGTTGCATCGATCTGTGGGAAGCGATTGTCTACCTTGCCCGGCAAGCGGGCATCACGGTGGCAGACCACGAATTTCTGGAGGTCGCCGGAAAGCCTGTTCTCATCTCTCGGCGGTTCGATCGCGACGGGAACCGGCGCATTCCGTTTCTGTCGGCGTTGTCGATGTTGGGCATCAGGGATGGCTAACGCGCCAGCTATCCCGAACTCGTCGATGTGCTGACCCTGTATGGTGCCAATGCAGCAGCAAACGCTGCCGAGCTCTATCGGCGAATGATCTTCAATATCCTGGTTTCCAATGTCGACGATCATGGCCGCAATCATGGATTTCTATGGCACGACCGCGCTGGCTGGGTCCTGTCGCCAGCCTATGATCTCAATCCTGTGCCGACCGACCTGAAGGCGCGGGTTTTGTCGACCAACATCTCGCTCGATGAGGCAACTTGCGATCTGGGGCTTGCCCTCTCGGTCGCGGAATATTTCGAGCTGAAAGCCGCTCAGGCGAAAGAAATTGTCGGCCAGGTCGCACTGGTAGTGCGCAACTGGGCCAAGAGTCGCGGAGCAGAATGGCGCGCGGCCACCGGAGATCAAGCGCATGGCCAGTGCATTCGAGCATGATGATCTGGCCAAAGCGCTGGCGCTCGGAATTCAAAGCCAATGTTTAAACTGCGGATTGAAGCCTGAATTGCTGTCCCGAGTTTTAAAGATGGGGATCCCTCTCCGGAGAGAAGCTTCTTGAGAAAACAGACCCCGCCAGCCGGCGGGGTCTGCAGGAAGTTCAGCTCGGCGGATTCCAGATGATGACCTTCTTCATCGGATCGTCGCCGGGAGCGTTGGCGATGTTGCCGTAGATGGTGCCGAACTCGGGGGCCGAGAGCGACACCGACACATATTCTGCGCCAGTGTTCTGCGAAAAGCGCTTCCAGCCAGCGCCAAGCTCGAACCCGTTTTTGCGCGAGACGATGCGATAATCCGGTTCGCTGTCCTTGGCCTTGCGGCCGTTGGGAATGATGGCGATCGGCGCGGTGACGTTGAGGGTGGCAAGCGTGCCTTCGAAGCTGTCGTCTGCCTTGACGGTGAGGTTTGCAATTGTTGCCATGATATGTCTCCTTCAGTTGCTCGGGGACCATCCCCGATGACGCCAAAAGGAGGGTGCGGCTGCCGCCGTCACCGAGCGGCACGCGAGGGCGAACCCCGAATGGGGTTGACGGCCAAGGCCAGCAGTGCCCTCAAAAAGGCGGAAGACACGGTGTGGTCCAGGGCAAGAGGGTGACGAATGGCGCCAACTGCTACCCACAAGGTCCAGTTGACCGCACGTTCCTCAATACCATCCTTGCTCGGCGCATCGCCGCGCCGCAACCGGTCTAGCCGCACAGCGATGGCCTGCCACATGGCGACTCCATCCGTATCGCCTCCGTCCGCAAGTGTTCCGATCCGTTCGGCGACATGGAGAGGTGCGCCTGCGCCATAGCGCTTGTCGACAGCGAACGCGCAGGCCCACAGGTGCTGCTCGTCAGTCACAATGGCGCCACCATCGCCAGCTGGAACCAGCTCCGGTCGAACCGTAGGGAGAAGGATCCTTCAGGCTCTGCCGATCGCGTCATTCGCAGCCGACCCCGTCCCCATCGCGGTCCAGATGGCGCCCATAGCCGGGCGAACCAATACGCACCGGCGCTGCTCCGGCAGCCCGGGCTGCGGCACAATTAGCGAAATATACATCGCCAGAAAGGCGCTGTGGTCGCGCAGCTGGCGCGGCGCTTTGGGCTGCACCGCCATGGCAATGCCTGCCGCCGTTCTTGCGATCATTATGGCAACCGTCCGCAGCAAGGCCACCGGGATGGGCGATGCTGATCGCTGGCACCACGGCCATCTGGACAACGACGAACCGAAGGAGGAGATGCTTCAGCCTTTTTCCCATGGGCACAGAATGCCACGCGCGCTGGTGCTGCGCCAGTTCAATCGCAGCGGTGCCCAGCCCAATACCTGTCCCAGCGCGCGGCATAGCCATCGCGAACCATGGCACAGGAAAGGTCGCCTGAACGCGGCGACACGCAAAAAGCAGCCGTACGATTGCCCCCCGCCCCACCCTTCGAGGTGCACCGCATGGCAGGCCCCCGCACCAGGACATGGCCGGTTGCATTAGTCCCGGCTGGTTCGCCGACAAGCGACACGAGGTGATCACGCGATGCAAGCGGCTCGGCCTCCGGGCAGGGATGGCCGGGACTGCAGCTGCCATCCATTTCTCGGGCGGCTATGCCAGACAGCCGAATGCGAGGTCCTTCCGCGCACCAGATCGGGCCATCGCCATCCCAGACAGCGGTCGGCGTGCAGACAAAACTCTGGCCGGAAGGAATGGCGGAGAGAAGAAGAAGGGTGAGCGACATTCCTCTGCGGTAATGCAACTGCCCAGGAAAGTGCAAGCCGAAGCCCTTTGGTTCGCAACCGCGCCTCCCGCCTGATGAGCCCCCTGCTCGGAGCGTACCTGCTAAACGTGATGACCGCCTCAGCGCACACTAAGGCAAACCGCCTTGCATAAATGTTCTATTTTTGTTCTTATTATGCCATGACCCGATTCGACATTGAAGACATGGCCAGTGCGATTCTCGCTGCCCCCGGCTGGGCGCGCGTTGGCATAACCGCGCCTGCCCGCCATATCCGCGACGATGCCGCACAGGAGCTGGCGCGGTCGGTCGCTGAGGCGCTGATGGATGGGCAGCAGGGGCCTGAAAAGGACGAACAGCCCGAACTCGGTCTGTGAGATGGGTGGCTGGACACGTGACGGCATGCGCGTTGCGACCTGCCTTTTCGAGGCGGCTGCCTGGCATTACGCGGTTCGCCCGGTCTGCCGATACGGGCACAGCGCGACTTTCAATCCGCATGGCCTTTGGTGGCATTTTCATAAACGTATGTGGGACGATCGGCTCAAGCCTGCCCGTGAGCATTTCTGGTGCCGCAGCTGCAGCCTGCAGCACCGCAAACGGGTGCGCCCGGTCCGCCTGGAGCTGGTCCGTCAGAGCGCGGCCGACATCGAGCTTGCCTTTCCGCCAGAGCGTGAATGGAAGCGAGCGATAAGCCGGTTTCGCAGCTGAACCCCTTCTCCACCGCCGATGAGCACAAGCACCCTCTCGCCATCATGAGGCTATCGCCTGTGAAGACGGCAACACGGTGCGGCTGGACATTAGCGACCTGGTGCCCGAACATTGGTGCAAGACGGTCCTCCCGGCATCGATGCCGGGGCGGCGAGTTTGGCTGTGCAACGGGAGGCAAGGCGATGTGCAATCTTGTGACGCTGAAGACGTCGATCGCGGAAGTTGCCCAGACTTTTTTCGCCCGTATTGGCCGGAATACCAATGCCAGCCCCGGCGATGTCTATCCCGGGTATCAGGGATTCGTTATCCGGGAAGAGAACGAAGAGCGGTTGCTTGAGGCCATGACATGGGGCTTTCCGCGACATTCGGTAAACCGCAAGACGGGCAAGCCCAACAAGCCGAACCCGGTCAACAATGCGCGCGACGATAAGCTGATGTCAGCCCACGGCATGTGGAACAAGTGGTTCACGGACACGCAATACCGCTGCCTCATCCCGTTCACGGCCTTTGCCGAGGCCGAAGGCGAGACAGGACGGATGACCAAGTCCTGGATCAGCGTTGCCGATCAGCCGCTTGCAGCCTGGGCAGGTCTTTGGCGACCGAGCGACGAATGGGGCGACTGCTATACCGGTGTGATGGTCGATGCGACCAGGGAGCTCTGGCACATCCATGACAGGATGCCGGTGATCCTTGAGGCTGACGAGCATGATCGTTGGCTGCATGTGCCAGCAGAAGAAGCGATGGCGCTGCTGCGCCAGTATCCTGCTGACCGGCTGCGTGTCGATCAGACCAGCGAGCCCTGGTCGAGCCGCCGCACCGCCGACACGCCCCTGCTGCTCTGACCTGAAAGAGAGGTTGGCGACATGCCCCGCGACTGGCCCAGCCCCAATGACAAACCCGTGTCCCGCTGGGAATTCTGGATCCTTGCAGTCCTGACAGCAGCAGGTCCTGCAAGCCTGCTGTTATGGTTGTTCAGCTGAACGGGCAATGCCCTTTCCGGCATGCACCAGAGACCTGCCCCCTCCCCCAAGCCAGGCGCAAAACCTGCCCTGCTAGCCGCCCGGCCAGGCAAGCCATGCTGGCCCCTTTCCGGGGGCTGTGCAAAGGCCCTCACCTGCCCAAACCAGGCTGGAATGAACAGGACACGAGGACAGGTCATGACCGCCAGTCTGAAGGCAAAAGCACTCGGCCTCGATTTTGGTACGACGAACACCGTTGTAGGCCTAGGCGATGCAGATGGGGACATCCATTGCCCATGGCCTCGCCCTCATCGGCCTTGAGAATGATCCAACCCAATGGGCGGCGTAACAATGCGCGCTACTCTTGCCCGGAGCACGAGGCATGGAGCTGCCGCTGGAAGTGGAACAAGGGTTCGTACTCTGGTCGAGTTCGGGCGTCGGCTACCGACCAGGGTCAGTCGTTCACGAGAGCCATCTTGACCGTCCGCAATTGCCAAAACTAGCCATACCTTGCCGCAAGATGTCGCCTAACAAGCCTTATTGAAGGCTCGGTATACCTCGCGCGTGTATGCCGCGTAGAACTTGATAAACCGGATGAACAGACCAAGCGCTAGCACCCCAGCGCCGATCGCGAGGAACGCATCAGACTGTTCACCGGTACGCCACGCTAGGATCGTTAGGAGCGCGGCAGCTATCAGGTTGGCGAAGGACACGTTGCGGCAGAAGCCGTACTGATTGAGGAAGTTGTCCATCCTTGTGGCCGAATCTGCAATCGAGCGCGCGGGGGTAAAGGCGCACTGAAATGCGGCGTCCGCCTGAATGTTCGGTTCAGTAACATTCAGGGCTCGCGCCAGTTTAGTGACGATCGCCGCGCGATAATCTGCAGGAAAAGGTTCATACTCGCGAGCCCCGACGACGGTCCCGAAGCAATGCTCCCGAAACCGTTGAGGCTCCAGGCCAAGTATGACCGCTGACGGATCACGCAACACTCGCTTGGCGATCAAGTGCTCGAAGATGGCTGAAGAGGGAATTGCAACGATGTGGCCGACGAGGTACGCTATCGCCACCCAAAACACCGCTATGGCCACTTTCCAATCTGTATGGCTTGCGAGCGTTGAACCCATGAAAGTGCGGTCAGCCGCAGCTAGCACCACCATCCCTGAGGTGAGGTAAGCGTAGAACTCATAGCTGGTGAGCGGGAACCAGTCTTTCACAGGGTGTACTCGGTCTCAACCGTGAAACTGCCTACATATCCCTTAAAGGCAGACTGGCCCTCATCCGTGAGCTTCTTGTGCGAGTAGCCCTCTTCTGAGGCGTAGACGTGCACCTTGTCATTCACGAGATCAAAGGTGAGATCGCCCGCCTTGTTCTGCGTAAAAATATTGTAGCCGGTGTAGTAATTGAGGTGCCGCGACGGTGCCTCGCCGATGATGATGAACTGAGGGTCCAGCTTTTCCAACCAACTGTCCGGAATCTTCCCAGAGTCGCGACCATGGTGAGCCGCCACAACGACGGTGGTTTTTTGTAGATTAATCGAGTCGGTGATGTTCTCCATGAAGCCAGTTTCCAAGTCACCGAGCCACATGAAGCTGGCGCCACCATTCAAGCTGTAGCGGATAACAGCCGATGTGTTGTTGAAGCTCTCGCCCGCATCGCAACAAGCCAAAGCTTCCTTGAAGTGCTCATTTTCCGTATCCGGCCAAAGGATGTTGATACCGGCTGCACCTCGGCCGTCCCCTTCCTTGTTCATCCACTTCCGAGTGCAGCCCTTGAAGATGTGGAAGGCCTTATCGCCGTCCCGCAGCTTGCAGTAGCGTTTGAAGGATTCAGTCTCGGGGTCCTTTATTGCCTGGTTCTTGACGCAGTAGAAATTGACGATCGGCATCGCGTCATCGAGCCGTTCAATCCCCCCAAAGTGGTCCTGGTCCGGGTGCGTACAGATAAAGCGACTGATGCTCTTGCCAGCCGACTGCGCCTTCAAATCCTCGATGATCCGATCCGCATTCTCGTCATTGAGATTGCAGTCAATGATCGAGAAGTTGTCGCTGCCATGCCTAATGTAGAACATGTCGCCGTTCCCTACGGCAAAGCTCTTGATGACCGACACGAGAAGTCCTCTGGTTCGAGTGCGACTGGCAATGTAGCCCCCATTTCATCGAATTCAAAGCATTAGGAATGAATTGCAAATAGACCGGGCGTCAAGTTGAACTGAGACGGACGGAGCACATTAGGGCGAAAAGCTACCGTCCGACATAGCCGCAACGAAGGGCAGCAATCCGCAAGCTGCGCCCCAAAACTTTCCGTTCTCAAAATCGTCGAACTACCCGGACATAGGTCAGAGGGCTTGCTCGGCTCCAAGAATGACCGGCTTTGACGAAAGGGGACCCCACCCCGAACAACGGCGAATGGCCGCAGTGTCCCACGATCCGGCATTCGCATCCGGCAGCAGTCGACCCAGACCCAGTCGTTCTGATCTGCCACCACGAACGACTGCTCGTGTTAAGTGCCGCCGTATAGCCCCGGCTAAACAGACCGTCAGATTAACGCCCTTAGTCTAATCCGCAGACTACGTCGCGGTGATCCTGCCAGCCGCTATCGAGATTGGCGGGTGCAAAAAATCCATCTGAGGGCAAAATCTAATGCCTATCCGGCTCTTGCCAACGCCATCCATCTGCGCTGCCGATGGGCGTAAAACAGGCGAGCGAACAGAGCGACGAACGGGGTCAGCACTCCGGCATGGACGTCCACCCTATCCATGTAGCGCGTGCCACCACAATCTGCCGCGACGAAGATCCAGTGATCCCAGGTCTTCGCCATTAGTCCATGACCATTGTCCCTAAGCACCATCGGTCCTGCATCATCGGGAAATTCGATGCCGATGGTCTGCGGTCCGAGAGGCACGACGCCGAGCAGCCACAGCGTCGATTCGTGGTTTCCGGTCGTCCAGCGGTCGGGGAAACGTCCAGCCTTTGGCTTGAAGCGAACCCATGGCGCGGCGACATAGTCGAGCGTTTCAGATTTCTGCACCCGTTCCCACACCCAGTCCGGTGATCGCGGAAGTCGGCAGCTCAACTCTATGCGCATCCGCGTTCCTCCACTTGCAGCCCATGGCCCGTTCGTCTTGGGTTTCTTCTAATGTCAGTGTCAGGTCCCATAGGCTGGTGCTCCATCGGCACTGCTGGGCGATTCGGCTTCGCGCCGCTTCTGACCGAACCGCGCATAAAGCGTCGGCAGCACAAACAGCGTTAGCAGTGTTGCAGAGATCAGCCCGCCGATTACCACGGTCGCGAGTGGCTTTTGCACCTCGGCACCTGCGCCATTGCCCAGCGCCATAGGCACGAAGCCCAGCGATGCCACCAATGCAGTCATCGCCACCGGACGCAGGCGCGCGAGTGCCCCCTCGCGTGCCGCTGCTGCCCGGTCCAGCCCTCGTCGCATCAGGTCCTGAATGGCCGAAAGCATGACAAGACCGTTTAGGACCGCCACACCCGACAGCGCAATGAAACCGACAGCAGCGGAGATCGAGAACGGCATTTCGCGCAGCACCAGCGCAAGAATGCCTCCGACCAGCGCCAGCGGCACGCCGGTGAACACGATGAGCGCGTCGCGCACCGACCCAAGCGCCCCGTAGAGCAGCAGCATGATCACGGCGAAGCAGATCGGGACTACGACCATCAGACGGTCCCTGGCCGAGGCCAGATTCTCGAACTGACCGCCCCATTCCAGATACGTTCCCGGCGGCAGCTCGACCGAGGACGAGACCGCCGCCTGAGCCTCCGCGACAACGCTGGCGACATCGCGCCCACGGACATTCGCCTGAACGACGACGCGGCGCTTGCCATTCTCGCGACTGATCTGGTTCGGACCGTCGATCACGGAAACATCGGCCACGGTCGATAGCGGAACGAAACCACCGTCGGGTGTCGGCACTGGCACCTGTGCGATGCTGGTCAGGTCTGACCGTGCTGCTTCTGGCAGGCGGATGACGACCGGGAACCTCCGGTCGCCCTCGAAGATCATGCCGGCTTCGCGCCCACCGATCGCTGCTGCGACCGTGTCCTGAACATCGCCTGCGGTCAGCCCCAGCCGCGACATTGCTGTTCGGTTAGGGCGGATGTCGAGCATGGGCAGACCCTCGGTCTGTTCGACACGGATGTCGGTCGCGCCTTCGGTTCGTCGCAGCACCCCCGCAATGGCTTCGGCGGTCGCGTTCATCTGCGCAAAGTCGTCCCCGAATATCTTGACGGCTACATCGCCGCGCACCCCCGCGATCAATTCGTTGAAGCGCATCTGGATGGGCTGGGTGATTTCGTAGTTGTTGCCGGGCAGCGTAGCGAGCCGCTGCTCCAGTCGCTCGACAAACTCGGCCTTGGCGAGCCCTGGATCGGGCCATTGGTCGCGCGGCTTCATGATGACGAAGGTGTCGGTGACATTGGGCGGCATGGGATCGGATGCGATCTCGGACGTTCCGGTCCGGGAGAAAGCAAATGCAACCTCGGGCTCTTTCGTAATCGCATTCTCGACCATGAAGTGCATCGCTTGTGCCTGATCGACCGAAATGCCGGGAATGCGGATCGCTTGGACCATGACGTTGCCTTCGTCGAGCTGCGGCAGGAACTCCTGACCCAGCGTCGTGAACGCGACGCCCGACAATGCCAGTGCACCAACTGCAAGACCCAGTGTTGCACTCGGACGGCGCATGGCGGTGTCGAGACCCGGCTCATAGCGGCGACGCAGCCATGAGACGATCCGGCCTTCCTTCTCCTCGATCCGCCCCGACAGCCAGATCGCAATCGCCGCTGGAACGAAGGTGACCGAAAGGACGAAGGCGAACACGAGCGCGATGATGACGGTGAGCGCCATCGGCTCGAACATCTTGCCCTCCACTCCAGTGAAAGTAAGCAGCGGCGCATAAACGAGGATGATGATCGTCTGGCCATAAACCGACGGCCGGATCATCTCGCGGGCCGAGGCCGCGACGATGGCCAGCCGGTCTTTTAGCGGAAGGACCCCCTCTCGGCCATGCTGCGCCTCGCCCAGCCGCCGCAGCGCATTCTCGACAATGATCACAGCGCCATCGACGATCAGGCCGAAGTCGAGCGCGCCAAGGCTCATGAGGTTGACGGAGACCCCTGCCTGTAGCATGCCGATGCTGGTCAGCAGCATGGTGATCGGGATGACCATCGCGGCGATTAGCGCAGCGCGAAAATTGCCCAGCAACACGAACAGGACCGCGATCACAAGCAGAGCGCCTTCGGCAAGATTGGTGGCGACGGTGGTGATGGTCGCATTTACCAGATCGGTGCGGTTGAGCACCGGCTTGACTACCACATCGACTGGCAGCGATGGTCCCATCTGGTCGAGCCGCTCGGCCACGCCGGTCGATACCGTGCGGCTGTTCTCCCCGATCCGCATTACCGCCGTTCCGATCACGACCTCACGGCCGTTTTCCGAAGCCGAACCCATCCTGAGACCCTGACCGCTCCGCACGCTTGCCACCTGGCTGAGGACGATCGGCACGCCCTCGCGCGTCGCGATGACGGTGCGGGCAAGTTCATCGACATTTCGAACGCGACCATCGGCGCGGACAGACAGCCCCTCGCCATTGCGATTGACGACCCCGGCACCGGCGCTGGTGTTGTTGCGTTCCAGTGCGCCTGCAAGGTCCTCAAGCGTGATCTGCATCGCTGCCATGCGCTGCACGTCGGGAACGACCAGATATTCCTTGGCATAGCCGCCCAGCGAATCGATCCCTGCCAGCCCTGCGGTGCCCTTGAGCTGGGGCGAGACGATCCAGTCCTGCACCGTCCGCAGATAGGTGGCGCGGTCAGCAGCGCTGACGAGGTGATCGCCCTCCGGCATGATGTAACTACCATCGGGTTGCAGGCCCGGCTCTCCGCTCTTGTGGTTGACGCTGTCGAGCTCGCGATACTCGACCGTCCACATGAAGATGTCGCCAAGCCCGGTGGCGATCGGCCCCATTTCCGGGTTCACGCCTTCCGGCAGCGCTTCCTCGGCCATGCGCAACCGTTCGGCGACCTGCGTCCTGGCGAAGTAGATGTCCGTGCCTTCGTCGAACACGGCGGTCACCTGGGCAAAGCCGTTGCGGCTGAGCGAGCGGGTGTATTCAAGGCCCGGCGTGCCAGCCAGCGCCGTCTCGATAGTGAAGGCGACCTGTTTTTCAATCTGGTCCGGCGATAGCGCAGGCGCGACCACGTTGATCTGCACCTGGTTGTTGGTGATGTCGGGAACGGCGTCGATTGGCAGGCGCTGAAGCGCCAACACTCCGACGATGGCGGTAATGGCGGTGAACAGCAGGACAAGCCAGCGCCGTTCGACCGAGAAGGTTACGATCCGTGCGCTCATGGCTTAATCCTCATGGCTCGCTTCACCCTTACCGAGTTCGGCCTTCAGGATGAAGCTGTTGGTCGAAGCAATGCGCTCACTGCCCGTAAGGCCAGCCGTCACGATCACCTGACCACCATTGCGCCGCCCCAGCGTGACCGGAACCGCCCTGAACCCTGCTGCCATCCGCACAAACACATGCGGCTTGTCCTCGATCATCTGCACCGCCGTTGAAGGCACCGCGACGGTGCGATCTCCGGTGGCTGGCATGATGACGGAGGCATTTACGGTCTCTCCAACCCGCCAGTTGCCACCTCGATTGTCGAGTGCAGCGATGACCGGCACCAGCCGCGTCGTCTCGTCGAGCACAGGCGAGACGAACGTCACGCGCCCTTCCTGCCGCCGACCGGGCGCGGTAACTTCCACTTGCGCGCCTAGTCGAACGCGGCCTGCGTCGGCGGGCAGCAGCGACAGGGTGATCGCGACCGTGCCCAAATTGGCGACGCGAAACAGCTCGGTATCAGCTGCAACCGTCTGGCCCAATGTCGCCGACCGGCCGATCACTTGGCCAGAGATCGGCGCTCTCACGGTGATGCGATTGAGCGCGCCGCCGCCACCTCCTGTAGCGGATAGTTGGGCCTGGGCCTGACGTAAGGCGATGGTCGCTTCAGTCGCAGCAGTGCGGGCAGCGATCAGGTCCTGCTCGGGCGACACCTGCTCGGCGAACAGCCGCTCCTCCCGGCGAAGGCTTGACTGGGCGAGCGCCAGGCGGGCCCGTGCGGCCTCGATGTTGCCCGCCAACATGGCTGCCTCGCGACTTTCGATGACCGCGAGCACGTCGCCGCGTGATACCGATTGGCCCAAGTTCTTGGTGAGCGATACCAGGCGCCCGCCAATCGCAGCCGATGCGACTTGCACCGCCTGCGCATCACCCTCGATCGTTGCACTCACCTCGACTGCGCCAGCGACACCGCCCACGGTAGGGCGGACGACCTCGATGCCTGCATCGGCAATCTGCTGTTGCGAGAGGGCAATAGCACCTTTGGCTTCGTGGCCCTCCTCGTCGGCATGGTCGCTGGCGGCTTCCTCTGCCGGGGGAGCCTCGGACCCGCAGGCTACGATAGAAAGAATCAGAGCAATGGGGGCGACGCCCCGCAATAGGGACATTGTCATGGGCGATCTTCCGGGTTGGATGGCGCGCGGGCGGTAAGCCGCTCCAGGCGGGCCTGTGCATCGTGATAGGCGACCAGTGCATCGATGGCGCTGGCCTTGGTCTGTGCGAGGGTGCGTTCGGCTTCCAGAAGATCGAGCTGACCGAACTTGCCCTCCCGATAGCCAATCCGGGCGATCCGCGCGGCCTCCTGGGCAGCGGCAAGCGCCGGACCTGCCGCGGCGCGCGCATTGGCGGCCGCATTGGCAACTTCGGTCTGTGCCGATGCAATCGCCGCTTGTGCATCCAGCAGGGCGACGCGGCGCAACGCGAGGGTCTGGTCCTGCTGAGCGCGTGCGACATCGAGATTGGCGCGCCCGCTGTTGAACACCGGCAGCGGGATGCTGACGCCGAACACGGCGGCGACGTCATTGGATGCTTCCAGTCGCCGGGCGGAAGCACTCAATGTGAGGTCGGGCACCCGCTGGCTTCGCGCCAGGCCGACCTGTGCATTTGCGGTGCTTACCTCAGCTTCGGCAAGGGCAAGGGCAAGCGTGCCGTCTGCGCCATCGGTCAGTTGCGGGCCGAACGCCTGGATCGTGTCGAGCCAAGCGCGATCAAGCGCGCCGGGCACCATGCCGATCAGTCGCCCGAGATTGGCCTGCGCGAGCGCCGCCATCCGTTCGGCCTGTCCCAGTGCGGTCTCGGCGTTGATCCGCACGACATCGGCGCGCTGCTCTTCCAGTGGCGATGCACGACCGGCGCGCACCCTGGCGTTCGCGACCCTAAGGCTTTCCAGCGCAATATCGCGCTGCTCCATGGTGACAGCGAGCCGCCGATCGGCAGCAGTGGCCTCGATGTAGGCTTGCGTCACCCTGAGGCGCAGGTCTGCCAATGCAACGGTGTTGGCCAATCTCGCCTGGTTGGTTTGCGCTTCCGCCAGCCCGATCCGCGCCCTGCGCTTGCCGCCAAGCTCCAATGGCATCGACAGACCGGCGGTCGTTTCCGCAGAGGCGACGCCGTTGAATTGACCCGAGCCGAGGATGTTCTCTGTCTCGACCGCTACCGACGGGTTGGGGCGCAGGCCGGCGACCCGGCGCTGGGCTTCTGCGGCTCGGATGCCTGCGGATGCTGCCTCCAGACCGGGTGCCGCGCCGGTTGCAAGCTCGATCGCCTTATCGAGCGTCAAAGGCTCGTTCGCAATTTGGAACGTGGACGGTGGACTGGTCTGCGCCTGCGCGACCGACGCGCAAAACGTGGCAGCCAGCATGGCCGCGACTATTCGATGCATGAAATAGCTCCTGACGATGGACAACATTGCCGACGCGCTTGCGCGGGGCACGAGGGTCAGGTCAGGTGTTCGGCGGTCTCAGTGCGGCATCGGGTTGCGCAAGCGGCACCATTGCCAGCTTTAATCCCGACAGCCGATTGCGAGATGGGACAGAACTCACGGACAAAGTGTCATCGATCGGAGCGGCGACATGATGTCCATGGCATCCGCCGTGCTGGTGCAGCACACCATCGCCGGTGTCGCCGGAAGGGTCCGCATCGCCATCATGATCGAGGCTTGCACCAGAGGCTTCAATATCGGGCAGGCAAATCGTCTCGCTGGCATGTGCAGCAGCGCCCATCCCCATGGAGATCATCAGCAAGACGCCGAGCAAAAGGCCCAGAACGCGGTTCACCTGCGCGGTCATAGCATCCCAGCAAGCCATTGTCGCGATCATTGGTGAGCCTGCTCGATAACGTTGCGCAGGTCTTGTGGCACCGGCATCGGCTCAAAAGCACTGACACGCGCCCTCCCGGTGTTGCCGACCGGGATGCGCCTGGTCAGCGCCCCGATGGGCGCAAGGACGATGCGCACCAACTGCCCGATGACCTCCACCGGATCACGGGTTCGGACCGCATAGCCAAGCATTACCCAATGCGACTGCACATGAAGCGTCAGCACCAATTGTGAGAGGATATGCGCGCGTTCAAGCGCCCGCCACGCAGCTGCGGTATCGCCAGCTTCGGCAGCCGCGCGATAGCATGCAAGTTCATGCTCGAAAGCATAGTTCAGAGCGGGGCGTCCGTGTTGGTTCATCATGCCGCCTCCACGACGTCTTTGACGGCAGGACCCGGTGCGGCAAGCTCGCGGCGTGCCTGGCGGATGATCTGCACGCCACCCGAAATGCCCAGCACCGCCATGCAGCCTGCAACGATAAGATCAGGCCAGGCGGTGCCGGTGCCGAACACCCCGGCTGCGGCCAAAACGACGGCGACGTTGCCGATCGCATCGTTGCGAGAGCAGATCCAGACCGATCGCATGTTCGCATCGCCGGTGCGGAAGCGATAGAGCATCACCGCAACCGAAGTGTTGGCGATGAGCGCGGCCACGCCGACAATACCCATCATTTCGGCATTGGGCGTCTGTCCATTCCAGATGGCCCAGACGGTTGCTGCCAGAATATAGGTTCCCAGAAAGGCCAGGCTGATGCCCTTGACCAGCGCTGCGCGTGCGCGCCAGGCGAGAGCCATGCCCGCGACCCCAAGGCTGATGGCGTAATTGGCGGCATCGCCCAGAAAGTCGAGCGCATCGGCCTGAAGCGCGCGCGAGCCGCCGGCCACACCGGCAGCCATCTCTGCGACAAACATGCCGGCATTCACGGCAAGCGCGATCCACAACACGCGGCGCCATGCCGGAGAATTAAGGTCGGGCTGCCCCGAATCACAACTGTCGCAAGCCATATTCCACCTCGAACGAATCGATCTGGAACCCTATATGCACCCTGTAGCAACTACAGACTCAAGGACTTTTTGCATGGCAAATCTCACGATCGGCAAGCTGTCCGAGGCCACCGGTGTCAAGGTCGAAACGATCCGCTATTATGAGCGCGCCGGGCTGATCGCGCCGCCGGGCAGAACCAGTGGCAATTATCGGGCCTATGGCACTGCGGACCTGGCGCGCCTGCGGTTCATTAGGCGCACCCGCGATCTGGGCTTCACGCTCGAAGAAGTGCGCGCCATGCTAAACCTCGCTGCGCAGCACGACCAGTCCTGCGGCACGATCGATGCGATCGCCGCAGAGCATCTGAGGGAAGTCGATCGCAAGATTGCCGATCTTCAGGGGCTGAGACGAGAGTTGTCCACGATTATCGCCAGCTGCGCTGGCGGCTCGATAGACGACTGCCGCATTCTTGAAGCGTTCGGCGAGCATGAATAGCGATTCAGAGCTTGCGCGAAGAGTGGCCGGGGTTGACCTTGGGATGCCTGAACCCAGCACGTTAAGCAGCTCATAGCTGAAAGCAGCAGATGTCTGCTTCAGCTAAAAGCCGTCATCCAAGCGGCAATCCGGAAATGTCCGCAAAGTCCCAGACCCGGCTACTTAGCCCGATTGGCAGCGATGTCCGCTTTCAGGTAATCGGCAAGCAAGCCGTAATGACTGAAATTAGGGCGCAAAGCCGAGATAGTTGAACCAGATATGACGCGACAATTGAAGAATGTCAGATGCCTCGGCAGCCTGCTTCGAGCTGCTCAATTCGCTCCGAGCAGATGGCATGCACCGCGCGCCCCAGCTCCTCAACACAACCGCCGAGCCAGATCAGCTCCTCTTCCGTGATGCGGTAGTGCTTCGAATAGCGCGCCTTCACATAAGCCTCCTTGAGCTTCTCGAACCGCGCGCGATCGGCGCGGGTGTCGCGCGGCCAAGCATCGACCAGACGCATGTCGATGCGCTCTGCCTGGGTTCTTAGAAAACCAAGATTGTGGACATGGGGCGTGTAGAAGGTCGTCACCAGCAAAACGCAATGATAGAGAAATTCGGTCGTTTGATGCAGATCGAATGCTGCGGGTTTCAGAAAGCCTTTCTGAAGCGCAGTATTGGCCAAATCAAACCGTTGCATGGCAACCGGAAACCACTCATCGAAATACTCCCTCGCCATAGCCAGCGCCTGCTCGGGCGTCTTGGGCTTGGGGATATGCAGCGCCGGGCCATCCGCCTCGTGCAAGGCAATGCCGTCCTTCGCCACATCCATGAAGAAATACCGCCCATGCGCGAGCCCGTCGTTCACCTCCTGAAGCGTGTGGACGATGAAGTTCACCGGCGTATGCAAGGTCCGATCGATTGCAAGCTCACGGATCAGCCGATCCTCGAGCTTCAGCCAGTAATCGACCCGCTCGGTCAGCCGCTTGTCGTTGACGATGATCAGCAGATCGAAATCCGAACGATAGCCCTTGGCGGTATGCGGCTCATCGACCCAGCCACCGCGCGCATAGCTGCCATACAGGATCAGCTTCTCGATCCGACCCTTCTTCTTCCATTGGTGGGTGGCCAGCGCCAGTGCATCTTCGAACTCTTCGAAAATGATCTGCTTCACGCGCTCAAGCTCGCGCTGCTTGTTGGCTGGAAGGTGGTCTAGATCGGTTCGCATGGTCACCTCACTGTGTAAGTCTGGCTGCATAATGGCAAGCAAAGTCAGGAGGAAAGCCGACCATCACGTTGGCGGTGGAACCCTAAAATCCCAGACAGGGATGTTGAACGCCCGGGCCTTGTCGACGAGATTGTCCTGAATGCCCGTGCCGGAGAACACGACCAGTCCGACGGGCATGGCCTCGATCATGCGGTCGTTGCGCTTGAAGGGCGCTGCCTTCCTGTGCCGGTTCCAATCGGGCCGGAACGCGACCTGCGGCACGCTGCGGGTTTCGGCCCAGCAGGCAGCAGCGCGTTCGGCGCCGGTCGGCGTTGCCCCGTGGAGCAGGACCATGTCAGGATGGCGCGCATGAATGCGATCCAGTGCAGCCCAGATGTGCTGGTGATCGTTGCACGAAGGCCCTCCGCTGAATGCGACCCGGGTGCCCTGGGGCAGCAGGGCATTCGCTTTCTCACGCAGGCGCTTGTCCATAAAGTCGCGACTGTCGATCATCGATGCAGTGAGCGTGCGGTGATTGATGCGTGAGCCAGTACGCGGTGTCCAGGCCTTGCGCATATGGGTCCGAAACTGCTCGGCGGCGGTATCGCGAAAGAATTCCATGGTATCGCGGCGCTCGATCATGCTGATGCCTTCGGCGATCGTGCGCTCAAGTTCAACCGAGCGGACCTCGCTACCATCCTGTTCACGCTGGAGGGTGCGCTGGTCCTGTTCATTGCGATCAAGTTCGATCTCGACCCGCTCAGCGGCGCGATGGAAGATATTGACGAGGTTCCACAGCAGGTTTTCGAGGTCGGGTTCGATCCGGGTGTCGATCAGGCTGGCGATGAGGCCATCGAACATGTCGGCGACGGCCCCGCTGGCGAGACGTTCGTCGGGCAGTGGCCTGGGATCGGGTTCATCCTCGAAGGGGCGATAGCCGTAAAGTTGCATTTCCTGGAGGAGCTGGGCGCTTGCCCCGGTCTGGGTGGCATCATCGCCTTCAAGGTCAGGATCGTGTGTCATGTCAAATAGTCCCGCTTGGTCAAAGCCGCGCCTCTCGCGGCCTTCGCAGCGACAAACCGCGACATCGGGGTGCGGACATGCACCGGCGCGCACCGCGCGCAGGCCGGAGCGCAGCGGAGGATGGCAGGGGACAGGCTATTTTGGCTCGCGATGCAAAGGGGCGCATGCCCCGGCGGAAAATAGCCTGGCCACGCCATTGCGTGTCTGCACCCTGTGGCGCAGTCGCCCCGAGCGAAGGCCAAAGGCGCAGCGTCGCTCCATATGCGGGTCTGTGTCGTCAGACCGATCGGTGCCGACGGTGCAAGCACCCCGCCTGGGTTAGCGGGCACAATTCAGCGGGATTGCAGATACTTCGCGACATCGGAGGTCTCGAGCATCGTCCCCAGTCTTGCCGTCAATGCGTCCAGACCGATGGCCATAAGATCGCTGTTGAAATCATCGCTCTGAGGCAACAGTGCAATCGCCTCGATATCTTGTTCATCTGCGCGACCAGCAAGCCTCACAAAGGCCCCCTCCCCTGCGGGATCGTTGTCGCAGGCGACATACAGCCGTTTGAGCCCAGCAGGAAATTCGAGGGCAGCAAGGTGCGCGGCGGACAATGCCGCGATCATAGGCATGCCGGGCATCGCCAGGCGAAGCGAGAGCATGGTCTCGATCCCCTCGCCCGCTACCATGACCGGACCTGCGTTACCGAAACGGACGCCATGCCCGAGCAAATGGCCCATGGCACGTCGCGGCGTTGCGACCGGTGCCTTGCTTGTCATGTTCGGGTGCAACCAGGTGCGATGGACACCGGTGACGGCACCGTCATCATCTGTGACGGCAGCGATCAGCGCGGGCCAGGCAGTGAGGACGTCGGGCGCATCGTCCGCACCGGGTTTGTAGAAGCAGCGGGCATGAAAACGCAGCCATCTGCATAGGGAGAGGTCGGTAATGCCACGTCCCGCCAGATAGGTAGCAGCAAGACTTCCCTCGATGGGCAGCGATCTGGCCCAAAGCTGCTGCGCAGCCTCAGGCGTACCGGCATTTGCTCTGGCGCGCCTGGTCCTGCCCGACGGATGCCCGGGTTTCAGCGGCAAGCTCAGAAATCGCCGCGCTTCCACTAGCGTGTCGCTGAACACCGCATGCCCGCACGAAGCAGCGATGATATCGAGCAAGTCGCCATGCTCGCCGCTCGCGGCATCGGTCCATTTGCCTGCCGACCCGCGACCTTCGCCGTGCCCTGTGAGCCGGACATAGAGACTGCGGCCAGGCGTATTGCGGACATCTCCGACCATCCAATAATGCCCTTCGCGGCGACCGTTGGACAGATAATGGCGGCACACCGCCTCGGCATTCTCTGCCAAACGACGCGCGATTTCGGATGGGGAATCGATCATGCGGGGCTCCTTCAGGCGGCCTTGCGATCCTGCACCCGCACAATCGGAAACCGATCGACGAGCGCAGCGAACACATCGGCGCCAGCAGCCCCTGCCGGCACATAGAGCTTCAGTTTCCACCAGACGATCTCCGAGATCAAGCCCATCGCTTTCAGCCGCTCGACCCCCAGATCGTTGAATCCGGAAAGCTCGATCCGCCAGTCGTTCATCGCGCGCACCCGGCGCAAAGTCTGTCCCTCGGCAAGCTCCAGCGCGATTTCGCCAGCGCCCAGCATCCGCCACGCTTCGGACACGTCCATGTGCACCGGACTGTCGCCGGTCACACTCGCCGCCCAGGCAGGCGTTACCTTGCGCCCGATGATCCGCTCGCCCGTATCGGTCTGCAGCCGGTAGACCCGCGTCGATTCCTTGGGCAGCCGCTTCCAGATCGGCAAGAGCAGTCCTGACACGATGTGCAGCGTCGATGTCTCATATTCGGGAAGTTCGCCAAGCTCCACGTTCCAGGCAGCCGCAAAGGCCTGAAGATCTGCGGGCTGCCAGTGCGAATTCTCCAGATCCACGGCAAGCATGCGGATCTTCTCAAGCGGCCGCTGGAGAGCGAAGCGCCGGTGGACGCTGCCATCGTCATCGATGAGACTGCGCGTGCGAAGCTTGACGGCAGCACGGCCCGAACGCGCATTGACGAGCAGTTCGCCGCCGCGCGCTTCAACCAGGTCCAGCGCATCGGCCAGCAAGACCGGCGCAATCCGGTCTTTCCGCTCAATGGTCAGGAGCTGGGTCTGCGCGCCTGTTCCCGGATGCGTATAGATCGTCTGACGCCCCAACACCGTGAAGCTCTCGGCCCTCAGGGTTTCCAGACCCATTTCGAACGTCCCCGATGCAACCGCGCCTTCGATCCGGCTGGCAAGCAGACCTTCGAACGTCTCGAACAGGATGTTCTGCAGATCGATTGTGAGTGCGAGCATCCGGTTGAGAAAGGTGGTGATCGGCGGCAGTTCGTCTTTAAGGCCGCCTTCGTCCATCAGCGAGAGACCAGTCGCAGCCTCGAACGCGAGCAGCGAGCAGCCCTCGACCTTGCCATCTGCCAGCAGCCGGTAAAGCTGGCGAAGCGCATCACGCGCATACGCCGATTCCAGATTGTCTTGCGAGCGGAACATGTTCTGGCCGCCCGTCTGGCGCTGGCCGCGTGTGATCGCGCCGAGCGTGTCGAGCCTGCGCGCGATCGTCGAAATGAAGCGCTTCTGCGCCTTCACATCGGTCGTTACCGGTCGGAACAGCGGCGGCTGCTTCTGGTTGGTACGGTTGGTGCGACCGAACCCCTGGATAGCGCTGTCCGCCTTCCAGCCAGGTTCCAGCAAATAATGGATGCGTCGGCGCTGGTTTCTGCCCCCCAGATCGGCGTGATAGGACCGGCCCGTCCCGCCGGCTTCCGAAAAGACCAGGATACGTTTCTCATCATCCATGAAGGCGCGCGTTTCGGCGAGGTTGGCACTGGAGGGCCGGTTCTGGACCGCAAAGCGGACCGATCCGTCCTTGCTCCTGACCGGCACGATCCGCCGCGACCGCCCGGTGACCTCGGCAACCGCATCGGCCCCGAAATGCTGGACGATCTGATCAAGCGCGCCCGGAACCGGGGGCAGCGAGGCAAGCTTCTCGATCATGGCATCGCAGCGGCGGCAGGCCTGGCGGTTGAAAACCGGATTGCCGTCAGCGTCGAACACGGCGCGCGATGCCAGATTGCCTTCGCTGTCGGTGAAAGGTTCGTAGAGCTGGACCGGAAAGCTGTGCGCGAGATAATCGAGCACATATTCGCGCGGCGTGATGTCGACCGACACATCGCCCCACTCGTCTGCGGGGATCTCGGCGAGCCGGCGTTCCTGCAACGCCTCGCCGGTCGAGACGATCTGTACGACGGCGGCATTGCCTGCCTCAAGGTCACACGCGATGCTCGCGATCGTGGCAGGCGTCTGCATGGCGGTAATCAGATGGTTAAAAAAGCGCTGCTTGGTGCTCTCGAATGCCGAGCGCGCCGCCGACTTCGCCTGCGGGTTGAGCGTGCCATGCAGGCTGCTCGTCACGCCGGACGCTTCCATCGCTGCATCCAGATTGTTGTGAATGACCTGAAACGCGCCTGCATAGCTGTCATAGATGCGCCGCTGCTCATCTGTCAGTTGATGCTCGAGGAGCTCATATTCGACGCCATCGAACGAGAGCGAACGGGCAGCGTAGAGGCCCAATGCCTTCAGATCACGCGCCAGGACCTCCATCGCTGCAACCCCGCCTTCCTCGATCGCCGCGACGAACTCGCTGCGCGACGCAAACGGAAAATCGGTGCCGCCCCACAGCCCCAGACGCTGCGCATAAGCCAGGTTCTGGACAGTCGTGGCACCGGTCGCCGACACATAGACGATGCGCGCATTTGGAAGTGCATGCTGGAGGCGAAGGCCGGCCCGGCCTTGTTGCGATGGCTTTTGCTCGCCGCGCGCGCCCTTGCCTCCTGCAGCATTGGCCATGGCATGGGCTTCGTCGAAGACGATCACACCGTCAAAATCACGGCCGAGCCATTCGACAATCTGCTCGACCCGGCTGACTTTGCCCCCGCGCGCCTGACTTCGCAGCGTCGCATAGGTGGTGAACAGGATCCCTTCGGTAAGCCTGATCGGCGTGCCCTGCCGGAAGCGAGAAAGCGGCGTCACGAGAAGCCGCTCCTGGCCTAGCGCCGCCCAGTCGCGCTGCGCATCCTCAAGCAGGCGATCGGAGACTGACAGCCAGACCGCACGCCGCCGGCCCTTCAGCCAGTTATCGAGAATGATCCCAGCGACCTGCCGCCCCTTGCCCGCACCGGTGCCGTCGCCGAGGAACCAGCCGCGCCGGAAGCGAATGGCGCCGTCCATGTCGTCGCTCACCGCCGAGACCGTGTCCCAGGTTTCGTCGATCGCCCATGCGCCGGAGAGATGTCCGGAATGCGCCTCGCCGGCATAGACGACCGACTCGAGCTGCGCGTCGGACAATATTCCATCCGCCACCAGGCGCTTTGGCAGAT
This sequence comes from Blastomonas sp. RAC04, assembly GCF_001713435.1. NCBI lineage: Bacteria > Pseudomonadati > Pseudomonadota > Alphaproteobacteria > Sphingomonadales > Blastomonadaceae > Blastomonas > Blastomonas sp. RAC04. The sequence goes on from NZ_CP016458.1 coordinate 132,709, forward strand.
TGGGCCGATAGGAAGGCCTGGGCGGTGCGACCGACGCCATTGCCGCGGACTGGACGAGCGCGGTGGGATGCGGCCGCGCGCCGTCGATGCAGAGCGATTGCAATGTGTAGGGCTCGTAGATGGTATCGCCGAGCCTGCCTTCGGGCGACTGCCATTCGCGTGTCGAATAGACCAGTTCGCCTTGGTCATCGCCCACCGGGTTTCCAGTCTCGGGCGCATGTACTGGCGACCTGCCTGGACGGCGCGCATGGCCCGACATGGCAACCGGTACAGGCGACACTGGTGCTGGCGACAGCGGAGAGGCTTTCGGCCGTCGCGGCACATCGGCCTCGATCCATTGCAAAAAGGTCGCAAGGTCGGGTGCCTCGCTGCGCATCTTAAGATGCGCAGTTCCGCCTGGATCGGGAACCTTGTCGAACACCAGGAGGCGCGTAGGCATGGTGGTTCCATGCTTGGCATAGACCTGTCCGGGGATCGCTGCCGAGAAACGCAATGTGGCGGTCTGCTGCAGTGCGTCGAACGCATCGCTCCATGCGGGCGCGTCGGGCGAACAGTTCGCCCCGACGATCGCGACGAGCCGTCCGCCGTGCCGGAGGCGTGCAAGCGCCGAGGCAAGGTGCCGCAATGCTGTATCGCGCATGACACGATCGACACCGACCATCGCCGAAAAGGGCGGGTTCATGAGCACGACATCAGGCTGGACCACACCATCCAGCCGATCATCGATCGAGGCAGCATCGTGCCGGGTTACGGGCAAGCCTGGGAACAGACGGGCAAGAAATTCGGACCTGCCGCAGTCCAGCTCGTTGAGCGCGAGATTCGCGCGTGCCAGCTCGGCGTGGATGGCGAGCATGCCCGTGCCAGCCGATGGCTCGAGAACGAGATCCCCTTTGCGGATGCACGCTGCTTGCGCCGCAACATAGGCCAGCGGCAGCGGGGTCGAGAACTGCTGGAGCGACTGGCCGGATTCCGACCGGCGCGTGTGCGTCGGAATGCGCCGCGCAATGCGTTCCCACATCGCAAGGCAGTGCTGCGGGGAGCCCGCCCGCGTCATCAGCGCACGGCCGTAAGCACGCAGCAGCAGAACCTGGGCACCCTCGCAGGCGTCATAGGCCGCTTTCCAGTCCCAGGCCCCCTCGGCATCGCTTGCCCCGAAAGCCGCAACCATGGCGGCGCGCAGGTGGCCCGTGCCGAAGGGCTGGCCAGCCTCGAGCAGGGGCAGGATGTTTTGCGCGGCAGCATTGAGGCATGCGGCGGTCACGGTGTGACGCAGCGCGGCGCCCTGCGCTTTGCTGGAAGGAAGAAATGTCATGGCTGGATCCTCAGGAGAGCGGGAAAGAGCGAGCCCGCGCGGTGCTCTCTCCCGACCCCGCGGCCCGCCTGTTCCGGTCCCATCTCTTCCTCTCAATCCAGCGGCCTGTGCCTGGTGGTATCGATCACGAACCCGTGCCTGCCAGCGGCATATTCGCTGCCGGGGATCAGAAAGATGCGGGTGGGAGCATTGGCCCTTTGTCCGCCAATCGTGGCCGTGCCGATGACATCGCCCGGATGGTCCGGTGACCGCGCCGCAGAAATCACGATCCAGTCGGCAGCATGGTCGCGCGCAAACCCCTCGCGGTCGCGGGTGAAGGATTCCGATCGACCAAGTTGGCGGCCATGCACAGCCTCCCATGCATCGGGCAGCCAGTCGCGCAATATTCTGTCCGCCGAGCGCTGCTCCCTCTCGGTAAAGATGCCGCGATAGGCTGTGGCGACGCGAGCCCAGTCACCGTCTTCCTCGTACCACCCTGCGGGAAGGCGAAGCGCCGGGTGCATCGCCGCGTTCCTTTCCTTGTCGAGATGGAAGCCGCCATGGCTGGCGGTCTCATGGCAGACGATGCCTTCGGCATAGCGCGTGGCACCCTGCGAAGGCCCCCAGGGCGTGGGCACCCGCAGATGGATCCTGGTTCGGCCCAGAGCTTCGCGTTGGCGGAAATGGAGCAGACATTCCTCGACATGGGCACGAAAGCCGACCTCATTCGCGATCTGCCCGTGGGAGCTCAGGCCATCGGCCGCTGACCATTGGCAAATCGGTTTCGAGCCGGGCAAGGCGGTTGCCACACGATATCCCTGCCCATCCCGGCTGGGGATTGCGATCAGCGCTAGATAGTCGATCCGGGCTGCCATCAGACCATCGGATGTTGTGCCATATTCGGCATTGATGCTGGTCATGCTGCCTGCCCCCGCAAGAGGGGACGGCTGACAGCATCAGGATCGCCGACCATGTCGATGCGCGCGCCATGATAACGATGCCGGGCCAACCAGGACTGTGCCGCAGCCTCATCTTCCGCCAGATGCTGAAGGTCATCACCTTCGCCGATGGCCGTGAGGATACGCGCCATGTCGACACGCGGCCGTTCGACGATGTCGAACTGGAGCTGGCTGGTCGTCGAATAGATACGCCGCAGGACGATCACAGGTACGCCGGAGCTCGCATAGGTTGCAATGTGGAGGCCAAAGGTCGGAGGTGACGACCAGGTCGCGTTTTCAGATCCTGGGCTCCACTGCACGAGCGTCCCTGTCCCGTTGTCCTCTTCCCACGCTCTGACCTTGCGCGTGAAGCGATCGGGCGGCCGTGGTTCGCCGTTCGAGAAGCGGATTTTTGCGCCCAGCGGGGCATGGCAGTAGATGTCGAATGCTGACATTGGAGTTCTCCTGAAAATGGGAAAGCCCGGCGCGGTGGCCGGGCTTTCGGGAAGTGGAGGGATTGATCAGCCGCTCAGCACGGCCCGGTATCATTCGGCAGCAATGGCATCGGCACCCCCGTGATCCTCGCCGGTGTCTTCCGCCTCGCCATCGATATCCTTGGTGAGCCCTGGAGGCAGCGCGCCGGCTCCATCGTCGTTTGCAGCGTCCTGCGACGGCGTTCCTTCCTCGCCCGGAGTACGCAGTGGCTCGGGCAACCAGTTGGTCTCTTCGAGCAGCCGCTCAGCTTCCCGTGCCATGTCTGCCTTTTTGAGATGGTCGATCATGCCTGCAAACTGTTCGCCGCGCGCTTCGGTCACATCGGCCAGAATGCGCGGTTTGGTAACACTGCGAAAATAGCCTTCGACGGTCGGGCGCCAGCCTGAAGCTATGATATCAAGCTCCACAGCCCGGGCGATGACATGCGAATGTGCGATCCGGCGCTCGATGCTGCGGCGGGATATCCGGCCGTTGTCATATTTGGGCACGATCTCGGCCTGGGCGTTGAGCCCGAGCGATGCACAATGCGCAAAAAGGCACGCCTGGTCATCCGCATCGAGTGCGAGCAACGCATCCCACAGTTCGGTGTCGGCCTGGGGCAGACGACCGGTCCAGGCCGCATGGCGCTGCGCGATTGCGTGAGCAGGCGCGCTGTCTCGCAAACCTTCGGGCGGACTGCTGAAATGTACCGGGTGGAGCGTCAGCTGCAGGCAGCTTTCATGGCTGTAACTGTAGAACGCCGACAGCACCATCGCGTGCAGCACTGCCGCAAAAGCTGTCGCCGGGTCCTTTGCAAAGGCATCCTGCAACGCCAGCGTGCGCCATGCGGTCAGGTCGGAGACCAGACGGTCGGGGAGCGGCTTGAGGGCGTCTCCTTCTTCAGTGTCGCCACTGGTGTCATCGTCTCGGGACAGCGCAGACCCTTGCGCCTCGTGACGCCCGGCGTCCGAACCGTGCGCGGCCTCGCCGGCAGATCCGGGCACTGCGGGAGTGTCCATCTCCACAACATTCGGGTCCGCAGCATCATCGTCGGGCCGCACCAGCCCGCGCTCGACCCGCAGGGACCCATCGGTATCGATCGACACAAATGCGCCAGCGCACGTCATATCTTCAGGATCGAAGATCGCCGGCCGATCGACCAGCGCACCGATCTCGGCTTCAACGGCATCGATGCTGGCATCGACCTCCGGCGGAATTTCCGGAGCATCCGACCATCTTGCCGACAGCTCGTCTGCCTGCGCTTCAAGTGCCGCAAGCCGTGCAGCTTCCTCAGGCGTTATCGGGATTTCGCTTCCGAAGACCCTGCGCATGCCCGATGTGGCATTCCACGGCAGATCGATGGCGCTCTCCACCCATTTCCAGCCCTCTGCCAGAATGCGTTCTGCATCCCTAGCCAGCTTTTCATCGACCAGACGATCAAGCAGTGCGACATCGGTCAGCCAGCCGCCATCATCGGGCTCGAAAAGGTCACGCACGACGCTGCCGCCCGCAGCGACATAGGCTGCTTCCGTGACAAACCGAACGCGCTTGTCAGCGACCCGCACCGTGTTTTCGGTCAGCTTGTGACGGATATAGCCAGCCGAGCGGTTGTAGCTGTGCCCGAGCAGTTCCCAGACCTGTTCCTGCCGCTGATGATCATCGCTGACGGTGAACGCCATCAGCTGGTCGAGGGTCATGCCGTCTTCGGCATAGATCTCGTGCAGCTTCGGCGAAACCGCAGCAAGCTTCAGACGCTGGCGGACGACGGCAGGCGTGGTCATGAAATGAGCTGCGATCGCCTCGACCTGCTGTCCCTTGTCGACAAGGCTAAGCATCGCACGAAACTGGTCGAGCGGGTGCAACGGCTCGCGCATGGCGTTTTCGGCAAGGCTGTCTTCTTCCGCGAGGATCTCGGCGGATGCTTGCTGCACGATGCAGGGAACCGGGGCGGTCCTGGAAAGCCGCTTCTGCTTCACCAGCATTTCGAGTGCGCGGTAGCGCCGCCCGCCTGCGGGGATTTCGAACATGCCGGTCTCAGTGCCATCCGTGCCAGGCACCGTCCGCACATTGAGGCTCTGCAACAGGCCGCGCCGCGCAATGTCTTCGGCAAGTTCGGCAATCGAAAGTCCGCATTTGATCTGGCGGACATTGGACTGGGACAGGACAAGCCGGTCGAACGGGATGTCGCGCGATGGGCTGAGGGTGATGGTGGGTTTCGATCTGGCCATGGCCATTTCTCCATGACGGACCGCCGAAAGACTCTCTCCCGGCTTTCAAGCCCGTCACAAGACCCGGGCTCCCCTCTTCCTCGCTTGCTTGCGGCCTGCACCAACCGCCGCCCGGATGCGCAACGCTGGCAGCGCGTGCTGGTGCGGTCGCGCTTGCCCATGCAAGCGCAGCGCCTTCCCTCCCGTCAGCGGTCCAGCTGCCGAGCGCGTAGCGCACTGGCGGCCATGGCCAGTTTATTTTGCGCTGTCACGATGGCCCCGCACTGGCGAGCGGCATAAGTGTAAACCGAGAGGGGCAAGACGGGATCGAACACGATGTCCCGCTCAATTTTGAGACCCAGCGGCAGGCGGATGTCTTCAAGCTCGAACAGGGCAAAACTGCCGAGCTCGGGACATCCGAGCCCAAGGTCGGCAAGCCCGAACAGTATGCCGTCCTCATCCAGTTCGGTGGCAAGCCAGCTGGCTGACCCCAATGGATTGAAGAACCGCACCACAGGTAGGGGGTCAGGCTCGGGTCTTCCCTGCCCAAGGGCAGCAGCCCGCTGCCGGGCGTTGCACTGCAGCTTGGCTGCAAGCTTTCTGGTCAGCAGTTTCATGCGGCTGCCCTCCCTTCAAAAACACACGAATGATTCGATCTCCCGCCCGGCGCGTCCATCATGACGGAGCTACCCGATCGATCGCCCTGGAAAGCCAGCAGATAGTCGGCGGCCTTGGACGCAGCGCTGGCTGCCCGCAGGATGGCACGATGGTCCTCGCGAAGGATGGCAAGCCATGAACCGATGTAGTCGGCGTGCCGGACCGTGGGAGTGATGCCAAGTGCCGCGCAGACGAACGCGCCTGCCATTTCAGCGACGAGCTCTTCGCGACCGTATGCCGCCGAACCGAATGCACCGCTCTGGTCGCGGTTCAGCCGCGAGCTGTGGCCGACCCAATGAGCCAGCTCATGAAAGGCGGTACGATGCCAGTTGACGGGTTCGTGAAAGGCCTCGGGCCTTGGCACCGCGACAAAATCATGAGCTGGACTGTAATAAGCCTCGTGACCGCCGATCCGGAAATCAGCACCCGTCGCATCGATCAGCGCCCGGGCAGCAGGCAGGATAAGTACATCGGGAACGGGCTGCGGTCTTGCGGGAACATGGTCGGGAAGGCCCTCGCACTGATCGACCGAGAAAACGGTGAAAGACTTCAGGAAGGAAAATCCCTTTTCCGTCGAATGCTCGCGGTCATCCCCCCGCTCTCGCCGGTCGTCCGGCGCAATGCGGCGTGTATAGACGATAGGAGTACCGCGCTCGCCGCGACGCACGGTGCCGCCAAGAGCGGCTGCCTGGCGGAAGGTCAGGAAGCCATGGCCGGTAAAGCCGCGTGCAGTCACGGCATGCCATAATGTGAGGATGTTGACGCCGCTGTAGCGCCGCTGGCTTGCGGCATTGAAGGGAAGGCCGATGCCGGCATGGCTGGAGTCCCACGGCTGAACCCAGGGCACCCGGCCCGCCTCAAGTTCTGCCAGAATCTGGTCGGTCACCTTGCGGTAGATATCCGGACCAGGTGTGGCGCCAGAAGTGGATCGATATGTTTTGCGCATGGAAGGTCTCCGCGACGGATGACCAGCGAACCTCTCGCCTGCCTTCACTCCGTCACGGATTTCCGGCCCTGCTCTTCCTCCCTGCCGGAAGGCAGCTGCCCTGCCTTGGCGCTATCGGTGCCTGGCAGGGCCAGGAAGCGGCCCCTAAGCACTCGCAAGCCAAACCAGCAGGCTGCAAGTTCGACACCCTGGAGCGACCAAAGTGGTTCCAACGCTGCAATTTTGATCGCTGCCGATATCCTGTTCGGCGCAGCAGAATAGAACCGGATCCGGACCAGATTCTTCGGAACAAGGACTTTATCATGCAGAATCAGATTGCTAGGTTACAGCCGTGGTCGCCATCGTTCGAAATCGAGCCGCAGCCAGAGCCCGCATACCGATGGCCTGCAAAGGACATAAGTGCATCCAGCCGTTCGGCGTTTTCGGACAGGAACCGGAAATCGGCGATCTGAAGGAGTGGCCAGCAGGGTCGACGGGTCGGAAACGCGCCTGCTGCCGGGCTTTAGAACGTGAAACAATGGCACCTGACACAAGACCTGGCGCTCGAGATATCCAGCGCGACAAACGAGTTGCATCTGTTTGGCGCGCTTGAAAAGGCAGCAGCGCGAATGGATTTCGATCATTTCGCACTGGCTTATGACCGCAGGGGTCTTTCGGAACCTGGTACCTTGCTGGTACACAATTATCCTGAAAGCTGGGCGACGGTGTACAAGGGGTTTGACCTTGGCAAAGCAGACCCTGTCCGCCGTGCCGGTGAGCGCGCACTGACCGGCTTCAGCTGGCAGCACATCGAGCATTATGTTCCGCTGACCGCCGCAGACCGGCAAATGCTCGCAGTGGGACGGGAAAATGGTCTGGTCGATGGCTATACGGTTCCGCGACATCTGGTCGGTGAGGCGAGCGGCAGCTGTACATTCGTCATCAGACAGGATCGCGATCTGCCGCAGCATTTCCTCCATACTGCCGAGATCGTCGGCGCGACCGCGCTTGCTGCCGCCCGGCGCATCAGCGGTGCCAGGCCGGTGGAACCCAGACCCGTGCTGAGCGAACGGCAGCGCGAATGCGTGCTGTGGTCGGCGCGGGGAAAGACAGCCGGTGAAATCGCGGCGATCCTAGGGATCAGCGAGGAAACGGTAACCCAGCATCTCAAGAATGCGCGCGAGCGGTACGATGTCCATGGCCGGCAGATGCTGATCCTGTGCGCGCTGTTCGATGGGCTCATCGGGTTCTCGGATATCTTCGATTGGTGGAAACCAAGCTGAGACTTCTCGGGTGCGCCTGGTCACTCATTCAGACACCTTTCGCAGCAGTGGCGATTTGACGGCAGCCCAGCCTATCCCCTGAACTGGGTATACCGGCCAAAGTCCGATCATGGTCTGGTTCGCAGGACAACAGTTCTGGGAAAACAGCCATGATCAACGCCGTCATCCGTCCGAAATTTGCGGAAAGCAACATGGCCATGCGCGCCATGTTTGCGGCCCGCAAGCAGGTCTTTGTGGACCTCCTGAAATGGGACCTTCCTGTCCTCGACGACAGGTTCGAGATCGACCAGTTCGACACGCCAGATGCCCGCTACCTGATCCTGATCGGCGCAGATGGGCAGCATCGCGCCTCGGCCCGCCTGCTTCCAACCATTGGGCCGCATATCCTGGGCGATCTTTATCCCCATTTGTGCGATGGCCGCGTCCCGCGAGGTCCGCGTATCCTGGAAATATCGCGCTTCTGTCTTGACCGGAACCAGGACGCTGGATCGCGTCTGTCGGCCCGCAACCAGCTTGTGACCGCGCTGGTCGATCACGCTATCCTTCAGGGCATCGACTGCTACACCGGCGTTGCCGAGCTTGGCTGGCTCGCACAGATCCTGCGCTTCGGCTGGCAGTGCGAGCCGCTGGGGGAGCCTCAGGGCAAGATGGGATCGAAGATCGGGGCCCTGCGCATCCGGATCGATAGCCAGACACGCACCAGGCTTGAACGTACAGGCATCTATGCCCCGCTATCGTTGCAGCTTGTCGAAAGCCGGGAGTCGGTCGCATGAACGCGATGTCGTCCGAAAGGCTGGCAGACGCGCTGCTGGACAGAGGCTTTTGCATCGTCCCCGATCTCGTACCGCGGGCGACCATCGAGGCACTTGCCAGCGATCTCGACCCCGTGTTTGCAGCGACGCCCTTCGGTCAGGGCCGTTTTTATGGCTACCGAACCAAACGCTTTGGTGGCCTGCTCAAGCGATCGGTCCATTCACATGCGCTGGTTCTTGAAAAAACCATAACGGGGGCAGTGCATGCCATTCTTGGGCAAGCCTGCGACCGCATCCAGCTCAATGTGGCGCAGGCCATCGAGATTCATCCCGGCGAGCAGCGCCAGTTTCCGCACCGGGACCATGACATGTGGAACGGCGCAAAGGGAGCGCACGAGTATCTCGTCAACGTGATCTGGCCACTGACGCCGTTCAGCGCAGCGAACGGCGCAACCCACATCTATCCCGATAGCCACGGCGCAGCCGGCATGGCGCGCCAGGATCCGGGCGCACCTGTTATTGCAGAGTGTGAACCCGGAACCGCGATCTGTTTCCTGGGCTCAACCGCCCACGGAGCGGGCGCCAATGTAACCAGTCAGGTCAGGCGCGGCGTCGTCATCGGCTACAGCCTGGGCTGGCTCAAGCCCTATGAGAATCTGTGGCTTGCCTATCCGCCGTCCGTAGCACGGACGTTTCCTCCCGACCTTGCGGCACTGGCAGGCTATGTCCAGCACCGACCCAATCTCGGCAATTACGAGGGCCAGTGCCCGTCGGTCCTTCTCGGCGATGTCGTGCCGGAACATCTCGGTGCCATCGACGCCCTGCGCCCCGATCAGGAAGTCATGCTGGCCGCATTTGCCGAGCGGGAGCCCATAAGCCTGTGAGCCCTGCACATGTAATCGAACCGACTTATGAAGCGATCAAGCGCCGATTGATGCATGGCCACTGGCCGCCGGGAACGCGGCTGGAAGCTGCGAGAATTGCAGACCTGCTTCATGTCAGCATTACGCCGGTACGCGACAGTCTGTATCGGCTGACGGGAGAACGCATGGTCGACTTTACGCATGGCGAAGGATTTCATGCGCCGCGGATGACCGAAAGCGACCTCCGCAGCATGCTCGAGCTGCATCTTGTGCTGATGCTGGCAGCGCTGGCGACCCAGGTGCGCGGCTCAATCACCCCAGTGGGCCGGCCGGATGAAGGTTTGGACGGATTTGATGCGCTGTTCCTTGCGATTGCCCGGCGCTCGGGCAACGCCGAGCTTGCAAGCTGCATTGCTGGCCTCGGTGACCGACTCCATATCGCCCGTCTCGCCGACACCGAGATACTTGGCGACACGGCTGACGAGCTCGGCGCTCTCGAAGCGGCATATTCACAAAACGCAACTCACCCAGAAGTTCGCGCGCTGTTGCTGCACTATCATGAACGGCGCGCGCAAGACGCTGCTGCTTATATTCGGCATATCACCGCCTGACACGAAGCATTGCTGCAGGATGCTCAAGTCGCCTGCGCGTGCGACTTTTCCTTGTCATTGCAATGGCATCCTGACATCATTCGCATGCACAGGGCATATCTGGCAGTCCGGTGCGGGATACTCCGCCAGGCATTATGAGCGCCTGTCCATTCAGGGACGGGCGGCCGCAACGGATCATGTGACCTCTTCAAGTCACCGAACGTCGGCGCAGCACTGGATGATCGACAGACTGGCTTCGCCCGGTTCGTTGGTCTGCGCCGTGCGGGTACTGTTGCGTGTCTTCGCCAAAACGGAAAAGCCTTTCTTCCGAACGTCACCCGTTCTCGGTGTCTTCGGCATGCCACGCTCATCCGGACGATCGTCCGGTGCAGAGCGGGACTGCGTCGCGCGAGACGAGCGATCTGGATACGGCCTTTCGGGAACATGCCTCTGCGCTGCTGCAGTTTCTGCGTCGCAAGGCGAGCCCGCAGGAAGCGCCCGATCTGGTGCAGGAGGTGTTCGCAAGGGCAGCAGGCAGCGCCCAGAGGCACAGCCTCGCCAACCCCGGAGGCTTTCTCCGGCGTATCGCCCAGAACCTGCTGATCGACCGGTCGCGCAAGGTTCATCGGCATGGGGCACCTGAAGTGTCGTTCTGCGAAGAACGGGATTTTGCCACACCCCCACAGCAGGAATGGAGCATGGAAGCGGCTGATCTGATGAGCCTTTATGAAGCAGCCGTGGACTCGATGTCACCCAAAACGCGCGAGGTTTTTCTGATGCACCGGGTCGACGAACTGACATATCGCGAGATACACGAGCATCTGGGAATCAGCGTTGCAACGGTGGAATATCACATGATGAAGGCGCTCGCGCATATCGCGCAGGCCGTGGACTACAATCGATGACGCATGATCACCGAGATAACGCGATCGATGACGCTGCGCGAGCCTGGCTGATCAGGATGCGGGGTCCGGATGCTCCCCGGCTGCGTCACGAGTTCGAAGCCTGGCGCGCTGCCGATCCAGCGCATCACGCGGCATATGAGCGGGCTGAAGCCATCTTGGTACAGTCCGCTATCCTGAAGGGTTCTGTGCGACATGGCCAGAGCCGCAAGTCCCGCCTGGCCCCTCAAAGACCCTTTGTTCGACGGTGGCTCACCGCCGGTGCGCTGGCAGCCGCCGCGGCCATGCTGTTTCTGGCGATCAGTGCCGGAGGCGCCTCTCTTTCCGGCCCTCACGGTCAAAATCCCATGGCTGCCTGGGCTGCCGAGCCGCTGGTGACAAGGCACGGCGAAATCAGAAGCTTCCATCTGGATGACGGATCGGTTGTCACGCTCGATACCGACAGCCGCCTTGACGTGGCGTTGACCGATAATGCGAGGATCGTGAAGCTGGCCAGAGGTCGGGCACGCCTGCAGATCGCCACTGACATCCGGCCATTCCGCATTCTGGCAGGGTCCGGCCAGGTCACCACCACGCAGGCTTCAATCGATATCGGTTACGACAGCGAAGGTTTAATCGGCCTCACTCTGTCCGATGGCGCGGCGGTGATCGCACCAGCTGGCCAGACCAGCCACAAATCCGTGATCCGGCAGCTTCCTGCAGCAACGCCCTTGGCATATCGCGCCGATGATGCCGCGCTGAGACTTGGGGCACGGTCGTCGGACTTTGGCGACAGTGATTGGCCGTCTGGATGGGCGGAATATCGCACGATCAGGCTCGACCAGCTGGTGGCCGCAGCCAACCGCTATGCGGCGGTTCCGATCATCATAAAGGACCCTGCCATTGCCCGGCTCGAAGCGTCTGGTCGTTTCAGGATCAGCCAGACGGATACCTTCGTCAGGCGCCTTGCACAGCTGTTCGAACTTGCCGTCGAGCGCAGGGCCGACGGCATATATCTGGAACAGCGATAATTTTTCCATTGCCTGACTAAGGTGCCCCAACAACCAGCGTCATTCCCCCTTCAAAGGCCGTGTGTCTCCTCGACATGCGGTCCCAAACCGAAGGGGGATCAGGATGATGTCAGGAAAATCACAGGTAATGCGTGCGCTGATGGCCAGCGTGGCGCTGGGGCTTATGCCAGTTGCAGCGCACGCCCAGCAGCAGGAAAAAATGGTCTACGACCAGCCAGCGCAGGACTTAGGCGACGCGCTGCGCAGTGTGGCCACGCGGGCCGGAATCGAACTGTATGCCTCGGCGGATGATCTTGACGGACTGCAGGCGCCAGCCCTGGAGGGCGATCTTACGACACGCGAAGCCATTGAGGCCCTGTTGCGCGGCACTGGCCTAATCGCGCGGTTCGAACGGGGATCGGTCACGATCGGACGCGCCAGTGGCAAGCGAGCTGATGAAGCCAGTTCGCAATCCGATCCCATAATTGTCACGGGATCACGCATCAAGGGTGCGCCCTCGGCCGTTCCGGTCACGACAGTAACCAGTGAGGATATTCGCAATGCCGGTCAGAATGATCTGGGCGAAGTCGCACGCAGTCTGCCGCAGAATTTTGGCGGTGGCCAGAACCCGGGCATCGGCAACTCGCAAGGTGCTCAAAACGAAAATGTGAACGTCAACGGGGCATCGACTTTCAACCTGCGCGGGATCGGCCCTAATGCGACTCTGACGCTGATCAACGGCAATCGTTTTGCCTTCAGCGGGGTCAACTCGGTCATTGATGTGAGCGCAATTCCCGTGGCTGCGGTCGAGCGTGTTGAGGTGATCGCCGATGGGGCTTCGGCGATCTACGGCGCAGATGCGGTGGCGGGCGTCGTCAATATCATCCTTCGGAAAAGCTACGATGGCGTATCCACCAGCGCGCGCGTAGGCGGATCGACCGATGGCGGCAATTTCCAGCAGCAGTTCAGCGTACTGGCCGGGACCAGCTGGTCAACCGGCGGGGTACTGGCTGCTTATGATGTCAGCAGCAATTCCTCGATCCAGGCCGGGTCGCGTAGCTTTGCCGTCTCGAACAATCCGGATGCTACCCTGTTCCCCGACCTGCGTCGGCACGCCGTGCTCGTCAGCGCCCATCAGGCTTTTGGTGATCGCGTCGAACTGAGTGCCGACGCCATTTTCAAGACAGGCCGACAGATCGGGGCCTCGGGCTTCTCCGCTACTGTACCGATCACTACGTCTGGCAACCAGGTTCGCACCGAATTCGAGACATTCGGGATTGCTCCGAAAATCGTCGTTGATCTGTCTGACGACTGGACCTTCGAGATCCTCGGCTTTTATGGCACCGACATAACCGATGGTCTTACCCGGGTTTATTCTGGTGGTATTCAGACGAGCACCGGCCCCCGATACTTCTTCAACCGGAATTTTTCTGTGGAGGCGGGGCTTCAGGGCGCGCTGTTCGAACTGCCCGCAGGACCAGCCCGTATTGCAGCGGGCGCTGGTTACCGTTCCAGCTTTTTCGGGGCGAGGCTTGGCGGCAGGGAGTTCGACCAGCTTCGTAAAAACTATTTTGCCTATGGGGAGCTGTTCGTCCCGCTCACCAGCCCGGAACAGGGCGTTGCGCTTGCGCACCGGGCATCGCTCACCGGCGCGCTGCGCTATGAGGATAACTCGGATTCGGGCGACATTGTCACTCCGAAGCTCGGCATGACCTACGAGCCGGTAGCCGGGCTGACGTTTGGCATCTCATGGGGCAAATCGTTCAAGCTGCCGACGCTCTTTCAGCAATATACGGGCTATTCGGCAGTTCTGGTTCCGGTTGGCGGCTTCGGACAGGGTTTTCCGGCGAGCGCGACGCTTGCGATTGCCCAAGGGGCAAGCGAAATGCTGGGGCCTGAGCGCTCGGAAAACTGGACCTTCAGCGCGACGATGAAACCGGTAGAAGGTCTGGAGCTCTCGGCGGCCTATTTCCATATCGACTATACGGACCGGGTAACACCTCCGCTGCCCTCAGGCGCTGGCGCGCTCAACAACCCGATCTTCGCAGATCTGATCACCTTCAATCCGTCAGCAGCCTTGCTCGATGCACTGTTCAGCGGCGCAAATGGAGGACTACAGAATGGGACTGGGGCTCCCTATGACCCGCGGCGAGTGATTGCGCTTCTTGATGCGCGCACCCGCAACATTGCCCAGCAGACCTATAGCGGCGTCGATGTGTCGCTACGATATGACCTTGAGACTGGCCCGGGTCAGCGGCTCTCGCTGAGCGGCGGCGGTACATGGATGGAAAGCAGCCAGCGTCTTCTTCCCGGCCTGCCCGTGACCGAACTTGCCGGAAACATATTCTTTCCGCCGCATATTCGCGCGCGGGCTGGGGCGACTTACAGCACAAAGCAGTTCTCGCTCTCTACCTTCGTCAACCATAGCGGCGGCGTCACCGACAATCGCAGACCGGTTCGAACTAAGCTGTCTTCATTCACCACCCTGGATCTGACGGCGCGTCTGACGCTGGGCAGTGGGACTGAAATCGCTGTCAATGCCCTCAACATTCTCAACGAGAAGCCCGATCGGATCTTTACGGCGGCCGCGTTCGACGCAGCATTCGATTCGACCAATTACTCGGCGGTCGGACGCTTTCTTGGCCTGACGGTGCGCCATGACTGGTAAGCCGCGCACAAAATACGCAAACCTCGGCAGATGCTCGCTTCTTGGAGGGTTGGCACTGATCGTATCCTGTCCGGCAGCGATGGCCGAAGATCGGGGCCGCCGCTGGACGCTGGAAGACATCGTGTCAGTGCCAAGAGTGATCTCGATGGCATTGTCATCCGATGGAGCAGAACTGGCTTATCTCGAGCGGACTGTGGACATTGCCGGGAACCAGACACTGCTCGTGCTGTATCGGCTGGATCTGGCTTCGGGCGTCAGGACAGAGGTTGCGCGTGCGATTGCAGCCGATCAACTCGAGGCAATTGCAGGAATGCGGGCCTGGAATGTCCTGCTCGATCTGGGCGACGGACAGCAGCTGTATCAGATCGATTCTGGCGCATCGGCTCGGCTTGTTCTTGCCAGCGAGGCAAAGGTCACTGTCGGACAGGCCGAGGGCAATCTATTTGCCGTATCCTCCCTCGCACCCCATCGCGTCGGCATACTGGCCTATGACTGGTCACCGGATCGCAGATGGTTGTGGTATGCAGCGCTCAAGCCGGGAGCCGCCGATACCCGTGTCCAGTTCGACAGCGAGGTAACCGCGCAAAAGCACCGGCGCCGTGCTCCTGTCCCTGCTGTTGTCGAGCTGCGGCTGCGTTCGTCGACAGGCGAAGACACGCTGATCGCAACACGCCCCACGAGCGATCGCCTGGCATTCTACTTAGCCGCCACCGTGCGATGGGGCGAAGACGGGCTGCGGTATTTCGTCGAGACCACATCGGGCACCAAAAGCGATGAGTCAGAAGCTTTCGATCTGAAATTCACCTCGCTGGTCAGCACTTCGGCAGGAACGCTGCCTGGGCTTCCATCGGTCGACTATCTCAAGGGCCCGCATGGCGGCCAGCTGGCCAGCGAAGGAACCGGCGAGTCGCTGGACCTGATCGAAACAGGTCCGGACGGCTTGAAACACCGCTATGGCAGATACGGTTTCTATGTCGGGGACCCGAGGTCCGCCGCGAACTGGCGATCCGGGGACGGCAGGCGCATGGTTCTCGGCGTGCGCACTACCACCCACCCCCGTTATGGACTGGCGGTCGTCTCGAAAGCGGGCGTACGCACCATTCTGACCGACAAGAGCCTTAGCCGATGCGATTTTCGGGCTGATCTGTCATGGGGCATCTGTGTGGAGGAATCGCTCAGCCAGCCGCCCCGGTTTGTCCGGGTCGAGCCCGGCAGCGGCAGGATCACAAGGGTGCTGGCTCTCTCGGCGCGGCATGAAGCGATAGCGCCTTTGAAAATCACAACACACCAATGGAAGAACAGGGCTGATCACATTGCCACGGGTTTCATCGTCTGGCCTCGCGACTTTGAAAAGGGCCAGCGGTACCCCGCAATCCTCGTAACCCATGGCAGTGATGCGGATGAGCGATTTGCAGACCAGGATCTTCAATGGGATTATCCTGTCCAGGCCTGGGCAGAGCGGGGTTATATCGTCGTGCTGATCAACGATCCTTCTCCCCGCCAGAACCCGGACCTGATGCCGGGCTACGCTCAGTGGCGCTCGGGCAAGGGCCCTTTATCACCAGCCCAAGTTCAGGACAGTGCCTGGATTGATGTGGTGCACATGCTGGAAGATGTGGTGAGCCAACTGGTCCGTGATGGGCTCGTGGATCGCAGACGGGTCGGAATTGCAGGCTATAGCAGAGGATCGCAGATCACGAATGTAGCCGTCACGCAGTCCAGTCTTTTCAGAGCCGCTTCGAGCGGTGATGGCAGCTTTCTCGAGCCTTCAGCCTGGTCCCAGGTGATGCGGTCTTACACAGCCATCTTTGGTGGTCCTCCCGCCGAACCATTCCTCGAGAACTATCGCCGCCTTTCGCCCTCTCTGCGCGCCGATCATGCCTGTGCAGCTGTGCTCCAGCAAATGGCAACGCCCCTTGCCGGTGCGATTGATTTCCATATGAGCCTCCGGGCTGCGCGCGTTCCTTCACAGATAAGTCTCTATCCAGGCGAAACTACCGCTACCGATGAGACGCACCTGTTTCACATTCCATCGAACCGTCTGGCTGCCATGCGCGAGAACATTGCATGGTTTGATTTCTGGCTTCGCGACGAAGAGCAGACTGACGCCTCCTCTGCGGGGCGTGCCGGCCACTGGATCGAGATGGAGCGCGACCGTCGCGCCCCTTGCCCGGCACTCCCGGTCAATTCATCCGATGGTCCGCCCTGAGCCCGTCAGAGCTGTTCCACCACTGCGCCCAGGCCTCTGCAGCACATATTGCCAGGACCCGGCGTGCGGATTGGGAACCTGCAGCTGTGGGTAGCGGCGCCTGGCTGAGGATCGAAAGGTCCAGCAGTCCGGCCCGGTCGAGAATACCGCCGCGCAGAAAATCTTCAGCTTTGCTGCGGTTTGCGAGATATATCTCCCTCATGAAGCCAGAGGGGCCTCCTTTGGAGGTTCGTCCGAGCAGTTCGTCCGGCACGATTCCCTTGAAAGCTGCGCGGGCGACTGCCCTATTTGCCCCGCCATGAACCCAAAGCCACGTTGGAATGCGCAAGCAGAGTTCGACGACTGGTTGAGACATCAGCGGAGCAATGTGGGTCAGATACGTCTGGCGCGGATACAGCTCGATGCTGCGATGGGCCCGGAGGAGCTGCTTCACATGCCCGATCTTGCCCGGAAGTGCGTCCGGCGGTGGATTGAGCCAGGGATGCAGTGGCTGGCCAGGTGCCATCGCTTCGAAGAACGAAGGTGACAGACCGGACATATCGCACATAGTCTGGAGCGGGGCGCCCACCTTTCGATAGATATCCCAGGCATGTCGGAGAATCGTCATGCCGTCCGCTCCAGTCAGTACGCCGATGTCGCGCAGAGTATTCATAATTCCAGAGCGTGAGCCCTGAGACATGAACCGGTCTACGAACGGAGCGGCCGTGCGCAAACTGCAGAACACGTTGTCGCCACCATTACCGGAAAAATAGGCATCAACAGGCTGATGATCGCGAAATGCGCAATGGGTGGCCTGCATTGCCTGCAGAAAGTACGCGGCATTTGGCCAGGGGTGGGTGGGCGCTGCAGGCTGCTCAATATCGACCGATGCGATGTCGAAGTGCCGCTCGTGCAGCCGAAGGCCAAGCGCATGCGTCAGAGCAGATGCGTAGCGACGCTCATCTCCCCCCGCTCCGCTGCTGACGAGATTGACACAATGCAGTCCCGCGGCTCCTGGCTGAGCGCAGCAGGCGACTATGGAAGAGTCCAGCCCCCCGGAAACTCCGATCAGAATGGACTGGAAACACGATGCCCAGGATCCTACGCAGTCAAGAACGACCTTGCGAAGTCTGGCTGCGGCATCGTCGAATTCTGGCATCGTTTCCGGACAGGTCCAGTGCCATGGCGACCACCATTCATCCAGGGTATTTCCACCTTTTGAACTGCTCAGGCACTCACCTGGCAGCAACTCAGAAACGCCGGACAGACACGTGCTGCGGCCCATTGCATCCGGGCTGGCAAGAAGTCTGCCGATCTCCGTCAGATTGACAGCCCCCACCCCCCGGCTCAGCAGATCCGCCACATCGCCCGCAAACACTGCGCCATCCGCTCGGGTGCGATAATAACACGGCAGCAGACCGGACGGGTCTCGTAGCACCGAAACAGCGTTATCCGGGCCAACTACGATCGCAACATAGGCACCCCAATATTCTTGCAGGAGCATGCGGCCCCTGCTTGAATGGATCGCGTGGGCTGTTTCAGTATCGAACTCCAGAACGAGGCGGTGAGGCGGTTTCCGGGAGAACAAATGTCCGATGATGCAGCCTGTGCTGCCAATCCTGATTGCGGGTAAATGGCTCCACACGCGAACTGCAGGATCATTGAACGAAGGCGCTCCCATATTGCTGACGGAACGGACCTGACTGGATGCAACCGGGTTGATGTCTATGATGAAACGCCCTGCCATCAGACCACCAGTATCGGCTTGTAGGGCTCTACCAGCTCGAGTGGGTCGGTCAGGATGTTGTTGCCAGATTGGACCCAGGCATGCGCTGAAAAGGGAAGCGCCACCCCAATCACAAGGTCCGCATGACATCCCTGGCTGGCAAGAACTTGCCTCATGGCGATGCTCCTCACGAGGCACTGGTCTTTTGCCGGAACGAAATGCCGAGCCCGCTGAAATGCGGCCGTCACACGAGAAACCTGGTGCTCATGATCCTGCGCGACGCACTGCGCCATTGACCAGCCGGGTTTAAGGATATCCGCAAATGGCCGGCGCCGGAGCATCCGCCGTGCTGTGATCTGTGCTGCAATAGCTCTGATGGTGAGAATAATATCAGCTGAAAGCGGCGGTTGATTTCCAAGGCCGGACGTCGGAGCCGGGACTTTACAGCAATGCGATGTCGGATCATCGCAACCCTCGGTTATGATGTTCCGTGCGATCAGCCAGTGGAAGTCGGCGGCATCAGCACTTTGCTCAAGGAAACGCCGGAACCTCGCGTCCGCTCTATCTTGCAGCAGAAAATATCGTTCGTGGTCCACGTCGAGAAATACCGATGCTGACGCGAAGAGGCAGTAGCGCAGGTGCGGAGACAGTCCGTACTTCATCGTGATAGCACAATGATCAGCAATGGCGTGCAGCCAGCAGGCTGCACGCCACCAGCTGCTCAGTCCTCGGAAGCCAGTCCAAAGACCAGAAACCGCTGATTGGTCTCGATGTCTTCGTCGCCGAGGATCGAAGCACCGCGGGTTTCGTCCTGGACGGCGCCCAGATCGATGACATCATCATGCTGAGGTTCAAACGAGTTCATGCTCAGTTCCTTTCCGTAATATGCGACTAGGATAGTCGCCGGGAAAGACTATGCCCGGTTAAACGTCAGCTCCATTTTATAATCCGATTATAATTGGTTCTGGCAGATCTAAAACGTGACCGAGCAATAGGAAACGCACGTCGGATGCACGTACTGACACCTTTAGCTGTACGCCTGGACATGCGTGTCAGAACCCGGTCACACGCCGATATTAAATCAGCGTTCGTCAATACTGACTCATCCTGTTCCAGCCGCAAGGACAATTAGAACCGGATCCGGATGCATCGATTC
>NZ_CP016459.1:0-42134 GCF_001713435.1 Blastomonas sp. RAC04
GCAAGCATGCCAGAACGGCTGTTGCGCGCAGGCTCGCCGCATGACTCCATTCGCTTTGGCTGAACGAGACCGAGTTTTGCTGGGCTTAAACCCTGCGCTTCTCTTCCTGCTCAGCCATGCCCAGGACGATCTCGTCAGGTTTGTAAAGGGTCAAACCTCGTTTGGGACTCAGAGACGTCCACCTATTCCGCTCGGCCGCGATCATGAAGGCTCGGACAAAACGCTGCATCAGCCGTCCGATGACCTCGAAGACAACCATTGGCGAACGGGAAAAATGAAGAGCAATGCAGAAATCAATTAGACAACAAACCTGCCATCCGCAGCACTCTCGTCTAGAGGCCGGCTTTGCTGAGAGCCGCCATTTACGAGTGTCTTGGAAAGGATGCTCAATCGGGAATTTCGTAGCGGTTCTCGCTTCCGTCACGTCGTTGGAAACAGGTGCTGGATCGCTTGGTTTCGCCATCGGCCAATTTTGGCGACGTCCTCATTGCACTAACCGGTTGCGGTAGACCATCGGCGTTCGAGATGCGGTGAAGCAATCAGACTAGCGGGGCGTGGTATGCTGGGCGGCGGATCGAACACGCCGTTAGCCAGGTAATTTATGGCGGTAACGACGCCGGAATGCGAAAAAGGCTTGGCGATGACGCCGTGCGCGCCGGAAAAGTCTGGGGGTATCTTCGACACATTGGCGGTGACAAAAACGATCAGTGCGTCGGGCCAGTGCGTCCGTATGTAGCGGCACACATCCAGACCGTTAGATTCATGCGCCAGATGTAGATCGACGAACGCAAGCTGGGGGTTCAGATCGTTCGGTAAGGCCTCCACATCCTGAAGGCTTGCCGCTTCTGCCAGAACATGGTGACCGCTATCCTCGACCATGGCCTCAATGTCCATCGCAAGGAGCATTTCATCCTCGACGATCAGGACGTCCATTCTGTTCGTCATGACCCCGGCCCGGTTTGCGGGAATGTAATGGTCACACAGGTTCCGGGCGCATTGTCTCCCCAGGTCGCTTCGGCATGAGCCTGACGCGCCAACCGTGTAATCAATGAAGTGCCAATGCTTTTGCCGCGAGCGGCAGAGGGCATGCCCGGTCCGTCATCACATATGCGAATGGTCACGTGGTCATCGCCGCCTTCAATCACGAGGCTTAGTTGGCCCGACCGACCGTTCGTGAAGGCGTGCTTGACCGCGTTAGTCAGAATCTCGTTGAGGATCAGACCAAGCGCCGACGCATTAGCGGCATCCACAAAAAGCGGCTGCGCCCTGACATCCAGCGTGATATCGCTGCGTCCACTTGATCCTACCACGTCCGAGATGAGGCTTTCTGCAAAACTGCCAATATCGAAGCGGGCAATGTCAGAGGACTGGTATAGCTGACGATGCACCACGGCGAGGGCATCAACGCGTTCCAGCATAGTATCCAGCTTTGCCGCTACCGAGGGGTCGTCTATCGTCCGTACCTGAAGCCGTAACAGCGAACCGATCATCGTGAGGTTGTTTTTCACCCTGTGATCGACCTCGTGGAGCAAAATGGTCTTGGCATCAAGCGCAGCGCGCAGATCGGCGGTGCGCCGTTCCACCTCCCGCTCAACTAGAAGCTTCTGATCATGGATGATGTTCTGCGCTTCGACCCGGTCGCTGACATCGAGCTGGGACGCAAAGAAGAAGCGGATCACACCGTCCTTGTCCCTGACAGGGGACATATACAATGCGTTCCAAAAGGTGGTGCCGTCCTTGCGATAGTTCAGCAGATCAACATCGATATCGTGCCCGGCCGCAATGGCTTCACGCACTCGCTCAACCGATGCGGGGTCGGTGTCGGGACCTTGAAGA
This sequence comes from Blastomonas sp. RAC04, assembly GCF_001713435.1. Lineage (NCBI taxonomy): Bacteria > Pseudomonadati > Pseudomonadota > Alphaproteobacteria > Sphingomonadales > Blastomonadaceae > Blastomonas > Blastomonas sp. RAC04. Next base: position 1,837 of record NZ_CP016459.1, read on the forward strand.
AAACGACAGTTACGCCCGACAATCTCGTCTCGCGTGTAGCCCGTTACCTCCTGAAACGCGACGTTACAGAAGACGATGGGGTTATCTTCCTTTGCCGGGTCGGTAATGACCATCGGCATCCTCGTAGCGCGAACTGCAGCTGCGAAGGGATCCCCTCGGCCGTGTTCATATTCAAGAGCGTCGGTTAGATGCCAGTCGTCGCGTTGCTTCAAGGTTGCCTCCGGCGAAGGCCGAAAGGCTTCACGTCGACGTAAAACGCAATCTTACAATTCTGGTTCCCTGAATGCGCCACCCATAAAAAATGCTAACTTTTCCGGAAAACTCTCTAGGCAGGCAAGATGCCATTTTCGACATATCCCTCGGGCTTGCCCGATCCCACAAGCATTACCGGAAGGGAGATCGTCGAACGCGATTGGTCGGTCACGTGGCTATGTGGCGGCGTTGCTGTTATTCGAAGGACTGGAAAAGCGTCATGGTGCCGAGCAGGTTCGGCGATGGGTCTTGGATGTCACTTCAGCCACAGGTGACGTGACGGAAGACCAGCTGGCAACCTCGTTCAAAATGCACTTCGGCGAAATCTCTCGGACCTGCTGGAGGACTGACGGCTGATCCTCTCGAATGGAAGCCGCAGTTCCAGAATCCACCCACTTGCGGTCATGAACGGTCGAGGCGCGATCCCGAAACCGGAAAGGCGACTTCTGGCTAAACAAGACATTGAGCGCCGCGGCCGGAAACGACTGGGTTTGGGTCGATAGCAGAAAACCTGCTCAGCTAATCGGGAAGCGGATTGCGAGATACGGCTATTTAGGATCGGAGACGTCAATCAGCCAAGGCGGGATAAGGCACGATTGGAGCAATCGATGCCGTATCCGCTCAAAAAATGTGGGAGAATGTGAGGGAGTAGATTTTTAGCTAGCTTAAAAAGCAAGCTGTTACAATGCGATAGGTAAATAGTTCGATACAAGCCCTGTCCACCACCCTCTGCTCTGAGAGGGTCTGCTGAAATCCCTAGAAATCCCGGAAATTCAAGCGTATAATCCCCTTTATCGTCCAGTCGCGTCTTGTGCTGTATCACTGCAGCCGGTTACGATTGTGGGAGGGATGTGGGAGTAAATCAACTTACTCCCACACTGATCAATCTCCGCAAAATGCGATTAAGTGTGGGAGTAAGCGATGGGCAAACTCACAGTGGTTGCAATCAGGGCAGCATTGTCGAATCCCGGTACCTACCACGACGGGGACGGGCTAGCCCTCAGGGTGGACAAGAGAGGCGGAGCGTACTGGCTCTTGCGTCTCCAGCGCGACGGCAAGCGCCAGGATATCGGGCTGGGAAGTGCCACGCTTCTGTCACTCGCAGAAGCCCGGCATAAGTCATTAGAGCTGCGCAAAGCGGTCAAGGTCGATCGGCGCGATGTCGTGACCGAGAAAAAAGACGAAGCCGCAGCGAAGGTGACGTTCTGCGAAGCCGCGCGTCAGTATCATGCAGAAAATAGGGCGGGTTGGAAAAGTGCCGTTTATACGCGCCAATGGCTCGCTAGCTTGGAAAACTACGCATTTCCCAAATTGGGCGATGTGCCGACCGGCAGCATTACAGCCGCGGACATCATCACGGTGCTGAAGCCGATCTGGCAGGAGATTCCAGAGACCGCTCGCCAAGTGCGCAACCGGATTTGTGCGGTGCTGGACTACGCTCACGCTAAAGGCTGGCGCTCAACCGAGGCACCTTCAGGCAATAGTAGTCTCAAGGCAGGGCGCGGGTTACCCCGGCAGGTAAAATCGCGAGAGAATCGCAAAGCAATGCCCTATGTTGCTTTGCCCGCCTTCATAACCGCTTTGCGGCGCAAGCCATCCTTTGGGCGGATGGCCCTCGAACTGCTTATTCTTACAGGCGTCCGCAGCCAAGAAGTCCGGCTGGCGACATGGTCCGAATTTGATCTTGAAGGCCGTCTGTGGGCTATTCCAGCCGATCACATGAAGCGGGGCAAGGCGCACATGGTTCCAATTTCTGATGCGGCACAGGCGGTGCTGACGAAAGCGGATGCTTTTCGGCTTCCGAACACCGATGTTGTATTCCCCGGTGCGGCGGGCAGACCGATGTCCGACATGACGTTGCTTAAGGTGCTGCGCGACATGAGCGAGCCGTTCCACGTTCATGGATTTCGCTCCACATTCACTGATTGGGCGGCGAACGAAGGCTTTGCTGATCCGGTCGTGGAGGCGGCGCTGGCTCACAAGACACCCGATGCGGTGCAGGCTGCCTATCGCCGTACCACCTATCTTGGCACTCCGAGCCAGCCGGGCGCACGCGTCAAACTAATGAATGCTTGGGGTCGCTTTTGCGTTGGCGGCGCGGTTGGCATGAACAATGTCGTACCACGACCCGCAAACAAAGAGGGATAGCGACGATCGTTCTTCCTAAGCTCAGCTCTCCCGACACGCCTTCAAGTGAGTGCGAATCGTTTTAATCGGCCCACTGTTAGTCAATCGACCATGACATCCGTGGAGGACCGGATTGTTTGCTCCCGCCGAAACCCGTCAGTCGAGCGACGAACCGAGATTGACGGTTTTTGCTCCAATTGCGGAGCTTGGTGTGGCGCGAGGCAACGAACATCAGGCCATGGTGGCAACGGATGGCGGCTGAGTGCTATCAATGAGGCGCCGTGGTGAACGGCAGGTTCGCCATTTTTGAAAGTATTGGAAATGGGCCGAATGTTGACTGACAGGTATTGGCCACGAAAGGGCTGAAGCCGCATGTCAGCTCTCAGGGAGCCGCGCAGGGCATCCAGTGGTCGCAACTTGGTGGGAAGGCGAAGGTTAGCTATTGCGCGATATTCAAGTTATCCAGCCGTCACAAATCTGAGATCGGCATGTGGTGGCAAATAGGTAGGGTCGTGCGCAAATGGAAGTTCATGGCCCTGCTTTAAGGCTTCAAGCACAGCGGCAAAGTCGGTGCCTGCACGAAAGCCAAGAACCTGCTCGGCGCGAGACGGGTCGTAGATTCGCCCTGTCGTCTTGGGCAAAGTCCAGCCTCTTGCTGCATAAAGGGCAGAGGCGCCCGGGAAGCATCTCTCAACCACCGAAGCGGCATCGCGCTTCAGATCGATTGCATCTTCCCGCCTAAACGGTGTCGGTGCTGAGATAATGAAAATATCGAAGCCAATCTGCGGCGGGCGTTCGAGCGCGAGAATATGGGCAGTTGCCATGTCTTCGACCGTTGCTCGTCGGTACAGTAGCTCATTCGCCTTCAGGTTTTCGCCGCTCGGTACGCTGTGCGTATCGTCATCTTCCGGGAAAAAACGCGAGGTGCGCAAGATGATACAGGGCAGGCCATGATTGAGGAATGCATCGCGACACAGTCCTTCAGCGGCTAGTTTTGTCACGCCATATATGTTGCGTGGTTCTAGAGGACCGCTTCGCTCGTCGAGCCAAACGGCAGCTGTCCCTTGTTCGTTACGGATTGCTTGCGAAATCATCAATTAGGTGGTCGAGGTAAAGACGAACCTGCCGACACCGGACTCGATGGCCGACGTCAGGAGGTTCAATGTCCCGGTCAGATTTAAGTCGATAAACGCCTGTGCCGTCTGCCGTACAATATCGGGCTTGTGCAGTGCCCCGGCGTGGATCACAGCCCCAACTTCAAATTTCGAGAAGATGCGCTTGACCAATTCAGAGTTGGCAACCGATCCGACGACCTGTGCGTGTGTTCACCCGCTGCAACATCGATACCGACTACCTGATACCCTGCAGCTTGCAATGCCGGTGCGAGAAATCTGCCTAACCAGCCTGATGACCCTGTCAGTAAAACACGCGTAGCTCTCGATACTCGAATCATTCCATCAGCGCCATGCTGAATTGCGTCCGCTTTCGATGTGCGTGGCAGTGAAATCGAGCCGCGGAAATGCGGGCGAAAGCTGAGGGGTAGTATGTTGGCGCAAGCTGTTGGAAAACCGCCATTACCGTCACCACCAACGTGCGGCTGCCCTCGACCCAAGACACAGTCGTTCACCAAGGCCAAGTGGAACGTCCGACTTCGTCCGAAGCAGCCATGCCGCCTTCAGGGTCGCGCAACAGCTCTGCTCCGACCGGATCTGGGTGGATTTGCTATCGTCGGCTTTCGACGATCAAGACGCGATAGCGGACACCATCTTCGCCGCATTGTCACTAGATGATATATTGTATCGTGCGCCAACTTCTGCCATGGTCGTCACATGGCCTACCATTCAACTCGTGACACTGTTTTTGAAGCAAGGAATCTGACGAAGACCTTCGGAAAAGCGATTGCGCTCAGCAATCTGAATCTGAAAGTTGGAATGGGTGAAATCGTTTGCCTCCTTGGTGCTGACGGTGCCGGGAAGACGACCACACTCAACTTGTTCTTGGGTTTTCGCAAGCCGACGGAGGGTGAGGCGCTCGTTGGCGGAAAGCCCGTGCAGAACGATCCCGTCGCTGCACGCGCGATGCTCGGATACGTAGCAGAAAGCGTCAGCCTTTATCCGACACTGAGCGGCGCGGAGAATCTTGCTTTCTTCCATGCGCTGGCTCGGCGGTCGGCTCTGTCGGAAGATCGCCGTGCACAATTGCTGGCATCGCTCGATTTTCCTGGATCGGTGCTCGACCGGCCAGTCGGAACTTATTCCAAGGGCATGCGCCAAAAACTCGGTTTAGCAATAGCCGTCGCTAAGGGCGCACGCGCAATTCTGCTCGACGAGCCGCTTTCTGGTCTCGATCCGAAAGCCGCCAACAATCTCGTTGAGGTCATGCGAAATCTGCGCGAGGGTGGTGTCGCTCTACTCATTTCGACGCACGATTTTGTTCCGGGCGAAGGAAGTCGCAGATCGGATCGGCATCATGCCGCACGGACGCCTGATCGACGAGGTCAGTGCATCGAGTCTTTCGGCGCAGGATTTGGAACAGCTTTACCTTAAACACATGGTCGAGCAGGTCGCCCGATAATGGAGACCAGCACGATGAAACTGGTCGCATGGAAGGATGCGACCGAGCTTCGCCGCGACCACCGACTGATCGGAGCGATGATAGTGGTCGCGCTGCTCGCCTTGGCTGCTTTGGGTGCGACCTATGTCCGTGCGGTTGATTACCAGCGCGACCGGGCGGCGGCGACCGCAATGGAGCGCCAGAGTTGGGTGTCGCAGGGACCCCGCGATCCGAACTCTGCGGCGCATTTCGCACAATGGGCGTTTCGGGCCCTAGACGCACCTGCGCTGCTTGATCCCGGCACGCTGCCATATTCGGGGGCGGCGGTCTGGATGGAAGCGCATGCGCGCAATCCCGCCGCCTTCCGTCCGGCAAAGGACCGGACCGGCGCGCTTCAGATCGGTGAGTTCAGCGTTGCGTGGGTTTTGCAGACGATCGTTCCGTTACTGCTGTTCGTGCTGGCTGCAGGCACAATTGCCCGCGAGCGGGAGCGCGGGACCCTGCGACTATTATTCGCGTCGGGTGCGGACGGCCGTGCCTTGGCGAACGCTAAGGCGCGCGGTCTCGTTCGCATGGCAGCGATGCTGGTGCTGCCCCTATTGCTGGCCGCGGCGGTCGCCGTCATGCTCGCGCCGGACCCGGCGGGGCTCGACCAGATCGGCAGGACGCTACTCTGGTGCACTGCTCATGCCGGGTTTCTGCTGATCGCGCTTTTGATCGGCATGGCGGTGTCGGCGAGGATGCGTTCGACCTCGGCAGCGCTGGTGGCGCTGATCGGTCTTTGGATCGTGGCCGTTCCGCTCGCCCCCAAAGCGGCCACAAGCCTTGCTGAAGCGATGCATCCGACACCATCGGGCGAGCGGTTCTGGGCGAGTATCCAAGCGGACATCCGTAACGGCTTTGAGGGGAGCGGCTCGAGCGAGGAACGCGAAGCCTCGCTCGAAGCGAGGCTGCTCGAACGCTACGGGGCAACGGACCTCGATGCCTTGCCGATCAGCTACCGCGGGGCGAGGCTAGATTACAATGAGCGCTTCGGCAACCGCGTGTTCGCTCATCACCATGCGGAGCTGGAAGCGATTGCCGAACGGCAGCGCGGTGCCATGCGTTCTTTAGGAATTCTAACGCCGATCATCGCAATGCAGAACGTTTCCACAGCCTTGGCGGGAACCGACAATGCGCATGCTCAGGACTTCGCGCGGCAAGCGGGAGCGGAACGGCAGCGCGTCGTCAACGCCCTCAACCGCGATCTGGTCGTCAATTCTGTCGGCGATCCCAATTACGCGGCCAACCAACGGCTATGGCAGCAGTTCGGAGTTTTTGAACCCGATTCTCTGCCACTTGAGGCAGCGCTGCGTAGTGTCTGGCCAGACCTGCTGATTCTCGCTGCCTGGATGATGCTGGGATGGTGGTTACTGTCACGCTCCGGCCAGAACCTTCAGCAGGAGTTCGCCGAATAATGCGGCTGCTGCATCTCGATGCCGTCCACCTCCTTCGCGATCGACTTGCCCGCGTCGTCCTTGTCACAGGAATGCTCGCGACCTTGCTGGCAGTGTTTTCAGGCAGTTCATGGCTAACCCATCTGCAAAGCCAGAGTGACTTGAGCGCGCAGGAATCTGCGGAAGCGCTGGCGGCAGCACGGGCGAAGTGGGCGGAGGCGAATACGCTCGAACCCGCCGAGGCAGCGTTGTTGCCGACACGTTTCTATATGCCGATCCGGCTCGGCGAGCCGACCCTGCCGGATTTCTCGAACGGTCGGTCGACGCTCGAGCCGGTGGCGACGACCGCGCGGCTGTCCACCCGGCCCGATGCCATGTTCACTCGTTATCAGGTCGAGAACGCTGAACGATTAGCGCGCGGCGGGCTTGATCTTGCCTTCGTTGCTGTCGTGCTTGCCCCCTTGCTCCTTATCGGCATCGGTTACGGCCTCTTCGTCACCGACCGCGAAGCCGGAACAGCCCGGCTATGGCTGTCACAGTCAGGTTCGCCGCTGCGTCTGATTACCGCCCGCAGCGTCAACCACCTCGTCATCGTATTCGCTCCAATTTTGATCGCCGGGATCGCACTTTGGCTGCTGGGGCCGGATATTAGCGGACGGGCAGGGCCGGTCATGAACTGGCTCATTATCGCATTGGTTGGACTGATGTTCTGGTGGGCGGTCATCCTGTTCGTCAACAGCTTCACTATCGCGGCGGAGACTGCGGCTTTAGCACTGGCTGGGTTATGGACGCTGCTCGTGTTCGTGCTGCCCGTTGCTATCCAAGCGGCGGCCACGCTGATCAATCCGCCGCCATCGCGCTTCGAGCAGATCGCGCTCGCGCGGGCTTCCGAGGTCGCATCAAATCGAAGTTACGAAGACGATCACCCCGACCTTTCTTCGGATACGCTCGTCTGGCGCCGGGCCTCGGTCGAGAAAGGCATCGAGATACGCAATGCTGTAGCAGAGGCCATCGCTCCTCTTCGACGCGCGCACAATGGAAGCATAGCCGAGCAGCGCCTGTTCTCGCAGCGGCTTGCATTGCTATCGCCGCCCGTTCTGACTGCAGACGCGCTGGCTGAGATCGCGCACACCGATGCCCGTTTCTATGAACGTCGACGCGAGGCAGCGCAGGCATATCTCATACCGCTTGGAGAGGCCATGGCAGGTACGGCGCTGGGCGACCGTCCCGTCGACGCGGCCACTTTCGATGCTCTTCCCCGTTTCCAACCGCCTGCGGCTCCTCCGGTCCGCTGGATGCCGATTTTGTGGCTGTTGGGACTTACCGGTGCACTCGGGACCTGGGCAATCGTCCGCCTCCGCCGTGCCATCCCGATCTGATTTTCAAGGAAAGACCATACATGTTCGATTATCGCCGAAACGGCATTTCATTTTCCGTTCTTGCTGTTTCACTGTGCATGGCAACGCCCGCCATGGCGCAGGATCGGAACGAGCCAACCGGCGCCTCACAAACGCTAATCGCCGGATCTGCGGAAGATCAGGTTATCGTCGTAACCGGTACGCGTTTCGGACAGCGCATCGCGGTCGACTCTCCAACGCCGATCGATTCGATCTCGGCTGACGAACTGACCAGCGGCGGCGAAACCGAGCTTCAGAACATGCTCCGGATAGACGTGCCCAGCTTCAACACTGCTCGTCCGGTTGCAGCCGGCGTCGCAAACTTCCTTCGTTCGCCAACCCTTCGAGGACTTTCCACCGGTCAGACGCTCGTACTCGTGAACGGGAAGCGTCGGCACACTAACAGCGACCTTAACGTCGGCAACCAGGTCGGGCGGGGAGACGTCGCCTACAATTTCAACGCCTTGCCGATCATCGCACTCAAGCGAGTGGAAGTCCTGCGGGATGGCGCGTCCGCTCAATACGGCTCCGATGCCGTGGCGGGCATCATCAATGTCATTCTCGATGATTCCATCGGAGGCGACGTCTTCGCTACCGGCGGCTTGACGACACGAGGCGACGGGGAAAAGTTCACCGTCGGCGCAGGCTACGGCTTTGCGTTAGGTGACGGCGGATTCGTCCGGCTTTCAGGACAGTTCCAGACCCAGGAATCAACCAACCGAGCCCGGCCCGACACACGCCAGCAATATTTCGGCGTCAGCCCGACCGGTGCGCCCGTGCTGCCTTCAGGGAATTTTGGCTCCGGTATCGGTCTCACGCCGTCGAATGGCAGCTTGGACCCGCGCGAAGCGACGATCGATCGCGACAACCTGTTTCTCTTCGGGCAGCCAGAATACGACAACTACAGCTTCATATTGAACGCAGCACTTCCGGTGAGCGAAGACGCCGAGTTGTTCGCATTCGGCGGCTACAGCGATCTTTCCGGCACCAACGCCAACTTCTTCCGCCGTGCGGGGCAGAATGAGACGATCAGGGCCATCTATCCGGACGGCTTCAATCCGTTTCAGACCACGACCCTGATAGACTATTCGGGTGCCGTAGGGCTGCGGGGTGACGATCTTGCAGGCTTCGGATGGGAGCTTTCCACGAAATACGGGTTGAGCCGCACCGACCTCGGCTTCATCAACTCGAACAACGTATCCTTCGGCCTCGGCTCGCCCACGGAATTCGGCCGTGGCGGCACACGGTTCGAGCAATGGACAACGAATGTCGATTTCACTCGCGCGATCGAAGTCGGAGACGGCTCACCGCTCAATCTGGCATTCGGCGCCGAGTACCGCGACGAGACTTTTCGCGCCGTTGCGGGAGAGCCTGCTTCGTATTCCTTCGGTGGCATCCCGATCCTCGACGGCCCGAACGCCGGTCAGATCGCGCCTGCGGGAGCACAGCCGGTGCCTGGGACGTCGCCTGAAGAAGAAGTCGATGCAGGCCGGGACACGATCGCCTTCTATGCCGAGCTGGAGAAGGAGTTTGCCGACCGTTTTCTGGTCTCGCTGGCGGGCCGCTATGAGGATTACTCCGATTTCGGCTCGACAACCGATTTCCGCCTAGCGTCGCGATTTTCGGTCACCGACGAGCTGAATCTGCGCGGATCGGTCGGTACGTCGTTCCGGGCGCCCGCCCTCGCGCAGCAATTCTTCCAGCGTGCAGAAATCAGCTTTGCAGGCGGGGTTCCGACATCGACACGTATCGTTTCACCGAACGATCCACTCGCGCCGCTCATCGGCGCGAGCCCACTGACGCCCGAGGAAGCCACGACCATTTCGCTCGGTGCTACCTATCGCCGAGGCGGCTTCTCGGCGTCTGTTGATGTTTACAAGATCGACCTAGACGACCGGATCGTTCTGTCTTCGCAGTTCGGCAGTCCCGCCCTCACCCAGCTTCTAGAGGCGAACGGCTTTGGCGGGATCAGGGCAGTAACCTTCGTGTCGAACGCAGTCGACACGACAACGCGCGGGATCGACATCACAGCGCGTTTCCAAACGGCCTTGCTGGGCGGCGATCTTACTTCTACACTCGCCGCCAACTTCACCGATACCGACTTTGATCGTATCGCGGGCACGCCGGCCGCGTTGGAAGCGCTCGGCATCACGACCGAACTTTTCGACCTTCGCTCGCAGGTGCGCCTTGCCGAAGGCATCCCGCAATCCAAGGTCACGCTGAACTTCAATTGGCGCAGTGGACCTTGGGAAATCAACGTCACGAACACACGCTACGGCGAAGTTTCACAGGCCGACCTGACAAACCGCACGCAGGCCCAAGTCGATGCGCTGGTAACCGGGTTCGATACGACACTCATTGCCCGGGACAACGGCAACTTCGACATCGTCGAAACCTTCGGCGCCGAGATCATTACCGATATCAGCGTCGCCTATAATCTTTCAACCTTTCTGACTCTGAGAGTCGGAGTCGACAACATCTTCGATGTATTCCCCGACGAGCAGGTCGCGACAACAGTTGAAGCCGTTCAGGCAAGAACGAGCGGGTCGGACAATAGCGGGATCTTCCCCTACTCTTACCTTGCTCCATTCGGCGTAGCTGGGGCTTACGTTTATGGATCGGTTGGGGTGCGGTTTTAGACAGTCAGGATACCAATGACGAACCGACGAGATTTTCTGCAAGGTGCGGGGTTGGTTTCAGCTACCGCCCTCGCCACGCCCGGGTTGGCTCAGGAAGCGATGATGAGGGGCATAGAGCCCGGCATGAATAACTTCGCCGACCTTTATGATATCGATCGCTCGATCGCAAACTTCGACGCGGCGTACTACGGTGCGATGCCGCGCCCGGTACATGCCGAATATCTGCGCCAGACCGAATGGGTGAACCGGCACAACAGCCTCTTCCTGCGCAATGCGCTGCACGAGCCCCGTGACATGGCGCTTATACGCTCGCGCAAGGCGGTCGCCGGTCTGCTGGGGGCCTCCGCCGGGGAGGTTGCACTGGCCAACGGCGGAACCGAGGCACTCTATTCTCTTATCGTCAATTACCGGCCACTGAGTTCCGGCGATGCCGTAATCGTGGCCGACGTCGATTATGACGAGATGCAGCACGCAATGGCCCATCTGTCCGAGACACGCGGCGCGCATCTGGTACCTTTCGCGCTGCCCGAACCGGCCAGTTCGGCCAACGTTCTCGCGGCTTATGAGAAAGTCCTTCGCGAGACGCCTCGCGCCAAGCTCCTTCTGCTGACCCATATGTCGAACCGCAGCGGTCTCATTCCGCCGGTGCGTGAGATCATCGCCTTCGCCAAGAAGCGCGGCGTTGACGTCATTCTCGACAGTGCCCAGACCGTGGGGCAAGTACCCTTCACCGTCGACGAAATCGGTGCCGACTTCATCGGATTCAGCCTGCACAAGTGGGTCGGCGCGCCCTTGGGGACCGGCGGCATCTACATCCGGAAAGAGCGATTGCCGGATATTGCCCCGTTCCTCGGCAACCGTATCCGCGAACCGGAAGATATTCGCGGACGCATCCTGACCGGCACAATCAACTACGCTGCGCATCTGACTATTCCCACAGCGATCGAGCTGCATCAACGGATTGGACCGGAGCGGAAGCTCGAACATCTGCGCGGACTTCGAAATCGCTGGTTCCAACAGGTCAGAGACCTGCCGAACCTCGAGTGGCAAACCGTCGATGAGCCTGAACTGTATGGCGCGATTGCGTCTTTCCGCCCAAAAGCCTTCTCAAGCTACGAAGATTTTCAGGCGCTGCAGGCCCGTCTCGCCCGAGAGCGCCAAGTGCTAATCGTGGCCAAGCGCGGGCTGGAGAAAGGGCCGGTAATGCGCGTCACGCCTTCACTCTTCACCACCCCTGAAGAGGTTGACAGCCTCGTCGGAGCGTTGCGCTTCCTTTGAGAACAAATTGGGTGCTGCGGACTAATCATCTGCGAGCACAATCCGTCGGATGTCCGCTCTTGGTCGTTTGTAACTGGCTCGGCAATGGCCGGGATCGGGTCGGAAAAAGAATCTCCGGTTCTGGCGCAATCCCATCGATAGCAGCCTGATTGGTTTGGGATGCGACTCTGAAACGCCGACTTCTCGATTGACGGGATGAGAACAGGGTGAGATCAAAGCGCAGGCCCCGTCGCAGATTCGCTATTGTCACTTACGACCCGGGCCGCATCGAGAAGATCCAGGCCACTGCCGATGGCCAGAGCTTCGCCTGGATCGTTCTGCGGGGACTGCAGGGGTACGACTATCCCAAGGAACGCGGCATCATCAACATCACACTGATGGATCAACTGCCCAAGCGTAAGCCCTAGCTCGGCCGATCTGGGCGAGAGCTGCACCTGCGTAGAAGCGCATTCCCCTCCCCATGCTTGATGATCACGGCGTGCCACCGGCGTACTGGCCAGAATTTCGCCGTTTCCCGTCATGGTGCTACAGCTACCGGGTATGCGCGGGATACACCCTATAAACCCTACAACCACGCATTTCTGCGGGTTTGCGACCCTAAATTTGTCCTACATCAACCTTACATGGCAGTACTGGTACAACCCTATATATTGAATAAAAAACCGATAATTAAATCAATGACATAGGGTTTTTGAGGCTAGAATGTAGGACGATGTAGGGTGCGCAACCCTAAATTTGTCCTCAATTAAATCAGTGTGTTAGTGCTGGTATTCTGTCGATGTAGGGAATGTAGGGTTATTCCCATGGGGGCCCCCTTCCCAGGGATTTCCGGCCACCACCCAATCTCCACAGAACACCGAGCCATAAGCCGAAAGTGTAGCGTGGGGGCGAGCCCGGCGCGTGGGGTGGACTGGTGGGTCTGTCAGAGGTGACGTGATGGCGTGGACGACCCCTGCACGAGCGTAGCTGTGCAATGATGGGCCGTTGTAGGTCCACGTCTAGGAGTCGGCAAATGAAGCAGGAGATTGTTACCGTCGGTTTGGATCTGGCGAAGAGTGTTTTTCAAGTTCACGCGATCGGGAGCGATGGCGCCGTCCTCATCCGGCGCAAGCTTCGGCGCACAGAGGTAATCGGCTTCTTCACCGATCTGCCAAGCTGCCTTGTTGGTATGGAAGCATGTGCATCGGCCCATCATTGGGCTCGCGAGCTGATCGCACTGGGCCACGAGGTCCGGCTGATGCCTCCCGCCTATGTAAAGCCCTATGTAAAGCGTGGGAAGACTGATGCAGCAGAAGCCGAGGCGATCTGCGAGGCGGTGACGCGACCGACGATGCGGTTTGTTGCGGTGAAGACCGTCGAACAGCAGGCGGTATTGATGCTCCACAAGAGCCGCGACCTGATGGTGCGGCAGCGGACCATGCTCATCAATGCCTTGCGGGGCCACCTCGCTGAGTACGGTATCGTGACGGGTATTGGTGCGGGTGGCGTAACCGCGATGCTGAAGGCGCTGCATGAGCGACAAGAAGAGCTGCCTGCCGATGCTCGTTCTGCGTTGCACGGGCTCGCTGCTCAGCTGAGAGCGCTCACCAGCGAGATCGATAGACTGGAAGCGCAAATCCTCGCGTGGCATCGCGCCGACGAGACGAGCAGGCGGCTCGCCACGATCCCGGGCATCGGCCCGATCACCGCGTCAGCTATATCGGCCGCAGTGCCAGATGCGTCTCTGTTCCGAATCGGACGCCAGTTCGCAGCATGGCTAGGGCTCACGCCCCGAGCGAATAGCTCTGGCGGCAAGGAACGGCTGGGCGGAATCACCAAGCAGGGCGACGGCTACTTACGACGGCTGCTTGTGGTCGGCGCGACAGCGGTGATGCGTATGACGCGCAAAAACGCTGATCGGCAGCCTTGGATGGCGCAGCTCCTGGAGCGCAAGCCTGCGAAGATCGCGACAGTCGCGCTCGCCAACAAAACAGCGCGCATCGCTTGGGCGGTCATGTCGCGCAAAGAAGTCTACGCGGCTGCAACCGCGTGACCGTCATCCGCGCTGCCGTGTTACGCACGGGAGCAGGATGGCGCAGGAGTCGCTGAGTAGTGATGACAAACCGGTCTGACCGGGGGTCGGCAAAACCCTGGGGGTCACAGCGCTTTGAGCGCGATGACGTGAATAGGGAGCCAACCTGCGGACTTCATCAGGGCCAGCAGCCATGCGGTGCTGCACGAACAGGCCGAACACATGGATGCACCCGACCGGTGCTCATCGCTAAACAAAAGCTCTTGCGCCGCAGGGGTCGTCCACACATGGACCTACAACGGCCCATCATTGCACAGCTACGCTCGTGCAGGAGTCGTCCACGCCATCACGTCAGAGGCGCTGGGGTCAGGGCGGTTTCGGTTGCTTGGCCTACACGGCGGAGATCGGTGGCTAGATATCAACCGTGAGTGTGGGAGCTATCCCACACTAATTCTTTACCAAGAATCCTACGAAAATGATAATTAGCATAGGTTAATGCTCCTCTTAGGAGTGCAAAACAGATGCTTTTGGCTGCTGACTTGCCGAACGTGAGTGCATCAATATGAAGCTGCTTAATCAAAGCCCGTCGCCAAGGTTTCTGCCTCGGTTAGGAAACCTTTGTTTGAGCCTGAGAGGTAACCGCTCAGGCATGGCGCTGATTGAGTTTGCATTTACATTGCCCATCTTCACCGGTCTCGGCTTCTATGGCATCGAGATATCGAACTTGGCTATCACCCAGATGAAGATGAGCCAAATAGCGCTCAACATGGCCGACAACGCCTCGCGCATCGGCACGCTGAACGCCTCGTTGGGCGCAAAGGTGATCTCCGAGCAGCAAATCAACGACGTGTTCCAGGCAGCCGCGCTGCAGGCAGGCGCCGCCGGCCTGTATCAGGATGGCCGCACGATCCTCTCCAGCCTAGAGCTCAACGCCAATGGCGGCCAAACGATCATGTGGCAGCGTTGCAAGGGCATGGAATTCGAAGATTCGAATTACGGCCCGCAAGGTACTGGCGCCACCGGCACCAGCTTCCAGGGCATGGGTCCTTCAGGCGACAAGATCCAGGCGACGTCCGGCACGGCGGTGATGTTCGTCGAGCTGCACTACACCTATCACCCGCTATTCGGCAGCATGTTCATGGAAGACCGCGAGCTGTATCAGGAAGCTGCCTATACCGTGCGCGACAGCCGCGAGATCGGCAAGCCCCCAGGCGATAACGTGTCCGCAAGTCGCAAGTCGACCTGCGACAAATACGACGCGATCCTTCCGCAGACATCGGATGCGGACATCGCTGCCGCGCAAGCGGCTAGCAGCCCAAGCAATCCGAGCACCCCAAGTAGCCCGAGCAACCCCGATGGGCTGTGTGTTCTCGGCCTTGTCTGCGTCAAACTCTAAATTGCGCTGTGGGCTAGCGATCACGTCATGTGGTCAGCAGATCAAACGGCTGGTTTTTCCTGAGGTCTGTAAGGCGCGAACACCAGGGCCTCGACGCCCAGCCATTCGTTGAGCTGGCGCATGCGCTGCATCAGCGGCTCGATCTCGTTGCCGAAGAAGATATCGCTGGCCTAGCCGGCATCGCCGAAGCCCCCGTTGTTCTGTGGGATGATGCCGATGAGTTTTGGCGGCACGTGGTGCGCGGCGAGCATGTCGTCGCGGGTGGCTGCAACGTTGATCCTCGCCACGAAGGCAGCAGCGGATTTCTCGACGGGCATGGTCGATATCCAGCAAAAGGCAGATCTGTCGGATGCTGCCACGGCGCGGCTGCGCAACACCATCATCGATGCTGCGCAGGCATCGCGTCAGCTGCCCGAAAATATGCACTCAGCTGTCGATGTGCTGGCAGGTAAGGGCCTCGATCCCCGCCAGGCAGTGCTGCTTGCCCCCGCTATCGGCAGGCTTGGCACCGCCTTCCGCGTCGATCTGGCCGATGGTGCGGCGGCTGCCTATGCCAACCTCAACAACCTCAAGGTGCCGATCAGCCAGACCAACGCCGCGCTCGATGTCATGGCAGCCAGTGGCAACATGGGCGCTTTCGAGACCTGCAGGCACCGGCCAACATCTGGCAGGGCGTGACGATCGAGGACAAGCGAACTCCTGCAGCGTGCAGCGCTGCTCAAGCAAACCCCCGCCGCGCTGCGCTTCTGGAGCTGCGAACCTCTGCTCGGCCATCTCGGCTATATCCCTGCGGACCTGATGCCCGACTGGGTGATCAGCGGCGGCGAGAGCGGTGCAGGCGCTCGACCATGGCACCCCGCATGTCACACCCACCTGCGCGATCAGTGCATGAAGGCAGGCATCCCCTATTTCTTCAAGCAATGGGGCACGTTCTCGCCGATCAACCAGATCGGCGGCAGGTTCGGCCACCGCTAGCGAATCGACTCCCGCGTGATGATGTCGGGTGACTATGGCGGCCACAATGGCTTGCCAATGAAGCGCCAACCCAAGCACTTGTCGGGCCGCACCCTCGAAGGCATCGAATACAACCAGATGCCCACCATTCTGACCAAGGGAGCGGCGGCATGAACCCACCCGTTGTCAAGCAACCCTGCAGATCAGACACCCAGATCGCGGAACAGCTTTCCCTGCGCGACCATCCAAACCAGCTTGGCGTCGTATTGATCGTCCGGATGTGGCGACTGTGCCAGTGTCTCGGATTCCTGCTCGATCACAACTTTGATCTGGGCAGCAAACTCGGCCCCCAGCCTCTGGGTGAGCGCAAGTAACGTCGCCTTCAGTATGACCTCGATAGCATCGACGCCGCCAGCTGGTTCGAGCGGTCTCCCGCACGAAATGCAAGCGGTCCTGCTCGGCAATCCATCCATAATCGCCCCCTGACGCCGTATGTTGCGTTGTCCAAGATATACGGCAGAACCAACTTTGCAACATCGACACATACTTGCGTGTCATGACCAAGGTCCGCTCCCCCATTTCGCTCGAGCACGCCTACCGCCCCTTCATCTCGCGTGAGCTCGACCGGCGCATTGCCAGCGCCGACGCTGCGATGGCTGCAGGGAAGATCGACCCGGGAACTGCAGAGGCCAACCTCAAGCCTTGGGCAGCAGCAGAGGCATGGCTGGCTGGATATCCGTTCCCTGGCACCAGCCCGCGTAATGGGGAGACCAGAGCCGCTGACATATGCTCGATCGAGCTCGCGCTTGAACCGCTCACCCGCGCCCGCGACAGGCTGGTAGCGGAGATCGAGGGCCAGGGCAGGGATGATCTACAGGGCCATTGGCGGGACATGGCCGAGGCAGTCCGCCTGATCGAGCGCCAGCGGGATGGCATGGCCGCACGGGATACCGCTGCGAAGTCCATGCCTGCTGCTGTTGTTGTGCCCTTTCCACAGACCAAATCCAGCCTGCTCGCCGACATGTTCGACGCCGATGCCAACCCGCTCCCACTGAATTCGCAGCAGGCCGCCTAATGCCGCACTTGGTCAGTATCGGCCCGCACCGCCGGTTTCTGGGCGATGCCTATGCGATCCGGCCCGCGCTGGCTTGGATGGATGCCGATGTCATGGACCCGCCGTTTCTGTTCAACGCCAAGGGTGCCGGGAACATGCGCAAAGCGCGCATTACCACCCGTATGATCCTCGACGAGAAACTCGACAAGGTCTTCGACCACCGCATCATCAACTCATTGCTCTGCGGCGCGGTAGTGGTCTTTTGCCATTACGATCAGATCCCGGAGATCGCCGCGCATCTCAAGGGCAGCTTCCACCACTTCATCATGGGTGGATGGTCCAAGAACAACCTGATGCCGGTGGCCAACAAGCACTATCTGTATGACACCGAATACTATTTCCACGCATGGTCGCGTGGCTTTGAGCCGCAGGGCAGCATCGCTGAGAAGCGCCACTTTGTGAGCGCGCCGGTCGCACCGGCCACGACTTTCGGCCACGGCATCGTGAAGCCCGACGCCGTAATGAACAAGATCATCACCAACGTCGCCGGCAGGGCGGTCTGCGACCCGTTCATGGGCACCGGCTCTACCGGTGTCGCCGCGATCAAGGCCGGGCTGGTGTTCACCGGCATCGCGCACAATTCCGACCACTTCGCCACTGCATTCACTAGGTTGACCCAAGCTCATGAGGCCGCGCTCGCGAGCACCTGATGCGCCGGTCACCGCCACCACAGATCCGCGATATCACCATAGCGCTTGCCGAGTCCTTGGTCCGGCGCGACGATGCGCGCGAACCGGAGGAAGCGATTCGTGCGGACAGCTTTCTATGAGCGCTACAGCAGCCAGCTGCAGAATGCCCGGTCGATCGAGGATCAGGTCAGGGTCTGCAAGGAGCGCGCCGAGCGTGAAGGCTGGCAGATAACGGCGGTCTTCACCGACTTTGCCATTTCCGGGGCCGTGCGCGATCGCCAGGGGCTCATCGGGCTTGTTGATCATATCAAGGCAGGCAAGGCCGACCAGGTGCTCACCGAGGCGCTTGATTGGCTCTCGCGCCACCAGGGCGATATGAGCTGGCTGCACGATCACCTCATCCACGCCGGCGCTCGCATTTGCAGCCTGTCCGAGGGCGAGATCAACGAACTGCAGATCGGCTTCAAGGACACCATGGCGGCGCGCTTCCTAAAGGACATAGCCGACAAGATCAGGCGCGGCCAGATGGGACGAGTGGCGGCGGGCAGAATCCCCGGCAATCTGGCCTACGGCTATCGCATGGTGGTGCAACTGGATGCGCGCGGCGAGCCCGAGCTCAGCCTGCGCGAGATCGATCCCGACCAGGCCGAAATCGTCCGCCGTATCGTGCGCGAATACCTCGAAGGCGATTCGGCGCGCACGATCGCGCGCAGGCTCAACGCGGAAGGCGTGCCATCGCCGACACGTCGTATGTGGTCGGTGTCGATGATCAATGGCGATGTCCGCCGCCAGAGCGGCATCCTGCGCAAAGAAATTTAAGGAGGAACACTGGTCTATAACCGCACGCATATGGTGCGCGACCCCGACACCCGCCACCGCATATCACGCCCCAACCCGCCCGAAAAATGGCAGCGCACGCCGGTGCCCGAGCTGCAGATCATCCCGAGCGATGAGTGGGAGCGACTGCAGCTGGCGCTTGGCGCGCGCGCGGAGGTGGCGAAGGAAGTTTACCGCAGGCCCAAGCGGCTGCTCTTTGGCATGATCCGCTGCGGCATCTGCAAGGGATCGGTGATTATCGTGGCGAACGGGCATTGGGGGTGTGCCAATACGCGCGCACCGGCACCTGCAGCAACCGCCGGCAGATCAGCAACGCGGTGCTCGAGCGCAAGGTGCTGGGCGGTCTGGAGGAGCACCTGCTGCACCCCGATGAGATCGCCGCTGTGGTAAAGCACTATTACCGCCGCCGGTCAGAGCTCCAGAAGCGTGACCGCCAGGCAGAAAGCACCCAACGCAATAAGGTCGATCAGCTCACCGCCAAGATCGATCGCTTGGTGACGGTCATCGCCGACGATGGCGGAAGAATTCCCGAGCTGCTCACCGCGCTTCATGCCGCTCGCGCCTAGCGCGATCAGCTGATCGCCCAGATCGGCGAAAGCAAGGCCGAGAACACGATCATCCTGCGCCCAGCGATCGTCGACAGCTACCGCGAAGCGGTGAAGAACATCACCGCCACCCTCGCGCATGACGCCGCCGCCGAGCGCACAGGCCGCAACATCCTGCGCAGCCTGATCGATTATATCGTGCTCACTCCAGCGTCGGGCCGCACGGGTCTGGATGTCGAAATGGTGGGCCGACTGCAGAACATCATGGCCCTCGCCGAAGGGTTGCCCCCCAAGGGGGAATTGATCGTACGTTAACGGTGGTAGCGGAGGAGCGACTTGGCCGCAAACGTAGCTTGCGCCGGGTGCGTCTCTGATGCGCTGATTTCCACGCCGGTAGGGAGCGGATATTACCCGGCCATGTCGGCTTTTGGAGGGTTTTAATCGATCCGCGTATGGCGGAATAAGGTGGCCGCCGCCGCCGCTATCTGTTGACGCTCGAACGATTGCATCCGAACGATCGCCTCTGCGGTTTCCTGGCTGATATCGTTCGTTTCACGCGCCTGGATGATCATGGCTTGCGCGACCTCTCGAGCCGCCTGAGCTTGCGCAGATGCCGCGGCTGCCGCCCGGTTCGCATCGGCAACGCCAATGTCGAGCCCGCCTGCAGAGGTCCGCGGTGCGCTCACCGCCTTGGCGATGATCTTTTCAATCTCGCCAAAGTCGCGGGCGAAGCGGGCCTTGCTGTTTTCGCTGAGGCGGAAAATATCCGCCTCAGCTTGCTCGATCGCGTTGCCACCAAGGTATTCAGCCTTGATGTAGATCGGGAATTCGTTGCCCGCGCTCATGCGACATCGCGCGCGGCGATCTTTTCACCCGCCGTGCTCGCCTGAAAGCGCTTGGTTTCGCCACTCTTGACCAGATGGCCCGAACCCGAGGCCGCGACCGGCGCCGCGCCAAATGCAACCCAGGTGTCAGCCTCGAGCGCCGTAACCTCCCAAGACCATTCGGCCTGACTGCCAGAGCCGGAAGGGACCGCGATGGTCGACGCCACGCTTGCCGAGTTGCTGCTGATCAGTGTCTGCGCTGCATGGGGCTGTGCGTTGGCGAGTTCTGCGCTAGCGCTGCGACGATCGAGAACAACGTGAACGGTAGACATAGGGGTAATCCTTTCTGTGATCAGGCCATCGGGGCCATATTGGAGAGGTGGAGAATTGCCTGTTCAGCGGGCAGGCCATGCGCCAGCAGCTCGACGGCCTGGCGTTCATTGCCGACGCTGGCAGGATGATGAAACACGCGTCGAATGCGAGCGGCCATGGCCTGCTGGCCTGCCACGAAATCAGCATCGGCAAGGGCGAAGTCTTTGCGCTGGCCAGTGTGCCGCGGCGCTGTGCGATCGAGTGAAAAGGGCATGGCGAGACCTGAGTTCTGTTGGTCACCACACCATGGCCAGCCATAGCACATTGGCGATTCACGGCCAAGCATCTGGGGAATTCCGCAGATAGAGCACCGGCCATACTGAGGAATTCCCCAGTATGCGCCTCAGGCCATCTATCCAAAATGGACAGATAGAACGCACCGTCGATACTGTCCATTAAGGACAGTATGAACCGCGCGCCTGTCGTCACTGTAAATTCTTGCAGTGAGCCTGAGCGCACCGGGCATACTGTGAACGATGCACAGTATGAATCGCTTCCAGATCAGAAGCGACCCGCCGTCGATCGACCCCCTATCGCACCCCGATTGCCCAGCGATCGAACCGCAAGTTCAAACTATGCGAACCCCTGCGCGTGACATTCGAGTGAGAAAACGCGGTTCCTATGCGCTTTAGCACCCACCGTGCCAGACCTAGGACCCGTGAACACCCCCGCTCAAGGGCGCGGAGAGGGACCACAGAGCGACGATAGACTTGGAGGCCGTCAACTACCGGACGCGCGGCGATGGCGCTTGGCGGGGCTTATTCTGGGAAAGGGTTGCGATATGTCCGGACACCTAAGGCAGGTCATATCTGCCTGCCTCCTATCGCAAATGTGTTGGTAATCGCCGTATGACAATCGGAAGGTCACACAGCTCGCTGCCATGTTCGTCTAAAATCTTGACACGTAAACTTCGGTCGGCTTCTAGCGCGCGTCCAGCCAGTTCCCGCGCGCTGGCAAGATCACCGTCCCAACATTCTGATCCATCGATGCGATCGTCGCGGATATAAAGGATCGTAAGGATGCTTTCGCTCCCGTTCTAGATGTCATCAGGTTGCCAAGGGGCCCAGCGCTAGCAACTCTGGACCCCTTGGCGGGGCAAACCTTGCACCACGGGTCGAGATGCAAGGCAGGCTCACGGATGAGCCACCAGAAACTGCGATGCAACCCTGCACTTTCGTGTGATCTACTGCACAGGCCGATGCTCTGGAAATCGAGAGCATGGCAAAACGCAGGCTTGCCGACGAATACGACGCTGCGCAAGATCGGGGTGAGGTTCGTGGTTCGCGTGAGCGCACTGCTTCCAATGTAGAAGCAGTGGGCGTTCAGCAAATCGGCCTGACCCACAAGGAAATCCACGAAGCGCGCCAGATTCGTGACGCCGAACGCGCAGACCCCCGCGTTATCCGGCGCACTCTCAAGGCAACGAGACCAAGGGGCCCAGCGCTTGAAGTTCCGAGCCCCTTGGTCTGCTGCCAGAAGCGGGGTGCAAATTGGCAGCCTCCCTGGAGGGAGCTACCCAGAATGTTTCACGGTCTTGCTGTGGTCAAGATTGACATGGGGGAGGATCAGGCGGGGCCTATTCTGGCAGTTACCCTTAGGTCAGGTAACCCGGTCAGATGCGGTTGCCAGCAACCTCTAAACCCCAGGCGAATGCGCCTGTGCTCACGAACTGCATCGCGGTTGAGATGTGTCGCATGATGGCCACCATGAGTATGTCGCCATTCGACTTGTCACTTGATGTAGCAAAATCACGCGTCGAGATGGTCAGCCAACCGAACGAATTGATCAGGTCAGCGTCACTCCGAACGCTACCGGACAAAACAGCAAAGCACGCCCCCAAAGCCCACCACTTAATCGCGCTCTCCAATGCGCCAGCCATTGCGCCATCGCTAATGCTCAAGAGTGTAGCAATTGCCCCTGTGTTCAAAAGCAACAGGCTGGCCATCACCCACCGATGCATCGCGGCAGATGCCTCGAATAACTGCTTTGACCTCTCAGCATGTAACAGACGGCCGTGTTGCACCAATTGATGCTGCCGCTGCGCTTCAGTTTCTGGAAAGGGGGAGTCGTCTGCCATCCCCTTGCATTTATCACCCATTCCCCGATCGTGCTACCGGGCGCGGTTCTGTTTAGTGGCGAAGAGGCTCTAGCCCGCACCGCCTGAGGGACGATTTGAGGGACAGCCAACCGGGCCTCTAATCAGGATTGGCAGATTTGAAGGGGCTATAGGGTCATGCCCTGGCGGAATAAGGTGGATTCCAGAACGTCAGGAATGACTCTGTCGCTGTCCCCGATCGATAGCTACAATGTTGATGTATCGAAGTGCATGAGGAGCGCCGTCCGCTTGGTTAGCTATCAGGATGTTTATCCCTCTCCCGCTATCCTTCGTAGCTTCGACATCGTGCGCCCGCGCGCTGCAGAGTTGCTCAATCTCGAATACTTCGAGGCCGAACCTGCGCGCATGCCGCATGAGGTTTTTTCACAGCACCTTCTGCTGCTGAACCTGCGCGAGACGCCGATGCGGGTCGAGAACTGGCGTGATGCCACCCACCGGGATTTCATCTTTCTGCCGAACGAAATCGTGTTGACACCTGCTGGCATCCGCAGCGGCTGGTATTGGCACGAACGATCCAAGGTGATCGTCATCACGATCATGCCGGACGTGCTCTATTGTTGCGCGACCAGCGAGCTCGGGCTCGTACTGGGAGCGCGACAGCTTCGCGACACGCCGCAGGCCATGGATGCCGACCTTTGCCAATCGGGAGCAATGCTGCTCGATGCCTTGCGAACGCGTGCGATTGGTTCGGAGGTGATGTACGAATCCCTTGCACGCATTTTTCTGGTGAAGCTGATCCAGCACTATGGCGAGCTTCGCAGCGAGGCGCTGGACTTCAGCCGCGGCTTCACTGCCAGCCATTACAAGCGAGTGCTCGATTACGTCGCCGAGCGCTTTGGTGAGCTGATCACGATCGAGGAAATGGCCCGCGTGGCGGGGTTGAGCCCGGCGCACTTCTCGCGGCGGTTCAAGGAAGTGCTTGGGGACAGCCCCTACCAGTTCGTGATGGATTATCGCGTCGAGCAGGCCAAGCGGATGCTGAGTGAACAGGGTCGGCCGACGGCTGACATTGCGCTTGCTTGCGGCTTTGCCGACCAGGCGCACTTGAGCCGGATCTTCAAGCGCCTGACAGAGTACACACCCCGCGCATTCCGCTCCAGCAGATAGCAGGATCGTTCAAAAACTTTCGATCACCGTTAAAGCCGCAACACCGGGATCGGGGCAAAAGCACCTCGTCACTTCAGACCGAGGAGCACATCATGAGCACTGCCGCAAACATCACCAAGGTCCGTTTTTCGAGCGCCGAGGCCGGCGTCGATCTCGTTGGCGATCTTTACGCCCCGTTAGTCGCACGGGCCGACAGCGCTGCCTTCGTCATCATCGGGCCGATGACCTTCCAGAAGGAGCAAGCGCCGACCCAGTATGCCCGCCGCTTCGCGGCGATGGGCCACACCGCCCTCGTCTTCGACACGCGCTACCGCGGCGAGAGCGGCGGCGATAGGAGCAGGAGGGCGGTCCTCGTGATAGAGCTTGCCATATCCGCCATAGGCATCGGCTTGCAGGATACCCCGCTCGATCGGGACACCGGGGGGCGTCAATCGCCTCTAGCCACGCCAGGCCAACACTCAACCCGCGTTGCGGGTCCTCCAAATGCGTTGCGGTGCCTGCGCCATGCGCGCTGTCCATTGCAGCATGGCTGCAAGCTCTTTCTCGCCGCCCCCCAGCGGCCCGTCCGGGCCTGGGCCGGATGGAAGGAGACAAGGCCATGGAAAACATTACCACCCGTAGCCACACGGGAGAGGCAGCATGAGCCCGCGTCTTTCCCGAGCGCAGCGGCAGTAGCTGCGCCGCGCCGAACGCGCCGTCGACAACATGTCGCCAATGCAGCGCGAGATCTTCCTTGGCATCCGCGTCGATGAGCTCAGCTATGCAGAGGTTGCAGCAATGTACCGCATCACCGTCGCCGAAGTGGAATATCACTTTACAGGCGCCTTGCGCATCCTCGACCGGCACATGCACGAACGCCACCACAAGTGGTGGCAGTTCTGGCGATGATCGCCAGCTTCCACCTTGCCAATCGCCGACCATCCCTACAGGGTAAACAGGACCATGCGAACCGACATCGATCATCTTCCTGCCAACAAGCAGCGCGAGCTAGAGCGCGTGAAGCAGATCATCTTCGAAGAGTTCGAAGATGCTCTGGCGCTCGCCACGCACCAGTGGAAGAAGAAGGGTCGGATCGAGAAGCTGATCCTCTACGGCAGCTACGCGCGCGGCGGCTGGGTCGATGAACCGCACACGGCCAAAGGCTATCGCTCCGACTTCGATCTGCTGATTATCGTCAACGACAAGCGGCTGACCGAGCGCGTCGATTACTGGCTCAAGCTGGAAGACCGTCTGATCCGCGAGCTTGCGATCGACCGGACGCTACACACGCCGGTCAATTTCATCGTGCACACCCTGCAGGAGGTAAACGACGGCTTGGCGCATGGGCGGTATTTCTTCATGGACGTGGCCAAGGACGGCATCGCGCTGCACGAGGCGGATGAGCGGGCGCTGCATACGCCCAAACCGAAAACGCCAGAGCAGGCGCTGGCTATGGCGCAGGAGTATTTTGACGAGTGGTTTCCAAGCGCCATGAAGCGGTTTGGTGGCGCAAAATACTACCTGTCTCAAGGCCACTTCAAAGATGCGGCATTCGACACACACCAGGCTACCGAACGGCTGTACCATTGCGTGCTGTTGGTCTGCACCTTCTACACACCTCACGTCCACAATCTGGGCTTTCTGCGCACCCAGGCCGAGCGCATCGACATGCGTCTGGTCGATGCCTGGCCGCGCGACACCCGCATCGATCGTGCGCGGTTCGAAAAGCTGAAAGAGGCCTATGTGAAGGCGCGATACTCGAAGCACTATCGCATCACCGAAGTGGAGCTGCTCTGGCTAGGCGGGTGCGTCGAGGAGCTCGGCCGCGCGGTGCATGCCATCTGTTCGGAACGCATTGCGTTGTTGGCAGACAAGGTCGGCTAAGCTGGCTGGCTGACCGCGCGCGAGGTGTCAGGCTGCTTCGCTTCCCGGTTCTTCGTTTTTGCATTCGGCCAGCGCACTGCTGATCATCGCTGCCAGCGTCTCTTCGGCGCGCGCCCGCACGACCGTATCGCTCGACAGCAGATCCTGCCGCACCCATTGCGGAGCGCGTTCGAGAACGCGCAGTACCAGTTGGTTGATGTCCCCCGTCATGGGGCGAGCTTATGCGCGATCATCTGCTGTCCGCCAACTGATTCTGAGCAAACGCCCGCGCGCCTCTGCGCCGCCAGAGCAGTAGGTCCTGTTCGCGGCTTTCGCCCTTGAGCTTTGCCGCCGCTTCGATCAGCAGCCCGAGGATCACGGCGCGATCATCATCGGTGAGGTCAATGAGCTCTGCCTTGGCGATCAGTCCGCCGAGCTCGATCAGCTGCCGTGTCCGTTCGCGCCGTTTGACCCTCCAGTCGCGCATGTCATGCCGTGCCCGGTGTGCCAGCAGACGGTTGCGCGCCTGGATCGATCGCTTGTGCGCCGCCAGTGTCCTTGCCAGCTGATCGGCGAGCGTGGCTTGCTCCTTGAAAGAACTCAGCACCGCGTTTCCGCCAGGCCTCCTTTCGTGATGCGTCGTCATTGCCGATCGCGGCGAGCAGAACGCCTGCCAGCACTTCGGTGCCCAGCGCATCGGCTCCCGTCGCGATGACGAGTTCGCCAAGCTGTGTCTGCTTGCGGGTCCTGAGCTGCTTTGCCTTGTCGTTGAGAGCTTGCAGCTCGGCGTCGTAGTCGCGCGGTTTTCGCATGGGGTTGATCCTTCGATTGTCGGTGAAGGACCAACCAGCTATCCCTCTCCCATCCCGCAGACAACAGGCTGGGTCGTCGTGAGACCCCGTCATCCCGAGCGCGATCAAATCGGGGGAGGGCGCGCTTATACGTCGTGCCGACGTGCGCAAAATGCCGTAAATGGTATGTCGCCATGGCGATCTATCACTTCTCGGCCAAAGCCATCTCCCGCGCTGCAGGATCGTCTGCGGTCGCCGCTGCGGCCTATCGCGCAGGCGAGAGGCTGCACGATGACCGGCTCGGGCGCACCCATGACTTCACCAACAAGGCAGGCGTCGTCCACAGCGAAGTCATGCTGCCCGAAGGGGCGAATGAAGCCTGGGCTGATCGCGAGCGGCTCTGGAACGATGTCGAAGCGGCGGAGGTTCGTAAAGACGCGCAGCTGGCCCGCGAGATCGAGTTTGCTCTGCCCCGCGAGATGACACAGGCGCAGGCGATCGAGCTTGCGCGGGACTTTGTCAAAGCCGAGTTTGTCGATCGGGGCATGATCGCCGATCTCAATATCCATTGGGATATCGGCGCAGATGGCGAGGCGAAGCCTCACGCGCATGTCATGCTGACAATGCGGGAAATCGTTGTCGGCGAAGACGGCAGCGCGACGTTCGGCGCAAAGGTGCGCGACTGGAACCGCACCGAGCTGCTTACGCACTGGCGCGAGGCATGGGCCACCCATGCCAACCAGCGCATGGCCGAGCTCGACATCAATGCGCGGATCGATCACCGCTCGCTGGCGGCGCAGGGCATCGACCTTGAGCCGCAGTCAAAGATCGGGGCTGCGGCTTCGCGCATGGCGGGCGAGGGGCTTTCGCCAGAGCGGCTCGCCGAGCACGCCAATATCGCGCGATCGAACGGCGAGAAGATCATCGCCGATCCGAACATTGCGCTCACCGCAATCACGCACCAGCAGGCTACGTTCACGACGCGTGACCTTGCCATGTTCGCGCACCGGCACAGCGCTGACAAGGAGCAGTTCGATGCGGTGATGTCGGCGGTGAAGAACGCGCCAGAGCTCATCGCGCTGGGCAAAGACGGCAAGGGCAGTGACCGGTTCACCTCGCGCGAGATGCTCGAGACCGAGCAGCGGCTTGAGCGCACGACCATCCGGCTTGAAGCACGGCGCAGCCATGCGGTGCCTGATCGTTATCGCGAGGTGGCGTTGGCGAACGCAAAGTTGCGCGGTCTGGACCTATCGCTTGAGCAGCGCGGGGCGCTGGAGCATGTCACATCGGCCAAGGGCGTCAGCAACGTCATTGGATATGCCGGAACGGGGAAAAGCGCGATGCTGGGTGTGGCGCGCGAGGCATGGGAGCGCGCTGGCTATACGGTGCAGGGTGCAGCACTCTCGGGCATTGCAGCCGAGGGGCTGGAGCATGGCTCGCGCATCCCTTCGCGCACGCTCGCCAGTCTGGAGCATCAATGGAAGCAGGGGAGGGAGCTGCTCACCAGCAAGCACATCCTCGTCATCGACGAGGCTGGCATGCTTGGTACCCGTCAGATGGAGCGCGTCGTGTCGCACGCGCAGCAGCATGGTGCCAAAGTTGTCATGGTGGGCGATCCGCAGCAGCTTCAGGCTATTGAGGCAGGGGCTGCGTTCCGGGCTGCTGCTGAGCGGCATGGCGCGGTCGAAATCGCATCGATCCGGCGGCAGCAGATCGACTGGCAGCGTGAGGCGACGTGCGAGCTTGCTACGGGCAGGACGGGCGAGGCGCTTGGTCGCTATGAGCAGGCGGGACATGTTCATGTCGCCGAGACGCGCGAAGCTGCGCGAGCAGCTCTGGTCGATGCCTGGGAACGCGACAGGCAGGCGAAGCCAGATGTCAGCCGGATCATCCTCACGCACACCAATGACGAGGTCCGGGCGCTCAACGAAGCCGTGCGGGAGAAAGTTCGTGCCAGCGGCGATCTTGGCGATGACGTTTCGCTGAAGGTCGAGCGCGGCGCGCGGCAATTTGCCGATGGCGACCGGATCATGTTCCTGAAGAACGAACGCTCGCTGGGTGTGAAGAACGGATCGCTGGGTACCGTCGAGAGCGTCAGCGCTCTGCGCATGTCGGTTAAGCTCGACGATGGCAAGGCGGTGGCGTTCGATCTCAAGGACTATGCGCATCTCGATCATGGCTATGCCGCGACTATCCACAAGGCACAGGGCATGACCGTCGATCAGGTCAAGCTGCTGGCGACACCGGGCATGGACAGCCATGGGGCCTATGTCGCGTTGTCGCGCCACCGCACCCAGGTGGATCTGCATTATGGAAAGGATGACTTTGCCGATCGCAAGGCGCTCACCCGCACGCTCAGCCGCGAGCGGGGCAAGGATATGGCCAGCGACTATGCGCGGCAGCCGGAGAAGACTGCTGAGGCCTCTCGGCCGCAGCTTGAGGCTCGCGCTGGTTTGAGGGTCAGCCGCAGCGGCTATCTGGCCGATCTGCTCAAGGGCGCAACCGCCGCGCCGCAGCGCGAGCCAGTTGCGAAGGTGAGGGCGAAAGTGGCATTGCCGGAACAGGCAACCGGTAGGCAGGCGTTCGACAAGGCTGTGCAGCGGTTTGCGCGGGTGGCGCAGGACATTGTTGCCATGCGCGACAAGGGGCTTGAGCCGCTGGTGTCTCAGAGGTCTGCACTGAACAAAGCCGGGGCTGAACTCAATGCGTTGAGGCCGGACAGCTTCGGTGATCTGCGCAGGGCCGTGAACTGCGATCTGAGTCTGATCGGCGAGGCGGTGAAGGGCCGTACCGATCGCGCGATCCAGGGGATGGAGCAGCAGGCGCGGTTGCGCATTGAGGCGCAGCGCGTTGCAGCTGCCAATGAGTGGCGAGCCGATAATTTTGTCGATCAGTGGCAGCGGCAGTCTCAGCAGTATCGGGCGCTACGTAAGGGCGGGAGTGCGGCGGCTTCGGACAAGGTCCGGGCGGAGCTGGTTGGCATGGCCAAGGGGCTGGAGCGCGATCCGCAGCTGGAGTCGGTACTGGCCAACCGCCGTCCTCAGCTCGGCCTGGACGCTATGAGCACGAAAACACTGTCTCAGGACCTTCAAAAATCGCTCGGGCTCTCGCGTGGGTCGGGGATGGGGATGTAGCCAAGCGGCATGGACGATGCCGAACCTAATCCTTCCCACGACGAAATCCCGATTGAGCAGGCGCTGGAGGCTGTTGCCCGGCGGCTCGCCGGCGTCACGGCTGCGGTCGATGGCTTTGCTGAGCGGCAGCAGGATCTGCTTGGGCGCGATTACAGCGAAGACCTCGCCTTGATCCATCAGAGCTGCGAAGACCTGCGGGTGGCGATCGATGCGTTGGCGCAGAAGCCCGCGCTGACGTTGACACCGGAGATGATCGGTCGGCAGATCGAGGCGGCGGGGCGGCAGGTGCGCAAGGATGCCGATCTGGCTCTGGCAGCTGTGCAGAGCAGTTTGCAGAATGCGATCAGCGCTCTCGCCAGGATAGCGGGTTCGGTGCGAGCCGTGCGGCAGCAGAACAAATGGCTTGCCGGGGCTACTGGCTTAGCTCTTGTACTGGGTACGATAGGCGGGGCGATCATCCTGCCTGCGATAGACTGGGTTGTGCCAGAAGGCTGGCTGTGGCCCGAAAAGCGGGCAATGTCGGCATTGCGCCGTAACGGCAGGGAGGCTGGGGAGCGACTGCTTCTGGTGGCCGATCCGGAGCGCTGGAATGCCATCCAGGCTGCGACAAGATTATCGGAGGTAAACAGCGATGCCATCCGGAAATGCGCCATGCGCGCCGCAGACCGGAAACTCAGAAGCGTGGGCTGCACAGTTGAGGTTCAAGTGGGAGATCGATGAAGCCTGTCTGGTCGGCTAGCGGACCAGCTCCATTGCTGCTGCACCGGTCCTTCAAGATCGGCACAGGGTATCGGAACATCCGGTGGACGAAACCAAAGTGATGGTGCTCTGGGCACCGGGCACCGTCCGCGATCCGGCGACCGCTTCTGATTACGCTTCAAAGATAACCATGAGGCGGGCCGGTCGCTTTGGAAAAAGGTTCACTGCACAATCGCGCGGCGGTAGCCTGCTGCTCTGGCTTGCGCCTCCGTGCAGAAAAACTCCTCGGCCCTTGTCTTGTCGTAATACGGCATTCCGGGCAGGTGATAGATCCATTGCCCCTTGCGGTTGCGGTTGCCCTTGATGGTGCAGCCTGTGAACGACTGGTTGGATAGCTGAGGCCTTGAGGCGATGGCCATGGTCGCTGGATCTGATTGCTTAGGCGCATTCGCCAGTCTGTGCGCCGACGGCATGGTGAAGGTTGAGTTCCAGATGCCAGCTTTACGCAGTTTTGCGCGCTCTTCGGCTTCGACGTAATCCTGGCTGTACTCGCGATACGCCACAGCCCATCCCAGCTCGACAATCGCTTCGTTCAGCTCCAAAAACTCAGTTGAGCATTTGCCGAGGCTTCTGCCGAATTGATCCGTGCCGGTGATCTGACAATCGACCCGCTGTCCCGCGACCAGCTCATTCAATCGCTGCTTTGCGTCAGCGCCGCACTGCCAGGCGTTTCCATCGGTCGCGCACGTTTGCTCGAGTTCCGGTGCATCGATCCCGAACAGGCGTACACGCTGACTGCCGACGACCAGGGAATCCCCATCGGCTGCGGTCGCGCTGCCTGTCAGCACTTGGGCACTGGCGTGCGAAGATGCTGCCAGCATCACCACCGCTACAGACGCCGATAGCAATCGGGCGTATTCACGCATGTCGCTCTCCTTTCCCAGCGCGATGACGATATCGCCCTAAAGGTTGTGATTGTCTTGAGCAGGCGAAGCAGGCGCAGGTGCTGCAAACAGGAGCGGTCCTGGCAATGCGCCAGAGACTGCCGAGGCTCGACAGAATAGCGGCGATGCCGAGCAGGAATGAACCGTCGATAGTGACCATGCCGATCTCCTTTCCAGACTTACATGTTCCACTAATGTTCTCATGTAGGAAAGTGGATTCTGCGTTCATCCACTTGGTCAGGCGTTCCTAAGCAGACAGTCAACAATGCGCCCTCATCTCGGTCATTAGAGCTTGCCAGCCGGTTGTCCAAAAGCGGACATATCTATCGATCTGCTCGAACAGCTGGGCCTGGGACTAAGCGATCTTTCCCCCGTGAGTCCGCGAGTGACTGCTTTTTGATAAACCGGTCATCCGCGATTGGCCTAACAGCCACTGAGGAAAGGCAAGTGCCAATGCCGTCATCCAACGAATCTGCCATTTTTCCCCCTCTATTCTCAAGCTGAAGATCGAAATATAGCGAAATTAGGCATTATTTTGACGGCCAAGCTGAGCAAAAGATAGTGGGTGGGCTAGATCGAGAGAAAGCTTTCGAAGATCTATTGAGGTGCGCCGCCGAAGGCGGTGTATAATGCTATCGCCGAATTGAGCGCTTGCTGACGCGACGTGGCGAGTGAATCTTCAATGGTCAGGCGGCGTCGCTCCGCATCAAGCACGCTGCCGAAATCATCGGCACCCTCCGCATAGCGGTTGCGGGCGAGCATGGCGGTGCGCGACGCGTGCTGTTGGGATCTGACCAGCAAATCGGTCCGCTCGGCGGTTGCCGCAACCGCGCCGATCGCGTTCTGGGCATCGGCAAGAGCGTTGAGCAGCGCCTTGCGATAAAGCTCGACCGCCTCTTGCTGTTCAGCCGAGGCGCGATACACCTGACCCTTGAGGCGACCGTTGTCAAAAATTGTCGCGACCATGCGCGCGGCTAGAGCAAATCCGGGGTTCAGGATGCCGCCGCTGGCCGCACTGTCCAGGAACGAACCGGCGGACAGTTCGATGTCGGGCAAGAATGCCGCGCGCGCCCGCTCGATATCGCCTTTTGCAGCCTCGATCGTCGCCGCAGCGGCCAGCATGTCGGGCCGGCGCATCACCAGGGCCGCCGGTTGCAGTGGCTCGAACTGAGGGAAGGAGAACTCCGTCAGGCTTGTCGGCTGAAGTTCGAACAATGGGGCCTCTTCGCCGGCGAGCACCGCGATGGCATGCAGCGTACGCGACCTGGCTTCACGAAGACGCGACAGGCTGACTGCAAGATCGTTGGCCTCGGTCGCCTGCAGGCCCGCATCGACCTCGCTGGTGATGCCCGCTTGCGCGCGCAAGGCCAGGGTGCGTTCGAACTCTCTGGCATTGACCAGAGCCTGTTCGGCGATGGCGATCCGGTCGCACAGCGCGGCGTAATCGATATATGCAGAGGCTGTCGCAGCCTCGATGTTGAGGCGCATCGCTTCTGCCTCGTATCCGGCAGCGCGGTAGCGGGCAAATGCCGCCCTTTTGCCGGCCTTGAGCTGCCCTGACAGATCGAGCGTATAGGTCAGATCAAGGTCACCTGCAAAATAGCTGTCGCGAAACGCATTGTCTCCAGAACCCCCGCGCGAATTGGACTCGGCGCGACTAAAGGCTTCCAGTGCCGGCCCGTTGGCGGCTTTGGCAATCCTGAGATCGGCAGCTGCCTGGGCAATGCGCGTGTTGGCAATTGCAATATCGGTGTTCGCCTTGCGCACTTGGTCGAGCAGCGCATCGAGGCGCGGCGAACCGAATGCCGCCCAGTCTAGCGGGCCTTCGGGCGTGAGGACGGCTCCGGCATTTTCCGATGCGGACGCCGCCCATGTCGCCGAGTGGATGTCAGGCGCCACGGCAAGCTGCACCTGCGGCGCGCACCCCGTCAGGACAGTCGTCAGCGCTAACCAGGGCAATGAGCCGAACGCCAGTGCTTTCACATTCCGTTCCATTGTCTTCAACGATGCATGGCCGATCGGCCGTGACCTTCTCTCCGCATTAGCAGCAATTGGTTACAAAAGCCGAAAGCACTGGTTTGCAAGGCGTTAATCACGTTTTGAGAAATTGAGGCTAACCAAGCGGACATGCTTTTGGTTGGCCAATCATGAACAGTCCGCTTTTTCGTCAGGAAGTGATCGAGTCCGGTCGCCAGCGGCTGACCGGCAATGTCGTGGCCGCAGTGCCGCCGTCCGCCCGCATCTACACAGGTCTGATTGTGGCGGTGCTGTTTGCACTTGGGCTGCTGCTGACGCTGGGCAGCTATGCCAAGCGCGCGCAGGTGCGCGGGGTCGTTGCTTATTCGCAAGGCGTGGCGAGGATCACGCCACCGGGTGAGGCCAAGGTAGATAAAGTGCTGGTGCGCGAAGGCCAGCGCGTAGCGGCTGGTGCGCCGCTACTGACGGTATCACTCACCCAGGGTCGCGATGCCGGCGGCGAAGGCATTGCCAGCCAGCTGCTACAAATCGACCGGCAATTTGAGGAATTGCGCCGCCAGAAGGACCTCAGCGACATGCTTGGATCGACCGAGACGTCGTCGTTACAGAATCAGCAAAAGAGCATCGCGCAATCTGTGGAGTCGCTGGTTCGCCAGGAAAAGCTCATGGCCGAGCAGATCAGGCTGACCGAGGCGCAGTTCCAGCGTTCGCAGCGGCTGGTCAAGCAGGGCGCAGCGACCAAGGCGGAACTTGAGGAACGGCAGGCAGCCTTGCTGTCGCGTAGGCTGGACAGGGAATCGCTCGCCGAACGGATCATCTCGCAGCGCGAGGCGCTGACGACGATCGAGGCCCAGATGGCCTCGCGTGCTATCGGCGCAGACCAGTCCGGTTCACAGATTGCCGAGCGCATGGCAGCTCTGGCGGAACAGCGTGCCCGGCTTCTGCGGCAGGACAGGCTGACGCTGACGGCGCCGATTGCCGGGTCCGTCGGCGATCTTGCCGTGCGCCCCGGCCAGCGGGTCGATTCAACCACCTTGATCGCCGCCGTTGTCCCTTCGGCAAACACACTGGAGGTCCAGCTTTACGCACCATCGAGCGCCGCTGGCTTCGTGCGCCCCGGCCAAAAAGTGCGGCTGATGTTCGATGCCTTCCCCTACCAGAAATACGGGACCGGTTCAGGCACCGTTACATGGGTATCGACCGTGCCCACTCCACCCGTCGGCCTTGGCCAGAGCGGCACCGCAACCGAACCCATGTTCCGGGTGCGGGTGGCCTTTGATGCAAGTGAGGTCAGCAGCCGCTTTCGAGCTGGCCAGTTGCGCGATGGCATGACGCTGTCGGCCAACCTGATCCTTGAAAACCGAAGCCTTTGGGAGGTTTTCCTGGAGCCTGTGCTCAAAGCGATGCGGTCGTGAGCGGCATTGAATGGCCCTGGTCGCAGGGAATGCGACCAATGTTGCAGGCAGAGGCCGCAGAATGCGGGCTGGCATGCCTTGCGATGGTGGCAGCGCACCATGGGCACCGTGTCAATATCGGCGGCTTGCGCCGCCAGTTCCCGGTGTCGATGAAGGGGGCCACGCTGGCCCAGCTGATCCAGATTGCGTCGCGTCTCGACCTTGCTCCACGTCCGCTCCGGCTCGAGCTTGATGAACTCCACAAGCTGACCACCCCTGCCATCCTGCATTGGGATCTCAACCATTTCGTGGTGCTGGAACGGGTGGATGCGCGGTCGATCACGATTCTCGATCCTGCAACCGGGCGGCGCGAGGTCCCGATGGCACTGGTCAACAGGCACTTTACCGGCGTGGCACTGGAGTTGACGCCGACGGCCAACTTCAAACCGATCGACGCGCGAGTCACCGTCCATCTGTCTGACTTGTGGGGGCGGCTAATCAATTTCCGCAGCGCCTTTACCCAGCTGCTGCTGCTGTCGCTCTTGCTCCAAATGACCGCGCTTGCGCTGCCCTTCTTCATGCAGCTGACCATCGATGAGGCAATTGGCCAGAGCGATGGTAACCTGGTGATCTTGTTGCTGGTGGGCTTTGGACTGGTCTATGCGGTCAACATTCTCATCAAGGCATTGCGATCGTGGGTCGTACTCACTCTGGGACAGATGATCTCGTTCCAGCTTGGCGGCAACATAATCCGGCACATGCTGCATCTGCCGACCCGCTATTTCGAAAGCCGCCATGTCGGTGATCTGATGTCCCGTCTGCAATCCGTCGGGCCAATCCAGTCGATCCTGACCCAGGGCATCGTCAATGCGCTGATCGATGCCATGCTGGCGATCACGACGTTGGTGGTGATGGCGCTGGTCAGCATACCTTTGATGATCGTGACGGTCGCCACGACAGTGCTTTATATCCTGTTCAGGGCGGCGATCTATCCTGCGATCAGGCGGCGGACGGAGGAAGAGCTCATCGCTGACGCGCATGAAGATACCTACACCATGGAGACGATGCGTTCGATGCGGGCGATCAAGCTACACGTGAACGAAGCGGTGCGCGAGGCGGGTTGGCGCAATCGATATGCCGATGTCATCACCGCAAGCTACCGAACCGAGACCTATCGCATATGGAGCCGTTTGGCCGAAGGCTTCATCACCAATGGCCAATTCCTTGCCCTCGTCGGCATTGCAGCACTGTCTGTGATCGCAAACGAGATGACGATCGGTGTTATGCTGGCGTTCCTTGCATATCGCGCGAGCTTCATGGACAGTGCGACATCGTTGATTGATCACGCCGAGCGGTGGCGCCTCCTTTCCGTTCATCTGGAACGCCTGTCGGACATCGTGTCGGAACGACGCGAGGATGTGATCCACTCCATGCCGCGCGAACAGCTGCTTGCCGCGCCCGAAATCATCGTTGAAGATATGACCTTTGGCTACGACAGCGACCAGAAGCCGGTGTTCACAAACCTGTCGTTCGCTATCCCTGCAGGCAGCTTTGTCGCGATTGTTGGTGAATCGGGTGCGGGTAAATCTACCCTCATGCGCATTCTGCTGGGACTGATGAAACCGCAGTCGGGTAGATTACTGATCGACGGCCAGCCAATGGGGCCGACCAATACAACGACATGGCGTGCGCGGATCAGTGCCGTCATGCAGGATGATCACCTGTTGTCGGGCACGCTGGCAGACAACATCTGCTTCTTCGCCGAACACGCCAACATGCAACATATCGAGCGCGCGTCTCGGATGGCCCGCATCCATGACACAATCATGGCCATGCCAATGGGTTATCAAAGCCTGATCGGCGATATGGGCAATGCTCTCTCGGCGGGCCAGCGACAGCGTGTCCTGCTGGCACGGGCGCTCTACCGTGATCCTGATGCCATTTTCCTGGACGAAGGCACCGCCAATCTGGACGAAGAGAACGAGGCGGCCATCGGCGACATGTTGGCCAAGTTGCCGATCACCCGGGTCGCGATTACGCATCGACCTGCGCTCGTCGATCGTGCCGACTTTGTGCTGCGGATGGTAGACGGCAGAATGATGGTGGAGCGCGGTGCCATCGGCGGCGCTGAAACAACTCAACCAATGGTTCAGACCGGTTAGGTCAGCTGTGAAAAAAGGTGCGCTTCACACAGAAGCGCACCTTCAAGAATTCAAAGTTGGCGAAATCGCCTTAGCGAACGCGGTCGGCTTCCTTGTCCGCTCCGGTCTTGCCGGAATTGCCCGGTGCCGGATCATCTCCGCCGTTGCCAAAGCCATTGTTGCCCTTGGTCTTCTTGTCCTTGCCTGATGGCGGGCAAGGCGATGCACCAGCACCGCTGACATGGGTGAGTTCAAAATCGAGCAAATCGCGCATGGTGTTTACCTCCTGAAGCCTACCATTAGATGCAGTGCAAAGTTCTATCGGTAGGGCTGCAGAAATACTGCATCGTTCAAACGCGCCAGCCAAGACGCCAAATCGGCATGTCTCAGAGTGAAACGGTCGGAAGCCGAAAGGTTGCGGCATCGACTTGCATGATTTCAGGTTTCTCTCGCACGATACCAACCGGTCACGGCTAGTCGCGAAAATCCAGACGAGGGACTGACCCAGGATACGCTATGCTGCTGCGGAACATGGAATAGATCCAACGTATTGAACCGCGGCACCAGCGCCTCTGCTGTCCGTTCGTGTGGTCCGTGAAACAGCAGCAGCCCGCCCCATTCGAGCCGCCACATCTGCGTAAGGCCAAAGACGAACGCCGCCATCCGGTATTCACCTTCAGCGTCGTCGTCATGCCCGGTGAGAAAATCACCGACGCCATAGCTGGTTGCCTGTCCGTTGATGAACCGGCCGGGAGCCTTCCCGGTAATGTCCTGGATGAGCCCGAGCATGTCGGGACCGTGCAGAAACTGCGCGAAAGGCGAGAGCATGTCGTCATTGTCGAGCGGCTCTTCGACGTCGGGAACACGCAAAGCCTCATAACGATACTGGAAGCCGTCACGTCCGCGCTGGTGCACGTCGCGATCAAGCCGGGCATAGCGCTTTGTCCCCATCGCTTCACGTTCCTGGCGGGTCAGTTCGATCGGCGCACCGGGTGCGTGAATGACCTGGACCCAGTCGTCGCGCTTGCGCAGGTGATCGTGCAGTTCGATCGCCCCGCTGGCCAGCAGGCCATAAATACGCACGCGCCCCGTGCGCGCATAGCATTCAGCCAGCGCCGTGCGGTCCAGATTTGGGTTGAGCGAGTAAGGAGCCGTCGCGGAAGGCGAGGCCAGATGCGTCTGAGCCGTAGTCAGCGTCATGACACCACCCTCGCGGCAGGTCCGGTGGAGGTCCGCACCTTGATCTCAATCTCGACCCGCGTTTCCAGCGGATAGACGACGACCTGCCGGGTGAGCGCAGGATTGAGAAAATCCATAAGCAGCGGCGGTCGAGGCGAGCGGAAGTAATGTGCCGGATCGTCGGTCACATCATCAGACCCGACAAGATCAAGCTCATCAAGGCAGGACACGCGCTCCACCACCATTGGGGCATGGGTTATTCCATGGGCCAGCATGCTGTAGGCGCGGTGGTAACCGTTCTGGAGCACGATACGTTTGTCGCTGCCGATGCCGGACAGCAGGTTGGCCCCATAACCGATCGGCAAGAGGAGGCCGGTCGTTACAGGTCCGAAGCTGGCGATTGCACGCGCTTGGGCCGCAGACAGGCGCTGGACCTCATGAAATCGAAGATCGGTCGACTGTGATGTAAAAAGATAGCGGTCGCCGGGCAAGCGAACCAAGCTGACCGGTGCGCTATTCATCATGCGCGGGAGGCAAAAATCGAAAAGTCCAGCGTTGGTCTGACTGGGACCCAGCCGCTGACGCAAGATGTCGCTGTGGTCGAGACCGACGCTACCCTGGGATACGACCAGTTTGGAAAGTTCAACCCAGCGTATCTCGGTTGCGACGCTGTCATATGCTTGCAGATACTGATCCTGCGATACAAGCTCGGCCGCGATATCTGTGAGTTCGGAAGGCAGCGGCAGATCTTCGATGGTCTGGGCGATCCCGGCTTGTTCAGTCAGAAGCGCATAATAAATATCGTTGGCTTGTTTCCATTCGGAAGCGAGAACCCGGGGTGAAACGGCCTCACCATCAACGACGCGGTTGCGAAAAAAACGCAGATAGTCAGCAAGATGGGGTTGACCAAGCAGCTTGATGATACGCTCGCCGCCAATCTTGTGGTGCGCAGTGCGATCTGCGTTTTCAGCGGTAGGTGGTGGTGTCATCATCGCTGCAGGTTAGCACTCTGCCCTTAAAACACTGCTAACTAGGAGAGCCTGGGCGCGATGTTGCGGCGCATTGGTGTCTCGGTCAATGCGCCGCATACGTCGTCAGCAATAGCGGTGGCTCTTGCCCTTGCTCTTCGAACCCTTGCTGGCTGAACCCTTGCTCTTCGAGCCCTTGCTCTTCGAGCCCTTGCTCTTCGAACCCTTGTTCTTGTGCTTCTTCGGCGGCTTGGGCGAGCTACCTGCTCCGCTGACGTGTGCCCATTCAAACTCGTGAAGATCCCGCATTTCAAACTCCTCATGAACTTTCGGCTACCCGCAATAGGTGTAACCGTGCGGTCATAATGTGTGGAATCCGAATGATGTAAACCGGCGATTCGTTAACGTCCCAAGGCGATACATTAACCTTTGCTGACGTTATTGATTGTTGCTGTTGCCCTCATGGCTTAGCCAAATGGCCGGGTTCCGCCATCACGATGCATTTGCTCTCGCAGATCTCGCTCAACTCTTACGTGCATGAAGTCTGCCCATTTTCACCGCCGTTAGAGCGGTAGGGTACCCAAATGTCTGGATGGGTCGCTCGCCAAGGCAAGGTTGATGGAGAAGATCCTCGAGGCGCGTCGGGGTAAGGATCGCAGAAATTACCAACGCTCGAGCAAACGTTCAGGGACCCACCCATCAACGCTCATGAGCGCAGCCGATGCGCGATCCCGAATGCAGAACGGCGGCTCCCGGAAGAAGCCGCCGTTCCCAGTATTGCATCGAAACGCAGTGAATTTCGTCGCATATTGCCGTTGTCGAGTGGCAGATCGGATGACCGCTTTCCGCCAGTCGCCCCCCAGAACCTGCCATGCAGTAACCGGCCCATTTGCAGAACCTCCGGATCTGGGACACCGCGTAATTGATTTAGCCACCCTCGTGCATGGTACGAAGTCGCAGCAGCGCTTCAATGCGGGAGGATGACAGATGTCGATTTATGCAGGATTGGATGTGAGTGATAAGACGACGCATATCTGCGTGGTCGATGTCGACGGTCAGGTGTTGCGACGCGATGTTGTCGCGAGCGATCCCGACGCCCTGACGAAGTGGCTCAACCGGCATTGCCATGATCTCGTGCGCGTGGTGCTGGAGACAGGACCACTATCAACGTTCCTTTACCATGGGCTGATCGAACGTGACGTTGCAGTCGAGTCCATCTGCGCGCGGCACGCCAAGGGTGTGCTTTCCGCGCGGGTCAACAAAAGCGATGTCCACGATGCGGAAGGGCTCGCTGAGCTGGCCCGCACCGGCTGGTACAAGCGCGTCCATATGAATGCGTCAGCCACGCATATCGACAGGGCAGCTCTGCGCATCTGGTCGCAGCTAATCACCGCGCTCACCTATACCTCGACCATCGAAGATCCGCATCGTTTTGCCCGAAGTAATGATGTTGGTGCCTATGCGGGGCTTGTTCCCCGACGCAGTCAATCGGGAGAGCGCGATACAAGCGGCCATATCTCCAAGGCTGGCGATCCTATGTTGCGCAAGGCGCTTCACGAAGCCGCGAATGTCGCGCTGTCTCAGGTGAAGCGGCCATTCGCCTTTCAGGAAGGGGGTAGGAAAATGGTCGAAGCCAAAGGTG
>NZ_CP016461.1:0-39932 GCF_001713435.1 Blastomonas sp. RAC04
GAACGCCCCATTTGGGTTTCCATCGCCCGACGAAGGCGCGCCATTGTCTTACTGAATCCGCTTGGACCGGTTTCAGTATCACCTCGGGATGCCAGCAATTTGTCGCTGTCACTGAGAGCCCAGATCTCGTTCAGCAGGTCGATTGCCGGTGAAGCCAGTGGCACGAGATGAGCTATCCCGTTCTTCGCGCGACTGGCCGGTATGGTCCAGAGACCAGCCTCGAAATCGAATTCAGACCGATCCGCACTGAACACCTCGTTCCTGCGTTGACCTGTCAACAGCAGCAGCTTGATAGCAGGCCCAAACGGGGGACCCTCTTCGCCGAGTATGTTCCACAGCAATCCCACCTCACGCACATCGAGCACCCGATCGCGCGCCTTAGGCGGAGGCGGACGTCCAGCGTCTCTGCAGGGATTGAACTGCAGTCGTTCCAGTCGAGGCAAAGCCCACCCGTAAAAAGATGAGAACTGGCCAAGTACGCCGCGCGCCATCACAGGCGTCTCTGCTGCTATGCTGTCGATGAACCGAGTGATCTCGGCACGCGTGATCGTCTCGGGCATCCGATCCCCGAATTTCGGTAGGATGTGCCGGTTGAAAACCCGCTCTATCTCGGCAATTGACCTGCGGTCGGCTTTGGCGGCCCTGTAGTCCGGCCACATGCCACGCAATGTGCCTGCCGCAGCGCCCCGCGTCGGCTTTGGCACGTGCTGATAAGGGTCCCCGCCTGCTTCAATATCGGAAAGCACAATCCGCGCTTTCTTCCGGGCATCCATCAGACCGAACCGGTCGGAATACCTGCCAATGGTGATATTCCGCACGACGCCAGCAACCCGCTTTCGCAAAAGAAACGTTCGTGCGCCAGACGCCCCAACTCTGAGACGCAGACCAGGGACGATCGCATCTTTGATCTCAATCTGACCTTCAGGGGGCGCTTTCAATCCTCTGATCTTTGCGTCTGTCAGACCCACCGGTTTCGCAGCCATCTGTGCCTCCATGGAGTACCATTTTGGGGTGTTACCTTAGGTAACATTTGACCCGAAATACCCCGATATTCACTGGGACACCGTGACACTCATCTAATTGAAAATCAACGACTTTGAGACCTCCTGACTTTACTTAGGACCCGCTGATTAGCGCTCTTAATCAGCGGGTCCTTGGTTCGAGCCCAAGTGCGTCCACCATTTTTCTATTAAATTCAAATGGTTGCTAGGTTACCTTTTTCGTCAGATTGACGGGAAATGGCTCTAGGTAACGCGCTAGGTAACATCTGGGCTGTCAAAAAAGTTTGTGCGCCATGGCTGGCGAAGGCTCTCCAACACCCTCTCGAACGATCAACCTAAGGCGAGATTCGGTTGAACTCCGCGATGGAATTCCTCGAACTTGAGCTTTGCTTGCTTTCGAGAATCACTCAGCAGCGCTTGGCTTGCGATTGACCGAGTTATGGACAGGGTTTGAGCCCCAATATTTCGGCAGCATCCGGCCCAGAGCCGGACGTTCAGCCAGACAAGATGAGCGTCCGCTTATGCCGAAACTTTTCGTTGGTCTGTGCCTGATCATCTCGGCTGCAACCGCCTTAAAAGCTGACGCCCACAGGTCGATGATAGCTCATCGATAGCTGCCTTCCGTTCATGCCAACCTCAATAATACCGACAATTCCGGCGCGCTTCAGACCGACGATTCTTTACAGGTTGAGCGCATGCATGCCAGATGATGCCGAATACACAGACTAAGGAGAGCCGGCTGCGCGGCAAACGGCAATCATGAGCGCATTGGATCTCTCGACAATCAATCAACACCAGCTTATCGAAGCTGTCTTCTGCGCGTGTCGCGGAACGCCGGTCGACGATCTCCTGCCTCCAGGCTACAAGGGCAAGAAGGCCGATATCGTGTTCAGCGACGAAAACGTTATCGCCGAAATCAAATCGCTGACGAGCGACAGGGCAACCGACGAGACGGTCAGCGCAAAGCTTGGGTCGGTGCTCGAAGAGGGCGTAGCCTTTGGAGCGCCTGTCATTTTTGGAACAACGACGATCAACGTCAACGATCTTCCCCGGACGGTCGCCGAGCGGGCAGTGCGCGTACTTGGCAGGCGGGCTCGAAAGGAGGTCACAAGCGCCGCCAGACAGATCGAGCAAACGCGCTCGATCCTAAGAATGCCGGATGCATACGGTCTGGTGGTATTTATCAGCCCGGCGCACATCATTGGGCAGCAGACTTTGCGTTGGTTGATCCACGACCTTCTGCAGCAACGTGGCAACTTCGCCGGCCTCGACGGTGCCTTGCTAATCCAGACGCCGCTGTGCTTCGGTGACAGGGACATGAGATTCGGCAACACGTATTCAAGCCTATGGTCGATCAGTAACCGACCTTTCCCCGAACAGGTCGGGGACGCTATCAGCGAAGCGTGGAATGACCTAACGGGGCAGTCCCCCCAACCGAGCGAATATGAGGCTTTTGCCCGCAATGGCATGACTGAGTGACTTTTTAGGCCCATCTCCCGATTGTCCATAAATGGATACAGAACAAATACGGATTCCAATTGCACGCGGCCTGGCTCGCGCGCAGATTCCCGGCAGACCCCACGCCGGTATCGTTTCGGGCAAAAAGTCTGCTGCTTCATCCCAATTACCAAGAGACGTCGTGACCCAACCTACCAATCGCCCAAAGCGGCACCATTTCATCCCACAAATGATGCTTCGGCACTTCGCCGACGCTGATGGCCGTTTGTGGTACTGGCAGCGCGGCCTTGCTGAAGGTGACGTGCGCAAGGCGAGCACCAAAGACCTGTTCGTCCGGAAGGAGCTCTACACATTTGTGACGAGCGACGGCACGAAGGACGTCGCGCTGGAGACGTTTTTCTCCAACCTCGAAGGCGCGGGAGCATCCTTCATTGCACAGCTTGCCGATATCGTCAGAAACGGGGAGATCCCGAAGCTTGACGAGAATGCCTGGAAGCTCTGGGGGCAGTTCTTCTATTATCACCTCAAGCGGACGCCCGGTGCGATCGCCTTCTTTGCGGATCAGATGGACCTCGAAACGAAGATCGTGGAAACCGTCCAGAAGATTCAGACGGTCCGCGCCGAAACTGGGGGCGATCCCGATGAGCCCGGTCTAGAAGGCACAGTTCGGCAGAACGCGATCGTCAGAGCGCAGCACGCGCCTCCCAGCACCGAAGTTCTGAAGGCTTTCGCTACACTGGGCCTCGCTGTTTACTGGATCACTGATCCTACCAAAAGCTTCATTGTTGCCGACGTCCCTGGTGCTACCGCCAAATTTCGGATGCCGAACGGCGCATGGTCACGCCCCACCCTATTTTTGCCGCTCACGTGGGATATCGCGGTTGGGCAACTTCAAGGTGGGAGGAAAGTCGAGATCATCC
The DNA here is from genome assembly GCF_001713435.1 of Blastomonas sp. RAC04. NCBI lineage: Bacteria > Pseudomonadati > Pseudomonadota > Alphaproteobacteria > Sphingomonadales > Blastomonadaceae > Blastomonas > Blastomonas sp. RAC04. The sequence continues at coordinate 3,380 of NZ_CP016461.1, forward strand.
CTGTCGATCGCGATCAGGTTCGTCGGATGAACGAGGCAAGTACGGCGCGGTCTACCGCCATCGCCGGGCGATCGGAGGCGCTCATTGGCTCGCTGGCGTGCAATGTGCCTTATCGTGGTATCGTCGCCCCAGATGAGCCAACTCGGTGACTGCGTTGGGAATGGCCTAATTCAGATATAATGCATCACGAATAACAGGCGCAGCTGGTACGGCACAGGGGAGTCAACTCGGACGAGTGTGTCGATATTGACAACGTTTTGGCCGTATTCTCTGCCAATTTGAGTGAATAGAATGCAGATTTCGCTGCCATGCCCAGTGACGCCATTCGCGTTGATATTTGGACAGCACAAGAATGCGAATAATGAAGCCGCCTTAACACTGGGACTGCCCTGCCGCACCCAAGTTATATGTGGAACGTCATTTCTCGCTAGCAGCCGACACCTACCGTTCGCCCGACCAACATCTGAGAATGACAGAACGTCGGCCAGTCGCGGAATGGCAAGTTCCGGTGAGAACTTGGCAGGAGTGAACTCGCAGCCGCTGATTCGCAAATTCGCTAGCAATGATGTGCTGACGCGCCATGCGAATTGCCTGTCAGAGCGTCCAATCAACACCTTGGAGCTTTGCCTTAATGTCGTCCGCGAACGCAGGTTCGACCCGATGCGCATGGGCGATTTTGCCTTCGATGTGGCGCCGCATCGAGACCACAGAACGAAAGCGTAGGGCGGTGGCATGCGCACTTGGATTGATGCCTCGCGCACCGAGCATGTGGGCGTGCAGCCGCAGTTTGTTCCGATATTCACGAGTCAGGCGAGGGGTATTGCCATCGACCGCAAGCCCAAGCACGATCTTTCGCGCTCCGGGCGAGATCAGCCGGGTCTTTGCATGATGCGGTCGCAAGCCCTCGCGCTCGAATTCGCGCAGAACCTTGCCGATCACCTGAACCGCTTCCTTACGCGTGAAGTCTTTACGCTGCGTTGATAAAGCCACATCGTCGGCATATCGCGTGTAAACGAGGTCGTGCTCGGCGGCGATCAAAGTGATGCGCTCGTCAAGCGCCCGCACCGCGAGATTGGCAAGTAGTGGGCTGGTCGGCGCGCCTTGCGGCAGGCTGCCAAGTGGCAGGGGCATCCGGTCCGATCCGACGGCACCCATCGCCCATTCGTGAAAACGATCGCGCGTATGGATCGTACGTCGTCCAGTCACATCGGGTGTGCCGCGCACGCGGTTGTAGAACTTAGGACCGCGCCGTGGATCGAACAGGCCATGGCGCAACCCAGTTTTCCATTCAAGCCGGTTCTCGGGCACGATCCGGGTACAAAGACGGGTAAGCTCGAAGGCGAGCAGACGCGGATATCCAAGATCGATGAAGACCTTAAATATGGCTGGTTCGTAGATTGACTCAAAAAAGTTGCGGATGTCCATCTTGATCAACCAGTTGCACTTGCAGTGCAGCCGCGCGGTCTCGACGATGTCGGCGTCGCGGTGGAATGCCATGCTCGCAGGGTGACGGGGCGCATGATGGAGCACGCGCTCGACCAGCCAACGCTGCTGCCGCATCAAATCTGGTGTCGGTGCCGCGATCCTGCGTTTCGGACGCACAGAAGGCTTGTTTGTACGGCGGTTGTCGCTCTTCTTGGCGATGAAGAACTCTCGATATGGGTCAGGCCCCCAGCGTCCGACCCAATCGCGTAGTAGTCGGTAGGGCACCCCGCTCAGCGCCGAGAGATGGCGAAGCGAGAAGACCACTGCCCGATCGGGCGCGTTAGCAGTAATCCGCGTCCCAACGGCGCCCGCTCGCGCCAAAACGGTCGGGCTGATGCCGAGCCTTCTACCGATCTGTATATAGTGCTGCGGGGAAAAACTGGGCATCGACTTTGACCCGAATGGGTTCGTCTGGGCACGCGTCGTTAGCCCGGCGTTCGGGCGTTAAGACGATGCGTGCCCAGCCGAATGGCTGGGCGGTGGCTCGATCGTAGGGCTTCGGCAATCCTAACCCAATTGAACGGCCCCTTGCGGCACCGTCCAATCGCTCTCGTGACCACGAGCATCTCTCGTGGCCCTGCTTAACCCCGCAACGATTTCGGGAAGTATACTGAAACCGCGTCGATGGGAATATCTCGCTGGGTTGGAAGCACACGTGCTGCGGCCCGTAACTCGGCAAGCCCTTGTGTTGTTATGGCGCCAGAGGTCGCAATCCATCCTGCTGCGCGGAACGTGAACAGAAGGCTTTCTATCCGCGCGACCTCGACCCCGGTGCGACTGGCGAGCATAACGCTGTCGCGCAGGCCGTGGGAGATGGCGGCGAGTAAAAGGAGTGCCTCACGAGAGAATGATCCGAACCGAGCCAATATATCCGCATCGGCAAGACGCGGTTTATTGAGGGCGAGCAGCCGTCGCCCGAAATCGGCTGTCTGAGAGGGGCGGTCGAGCAAGTCGAAATCGACACCCGAACGCTCCGGAAATAATGGCTTCCAGTCGCGACCGGCGTTCCATAGAATTGGCGGCGCGGTATTGGGGCAGCCATGGCCGAACGCGATCAGCGTGCCGGCGTCGCCGTAGCCATAGGGGCCCGCATCATCGTGAGGAGGCCGAGGCTCGTAGTAGCCGCACAAAGTCTTGAACGGCGCCTCGTCAGGTTCGATGTCCCAAATCGTTGGCGCGACGTGGCGTACGATGACTTGTGGTCCCAGACGATGCCCGAGAATCCGCTCCCGGCCGCCCGGGCTTGTCGCATACGCGATCACCAGTACTTCCAAGGGCAGCCTATCGTGGGAATACCAGCTACGCACCGTCTCGGTGCGCCACATCGCGTCGAGCATCCGATAAATGCGAGTGCCCGAGCCAATCATGTCGGTAACGATCGCAAGCCGGTGGGTGGGGCCTCTGCTTTTGATCGGGCGCAAGCGGTCAGGGCCGGGCGTAAGCAGCGCCGCGATGTCCTTCCGGCGGGCCAACTCGCTAAGTAGCTGGGCGACAATCCCTTCACTGCCGACGTAGGGCGATCCGCGAGTCGGCTTCACCAGCGGCGGTCCCTTAGCGCCGATCGCTCGCTTGACTTTGCCTGGCTGTAGGTCGGGAAAGAAACGAGCATTGGGGTTGAACTCGCGCTCGCCATAAAGCGCAAGCCGGCCGTTTTGGGCTTGTCGCGTGATTTCTTCGGCGATCCAACTGCGGAATTCAGTCGTCCGCACAAAGAGCAGACTGTCAAGGAGACGAATGGCCACTGGCACATGCTCAGGTCGGAATTGACCCAGCCACGCTTGACCCTTTTCACTCTCCGAAATGCGCATTCCGCTGTTGGACATAGCGATCGCACTGCTGTCAATCGTCGAGCACCAAGATCAGCGCAATTTCGCTCCAAGTGGGGCCGTAACCGCTATTGCAGCCTTGAATGACCTGTCTCGGCGTGAGCCGACATTTCCACTTGCGAATCGGAACGGCGGAAGTTGCCGGCAGCCACCGTTAGCCCCTGCATGCGAATGGCAGCTAGCTCGGGTTCGCCAACTTGAAGCTGCCCTTCCGGTCTGTCTTCAAACTCGGACATAGGAGAACGGACACAAACGGCTACACGAATGGCAGGTAGTGGCGTAACCGGACGATCCCAGTCGCGGCGCCAACCGGCAGAAACGTCCCAAGACCTTTCGACAGCAGTCGACTCAGAGCCAGTCGTTCAGAGCCGCTCCGGAGTACGTCCGCTCCTGGCGTAAGCTGCCGAGCGGGCTGATCGAAGCGGATGATTGGCTACCCGCCCTCGTAGCGGTCGTTCGAATCCCAATTCTCCCGACCTGGAAACTGCCGTCCCTTCAAACAAGCTAGAATTGGGCTGCACGCCGTCAGATGCTCGGGCAGCGTAGTATTCTCGGTTCTGGTGTGCCCACTGCAACGACTGTCGACCGGTGACAGTTCTTTATTCAGGTGATCTTGCTTGAATAGCATCGCGAACTGCATCTCCAGTCGCGATATGGGTCGCGACACCGATCCCGTCCCGAAATCCTGCGATTTCGCCAAGAGACCCCTTGGGTCGCCGCGCCCCGCGAACCGGATGGAAAGTCGCCGCCAGCCTATATTTTGGCATTCTCCAATCGATGGGTTCGTCGGCATCGATCCAGTCCGGCTTGGCGCCATCGAAGATCATGTTATCGACGTAGAAGGCTGGACCCTGAAGTCCAAATTTCCCTCCACTCTGCTCGGCGATATAGGCCTTGGAAAAGGCGAAGTTGGCCTGAAGCTGGGGCAAGACGTCGAAGTATTTTTCGATCGCCGCCGCTTCCCGAACGGCTTGATCGGCAGAAATGGTGCCGTCCGCCATCCGGCGCAGGATCGAGTCGAGATGCCCTGAGGTGTAGTCGATGGCGCGCCGGCTGCCCTTAGCCCTCAGGCCCGGTGCGACGACCATACGCGCACCAGCAAATCCATTCCGGGTTTCGGACGATTGCACGGCGTCATAGAGGTCCCAGGCTCGGCAAAAGAAATCAACGGTGTTCGCCGAGCCGCGCAGCGAAAGATCACGATAGGCGACCGCGCCGTCGTTGAGCACGAGCGTTCGAAAATTGCGGGTGCTGTGCTCGGCAACGATGCGGTGGAAGGCCCGGAGCCGATTGATCGGCTTTTTCGCCTGGTTCGCGATCGGGTTGTAGTCGACGTCCGCGATCATATCGCCGTAACCGAGCAGATCGATCCATCCAACGATCGCAACCTTGAAAGGGAGACTGCTCCCTCCGCCCTTGCGAATGGCGGGTTCGTGGGTCCGTGGCACCTTGCTCACGACTGCCATTTGCGTTCCCCTCTATGATGGAATCTGCATGCGCCCTGGCTTCGCGGGGCACCATCGAACATCGAACGCAAGGTCGTCGACGATGAGCCCGTCAGCGGTGTTGATGACATAGATGTGCCACGCGCAGCCGGGTTTGTTGAAGGCCCAACCGAGCGCGACCATAGCATTCGGGTTCGGGACGCCTTGTTGTTTTCCGCTCGCGCGATTGGCGTCACGTCGGCGACAAAGACAGCGCCTGCGGCTATCTTTGCCATGATTGTCTTAGCGATCTCCACGGTGCCTCTTGAGGCTTTTACGTCATGGTCGATGTCGGGACGCTCGGCGTCGTCGACGTCGGGCTCGAGTGCGATGGCGGCGATTGCCTCCTCAAGCGCACCTTTGACGAAGTGACGATGCCGCTTGGGGTCGGCGTAGTTCTGCCAGGACCAGAAGATCTTCATTCAAATTAGCCGCCTTCACCGTTCCCAGATCGATCATGTGCTCCTGCGAGCGCGCCAATCGCTTCATTGGCGTCGGATCCCCAACCAAAGAAGTCCTCATGCGGGATATCGTCGATCGAGTTTCGATAGCGGGTGTCGAGAAATACTCTAACCGATATGGGGTCCGGTGTCTGGCGGTGCAGCTCAAGCCCCCAGCCTTTGAGCGTTGCCATCACATTGAGATCGAGCTGGAACTTCAGGAAGGTGGCGTTGAACTTTGACAGGTGGAGCCTTGGAAGCTCGCCGGCTTCGATTCGTTTCATCGCCCGCTGCATCACGCCGCTGCGGTCGGCGGGGGCTCCGAGCAGTGGGCCGTCGATTTCCTCCTCCACCGCTGCGTTCAGGGTGAAATTATAGATCGCGTTGATCAGCTGCCAATCGGGAATGCCTTGCCGATGCTCAGCCTCCAGAGCCCCCCTCGCTGCCGAGTTTGCCATCAAAAGCGGGACGACCGCCCGCGCAACTGGCGCTGTCCGCTTGTAGCGGTTGCTGAGAGCAAGGTTTGCCTTTTCGGCCGAATAACCAGGAGCAAGGCTGTCCCGCCACGCCAGTTCCCGATGAATAAGTGGGGACGGCGTGGTTAACCTCGGCTGCTTATCGCTCGCGAGGTTGGGCAGATCGGCCAGCATCAGAGATCTCACGTTCTCCAACAGCGTGCTGACAGGCTGAATCCAGAACGCCCGCGCGCTCAGACCGCGTTCCATCTTCGCCTCAAGGATCGTCCGAAATTCGTCGAATGGCATAGCACTCGCCTGCACGATCATTGTGGCGACCATCGCCATCGTGCGCGCGGCCTCGTCAGCCGGCTCCTCGGTCTCGGGAAGGGTAATTACGAATCGCAGAACGCCATTGTCCGGCTCCTGACGCAGCGATGCCGCTTTCGGCCCACCAACCTGGATCCGGATCTGCACATCGCCTGGCATGATCAGCAGGTCCTGATCCGAGAGGTCGACCAGGCAGATCTGTAGGGCCGCGCCGATCCGCTCGGCGTCGATGCGCGAGGAGGCATCGGCTTCGATGGACCACTTAATCCCGAGAGCAGCCCACTGAAATCGCAAAAGCCCGCCGATGTCCACAAAGAGGCCTTGGCCGGTCTGCTCGCCCAGCATGGTCTCGATATCGGACATCCGCATGCCGACCCACGGTGGCTTGCCGCTCAACTCGCGCATGGCTCGGCCATAGGCTGCATCACCAGACCAACCGTCCAGGATCGTGTCGGCGCAGGCGAGAAGATCGGGCGCGGCCGAAGCGATCAGCGACCGCGTCTGCGCCGTCTGCACGATTGCAGCGGAAAATCGGGGCTGTTCTTCCAGCTCCTCCGGATCGCTTGAAAAGTTGAGATGGAGTTCCGCAGCTCGGCCGGCCGCCACCATGTAGCTCAACCCTTCCCCATTCAGGAGATATGTGTCGGAAACAACGAACGCAGCATTTGAGACGAGAGGCTTCAGGTCGTCTCCGGGCGAGTTTCCGACGGAATACAATGCTGCGGCTGCATAGTAGCGCGCGGCGAGAGGCAGATGCAGGGCGAGATAGGCCTCTGCAAGTTGCAGCATTGACAACACCGCGCCGCGCATCGTCTCTGCAGCGTACCAGCCCTCCTTCGCGCGTTGCAGTTGGTCGATGGCGAGGGTCAGGCGATTGGCTTCTAGATATTGAAGAGCACGCTTGCGGCCTTGTTCAGCGCCGACCGCTTTGCCTCCGCGCTCAGACACTAAGGCATCGACGCGGTCCGCGAGCGCGCGGTAGCGTGGATGGTCACCAACCGCCGGGATCACCATCTCAAGCAATGCAGCTACGGCGTCGGCATCGGCAAAGGGTGAGTTCTCCGCGATGTCCATCGCGAGCTCCCAATATTTCAGTATGATCTCAGCGCGGTCGTCCTCTCCAGCGGCGGCGGCAGCATCGAAGTCGAGATGCCCCCTGACGAGCAACAGCCGAAAGCGCGATCCGTCGCTGAGCTCGCCCACCAGCGCGCGGTCGATCGCCGCCCGGGCTTGATCGATCCAAGCCTGTGCTTTCTCAATCGGCCCGGAATAGTCACCTTGGTAGCATGCTGACATTGTATAGGATGCGAGCACGGTCGCATCCTCAACCTCGCCAGCGGTCGGATCAGCATCCGCTGCGAACTTCGCGAAGAATTGCTTTACCGCCCACTCGGCAGGATCCAGCCATCCGCGACCTCGCAGTTGCGCGATGGCGATCTCGTAGAGCGCCCTGCGTTGAATGGGCCCGTCCTGAGATCGAGCGACGCTTTCCATGACGGCCAGCCATTTTATGAGGTCGGGGCGCAATTCCGCATTGAACGTCGCCTTTCGCAGGCCACGTTTTACCTCGAGCAGGTCTGAGTAATTGGCGGCATCACGCGCGTTGCCGAGCCAGCGCTCCTTCAACCTGCCGTACTCGCCGCCGGTCTCCACCGGAGGATACATTTCGGACGGGATGCCGAGAAATTGCTCAGCTATCCAGAAATGCTCGGGTTCGGCGAGCAGGTTCGCGATCGCTTGTCCGTCGAAGAGCTCGAGCGCGGCACCTTGCTGCTTCCGGGACCAGGCTTGCAGGTTGTGCCGCGCCGCCACCGGAAGGTCCGGCACTGCGTAATAATAGATCGTGGTCGGCTTCGGCTCGCTCCCGCACATCGTCTTGATGTCGCCTTTGACCTTGCTGGCAAGCTGCTTATTGAGCGTGCAGCCGAACACGAGCACATCGTTGCCTTCGAGTCCGGCAGCGACGCTGGAGCCGATCGAGCTCTTAGCGAGATAAGAGCGGTAGCTCTCGAAATCGCGACCTTGGTCTCCACCCGCTTGAACCGGACCCGTCGCGGGCAGGAGCCTGCGACTGATGGTTTGCCGCGCAAGCTCGAACGCGAGTTCTTCGAACAGGTGGTGCTCATTCTTGGCGCTCATCTGGTCGAGTTGGAAACGGATGTACTGCCTCAGCTGGTACCGGTTCTTCATTTCGTAGCGGCCCTTATCGGCGGTCAAATCAAGTCAGTCGCGGCGCTGCCGAGGCAACCTAGCCACCGGTGTGCTGCGACATAACGTTCCTGGCCCCATCTTGCTGTCCATTTTTTAGGACGCCGACTTAAAGGCTGCCATCCGGTTAGGGCCCAGTTCGTGCCACTTGGCCGGTAGGACGAGCCACGCCCGCTCTCGACCAGAGTGCGTCGTTCGCCGGTCGAACTTTAAACGGCAGCTTCTGCTAAACCGGCCATTCGCTCAGCGGGGAACCCTCTCGCAACAACGCGCCCAAAGCTGACATTCCAGTTTTGCTCAGTGATCCGCGATAGCAGCAGCTCGCAAGGCGCCCTTGCGGTGCTACCGGATACATGCGGCGGAGACCACCGCGATACGATTGCTCGATGGATCGGGGCCAAAGCGCGAGACTTCACCCCCGCCGCTTACGAGATATTGCCCACCGTATTGGACTGCAAGCGCGTTATAGACTGCTTCAGCCCGTTGCTTGGAAAGGCGCAAGTTCGCGGCTTCAGAGCCGCTGAGATCGGCAAACCCCACTACGTTGACGACCGGCGCCTTGCACTTCGCCAGTGTGGAAGCCAGCGCGGATTGGGCTGAGGCAAGGTCCGAAGCATTCGGATCTAGCCCTGCGAGAGGAAAACGAACGGTCCAGGTTGTCGAACTGGTTGGATCTGGTGCAGCGTAAGGCGGGTTCGCTTTCATCCAGTCTTCGATGGCCTTAAGCCTCGACTCCGTTGAAGGATCGCGAGGTAAGGGTGCTGGTCGGCTCGCTATGTCTGTTTGAATCTGTTGCACAAGCTGTGACATCGTTTCTGCGTCGGTCCGGCGGGCTTCATCCATGGCGGACTTCCAGCCAACCAATATCGCATCCTGACTTTGGGCGTCCATGGCTCTCGTTGAGGTATTAGCCATAACCATGATGGCGCCCTCATATTCTTCGTCGCTCGCCTCGAACCTTTGCCATTTGCGGCAAGTGGCGATGTATTGCATCGCCGCGGTAAGGTATTGATTTTTGACGCTGTTGTTGTTGAATGTTGCGTCTCGAAACTGGCCTCCATATCCGAGAATCTGGATTCCTCCAGAGTTGTCCTTACTGGGCCGAATCGTCGCTGCCATCGCGTCGCACTCGTCGCGCCGACTTTTTGCTTCGGCCATGCGATAATTTGGGACGCCGTGCAGACCTTGCTTGCTGTCAAAGAGGCAGCCAGAAAGCAAGGTGAATGCAGCGAGTGAAGTGATAGCGGATCGCCTCATGCTGGAGGATCTTGGGCAACGATTTTTTGCTCTTGAGCCTCCGCGGCTTCCTTCGCCTTGTTGACGCAGACCAATGTTTCGGGTGTCGCAGGCACCGATGTCTTTTGATTAGCAGTCATCATCTGTTGGTTCATTGAGCCGCTGACGAACATCCAAATCTGGTTGATCGCAAGCTTTTGATTGCCAGACATGTACTTAATCAGCATCGGACGAATGAGGCCGAGGCTGGAGAGCGTTGAAGGTTCAACTTTTCTGATGGAACTCTTAACGACACCGTAGCAACCATCTACCGTTGTGATGCCAGGTACAGTTACATTCAATATCCCATTACGGAGCGTGACGGTATCAAAGTCTATCTTCGGCATGCCCGCCTCGGCGTCAGCCAGCGAGAGAGGCCCAGTTGCTGCTGGGGAATTCCTTATTTGTGCTTTGATAGCGTCACGCTTGGCGCCGGATTCTGGGCCCATCCAGACATCGTACATATAATAGTCATCAAGTGCCTGGGTGAGCGCGATTTCTGCGTCGTCGATCGCCTGGATCTTGGCTGGATCGGTTTTGAATTTCTCTCTTAGAGAACACAAATAGCCATTGACGATTGTCTCCGAATAGGCCTCTCGAGCCGCTCCGCCGGCCGCGGAAATCGAATATTCATAACCAATTTCGGCGGATGGTTTGTTTTCGCCAATTGCGCTTGCGAGGTCACTGCTTATCGCTCGCAAAGCTTGGGCTGACACGCTGGCGTCAATCTTTGCGACGCGGTTTGCGATTTCGGTCTTGTATCTGAATGAACAATCGCCTGCATAAGCCGCGCTGCTGAATGCAGATGCGCAGACGGCAGCAATCAACATCTTTTGCATGGATACCATGGGAAAGCCCCCCCTGTTATATTCGATCTGGCTCCTGCCAATCTGCATCATCAGTGCGCATATTCAATGACAATGCAAGAAAAACCAATGGCATCGAAGAGTCCGTTTGTTAAATCAGGTATGAGCATTTCCGTGTACGAGATTGCCAGCCATGGCTACGAGGATCATGGCGTGCGAGACGTCAATCCGCTTCTCATAGTCCTGGACCAACCCGCGGCATCGAATCACCCAGCCAAATTCCGGGGACAGCAAATTCCGGTGACAGTATCCTAGTTAGTGTCCGCAAATCGCCGCTCGCCTCCAAAACCCGCACGTCTGCACCCGGCCCGTCCTTCCCGCTCCCCGCCGCTATTTGCTTTCTATTAGGACGTCCCGTGTTTGGCTGAAATCCGCCGTCATAAGCTGGCCTCTGGAACGGCAGCTTTGTGCCAACTCCGGAAGTTCGGAAAATGGGTCGATTGTAGACCGGCGGCTTTTAGTCGGGAACCGTATTAAGCTGCCGTCCGCTCCGATCGGGATTTCGGGGCAGTAAAACGCCAGCCCTCGGGCGCACCTCCCCGTTTTAGTGAGCTTACCTGCCGAAGAGGCTGTGCTCATTTGGGAATACTTTATGCTGACTGTCCGCTAGCTTTTCGCTAGTCTGCGTCAGGGGAGTCGACATGCGCGTTATGGATGGTAAAGGGAAAGCTGCGCCGACGCGCACCTATTCCACCAAGACTTTGAAGATATTGTTCGCGCTGTCAGGCAACCAATGCGCCGAGCCTGGCTGTTCCGAACCGATCATCGCTTTGGCAACCCACGCCTCGCCGCCATCGGTCATTGGGCAGATCGCCCATATTTTTGCAGTCAGCGAAGATGGTCCGCGCGGCAAAGCGGGATTGACCGAGAAGGAGCGGAACCAGGCCGCCAACCTGCTGCTGCTCTGCCCAACCCATCATGTGAAAGTCGATACGCAATTCGAGACCTACCCTGCGCGAATGCTCATCGAATGGAAGACGCGGCACGAGAAGAAATATGGAGAGGCCGTCTCGGCTTCGATTAGCGATGTCGGCTACGCCGAGCTTGAAGTAGCGGCGCGGTCGCTGCTCAACGCGTCTGCCACCACCCGGCCCTCTTCGTTGGCGGTCATCCCGCCGCAGGACAAGATCGACAAGAATGGACTTGGGCCGACCAGCACGATGCTGCTGTCGATGGGTGCCGCCAAGTCGAGGGAGATCGAAGAGATGCTGATCAAATCGGCCCAGTTGGATCCCGCCTTCCCCAACCGACTTTGCGCAGCCTTCGTCGATCGCTATCACATGGCTAAGGCCGCCGACCTTAGCGGCGACGATATCTTCAACGAGCTCTATGAATGGGTGGACGGTGCCGCTAGCGACAAGGGTCGAGCAGCCGCAGGTCTGTGCATCATCGCGCACCTGTTCATCATCTGCGATATCTTCGAGAAATAGAGATCATGTCGGCGCTTCCCAGCAAATACATCCCGGTGGAATATTCGGTAGTCGGCGTCGCCGCCTTCCTACTTGCGGCGCTTCGCCACAACGACACCGTCTCGATGCTCTGGGACCGGGTGAAGCATGATGCGCGGGTTCGGACCTTCGATCGCTTCGCAAACGCCCTGACAATCCTTTTCGCTGGACGCGTAATCATGATGGAAAAAGGCGTCCTGCGCGTCGATGCTGGTTCGGAACCGAGCCTATGATCAAACGCATTTGGTCCGATCTTGCAACATTCAGGTCGGTAAGCTTCGCAGAAGGCATGAACATTGTGCTCGCCGACACCAGCGCGGATTCCGAGGAAACCGAGAGCACTAACGGTCTCGGCAAAACGACCTTGCTGCGGATCATCCATTTTTGTTTGGGGTCCGACTTCCGACGCGAGAAGACCCTGTCGCACCCCGATCTCGTGGGGGTCACATTCTACCTCGAAATCCGCATCGACGAGGCCGACTACCAAGTCTCGCGTAACACTGCTTCGCCCAAACTGGTATCGGTCAGCCGGGATTTTGTGCGCGATTTTCCGCTCGATTGGGAGCCGCGCGGCGATCAGGCCGTTCTCAGCGTAGAGGACTGGCGCGTTGCCCTCTCGGCACGGCTGGTACCCGAGGCTCGGTTGTCCGACGAACCGATGAAGTTCGTGCCAAGCTTTCGCGAACTCTCCTATTATTATATGCGCCTCGGTAAGGAGGCCTATTCGGAGCCGCAAACCGCCTATCGCGGTCAGTCCGGCCTGTCGCGTCGCATATCCTCGGCCTTCCTTTTAGGACTGAATTGGCCGCAGCAGCGCGAACTCTATACGCTCCAGGAAGCGAAGAAGAGCGTTGCCGCTGCGGTCAAAGCACTCGCTGACGCAGAAGCTGCCGATAATCATGTCAGCATCGGCGACCTCGAAGCCGACCGCGTGGTGCTCGAAGAGATGCTAGCTGAGCGCGAGAAGGAAATCGAAGACTTCAACATACGTGATGATTATTATGAACTGGAAAGCGACCTGCAGCGTGTAGATTCCGAGATCCACGGCCTCCTGAACGACAATCATACCGACGGCCGTCTGCTCGCTTATTATCAGGAAAGCGCGAGCGAGGTTCCGCTCTTCGACGCAAATGAACCGGTTGCGATCCTGCAAGATGCCGGCGCGCTGTTTCGCCCTGAGGCACTTCGCAGCATCGAGGAAGTTGCAGAGTTTCATCAGCGGGTTTACGCGAACCGGAAGCAGTTTCTGCAAGCCGAGATCACACGGCTCAAAGACCGCATCCTTTTCCGCCAAGTCGAACTGAACCGTGCGACTAAAGAGAAAACGTCGGTCCTGAAGCTCCTTCAATCGAGCGGCGCGCTCGATGCGCTGGTCGCGCTGCAGCGCGGCGTGTCCGAAGCGAGCTTGGCTCTGGAATCACTCAAGTCGCGTATCGAGGAGCGCAAGCGTTTCGATCGAAGGCAGGATGACCTGACGCTCGACATAGCCAAGGCGCGCACCCTCCTGAAGCAGGATCTCGATGATCGGCGCGAGATGATCGACGAGGCGATCGCCTTGTTCGCAGACTACACCCGCTCTCTTTATGGTGTGCCGGGCCGGCTTGGCGTCGACGTCAACCGGGAGGGGTACAAATTCTCCTTTGCGATCGACCGCAAAGGTAGTGACGGTGTGGATCAGATGGTCGTCTTCTGTTTCGATCTGGTCGTTGCGACACTGCGCGCACGGCGAAGCGCCCATTTCTTATCGCTGGTCCACGACAGCAGCATGTTCGCAGATGTCGACCAGCGACAGTATGGGCTGGCTCTGCAGCTCGCGCACCGCGTCTCTGCCGCCGAACGCTTTCAATATATCTGCAGCCTCAATGTCGGGGCGCTACCCACGGAGCATTTTGGCGACTTGGAACTGGATCCGCTAATCGTGCTTCGCCTCTCGGACGACGGCGACAGGGGGCGCTTGCTCGGGACGCGGCTCAAACCCCGCGAGACCTAGGCGATGTTGCGGCAGCTTTCGGGATCCCAGAGGTGCCAGCCCAATGACCGCTTTTAGGGCGCTTTGCTGAACGACCGTTTTGCCGGTTCCTGAAGTTCGCCAAATGGGCCGATAGCTGAATGGCGGGATCTGGGAGGCAAGTAGCTGAAAGCAGCCGTCCGATCTGCCAATCGGCAACGGCAGCCCTCGACCCAGAGCTGGTCGTTCAGTTCGGCCACCGTGGGTGTCCGCTTCTGACAGAAGCTGCCGATCAGATGTCCCAAAGCGGCCAGTCAGCTTAGCGGCCCCTTTCCGACATCCAGCGGGACAAGACCACTTCTCAAAAGCGGACTGGTGTTTAGTCTCTTTGCATTCCATCGTTGCGATAGCGCACGAGCGAGCCCTCGTCGTCGTCGAGAGCAGCGAGGATCAGGTCACGCATCGGTGGCGCGACACGGATCGCGCGCTGGTCGAGATCGATCAGTTCTCCTATTGAGGTATCGACCTCGACCACGGCCACGACCAATCGGTCGCTGACCTCCCCTCGCATGTTAACGGCGGTGACGCGCACCTCGACACTGGCTACCGATCCGGTTGCCTCCGTCAGTTCGAGGATAGCGCTCAACGTCTGGGTCCGCCCATGCCGGAAGTCTTGGCAGCGGAATTCGACTTGGACATCCCGGTCCTCAGACTCCTCGACCGCGAAGCTGGTCCGGTCGGGTCGTATCAGCTGGCGAGACAGTTTAGGTATGCGCGCTAGCAAGCTGTTTTGGGTGGATGGCGGCGGGGGCCCGAACATGTCGACCAAGAACGGCTTTGCGTGAAGCTGGGAATTGCCTGCCCGAAGCTCGACGCTAACATGCTCGGCAGCAAGCGCACCTGCGTTTTTGACGATGATCTCGATCGGGTATGCCGAAAATTGTCGTGCTACCCCCATATGAAGTGCGGGGATGTCACGCTCCCGCATTTCCTTCTCGTAGAGATCATATTCTTCATCGTAGTTGGAGTTGATGTGGATACCCGTCGAGTAGAAGCCTCCGGTCGGCTTGCGCGCATTCTTGGTCAGGACCATCTTCGAAACAGTATCCATCAAGTCGGCGGGTATGGGCTCAATGCGATGTCTCTTGAGCGGCTCGGGGTCGATGGCGCGGATCGAGACGCGGAGTTCCGGTTCGGTAGTCTGCAGTAGCCGCACGCGTTTTTCCAGTTCGGCTACACGTCGATCGGTCGGAGAGGGTTCTGGCTCCAGCAGCCAAGACTCATTAGGCTTGAACGCGCGGAGGCCGTGGCGACGGGCTGCGGCGCGCGGCCGGCTGTCGAAGCTCATCAGTTCGATGCGGCGGGGATCGTCGACCAGGGCGTGCAGCGCCTGTGCGACGATCCGATCGTCGCCGTTATCCCGTTCGAGGTCGTCGAGCGGCGACCAGTCAATCGTCCGGTTTGCAACGTAAGCAATGTCGATGCGGACGGGCGCCGCGACGATGGTCGCCGGCTGGCCCGTCTCGATCGACGGGTCGAGCTGCCGGTTAACATTACGCGCCCGCTGGCCCAGGCGGCCGTCACGCTTGCGCGCGTCGATCTCCACGCTGACCTGCGGAAGGATGAGGAGCAGCACGGGACCAGCCGTTAGCGCCTGCCAGTCCAGCTGCTCGAGGGGGCGGGCCTCAAACACCATCTGGGTATCCAGGGCGAACACACGGTCATAGGCGTCGGTGGCAAGGAGATCGCTCATCGCCGCAGTTCCTCCGCCACCGCGGAGAAGTATTCAGGGTAAGCCCGCAGCGCAGCCGCCATGCCGCCGTTCGGAGCTCGGCAGGCAGCACGCACGCCCGCCCTATCGATAGCGAGCGGCCAGATCGTCCCAAGAGTCGTCGCCACGACCCGGTCTGCGAAACCGGCTTCGTGCATGGCGATCGCGGAGGGTAACGCCAGCCCGTACTTCACCCGCTTCTGAAGGTAGCTGAGTGCTGCGTGCAGGTTTCCGTCGACCGGCTCGACCATGTCTGTGATCGCGGCGACGAGCATCGCAACGTCATAGCCGAACCCGCCATCCCCGAGTGACACGGCATCCTCCACCGTGGGCTTCCGGTTAGAGATGCGGAGTGCGTCGTTCTCCTCCATGATTTGCAGAAGCTGCGCGTAGCTGCGCCCATCCGCCCACGCGGCGAGGAGACGAGGCAGGCAGGTGCGGTCCGACATGCTCCGGATGGAGCGATCGCTCGCGTAAGGAAGCACAGCCGCGCCGACGAGCTCGAGCAGGGTGCCATCCAGGTTCGCCTCGTTCATGGTGTCGAGGTTCGCAGCCACCCAGGCTTGGAGTTCCGCAGCGACCGATGGCGAAAGCGGCGAACGACGAATGATGCCCTGAAGGTTGTCATCGGCACTAGCCTTGATTGACGCGGCGATTGTTCTGAAGGTCTGGATCAGTGCGGTTCGCGTGGGATCGTCCGCGAGGAAGTAGCCGAGCGTGTGGGTGGCGAGTTCCTGGACGCGATCGTCCGCGGCGGGGTCTTCGAAGTTCATGTTCGCCACGAGAAAGGCGGCGATCTGCTGAATCGCATGTGCGCGGTCCTCGATGAATAGACGGAACTGCGCGGCCGAGATGAGGGGCTGGATATTCATCGCCTCCGCCACGATCTCCTCGATCCTGTCCTGATTGGCGAAGGCGAGGTCAAGCCATTGTGCAAGCATGGGCTGGACCACGGGCGGTGCCCCGCGCTGCTCGAACGGGTGAAACAACTTGAGCAGGCCGCTCAGGCTCGGTTCGGAATTGCCGGCGTCGAGCAGGTGTTTCGCGGCCTCCCACTTCCACCCGTTCTTCTGGGGCCCGCGCTCGTCAAAAATGGCTGGCGACGAGAATATGACGCTTCCCTCCGTATGCATACCAGCGCGGCCAGCACGTCCCATGAGGTTGTGGAAGTCGCGCACCATGATCGATTCCGCACCCTGCTGCGTGGTGGTGATGACGAGGTATCGGATCGGAAAGTTGACGCCTTGGGCCAGCGTCGATGTACAGACTACGAAGCGCGCGTGACCCCGTTTCATGGCGTGCTCCACCGCCAGCCGCAGACCGTGTGGCGTGGCGGCGTGATGCGAGAGGACACCCATCCTGGTGGCCTGCGTCGCGGGGGTCTCTCCCAGATGGAGGCTTGCCAGGAACGCTAGCTTGCCCACTTCGTCCGCGTTGGAGACGGCGATCGGACGTGGCACGCCCAGACCCCGGTCGTAGATCTCGATCATGCGTCGCGAGAGGCGGGTCACGCTGTCCTTGCGACCGCAGAAGATCGCGACGCTGCCGTTGCCGACGAGGTGAAGACCGAGGAACAGCCCGATGTCGCCGGAATCTTTCTCGGGGAACACGCGGGCGGTGCGCTCGCGTCCCCTCCTCGCCAGCGGCGTCGTAGTGATGATGCGCGGCACGAAGTATTCGCGCTCGTCCGGATCGGTCGGGCTGACGTATTCCAGGCGTCCGCGAGCATCCTGCCAGCTGGCGAATGCGATGCTCTTCGCGGTCGGCAGCAGACCCGCGCCGCCGATCACGGCGTCGCGGTCGCCGATCAGCCATCCGGCGATGTCGGCTGCGTTGCCGATGACGGCGGAGATGAGCACCGATTGCGTGCCGGGCTTCAGCTTCATTCGCAGGGACGTCAGCAGCAGTTCGTAGGTCGGACCGCGGGCCATGCCATCGAACTGGTGGCCCTCGTCGTAAATGATCAGCCCGATCGTGTCCGCGAGTTCGGGGGCGCGGCGTAGCATGTAGAGGAGCTTCTCGGGCGTGACGATGAGCACGGTGTCGCCCGCGATGAGCTGCTCCAGCTCGAGATCGAATTGGAACGCGTCGCTCGCCTCGTCGATCGCGATGGCGTCGTCGGCGAATGCGGCGGCGAGGTCTCCTCGGATGTCGTGGCAGAGCGACCGGTAGGGTGCGACTATGACGGCAAGGTTCGCGCGGCCGGACAGGAAGGCGGCGCGGATAATGAGCTCGGTCGCCCGGGTCTTGCCCGCGCTGGTCGGCATCTGGATGACCGCCGAACGACCCTGCAGCAGTCCTGCTTCGGCGATACGCTGCTGGGCTGGCCACAGCTCGGTCGGGAAAGCGGGGCGCGTCAGCGCCGGCCGCCACGCTTCCAGGGGCAAATCCGACGCTGGAGGGAGCAGCGTGCGCGAGGCGTTGTCGATCTTGCGGCGGCAGAGCGCGGCGACCAGGTCCGCGTAGAGCAGGATGCGCGGGTTGCGACTGGCGTAGCCCACCGCGCGCAGCTCCGAGGCACGCTCGACGACCTCGGCCGCTTCACCATCGAGCGCGAAGAACCGGTCGAGTGCGCTGAGCACGGGGTCGACCGATGCTCGCAGGTCATAAGCGCCTTCGATTGGGCTATGGTCCCCGCGAAGGATGCGGTGGACCATTCGTCCGAGGCCGCCGGCAAGGTCCAGCTCGGGCAGGTCCATCTGGCGCACGATGACCACCGCGCTGCCGACGTTGCCACCCAAGTAGTAAGCGCAGGCGCACAGCAGGGAAAACTCGGCGGTCAGCTCTTCGTCGAGCTTCGCGTTGAGGAAGGCGTCGAAGAAGTTCGACACGAACCGCAGGGCCTCCGCGACAGGAAGGTCATGGTCCCATGCCGCGGGCCGCGCTTCAGGCGCCGCCAACGCCTCCGCGGGACCAAGTGGCGAGCGCGCGATGGTGGCGGCGACATCGCCGAGTATCCCTACAGCAAGCGAGAACAAAGGCGTGGGGTCGCGTCCCTCAATGAAATCCGCCTGGGCGACGCGGAACTCGTGCATCTTGGCCGTCGATCTCGTGGTCGACAGCACGATCCTCGAGTTGCGTTCAGGCCTCATCTGCCGCCCTCTCGTACAGCGCATGGACGAGATCCATCATGTCGGCGCCCTGGATCACGATGAGCCGCAGGCGCCTCGCGTTGCCATGTGCGGCGGCATCGACCGCGGCGAGGTCAGTCGTCGCGAGGACCCTATCGTCCAGCACGGCGGCTGCTCCGTTATAGCGCGTGAACGGCACGTCCGCTTCGTTCTGGAATCGCTGCACGCGATTGACGCTGGCCATCTCACCGCGGTCGAGCATGCGCTGCTTCAGCGCATTGAGCGTCATCGCCTCGCGTAGCGCGTCCTTGAGCGAGTCCGTGACGGCGTCCTGCAGGCGGTTGGCGGCCGTGGCCGTTAGGCCAGACTTCGCCTCCACCACGAACAGTTCGTCGGCCGGGTTCACCCTGCCATCCGCCACGAAGCGGAAGCCGATAATGTCCGCACCCTTGGTCGAATCGTTACGGTTGAAGCGGCCCTTGTAGCGGTCGCGGGGACACCAGTACCCGAGCACGAACTCGAGGTAGTCGGCTACCAGGATCTCGGCGAAATCGCCCGACCGCGTACTCGGGCCGGGCGGTTCGTTGCGATCGGGGAAGACCACGTCCCGCACGTATTGAGGATGCGTCATGCCGGTGCCTGCGACGAGCGCAGGTAGCTGGCCATCGACGACATACTGCTCGCGAAAGTGAGTGGCCCAGGCAGAAAGCAACGCTGGGTCGTTCGCATGGTTCAGCGACCAAACTTCTACATCATGGCCGCTGGCGGTTTTAACCCGTTGGCCGGTGTCCTGAAGCCAATCAACGTGGGATGGCTTCACAATCAACAACCCTGCTCCATGTTGCCCTGCCACAAGTGTCCCCGGATATCCCTCCACCCGAGGACAACGCAAGAAATTATGCCGAGAACTTAATTCGTTTACCGAAAAGACTGACCCGCGCGTGTCGTACTATAGCTCTGCAGGTATGCCGAGCGACGATTGCCAAAGTCACACCTTGCCAAACATTCGCCGCTTGATGTCTGCCATCGCTAAAGCTTCGCCATAAGCTGTATGAGCGCTTACGGCCCATTGCTGTCGCAATGCCGAGCTGGCCAGATAAACGCTAGTTGTCCGCTCTTGGCGAAACCTGCCGCGAGACACACGCTAAGGGGATGACCGCAAAGTCCCAGGCCCGGCTGTTCGGGCCGATCGAAAACAATGTCCGCTTTCAGGCAATAGGTGCGCGAGCTTCAACGACCGATATTGGGGCGCAAAGCTGCCGTAAATTCAATCCGATGCTGGGCACCACGTTACAGTCTCTGAGATCCAGTGGTGAACTTACGTAGGGCAATTCAGTAGTCTCGTGCCCCCACCTCAACTGTGCAGCCGACGCTTCTGAGCTTCCGGTCTGCGGCGCGCCTGGCGCATCTCTCGATGGCGCCGCTGTTTGCCTCCGATAATGTTGCCGCGGCCTGGATGGCCTTCCAGCGCTCCGGATCGGAGACCAGAAGCAAGCGTTCTCCTGCTGCCCACCCGTTACGATTCAATGCCGACGTTGCCCGCTTTTCAGGCCACAGCCAGCTTTGTGGCACAACCCAGTCAATCGCAGGCAAGAAGATCGCCCCGCCCATCGCACCCAAGACAAGAGCTAAACCAGCAGCCCCGGCAAGCCATTGGTTGTGCTGCCGCACCGTTCGTACCGAGCCCGTTATCCTGGCGAGCGCGCTGATCGCATTCTGAAGATTGATGTGGACAGCAGCCAAAGCCAGATCGGCATCCTTGCGCACCTGCCGCCCCGTCGCCTCGATCTGCCGACCAATCATCTCGGGTGTCAGTGCCAGCGCGGGTTTCTGCGCCAACGCATCGATCGTCTCACGCAGGTCTTCGCAGCTCTGATGGATCAGCGCCAGGTCCTCGCCATAATCGCGCCCACGCAGATCCTGTTGCCGCTCAGCAACCCCATCGACCGCCGCCGTGACGCCCGCCAGCCGCCGGGCAACAGCCTCCAGCGCCTGCTCAAGCGGGATTCTTTCGGCGTCAGGATCAAGAAGAGAATCGTCCATCCCGCATGGCTACATCCCGATGCCGAGGCCACGCGAGAGGCCGAGAGATTTCTGGAGGTCCTGAGACAGCGTTTTCGTGCTCATGGCGTCCAGCCCTAGCTGCGGACGGCGAGCAGCCAGCACCGACTCAAGCTGCGGATCGCGCTCCAGCCCTTTGGCCATGTCGACCAGCGAGGCCCGCACCTTGTCCGAAGCAGCTGCGCTGCCACTCTTGCGGAGCGCCCGATACTGCTCAGACTGTCGCTGCCACTGATCCACAAAACCATCGGCCCGCCGCTCATTGGCAGCTGCAACGCGCTGCGCCTCGATGCGCAGCCGCGATTGCTGCTCCATCGCCTGGATGGCACGGTCCGTGCGGCCCTTCACTGCCTCAGGGATCAGGCTCAAGTCCCTGTTCACCGCCTTGCGCAGATCACCAAAGCTGTCGGGCCTCAGCGCATTGAGCTCCGCCCCGGCCTTGTCCAGCGCGGTCCGCTGCGAGGCCAGCGGCTGAAGCCCCTTGTCGCGCATGGCGACAATGTCCTGCGCCACCCGCGCAAACCGCTGCACGGCGTTGTCGAACACCTGCTTGTCGCTGACCTTTTCCGGCAACGCGACTTTCCTCCTCGTCTCCGCCGCTGGCTCGCGCTGCTGGGCGACCGATGCACCCTTGAGCAAATCAGCCAAATGACCGCTACGGCTGACCTTGAGCCCGGCACGCGTCTCACGTTGCGGCTGCTGCTCAGCCGCCTTCTCCGCCTGCCGAGCGTAATCGCTTGCCATATCCTTGACCCGCTCGCGGCTGAGCGTGCGGGTAAGCGCCTTGCGATCACCAAAGTCATCCTTGCCGTAATGCAGATCGACCTGGGAACGATGACGCGACAGCGCAACATAGGCCCCATGGCTGTCCATGCCCGGCGTTGCCAGAAGCTTGACCTGATCGACCGTCATGCCCTGTGCCTTGTGGATCGTCGCTGCATAGCCGTGATCCAGATGCGCATAGTCTTTCAGATCGAACGCAACCGCCTTGCCATCGTCGAGCTTCACCGACATGCGCAGAGAGCTGACACTCTCGACCGTACCCAGCGATCCGTTCTTCACGCCGAGCGATCGTTCGTTCTTCAGGAACATGACGCGGTCGCCATCCGCAAACTGCCGCGCGCCGCGCTCGACCTTCAGCGCAACGTCCTCGCCAAGATCACCGCTGGCGCGAACCTTCTCACGCACAGCTTCGTTAAGCGCCCTGACCTCGTCATTGGTGTGCGTCAGGATGATCCGGCTGGCGTCCGGGTTTGCCTGCCGGTCGCGATCCCAGGCATCGACAAGTTGGCTGCGCGCAGCTTCGCGTGTCTCGGCAACATGGACATGTCCTGCTTCCTCATAGCGACCAAGCGCCTCGCCCGTCCTGCCGATGGCAAGCTCGCGCGTCGCCTCGCGCTGCCAGTCGATCTGTTGCCGGCGGATAGAAGCGATTTCCACCGCGCCATGCCGTTCCGCAGCAGCGCGGAATGCAGCGCCCGCCTCGATCGCCTGAAGCTGCTGCGGATCGCCTACCATCACGACCTTGGCACCCTGCTGCTGCGCATGCGACACGACGCGCTCCATCTGGCGGGTGCCCAGCATGCCTGCCTCGTCTATGACGAGGATGTGTTTGCTGGTGAGCAACTCCCTGCCCTGCCCCCATTGATGCTCCAGACTGGCGAGCGTGCGAGATGGGATGCGCGAGCCGTGCTCAAGGCCTTCGGCTGCAATGCCGGACAGCGCCGCCCCCTGCACCGTATAGCCAGCGCGCACCCATGCCTCGCGCGCCACACCCAGCATGGCGCTTTTCCCCGTTCCGGCATATCCAATGACATTGCTGACGCCCTTTGCCGATGTGACATGCTCCAGCGCGCCGCGCTGCTCGGCGGACAGGTCCATTCCCCGCGCCTTTGCATTGGCCAGCGCGACTTCGCGATAGCGATCAGGAACGGCGTGGCTGCGGCGTGCCTCGAGCCGGATCGTCGCACGCTCCAACCGCTGTTCGGTCTCGATCATATCGCGCGACGTGAACCGGTCGTTGCCCTTGCCGTCCTTGCCCAGCGCCAAGATGTCGGGCGCGTTCTTGACCGCCGACATCACAGCATCGAACTGCTCCTTGTCGGCGCTGTGCCGGTGCGCGAACATTGCAAGGTCGCGCGTCGTAAACGTCGCCTGCTGATGCGTGATCGCGTTCAATGCAATGTTCGGATCGGCGATGATCTTTTCGCCGTTCGAACGCGCAATATCCGCATGCTCTGCCAACCGCTCAGGCGACAGCCCCTCGCCTGCCATGCGCGAAGCCGCAGCGCCAATCTTGGACTGCGGCTCCAGGTCAATGCCCTGTGCTGCCAGCGAGCGGTGATCGATCCGCGCATCGATATCGAGTTCGGCCATGCGCTGGTTGGCATGGGTGGCCCATGCT
This sequence comes from Blastomonas sp. RAC04, assembly GCF_001713435.1. NCBI lineage: Bacteria > Pseudomonadati > Pseudomonadota > Alphaproteobacteria > Sphingomonadales > Blastomonadaceae > Blastomonas > Blastomonas sp. RAC04. The sequence continues at coordinate 26,452 of NZ_CP016461.1, forward strand.
TCGCGCCAATGGGTCAAGAGCTCGGTGCGGTTCCAGTCGCGTACCTTTGGGCCAAAGGTCGTACTGCCGTCCTCGGCTACGACGATCTCGCGCATGGTCAGCATGACATGCGCATGTGGCTTGGCCTCGCCATCTGCGCCGATATCCCAGTGCACATTGAGATCGGCGATCATGCCGCGATCGACAAACTCGGCTTTGACAAAGTCCCGTGCCAGCTCGATCGCCTGTTGCTGTGTCATCTCCCTTGGCAGTGCGAACTCGATCTCGCGCGCCAGTTGCGCGTCCTTGCGCACCTCGGAAGCTTCGACATCGTTCCAGAGCTTTTCTCGGTCGGACCAGGCTTCATTGGCCCCTTCTGGCAGCATGATTTCGCTATGGACGACACCGGCCTTATTGGTGAAGTCGTGCGTCCGCCCGAGCCGGTCATCGTGCAGCCTCTCGCCTGCGCGATAGGCGGCAGCCGCGAGCGCAGACGATCCTGCAGCGCGGGAGATGGCTTTGGCCGAGAAGTGATAGATCGCCATGGCGACATACCATTTACGGCATTTTGCGCACGTCGGCACGACGTATAAGCGCGCCCTCCCCCGATTTGATCGCGCTCGAGATGACGGGGTCTCACGATGACCCAGCCTGTTGTCTGCGGGATATGGGAGGGATAGCTGGTTGGTCCTTCACCGACAATCGAAGGATCGAACCCCATGCGCAAACCACGCGATTACGACGCCGAGCTGCAAGCCCTCAACGACAAGGCAAAGCAACTCAAGACCCGCAAACAGACGCAGCTTGGCGAGCTCGTCATTGCGACGGGAGCCGATGCGCTTGGGACAGAAGTTCTCGCGGGCGTTCTGCTCGCCGCGATCGGCAATGACGACCCATCACGAAAGGAGGCCTGGCGCAAACGCGGCGCTGCGTTCTTTCAGGGTGCAACCAACACTCGCCGATCAGCTGGCAAAGACACTGGTGGCACACATGCGATCGATCCAGGCGCGCAACCGTCTGCTGGCACACCGGGCACAGCATGACATGCGAGACTGGCGAGTGAAGCGCCGCGAACGCACGCGCCAGCTGATCGAGCTTGGCGGGCTCATCGCCAAGGCAGAACTGATCGAGCTCACGGGCGATGATCGAGCCGTGATCTTCGGTATGCTGATCGAAGCAGCAGCGAAACTCCAAGGCGACAACCGCGATCAGCAGCTGCTGCTCTGGCGCAGACGAGGCGCGCGGGTGTTCAAGCAAAACCAGTTGGCGGAAAGATCGTAATCGCGCATAGGCAGCCCCATGAACGGGGCAATCAACGAACTGGTGCTGGGCGTGCTCGAACGCGCGCCGCAATGGGTCAGGCAGGATCTACTATCGGCTGATCCAATCGTACGCGCGAGAGCCGAAGAGACGCTGGCAGCAATGATCTCTAGCGCGCTCGCCGAAAGTCAGCCGATACACAGCAGCGACGACGCAGACCTTTCGGCAAGCTGACCTGCCTTAATTGCTTATCGTCTTCTTGGGCCTGCTGCCGCGCCCGCTCTTGCCGAGCCCAAATTCCTTCGCCAGCGCGCTGCGGCGCGCCGTATAATTGGGCGAGACCATCGGGTAATCCTTGGGCAGGTTCCACTTCGCGCGGTATTCGTCTGGCGTCATGCCGAACTTGGTCCGCAGGTAGCTCTTCAGCATTTTGACCTGCTTACCGTCTTCGAGACAGACGAGGTAGTCGGGCTTGATCGACGCCCGGATCGAGACAGCTGGCTTCTGGTCCGGCAGCGGTTCCGGCTCCGATCCCTTACAAAGGCCGGAAAGAGAGGCGTGGACGCTTCCGATAAGCCCGGCGATATCGGATATCGCGATGCTGTTGTTGCTGACATGTGCGGCAACAATATCAGCCGTTAGAGTGACAAGCATTTCGGTTTCAGCCATCGACAATCCTCTTGATCAGAGGCTCATTCATTGGCCTTTTGTTCGAGTAACGCAATACGCTCCGAACAGATTGCGTGAACCGCACGGCCAAGTTCCTCGACACAGCCGCCAAGCCAGAGCAGTTCCTCTTCGGTGATGCGGTAATGCTTCGAATAGCGCGCCTTCACATAAGCCTCTTTAAGCTTCTCGAACCGGGCACGATCGATGCGCGTATCGCGCGGCCAGGCATCAACCAGACGCATGTCGATGCGCTCGGCCTGCGTGCGCAGAAAGCCGAGATTGTGCACGTGCGGCGTGTAGAACGTGCAGACCAGCAGCACGCAATGATACAGGCGCTCCACGCCCTGATGCAATTCGAACGCGGCTTTCTTGTATCGTCCACGTTCGGTGTTTGAACGGAAATCGTCGAAGAACTCTCCGGCGCTGGGATACCATTCTGAGAAGTACTCCTTCGCCATTGCCATCGCCTGCTCGGGCGTCTTGGGCTTGGGCGTATGCAGCGCGCGGTCGTCGGCCTCGTGCAAGGCGATGCCGTCCTTCGCCACATCCATGAAAAAGTATCGGCCATGCGCGAGCCCGTCGTTCACCTCCTGAAGCGTGTGCACGATGAAGTTGACCGGCGTGTGCAACGTCCGGTCGATAGCAAGCTCGCGGATCAGCCGGTCTTCCAGCTTCAGCCAGTAATCCACACGCTCTGTCAGCCGCTTGTCGTTGACGATGATCAGAAGATCGAAGTCGGACCGGTAGCCCTTGGCGGTATGCGGCTCATCAACCCAGCCGCCGCGCGCGTAGCTTCCGTAGAGGATCAGCTTCTCGATCCGGCCCTTCTTCTTCCACTGATGAGTGGCGAGCGCAAGCGCATCTTCGAACTCTTCGAAGATGATCTGCTTCACGCGCTCAAGCTCGCGCTGCTTGTTTGCAGGAAGATGATCGATGTCGGTTCGCATGGCTCTGGTCACCCTGTAGATGCACGGGTCGATTGGCAAGGCGGAAGCTGGCACTCATCGCCAGAACTGCCACCACTTGTAGTGGCGTTCGTGCATGTGCCGGTCGAGGATGCGCAAGGCGCCTGCAAAGTGATGTTCGACGTCTGAGACGGTGATCCCGTGCATTGCTGCAAGCTCTGCGTAGCTGCGCTCATCGACGCGGATGCCAAGGAAGATCTCCCGCTGCATCGGCGACATGTGATCGACTGCGCGCTCGGCGCGGCGTAGCTGCCGCCGCTGCGCTCGGGAAAGACGCGCGCTCATGCTGCGTCTCCCGAGAAAGCCAGCAGATAGTCTGCTGCCTTGCTGGCCGCGCTCGCGGCGCGGAAAATGGCCTTGTCATCTTCGCGAAGGACGGTGAGCCAGGATGCGATGTAATCGCTGTGACGTACGGTCGGTGCAATACCGAGCGATGCGCAGGTGAACGCGGCTGCCATCTCGGCGACAAGCTCTTCGCGGGCATAGGGTGCAGAGCCAAAAGCACCCTTCTGATCGCGGTCCAGCCTGCTGGCATGGCCGGTCCAGTGACCGAGCTCGTGCAGCGCGGTGCGGTACCAGTTGATGGGTTCCTGATAGGCCGCCTGCGGCGGCACCTGCACGAAGTCGTGTGCCGGGCTATAGAAGGCAGCATCGCCGCCGATGTTGAACGTCGCCGCGCTGGCACTGATAATTGCGTCGGCCTCAGTGATCGCAAGCACCGGATCGGTCGCAACCGGAGCTGCGGTCATGTCCTCGGGCAGACCTTCGCATTGGTCGATGTTGAACACAGTGAACCGCTTGAGGAAAGCAACGGTCCTGGCTTCGCGCTCTTCGCCGCGAGCCTGTTCGGCTTCGCTCTTTGGCGTGAACCGGTCGGCATAGCAGACGGTCGTGCCCTTCTCGCCTTTGCGGACATTGCCGCCAGCGGCCTTTGCCTGGCGATAGGTCAGCCAGCGCTGGGAGGCGTAACCTCTCATGACCACTTCGGCCCAGAGGATCAGGACGTTGATGCCTGAGTAGCGCCGGTCGGTTGCTGCGTTGTGCGGCATGGTGCAGCCGCAAAGTGATGTGTCCCAGGGCTGGACCCAGGGAAATCGTCCCTGCTCGAGCTCGGCAATGATGCGCTGTGTGACCTCAGTGTAGAGGCTGTTGCGGGTGGTAGTGTGTTCCATGACCTTGTCTCCTTCCATCCGGCCCCGGCCCGGAAGGGGCGCTGGGGGGCGGCGAAGAAGAGCTGGCAGCCACGCTGCAACGGACGGCGCGCATGCCGCAGGCACCGCAACGAAGTGTAGGACCCGACAGGGTTGAGCGCTGGCCTGGCGTGGCTAGAGGCGATCGACGGCCCCCGGTGTCCCGCCCGAGCGGTGCCAACGCCGCCGCGAAGCGGCGACCGCAGATGCGCTGCTGAATGCTGAAACACAATGAGATGCCGCGAGCAGAAATATTCTGCTTTCGCTGCAATCCCCGGCAATTGCTGGCAGCGCTCCCCTGCCCCATTGCTTGCGAAATCACCGCATATGGCTCGATTGACGCGCAGCGGCACATCGCCAATCTGGTCGCAGGCAGGGGCAAATCACATCACAGGATGGAGACAATGGCCATGGCATCCCATGCACCCGACAGGTTCCTGAGGCTCAACACCGTGCTCGATCGCACCGGGCTATCCAGGGCGACGCTTTACCGCAAGATCCAGGCGGGCACCTTCCCGAGGCAGGTCAAGCTCGCTGAGCGATGCTGCGGGTGGCGGGAATCTTCCATCGAGGAGTGGTTGAAGAACCCGATGTTTTATGAGGTCAGCGATTGAGCGGGCAGAGCCGTCCATGGCCAATACCGCTGGTAGAGGTTTGTCCGGACCGTGAGGACCGAGAAAGGCTGAGCGCCGGAGGAGCTGGGAACCAGTACCGCCATGTGATGTTCCGGAGAGCATATGCTACGCCAGCCCAGCATGTAACGCACGCTAGCGCTTCGTGAGGAACTGGTTCAAGAAATGGGACGATAGGCCTGCATCCTAAGGTTGATGCCATCGTCGGCCACAATAAAATTTGGACGCGACTTTTTGACGGCATCGCCAATGAGTTTCGAGCAAAGACTCTTGAAGTCCGGTTAGGCATTAATGTGCGAGGGCTGTCAGCATTGCGTGAAGAACTGAATTGGAGCGCCGCTGCGATATTTCGGCGTGACGAGCGGATGGGTGTCGATTCCCTTGTGTCTGGGCTGCCTGACCTGTCTGATCGCCACCAGGGACAGGGGCGAGTAATATTGAACAGAAAGCTTGGGGCATTGCAGGACGAGCACCGATTCCTCCGCTTTGAGGGAAGATACACTCGCAACTCTCTGCAAGAACGCTAGGGTCTAGCGAATGGCGGGTCCAAATCAGAATCAGCAAGCGGCCATAGATGCGATCAGTGGCCCCGTGCTCATTATCGCCGGGCCAGGTTCAGGCAAGACATTCACGCTCGTTGAGCGGATCGTCAATCTGATCCGAAATCATGGAGCAGCGCCAGAAGCTCTGTTGGTCGTTACGTTCACCGACAAGGCTGCAAGGGAGCTGACTACTCGTGTTTCCAATCGGCTGCTGGAACTCGGCATCTCGTTCAACCTCAACGAAATGTATCTAGGTACCTTCCACTCGATCTGCCTACGGCTGCTGAAGGACCATCGGGAATTCACGCGGTTGCAGCGCAATTTCGCGCTCTTCGACCAGTTTGACCAGCAGTATTTTCTCTACCAGAGGTTGAGCCGTTTCATAGAGATCGATGACATCGAACTTGTTATCGGCAAGGACGCGGCGGGGCGATGGTACCGCGCCACCCAACTTATGAAGTGGCTCAACAAGGTCGCGGAAGAAGCACTTAATGTCGAGGCGCTCAAGGTAGGCGATGACCCGGCGATCATTGCGCTGGGCCATGCCGCTGCGCTCTATCGCGAAATGCTGATCGAGCAGAACAGCCTCGACTTCGCGGGTATCCAATACGAGGCACTGCGTCTCCTTGAGCAGAACCCCTCGGTGCTTGCCGAACTGCGCCAACGCCTGACCCATATCATGGTGGACGAGTATCAGGATACGAACACGATCCAGGAGCGGCTGTTGTTCCTTCTGGCCGGGGACGAGAAGAACCTGTGCGTCGTGGGCGATGACGATCAGGGGCTCTACCGCTTCCGCGGCGCGACGATCCGGAACATCCTCGAATATCCGGGTAATTTCCCGGATGGACAGTGCCAGCAAGAGCGGTTGACGGTAAACTATCGGTCCACGCCGGACATCATAAGCTTCAATAACAGGTGGATCGCTGACGAGGACTGGGTCGAAGGAGGTAAGTCCTTCCGGTATGACAAGACGATTGTCCCTCGAGAAGGCAGCTTCCCTGACACGCCTTCGGTCCTGCGCATCTCACAGAATGACCACGGTGACTTTCACGATGAGGTTGCTGCCTTTCTGCGCCGGTTGAGGGATAATGGGCTGACAGACTGGAATCAGGTCGCTTTCTTGTTCCGCTCCGTAAAGAGCGACAAGGTCTTGGCGTTAGCCCATCACCTAGAAGAGCAGGGCGTTCCGGTCTATTCTCCGCGCTCCAATCTCTTTTTCGAGCGCGAAGAGGTGCGCCTGATGATCGGCGCGCTGATCTTCCTGTTCCCGCAGTTTCCAAATATCCGCCAAACTCGAGAAGGGATGGAGCTGGCGATCTGGGATTATTACGATCAGCACTGCTTCCGGCCTTTCACAGACGAACTGAGAAAGCCTGAGAACGCCAGCCTGCTGGCATTTGTCCGCCCGCTTGCCAAGCGCCACCTCGCCATGCCCGCACCGGCCGACTACGGCCTGACCGGGCTTTTCTATCAGTTGCTGCAATACCCGCTGTTCAGCCGGTTCCTCAGCGAAGAGGTGATGGCCGGGGTGGACAAAGGTCGCGCTTCGCGGAACCTCGCCCTGCTGTCGCAGCTCCTAACCAAGTTCGAATACCTACATTTCATCACCGTGGTGAACCCTGAATATATCGAGCGCGACCTGTTAAATTTGTTCAACCAGTTCCTGCGCTTTCTTTATGACGGCGGCATCACCGAGTACGAGGATGATAGCGAATATGCTCCGAGTGGATGTGTATCGTTTCTGACGATCCACCAGTCCAAGGGCTTGGAGTTTCCGGTCGTGGTATGCGGATCGCTGGAAGCGGTGCCGCGCAAGCAGTGGACCGACATCGACGTTGCGATGGAGGCCTATCTGGCCAAGCCGCCGTTCGAGCCACTCGATCGCACCAAGAATTACGATTTCAGACGGTTGTTCTACACGGCGTTCTCTCGCGCCCAGAACCTGCTGGTGTTGGCGACCCAGGTTAAGGAGGGGCATGGCCGGTCGCCATCGAAGTACTTTGCGGACGTCTGGGAGAGCTTGCCAAACTGGCGCGATCCAACGTTCCACCCCGAGCGAATCGATTTTGATCAGGTGAAAGAGATTAATCTCAAACGGCAATATAGCTTCACCTCGCATATCGCGCTTTTTGAAACCTGCGCTGAGCAGTATCGATTTTTCCGCGAGCTTGAGTTCACGCCTGTCCGCGCCAGCGCGCAGCTTTTCGGCACGCTCGTGCATCAGACCATTGAGGATGTGCACAAGGCGGTGCTGCGGGGTGAGCCGGATATCGTCACTACCCGCCAGGTCGAGCAATGGTTCGAGGCGAACTACCATTACCTATCACGTCGCGAACGTCAGTACCTGAATGCCCTCGCGAAGGGTGCGGCGCTGCGGCATGTGCAGCGTTATGTCCAGCGCGAACGGCGTCATTTCAACCGGCTGACTGAGGCCGAGGTGGACATCTCGCTGGTGAAGGATGGCTACATCCTGAGCGGGTCAGTCGACCTTATCCGAGGCCAGGGAGGCTCGGTCGAGCTGATCGACTTCAAGGCAGAGAAGAAGCCGGATCTGGTTCGCGATCGCGAGCGCCTGCAGCAATACCGCAAACAGCTTGAGGTTTACGCCCATCTCGTGGAGGAGAGGACCGGCCACCGGGTGAGCAGGACGCACCTCTATTACACCGGCGAGGAGAGCGGGAATCCGTTCATCAGTTGGGACAAGGACAGCAAGGCGATCGATCGCACGATGGCCGAATTCGACAGAATTGTCGGGCGGATCGAGGGGCGCGATTACCGGATGAAATCGCGTCCCGGCAAGAAGTGCGAGGACTGCGACATGCGGTACTATTGCGATACGAAAAATTGGAAGTTTCTGGAAGGGTAACGGCAAGTGCGTGAAGGACAAGAGAGGTTCGACCTCGGCAGCGAGCAGCAGGAGGGTCGGGTTGAGGAATACAAGTTCGAGCCGATCAAGGGCTACCCGATGCTCAACTGGCGCGGGAAGCGCCCGTTCACTGCGACCCAATTCTACCCGGCCCAGCTCAAAGAAGTTCATGGGCCGGATGTCGCTGGATGGCGGAACAAGATTTTCTGGGGGGATAATCTCCAGGTCATGAGTCATTTACTTCGTGATTTCAGGGGTGCGATTCAAACAATATACATTGACCCACCGTTTGATTCAAAAGCGGACTACAAAAAAACTATATCGATTCGAGGTAATGAGCAACGATCACTTTATACGGCATTTGAAGAAAAACAGTATAGCGATATCTGGTCGAACGATGAATATCTTCAGTTCGTTTATGAGCGAATTGTAATAGCTCGAGAGTTGCTTTCTGATACTGGCATTTTGTTTTTCCACTGTGACTGGCATAAGTGCCATTATATTCGACTTATACTCGACGAGGTGTTCGGTGCAGATAACTTTTTGAATCAAATAATTTGGAAGAGGAGCCCGTTCGCCGGAAGCAGCAAGGCGCGAGCAAACAAGTTTCCTGTGAATCATGATGTCATATTCATGATTTCAAAATCCAAAAAATACTTATTCAACAAAGTGTTTACGCCATACGATCCTGATTATTTGCGTAGATTTTCTAATCCTGATGGCGACAAGAAGGGAGCATGGCAAAGCGTCTCGTTGAAGACTTTTTCGCAACAGACTTTTGATCGCCTAAAGGCGGAGGGGGCGCTTCTTCCGCCCGCAAAGGACGGGTCTGGGTGGCGTTATAAGTTTTATCTTGAAGATGCGAAAGGGAAGCAACTCGAAGACATATGGAACCTCTGTTTCACAGAGGCGGAACTCGGCAATGTTTGGGAGGATGTCAATTTGACCAACCCGATGGCAAAGGAACGCACAGCCTATCCGACCCAAAAGCCAGAGGCATTGCTCTCGAGAATAATTGAAGCGACCACTCAGCCTGATGATCTTGTTCTCGACTTTTTTGCGGGGTCGGGAACTACGGCAGCAAGCGCCTATAAAAATGGTAGGCGGTATATAATTGCTGACATCAATCTTGGCGCGATTCAAACCTCCACTCGAAGGTTGATCGAGTGCGAAGAACAAGCACCGCTTTCTGGATATGCCGGGTTCGAAGTCTTTAACGTAAATCACTACGACTTCTTTCGAAATCCTGTGCAAGCGCGCGAGATTTTGCTGGAGGCGTTGGAAGTGCAGCCCTTACAGCAAGGATCGATGTTCGACGGCGAGAAAGACGGCCGTATGGTCAAAATCATGCCCGTCAACCGCATCGCCACCAAGGCCGATCTTGGCGAGATCGTGGCAGGCTTTGACCAGAAGGCGTTCCAGCGTCGCCAAGATGAAAATCCCAGACAGCCGGTCGAGAAAATACTGCTCGTCTGCATGGGGCATGAGCCCGACCTCAAGGCCGAGCTTGAGCTTCAGGCGAAGCCGTTCAAGATCGATGTCGAAGTCGTGGATATCCTGCGTGACAAGTCACAACTTGAGTTTAAGCGCGATGCCGAAGCCAAGCTGACGATCCGCGACGGCGATCTCGTGATCGAAAACTTCTACCCTATGAACCTTTTGCAGAAACTGTCCTTGCAGCAGGAGCAGGTGGGTGAATGGCGCGAGTTGGTGGACAGCGTCATGGTTGATTGGAACTATGACGGGGCTGTGCTGCAACCTGCTGTGGTCGATGTTCCTGGTAGGGACGAGTTGGTTGTCGGGCGCTACAAGGTTCCGGCCGATGCTGGCACCATCAGGGTGAAGATCACCGACCTTCTTTCCGAAAGCTGGGAAGGCAATATCGATGGCTAAGGCACCCAAAGCCAAAGTTCAGGAAGCCGTCCTCGGCGAGTTCGCCTTCTTCCAGTTCCTTTGGACTTTCTACCGGCAAAACCGGGCAGCGATCCGCCGCGAATACCGCGACTTGACCAAGAAGTTCCTCGACTTCAACGACCCCGATCATAACCCCAAGGCCTTCCTGCGCACCCCGCAGTTCGAGGCGCTTGAGGTGTATGTGTTTCTCAAGGAGTTTCTCGACAACGGCAGGGTCGAGGAGATTTTCAAAGATTGGTTCGACCGCGCAGGCAAGTTTGCCCAGCGCGCCGAGGGGGGCATCTCCAATAGCCAGGGTCAGGTCTCACTGTTCGAGAACGTCACCCGCGACCAGTACAAGGTCGTGTTCGAAGCGATGAAGCGGAACCGACGCGTCTACCCGAATTACATCTTCGCGCTGACCATGGGAACCGGCAAGACCATCCTCATGGCGACCTGCATCTTCTACGAGTTCATCCTCGCCAATAAATGGCCCAAGGATGCAAAATATTGCCACAACGCGCTGGTCTGCTCTCCAGACAAGACGGTGCTCCATTCTTTGCGTGAACTGGAATCCTTCCCGCTCGCGCGTGTGGTTCCTCCCGAGTACGTCAACTTCCTGACCACGCATATCCGCTTCCATTACCTCGAAGAAGCGGGCACCTCGCTAGATACGCTCGACCAATCGCGCTTCAACGTGATCGTCTCAAACGTGCAGAAAATCATTCTTAAGAAGAAGCACAAGCAGGACAGTGCAATCGATAGCCTGTTCCGCGCCACGCCTGAAGTCTTCACCATGCAGGGCGTCTACGGTGATGCGGCCGACCTCTACGGCTTCGACGAGCCAGAGGACGAAGCCGAACTCACCACCAACCAGCGGTTCGAGAAGCTGACCCGGCTCGAGCAGCTTGGCATCTACGTGGATGAAGCCCACCACGCCTTCGGTGCCGATTTGGCCAAGGACATGGGTATCGGTGCGAAGCCCACCGATACAAGTTTGCGCACAACCATCGACAAACTCGCTGCGAAGCTCAAATCCGCAGGCACGCAAGTGGTCGCGTGTTTCAACTTCACAGGCACACCTTACGTCGGTCGCACCGTCCTTCCAGAGGTGGTCTATGCCTATGGTCTGAAAGAGGCGATCGGCAATCAGTACCTGAAAAAGGTAGACCTCAAGGGATACGCGAACTCTCGCACGGCCGAGTTCGTGAAGATCGCGGTCGACGATTTTTGTGATCAGACCAATGGTCTAATGCCCGAAGGTCTCCGACCCAAAATGGCTTTTTTCGCATCGACGATCGACGAGGCCGTCAACGAATTAAAACCTGCCGTCGAGCGGGTGTTGATCGAGCGCGGCATCCCGACGAGCCGCATACTAATCAATGTCGGTGACGCAAAGATCACCAGCAACGACGATGAGCGCGCGTTCCGTCGTCTCGACTATCCGGAGAGTGACAAGCAGTTCGTCATCCTCGTTAATAAGGGGCGTGAAGGATGGAATTGTCGGTCGCTGTTCGGCGTGGCACTTTTCCGGCAACCGAAGTCGAAGATCTTTGTCCTTCAGGCCTCAATGCGCTGCCTTAGGTCCATCGGCGACACGCAGCATACGGGGCACATCTACCTGTCCGAAGCTAACCTCAAAATCCTTGATGACGAGCTTCAGCAGAACTTCCGCATGTCGGCAGATGACCTCAAGAGCGCAGCCGACGACAAGGAAACGGTCGAAGTCCGCGTCAATGAGCCCGTCATACTCAAGATCAAACGTGTACGGCGCAGTTTCGTGCTCGAGGAGAAGGTGCCTGCACTCGGCGCAGACCTTGGGTTTAACCTGGCGGACAAGCACGGATGGGCAGAACTTACCGACAAGTATCGCCTCATGGAAACGCAGCGGAACGAACTTGGCCCAGCGAAGGCAAGCGACAGGGTCCGCGATCTCTCTGCCAATCGAGCAAAGCTGACCTATTCCGAACTGATGATCGTGGCTGAGGTTTCACGCTACCTCAATCGAAGCCCCATCGAAATTGATGGGCTGCTCGCTGGATCGCAACAAGGAATGCCCGCGATTGTGGAAGCTGTGAACACCTTCAACGACTTGTTGCACGATCTCATCATCCCGCGCCTATTCGGCATACTCTACAGCCTCAATCCCACCGAGACAGCGGACGAGTATGAGGTGGAGCTGGTAAAGGTTCCCGTTGCAGGGTTCTATTCTGTTACGGCTGCAAAGGATAAAATCGTCCGTGATACCGACGTTCCAGCGGCCCCCTATCGCGACAAAAGCTTCCACCTCGACACCTATTGCTTCGATTCAAACCCTGAACAGATATTGTTCTGGGATCTCATCCGCGAGGGCCGGGTGAAAAAGGTTTATTTCACCGGCATGCTCACTCATGGGCAATCGGACTTCTTCGTCCAGTATGTTGATCCGGATTCAAAGACGGTCCGGAGCTATTATCCAGACTTCCTGTTTGAGCGGGAGGACGGCAAGATGGTGATTGTTGAGGTTAAAGGCGACCATCAGATAAACACGCCGGTGGTCCAGGCAAAGCGGGAATTTGCGGAACAGATGGCGATAGCGTCAGGCATGACTTATGAGATGATAAAGGGTACAGATGCCGTCGCGCATAGTTTTGGGCGATTGTTTCACTAAGATGCCCAGCACAGCGCATGCACGCAGCACCATAGTTGAGTTTAGGTCGCCATGACTCGTGCAACGGCCATCGCTTCGACGCCAGCGTTTAGCTCGGTATTGATTAGCCCCTAGATTTCTGGACTCCTTCGATCCTAATTTTGAGGACAGGAGGCAATGATGGGGAAGCCTAATTTCAGTAATGAGTTCATTCGTGATGCGGTAGCCCAGATAACCGAGCGTAGTTTTCCGGTGGTGGAGGTTTTGCAGCGTCTCAGCGTCAGCCCGCATTCGCTGTATGCCTGGAAGAAGCAGGTCGCCCGGCGAGCATCTGGCGATACCAGCAAGGATGCCAAGATCCGATAACACGCCTCCTAGCAGCAGGCTTTGCCGAAAGCGATCACCGTCGTAGCCCCTTTCCGCTAGCAGTGCTTTGAGAATCAGCCGTGAAGGATTGACTTCGCAGTTCAGTCGAGCACGGCGAATTAGGTTCGCCGCTCACATTCTTTGGGGCGCACGTCTAACGGCAAACAAAGCGGCGGATCTCTTGGCCCCCCTGCCCTTAGCCCTGCCCAGTGCAACCATCGTATCTGAACTTCGACGCTGCCGGACAGCTGGCAGCTTGGGATTGAGCGGATGGCATGCCGCTAGCCTGATCAATTCGTCTCCCCAGGCTTCCAAAGCGGCAGTCTTCTCCTCGAAATAGTTGTGGCGCTGGTAGACGCCAACGATACCCGCCCTCGAGCCAGATACATGATTGAGTACAGCTTCCGTTACCTCAAGACGGACACCAAGCCTTTGAAGGCCGGTTGCAACTGTCCGCCGGAGGTCGTGGAGTGTCCAGTGCTGAACG